>CBDDAI010000001.1:0-1175161 GCA_965224855.1 Trueperaceae bacterium | reverse complement strand
GTAGTAGCCTAGGCTGGACATGTCCAGATCTATCAGGAGAAGGAACAGCTTGTGACCAACTAGGAGTGTTGGTACCAGCAGGTAATACGGTAGAAAGAGACTTTGCAGTCTTAGTAGATGATCCAATAGAAGCAGGAGTAACCGAGATAGCGAACGGAGTGGCGATAGATGGTAACCCGCCACCAGACTGCACCACCAATCCAAATGATCCAGCATGCGTAGTAATACCAACAGAACCAAAAACAGAAGTAAGTAAAAGCTTGAAGAGTGAAGATGGAACTGTAACAAATGTAGCAGAACCAGGAGAGCTGTTAATCTACACCATCACACTAGTAAATAGTGGTGGAGCGGACGATACAGTAGATATAAATGAGATAGTGCCAGACCATACTACCTATATAGAGGCAAGTAGTAGCCTAGGCTGGACATGTCCAGATCTATCAGGAGAAGGAACAGCTTGTGACCAACTAGGAGTGTTGGTACCAGCAGGTAATACGGTAGAAAGAGACTTTGCAGTCTTAGTAGATGATCCAATAGAAGCAGGAGTAACCGAGATAGCGAACGGAGTGGCGATAGATGGTAACCCGCCACCAGACTGCACCACCAATCCAAATGATCCAGCATGCGTAGTAATACCAACAGAACCAAAAACAGAAGTAAGTAAAAGCTTGAAGAGTGAAGATGGAACTGTAACAAATGTAGCAGAACCAGGAGAGCTGTTAATCTACACCATCACACTAGTAAATAGTGGTGGAGCGGACGATACAGTAGATATAAATGAGATAGTGCCAGACCATACTACCTATATAGAGGCAAGTAGTAGCCTAGGCTGGACATGTCCAGATCTATCAGGAGAAGGAACAGCTTGTGACCAACTAGGAGTGTTGGTACCAGCAGGTAATACGGTAGAAAGAGACTTTGCAGTCTTAGTAGATGATCCAATAGAAGCAGGAGTAACCGAGATAGCGAACGGAGTGGCGATAGATGGTAACCCGCCACCAGACTGCACCACCAATCCAAATGATCCAGCATGCGTAGTAATACCAACAGAACCAAAAACAGAAGTAAGTAAAAGCTTGAAGAGTGAAGATGGAACTGTAACAAATGTAGCAGAACCAGGAGAGCTGTTAATCTACACCATCACACTAGTAAATAGTGGTGGAGCGGACGATACAGTAGATATAAATGAGATAGTGCCAGACCATACTACCTATATAGAGGCAAGTAGTAGCCTAGGCTGGACATGTCCAGATCTATCAGGAGAAGGAACAGCTTGTGACCAACTAGGAGTGTTGGTACCAGCAGGTAATACGGTAGAAAGAGACTTTGCAGTCTTAGTAGATGATCCAATAGAAGCAGGAGTAACCGAGATAGCGAACGGAGTGGCGATAGATGGTAACCCGCCACCAGACTGCACCACCAATCCAAATGATCCAGCATGCGTAGTAATACCAACAGAACCAAAAACAGAAGTAAGTAAAAGCTTGAAGAGTGAAGATGGAACTGTAACAAATGTAGCAGAACCAGGAGAGCTGTTAATCTACACCATCACACTAGTAAATAGTGGTGGAGCGGACGATACAGTAGATATAAATGAGATAGTGCCAGACCATACTACCTATATAGAGGCAAGTAGTAGCCTAGGCTGGACATGTCCAGATCTATCAGGAGAAGGAACAGCTTGTGACCAACTAGGAGTGTTGGTACCAGCAGGTAATACGGTAGAAAGAGACTTTGCAGTCTTAGTAGATGATCCAATAGAAGCAGGAGTAACCGAGATAGCGAACGGAGTGGCGATAGATGGTAACCCGCCACCAGACTGCACCACCAATCCAAATGATCCAGCATGCGTAGTAATACCAACAGAACCAAAAACAGAAGTAAGTAAAAGCTTGAAGAGTGAAGATGGAACTGTAACAAATGTAGCAGAACCAGGAGAGCTGTTAATCTACACCATCACACTAGTAAATAGTGGTGGAGCGGACGATACAGTAGATATAAATGAGATAGTGCCAGACCATACTACCTATATAGAGGCAAGTAGTAGCCTAGGCTGGACATGTCCAGATCTATCAGGAGAAGGAACAGCTTGTGACCAACTAGGAGTGTTGGTACCAGCAGGTAATACGGTAGAAAGAGACTTTGCAGTCTTAGTAGATGATCCAATAGAAGCAGGAGTAACCGAGATAGCGAACGGAGTGGCGATAGATGGTAACCCGCCACCAGACTGCACCACCAATCCAAATGATCCAGCATGCGTAGTAATACCAACAGAACCAAAAACAGAAGTAAGTAAAAGCTTGAAGAGTGAAGATGGAACTGTAACAAATGTAGCAGAACCAGGAGAGCTGTTAATCTACACCATCACACTAGTAAATAGTGGTGGAGCGGACGATACAGTAGATATAAATGAGATAGTGCCAGACCATACTACCTATATAGAGGCAAGTAGTAGCCTAGGCTGGACATGTCCAGATCTATCAGGAGAAGGAACAGCTTGTGACCAACTAGGAGTGTTGGTACCAGCAGGTAATACGGTAGAAAGAGACTTTGCAGTCTTAGTAGATGATCCAATAGAAGCAGGAGTAACCGAGATAGCGAACGGAGTGGCGATAGATGGTAACCCGCCACCAGACTGCACCACCAATCCAAATGATCCAGCATGCGTAGTAATACCAACAGAACCAAAAACAGAAGTAAGTAAAAGCTTGAAGAGTGAAGATGGAACTGTAACAAATGTAGCAGAACCAGGAGAGCTGTTAATCTACACCATCACACTAGTAAATAGTGGTGGAGCGGACGATACAGTAGATATAAATGAGATAGTGCCAGACCATACTACCTATATAGAGGCAAGTAGTAGCCTAGGCTGGACATGTCCAGATCTATCAGGAGAAGGAACAGCTTGTGACCAACTAGGAGTGTTGGTACCAGCAGGTAATACGGTAGAAAGAGACTTTGCAGTCTTAGTAGATGATCCAATAGAAGCAGGAGTAACCGAGATAGCGAACGGAGTGGCGATAGATGGTAACCCGCCACCAGACTGCACCACCAATCCAAATGATCCAGCATGCGTAGTAATACCAACAGAACCAAAAACAGAAGTAAGTAAAAGCTTGAAGAGTGAAGATGGAACTGTAACAAATGTAGCAGAACCAGGAGAGCTGTTAATCTACACCATCACACTAGTAAATAGTGGTGGAGCGGACGATACAGTAGATATAAATGAGATAGTGCCAGACCATACTACCTATATAGAGGCAAGTAGTAGCCTAGGCTGGACATGTCCAGATCTATCAGGAGAAGGAACAGCTTGTGACCAACTAGGAGTGTTGGTACCAGCAGGTAATACGGTAGAAAGAGACTTTGCAGTCTTAGTAGATGATCCAATAGAAGCAGGAGTAACCGAGATAGCGAACGGAGTGGCGATAGATGGTAACCCGCCACCAGACTGCACCACCAATCCAAATGATCCAGCATGCGTAGTAATACCAACAGAACCAAAAACAGAAGTAAGTAAAAGCTTGAAGAGTGAAGATGGAACTGTAACAAATGTAGCAGAACCAGGAGAGCTGTTAATCTACACCATCACACTAGTAAATAGTGGTGGAGCGGACGATACAGTAGATATAAATGAGATAGTGCCAGACCATACTACCTATATAGAGGCAAGTAGTAGCCTAGGCTGGACATGTCCAGATCTATCAGGAGAAGGAACAGCTTGTGACCAACTAGGAGTGTTGGTACCAGCAGGTAATACGGTAGAAAGAGACTTTGCAGTCTTAGTAGATGATCCAATAGAAGCAGGAGTAACCGAGATAGCGAACGGAGTGGCGATAGATGGTAACCCGCCACCAGACTGCACCACCAATCCAAATGATCCAGCATGCGTAGTAATACCAACAGAACCAAAAACAGAAGTAAGTAAAAGCTTGAAGAGTGAAGATGGAACTGTAACAAATGTAGCAGAACCAGGAGAGCTGTTAATCTACACCATCACACTAGTAAATAGTGGTGGAGCGGACGATACAGTAGATATAAATGAGATAGTGCCAGACCATACTACCTATATAGAGGCAAGTAGTAGCCTAGGCTGGACATGTCCAGATCTATCAGGAGAAGGAACAGCTTGTGACCAACTAGGAGTGTTGGTACCAGCAGGTAATACGGTAGAAAGAGACTTTGCAGTCTTAGTAGATGATCCAATAGAAGCAGGAGTAACCGAGATAGCGAACGGAGTGGCGATAGATGGTAACCCGCCACCAGACTGCACCACCAATCCAAATGATCCAGCATGCGTAGTAATACCAACAGAACCAAAAACAGAAGTAAGTAAAAGCTTGAAGAGTGAAGATGGAACTGTAACAAATGTAGCAGAACCAGGAGAGCTGTTAATCTACACCATCACACTAGTAAATAGTGGTGGAGCGGACGATACAGTAGATATAAATGAGATAGTGCCAGACCATACTACCTATATAGAGGCAAGTAGTAGCCTAGGCTGGACATGTCCAGATCTATCAGGAGAAGGAACAGCTTGTGACCAACTAGGAGTGTTGGTACCAGCAGGTAATACGGTAGAAAGAGACTTTGCAGTCTTAGTAGATGATCCAATAGAAGCAGGAGTAACCGAGATAGCGAACGGAGTGGCGATAGATGGTAACCCGCCACCAGACTGCACCACCAATCCAAATGATCCAGCATGCGTAGTAATACCAACAGAACCAAAAACAGAAGTAAGTAAAAGCTTGAAGAGTGAAGATGGAACTGTAACAAATGTAGCAGAACCAGGAGAGCTGTTAATCTACACCATCACACTAGTAAATAGTGGTGGAGCGGACGATACAGTAGATATAAATGAGATAGTGCCAGACCATACTACCTATATAGAGGCAAGTAGTAGCCTAGGCTGGACATGTCCAGATCTATCAGGAGAAGGAACAGCTTGTGACCAACTAGGAGTGTTGGTACCAGCAGGTAATACGGTAGAAAGAGACTTTGCAGTCTTAGTAGATGATCCAATAGAAGCAGGAGTAACCGAGATAGCGAACGGAGTGGCGATAGATGGTAACCCGCCACCAGACTGCACCACCAATCCAAATGATCCAGCATGCGTAGTAATACCAACAGAACCAAAAACAGAAGTAAGTAAAAGCTTGAAGAGTGAAGATGGAACTGTAACAAATGTAGCAGAACCAGGAGAGCTGTTAATCTACACCATCACACTAGTAAATAGTGGTGGAGCGGACGATACAGTAGATATAAATGAGATAGTGCCAGACCATACTACCTATATAGAGGCAAGTAGTAGCCTAGGCTGGACATGTCCAGATCTATCAGGAGAAGGAACAGCTTGTGACCAACTAGGAGTGTTGGTACCAGCAGGTAATACGGTAGAAAGAGACTTTGCAGTCTTAGTAGATGATCCAATAGAAGCAGGAGTAACCGAGATAGCGAACGGAGTGGCGATAGATGGTAACCCGCCACCAGACTGCACCACCAATCCAAATGATCCAGCATGCGTAGTAATACCAACAGAACCAAAAACAGAAGTAAGTAAAAGCTTGAAGAGTGAAGATGGAACTGTAACAAATGTAGCAGAACCAGGAGAGCTGTTAATCTACACCATCACACTAGTAAATAGTGGTGGAGCGGACGATACAGTAGATATAAATGAGATAGTGCCAGACCATACTACCTATATAGAGGCAAGTAGTAGCCTAGGCTGGACATGTCCAGATCTATCAGGAGAAGGAACAGCTTGTGACCAACTAGGAGTGTTGGTACCAGCAGGTAATACGGTAGAAAGAGACTTTGCAGTCTTAGTAGATGATCCAATAGAAGCAGGAGTAACCGAGATAGCGAACGGAGTGGCGATAGATGGTAACCCGCCACCAGACTGCACCACCAATCCAAATGATCCAGCATGCGTAGTAATACCAACAGAACCAAAAACAGAAGTAAGTAAAAGCTTGAAGAGTGAAGATGGAACTGTAACAAATGTAGCAGAACCAGGAGAGCTGTTAATCTACACCATCACACTAGTAAATAGTGGTGGAGCGGACGATACAGTAGATATAAATGAGATAGTGCCAGACCATACTACCTATATAGAGGCAAGTAGTAGCCTAGGCTGGACATGTCCAGATCTATCAGGAGAAGGAACAGCTTGTGACCAACTAGGAGTGTTGGTACCAGCAGGTAATACGGTAGAAAGAGACTTTGCAGTCTTAGTAGATGATCCAATAGAAGCAGGAGTAACCGAGATAGCGAACGGAGTGGCGATAGATGGTAACCCGCCACCAGACTGCACCACCAATCCAAATGATCCAGCATGCGTAGTAATACCAACAGAACCAAAAACAGAAGTAAGTAAAAGCTTGAAGAGTGAAGATGGAACTGTAACAAATGTAGCAGAACCAGGAGAGCTGTTAATCTACACCATCACACTAGTAAATAGTGGTGGAGCGGACGATACAGTAGATATAAATGAGATAGTGCCAGACCATACTACCTATATAGAGGCAAGTAGTAGCCTAGGCTGGACATGTCCAGATCTATCAGGAGAAGGAACAGCTTGTGACCAACTAGGAGTGTTGGTACCAGCAGGTAATACGGTAGAAAGAGACTTTGCAGTCTTAGTAGATGATCCAATAGAAGCAGGAGTAACCGAGATAGCGAACGGAGTGGCGATAGATGGTAACCCGCCACCAGACTGCACCACCAATCCAAATGATCCAGCATGCGTAGTAATACCAACAGAACCAAAAACAGAAGTAAGTAAAAGCTTGAAGAGTGAAGATGGAACTGTAACAAATGTAGCAGAACCAGGAGAGCTGTTAATCTACACCATCACACTAGTAAATAGTGGTGGAGCGGACGATACAGTAGATATAAATGAGATAGTGCCAGACCATACTACCTATATAGAGGCAAGTAGTAGCCTAGGCTGGACATGTCCAGATCTATCAGGAGAAGGAACAGCTTGTGACCAACTAGGAGTGTTGGTACCAGCAGGTAATACGGTAGAAAGAGACTTTGCAGTCTTAGTAGATGATCCAATAGAAGCAGGAGTAACCGAGATAGCGAACGGAGTGGCGATAGATGGTAACCCGCCACCAGACTGCACCACCAATCCAAATGATCCAGCATGCGTAGTAATACCAACAGAACCAAAAACAGAAGTAAGTAAAAGCTTGAAGAGTGAAGATGGAACTGTAACAAATGTAGCAGAACCAGGAGAGCTGTTAATCTACACCATCACACTAGTAAATAGTGGTGGAGCGGACGATACAGTAGATATAAATGAGATAGTGCCAGACCATACTACCTATATAGAGGCAAGTAGTAGCCTAGGCTGGACATGTCCAGATCTATCAGGAGAAGGAACAGCTTGTGACCAACTAGGAGTGTTGGTACCAGCAGGTAATACGGTAGAAAGAGACTTTGCAGTCTTAGTAGATGATCCAATAGAAGCAGGAGTAACCGAGATAGCGAACGGAGTGGCGATAGATGGTAACCCGCCACCAGACTGCACCACCAATCCAAATGATCCAGCATGCGTAGTAATACCAACAGAACCAAAAACAGAAGTAAGTAAAAGCTTGAAGAGTGAAGATGGAACTGTAACAAATGTAGCAGAACCAGGAGAGCTGTTAATCTACACCATCACACTAGTAAATAGTGGTGGAGCGGACGATACAGTAGATATAAATGAGATAGTGCCAGACCATACTACCTATATAGAGGCAAGTAGTAGCCTAGGCTGGACATGTCCAGATCTATCAGGAGAAGGAACAGCTTGTGACCAACTAGGAGTGTTGGTACCAGCAGGTAATACGGTAGAAAGAGACTTTGCAGTCTTAGTAGATGATCCAATAGAAGCAGGAGTAACCGAGATAGCGAACGGAGTGGCGATAGATGGTAACCCGCCACCAGACTGCACCACCAATCCAAATGATCCAGCATGCGTAGTAATACCAACAGAACCAAAAACAGAAGTAAGTAAAAGCTTGAAGAGTGAAGATGGAACTGTAACAAATGTAGCAGAACCAGGAGAGCTGTTAATCTACACCATCACACTAGTAAATAGTGGTGGAGCGGACGATACAGTAGATATAAATGAGATAGTGCCAGACCATACTACCTATATAGAGGCAAGTAGTAGCCTAGGCTGGACATGTCCAGATCTATCAGGAGAAGGAACAGCTTGTGACCAACTAGGAGTGTTGGTACCAGCAGGTAATACGGTAGAAAGAGACTTTGCAGTCTTAGTAGATGATCCAATAGAAGCAGGAGTAACCGAGATAGCGAACGGAGTGGCGATAGATGGTAACCCGCCACCAGACTGCACCACCAATCCAAATGATCCAGCATGCGTAGTAATACCAACATCTGGCAGCATAGGAGATAGAGTATGGGAAGACAGTAACGGAGATGGAGTCCAAGATCCAGGCGAAGTAGGATTAAACGGAGTCACAGTAGACCTAATAGATGCTGGTGGTACAGTAATAGCTACCCAAACCACAGCGGGAGATGGTAACTATGACTTCACAGGATTACCAGCAGGAGACTACACAGTAGATGTCACAGATACAAATGGAGTACTAGTAGACCATGACATCACAACAGGTAATGATCCACTAGCAGTAACCTTAGCAGTAGGAGAAGACTTTAACGATGCAGATATTGGTTACATAGACCCAGAGCCAGATGCAGTGGATGATAATGCAACAACAACAGTAGGCACCCCAGTAGAGATAGACATACTGGATAATGATGATATAGATATAGCTCCAGACGAGTTAGACGTCATAAACTTACCAGATGGACAAAATGGATTAGATGAACCAGATAATGGAACAGTAATCCTACTAGATCCAAATGGCACGCCAAATGACCCAAGTGATGATGTAGTAGAGTACACACCAGATCCTGGATTTATAGGAACAGATACATTCGAATACGAGATCTGTGATAATGATCTAAACCCTGACTGTGACGTTGCAACAGTAACAATAACCATACAAGATCCTAACAATGGCAGCATAGGAGATAGAGTATGGGAAGACAGTAACGGAGATGGAGTCCAAGATCCAGGCGAAGTAGGATTAAACGGAGTCACAGTAGACCTAATAGATGCTGGTGGTACAGTAATAGCTACCCAAACCACAGCGGGAGATGGTAACTATGACTTCACAGGATTACCAGCAGGAGACTACACAGTAGATGTCACAGATACAAATGGAGTACTAGTAGACCATGACATCACAACAGGTAATGATCCACTAGCAGTAACCTTAGCAGTAGGAGAAGACTTTAACGATGCAGATATTGGTTACATAGACCCAGAGCCAGATGCAGTGGATGATAATGCAACAACAACAGTAGGCACCCCAGTAGAGATAGACATACTGGATAATGATGATATAGATATAGCTCCAGACGAGTTAGACGTCATAAACTTACCAGATGGACAAAATGGATTAGATGAACCAGATAATGGAACAGTAATCCTACTAGATCCAAATGGCACGCCAAATGACCCAAGTGATGATGTAGTAGAGTACACACCAGATCCTGGATTTATAGGAACAGATACATTCGAATACGAGATCTGTGATAATGATCTAAACCCTGACTGTGACGTTGCAACAGTAACAATAACCATACAAGATCCTAACAATGGCAGCATAGGAGATAGAGTATGGGAAGACAGTAACGGAGATGGAGTCCAAGATCCAGGCGAAGTAGGATTAAACGGAGTTACAGTAGACCTAATAGATGCTGGTGGTACAGTAATAGCTACCCAAACCACAGCGGGAGATGGTAACTATGACTTCACAGGATTACCAGCAGGAGACTACACAGTAGATGTCACAGATACAAATGGAGTACTAGTAGACCATGACATCACAACAGGTAATGATCCACTAGCAGTAACCTTAGCAGTAGGAGAAGACTTTAACGATGCAGATATTGGCTACATAGACCCAGAGCCAGATGCAGTGGATGATAATGCAACAACAACAGTAGGCACCCCAGTAGAGATAGACATACTGGATAATGATGATATAGATATAGCTCCAGACGAGTTAGACGTCATAAACTTACCAGATGGACAAAATGGATTAGATGAACCAGATAATGGAACAGTAATCCTACTAGATCCAAATGGCACGCCAAATGACCCAAGTGATGATGTAGTAGAGTACACACCAGATCCTGGATTTATAGGAACAGATACATTCGAATACGAGATCTGTGATAATGATCTAAACCCTGACTGTGACGTTGCAACAGTAACAATAACCATACAAGATCCTAACAATGGCAGCATAGGAGATAGAGTATGGGAAGACAGTAACGGAGATGGAGTCCAAGATCCAGGCGAAGTAGGATTAAACGGAGTTACAGTAGACCTAATAGATGCTGGTGGTACAGTAATAGCTACCCAAACCACAGCGGGAGATGGTAACTATGACTTCACAGGATTACCAGCAGGAGACTACACAGTAGATGTCACAGATACAAATGGAGTACTAGTAGACCATGACATCACAACAGGTAATGATCCACTAGCAGTAACCTTAGCAGTAGGAGAAGACTTTAACGATGCAGATATTGGTTACATAGACCCAGAGCCAGATGCAGTGGATGATAATGCAACAACAACAGTAGGCACCCCAGTAGAGATAGACATACTGGATAATGATGATATAGATATAGCTCCAGACGAGTTGGACGTCATAAACTTACCAGATGGACAAAATGGATTAGATGAACCAGATAATGGAACAGTAATCCTACTAGATCCAAATGGCACGCCAAATGACCCAAGTGATGATGTAGTAGAGTACACACCAGATCCTGGATTTATAGGAACAGATACATTCGAATACGAGATCTGTGATAATGATCTAAACCCTGACTGTGACGTTGCAACAGTAACAATAACCATACAAGATCCTAACAATGGCAGCATAGGAGATAGAGTATGGGAAGACAGTAACGGAGATGGAGTCCAAGATCCAGGCGAAGTAGGATTAAACGGAGTTACAGTAGACCTAATAGATGCTGGTGGTACAGTAATAGCTACCCAAACCACAGCGGGAGATGGTAACTATGACTTCACAGGATTACCAGCAGGAGACTACACAGTAGATGTCACAGATACAAATGGAGTACTAGTAGACCATGACATCACAACAGGTAATGATCCACTAGTAGTAAACCTAGGAATATCAGAGGACTTTAACGATGCAGACTTTGGTTATATAGATCCACCCTCGAGCATAACAGTAGTCAAAACAGCTAATCCAAATGATGTACCTGAGCCCGGCGGTGAGGTGACCTTTAGCATTACCATCAATAACACCTCTGTCACTGACTCTGTAACCATCACATCCCTAGTGGATGATATACATGGTGATCTTAATGGTCAGGGAAATTGTGAAGTACCACAAACGCTAGCAGTAGGTGGTAGTTACAGTTGTGAATTTACAGTGACTGTAAGTGGTAACGCAGGAGACACAGAGACAGATGTTGTAACAGCATCAGGAACAGATGATGATGGTGGTCCTGTTAGTGGCAGTGATAATGCCACAGTAACTATAAGTAATCTACCCTCAAGCATAGAAGTCATTAAGAATGCCACCCCAGCTGTGATGGACGAGCCCGGTGGAGAGGTAACCTTTGATGTTACGATAAACAATACTTCAGTAACTGATGAAGTAACCATTACATCCTTGGTGGATGACATACATGGTGATTTGAATAATCAAGGAAACTGTGAAGTACCACAAACTCTAACAGTAGGTGATAGCTACAGCTGCTCGTTTACAGCCTTAGTAACTTCTACAGAAACAGACACCATAACTGCTGCAGGTACAGATGATGATGGTGATCCTGTGAGTGGGGATGCTAGTGCCACAGTTACTGTGAACAATTTGCCCTCGAGCATAAGAGTTTTCAAACTTGCTGAGCCATTTGTGATGGATGAACCTGGTGGAGAGGTAACCTTTAGTGTTACCGTAAGCAATACTTCAGCAGCTGACTCAGTAACAATCACATCTCTAGTAGATGATATTCATGGTGACTTAGCTGATTTAGGAAATTGTCCGCTACCAAGAATTTTAGCTGTGGGTGCTAGTTTCAGCTGCTTATTTACAGCAGAGATCACTTCTACAGAAACAGACACCGTAACTGCTGCAGGTACAGATGATGATGGTGATCCTGTGAGTGGCATGGCTAAAGCCACGGTAACTATAAATGATTTGCCCTCGAGCATATCATTAGTCAAAACAGCTGAACCAAGTGAAATGGATGAGCCTGGTGGAGAGGTAACCTTTGGTGTTACCATAAGCAATACTTCAACAGGTGACGAAGTAACCATTACATCCTTAGTGGATGATATACATGGTGACTTAAATAATCGAGGAGATTGTGCAGTACCACAGACTCTAGCAATAGGCGGTAGTTACAGCTGCTCGTTTACAGCAGTGGTAACTTCTACCGAGACAGACACAATAACTGCTACAGGTACAGATGATGATGGTAATCCTGTGAGTGGGGATGCTAGTGCTACAGTAACTGTGAATGACTTGCCCTCGAGCATAGCAGTAGTAAAAACAGCTGAACCAAGCGAAATGGATGAGCCCGGTGGTGAGGTGACCTTTGGTGTTACTATCAATAACACCTCAGCCACTGACTCTGTAACCATAGAGTCTTTAGTAGATGATATACATGGTGATTTAGTAGACCTTCAGGGAAATTGTGCGGTACCACAAACTATAGCAGCAGGTGATAGTTACAGTTGTTCGTTTACGGCCTTAGTAACTTCTACAGAAACAGACACCATAACTGCTGCAGGTACAGACGATGATGGTGATCCTGTGAGTGGGAATGCTAGTGCCACAGTTACTGTGAACAATTTACCCTCGAGCATAGCAGTCATTAAGAATGCCACTCCAGAGGTGATGAACGAGCCCGGTGGTGAGGTGACCTTTGGTGTTACTATCAATAACACCTCAGCCACTGACTCTGTAACCATAGAGTCTTTAGTAGATGATATACATGGTGATCTAGTAGACCTTCAGGGAAATTGTGCGGTACCACAAACTATAGCAGCAGGTGGTAGTTACAGTTGTTCGTTTACAGCCTTAGTAACTTCTACAGAAACAGACACCATAACTGCTGCAGGTACAGACGATGATGGTGACCCTGTAAATGGAAGTGGTAGTGCCACAGTAACTGTGAATGACTTGCCCTCGAGCATTGAGGTAGTCAAAACAGCTACTCCAGATGAGATGCCTGAACCTGGTGGTGAGGTAACCTTTAGCGTTACTATCAGGAACACCTCAACAACTGATGTTGTGACTATAGAATCATTACTAGATGATATACATGATGATTTAAATGGCCAAGGAAGTTGTACAGTACCACAAATTCTAGCAGTAGGCGAGAGCTATAGCTGCTCGTTTACAGCAAATGTAAGTGTTACTGAGACAGACACCATAACTGCTATAGGCGAAGATGATGATGGTAACTTTGTGGTTGGTAGCGATGATGCTACAGTTACTATAGTTCCTGTAGCTGATATACGTGCTACTAAAGTAGATAGCTTAGTGGTGGACGTAAATAGTAATGGCATGGTCAATCCTGGTGATACTATCGGCTACACAGTGACTATCAGTAATGTAGGTGATGGAGCAGCAACAGGAGTGAGCTTCAGTGATCCACCTGATGCAAACACCACGTTGGTAGTAGGAAGTGTAACAACCAGCCAAGGTACAGTGACAACAGGTAATAATGCTGGAGATACTAGTGTAAGCATAGAGGTAGGAACAGTAGCAGCGGGCTCAAGTGTTACCATAGAGTTCCAGGCAACAGTAGACGACCCATTACCAGAAGGAGTAACCACAATAAGTAATCAAGGTGTTGTCAGTGATGATGATCCAGAAACACCAGATAAGCCAACAGATGATCCAGATGATCCAACCTGTGATCCTAATGTTGATCCAGAGTGCCCACCAGATACTACCGATACTCCTGTAGAGAGTGCACCAGACCTACGTGCTACTAAAGTAGATAGCTTAGTGGTGGACGTAAATAGTAATGGCATGGTCAATCCTGGTGATACTATCGGCTACACAGTGACTATCAGTAATGTAGGTGATGGAGCAGCAACAGGAGTGATCTTCAGTGATCCACCTGATGCAAACACCACGTTGGTAGTAGGAAGTGTAACAACGAGTCAAGGCATAGTGGCATCAGGTAACAGTGCTGGAGATACCAGTGTAAGTATAGAGGTAGGAACAGTAGCAGCAGGCTCGAGTGTTACCATAGAGTTCCAGGCAACAGTAGACGACCCATTACCAGAAGGAGTAACCACAATAAGTAATCAAGGTGTTGTCAGTGATGATGATCCAGAAACACCAGATAAGCCAACAGATGATCCAGATGATCCAACCTGTGATCCTAATGTTGATCCAGAGTGCCCACCAGATACTACCGATACTCCTGTAGAGAGTGCACCAGACCTACGTGCTACTAAAGTAGATAGCTTAGTGGTGGACGTAAATAGTAATGGCATGGTCAATCCTGGTGATACTATCGGCTACACAGTGACTATCAGTAATGTAGGTGATGGAGCAGCAACAGGAGTGAGCTTCAGTGATCCACCTGATGCAAACACCACGTTGGTAGTAGGAAGTGTAACAACCAGCCAAGGTACAGTGACAACAGGTAATAATGCTGGAGATACTAGTGTAAGCATAGAGGTAGGAACAGTAGCAGCGGGCTCAAGTGTTACCATAGAGTTCCAGGCAACAGTAGACGACCCATTACCAGAAGGAGTAACCACAGTAAGTAATCAAGGTGTTGTCAGTGATGATGATCCGGAAACACCAGATAAGCCAACAGATGATCCAGATGATCCAACTTGTGATCCTAATGTTGATCCAGAGTGCCCACCAGATACTACCGATACTCCTGTAGAGAGAGCAGCAGAATTACTTGCCCTTAAAGTAGATAGCTTGCAAATAGATGAAAATGCTAATGGAGTGGTAAGCCCTGGTGATACCATTCGCTATACAATAACTATAGGTAATGTTGGTGATGGGGAAGCCACAGGTGTGAGCTTTAGCGATATGCCTGATCCCAACACTAGCTTAGTGGTAGGTAGTGTAACTACTACCAAAGGAACTATTGTTAATGGCAATAGCCAGGATGATACCAGCGTTCTTATAAATATAGGTACTGTTATTCCTGATGAGCTTTTGACTATTATTTTCGATGCTCAGGTTAATCCCTCTTTGCCTGAAGATGTTACAGAAATAGTCAATCAGGGAGTAATATCAGATGATGATCCCAATACACCAGATGTGCTTACCGATGATCCTGATGATCCCTCCTGTAACATTGATTTAAATGTAGCGGCAGCAGGGAACGAGAACTTTACCATAGCCTCAACTTGCCCACCTGATCCTACCGTTACTTCTATAGAGAGACTAGCAGAATTACTTGCCCTTAAGGTAGATAGTTTACAAGTAGATGAAAATGCTAATGGAGTGGTAAACCCTGGTGATACCATCCGCTATACAATAACTATAGGTAATGTTGGTGATGGGGAAGCCACAGGTGTGAGCTTTAGCGATATGCCTGACCCCAATACTAGCTTAGTGGTAGGTAGTGTAACTACTACCAAAGGGACTATTACTAATGGCAATAGCCAGGATGATACCAGCGTTCTTATAAATATAGGTACTGTTATTCCTGATGAGCTTTTGACTATTATTTTCGATGCTCAGGTTAATCCCTCTTTGCCTGAAGATATTACAGAAATAGTCAATCAGGGAGTAATATCAGATGATGATCCCAATACACCAGATGTGCTTACCGATGATCCTGATGATCCCTCCTGTAACATTGATTTAAGTGTAGCGGCAGCAGGGAACGGGAACTTTACCATAGCCTTAACTTGTCCCCCTGATGCTACAGTTACCCCTATTGCTCACCAAAGTGACAATCCACTTATTGGTATCGCCAAGTCAGCTTCACCTTCAGCGTCTTGTGAACTTGAAAGGCATGTCATTACTTACGTTCTAACTGTTAGAAATTACGGTGATATTCCTTTAAATAATGTGCAAGTCACAGATGACTTAGGCAGTGTATTTGGCCTAGGTAATTATGAGGTAGCTCTAAGTAGTGATGACTTTAGTGTTAATTCCAGCTATGATGGTGCTACCAATACAAATTTACTTACTGGAGCAGATAGCCTACCAGTAAACGGTAGTGGCACTATCACTATGATCGTAAGGACAAGTTTTGTTGCTGTTGAAACAACCCTTAATAATACAGCAATGGCCAGCGCAGTTAGTCCAGCAAGTGTAGTAGCAGAAGACCAATCTATTAATGGTAGTAACCCTGATCCTGATAATGACGGTAACCCGCTTAATAATGCTGAGCCTACACCAGTGACATTGCAGCCTGTGCTAAATCCAGACCCTGATGACGTAATTGTTTTAGCTAATTCAACTTTTCCTGATAGAAACTATGAAATAGGCGAGGAAGTTCCTATTACCATTACAGTTTCACACAGCACTGAATTTAGTGAAATGCTGGTTACTGTGAGGGATAATCCGCCAGAAGGCTTGAGATATGTAGAGAACTCAGCAGTAATAACTTTCCCAAATGGTTCTACCCAACAGCTCGAGCCTATAGAGGCTACAGATCCTGAGGGTAATTCTTGGCCGCTAGTTTGGCCCAATCTATTCCTTGGACCAAACCAAGAGTTAGTCATTAACTTTAGCTTACGTGTACAAGCTGGTGCTGCAGGTACTATAACCAATACAGCCCAAGCCCAGGGTATAGTTGGTTGTTCAACAGGCCCAGCTGTTAATGTAGCAGCAGATATTCAAGTTGATGATCTCATCTTTAGTGATCTATGTATGCTTATAGGACGTGTCTATATAGATACTAACAGAAATGGTGAATATGACACAGATATTGATGTTGCACTGCCTGGTTCACGAGTGGTGCTAAGTAATGGCTGGCAAACAACCACAGATGTTGAAGGTAATTACGCCTTTAGAGATGTGGCCTGTGGTGTGGGAAGTGTGCAGCTGGATAAACGCACGGCGCCCCTGAAGCCGTGTCCTCATTCTGAGGCCATAGGCGAGGGGTACCTCCATCACACTAGACTTTTTGGTCTAACTGTTAGTGATTTCCCACTGTGTCCTTTAGATGGCTATACTGATGCAGTTAGGGAAACAACAGCTATTCTGGGTCCTGTAACCCTGAAGAAACGACATATTATTTTGCCTGAAGGTGTTCGAGTAGTGCTTGAGCTCGAGACCTCAGAACCATTCCCTTATCCAATAGTAGTAACTGACCCTGTACCTAATGGTGAACCAAAAGTGTTTAACTTCTCAAGCGTAAATGTAGATGAGCCGTGGAGCACAACCTATGACTTACCTGCGGACTCACCCATGACAGATCCTCTTTGTGAGTGGGGTATACAATGAAAAAGAATTATATATACTTTCTAGTCGGTTTATTGTGGTTATTCGCCTTTGTTGCGCACGTTAGTGCGCAACAACCCCCTCTAAGTGGAGAGAAACTAAGGGGGATAGTAGTAGGAGACGGGTTGAATTGGGAGAGCAATGAGTTTAAGGTAACAGTAACGGTAAAAGAGAGCAGCGCAGTAGGAATCAAGGTGTACTCACCAGGATTCGACCCAAATGACTATAGAGCTGAATGGCAAGGAGGGAAAGAGCTAGGAGACGAGAGGTACGACCAGGGAAGGGGAGAGGTAAGGGCAGAATTCGAACTGAGCAGAGGTAATGAAGTAATAGCAAGAAAAAGCTACGGAGTAGAAGCCCATAGAGTAGATGAATTAGTAAACCAAACCCTAAGCCCAGGAGACTATGTACTAACCTCAAGATTCTACGGGAAAGGGAAAAATGCCTTCATCTATGGCTTTGAGACAAACAGAACAGAAAATCTAGAACTATACATAGAAGCATATGAAGCAATAGTAGACCCAAACATAACAAACTACAATATAGCAAGAGGCCAATGGCAAAACCCCTTTAGTATAAGAAACCTAAGCGGTAGAACAGCAAACCTATGGATATACGATGGAGACGGGCCGTACGAACTGCTGTTCAAACTAAAAGACCCCAGAGGAACAGAAAGTAACCAAACAGTATCAGGAGACCTAGAATGGCAGGGATACCCACTAGCAGAACAAGGGAAATATGATTTTTTGTTCTTAGTACCAGACTCAGCCTATCAATACACCAATACTATAGGAATAAGAGCAGATTGTAGACTGCGAATAAGGAGAGGGGAATATGAATGCGTAACCCCAGCGCAGTTCGAGATAACTAAAAGCGTGACACCGACGCATGTACAAATAGGCCAAGAAGTAACCTACAATCTGAACGTTACAAACGTAGGAGGCTCATGGGGAACGGGATACCTAGAAGACATATTGCCAAGAGAACTAGCAGGAGAAGACCTAAAGGTAACCCTAGACCTAAACCCAAGTGAAAGCCAGACCTACACTATAAAAGCGAGAGTAAGAGAAACAGTAAGAGCAGAAACGCCAACGGTAACGACAAATAGTTGTGAAGGCTACTATAGCTATTGCACAACCTATAGCAATGAAAAAGTGAGAGGGGAGATAGTAAATACCGGTACCATAAGCTGGGAAAGGGGCAGCGCTTCAGCGTCAGCCAGTATATACATAGTAGAACCAGCCCCAGCACCTGTGGCTGCACCACCCCCCCCACCCCCCCCAGTATTCACGCTAAGCAAAGAATCAATGCTAGGAACTGCCTGTACCGGAGATGTAATCAGCTACCTAATCAGGGTAAGCAATGTAGGAGGATCAGCAGGACAAGTGCTGTTAGAAGATGTATTACCAGAGAGTCTAGCGGGACAAAACCTAAGCCAAAACTTTGTACTAGAGGCTAACGGTACCCGTGAATTTACGATATCAGGAAGGGTAAAAGAAAATGCCCCAGACCTGATAGTAAATAGAGTAATACTAAGAAGCGTAGTAGGCGATCAAAGCGCAGAAGCGACCGTAAGATTGGATTGTCCACCACCACCAGAACCAACTACAATAGTGCTTATAAAAGAAGCAAACCCATCAATAGTAAGACCAGGAGATAAAGTAACCTTTACCCTGACAGCAAGAAATACCAGCAGAGTAAGAAGAGACTTTGTACTAGAAGATAACTTGCCAGAAGGAATAATAGGGGAGAACTTTAGAGAAGCCTTCCCACTGGAGTCAGGGGAATCAAGGACCTTTAGAATAGATGGAGTAGTAGCAGAGTGGGTAGAAGGAGATACAGAGATAAAGAACTTTGCAACCTTAAGTGCAGAGGGACATAGCGTGACATCGACAGCAACAGTGTTTGTAGAGAAGGTGATAGTGGCAGCAGAAGTACCACCACCACCACCACCAGCCTATGAACTAAGGAAAAGAGCCCTCAAGGAAAACCTAGCACAAGGAGAAGAAGCAGTCTTTGAAATAGAAGTTAGGAATACAGGAGGATCAAAAGGAGAAGTAATCCTAAGAGATAACCTACCAGCAGGAATAAGTGGAGAGAATCTAGCAGAGACCTTTAGCCTAGAAGCAGGAGAAAGTAGAGTATTAACAGTAAAAGGGGAAACAGTAGACTGTGGAGACATAACCAATGCAGCAATTCTAACTACCCCTCAAGGCAACCAAAGAGCAAGAGCAACCATCAGTGTAACCTGCCCCCCTCCGCCAATACCAGACTTTGAGAAGTCAAGATTTTCAGATATAGACCTAGTGTTTGTTAGCGAAGGAGAAGTAGGACTAGTAGATACAGTACTGATAACACACCAAGTACCAACAGGATCAGAATACCAAGCAGGATCATCAAGACTAAATGGATCGCCAATAGCAGATCCAATAATAGCTGGGGATAGATTGTACTGGATACTAGGACCAATGACTGAAGGCAGGATCAGATACCATGTAAAACATAAGGTAGTAAGCCTGCCACCAGTGGAAGACCCCACATTCACGATAAGAGCTGCAGATCGGGAGATAATGATAGTAGGAGATGTATCATTTAGTGATCTGTTGGCACTAGGAGTGGAAAGGGAAGTAACGGTAGCAAGGAAACCCATAGGGGAAGGACTAACCCTAGCGAGTTACCAATTGAATGTAGGGAATAGAAAACCAATAGAAATAGGAGTAGAGCTAAGTCCAGAGGTAGTAGCAGAGCTAGTAGCACAAGATAAAGCCTACCTAACAGTGGGAGCGAATTTAGAGTTTGTAGATGAGGATGCTAGACCAAGTCTGTCAGGATATCAAGTAGAGCTAGCAGAAAACAAAGCTCTGCTAAGATTTGAGCCACAACCAACAGTGAAGAGGTTAGAGCTAGAGATAGGATATGGGGATATCATAAAGGAGACAAGGTTAACATTACTAGGAGCCGAGGGAGGGTTCTACCAGTATCACTTACATGCTAGAGGAAGGTTGTTAGGAGGAGACTTATTTGCTGAAGCGTTTGCACAGGGATATGCAGAGATTCAGATAGCTGGGGGAACATTGCAGGCTGCTTTAGACATAGGGGTGAATATCTTAGAGTTTGAGTTTAGGGATGCAGAGTTGGATGTAGACAGGGGATTAAAGAGTGATGTTGATCCTTTAGATAGGTTCCATTTAACAGGTAGTGGGACTGAGGCAGAGCCTGCATTACGTTCTGATGATGGCATAGCTGCTCGTTATGATACAGAGCCCTTTAGTGCTGGTTACTATGCTGGGCCTACAGATGTACCTGGGGTAACAGGTGCACCTAGTATAACAGCAGGGCGAGTGGAGACCAATGGGGACTTGCGTGTAGCGGGGTTTGTGGGGCTAGTAGCAGAGGGAACAGAGCAGGTGATATTTGGAGATCCTAGTGAGAATGCAGAAGATGACTTTTTGTTAGATGGTACTAGGAGTTATAGTTTAGGAGAGAGTTTAGAGCCCTCTAGTGAGGAGTTAGTGTTAAGGACAGTGAATGGAGAGAGGGTACTACAGAGGTTAAGGGACTACACTATTGACTACTCAACTGGGCTAATAACTCTAGCAGAGCCATTGTGGTCTGTTGATGAAACCTTCAATCCAGTAAGACTACAAGTCACTTATGCCCCTAGGGATGCTAAGAGAGATGATTTAGCCTATGGGGCTGGTGTTGAGTATCGAGTCAATGATTTAAGGTTCGCTGCTGGCTTTATCCACATTGCTGGTAGAGGCTTTGATGTGGGTGGAGAGATTGGCTACAGCAGTGGAGACTTCAGCATTGATGCTAACTACAAAGGTCGTTTTGAAGATGGTAACAGTATAAATAATACTTTTACAATTGGTGTTGAGGGTAGCTCAGGAGACCTTGAGGGTAGAGGTGGCTTGAGCTACAGTGATGCTTCAGAAGACTTAAGAGGTAATTTGCGGCTTGCTTACCGTATTACCCCAGGTGGAAGGATTGTACTCGAGCATCAAGGTGATTTTGAAAGAAACCGCAGTGATATAATTTATGAGCAACAGTTTGGCGATTTTGGCGTAGGTGGCGGTGTAGGCTATATGTGGGAAAAAGCGGTAATTAACGGTATTTTACGTGGTTTTTACCGCACTGAGCGCCTAGAACTTAGTGTTACCCATGCTCAGCCTTTTGATGGAGATGAGCAAGCAGAAAGTGACCTTTTGGTGCGTTACAATATTGATGATAACTTATCTGCTCAGGCTATTTTGCAATACATTTGGGATAAAGAGCTTCTAGGTACCTTGGGCTTAAAGCATCGTATTGGTGGTGCTAATCTATCGCTTGATTATAGCCTTCCTACTGGTAGTGATAAAGGTAATCGCGCTCGTTTTGGTGTAGAAGCCCCTTTACCTTTAGGTGATAATCTAGATTTGGACTTGACAGCAGGCTATGAGCGTGATTTTGATGAAGATGCTGGTAATGCTGCCTTTGGTGCTGCCTTTCGCTACCAAGATGAGCACTTAAAAGCTACTTTTGGTGGTGAAATTGCTATCCCTGATTCTGGTGATGCTAAAGTTATTCTCAGAGGGGGGATAGCAGGACAGTTAGCTCGAGACCAAACTATTTCGCTTAGTGGTAACTACCAAGTTTCCCCAGACGTAAGAGGCCGCGCTGATTTGGCTTACGCCTTAAAGTCTCGCCGTTTGCAACTACTAACCTACCATAGCCTTCTTACTAATGATGAAGAGAATATTCTGAAAGGAGAGCTAGCACCTACTTATATGATAGCTAGCTCTTTTCAGATACGCCCAAGCATTGCTTACCGTGTAAACTTTGAAGATGATGAGGCTAATGCCTTCCAATTTAGTGTAGGTGGTGTGTATTACTTTGATGCTGACTTTGCAACTCTGGGACTAGGTGGATATGGTCACTATATTTCTACTGGTGCTGGAGATAGCAATCTAGCAGCAAGCATAGAAGTAATGGCCCAACTCATAGAGAACATATGGCTGACAGTTGGCTATACCTTTACAGAGAATAGTGGGGTAACTAGTCAGACTGAAGGTGGTTTTTACTTTGGGGTTGATATTATTGGTGGTGATCAGTTTTAGCATCCTAAGCAAGGATGTAAAAGCGCTTTTCTAAATATAATTTTAATTGCTTTGAGGGTTGTACTTCCGTTCCCCGCTGCCCCCCCGGCGGAGGTCCCCTCAAAGTTTTTCTTTTAGAAGTTTTCCTAGATCACTAACCTGTGACCAAGCCTTGATATCTGCTAGGAAGAGTTCTTCCCAAGCTTGAATATTGGTAGAGGTTAGGGCCTCTAAACCTTCTTCACCACTTAAATCAAAATCAATTGAAAGTATGCGTGAAAGCTGGCTGTACCAGTGAGGGAAGCGTTGGGTGATGGAATATCCTCTTAGTAGACACTGGGCTCGAGCCAGCTGACTATTTTGAGGACTCAAGTTAGCTTTGTTTAGGTCTTTTGTAATAAGTAATTTATGTGTTTGGCACAAATAAAGACTTTCTCTAAAAAATTTAAGCCATTCTTCACGATCAAACCAAATGTATTTAAGCTGCAATAAGGCTGCTTTTTCTAACCATGGTGGTGTGCGGGGTGGTTTCCCGGTGTAGTTTGTGTCGCTCGAGCCTCTGTACCATAAAATTTTACCTAATTGATAAGAAAGCTCTCCTGCAATAATCGGTGAACGTACTTCTTTACCTGAAATAGGATAACGTATAATACCAGCAGCAGGATCAGTGCTGATGCTTTGATCTTTAGATAAAACTTCTAGGTAAACCTTGCCTTCCAAAGGAGCTTCAAGGTAAGATTCAGCGACAGGAATGATGTCGAGTAACACATTAAGTATAAGGCTTGCTGACTCAGCTAATTCCTTGGGGAATTGTAAAGTTATGACCCCTGCTTGTTTTTCACTCATCTTATCAGAATGTAGAGTTTCACGCCTTTTACTCATACTACTTTAATTAAAGCATAGCTTTTTGGGTTATGGAAGTGAACTATTGAAAAAACTTTTGCTGTAAGGCTTGTGCTTATGAGTCATATGTATAATAATGCATATCTAATACACATAATAAGGACTCCCATGAAAAAATTAACAATTATTTCTGCTGCTGAAGTCTAAAAGGGGCTATATTATGTTGTTTTAGATGATATAAAACAGGCTATAGAACTATTGTTGTAAATAAATGGCACGAGGATCTTGTGTGGACTGAACTAGCAATGACTGATATGATCCATAATGCAGCAACTTATTGACCTTATTCTTAAAGAAGGAAAAAATTTAGGTAAGGGTATTCTTAAAGTGGACAGCTTCTTAAATCACCAACTGTATCCTGAGCTGACTATGCAAATGGGAGAAGCCTTAGCTGGGCAATTTAAAGCTGCAGAGGTAGGAGAGGTTAACAAGATTATCACTGCTGAGGTAAGTGGCATAGTACCTGCTATAGCAACAGCGTTAGTTTTAAAGGTTCCTTTGGTTTATGCTCGCAAGAAACGCCCTATCACTATGCCAGATAAGGTTTATTACGGTAGAGCGCCTAGTCGTACTAAAGGGGATTTTACAGACCTTATAGTATCCCCTGAATATTTATTAGCAGGTGACAGAGTACTTTTAATTGATGACTTTTTAGCTACTGGTAAAACAATTAAAGCCCTAACAGAAATAATCTTACAAGCTAAAGCACAGCTTTTAGGTGTGGGTGTTGTTATTGAGAAATCCTTTGAAGGAGGGCGTCAGTTGCTAGCTGAATTAAATGTGCCTATCATTAGTCTTGTAATAGTGGAAAGCATGCAGGGTAAGGAAATTATCTTTGGTTCTTACACAAGTTAATTTAGTTTTGTTAATATCTGGCTGTGATAAAGAATCAGTTCAAAATTTACTTGCTATTTTTATGGACATTAGGTTTTTGGAGCCATGCCTCTCCTTCTATCTTCCCTGAGAAAGCTTTAGCCTTTAGCGTTGGTTATACCGGTAATGTAGGTGCTACTTTAAAGGGGGAGTTCGTTTTACCCAGTCGCTACTGGGACAACTCTTTACATTTAGAAGTTTATACTAAGTCATTTAATAACTTAGAAGATGATTGGGGAATGAGGCTTTCAGGTAATGCTTTGCTTTTCCCAGCTATTGGTACTAATCCACCTTTAGGACTAGGGTTAGGCGCAGATATTGGCTATGACAGTGAAAACATTAGCCTTCATGCCGGGCCCATTGTGGGTACAGACTTACTTTTTAGCCTAGACTTACCAGCAACGATTTCTGCTTATTTAGGCGTAGGCTATCGTGGGGGTGAAGGGATCTCTTTGTCTTGGTCAGGAGAGTTACGGTATTACCTAGAAGAGATTGAAGTAGATGGAGGGTTTTTGGTGCTCGAGCTAGCCACAAGTGATGTTTTCCCTGTAAGCCTTGGTTTGCGCTGGTCATTTTACTAAATGTCTTACCGCACTTATTGGCTGGCCCTACCTGCTTTACTAATTCTTGCTGCCTTTGTTTTCTTACCGCTACTGAGTATTATTCGCTATGCAGTTTGGGATTGGTCAGGTTTTGCTGAGCCAAAGTTTATAGGCTTGGGAAATGTTGAGCGTATGTTAGGTGATCTAGCATCGTGGCAATCCTTTGTTAAACTTGTATTAAGTGAATTAAAATTTTGGCATTTTAAATATTTAATAGTTGACCCAGAGTTTTGGCGCTCACTTAAAGCCACCTTTGAACATCTACCGGGTGACCCAGAGTTTTGGCGCTCACTTAGAGCAACACTTTTTTTTGCATTAATTACTATTCCTGCTTTTTTATGGTTATCTCGTAGCATAGCGGTGGCTATTGAGGGTATTAAGTTTGAGAGATTCATAAAAGCTTTGCTCTTTATGCCCAACCTTATTACCGTGGGTGGTTCAGCTATTGCTTGGTACTTACTTTATGAGCCTGATTATGGATTTTTAGTTGAATTCAGCCGCTATTTCACCTACAATTTGCCTTGTGAGTGGAAATCTCTATCATTGCCCTGTGATGGCCTATCATTGCCTTGGAGAGATGCCTCTTGGGCAGGGATAGTCTATGTAGTCCTTTTCACCCTCTGGCAAATAGTAGGCTATGGTGTACTTGTTACTTCAGCAGCGCTTAAGGGCATTCCTGAAAGTGTTAAGGAGGCAGCTCGAGTAGATGGAGCTACAGAAACACAAGTCAGACGCCATATTGTTAGTCCTTTACTGCGCCCCACTCTGGTTTTTCTAATAGTAATTGCCACTGTTTTTAGCTTACAATCTTATACTGCTGTTTTTTTACTAACTAAAGGTACTCCTTTTGGTAGTACTCGAGTTCTAGGATATTACCTTTATGAGACTTCCTTTGAATACTTTCAACTTGGCTATGGTGCAGCACTTACCCTTATGATTATGTTGCTTACGCTTGCAGTAGCAGGCTTACAAGCTTGGCTTTTAGGCAGAAGGCTTTAAGTTTGTTTGGTTCATAATTAACTTTATCAATTGAAAGGAAGAAATTTTGCAAGGATGGATTTAATATTATTCTGCAGGAGTTTATTGCGTCTAGTCGTGGCAAAGACTTAAGGGTTATAACAATTGGAGGAAGAGTAATAGCTTGTATGCAAAGAATAGCTAAAGAGGGTGAATTTAAGGCCAATTTTTCTAGTGGAGGTAAGGTAGAAGAATTTGAGGTAACTCCAGAAATAGAGTGGCTTGCTATGCAAACAAGTCAGCTACTCAACCTTGATATTGCTGGTATTGACCTTTTATTTACAGGAGACCATTATAAAGTATGTGAAGCAAATTCCTCAACAGGGTTTGAAGGTATAGAAAGTTGCTGTGACATAAATGTTCCAAAAGAGATCTATCATTTTATTCGTATTAGACAATGCTTATTTAGCAAATAACTCTATCTATGGACATCTATAGGTAGACATTGCACTGTAATAATCAAGGTAGAATGTCAAACCCTCAGTCTTTTTCACTGTCGAGAGTAGTATTTTCTACTGGCAATGTGGTTTGTTTTGGAAAGAAATGCTCCTCGAGATTGTTCCTTTCTATATAAAACACAGACAGAAAACTTTTACTTAGATTTTGGTAGTCTTTCCCTGTCACACTGGTATAGAATTCTCCTAATGTCTTGTAAGCTATCCCCCTAGCTTTTAATCTACCCTTGGCACTTTGTGATAATCTATCTGCAATGGATAAATCAAACTCAGAGAGGTAATTTCTAAAGGGTTTGGTTTTTACTCTTAGGCTTAGTGTATCAGCAACTCTAAAAAGTTCTTTGGCTAACCTTAAATCATTCTTGATGTTTAATATAGTCCTGTATTCTCTATACATTACAATACCTCCAGATTGATAGTTTGAAAAATAATGCTCAAAGCTTCTTTTCTACTTGAAGTTATCCCAGTAATAATACTTACTCCTTTATAGACAACAAAAAACCAAAAATCACCACTGATCTTTCTAATAGAGAATTTCATTGTTGTGCTTTTCCTTTCAATAATTCGATAACACTTTCGTACCACTTGATGCTTCTAATGGGTGTGCCATCCGTGTGCTTTCTGCTGGTATCAACATAGATACCGTACTGCTTGCCTTCTTCGGTTAGTTCCCAAAATTTCTTAACCAAATCGCCTTTGCCTACGTAAGATGTCTGTACTTGTAGGCCTAGTTCCTCAAGCATTTTGTTGACCTTTATGGAAGAAAGGCCACCTAATCTTTCTCCAATTTGCTTAGGAATAAGCAAGGCTTCCTGTACTTCTACTGGCAAATGAGTTAACTCCATTAGCTCTAATGAATCTATCCATGTGAGCTTTCTAGTGGCTAGATTTGCTGAAAGAGTAAGTTGATTGCCTTTGAAACCTGCTAATGTACCTATAGTATGGAAAGATCTGAAAATAGAGGCTGTTACTTCCATCTCTGTAGCTTTTTGGGAAAGCTGCTTTGATTGCTGATCCTGAACCACTAATTCACCTTTGTGGAACTTTTGCATTACTTTAGTTACTAGGACTGCGTATTTAGGGCTTAGCCATTGAGCTAGGTGAATTGCTACCAATTGATGTACCCAGGTACCTTGCTCTCTTGGTGAACTCCCTTGTTTTATACCGTGAAAAACCTCTACTAGACTAGATATGGGAATTCCCATATCTAAAGAAAGTTCCTCTAGGAAAACCTTAGTGGTGCTTAGCCTATTAAAGTCAGCAAATAGCTTATTAGCTTGCTTACACAAAGCAGTTGCATTAATATGTCCATCTACCCTAATCAATACTGTCATGCCATTTTGTTCAAATTGTGTTATGTCTTTCATAAAACTTCTCCTTTCAAGTTGAAAATATGACTTTGACTAGATGGCTATAAACAGGCTCGCTGAGGGCATTACGATCTAGTACTTTGGGGTGAGGGGATGCTGTGCTAGAATTCATCCAGTTTCCTTTCAGTCTTGCGACTTTGGAGATTTCAGAGAGTTTTCAAGTTCCTACGCTCAGAAACTCTTTGATTTAACCAGAATAGCACTAGAGCTACTAGCTGTCAAGCTTTAGATTTTACGCTAAAATAATTTACATGGATGCTTCAAGTATTGATAAGATGAGTTTTACTATGGCAAGATTCAAATGGAAATTCCCACAAGTTCTAAAAGAAAATGGGCTAGGACCATATGATATTGCAAAAAAGATTAATGATATAGGTCGAGCACCAACTGTTTACAGGCTGGCCAAGGATGAAACAGCCGATAGCTTGACTAGAGTTGATTTAAAAATGCTTGGTGATTTGACTAAGGTACTCAGAGAGTTAACAGATAAGGAAATAACAGCTAACGATTTGCTCGAGTATGATCCTGATGACTAGCTAAGAAATCAGAAATTTATCTTCCAAATCCCTTATCACTCTCACTATGCTTTGAATGATACGATATAGATACTACTGAAAAGGTCGTTGCACATTTAATCTAGCTAACAGATGTTTTTTCTATGAATACTGTAATGCTTGTAGCGAATTTTGACTCGAGCAAGTTAGAGAAACTAAAGGTTATCTAAAGGACTAGAAACTGCTTTGCCACCTTTATTTAGTACATGTGTATAGATCATAGTTGTTTCAACACTTTTGTGTCCTAGTAGCTCCTGAATAGTACGAATGTCATAACCAGATTCTAGCAAATGAGTTGCAAAAGAATGTCTGAGAGTATGGCAGCTCCCTTGTTTATTGATTCCTGCTTTTTGAATAGCCTTTTTGACAGCTCGTTGTAAAACCTGTTCACTCCAATAGAGTTGTTCGGAAATAGAGAGGTGTGCTAAAATAGCAGCCACCATGGTAACTTTTAACACAAGAAACGACAGGCAAGTAAGAGCTCTAACAGGCTTGCCAGAAGAAAAGATAGATGAGTTAGAATCAACCTTTGAACAAGCCTACAAAGAGCAAAGTCAGAAAGATTATGAAGAACAACAAGCTAATGGAGAAAGAGAACGCTCTCTAGGTGGAGGAAGAAAAAGTAAGCTTTCTTCAGCTAAACATAAACTTGAATTTATCCTCTACTATCTCAAAAGCTATCCTACTCTTGATGAATTAGCAGAAAAGTTTGATATGTCTCGTTCTAGTGCACATTACTGGGTACACAAACTACTACCAATTCTCTCAGCAGCGTTAGCAAAATTAGGGATGTTGCCTAAACGAGAATTCAGTACACCTGAAGAATTAAAAGAAGCACTTGAAGAAGCAAAGAAAATATTGATTGACGCTACAGAGAGGAAACATAGAAGGCCTAGTAAAGATGAAACCCAAAAGGAGCTCTATAGTGGAAAGAAAAAGCAACACACAGTAAAAAACACAGTAATAGCAACAGGAGAAAGGGTAATTATCTATGTAGGGAGGACATTTGCTGGGCGAAGACATGATTATGGGATGTTCAAAGAAGAATTCCCACCTGAGCAGGAGTGGCTAAAAGGTGAAGGAGAAAGAGCGAAGCTAGATTCAGGATATCAAGGTATCAACAAGGATTATGGAATAAAAGCAGGGATACCACACAAGAAACCTAGGAAGAGTAAAAAGAATCCTGACCCACAGTTAACAGAAGCAGAAAAAGAGAGGAACAAAGTACTAAGTAAAGCAAGAATATATGTTGAGCATGCTATAGGAGGTATGAAACGTTTTAATATATTAGTACATGCCTTTCGGAACCGCAAAGTGGGGTTTAGAGATAGCGTTATTGCTGTTTGTGGTGGGCTTTGGAATTTCTTGATTATGTGAGTCATTTATTTCCGAACAACTCTAATGATGTCGTCTTTGTTTCCCAGAGCGGGGATCAGTAGAAATTCTATCTGCAGGAAAGATGTATTGCCAACGAAACTCTTTATTTGCATTAGGATATTTGCGTTCCAGAGCATTAGGTAAGTACACTTCTCCAAAACCATTTGCTAAATCTTGTTTGTGCAAAATGCTTGCTTTCTCAGTTTGTTGGTGTAGTTGTTCTATTAACTTCTTAGGTAACATAGTAAGCCTATCCTTTTGTCCTTTACCATCACGAACAGTAATTTGCTTATACTCAAAATCTATATCCTTAATGCGTAAACGCAAGCACTCCATCAAACGTAATCCTGAACCGTATAATAATCCTGCCATTACCCTTTTTTCACCATCTAGCAATGTTAATGTCCTTTGTACTTCGTGAACAGTAAATACTACTGGCAATCGTGAAGGTTGCTTGGCAGGTTTAATATTATCTATCCAAGGCATTTGTATTTGTAGGACTTCTTTGTATAAAAAAAGTAAGGCGTTGAGTGCTTGATTTTGAGTAGAGGCAGCTACGTTTCTTTCGGTTGCTAGATGTGACAGGAAAACTTCAATTTCTGCTGCACCCATTTCTTGCGGGTGACGTTTACCATGAAAGAAAATATAGCGTTTAATCCAATAGAGATATGCCTGCTCAGTACGAATGCTGTATTGCTTATAACGAATCTTTGTCCTAACTTGATCTAAAAGCTTTGGTTTTGACATTTTTGTTTCCATTTTCAATATTAGACGTAATTGCTCATAAGTAATAATAATTAAGGTAATGATTCTTACTTCTGGATCTGTATATTAAGCAGTAAGCCTAATTAAATTTAAAGTATTATACACCTAAAATGGTAAAATATTAAACTTAATGTTTATATTGTCCTATTAAACAAATTAAAAGACAGTAAAGTCCTAATAATAGATTTATTATCCCTAATTTAGGGTATATATTTGGTTTATTTCCAAAATTGGTCCATTAAATTTGACTTAGAGTTGTTTTTGTTGTAATAATCAATTCAGGTATAGAATTATTCATTTTAGGTATGTGAATGTGGTACGGGAGTTTATCGAATATGAAAGTAGTGAAGTGTATAGGATTAGATTCCTATTTAGGCGTTCAATACTAGTTAAACACCCCAGGAAAAGTTTGCATATCAAGCTCTCGAGTACCTGGCAAAAGTTGGGTTTATGATGTTTAGTTTGCTAAATTGCCTTGTAGCTACCTTGTGTGTGGTGTGCCTAACTATCGCTCAAGGTGATGCACATATGAATGGCGAGTTTAAGTGTGATTTAGGTTGCAGGGGACTTTGGTGTCGGATGTGCACACCTTAGCTCCTTGCCGTTAGACCAACATAGGCTTTCGAGAATGAACGATCGATATTTCTATTGTGATGACTGCAAAGAGTATTTGAACGCTGGGTACCGACATGCCTACCATGCTCTCGAGAAAGGTGAAGCTGGGTTGACTCTAGGTAATCTGATAACTGTCGAAACCGTACTAGATTCTTGCGAATATTGGCACGCCCCTTACCTAACGGAAAAGGGTTCAGAGTGGCTCAGAGAATTGCTGCCAGAGGTGCGCCAATTCCTAGAGGAACATCGAGATCATGGCCTGCATTATTCAAAACCGTACACTTTTCTGAATCAAGAAAATACTGAAGGGCAAGGGCATAAGTCAGCCTAGGGCAAATCAGATCGAAACAAAAAGGCCCTACACTAAGCCTCAAGGGTATTGCAAAATTACTTGAAATGTGGTTGGTGTAGGACATGTCATATTCTCAAACATCATACAACAGAATATTTGCCACACTCAAGAAATTTGGATCAAAAAACATAGCAGGTCAAGCAGCCAGGCGCTTAATAGTTTTTGCCTTGATGATAACAGGATTAGTTAGAGCAGGAAAAATAGCGTTGGATGAAATGGCAGACAAAAGCACGAAACATAAGGATAGTAAAACGGAAAGCCGAACAAAGCGATTTAATCGTTGGTTGAGGAATAAAAAAGTCAATAAAGAAACCATGTATTTTCCCTACATCAAGGAAATACTAGCAGGTCTGAGCGGAACAACGTTAATATTCACAATAGATGCAAGTAGTTTAGGTAAACACTGTGCAGTATTGATGATAAGTATAATATATAAAGGAAGGGCACTACCAGTAATTTGGAAAGTAAGAGAAGGGAACAAAGGAAGCTTTAGTGAAGCAGAACATGTAGTTTTGCTAGAGGAGTTGTATGAATTATTGCAAGAAATAGAGGAAGATTTAGAGAAGGAATTAGACGTGGTAGTAGTAGGTGACGGTGAGTTTGATGGAGTAGAATTCCAAAAGAAATGTGAAGAGTACAAGTGGGAATATGTACTAAGAGCGGCAAAGAACATCAATTGTTATGAAGAAGAAGAGAAAGAACCATTCAAACCAGAAGATATAGCACAAGAAGGAGAGCAAGTAAATGTAGAAAGGGTAAAGTATACGAAAGCGAAGTATGGACCAGTACAAATAATAGCGTGGTGGGAAGAAGAGTACAAAGAGCCAATATATTTGGTAACGAATGTAGAGTTAGCAAAAGAGGCATGTGAGTTGTACAGAAAGAGGAGTTTAATCGAGACATTTTTTTCAGATGAAAAATCAAGAGGATTTAACATACACAAGACACGGATAAAAGATCCAAAAAGACTAGAAAAGCTTTTGTTGGTAGCGTGCTTCGCATACATCTGGATAGTATATTTAGGAGCTATAGCAAAAAAAGAAGGAAAGGAAGGACAATTTAGGAGAAAAGACAGAAAGGTATTGAGTCTATTTCAGCTAGGGAGGAAATACTTAGAATATCTACTAGAGTGTGCAATACCTATACCAGAGGGATTATTAGAGTCGCCAGAATTCTGGGAGGAAAGTGCATGGATATAAAATCAGAGTAACCTTCAAAAAGTAGTTTGAGAGCTTCTCATAAAAGCAGTGCTAGGTAGTCTTATGGCTATATTCAGGAGTTGAGATTAATAAAAGACTCATAGTAGAGGCTTTTTCTCACTTTATGCATGATTGAAGAACAAGTTTTGCAAAAAAGTAGAGTGTTGAGTCAACAACCAAGATCAAAGTTAGAAATTATAGAGAAATTGGGCTCTTTTTTGAATATCTATAATTCCCTCAGGTACATGATTCGTTTTCTACAAAGGATTAGAAGTGTACGGTTTTGAACCTGCATTATGGTATTGATGAGGAGTTCATGAAGTTTGATGAGTCAGATTTTGAGTGGTTAGAAGTGGGAAACTACATCCCCGATCTGTCACCACGCCTCTTTGTTGAGCGTCTAGGATTTACCGATTGGAACCAAGCATGTTCACACGTTGTTCGGCCAGAGGACGAGCCGTGGTGGTGGTTCTATGAGGATCTGCGTGAAAAAGCAAAACAATACTTCAATGATCTTGTGTCCGACCAAGGCCATTTTTGAGTGCAAGTTTGAATAGCGACATTTGCCTAGCACATATGAAGTTCCTTGTTGTCAGTAGTGAAAAACTAAGCAAAAAGAAATATAATTAACAATTTATGAATCATTACAGTAGTTGCTTACCAAAAATTCAATCTAACCTGCGCTTCAGTGTGACGCACACACGTGGGGCACTATTAACCTTGGAATTAGTTTCAGGGAGTGTAGCTAAAAGTGTGCACACCTGAGCTTATTGCCGTTAGACGGCGTTGGTGAGTGCTTAGAGTTTGTTAAGATGGTTTTAGTTTGGATTTGCTCGAGCCTAGCCAAAGATGAACATTAAGATTTGCTTGGACACCAGCCTACTGTAGTTACAAATAACTTTTGGAGAAGTTGTTGCATGAATATCGTTGGAAAACTTATGGGAGCAAATCTTAAAATGGCAACAGGCTTAGTAGTTATCGGAGTTTACGTTGGTGAATATATTGTTTAACAAGTCGTTCCAGCACAAGACTCGCACAAGTGGCCGAATTAAGCCTAGAATCCAATTGTAAGGGATACATGCAGAAATGATCGTACCTGAGCTTAGTAACTTTAGGCATAAAAATACAAATGACAGAAAATAGACAAGCCTTAGCACATTCTGCAGCTGACAAAATTATTACAAGCACTCATGCTGCTATTGATTTAGTCAATGCGTTTACGGAACAGGTCTTTCATACTAGGGGTGGAAGAATTGGAAGCGGTATGGGTAGTGTTGTTGAGGCATTATGGGGATTCCACTTAAACACCATTCTCAAAGAAGAGGAAGATACAGTATATGAGCTAGGCTGGATTTATGGTCATGAATACAATGATTTTGCTTGCATTCTGAGGAATGAGGAATGGAATCCGGAAACACAGCAAGGTGAACTTTTTAGAGTTGAAGTGAAATCCATGATTGCATCAGCTGACGAATCAAAAGCTCATTTTGATCGACTTCAACATGAATTTGCAGATAACGAATTACTCGCTGTTTTCCTATGGGATTGGACGTCAGTATCAGAACAATCTAGGAATGTTTATCCTGCCATTCTTGACTATTTTATTGGCTATGCTTTGCCTATCGCAGAAATAAGGGATATTTTACATGTCGAACGAGGCGGACATTTCGTGCAAGAGGGGTATTGTCCAGATGGATGTGATATAAAACTTTGCTCCCATATTGGTGAGCCATTAAATGCATCAGGTGTTCGTGAAAGGCGGTCAGGTCCAGAGGCATCTAAAGGGCCAAGCGTATCCTATGCTGCAAACTTTGGCGGCATGTTGCGGATGCTTGGCTCTCGTGGAAATAGTGGAAAGGAACTCTTGAAGAGAGAATATGCTTCTGCCCCTACAAAAGCTCGATTTATTGATTTTATGGCCCGAAACTTTCCAAGGGTTGCTAAAGCGATAAAATAGGCCATCCGGAAAAATTAGGAAAATATTTCAGCAATGAATTTTTGTCCTTCGGTGGTTAGAGTGTTTATTTTTGAAAGTAGTTCGCGTCTTTGATTTCTAGAACACTCTATTTTTGACACACACTCTTTCTGAAAGCTTATTGGTGGGATCGGTATTTTTATACTCAGTAAGTCTTTTGATGAAACGCGGGGTAAAGCAGCACCCGACTGCATCCTTTTTACAAGCTCGGTTACAGCATTAGAGACGAGAAGTTCACGAAGAAATAAAGGCAATACAAATTCAGATTTTGCTTTTAAGACGATGAATTCGGCGGAGCACAATCCTTTGGTATAAGGTGGCTCAACATGAAGTGCTTTTTTTAAGTAAGGTCTCAGACGCCCATAAAGAATATCCCCTTGCTCAAATACTTTTGATCTTGAACGCACCTGATCAGATGTCACAATTGATATTGCTAGAGGCTCACCAGTAATTTGTTCTACATGTTCAAGTCCGACATAATAGAATTCACCAGGGATTGCCTCTTTAGGATCTTTGGCTACCTTAGATTCAATTACGACTTCACGTAGCGGAAGCATATCGAATCTGTCCGAATTAATTTCGGAATTCAGATGCACATGAAGGTCAGCCCTCCATTTACCCATTTCAATTAAATCAGAGATTGGAATTGTTCTTGCTTTCATTTACCAGCCTTCCTTTTGCAAAAACTGCCTTGCTATTTTCGATGCTTCAGATACTTCAGCTCCCTTTACTTTCCGTCCTGAAGCATCATAGCCTAGATTGTCAATTCGAAGCATGCATACTTTGTTGTTAGCTGGCACATCCTCACCAGGTCGCAATTTCCTCCCAAACAGTATGCCACTTCGCACGTTTGCTCCATTTGGAGCAAACGTTTCGTTTGGCAGATCAATAACAACCCTTATAGCCAGCTTTTTTAAGAGCCATACTCGAACGTGTTTACAAGAGTCTGCATTAAAGATACTTTCTGGCAACACAATACCGACTCGACCTCCTGGTCGAAGAAATTCTATTGCTCTTTCAAGACCTATGATTTCTAGGGGAACCTTCTTTCGACCTTCTGTAAGAGTAAACTTTGCGAGAGCAGAAAATGCTTCAATGCCAAGAATTGAACCGAAAGGAGGATTTGTCAGGACCAAATCAAAACTTTCTGGTTTTATATCGGGGTAATTTCTGAAATCTAAAAGGGCATCTGTACAACGAATATTTGAGTGTCCATCTCCATTGAGACGCATGTCGGTCATTGCTATACGAGTCATTCGGTCGCTTTTCTCAATCCCATGAAGTTTTCCAAATGCAAACTCGTGGTACTCTTTAGTATGATCTGGAGTCAAATGACGAACATAAGCAAGGGATTGAGTAAGAAAATGACCTGAGCCACAAAACGGGTCTAAGATTAAGTCAGAGCTGCTAGGTGCCACTATATCCACCATCAGTTGACATACTTGAACAGGAGTGAAATATTGCCCCATCCCAGACCTAACAGATTTGCTTAATACCTTTTGAAAGGCACGGCCTTTAAGATCAGTATCGGAACGTGTTAACGAGAACTCTTCAATGAGTTGAAACGATTTTACCAATGCGGCACTTGAAAGGAAAATAGGAAGATCAAATACACCTCTAGATCGTTCATACTCGGGAATCTTTAAGCGGAAAACACGTAAGTCATAATTGATTGCTTCACGGTAAAGTGCACGCAAATATGAGGCATACTCTTCCGCTGTGCCGAATGAAGCCGTGGTCACTGGTGTAATTGGAAGAAGTGATTCTTGCTCCTCTAAATATGATTTAAGATAAAGAAGCTTGCATAACTCCTCTAGGGCCGTATCTGCGTGAAGCCCATCTATATCACGCATTGCTGAATGGATCTCAAAAAAGATATTTTCTAGCTTATTTGTTATGGGAATAAGATTCGCACTTTGGGGCAGATTTTCTGCTTTGTATTCAGTATCCTCTTCGAATAGACGCATTTCACCACCAGCTGATCCCTTATAGTAATACTCAATATCCTGTATAGTCTCGAATTCACCATTCCGATAGCTTCTCCTAAAAACCTCAAAAACCTCACTATCGTGAGAGAAGAAAGCAACAATTCCAATTGTTTCAGTATCAAGCGTGTAATTTAGAGCTTTTTCTTTAATGGATTTTGGTAGACCTGAGGGGGATGCAACTAAAAGAATGAAGGGCATGCCAGAATACACTTCAAATAAGAGCACATTCTCCTGGCAATCCAGAGCATCATCACAAAGAGAGATTACTTGTGCGCGGTCATCGAAGTACTCAGGTTTATAGAAGTACTTTTCATTGAGAATGTCCCACATTCTCTGGAGGGCTGGATTCTTGATCTTTTTCATGATGACGATCATCATACAAATTATGACGATCGTCGTCAATATTTGTTGCAAATCCAAAATACCCCTATAGGCTGGATGTTAGATCCTGTGGGATGAGGAGGAAGTGCCCAACAAAGCACTTCACTTGGACGATTACTCCACTACGCTCCATTGCTGCCAATGAGCTTAGCCATTAGACTAGTGTTCAGAGTTTGTTAAGATGGTTTTGTTGGAATTGCTCGAGCTCAATCAACGGTGAATATTAAGACCTGCTTGGACGCTGGCCTACTGTAGTTGCAAAGTAATTTTGGAGAAGTTGTTGCATGAATATCGTTGGAAAACTTATGGGAGCAAATCTTAAAATAGCAACAGGCTTAGTTGTAATCCGAGTTGTTGTTGGAGAAGGAATGGCCGAACTCCCGCTGCAGCGGGATGCTCACACGAGAGCTCAAATCAAGTCTAGAGCTCAGTTAAATTAAATGTACTAAGTTAGACAGCGTGAGTAATCCTTGTTTTCAATAGAACTTTTTAGGGTAGTTGATGAAAATAACTAGTATGATTTTTGAAAGTTATTTGAATTGTAGGTACAAAGCTTTCTTAAAGTCTGATGGCAAACAGGGCAACAAGTCCGATTATGAAATTCTTCAAGACGAATTGAATGACAAATATAAGAACGAAGTAAAAGAATCTTTCCTCACTAAATATGGAGTGGATGGTTTCTTGGAAACGGATTCTATACTTTTTTCGGACTTCAAAAAAGGCAAGGAAGTTATATTAAACTCCCGTTTTGAGCATTTAGAACTTGAGGCTAATTTTGATGCCCTAGTGAAAATCCCTGATGAATCAGCATTAGGCTCTTTTCATTATGCACCTATCCAATTCTATAAAAATAACAAGATCCACAAAGCTCATAGAATTCTTAGTGCTTTTCATGCGTATGTTATAGGTATTGCCCAAAAGAAGGTTCCGCTATATGCTCAGATCATCTATGGTTCCACACAAAGAAAAACACAAGTAAAAGTTGATACATATATTCATCAGATTCACAAAATTATTCAAGAGCTAAAAGAATACCAGAATGATAAGACAATTGCACAACTGCTTCTAAACTCTCATTGCACTATCTGTGAATTCAAAGATTTATGCAGGGATAAGGCTAGAAAAGAAGATAATTTAAGTTTATTGTCAGGAACAAGTGCAAAAGAAATCAAGAAGCAGAACAAAAACGGCATATTCACTGTCACACAATATTCCTATACTTTTCGCCCAAGAAAACGAGGTAAAAGGGTAAAAACCAAAGGTATTATTCATTATGGGGCTCTTAAAGCACTAGCAATTCGTGAAAACAAAATATACATTTACGGTAGTTTCAAGATGCCTAAATCTCCAGTTCTTATCTACTTGGATATTGAAGGAGATCCAAACCAAGGCTTTGATTACCTAATTGGGCTAGTTGTCGTCGAAAATGATTCGACAAAGCATTACTCATTCTGGGCTGACAGCAAGCAACAGGAAGAATTTATATTTAATCAGTTCATACAGGAATTGAAGCAATACGATGACTATTGCATTTATCACTATGGAAGCTATGAAATAGCTTTTCTGAAAAAGATGGGGAAAAGTCTTGATGACAAAGATAGAAAATGGCTTGATGACATTTTAAACAAGTGCATTGATATATTCTGTATAATCCATTCAACAATTTACTTTCCAACTTATTCCAATGGACTTAAAGATATTGCATGCTACTTAGAATTTTCGTGGACGAGTAACAAATCATCAGGAATTCAAAGCCTAGTTTGGCGAAAAAGATGGGAAATAACCAGTGACACTGAGTTAAAAGAAAAGCTGATCCAATATAATATTGAGGACTGTTTAGCCTTACAGAGAGTGACTGAATTCATCTATAAAATTCTATTTGATTCAAACAAGGAAAGTATTGAAGGGCGAGATATAGCTGATGCTCAAAACGTAGTACATAATACGGAATATAAGTTATTCAAAAAGAAAAAGTTCTTTCAGAACGATTTTGACTATATCAACAAGTGCTCCTACTTCGATTATCAAAGAGAAAAGGTATTTGTACGTACTAACAAAAGTCTCAAACGGATTCAGGTGCGAGAAAAAAAATTAGCTAAACATGTCAATCGAATAAATAAGTCTGTTTTGATTAGGGCTGACCAATGTCTACAGTGTAAGCACAAAGATTTATACAAAATAAAGTACCCAAGTAAAAAGGATGTACTTGATTTGAGGTTTTCATCAAGTGGAGTCAAAAAATGGATGGTACGATATACAACATTTTTATACAAATGCAAAAGATGCCAAAAAAGTTTTGTGCCAATAGACTATCGTAATATCAAGCAAAGGTATGGTCATGGGTTAGTAAGTTGGTGTATATACCAATACGTGGCAAATCGACAGTCTTACGAACTAATTCAAAAATCTTTGTCCGAAGTATTTTCTATCTCAATCCCACTTGGTTCCTTATATGACCTTAAATCGTATGCAGTTGAGTTCTATAAAACACCCTACAAAAATATACTCCAAAAAGTTGTTGCAGGTCACCTGATACATGCTGATGAAACAGTTATTAAGTTAAAAAAAGAAAGAGGCTATGTATGGGTATTTACAAGCATGGAATATGCAATTTTTATGTACAAATCAACGCGGGAAGGTGAGTTTTTATTTGAATTCTTAAAAGATTTCAGCGGGGTACTCATCACAGATTTCTATTCAGCTTATGATTCTATTGACTGTCCACAACAAAAGTGTCTTGTTCATTTGATAAGAGATTTAAACAAAGATTTACTCCAGAACCCTTTTGATGAAGAATACAAAGAGATGGCTAAAGATTTTACAACTTTACTAAGGAAAATAGTCGTAACTATAGACAAATATGGCTTGAAGAAAAGACATCTGAACAAACATAAGCCAGAAGTTCAAAAATATCTCAAGCAAATTGCGAATAGAAAATATCATTCTGAATTAGCTGAGAAATATCAAAAAAGATTTAAAAAGAATAGTCTTAGGTTATTTACTTTCCTCGATTATGATGGTGTTCCATGGAATAATAATTATGCCGAAAATGCTGTAAAAGCATTTGCAAAACGTAGAGTCCTGTTTAATGGTCAAGTAAGTGAACAGGGTATGAAGGATTATGTAGTTCTGTTGAGCCTTTATCAAACCTGTAAATATAAAGGTATAAACTTCCTTGATTTTTTACTTTCTAAAGCAGTTGATATAGACTGTTTTCAGGACTTTAGTAAGAGAACACGTTATAACCATGATTTAGGACTGTCTCAGTGATAATGAACCGTATAGTGGACAAGTTTCAGCAAGTTATGTTGCTCGAGTTTATTTAGCAATAGACATTAAATGCCTGCTTGGACACTAACCTACCATCTTTACTGTCTTGATATAGGAATGCTTTGATGATAATGTGAATTTTGAGGCTAGGGTAGCGCCCGAAAAGCTGAATACTCTGGTCAGCCTGCCTCCTAAATTAACCAGAGATACCCTACGGAGAAGGTATTTTATGACTAACTTGAAAGCTGTATATTACGGTCAAGTAGAGCTGATCCCAGAAATTACTTGTGATGGGTACGTGCTACAGGACAACACAGCAGTAATGAGCTTCCTTGGTACTGCAAATCTTCTATCTATGCATCATAGAGCTTTACAGAACATTGCGACTAAAGGTATTCCAAAATCTCTAGAACCCTTTTGGGAATAGGATTTAAACATTGCGACTAAAACTGTTTTGGTAGATGCACCAAATAGTCATTATAGAGGTAGAAGTGTAGAAGTATGCCAGAGCAGCACTATAGAATCTCTAATTCGAGCTTATGCTTTTGCCTTTGCTAGTGACCGACTTCGTGAAAATCAAAAGCACATTGGAAAAAGATGTGTTTTCTTAATGGGCTCTCTTGTTAGGACTGCTCTTGATTCTGCTATTAAAGAAGCTTGTGGACTTATTCCTGAAATTCAGAAAACTGCCCAACAACACTACGTAGATTTTGTTGGATTGCTCAATAAGTCTGGTTTTGCCTGTTCAGTAAAAAATAATATCGCCACTAAAAAAGATATAATCAAGTTCCTAAAAATTCCAGAAAGTACTCTCAATAGTTTCCTCAGAAAACACAAAGATGACATAAAACCTATTAAACTAGACTTGGAAACTATTCGTTCTGTAGGTGGCAAAGCATCTCGTATGAATGGTTATCACTTGAATGACGTGCAAAAGATTGCCTTGGGAATGGATACTGTTGTTGGTATGGAACTCAAGAAAAAGGTTTTTGGTCAAATGGGCAGCTTTATCAAGCCTAATACTTCAGTAGAAATTCAGTGGCGAGAAGTGCTATCTCAAGTTTTCAAGGGCTTTGACCTGCAATACAACTACCCCATTGGTAAATACAAAGTTGATTTTTTCGTTGGAGAACTAATGCTGGTGCTAGAATGCAATGTTTATTGCCATCGTTATTACGACCCTAAACAAGAGAAAGAGCGGGAGCAGCTAATTACTCAGCGGTATAGTTTAGTTCGTTTCCATCATAAAGTAAGCTTAGAGACATTATTCAATGGCATTTTACAAGCCAAGTCTGGGACAGTAATTAAGCTATATGATTTAGAGAACCTTGGTCAAGGAATGGATTTTAATGCCCCAAATGCACAAAGTGCTTAGTCATTCTTATCTGTTTGTAGTGCGTGCCTTTCCTAGTCTAACTAAGCGCTTCAGTGTGATGCACACACGTGGGGCGCAATTAACCTTGAATTTAGTTCAGGGTAGTGTAACTAAAAGTGTGCACACCTGAGCTTTATGCCGTTAGAGCACATGGCTGAGCTCTTAGCTTTAGGCTGAATGAATGACTGATAACCAACGAATCGATGACACTTGGCTTGAGGAGCATTTGAGCCTCTTGGGTTCACCAAATGCTGAAAGTAGGGTTTTAGAGCTAGGTTGTGGTGAAGGTCAAGACACGCTATTTTTAACTAACAAAGGGTTTAAGGTCACTACTACAGATATTTCAAGTGAAAGGCTCGAGACTTGTACTAAAAATGTACCTCAAGCCATTCATCACCTAGTTGATATCAGAGAGCCATTACCATTTGCGGATGGGACTTTTTCTATAATCTTAGCAAGCTTATGTTTACACTATTTTGATTGGAATAAAACCCATGAAGTCATCGCTGAAATCCGCCGTTGCTTAGAAGTGAATGGGCTTATCATTGCTCGAGTAAATTCTACAGATGATGTAAACTATGGTGCTGTTGGCTTTGAAGAAATCTCTCCCAATTTCTATTCTGTTTTTGGTAAAAGCAAGCGATTCTTCAATGACAGTATGTTGACTGAGCTTTTTGCGAACGGCTGGGAAATTATGCAAATGGAAAAACGTAGTATTGACCGTTACGGCAAACTGAAAGCTATATGGCAACTTATGGCAAGACGGGTCTAGCCATAACTAGGTGTTGCAAGGTATAATGAATCGTTTAGTTGAAAACGCAGAAAGTAGGTAGAAACATGCAAATGAGACCATCCACTCCTTTATCGCCCCTGAGCTTGGGTCGTTAGGCTAATTGCGATAATCTTATAGGCATGTAATGCTTTTAGGACATTGTCTAAGCCAACTTAGACAAAGATATAAACCAAATGCAATACTCAGAAACATTTGAAAGAATTAAGGAGCTTATAGTATCTGGCAATATTCGTGTTTCAGAGCATGGATATGATGAGCTTGCTAATGATGGCTTGTTTGTTAGGGAAATAGTTTCTAGTATTGAATCAGGAACTGTCGTGGAAGACTATCCAAATTATCCTAAAGGAGCTTCTGTTCTTGTTTTACAGAATGACCTACAGCAGAATCCCATCCATGTTGTTTGGGGCATTCCCAAAGGACATAATTCACCTGCTGTTTTGGTAACTGCATATCGTCCAGACCCAGAGCGTTGGAATGAAACATTTACAGAGAGGAAGATATGAATAAGAGGAAACGAATTAAATATGTTCATGAAGGTAGTTATGTTGCAATGGTGGAAGTTGATTTGATAGAAACCGACGATAGTTGGTCACCTTATTTATCATTACAGGACGCTTACAAATTAGATGATGTAAGAGATGCGCTTCGCAGAGAAGATTTAAAGTCAGCTAGCCATAAATCTAGCCTTTTTACAATGACTCCTGTAAATCTTGAAGCTATTGGTGCTTAATAGAATGTTTCGTTTACCTGTTTTGCGAAAAGAAGGTTTTGTAGTAACTGAACTTGGGTATCAATCACAAGCTGCACCTAACTGGCGCTTCAGTGTGACGCACACATGTGGGGCTCAATTAACTTTGAGATTAGTTTCAGAGAGTGTAGCTAAAAGTGTGCGCACCTGAGCTTTATGCCGTTAGACCTGTTCTTCAGTGCTCGAGTTTTGCGAAATGGTTTGTGCTTGAGTGCTCAAGTCCAGCCAGCGGTAAACATTAACACCTGCTTGGACACTAGCCTACCCCTGTGCAGAAAGAATTTAGGAATAATTGTTGCATGAAGATCGTCAGAGAATCAAAAAAGCGTCTCAAGCTAGTAGGCAGTTATTAGTGTATACTGACAGGTCTAGGCGGAGTTAAAGAGTGAGTCAGTTTGTTACGGAACTCGAGCTATGTAGGGAACATTTGTTGCGTGTAATCGGAGCAAAGTTTGGGAATAGCGAAAGGCTTAGTAGTAATCTACATTTCGGGTCAGGGAAGGGTTTGTCTAACCGCCCGCTACAGCGGGACGCTCACACGAGTGGCCGAATCAAGTATGGAGCTCAGTTAAATAGGAAGCACGCAGAAGTGAGCGCCCCTGAGCTTAAAGCCGTTAGACCTGTTCTTCAGTGCTCGAGTTTTGCGAAATGGTTTGTGCTTGAGTGCTCAAGTCCAGCCAGCGGTAAACATTAACACCTGCTTGGACACTAGCCTACCCCTGTGCAGAAAGAATTTAGGAATAATTGTTGCATGAAGATCGTCAGAGAATCAAAAAAGCGTCTCAAGCTAGTAGGCAGTTATTAGTGTATACTGACAGGTCTAGGCGGAGTTAAAGAGTGAGTCAGTTTGTTACGGAACTCGAGCTATATAGGGAACATTTGTTGCGTGTAATCGGAGCAAAGCTTGGGAATAGCGAAAGGCTTAGTTGTAATCTGCGCTTCGTTGCAGAAGAGAATTCGCCTAACGGTCGCTTCATGGGATGCTCACACGAGTGGCCAAGTTAAGTATGGAACTCAGTGAAATGTGATGTACGCAGAAGTGAGCACCCCTGAGCTCGGTTCCGTTAGACGGCGTTGGTCAGTGCTTAGAGTTTGTTAAGATGGTTTTGTTTGGATTTGCTCGAGTCCAGTAAAAAGTTGATAAAAAGTATAAAGCTCCCTTTATGAGTGAGTTTCTCTTTGGTGCACACAATAATTGCAAACTTTAACATGATTGAGTAAACGCATATTAGATTAGGTTTGCTATAATTTTACTGGAGGAAGTTAACCGTGCATTGGTCTGAAATATGTAAAATCTACTCCAATCAGTGGCTTATTGTTGAAGCTTTGGAAGCACATACCACATCTGATAATCAAAGACTACTTGATCGACTTGCAGTCATTGAGATGTGTTCTGACGGTGGTGCAGCAATGCAACGCTATCGTCAATTACATCAAGAGTATCCTCAGAGAGAGTTCTATTTTTTGCATACAAGTCGTAAAGAACTAGATATACGTGAACGTAGATGGCACGGTATTAGGAAAAGCAATGCAGCTATTTCTGAAGAATAATCTGCCATTTACAACTATAATAGTTGCTTACCAGAAACAGGAAATCAGAATAGAAAATATACTTGTAGATACTGGATCAGCCAGCACGATTTTTGCTGTTGATGTTTTAGAAACCATTAAGATTTACCCTTTGCCAGAGGATACGTTACATACTATTCATGGGGTAGGTGGTAGTGAAACTGTATTTAGCCGTGTTGTTGATTATGTAAAGCTAGGAGAACGAAAATTGGCAAATCTAGAAATTGAGGTGGGTGGAATGGATTACGGATTTGAGATTAACGGCATATTGGGAATGGATTTTCTTGCAAGGGTTGGGGCACTAATCAATTTGCGTGATATGTATATAGGATTTGAGTAGGTAATTATATGCTAATTGATTTAACCAGATACCTTGGTGTTTTATTTTTAGTAGTTTGTCCCGTTCTAACTCTCGCTGCAGCGGGATGCGTACATGAGTGGCCGAATTAAATGTAGAATTACTTTCAGGGGAATGTATTTAGAAGTACGCACCCCTGAGCTTTGTAAGTTAGAACACAAGAAACCGACGAGAATTGTGATGACCGATTCCGCTCCAGATAACTATTGGAAGGCTGAATATCCCAAGTACGCTAAACACTACACACCTGAAGAATGGGAAGAGTACAACACCAATCCTGTTGGTTGGTGCATCAAAGAACTGAACAACGCAAATTCGGACATACGATACAATGCGGTTGATATACTCCGCGGAGCATGCCCAGATGCAGAAGAAGCAATTGTGCCACTCACAAAGGTCCTCAATGATCCCGATCCGCAAGTACGTGCCCAAACGGCATTCGCATTTATTGATTTTGGTCACTACTTCAAACACAAAACTGTGGCGGCTATACAACCACTTATTCAAACATTAAATGATCAAGATGCTGGAATTAGATCGTTGGCTGCCCAAGCTCTTGGTGCGATTGGGTCTGCTGCGAAGGATGCGTTGCCTGCACTCTCAGAGCTTGAATCAGATGTAGATGAAGAGGTTCGCGATGCCGCCAAAAATGCAAAACAATCAATTGCAAGTGATCTCTGATTGGCACATTGCTAACCAACGCCGTATGTAGAATAACAAGGCATTGCACTGAAGCACGCTAGCCTCTCGTGTTTTCAACGTTTTTGATTCTTCAACGAGTATTTGCATTGAGTCGCATGTTCAATGAATTTAGTCGTTAGAAGAGGTTAGTAAGCGCTTAGAATTTGTTAAGATGATTTTGTTTGGATTTGCTCAAACTCAGTCAGCGATGAGCATTAAAGTATACTTGGACGCTATCTTACTGTAGTTACAAATAAATTTTGGAGTATTTGTTGCATGAGTATCGTTGGAAAACTTATGGGAGCAAATCTTACAAATAGCAACAGGCTTAGTAGTTATCGGAATGTGTGTTGGTGAAGGCATTGTCTAACCCACCGCTGCAGCGGGATGCTCACACGAGGGCTCAAATCAATTCTAGAGCTCAGTTAAATTGGGTGTACGCAGAAGTGAGCACCCCTGAGCTTAGTAACGTTAGACGCAATTGCTCGAGCCCAGCCAATGGTGAACATTAACATCTGCTTGGACACTAACTTATCTTAATCTACAAACAAATTTAGGTGAAGCTGTTGCATGAAAATGGCTGAGTCTTTACTGACACTACGAGTCAGAAAAAGATGAGCTTAAATAATTAGTTAAACCAGACAAGTTGGTGTTAAGATGTTCTAGGCTAAGGTTAAAGTTGTGTCAGATACTAATAATAAGTTTTTCGATCAACCCATTCTTAATTCTCCCTATAAGTACCCAAAGCAGTATTGGGAACTAGATAATCAGGGTCAACCAACACAAATAATTATTGAAAGCCGTCGTCCTGCTAAATTCATTACTCCTATTCCAAAACCTAAAAAACGTAAAGATAAGGCTAAACAGGGGCAGTTAGTTTTTGATGAGGGTAAGGGATTATCCACTGAAGATCAGCAATATGATCCCACTTCAATAATAAATGAACTGCGCCAGCATGTAGATAAGTGGCGCAATTTACCAGATCAAAATACTTGGGATGTTACACCTGAAACAAAACGGTTACTACAACACTGGCGGGATCATAAGTTTAATAGTATTCGTCCTTTCTTTTGTCAAATTGAAGCTGTGGAAACAGCAATTTGGTTGACTGAAGTCGCACCCAAATCTAATAAAATAGGAAAAAGCTTTCTCGAGCACCTTGAAAACGCAAATAATGATGCTAATCCGGGACTCTCTCGCTTAGCTTTAAAGCTAGCTACTGGTGCAGGTAAAACCACTGTCATGGCAATGATTATTGCTTGGCAAACAATTAATGCAGCACGTAGACCCACAAGTAAGAACTTTACCCGTGGTTTCTTACTAGTAGCACCCGGCCTAACTATTCGTGACAGGCTCCGAGTACTTATGCCTAATGATCCTGATAGTTACTATGCTAATCGTGAGTTAGTGCCTAATGACATGCTTCCTGAATTGCAGAAAGCAAAAATTGTTATCACTAATTACCATGCTTTTAAACTTCGTGAGCGTATTGAGTTGGCAAAAGGTAATCGTCGGCTATTACAGGGGCACGGCGAAGATTTAAATACCCTAGAAACAAAAGGACAAATGATTCAAAGAATCATACCTGACCTAATGAATATGAAGGGCATTATGGTGCTTAATGATGAAGCGCACCATTGCTACCGAGAAAAACCAAATACCAAAGATGTTGATGACTTAAAAGGTGATGATAAAACAGAGGCTAAAAAGAATAATGAAGCAGCACGACTTTGGATTTCTGGTCTAGAAGCTATTAATAGAAAATTGGGCATTAGACGGGTTATTGACCTATCTGCAACACCTTTTTTCTTACGAGGTTCAGGTTATGCTGAGGGTACGCTATTTCATTGGACAATGAGTGACTTTTCTCTGATGGATGCAATTGAATGTGGCATTGTCAAATTACCTCGAGTACCAGTAGCCGATAACATTCCTGGTGGAGAAGTACCAAAATTCCGTAATCTCTGGGAGCATATTCGCACTCGGATGCCAAAAAAAGGTAGAGGAAAAGCAAAAAATCTTGATCCACTTAACATTCCTGTTGAGTTACAAACTGCTCTGGAAGCACTTTACGGGCACTATGAGGAAACATATAAATTGTGGAAGAAAAGTAATATTCCTGTGCCTCCTTGTTTTATTGTTGTTTGTAACAATACCTCAACATCAAAATTAGTTTATGATTACATTTCGGGTTTTATCCAAGTGCTTGAAGATGGCTCGAGCAAAACTATAAATGGTCGCCTAAAACTATTTCGTAATTATAATGAGCAAGGCAATCAACTTGGTAGGCCAAATACACTTTTGATTGATAGTGAGCAACTCGAGCCTGGTGATGCATTAGACAAAAACTTTCGCAACATGGCTGCTGATGAAATCGAACGTTTCCGTCGGGAGATCATTGAGCGGACAGGTGATAAGAGCCAGTCTGAAAATATTACGGACCAAGATTTACTCAGAGAGGTCATGAACACTGTGGGGAAGGAAGGTCGTCTTGGTGAATCAATTCGTTGTGTAGTATCAGTTTCTATGCTTACTGAAGGCTGGGACTGCTTGGATAGCCAGACTGAGATTCTGACTCCATCAGGATGGCAAGGAATTGGTCAAGTTACTAAAGGGCAAATGATCTATTCTTGGAATCCAAATAATCAAAACATGGAGATTGTACCTGTTTTGGAATATGGGGAACGGGAAGTGAGATCTAGAGAGCAAATGGTAACTATTAAGAGTCAACATTTTGATATTCGTACAACCGAAGGGCACCGATTTTATATCAAGTATCGAGATTCTAGAGCAGGAGGTGTTCTAAGCAAAAATACACTTGTCAAAACGGGATTACAACTCTATGAAAGGAAGAGCAGTTATGCTTTGCCTTTAGCTGCTGAGCTATCTGAACCCTTTTCTGGAATACCACTGACTGATGATGAAATTCGTTTAATTGCTTGGTTTATGACTGATGGTGGTTTCTCAGGATGCAACGTAAACATTGCTCAATCCAAACACTATCATCATGATATCAGAGCTTTACTGAAGAGATTAAATCTTGATTACTCTGAACGGATTGTTAAAGCTAGAAGTGGGGCTTACCCAAATTCAAAGCCATACTATCAATTCCGCATTCCTAAAGGTACGCATAATGGTTCATTGAAGCGCAATGGTTGGGAAAAATATGCTGATTACTTAGACAAATCAGTGTCTGAAAAGCTACACCAGATGACCAAAGGACAATTTTTAATCTTCTGGCAGGAAATGTTAAAAGGCGATGGTGAACAAATAAAAGATAAATCAGGTTGGCTTTGGTGTAATGAGAAATCTCAAGTTGATGCATATACTCACATGGCAATTGTCAGAGGCTTGACTGCTAGTTACAATTCACGGATTACAGACTCTGGTAAGACTGTTTATAGAGTCAGTGTACGTAAGCGACAGTGGATCACAACAGATCCAAGTGATGATCGCTCATCAAAAATCTCTCTTGAAGAACCAAAACTAGGAGAGGTTGTTTGGTGTGCTCGCAATAAAAATGCTACATTAATTACCCGACGCAATGGGAAAATTGTTATTTTGGGCAACTGCAATACCGTTACTCATATACTAGGTGTCCGTGCTTTCGGTACACAACTACTTTGCGAACAGGTTATTGGTAGAGCATTACGTCGCCAATCTTATGAACTGAACGAAGAAGGTTTATTCAATGTTGAATATGCTGATGTACTAGGAATTCCTTTTGACTTCACAGCTAAACCCGTTGTAGCACCACCACAAACACCCCGTAAAACTATACAAGTTAAAGCTGTTCGTCCAGAGCGTGACCACCTAGAAATTCAGTTTCCACGTGTTGAAGGTTACCGTATTGAACTGCCAAATGAACGACTCACTGCAAAATTTACTGAGGATTCCATCTTTGAACTAACACCAGCGGAGGTAGGCCCTTCCAAAACCGAAAATCAGGGAATCATTGGTGAAGGTGTTGAGCTTGGTTTAGAACACTTGAACGATATGCGCACATCTACAATAATAATGTACCTAACCAAACGCCTTATCTATACCAAATGGCGCAACCCCGGCGAGGAACCTAAGCTTTACCTTTTTGGACAGTTAAAACGCATAACCAAACAGTGGTTAGGTAGCTACCTTGTTTGCAAAGGTGGTACTTACCCTGCACAACTCATGTATCAAGAGCTTGCTGATATAGCTTGCGAACGCATCACCGCAGCTATTACTAGTAGCCACATAGATGACAAACCCGTTAAGGCTGTTTTAGATTCTTACAATCCCACAGGTTCTACTATTCATGTCAACTTCAACACCTCAAAAACTACCCGTTGGCAAACTGATTCACGCAAGTGTCATATTAATTGGGCTATTTGCGATGGTGATTGGGAAGTAGAGTTCTGTCGTGTTGCTGAGAGTCAACCACACATTAAAGCATACGTTAAGAACCAGAGCCTTGGGCTAGAAGTGCCTTACCGTTACGGTAGCACCATGAAAACCTATATCCCAGACTTTATTGTGCAGGTCGATGATGGGCATCCTGACCCACTTAATCTCATCGTTGAAATAAAAGGTTATAGAGGTGAAGATGCTAAGGACAAGAAAAATACGATGGATAGTTACTGGATACCCGGTGTAAACAATCTAAAAACCTACGGACGTTGGGCTTTTATAGAGTTCAAAGACGTCTACCTTATTGAAGATGAATTTGAAGATATGTTTAACAGCACCATTGATTCAATAGTTGCCGAGACAGCTTAAAGGAAACTTAGATGGCAAAAAAGCCTAAGACCATAGAAACCATCACACACGATGACAAACGACTCAACATTCCCACTGCTGAGCATCAAAGTGCTATGAGCGAAAAAGAACAAAGCCCTATTCAAGTTGCTTACGAGCGCCGCAACCGTGACCTAGACCCACAGCTTGTTTGGCGTGGTAAGGATGAACAGGATTGGTCTGATCTTGTTGTTAACGCACCACCACTCTACATTCAAGAAAAAATCCATCCCAAGGTTTTGATTGATGATTTGCGGAAACGCACCGAAGAGCAAGAGAAAGCTGAAACTGCTTGGCAACCAGACTTATTTTCTGATTTTAATGGTTTACCAGATGAAAAGGCAAAAACTGAGTTCTACCAGCATGATGCTAACTGGGCTAACCGTATGATCTTGGGGGATAGTTTGCAAGTGATGGCTTCGCTAGCTGAGCGCGAGGGTTTACGAGGTAAGGTGCAGTGTATTTATATGGACCCACCCTACGGGATTAAGTTTAACTCTAACTTCCAGTGGTCAACTACAAGTCGGGATGTAAAGGATGGTAAAACTGAGCATATTACTAGAGAACCAGAACAAGTAAAAGCATTTAGGGATACTTGGCAAGATGGAATTCATTCTTATTTGACGTATTTGAGGGATAGGTTAGTTGTAGCAAGAGACTTACTGACTGAGAGTGGCTCTATTTTTGTGCAGATAGGTGATGAGAATGTACATAGAATAAGAAATTTGATGGATGAGGTGTTTGGTGAAGATAACTATATATCTACAATTAACTATGTAACAACTAGTGGATTTCCATCTAAGACTCTTACTCGTGTTGGAGATATGATTTTATGGTATTCAAAACGGGTTGAACTAGTTAAGTATCGACAACTATATACTACAAAGAAATCAGGTGATGATGCTTCAAAAGAATACAAGTGGTTGATGATGCCAGATGGCATCACCCGACCTCTGACTGCTTCAGAATATGGTGGTTTAGAGAAGTTACCCAAGGGTTCTAAGCGCTGGCGCTATGGACCCCTCACTTCATCTGGTGCTAGTGAAGCAGGAACTATAAATTTCACCTTTCAAAAACGTGATTTTCATCCAGGAAAATCTAATCATTGGAAGGTTAGAGTAGATGGTTTAAAGACACTGGAAAAAGCTGGTCTTCTTTTAGCTAGGCGAAACAGTCTTGCATATTATCTTTTTGCTGAGAACTATCCAATATTACCGATTACTAACTCTTGGCAGGATACAAAATGGGGATTTGATGCTTCTGAAAAAATGTATGTTGTTCAAACAAATGTCAAAGTGATTGAGAAATGCTTACTAATGGTAACTGATCCTAGCGATTTAGTTCTTGATCCTACTTGTGGTTCTGGTACAACTGCTTATGTAGCAGAACAATGGGGTCGTCGTTGGATAACAATTGACACATCTCGAGTAGCCCTCGCATTAGCTCGAGCCCGAATAATGGGAGCACGCTATCCCTACTATTTATTAGCTGACAGTCGTGAAGGGCAAATCAAAGAAGCTGAAATCACTCGCTCAACTCCTTCCGAAACTCCAACATATGGTAATATCCGTCAAGGGTTTGTTTATGAACGTGTACCACACATCACTCTGAAATCCATCGCTAACAATACAGAAATTGACGTGATTTGGGAAACATACCAAGAGATACTAGAACCACTACGTGAGCAATTAAATAATGAATTGGGAAGAGTGAAAGGTAAAAAGGACAAAGAACCTTGGGAAGAGTGGGAAATTCCCCGTGATGCTGAAGAAAACTGGTCAGATAAGGCGAAAAAATTGCATGAGGATTGGTGGAAAAACCGCATCGCTCGACAAAAGGAAATTGACGCATCTATAGCAGCCAAAGCCGATTTTGAATATCTTTATGATAAACCTTACGAGGACAAAAAGAAGGTGCGTGTGGCTGGCCCATTTACCGTTGAAAGCCTTTCACCTCACCGTGTGCTGGGAGTAGATGAAAACGACGAACTGATTAATGAAAATTTAAAGAGTGAAATTACTGAAAAGGACGATAGTGAGAATGACTTTGCTCAAATAATTCTGGAGAATCTCAAAACTGCTGGTGTGCAACAAGCACACAAGGAAAACAAGATTAACTTCACCTCTCTTACACCTTGGCCCGGTCACTTTGTTTGTGCTGAAGGTCGTTATATAGAAGGTGATGAGGAAACAGCTACAGAGAAACGAGCAGGAATTTTCATAGGCCCAGAATTTGGCACTGTTTCTCGCCCAGATCTTGTAGAAGCTGCTCGTGAAGCTAGTGATGCTGGTTTTGATACACTCATTTCTTGCGCTTTTAACTATGATGCTCACTCCTCAGAGTTTAGTAAGCTTGGTCGAATTCCTGTGCTTAAAGCACGAATGAACGCTGACTTGCACATGGCTGAGGATTTGAAGAGTACTAACAAAGCTAATTTATTCGTTATCTTTGGTGAGCCAGATTTAGACATCCTAAATGCTGAGGATGGACAAATTCAAGTGAAGATCAATGGTGTGGATGTTTTTCACCCAAATACTGGCAAAATTCGTAGTGATGGAGCCGAGGGAATTGCTTGTTGGTTTATTGATACCGATTACGATGGGGAAAGCTTTTTTGTTCGTCATGCTTATTTCCTTGGTGCTAACGATCCTTATAAATCTCTTAAAACCACACTGAAAGCTGAAATTAATTTAGATGCTTGGTCAACACTAAATAGTGATACCTCGAGACCATTTGACAAACCCAAATCGAAACGGATTGCAGTGAAAGTAATTAACCATCTTGGTGATGAAGTCATGAAAGTTTTTAGGGTTGACTAATGGAATTTCGCATTGCTGACACCTTTACAGATAGCCTTACTAAACTAACTAGCGATGAGCAAAAAGCTGTGAAAACCACAGCCTTTGACTTGCAGTTAAATCCAGCTAATCCGGGAATGCAGTTTCACAGGGTTGATAAGGCTAAAGACCCTAATTTTTGGTCAGCTCGAGTAAACCGAGACATACGCATCATTACTCATAAAACCTCAAAAAGTCTATTACTGTGCTATGCAGGCCACCACGATGATGCCTATCGTTGGGCCGAACGTAGGAAGCTCGAGATACATCCAAAAACTGGTGCTGCACAGCTAGTAGAAATCAGGGAAACAGTCAAGGAAATCACCATTCCCAAGTATGTGGAGGTAGAGCAACCTAAACCAAGTTTATTTATAAATGTCTCTGAAGAGGATTTGTTGAGCTACGGTGTACCCCCCGAATGGTTAAAGGATGTGCAGCAAGTCAATAGTGAAGATAGCCTTTTCCAATTAGCTGACCACTTACCACAAGAAGCTGCTGAGGCATTAGTAGATTTAGCTGTTGGTATCACACCACAAATTACGCAGCTTGCTACAGCTGTTTCAGACCCATTTGAACACCCTGATGCACAACGTCGTTTCAGAGTAATGAACAATGTTGAAGAACTTGAACGTGCACTTGACTACCCTTGGGAAAAATGGACTGTTTTCCTCCACCCTACACAACGCCAATTAGTTGAACGTGACTACAATGGCCCTGCAAGGATTTCAGGTTCAGCAGGTACAGGGAAAACCATTGTTGCACTTCATCGAGCTGTTTTTCTAGCTCGTAATAATCCTGATGCTAGGGTGCTGCTTACTACCTTTTCTAACACACTAGCAAATTCACTAAAGACAAGGCTAGGTCAATTAATTAGCAATGAGCCGCGTCTTAACGAATGTTTAGAAGTACATGCTTTAAACGCTATTGGTAAACGTCTTTATGAGTTACGCTTTGGTCGTTTAGAGCTTGCTTCTTCAGAAATTATAAGGCAGTTTTTAAGCGAAGCCTCTGAAGAGGTCAATGTAGAAAAGTTTAGCTTGCATTTTTTAATGACAGAGTGGGAACAGGTAGTTGATGCATGGCAATTAGATAGCTGGGAAGCATATCGTGATGTAAAACGCTTGGGCCGTAAAACACGGCTGCCAGAGAACCAGCGTGCTATGCTTTGGTCCATTTTTGATCGTGTCTGGTTAAAGTTAAACGCTAAGAATTTAGTGACTTACTCTAGCTTGTTTAGTAAATTGGCGTCCCAACTTAGCGAAAGCAAACACCCGCCTTTTGACTTTGTTGTTTTAGATGAAGCACAGGATGTTAGCGTTGCTCAATTAAGATTTCTTGCTGCTCTTGCAACCGGGAGGTCAGACAGCCTTTTCTTTACTGGTGACCTTGGTCAGCGTATATTTCAGCAACCCTTTTCTTGGAAAGCTCTTGGTGTTGATGTTCGTGGACGTTCCCACACACTAAAAATTAATTATAGGACATCGCACCAAATCAGAATGCAAGCTGATCTCCTACTAGCTCCTGAAATATCTGATGTTGATGGCAATACAGAAGAGCGTGACAGTACAATTTCAGTATTTGATGGACCGAAACCAACCATTATAGTTTTAGATAGCCTAGCAGAAGAAACTGAAACAGTTAGCAAATGGATTTTAGATCAAATTAACCAAAGTATAGAACCCCATGAAATCGGTGTTTTTGTTCGTTCGGCAAACCAACTAGACAGGGCTCGAGCAGCAATTCAAAATACTGAAATTCCCTTTAAAATACTTGATGAGAAGGTAGAAATTACTAGCAGACATGTTTCTGTTTGTACGATGCATCTTGCTAAAGGGCTCGAGTTTCGTGCTGTTATAGTAATGGCCTGTGATGATGAAGTAATCCCCTTACAAGAAAGAATTGAAACCGTTACAGATGATTCTGATTTAGAAGAGGTATACAATACAGAGCGTCATTTGCTTTATGTAGCTTGCACTCGTGCTCGAGATCATTTGCTAGTAACTGGTGTTGACCCAGCATCAGAGTTTGTTGATGATTTGCAACTGTAAACTCTTGTAGCAACTTTTGATTAGAGTATTTTTTACTGTTAGGCAGAACCTATGGATATTCAAAAGATTATAGAAGCTATTCACTCTAGTAAGGTCAGGATAACAGATCATGCTGATGAAGAAGCAGAAAATGATGGTCTTAAATTTGATGAGGTTTACTTTTCTGTTCTACATGGTGAAATAATCGAAAGTTATTCCGACGATAATCCATATCCAAGTTGCCTAATATTTGGCAAAAATTTTGGTGGTGAGCCTATTCATAGTGTTTGGGCTTTTAATGAAGAAAATGGATGGGTTGTTCTTATCACAGTTTACAGGCCTGATCCTAAGCGTTGGAAAGATTGGAAGGAAAGGATAAAGAAATGATAGAGTTAATTCCATTTGAAAAATGCCCCGTATGCTCTGGCACACTAGAAAATAAGATTGTAGAGAAATTGTTACGTGGAGGCAATCATACTGTAGCTTTAAAGGTATCAGCAGAAGTGTGTCAACATTGTGGGGAAAGATTATATTCTGAGAATGTTGTAAGGTCGTTTGAGGAAATCAGAAATAAGCTCGAGCAGCAAGAATTATCCCATTTTAAAGCTCTTGGACAATCATTTACGATTAAAAATTGGCCTGTTGATGGTATTCATTCAACTGCTGCTTAAGTCAAAGAATAGCAACAGGTTATGTTTTGTACTCGAGGAATTTATAAGGAGGTGTGTTAAGCGTGTTAAACTGTGTTGCGTACTTTGTGCCTGCATTGGGTCTAACTATCGCTCAAGGTGATGCACATATGAATGGCGAAGTTAAGTGTGGTTTTATGTTTCAGGAGACTTTTGGTGTAGAATGCGCACACCTTAGCTCGGTGCTGTTAGAGTCTTAGTTAAATGAATCGCAATGATGCAATAGAATTCTTGAAGAGGCAAGGATATGGAGCATTCAAACAGGATGGAGAGCTTGGCTTAACAGTAGGATGTGGTGTTCCCAGTGAAAACTTTGAGGATAACTGTTCTTATAAATACCTCCTATATCTTTTTCAAACTAGAAGTGGATGGGGAATTGATGCTCCCTCAATTTTGCCTTTTGTTGATTATTCTCAGTCTCTCTCATTACTAGAGGTTTGTGAATTAGCCGTGAGACTTCTTAGGTGTGAACACTTACCAATTGCCCCTGAGCATCTTCGGGTTTCACATTTACAGATTGCTAGAGTAGGATCAACCTCTAGAGTAGGATCAACAACAGTTTTAGAACATCTCCCAACAGGAGTTAACCGAATTCTTGAGGATGGAGGTGTTGTCTTAAAGCGTAAGCACCAAGCCCTCATGGAAATCATTCTTGAACTTGCAAACCAAACAAAAGAATAATGAATTACTATAGGGATTGTATACAGAGCATATGGTCTAACTGTCGCTCCAGCGGGATGCGCACATGGGTGGCTGAATCAAGTGTAGAATTAGTTGAAGGGGGAATGTACTTAGAAGTGCGCACCCCTGAGCTCTGTACCGTTAGGCCTATTAATTAGTGCTTGGACTTTGTTAAAGTGTTTGTGGTTGATTGCTCGATAACACTCAGCAATGAACATAAGTTGAGGTTATATAATTGCATTGATGGAATTGACCTTTGAGTGGGATGAAGAAAAAGATGCAGAAAATCTTGTGAAGCATGGTTTGTCATTTAAAGAAGCGACTTTAGCTTTTTTTGACACCTTTAATGTTACTATACCTGACCCTGATCACTCAATTGAGGAAGAACGCTTTCTGCTTTTGGGGTTTGGCTCTAGGCAACTATTGGTTGTAAGCTTCACCGAGCGGAAAAGCGGTATTCGTATTATAAGCTGTCGCAAAGCAGATATTAAGGAAAGGAAGTTTTATGAGCGAAACAACCGACGATAATAATATGCGTGACCATTACGATTTCTCGCAAGGAGTCAAGGGTAAATACAAGCAGTTTATTAATCAACCCTATACTATTAAAGTTCACCACAAGGATAGTACAACAACGACCGAAAGCATAGAACCTTCTGAAGCCATTTTCTTAGAGCCTGATGTACGTGAGTATTTCCCTGATTCTGAAACGGTCAATAGAGCATTGCGAGGTCTTATTCAGCTCATTCCACAAGTACAGCAAGATAAAGCATCGGACAGTGTTGGGTAGTTGCCACCTAACTCAGCGCTGCAGCGGGATGCTCACATGAGGGCTCAAATCAAGTCTAGAGCTCAGTTAAATGGGAAGTACACAGAAGTGAGCACCCCTGAGCTTAGTAGCGTTAGACCCTTTCGTCAGTGCTCGAGTTTTGCGAAATGGTTTGTGCTTGGTTGCTCGAGTTGAGTCAGTGGTGAGCATGAACACCTGCTTGGACGCTAGCCTACCCCAGCTAAGAAGGAATTTAGGAGAAGTTGTTGCATGAAAACCGTCAGAGAATCAAAAAGGTACCTCAAACGAGTAGGCGGTTATTGGTGTATACTGACAGGTCTAGGCGGAGTTAGAGAATGAATCAGTTTGTTACGGAGCTCGAGCTATGGAGGGAACATTTGTTGCGTGTAATCGGAACAAAGCTAGGGAATAGTAAAAGGCTTAGTAGTAATCTACGTTTCGTGTCAGGGAAGGGTTTGCCTAACCGCCCGCTCCAGCGGGATGCTCACACGGGTGGTCAAATCAAGTATGGAACTCAGTTAAATGATATGTACGCAGAAGTGAGCACCCCTGAGCTTAGAGCCGTTAGAGCATCTGACCAAACTAACCTTCAATGACTTTAATTCCAGAACTCTATGTAACCAACCTCAATCAAAGTTTGCAATTTTATGTTAATTTGCTAGGATTTGAAATAAGCTACCAACGATCTGAAGATGGCTTCGCTACGATTAGTCTTGATAATGGTAAATTAATGCTTGAAGAGTTTAAGTCAAAAAGAGAATCTTCTAAAAAGGAGTTTCAACAAGGACATTGGCGTACAGGTAAGTTTGAATATCCTTTAGGTCGAGGTATCAATTTTGAGCTCACTATTTCCGATATCGAGCCTGCTTATTTAAAACTTAGAAAGGCAAAGTACCCCATTAAACTAGATTTACACCACAAAGAATATCGGATAAAAAATCAATTGGTTGAAGTTAAACAGTTTCTTGTTATGGATCCTGACGGCTATCTTATTCGCTTGGCACAGGAATTGGGCACAAGATTGTTATGATTAAGTATTACAAGGAACAACAACTTGTTAAAATGAGGTAAGGATTATTGCAATGGTTAATTATAAAGAGTTAATCACTATTGAACCAGGAAAAAGGTCTGGAAAACCTTGTATAAGAAAACTAAGAATTACAGTATATGATATTTTAAATATGCTAGCTGATGGGATGACCTTTGAGGAAATAATAGATGACTTCCCTAAAATAACTAGAGAGGATATACTTGCTTGTTTAGCCTATGCAGCTGACCGTGAACACAAAGTCACAGTTGTAAGCGCATGAAATTGTTACTTGATAATAACTTATCCCACAAGCTAGTCAAAAGACTCAACGACGTTTTCCCGAACTCAACTCATGTAATGTTAGAAGGCCTAGATGAATCTGATGATACTGACATCTGGAGTTTTGCAAAGAAAGGCAATTACACAATCATAACGAAGGATTCGGACTACAGTGATTTAAATATACTGCTAGGACATCCTCCCAAGGTTATTTGGTTGCGTATAGGGAATTGTAAGGTTAAAGAAGTAGAAAACATTATTCGCAGTAACATTTACAATCTCAATAAGTTCTTTGAAGATTCAGATATGGGTCTTATCGAAATTGACTAAAACTTTTCAGGAGCATCAGTTAATGGTAATTGTGTTTTGTAAAGACTTTGCTGCAAACTCTAACTATCGCTACAACGGGACGCACAAGCGAGGGCTGACTTTAAGTGTAAAATGAGTTTTAGGAGATTGCAACTTGAATTGTGCGCCCCTGAGCTCTGTGCCGTTAGACCCGTTGGTTAGTGCTCGGACTTTGTTAGAGTGGTGCTGCTAAAATTTATTAGTGTAATAGTATAGCAGGTAAACGTTCCTGCATTCGTTCAAAAGGTGCAGTATCACCTATACCTCGAGAAAGCACTAAAGCCCCCTGAAGGGCCACTAAAACATTTTCAGCCCTAACTTGGGCTTCTTTCTTTTCAAAACCAGCATCATGCGCAATATCACTTAAAGCCTTTTGTAAAGTCTTAAAAGTGGAACAAATAGCTTTGGCAAAAGGATTATCTTCACTTTTTGTAGAAGAAAGCATATTTAAGAGGCAAGATTCTTTGCCATTGTTGTATAGTTTCCCAATCTGTGAAGCAAATAGCTTGATTTTTTTCTCAGGCGTGTCATTGCTCTCTAACAGCTCGAGAATATTTTTTTCAATCCACCGATAAGTAAAGGCCAATACCTCTTCAGCCATTTGCTCTTTGCCTCGAGGGAAACGGTGATACAGGCTCGGCTTTTTTAGGCCTGATGCTTGCGAGATAATGGTTAAACTTGCCCCTTCGTAGCCATATTCCTTAAATACCCTAGACAGGCAGTGCATTAAGTCATCATCTTCAATTTTCTTTGTGTTTGACATGCGATAAAACTCTCCTTACCATTTCTTACTCTCACATTATATACCGAACATTTGGTCAAGCCTTGACATTCCTAAGTTCGTAATTATATATTATAGCTATACCGAACGTTCGGTATAGTAAATTAACTTTCTTAATGAAAGGAAATAATCATGGCACGACTTAATCTTGTTGCTAGTGGGAAAGCCACGAATAAGCAAAAGGAACTTTTAGGAGCAATCGAAGGAAAATTCGGTAAGCAACCATTATTAATGCAGGCTTTAGCAAACTCTCCAGCGACATTGGGTAGCTACAGCACATTGTTTAGCAATCTGAGCGAGGGGCGATTTTCTAACCAGCTTGCGCGAAAAATTGGTTTAGCTATAGGTGAAGAAAATGGTTGTGAATACTGTATTTCTCTATTAGCAGCAGTTGCAAAATTGCAAAAGTTGACTGATGAGGACATTGATTTAGCTCGTAAGGCACAATCCACAGATTCGAAGGAACAGGCCTTACTAAGTTTTCTTATTACTGTTATCAGGCATAAAGGTGATGTCACAGATGCTGAGTTGCAAGCTGTGAAAGATGCAAAGTGGAAAGATGAAGATATTACTGAGTTATTTGGTCATATAATATTGAATTTCCTGACCAACTATTACTGGAAAGTTGCTCGTACTGATATTGACTATCCTGTTCTACATTTGTTTGATCAAGATAAACTTAAACGTGGTGCTAATCATCCTGTCAAAGCTGTGTAGTACACTCATAATGTAAAAAGCTATCGGGGATTTTTGCATAATCCCCGGTCAGTATATTTGATGGTCGAGGATTCAATTTGTATCTGAGCGTGAAAAAACACGAATACTTCATGCGCCATTGCTTAGTCTTAGCTAATAAGGCAATGACAAAAGGTAATTCTCCAGTGGGAGCTATAGTTGTTAAAGATGAAAATATTATTGGTCAAGGTATAGAAGCGGGTAAATCTAAGGGTGATATTACTTTTCATGCTGAGATTGAGGCGGTGCGTCATGCTATCAATGAATTAGATGGGAAGGATTTATCAGATTGCTCACTCTACACAACCCATGAACCATGCATTATGTGCTCTTATGTTATTCGGCATTATGCTTTAAAGGAAGTAATAATTGGTAGTAGAGTTAAAAACATTGGAGGTAGGACTTCAAACTATCCGATTCTTATTGCAAAAGACATCAAGATTTGGCTTGCACCACCTCTTATTGTTGAGAATATATGCAGTCAAGAATGTAAAGCACTTACTCAAGAATACGAGCAGTATAAGGGAAGTATTAGTAGAGAAAATCTTCCCTAGAGGATGTTTGGAAAATAGTTATAAATCCTATCCCACACTAAAATTGTGGCGAGTCATGAAAAATACTCTTTTCTAAGTCTTAGACACAATTCTACTTAGAATATTTAAACAACCTCTAGTCTAGCAAAAAGTTTATAGCAATCAACTTTACCTCAATTTTTATAGAGGAGTAGGATAATAAAAGACTACTAGGTAGCATACCTTCCATAGCGATATAAGAAAATCCCTCAAATTACATGTATGGTATAGAATTATTGCTAGTCAGCAGTGAGTGGTTAGTATTGATGTTAAACTTGTGTAGTGACTGAGGGAATACCTGATGAAGCATTGGTAGTTAGAGGTGGACGTAATCAGCCTGAAGATATCGCTCGAGGTACTGGCACACATCCAAGTGGTGTAACTGGTATTTCAGTTGAGTGTGGGGCTAATATTTCTGTTAGTGAGCTGGCCAAAAGCATTCCTCACAAGCTAGTTGGAATGGCAACTGTTGGTGAGGTGCGTAAGCTTGGTGGAAATGTAATTCGTACTTCGGGTAGAAGTCCTTATCACGCAACGCTAACAGGTATTACCCCTGAACAAGCTAGTAATCTGCTTATGCCTACTACACCTAATCCAAACCAAGAGAAAAAATGATAAGCTATAGGCATGAATATGCCACATGTTTATGCTGATTTTCATAATGCTGATGAGCAGGGCCGATTGCGCTTAAATTGTGTTGGCACAGTACAGGATTTATCAAAGCAGTGCATAGCTTTACAAGAAAATCTTGAATTAATCTTTTACAGTGAAGACTTGGAAGTTAACGGACAAGTACAATTCTCGAGTGAGGAAAACATTTGGGTTGGAGTTATTGATTGGGATGCTATTCGTGAAGTAGAAGTGCCCAAGCCTACCGAGTCAAATTCGCTTACTCCTTTTCTCAAAAGTGCTTAGCAAGAACTTGGTTAGCTTTGGTAGCTTGCCTTTTACATTGTTTCTGCCTAACTATCGCTCAAGGTGATGCACACATGGACGGCGAAGTTAAGCGTGATTTAAGTTGCAGGAGACTTTGGTATAGAATGTGCACACCTTAGCTCTGTACCGTTAGAAGTTGCGACAAGAAGTCATGTGTACGGCTGTTAAACAGTGAATTTCGAAAGAAAGGAACAGATTTAACCGAATGTCCCACCATTCGTACCCTCCCAAGATGTGCATCACTGGCAACGGTGTTGTGCAAAGCTCTTGGTAGAATGGAGCCCATCTAATGAGGAGACTAAGTAGTGATACAAAGTCAACAACGCAAGTATCATGCGTGAGGGAGCTAGGGTCAAGTCATATGGTTAACATACGTGAAGTGCTGATAAACATCGTTAGGTACGAACAGCCAAAGATACTGATAGGCTGTAACCAAAAGGTACAGGAACAGGTTTACACTCTCGTCTATAGTGTAACGTGGGTGTTGAGAACTCGGTGGACAGGCACAACCTAAGTGACTATAAAGGCGTACACATGGAACTTGGTAAGCCTGTACATTCTCCCTATGGGAAAGCTAAACGTAAGGAAAGCCTATGGATGTGCAGGTAAAGGATACAAGGAAAAAGCGAAAGCCCAATTGTAATGATTGGGATAGGGCTGGTGAGAACCAGAGATACCCAACCTGAAAAGGTGCGGACTTCCTACCAATGTCAGAAGCTAACAGATGACATTGGCTAAGAAGGTGTCAGATGACGAGAAAGTTTGTCAGAAGTCAAAGGATAGTAGCTAGTGACGGCGCTTAGAGAAGCAATGCCCCAACTAAGAAGAGCTGACGCGCTATCCCCTGCAAAGCCATTATCAGCTTTACCATGGCATGAAATAGAATGGTACAGATGTAGCAGAGCAGTGCGACGACTTCAAGCCCGTATCGTCAAGGCAATCAAAGAAGGTAGGTTCTGGTTAGCAAAGAATCTACAAAGGTTATTGACGCATAGTTACACTGGCAAATTGATGGCAGTGAGACGAGTGACAGGGAATAAGGGTAAGAAAAGTGCAGGAGTAGATGGAAAGCTGTGGTCCAAAGCAGAGCAAAAGGAACAAGCAAGTCGAGAGCTAAAAGCAAGTGGCTATGAAGCCCTGCCATTAAGGAGAGTAAACATACCCAAGAATAATGGCGGGGAACGCCCATTGGGAATACCAGTCATGAAGGATAGAGGTATGCAAGCTTTGCACCTAAGTGGATTAGAGCCAATAGCAGAAACACTAGCTGATAAGGCATCATATGGCTTTCGTAAAGAAAGGTCATGTCATGATGCTATAAAGCGAAGCTACTTGTTACTGAGCAGGAAAGATAGTCCTCAGTATATACTGGACGCCGATATTCAAGGATGTTTTGACAATATCTCAAGCGAGTGGTTGTTGAAAAACATACCAATGGATAAAGGGATTCTCAAAAAGTGGCTAAAAGCTGGTCTTGTAGAGGATGGACGATTGTACCCAACAAGGGAAGGAACACCACAAGGAGGAGTAATATCCCCTACATTAGCAAACATGACCTTGGATGGACTACAAGGAAAGTTAGCTAAGGAGTTTCCAACTGGAAAGGGATACAAAGTAAACCTGTGTCGCTATGCTGACGATATAGTCATAACTGGAGCATCCAAAGAGCTATTGGAGGATGAAGTAAAACCAGTTCTTGAGAAATTTCTAGCTGAGAGAGGATTAAAGTTATCTGCCACCAAGACAAATGTGGTGCACATAAGTGAAGGTTTTGATTTCCTAGGCAAAAGATTCAGGAAGTATGGAAGTAAACTATTAGTTACTCCATCTGAAGATGCTATAAAGAGGTTTAGAGCCAAGATAAAAGAGGTCATCAAAAGTTCACGAGGAGAAAGTGCCTTGAACATGCTAATGAGACTGAATCCAATCATAGTGGGGTGGAGAAGTTACCACCGTTACGCAAACAGCAAGGAAGTCTTTAGTGATTTAGATTATTGGATCACCAGCAGACTAATAAAATGGGTAAGGCGTGAGCATAGTAACAAAAGCAGAACTTGGCAGAAGCAGAAATACTTTGCTACTGTAGGAAAGGGAAGCTGGAAGTTCTATGCCATGAATCCAGAAAAGTCGACGAGGGTTTACTTAAAGAGTTTAAGTAGCATACCGATAAAGACGTACCCATTGATAAAAGGTGAAGCCAACCCTTATGACCCAGAATATGAGTTGTACTTTGAGGCTCGACAAATGCTGAAAGCATCAGCTATAGTAGATATGCGGATGAAACGGTTATTTGAGCTACAGAAGGGCAAGTGTCCAATATGCAAAAGTGACTTACAAGTTACAGAGCAGTGGCACATACATCATAGAGTCCCAAGGGCCTTAGGAGGAAGCAACATACTATCGAATCTCACTTTATTACATGAAAACTGTCACCGTCAGCTACATAGTCAGAACCCAATGATTGCTGGGTGTAATCAGAACAGACTATGCCTTACTGAGGCTTGAGCTGTATGATGGGAAACTATCATGTACAGTTCTGAGGGGGCTTGGCGCTGGTAACAGCGCCTGGCTACCCGGCTGTTCGTCAGTGCTTAGAATTTGTTAAGATGGGTTTGTTTGGATTTGCTCGAGTCCAGCCAAAGATCAACTTTTAAACTGGAAAAAGTTGTTGCATAATAATTAAATGGTTTAAGAAGGTCTTCAACCTAATATAACTGTATAGGAAAGGAAATCTTTTGTGAAAGAAAAAATAACATGGGATGACATGAAAAAAAAGTTTCCTGACGAATGGCTTCTTATCACTGATTTTGATTTAGATAAGTCTGGACATATCATTGCAGGAATTGTCAATCGACATTCAAAGGAAAAAGAGGACGTTTATCGATTAACGGCACTAGGTAAATCAACGGCATTCCGATTTACTGGTGAATCCAATTTTGGTGGGTTAAGGAGCCATGCAGGAAAAGATAACATCGTTTGATACAAGCAGGCATCATATCCATATTGAATTTATGGTTACAAACCCAAAAGGTACATTGCACAGTGTTGCAGGGATCTTGGATACGGGAGCTCCAAGAACAGAATTTTCTGACCAATTTTTGATACATGCAGGATTTATTGATGCTAAAAACAAAGAGGCAAAACTAAAACCAGAATTGCAAACTCAGAAATATGGGATTGTAGAGTTACCATCGGTCATGATATGTGGTCATCGAATAAGTGGAGTTGGTCTATTTTTGTGGACACTTAAAATATAGAATAAACTGTTCATTACTTCAAGTTATTCTGCTGATTAGCTTCAAAAGCTTCAGGGCTTTTGTAACTAATCGAGCTGTGTAAGCGAAAACGGTTGTACAGGATGATCTTCAGCATGCATCTTAATGAACTCGTATTTCACTTGAGCTGCCTCGCAAAGTAGGCCGACGCCTTTTTTAGTATCTCTGCCTCAAGTTTCAACTGACGATTCTCCTCACGTAAGTGCCTCAGCTCAGCTTCTTGAGGTGTTGGCTGGGCTTGTTTCATCCCAGGGACTAGACGTCCTTCTTCATATTGTTCTTTCCATTTATACAAGTTATTGGGACTTATACCTAAACGTTCTGCAGCTTTCGCTACACTGTAGCCTTCATTCAATACCAAACGCACTGCATCGAGTTTGAACTCTATAGTGTACTGCCGTTTCTTTTGACTCTTTTCCATTTTGGACTCCTTAATATATTTTTCTCTACATTAAGTGTCCACTGAAACCGACCAACTCCAAGGTCTTCTATAAGAATTGCCTTCTAGATAAAATACTCGTATGATCAGGCTAGGATGCTGCAGAATTTTGAACTCTTAAATCGAATCACCATTGATCCAGAAATCTGTCATGGTAAACCCTGTATTAGAGGACTCAGATATCCAGTAGACACCATGCTTGAGCTTTTGGGTAGCGGTATGACATTTGATGACATACTGGAAGATTATGAGGATCTAAAAAAGGAGGACTTGCAAGCTGTTTTATTATATGCGACCAAGGTCACTCAGGTAAATCGTACCATTCCTGTAGCGTGAGTAAGTTTCTTATAGATGCACAATTGCCAAAACGTTTATCAAGAATGATGCAAGCTAGAGATTTAGATGTTTTGCACACGCTTGATTTACCTGATGGTAATAAAACTAAGGATTCTCAAATCAATACCATTTCCCTTGAAGAAAAGCGTATTGTTGTGACCAAAGATAATGATTTTGTGAATTCGTTCCTACTACAAAAGCGTCCTTACAAACTCTTGCTTGTTAATACTGGCAATATCACTAATAAGGATTTAGGAAAACTGTTTGAAGAAAGGATTAATCAGATGCTTGAACTTTTTGGAAGTTACGATTTTCTTGAACTTAGCAAAGATTACTTGGTAATTCATGGCGAGTAAGTCAAGAGGTGTGAATATTCTAGATGAGAAAACTAGTGGGACTTGGGAACTTGGAAGAATTGTGAGGTTATGTGTTGAGTGGTAATAACTCATGTTCTGTCCGTCGTTTCCATCTAACTAGGCGCTACAGTGTGACGCACACACGTGGGGTGCAGTTAACCTTGGGTTCAGCTTAGGGGAGCGTAACTAAAAGTGTGCGCACCTGAGCTTTATGCCGTTAAGCACCTTATTTTCCCATGAATATTATTACAGCGCAATGTTGCAAATGAAGTAAGGGGAATTGCGAAGAAAGTGCGAGTGTGAATAGTAAACTAAGATCATGAAAAGAGTCAATGAAACACACGATGAAATAGTAGAAAGAGCAGTAAATTTAAGTCCTCCAGAATGCAACTTGGCTGAAGCAGATATAGAAGTGCTAGCAAAAGAACTTAAAGAATACGTAGCAGAATTTGAAGAAGCATTCAAACGACCTGAAAGTTTGACTTGGACAGGACATTATCTAAAAGGCTTGCTAAGTGACCTTGATCGAAAAAATATAGAAGCAATAGCACTATCAATGGGACTGAATGCCCGTAGCATGCAAAGTTTTATAGGAAAAAGTCCTTGGCAGATAGAACCTGTAATCGACACACACCAAAAGCTAGCTGCAAAAAGCTTAGGTAATGAAGGAGTACTGATAGTTGACGAATCAGGGAATGTAAAACAAGGAAGAAACTCAGTAGGAGTAGCAAGGCAGTATTGTGGATCAGTAGGAAAAGTGGAGAACAGCCAAGTAGGAGTATACTTAGGGTATGCCAGCAACAAAGGGCATACTCTAACAGAAGGGCAACTGTACCTACCTGAACAGTGGTTCGATGAAGAACATAAACAAAAAAGGGAAGAATGTAGAGTGCCAAAAGACTTAGAGTTCAAAACCAAACCAGAAATAGCGTTGGAGATGATAAGAAAGACAAAAGGGAGGAGGCATTTGAATTTTGAATACGTACTAGCAGACGCATTGTATGGAGATAACATAGAGTTTAGAGATGGAGTAGCTGAGTTAGGGAAGCAGTACTTTACAGCAGTATCTTGCAACACGAGGGTGTACCAAGAGAAACCAGAGATGAAGGTGCCTGAATACAGAGGTAGAGGAAGAAAGCCTAAACTAGCAAAGGCAAATACTGAGTCAATACGAATAGATGAGTTAGCGAAAGAAATAGAGGAAGGAAAGTGGAGTAGACATGTAGTAAAAGAAGGGAGGAAAGGGCCAATAGTATGCGAATTTGCCTTTGAGCGAATATGGGAAACAAGAGGAGAAGGAGAACCAGTGGAGTTGTGGTTGGTAATCCGCCGTAATCTAAATGAGAATGGAGAAATCAACTACTATTTTTGCAATGCTTCAGAAGAAATCAGTCCTGAGACTTTAGTGTGGTTAAGTGGTATGAGATGGCCAATAGAAACATCGTTTGAAGAATCAAAGGAAGAGTTAGGACTTGACCACTACGAAACTAGAAGTTACTTAGGCTGGCACCATCATATACTATTAACTTGTTTGGCACATCATTTTCTGGTGAGAATGCGTTTAATGTTAGGAGAGAAAGCTCCAGCTTTGACCTTGCCACAAGCAAGATTACTAATCAAGGCAGCAATACCACTGCCTGAGTTAACGATAGCTCAATCACTAAGTCTAATTCGTTACTACCAGCGCCGAAATTATACTGCCTATGTCTCACATCGAAAACATACTCTTGCTACACTGTATAGGAACTATATTTCATGACATTGCGCTGTAATAATATGCCAAAACAAAAAGTCAACACTCTATTTCGTAAAGTTGTAAGAGGTTTGAAATACCGCGAAATCACCCCTCTTATTGGCAAAAGTATCATTATCACTGACCGTGTTCTTATTGCAAATGAAGCTAATAAGTTTGTGTCCTCATTTTTTAGCCATTGCGAATACAGTAGCCCGGAACAAGAATTTCTTGAAGGGCAAATTGCTAAATATGGCATCCTTGATTTGAGGTTTTCTGCTCCTCAGACAATGCTTGATGTTGATGCTCAATCAGGTGTTGCAATACTTCGTTCACTTCATTTTGTGGATGATTTACATGACGTTGCTGATGAGCTAGAAGATGAATTGTTTGTGTGTATTGAACAGCTTAGGGATGACATTGATGAAAACAACGCATCTCTTACTTTTTCTTGAGGCAACAAATCCACGTATTTCAGATATGCCTGTAAAAGAACGTCTTGCTCAGACTTTCAACACCTCTTTGCTTAATTTCCCTATTACGTTTACTGTTACCGATGCCTGTGTTTCCAACTCGTCGTTTGTATGGATCAATAAGCACTTCTATTGGTAATTTATATTTTGTCTTGTATCGTTGCTTAATACTAGTTAGACCTGTTAATTAGTGCTTGGACTTTGTTAAAATGTTTGTGGTTGGATTTGCTCGAAAGTCTAGTTGGTATTGAATGGAGAATGAATGCTTGGAGCAATTCCTGGCGATATAATTGGCTCAGTCTTTGAAGGACGCAAACAGTGGATGCTCGATCGGAATGTCGAGTTTGAGCCGTTGTTTGCAAAGAAAGCTAGATTTACAGACGACACAGTGCTAACAATGGCTGTTGCTGACTACATTTTGAATTCACAAGACCTTGTTGAAACGCTCAAAACTTATGCAAATGCCTATCCCAAGGCTGGATATGGCAAATCATTTAAGCAATGGGCATTTGGTGACTCTGATTTACCTTACAACAGCTTTGGAAACGGTGCAGCAATGCGTGTCAGCCCTGTCGCGTATGCCTACGATTCACTTAAAGAGGTTTTGCATCAAGCCAAATATACGGCCTCAGTAACCCATAATCACCCAGAAGGGATCAAGGGTGCACAAGCAATTGCTGCCTCAATCTTCTTAGCGAGAACTGGCTCATCAAAATTTGAAATATCCAATTACGTTACTGGGCGGTTTAATTATCACCTTGATGACACTATTGAACGTATTCGATGGACCTACTCTTTTGATTCATCGTCTCAAGGTACTGTGCCACAGGCAATTATTGCGGCTTTAGAATCAACTGATTATGAGAATGCAATTCGTTTGGCAGTGTCATTGGGTGGTGACTGTGATACATTGGCTTCAATGGCTGGAGCTATTGCATCTGCCATATATGGTGGTGTTCCCGATTTGATCGCTAAACAAGCTGCAGATAAACTTGACGATAATTTGACTGATGTACTTGAATCTTTCAACAAGACATATTGTTTGAAGGAAAAAGATAAAACTTTTGATGGTGGGATTGCCCTTCTAGGAAAATAACTATGATTATAGACTTACTTGTGATCGGAATGTGTTTTGGGAAGGTATTTTCTAACCCGCCGCTGCAGTGGGATGCTCACACGAGGACTCAAATCAAGTTTGGAGCTCAGTTAAATGGGAAGTACGAAGAAGTGAGCACCCCTGAGCTTAAAGCCGTTATGCTACGCTAAGATGATTCACATCACACATTCAACACTCACCCACCTACAGGGGCTCGTAGCCCTTGATGGCCACTTAGATGAACTTCAGATGCGTTCCAAGATAGCAGCTGGTAAAGTGATCCATGCCGAGCAAGGCGATTCAATAGTAGGCATCCTAAGGCACAATCTGCTCTGGGATCAAGTGCCGTTCATGAATCTCATCCGTGTCTCTGACAAGAACCAGCGACAGGGCATTGGCAAGTCATTGGTAGCAACCTGGGAGAGGAGCATGGCCAAACTGGGACACAAATACGTACTGACCTCAACTCAATCTGATGAGCAAGCCCAGCACTTCTACAGGCATCTGGGCTACACTGATATTGGCGGCTTTGTCATACCCACAAAACCTCTTGAGATCGTCCTACACAAGACCATTGCATAACAAGCTGGTGCAAGGGATGCCCCTGACCAGCAACGTTAGACCCAATTCTCAATCATCAAGCTAGGAATTTGAGCAAAATCTCTTTGGTTTCGTGTGACAAGGGTAGCACTGTGGACTAGGGAAATGCCCGCAATTCGTAAATCCTGTGAGCCCACCCTGATTTTTTGTGACTGCCAAAGGTTTACAAGCTTTTCTGCTTCTTCACTATATCCAATTACAGTAAATTGACAAAGATGCTCCAAAGTTTCCTTGAGCCAATAAAAAGCAACAACTCTTGCCTCCACTTTTTTCGCTCGACTTATCTGGACTAACCGACCCCTTAGCAACTCTTCGACACTGACAATTGTGATTGCAATATCATGCTTCAAAAGAACTGTTTCCAATTTTTTTCTAATTGAATCATTACCACGTTGAAGCAGGCTAAGATGGTCACTATCCAGAATGTAAAGGCTCATTCGCTGTAGAACTCTTGGTCAAGCCCTTTCCGATATTTGGCTACCTCGTCTTGCAAATCATCAAAAGTAGGATCATCAGCAAAACGGCCTACTTGATCAAGTATTCTTTGCTTCTCTTCATCTAATGGTGAATCAAGTTCAATTTGCACAACTTCAACATGCTTGGTCAGGTACTTTTTCAAATAATCACGTATTTCTTGCAAGACTAAATAACGGCTACTTGCTTCTGCCGTTACTTGTGGAAATTCACGGACCTGTGCCAAATACTTATTGTTTTCTTGACTCAAAATGATGTTGTAGGTCATAAAATCACACTCCTCACATCAGATCATGAGCTGAGTTGATGCAAAGCAAGAACATTATACACGACGAAGTGAAAGTTGTAGACTTCTTGATGGCTTTTGTCCGAATACTGCCTAAGTCAAAAATAAGTAGCAATATGTTTGCACTTAGAAAAGTTGCAAGGTCATGTGTTAAACTATGTTGTGTTTTTAGTGCCTGTACTGCGCCTAACTATCGCTCAAGGTGATGCACATATGAATGGCGAAATTAAGTGTGGTTTTAGTTTTAGGAGTTTTTGTTGCAGGATGTGCACACCTTAGCTCTGTGCCGTTAAGTCCCTGTCGCCTGATATCTTCATTTCTGGTACTTTCATTGGCTTTTAGTTCATTGGCAAATGAGACCCTAACAGCGAAGTTCAATGCAAGCCTGAACATTCAATAACGTTTCTTGTAAATCCCAGTCATGATTAAGGCAAACGCCATGAACGAACCGTGCCGTCAAATGAACTGGAATAGAGTGTCCTGCCATTAGGGTTAAAGACAACAGACACTACTGAGTCTGAGTGTCCTTTGAAGCTAGATATCTCTTCTCCTGAATTGATATCAATCATCTGAATTGTACCGTACTCTGAGCCTGTAACAAGAATGCGTCCATCAGGGCTAAAAGCTACAGAATAAATAGATGCAAAATTCCGTTGTATGATTTGCGTCTCATCAGCACTAAAATCCCAATATTTGACTTCACCATCCAAACCTAAGGCGAGGGTCTCTCCATCAGGACTAAAAGCAACAGAATAAATCGTGTCTGAAAGCTCTGATGATCTGTGAATCTCTTGTCCTGTACTAACATCCCATAGTATTACTCTGTCGTCACCTGAACCTGAGGCGAGCATCTCACCATTTGGGCTAAAGGCTACTGAAATAACACCATAGCGATGTCCAGGTAGAGTACGAATCTCTCGCCCCGTACTCACATCCCAAAGCAGAAGGTAATCACTTGAACCTGATGCCAGCGTTTCTCCATCAGGACTAAAGGCAACAGAATAAAAGATGTCCAGTATTGATCCTCTGATATCACGGATTTCTCGTCCTGTATCAACATCCCAGAGTTTGATACGGTGATAGAATGAAGCTACAGCGAGTGTTTTGCCATCAGGACTAAAAGTGACATCCAATACATCTCTTGTGTTCCCTCTTAAACTTCTGATCTCTTGTTGGGAAGCAACATCCCACAGTTTGATAATGCCACCGCGTGAACCTGAGGCGAATATCTTTCCGTCAGGGCTAAGAGCCATTGAATAAATACCACTTGTGTGCCCAATCAAGTCCTGAATCTCTCGTCCTGTTCGAACGTCCCAAAGTTTTAGGCTGGCGTCCCTTGAACTTGAAGCGAGTGTTTGCCCATCAGGACTAAACACAACGGACTCCACCTCGCTTGAATGGCCTCTCATACTATGTATTTCTTGTCCTGTACTGACATCCCAGAGCTTTATAAGTGTGTCATCTGAACCTGATGCAAGCGTTTCCCCATCAGGACTAAACGCTATTGACCGAACATTAGCAAGACACCCTGTCAACGTACGAATCTCTTTCCCCGTAGCAACATCCCAAAGTTTGACATTATTTTCAAATCCGTCTGAACCTGAAGCAACAATTCTCCCATCAGAATTAAAGGCAACAGAATTAACATCACGATCATGTCCCGTCAACGTACGAATCTCTTTCCCAGCAATAACATCCCAAAGCTTGACACTTTCATCACTCGCGCCTGATACAAGCATTTCCCCATCAGGACTAAAGGCGATATCGTTAACCCCACTATCGTGTCCACTTAATTGTTGAATTTCCTGTCCCGTATCAACATCCCAAATGATGATGGTACTGGGACGGCCAGGTGCAGCAAGCATTTGACTGTCAGCACTAAACACAACAGACCTAGCGTTACTGATCGGGCTAAGTTGACGTAGTTCTTTGCCTGTCGAACGATCATAAACAACAATGCCACGATTGTCACTACCAATAGCGAAGTAACGACCATCTTGACTAAACGCTAGCGAATGAACCGTTTCATCCATTTCAATAATATTTTCAACTGTACTGGTTTGCATATTCCACAAGGTCACGCCTCGCCCACCAAAACTCGCTAAGGTTTCACCATCAGGGCTGTAGATAATCCCGTTTAGGCTTCCTAAACCATAAATACCCACATTCTTAATCTCAGGTATACTCTGGGTTGAAGCAATGCCAGAAATCAATAAGACCAGCACACTTATGTAAAACTTAAGGGGCAATAAAGGTATCAATCTGGATATTTTCATCATTTGTTTGATTCGAATAACCTTCCATATGCATTTTGTCTACATTATAGACGGAGTAATGATAGAAGGTTCGATACTGTCTTTTAGAAGGAGCACTTAACTACCTGCTGCATGGGATGCGACCTGTTTGTGCACTTTTCTGGATAAACTAAGATATGGCAGATGTTCAACAATTGGTCGCACCCCTGATCTTGATCCGTTAGACAGCGTTGGTGAGTGTATAGAGTTTGTTAAGATGGTTATGTTTGGATTTGCTCGAGCCCAGCCAAAGATGAACATTAAGATTTGCTTGGACATTAGCCTACTGTAGTTACAAAAGAGTTTCGGAGTACTTATTGCATGAATGTCGTTGGAAAACTTATGGGAGCAAATCTTAAAGTGGCAACAGGCTTAGTAGTTATCGGAATGCGTGTTGGTGAAGGCATTGTCTAACCCACCGCTCCAGCGGGATGCTCACACGAGGGCTCAAATCAAGTGTGGAGCTCAGTTAAATGGGAAGTACATAGAAGCGAGCACCCCTGAGCTTAGTGCTGTTAGCCCGTGCGACGAGAAGTCATGTGTACGGCTGTTAAACAGTGAATTTCGTAAAGAAAGGAAATAGATTTAACCGAATGTCCCACCATTCGTACCCTCCCAAGATGTGCATTACTGGTAACGGTATTGTGCAAAGCTCTTGGCAGAATGGAGCCCATCTAAAGAGAAGGCAAAGTGGTGACACAAAGCCAACAACGCTAGTACCATGCGTGAGGGAGCTAGGGTTAAGTCATATGGTTAACATAAGTGAAGTGCTGATAAACACCGTTAGGTACGAACAGCCAAAGGTACTGATAGGCTGTAACCAAAAGGTACAGGGACAGGTTTACACTCTGGTCTATAGTGTAACGTGGGTGTTGTGAATTCGGTGGAAAGGCACAACCTAAGTGACTATAAAGGCGTACACATGAAACTCGGTAAGCCTGTATGTCTCCCCATGGGAAAGCTACCTGTAAAGGGAGCCTATGGACATGCAGGTAAAGGAAGTCGGAGAATTCAAAACCGTACACTTCTAATCCTTTGTAGAAAACGAATCATGTACCTGAGGGAATTATAGATATTCAAAAAAGAGCCCAATTTCTCTATAATTTCTAACTTTGATCTTGGTTGTTGACTCAACACTCTACTTTTTTGCAAAACTTGTTCTTCAATCATGCATAAAGTGAGAAAAAGCCTCTACTATGAGTCTTTTATTAATCTCAACTCCTGAATATAGCCATAAGACTACCTAGCACTGCTTTTATGAGAAGCTCTCAAACTACTTTTTGAAGGTTACTCTGATTTTATATCCATGCACTTTCCTCCCAGAATTCTGGCGACTCTAATAATCCCTCTGGTATAGGTATTGCACACTCTAGTAGATATTCTAAGTATTTCCTCCCTAGCTGAAATAGACTCAATACCTTTCTGTCTTTTCTCCTAAATTGTCCTTCCTTTCCTTCTTTTTTTGCTATAGCTCCTAAATATACTATCCAGATGTATGCGAAGCACGCTACCAACAAAAGCTTTTCTAGTCTTTTTGGATCTTTTATCCGTGTCTTGTGTATGTTAAATCCTCTTGATTTTTCATCTGAAAAAAATGTCTCGATTAAACTCCTCTTTCTGTACAACTCACATGCCTCTTTTGCTAACTCTACATTCGTTACCAAATATATTGGCTCTTTGTACTCTTCTTCCCACCACGCTATTATTTGTACTGGTCCATACTTCGCTTTCGTATACTTTACCCTTTCTACATTTACTTGCTCTCCTTCTTGTGCTATATCTTCTGGTTTGAATGGTTCTTTCTCTTCTTCTTCATAACAATTGATGTTCTTTGCCGCTCTTAGTACATATTCCCACTTGTACTCTTCACATTTCTTTTGGAATTCTACTCCATCAAACTCACCGTCACCTACTACTACCACGTCTAATTCCTTCTCTAAATCTTCCTCTATTTCTTGCAATAATTCATACAACTCCTCTAGCAAAACTACATGTTCTGCTTCACTAAAGCTTCCTTTGTTCCCTTCTCTTACTTTCCAAATTACTGGTAGTGCCCTTCCTTTATATATTATACTTATCATCAATACTGCACAGTGTTTACCTAAACTACTTGCATCTATTGTGAATATTAACGTTGTTCCGCTCAGACCTGCTAGTATTTCCTTGATGTAGGGAAAATACATGGTTTCTTTATTGACTTTTTTATTCCTCAACCAACGATTAAATCGCTTTGTTCGGCTTTCCGTTTTACTATCCTTATGTTTCGTGCTTTTGTCTGCCATTTCATCCAACGCTATTTTTCCTGCTCTAACTAATCCTGTTATCATCAAGGCAAAAACTATTAAGCGCCTGGCTGCTTGACCTGCTATGTTTTTTGATCCAAATTTCTTGAGTGTGGCAAATATTCTGTTGTATGATGTTTGAGAATATGACATGTCCTACACCAACCACATTTCAAGTAATTTTGCAATACCCTTGAGGCTTAGTGTAGGGCCTTTTTGTTTCGATCTGATTTGCCCTAGGCTGACTTATGCCCTTGCCCTTCAGTATTTTCTTGATTCAGAAAAGTGTACGGTTTTGAATTTTCTCTCATTTTCAAGTGCTCTTGGATGAACTTACTCCTCAATCTTTACAAAATGAGGCATCTTTCCTTAGAGGTTGTTTAAAAATTAAATAGACCTCCAAGTAGGAGTGTTAGTATTAGCCAAACGCTTAAGCATGATGTCACAACTAGCCATGTAAATAAAAGCTTCACTAGATGAGGTTAAATGTTCATAGTCCTTGCTAAGCCGGCGATAATTACCTAACCATGCAAAGGTTCTCTCTACTACCCAACGTCTATGTTGCAAAACAAAGCCTTTACAACTTGTTAGAGGAAAAACAATCTCTAATACAACACCAAAGCATAGCAGCATGCGTTTCCTAAACGCCAGACCTCGATAACCTTGATCAAGCCAAATATGGTGCAACCTTGGTAGCAAATGCCTGATGTTGCCTAGTAGAAGTGACAAACCCTTTCGTTCAGGCACATTAGCCCCTGTAACTAGAGCAATTAGTAGAAGCCCTAAAGTATCAACTAGTATGTGTCTTTTTGAGCCATTAACCTTCTTACCACTATCATATCCATTACCATACAAGCTACCTGCCTTAACTGACTGGCTATCAGCACAACCAGCACTTGGTTCTTCATTACGACCTAACTCCTTTCTGAGCTGCCTTCTCAAGTATTTATTCAGCTTAGTCCATATTCCTAGTTTACGCCATTTGGCAAAGTGATAGTACACTGTTTGCCATTTAGGAAAGTCACCTGGCAAGTCTCGCCATGTACAGCCATTTCTAAGCACATAACGCATGGCATCAATCAACAAACGCAAGTCCAACGCTAGAGGCCTTCCTCTATGATTTGTAGGCAGCAATCGTTCTAAATAAGGTTCTAGAATATCCCATTCTTGGTCTTTCAAGTCTGTTGTATAATTCTTTTTCTGTTTCATAAACCCTACTTAACTATAAGTAGGGTCTATTTTTCAAACAACCTCTAGGCTAAAGTTGAAAATCCTGTGCGATCGGGAATTGCTGTGCTGCTCACAATCTTTTACTTTTCCTTTTTGCCTAAACGTCTAGCATCCGAGGTTAGTAAGTTAATGGTGCCTTTCTTAAAACTTGATTGATATGGCTAATAGCACCTTTAAACAGGAAATGCTATTCCTCACTAAGTTTTTGGTCTAAAGGTTGCCAAAAGAACTCAAAAATGTGTCCACAATCATCTTGTGTATAATACTCCCACCTATCTGGTAGAACATTCTTACATTCCATCAGATAAAGTTCCCAAACTTGCTTTTGGTAATTAGGTTCCCATTTTCCGAAATACTCTATTGGCTCAGCCTCTATACCTGCCTCTTCAAATAATTCACGCTCACATGTTGCTGGAAGTTGCTCACCTTCTTCAATACTTCCTTTTACTAGTTGCTTTGCTTTCCAGCTATTGGATGGACGAAGGCCAGTATTTCTTTCGAACTCTTGCCCTCTTTCAAAACTACTGGACATGCCATACTCATATAGAGGCCCTAACAAAGTTATTCTGTTTGCATAGCTTTAGCAGGATTCATGCTTGCTACTCTTCTTGCAGGTGATAAAAGTGCAAAAATAACAGCAAAAACAATAGTAGTAGCAGAATAGAGAATGTAAATGAATTTATTGGCAGTATATAACTCCTCACCAAAACCAATGCGTGTAAGAGCTTCTGCCTTGGCAGCAGCAGCAAAAAGCGTGCCAAAAATGTTTTTGACGCTAAAAAGCCATGTCAGACTATAGCCAAGCACTAAACCAATTAACCAACCTATTAAGGTAGCGATTATAGCTTCTAGTGTAATCAATACCGCTAACTTGATTGGAGAGATGCCAATGGCTCCCATCATGCCAAATTCACGAGAGCGTTCTAAAACACTAACAAGTAATGTACTAGCTACAGCGAGTGCTGCAAGTATGGCAAAAAGAATGCCAACAGGAATCATTTGTACTCTATTAGCATCAAGCATCTCATTCATTTTACCCATAAGTGCTGTTACGCCATATACCTCTATATCCACATAATCTACAAGAACGGAGGCAATCCTTGTAGCTACAAAATCCTCCTTACCTCTAGCAATATCTAGTGCTACTGCTGTAGCAGTTTCTACACCTGTTAATTTTCTAGCATCATCTATATGAATGAGTACTGTGGTTTTATCTAAATCTCCCACATTGATATCTACTATTCCTACTAAAATGAAACCTGCTGCCTGTACACCTGCTAGAGAGGATACATCAAGAGCCACCCTCTCACCTAAGCGTACATCTAGACGCTCTACTAACTCTTCTCCTAAAATAACTTCACCTTGAGCTGCCAACATACGCCCAGAAATTAGTTTCTTAGGGATATTACTCACTCTAGCTTCTAAATCAGGTACAATACCACGTGCCATAATGTTATTTGAGGTGTAAGCAGAGCGTAGTAAGCCAAATAGCTCGAGTCGAGGAGCTGTTTCTCTAACACCACTTACTGCTTTTACCTCACTCATAAAATTTAGTATGGGCAAAGCATTTTCAGGGTCAGGATCGTTTTGATAGGACTCTACTTTATCCATTATACCAACTAATTGTAAAGAGGGGCTTGTTTCCTAAAGGGAGTATCCATACCAAATTGTAAAATAGCACAACTGTTCCTTCTACACTAGACTTCCTCTAATTATTCGCTGTTTTGTCAGAAAAATCATGATTTTCATTCCTTTTTGCCGAGATATTTTTTCTGCATAGTTCTCTTTTTTACTGATTCTCCCTTTGTCTGTTATACTAGAAGCCTTTTATTCTTATCTTATTATAGGCCCACTTACCCTTTCTTGCCTTCTCTACAAAATTTTATACCCCTTCGCTTAAACTGCTTCTAGCACAATATTGCCAACACTGCTTGCCATACCTCTTTCGGCATTTGTATCTCTTCCCCTAATTCACTCACTTTTTCTATCCCTTGTTCTTCCCATATGTATATCCTTATTGCTCCTAACACATCTCCAAAACTTGCTTCTTCTTTCTCTTCCCAAATACTGTACCTTGTTGGCAATTCCTTTGGATACAGCTTTATCCCTATCAACACTATTATGCTGAACATTCCAAACAAGCATGGTGTGCTCCTGTCTATTGCTTTTTCAGACCAGTGCCTTTGTTCCTCAAATCCTAGTTGTGCTCGCATTTCCTCAAACGTGACTTCTATATTCCACCGAGCAACGTAGCTTTCCACTATCTCCTGTACTCCCTTTTCTATATCTGTACTGATTATGCACATCGGGTTTATGCTTCCTTCACTACACCTTACTATTATCCACCTTATCTCCACTGGATCAAACCCACTCCTATGCCATAATGCCCTTCCTGTTGCTATCTCTACCTCTTTCTCTTTTCCTCCATACCACTTTACTAACATCATTCCCCAAACCGTTTTTACATCACTCAACCTTTCTTGCAATGATGCTTGTCTTTTCCCCTTTCTAGCCTTCCTCCCTCTTTTTCCCTTTGGTTGCGCTTTAGGCTTAGCATATAACTGCAGGTCAAAGCGTCCTCTACTTATATGTACTATCTCTAGCTCTTCACATCTTAAACATAGTTTTACTGCTGTAAAAGCCCCATCTCCTATTAGATACATCTCTTGTCTTGGATTCCAACGCCTTATTATTCCTATCAGTATGCACGTTAGCTCTACACAGCTCTGGTGTTTTACTCCTAATTTCTCGCATGTCTTTTTTGATGGTGCTGGTATACTAAAAACGGGTTAGTTTTGAACATTTGAGAAGCCAAGATAGCGGAGAGCTAGACAAACAGGTAGAAAAAAAGTCACTATCTTAGGCATGATCAATATTGATTTTACACCTGCAGACATAGAAGCTCTCAACTATGAAAGATACCATCATCCTCACCCTAAAGTCCAACAAAGAATGCTTGCTCTTTATCTTAAATCCCAAGGATTCACTCACCAAGCAATCATGATTGCTTGTAATATCCGTTCAAGGGGTACTCTTTGTGCTTGGTTTCATCTTTACTTAGTTGGTGGTATTGATGCTCTTAAACATTTCAACTACAGAGGTCAACAAAGTGACCTTAATGACCATACTGACACTCTTAAAGAATACTTTAAAAATAATCCTCCTCGCAGCATTAATGAAGCTGTTAATGCTATAGAAGAACTCACTGGCATAAGACGTAGTCCTACTCAGGTAAGAGAATTTCTCAAGAAGTTAGGATTCAAGCGACTCAAAGTAGGTTGTGCCCCAGGCAAAGAACTGAACGAGGAAAAATCTGAGGAACAAAAAACTTTTCATGATGAAGAACTCGAGCCCCGTCTTGAAGAAGCAGAAAAAGGTAAGAGGCATGTATTCTTTATGGATGCAGCATACTTTGTGCATGGGCACTTTCTGGCAGTGTTGTGGTGTCTAAAAAGGATTTTTATCCCCAGTGCAAGTGGACGGAAGCGTTTTAACGTACTAGGGGCACTAAATGCAAAAACCAAAGAAGTCATAACTTTGTGCAATACCACGAGCATAAATACAGAAAGTGTATGTGGTTTGCTAGACAAGATTAAGGCGGTTTGTGGAGAAGGAATCCCCATCACTATTGTTTTAGACAATGCAAGCTACCAAAGGAACAAGGCAGTAATGGCTCATGCTGCATCTTTGGGTATAGAGTTGCTATTTCTACCATCGTATTCTCCAAATCTAAACTTGATTGAGAGGTTATGGAAGTTTGTAAAAAAGGAATGTTTATATGGCAAATATTATGCCACATTTGAGGAGTTCAAAGCTGCTATTGAGAATTGCTTATTTGAAACTGACGAAAAACACAGAAACAAACTTCACACCTTGCTTAACCTCAAGTTTCAGCTTCTTGAAAATGTTCAATTCTTAGCCGTTTAAAGTATACTGTCATGAACGGTAAACTCCAACGCCTCTTCGACCATGGTACTGGTACTAGTATTTGTATTGACAACCACCTTATTCCTTGTGCTTTTGTTACTCTACTTCCTGATGAGTGTGTAGGATCACGGTGCCATCCTTTTTTACCTATCTTCTTTCCCTTACGACGTTCTAAGGTATCGTCTACTACCAGCATTAAAGGCATACTGGGTGTCAAGCAGGTGACCACTATTAGGCCCAATAAGATTCTGCTTAAGCTCAAACATGACCATACTGCTCTATTCATCACTCGGTAATATTTCCCATAACCCTTATCCTGATCTTCCCTCATTACCCTCAGTGCTGCACTTATAGTGCCTTTATTACTTAAGATCACTCCACATACAAGTACTAGGACATTGCCAAAAGTTGGTACTGTTAATGTTTCAGAAAATGCTGCCAATAATTGTACAATTACACTTGGTATTGTCATGTAGGCATTTAACCTTTCTTTATAGGTCTTTGCCTACTACTTTTTTCTTAATTTTGGCTAAAGTCGAGATAGGAAGGAGTTGTAATCAAAGCAGGTGCTTGAATATAGCGGGCTTGGTTAGTTATTAAAGATTCATTTTGCCCATCAGTCATACCCCAAAAGAAAATTGTTGACAAAGATGCATAGGCTACCACAACTATAAGTAAGGTGGTGCGGCGCTTTTGTCGCCAAACGTTACGCCAAGCTAACTTGAAAAGTGTGTTCATCTTGAGTTCTTTACTTTAAAGATATAAACATTGATTGAAATAACAATCAACCCCATCTAACGGCACAGAGTTCAGGTACGCGCAAGCGAAAGCTGGCTTTAGGTGTAAAATGAGTTTTAGGAGACCTTATGATGGTGGAAGCCCATCACAGCAACCATTACTATCTAACCCATTAAAGGTAGGATATTTGAATTAAGCATAGCATCCTAAACATGAAACATCTATACCCAACCAATTTATGGCAGTATAGATACTATAATGATCTTCAACCGCACCATCACTGTAGTTTTTTGTATTTTTGTCATTTTACCTCTTTTGCTATTAACTTATGCATCTTTTTTGCCACCAGATGCTTTTAGTATAACCACTTTTGGTTTCAGTCTAAAAAACTTTGCTGCAGCTATAAAAACAGAAATTTGGCGGGCATTAGGCATCTCACTTTTAGCTAGTGGTTTAGTTGTTGTAGGGCAACTAATTGTTGGTTTAATGGCAGCTTACGCTATTCGTATGGGTCTTAGGGTCCTTGGTTTGGTGCTGATTGCACTTGCCTTACCTAGCGAACTACTTATGGTGCCACTTTATGGTGAATTACAGTTTTTAAAATTGCTAAACACGCTGGGGGCACTTATCATTCCATTTTTAGCTAGCCCTCTAGTTATATTTCTGCTCTTACAGGGTTTTAGGCGCTTGCCTTTAGATACCATAGAAGCTGCTAGGCTTGATGGTGCTAGTGAACTTACTATTGTTTGGAGGATTATAACACCACTTTTGCGCCCTGAACTTTTGGTAGCCGGTATATTAGGTTTTACAGCTCATTGGAACTTAGTGCTTTTCCCTAAAATCATGGTTAACCTAGGGCAGGAAACTAATTTAAAAACTGTGCAAATTTTTCTAGATGATCTATTGAAAGGCAATAGCTTTAACTTTGGGATTTTGGGAGCAGCTTCACTGATAGCTACGTTGCCACTGATAATTATTTACTTGGTTTTTGAAAAGCGTATAATTACAGTTTTTGAGGAAAGTTTTAAATAATTATCATGCTATGCTGGCTCAGAAATCTTATGCTAGACTCGGTGACATTATGATGCAAATGCATGGAACTACCATTGTTGCTGTACACAAAGACGGTACTTCTGCTATTGCTGGAGATGGTCAGGTAACTCTTGGTGATACTATCATGAAAAAAGGTGCAATCAAGGTACGAGAGCTTTCTGATGGTAAAGTTATAGTGGGCTTTGCAGGTGTTACCAGTGACGCCTTTACCTTAGTTGAAAAGTTTGAAGGCTACCTAAATAGCACTAAAGCTAATTTAGTAAAAGCAGCAGTGGAAACCGTTAAAGAATGGCGTACAGACCGAGCCTTACGTAATTTAGAAGCTATGCTGATAGTGGCAGACAAAGAGCAAGTTTTAACCCTTTCAGGTTATGGTGATGTTATCTCGCCTGATGAGCCCGTAGCCGCTGTTGGTTCGGGGGGAGTTTATGCACATGCTGCTGCTTTGGCGCTTTTACAAAACACAGATCTAGATGCTGAAGACATTGTGCGTAAGGCACTAGCAATAGCTTCAGAGATAGATGTGTACACCAGTGGTAATGCTACTGTGTTGACTGTCAGTGAAGATGATGAGGAAGAAGAACAGTCCCCTAAAGAAACTGAAGAATAATTGCTTGCTAAAATTATAATGAGTAGTGTATTTGTAACGTTACAGAAGTTGCTAGGGCAATTAGAAAAGAAGATAAGGAGCAAAATCTCTTGGAGCAAAATGTTCAGAATCAAGCTGTGGTTAGTATATTATAGGCTCAAATCCATTAAGCTGCTTATAGGATGAATTATTTATGATAGATTTAACCCCTAATGAAATAGTTAACCAACTAGACCAGCACATAGTAGGACAGAGCAAGGCCAAACGCCTTGTGGCGGTGGCTCTACGTAATCATTACCGCAGGCGGAAGTTGCCAGAAGAGATACAAAGTGAAATTACCCCTAAGAATATATTGATGATTGGTCCTACTGGTGTGGGTAAAACAGAGATTGCTCGTCGTTTAGCTCGCCTTGCTAGAGCCCCTTTTATTAAAGTGGAAGCCACTAAATTTACAGAGGTTGGTTACGTAGGACGTGATGTAGAATCTATGATTCGTGATTTGGTACAAGCTGCTTATTTAATGGTTGAAAATGAGATGCTGGAAAAGGTTCAAGATAGAGCTGAGCAGAATGCCCAAGAGAAATTGCTTGATTATCTTATTCCTGGAGGTTCGCTCGAGGGGCGCGAGAAAATGCAGGAGCTTTTAGAAAAAGGTAAGCTCGAGGATAGACAAATTGAAATCGAAGTGAAAGACGATCGCCCCTCTGCTCAGGTAATGATGCCAGGTATGGAGGAAATGGGGGTAAATTTGCAAGATATGCTTTCTAATGTAATGCCTAAGCGTAAGGTTAAGCGCAAACTTACTGTTAAGGAAGCTAGCAAAGTTATTCGGGAAGAAGAAGCTGCTAAACTTATTGATTATGATGAAGTAGCTCGTCAGGCTATTGATCGTGCTGAAAATTCAGGCATTATTTTTATTGATGAAATTGATAAGATAGCTAGTGATGAAACTCGCAGTGGGGCAGATGTTTCTGGTGAAGGGGTGCAGCGTGATTTACTACCAGTGGTTGAAGGTACACAGGTTAATACTCGTTATGGCCAAGTTAAAACTGACCATGTCCTTTTTATTGGTGCTGGGGCTTTTACTGTCAGTAAGCCCAGTGATCTTATACCTGAACTGCAGGGTCGTTTTCCTATTCGAGTAGAGCTTGAAGAGCTTTCAGCAGAAGATTTTGAAAGGATTCTAAAAGAGCCTAGACACTCTTTAACTAAACAATATGTGGAGTTGCTTAAGGTAGATGGTAATCACATTACTTTTACTGAGTCAGGTATTAAGTCCATAGCTGAGTATAGTGCAAGAGTAAATAGGGAAGTAGAAGATATAGGTGCTCGTAGGTTGCATACAGTGTTAGAAACGGTGCTGGAGGATGTTTCCTTTGGAATAAATATGGGTAATGTTGAGGTAAATAGTAAGTATGTAGACTCCAAATTAGAAGCCATTATAGAAGATGAAGACTTAAGTCGCTATGTGCTTTAGTGCGGAGGAGTGTATAGTGTGCCAGAAGAGTTTCTTCAAAAATAAGAAAGCTCCCCTAGCCTCACTTATGAAGAAAACAGGGAAAGTCCCCCTTATTAAGGGGAATCTAGGGGGATTTGTCCTACAGAACTTAATCTCATTTGACTTCACACTAATAAGGCAAAGATTTACTGGATATCCATATGTCTAAATTAAAAAAGGGCCTCGAGCTTTTAAAGCAGGGTACTACTCATATTGTACCAGAGGAGGAGTTTACTGCTAAGTTGCAGAAGGGCCGTCCCTTACGTATAAAATTGGGTGTTGATCCTACCAGCCCTGACTTACACCTTGGCCATGCCGTGGTGCTACGCAAGCTACGCCAATTCCAAGATTTAGGCCACAAAGTAATTTTAATAATTGGGGACTTTACAGGCATGATTGGTGATCCTACTGGCAGATCAAAAACACGCCCAGTGCTTTCTTTAGAGCAGACCCGTAAGAACGGTGAGACTTATATTGGACAAGCTAGCAAGATTTTAGATAAAGACCCTAAAAAATTAGAGATTAGACATAATAGTGAATGGCTTAAGCCGCTAGGTTTTGCTGAAATTGTCAGGCTAGCTTCTTGTTATACCGTAGCTCGGATGCTTGAGCGTGATGACTTTGAGAAACGCTATCGAGAAGGAACTCCCATTAGTACTCACGAACTTTTGTACCCATTGGCACAAGCCTATGACTCAGTAGCTATAGAGGCTGATGTAGAGCTTGGTGGTACGGATCAGCTTTTTAATTTGCTGGTAGGTCGTGATGTTCAAGAGCGTTATGGGCAAGAAAAGCAAGTAACCCTGACCACTCCACTGCTAGAAGGTCTTGATGGAGTGGAAAAGATGTCTAAATCTCTAGGTAACTATATAGGCATATCTGAACCACCTGAAGTCATGTTTAAAAAGGCTATGCAGGTAAATGATGATTTGCTTTTGCGCTATGTAGAGCTTTGTACAGATCTAGACTTAGTAGAAATGCAGGAACTCATTGTAAAAAACGTTAGAGAAGCACATAGGACTTTTGCTAGAAAATTAGTAAGTATTTATCATGGTGATGCTCCTATAGCAAATGCCGAAGAGCGCTATGACTATGTAGCTAAAGGTGGTATACCAGAAGATATCCCTAGTTTAAAGCTACCTCTTACAGAACTAGAAGATGGTGAGATTTGGATTTGCAAGCTAGCTACTGTAGTAGGTTTAACTAATTCTAATGGCGAGGCTAGACGCCTTATTCAAAATAGTGGTTTAAAGCTTGATGGCAAAACAGTAAAAGATGTTAAATTGCAAGTGGACTTTGCTGAAGCTCGAGTGCTGCAAAAAGGTAAAGATACCTTTGTAAAAGTGGAGGTTTCTTTGAGAAAGCATGATCAATAGCTCTTTTGTCCTATAGCTTACGGTTAGCTCTCATTGAGCAATGCTAGCATTGCTTAGATTTGTCATTATGAAGTAAATAGTTTATTATCTCTATCATTATAGACAGATTGATTTTTAACCCTCATAATTTGAAATCTTATATTTGGAGACTCTGTTGAAACGTTCATTTAATCCTTGGTTTTTAGTAATACTTATTGTTGTAGGCATATTTGTCTTTAATAGGTTTAGCCAAGGTACACAAAGTCGAGATATTACCTATTCTACTTTCTTAGACTTAGTTGAAGAAGGCTCTGTTCAGTCGGTACTTATAGAAGAAGAGAAAGGTATTCAAGGTAAGCTTAATAAACCTAGACAGGTAGTATTAGCTAACGAAAAAGAAGCTACTATTGAAAGATTTAAAACAGTATATGTAAAAAACGATGATCTAATACTGGCCTTGCGTACTAACAATGTAAATGTTCAAGGCCGTAATCCTTCGCCTTGGTTAGGCATACTCTTTTCACTCTTGCCGATAGTCATCCTTATAGGTTTTTTCTGGTTTATTTTTATGCGTGCCCAAGGGGGCCCTTCACAGGTAATGCAGTTTGGGCAGTCCAGAGCTAAGACTTATGGTCGCGAAAACAAAGTCGAAACTACTTTTGATGATGTTGCTGGCCATGAGGAAGCCAAAGAAGAACTTAAAGAAGTTGTTGACTTTCTAAAACACCCAAAGAAATACCATCAAATTGGTGCAGAGATTCCTAAAGGAGCTCTGTTAGTAGGCCCTCCTGGTACAGGAAAGACTCTTTTGGCGAGGGCTGTAGCCGGTGAGGCGGGTGTACCTTTTTTGATAGTGAGCGCCTCTGAATTTATGGAAATGTTTGTGGGCGTAGGGGCTAGCCGAGTACGTAGCCTATTTGAGGAGGCTCGCAAGGCTTCGCCTGCTATTATTTTTATAGATGAGCTTGATTCTATAGGACGTCGTCGAGGAGCAGGTATTGGTGGTGGTCATGATGAACGTGAGCAAACCTTGAACCAAATACTAGGTGAGATGGATGGCTTTGAGAAAGATACCTCTGTTATTGTAATTGCTGCAACAAATCGCCCTGATATACTAGACCCTGCTTTGTTACGTCCGGGGCGCTTTGACCGTCAGGTTACAGTGGGATTGCCTACTCAGCTCGAGCGCGAAGAAATATTAAAAGTTCACACTCGTAAGAAATCTGTGTCTAAAGATATAGATTTAGAGCGTTTGGCTGCATCTACACCTATGTTCTCTGGTGCTGACCTTAAAAACTTAACAAATGAAGCAGCACTTATAGCTGCTAGGGGAAACAAGAAAATAATTTCTTGGGTTGATTTTAGTGAGGCGCTTGACCGTATTGTTCTAGGCCTTCGCCAAGGTGGTTTAGTGCCTAGTGAATCAGAGCGTAAGCTTATGGCCTATCATGAAGCTGGTCATGCAGTAGCTTTTACCACACAGCCTAATTTAGGTGACTTGCGGAAAGTTACTATAATGCCAAGAGGTGGTGCAGGTGGTTTTGTAGCCCCTTTGAATAAAGAACAAATTGCCAAAAGCAGAAACTATCTTATTGAGCAACTTATTTTTGCCTTTGGAGGTAGAGTTGCTGAAAAGAAACTTACTGGCGAAATTTCTACTGGTGCTAGAGGAGATCTTAAACAAGCTACTGATATTGCTAAACGCATGGTACTTGATTATGGTATGGGTGATAATACTTTTGTTGCTTGGGGTAGTGATGATGGGCCGGTATTTTTAGGGGGAGAGATAAGTCGCCGTAAAGATTTTAGCGAAGAAACAGCTAGACGGCTCGAGCAACAAGTTGAAGACATTCTAAAGGCTGCTTATCAAACTACCGAAAGTGTTATTGAAGGAAATTGGATTTTTGTTGAAGGTATTGCTAAGGCACTTTTAAAACATGAAACTATTGATGGCAAAATAATTCATTTGGCGTTTGAAAAAGCTAAAGAAGGTTTTAGTGCTGAAGAAGTGACAAAGTTTATTGTAAAAGAGGTTAAGGCCTCTGAAAAAATCCTGAAGGAATCTTTACGTGAAGCTGAAAAAGAAGCAGAAGCTAAAGAAGAAGAGTCTCGTAGGGCTGAATTTGAACGCCCTGCTAAGAAAAAGCCGCTCGAGCCAAGAACTGCAGATTAATTAAGGTCTAGAAGGCCGGTTTCTATTTTCTGAGTAAGATTAGCTTCTACTGCTTTTCTTGCTGTTCTTAAAGCACTATAAACTGCCTTGGCATCTGCTGAACCATGACCAATGAAAGCATAGCCTCTTACACCTAGTAAGGGTTGCGCTCCATATTCAGCAGGATCAAGTTTATCAGCAATGTGTTTAAAAGCAGGTTTGAGGAATAGTGCTGCTAACTTTCTTAACCAATTTGCTTGGATAGCCTCACGAATCCAAGTAAAAATTACCTTGGCTTCGCCTTCTGCAAGTTTGAGCATTACGTTGCCAGTAAAGCCATCGGCTACTACCACATCAGTAGTACCTTTAAAAAGGTCACTGCCTTCAACATTGCCATAGAAGTTTATGCTTGATGTTTCTTGTAAAAGTTTGTGAGTTTCTAAGGTTAATTCATTGCCTTTTTCTTCTTCTTCACCGATTGACATAAGGCCAACAGTAGGGTTTTCTTGCTTATAAAAATCTTTAGCATAAATAGAACCCATAACTGCAAACTGTTGCAAATAATTGACTTTACAATCAGCATTAGCACCAGCATCAATGAGGGCACTAAATCCCCTTTTTGTAGGTATGTTAGCCAGTATAGCAGGTCTGTCAACTCCTTTTAAGCGCCCCAGAACTAAAAGTGCAGCTGCCATAGTTGCTCCTGAGTGCCCCATGGAAACACATGCTGAAGTTATTCCTTCTTTAGTGATTTGCATAGCTTGCATTATGCTGGACTCTCGCCTTCTTCTAACATCCGAGGCATGTTCTTGCATGCCAATTGCATCAGGAGCATTGTGGATGGGTAAAGTGGCACTGTATTTCTCGAATTCTTTTTTTAGTAAAGCCTCATTCCCAACTAGCATAACAGGAATGCCTTCTTGCTGGGCTGTTAAGGCTCCTTCAATAGCTGCTTGCGGCATGTTTTCACCGCCCATAGAATCTAGGGCAATTGCTTTCATATAGTTTAGTATAAGACTAGGAGAACTTAGGGGCAAAGGTCAGATGGCTTTAATATAATTAAATGAAACACCTTAACTTAATCCTTGGAATTGTTCTGGTTAGCCTAGTGGTAATTGGAGCAGCACTTAGCTTGTTTTGGCTTCCCTATGATCCCAATGCTAATGATTGGTTACATCAGCTTAAGGGCCCAAGTAAACTTCATTGGTTGGGTACCAACAACTTAGGTAATGATTTGCTAAGTCAGCTTTTAGTGGGAGCAAGGGGCACACTTTATGTAGGCTTTGTTGCTGTGGGAATTGCTTTGGTCTTCGGCTCGTTTTTAGGGGCAGTTTCTGCTTTTTGGGGAGGGCTTTTAGATGAAGTTTTTATGCGCCTAGTTGACCTATTGCTAGCCTTTCCTACAATTCTGCTGGCCCTACTTTTATCAGCTGTTTACGAACCGGGGAGGCTTACTGCTATTATTGCTATAGGTATTGCTACCATTCCTGTTTTCACTAGGCTTATGCGGGTTTCTGTTTTAACTATAAAAGAAGAAGTATTTATAGAAAGCGCAAAAGCATTAGGTGCTAGCAATTTACGTGTTATCTGGCAACATGTTTCACCCAATACAATTTCTCCCATTATAGTGCAGGCCAGTTTTAGTTTTGCAGCAGCTATTTTGGCTGAAGCTGCTCTAAGCTTCTTAGGCTTAGGAGCACCACCACTAGTGCCAAGCTGGGGAAATATGTTACATGAGGCACAAGGATATAGAGAATTAAATCCTTATGGCACACTGGTGCCGGGTATAGCTATAATGATTACAGTGCTAGGATGGAGTTTGTTGGGTGATGGTCTACGTGACATTTTAGAGATTGGGAAGTCTTGATGTGAAGTACAGTATTATTGCTATTGGGAAACTTAAGCATAGCTTTTACCGTGAGGCTTGTGTTTATTTTCAAAAGAGACTTGCTAACTACACAAAGCTAGAGGTTAGTGAGGTAAAGGAAGTAAAAGCTCTAGATACTAAACAAATAAAGTACTTAGAGAGTTTAGCCCTGTTGAAAGCAGCCAAGGGATACATAGTTGCCCTTGATGAGCAAGGTAAAGAGTTTAACTCCAAAGAGCTTGCTAGACATATTACAAAACTTGAAAACCAAGGTATTAGTCAAATAAGCTTGCTAATAGGTGGAGCAGAAGGTCACAGTGAGGTCTTAAAAAGTCAAGTAAGTGCCCTTTGGAGTTTATCTAAATTTACGCTTGCTCATGAGCTAGCTCGTTTGCTACTTTTAGAACAGCTTTACCGTATCGAGACAATTCGAGTAGGGCACCCCTACCACCGCAACTAGACCGCAGCCTGTATGTTCATTTTTTGCTGGTTGTGTTCTAGCCAGTTAGCAAACTCAGTGCGATACTCAGCAAAGCTTTTAGGATGGTACTTTTTGGTGCTTTGCCTGAGACCAACTATAGTAATTCTGTAAAGGCTACCATAGGTATTTTCACCAGAGGGCTCGAGCCTAGCTCGAATACCACTATGCCTTAGAATACTGATGTGCTGCAAGGCTACAGTGTAATTAAAGCAATGATCTTGAAGTTGTGCTATATAGCTTTCAAGGCCTGAGTATTTACGATAGCATTCAGGCCCTACCTTACCAATACCACGAATAGTTTTATTAGCTATATTTATAGGTCTATTGCACAAAGCACATAGCTGATGTTGCTGCTTTTCTTTCATACCTTAAATTTTAAGGTATTTGTTAAGTATTTAAAGTAAACTCAATGACATTGCTCAATAAGTGCCTCAAGTACTTTGGGGAAATCCAATACTAACTTTTATGTAACTGTATTTGCTAATTAGGTAATGTTGCTATATTAGGATAGTAATTATTCTTGCTTAATATTGAGTTAATTGAATTTGAAGGATTGAATGGAAGAATAATGAATAATGAAGCTTTAAGAAGTATAAACACATTAATCACCCTCCTAATAATTTATGCCTTTGTATTGCTGTTGGCTTCTTGCTCTCAAAGCACCTCACCTACTCCAGTAACTCCAGTTCCTGGCCCAACATCTGAAGAAGTTATTCCCAGTAAGAAGTATGACATCACTATTAGCTTTGTGGATCAAAACATAACCTTAAGTCAGCAACAAGTATTTTTAGATGCTGCTGATGTTTGGCAGCAAGTTATTAAAGCTGATTTAGGGGATGTTCAAACAAACATACCAGCAGGTTCTTGTGGTGATGATGACCCCGGTTTCTCTGGCACTATAGATGATATAATGATAATTGTTAGCGCTCCAAACATTGATGGTCCTAGTGGCATTCTAGGACAAGCAGGTCCTTGTGGAATAAGGAACTCCAATCCTAATAGAGGTTTGCCTTTTTATGGCTTAATGGCATTTGATGCTGCTGACATAGCTAAAGCTGAAGCAGCTGGAAATTTGAAGAATCTAATCTTGCACGAAATGGGACATGTATTGGGTATAGGTACTCTGTGGGATTCTTTTGAGGTCATTTCAGGAGCGGGAAGTGATGATCCTACCTTTATTGGCGCAAATGCCCTAGCAGAATGGAATGCTCTTGGTGGTAGTGGCAATGTGCCTGTTGAGAACGAAGGTGGTACTGGTACCAGGGATGGTCATTGGCGTGAATCTGTTTTTGATACAGAGCTTATGACTGGATTCAATGATCCTGTGCAGCAACTTTCACGCTTGACTATAGCTAGCTTACAAGATTTAACTTATAGTGTTGACTTTTCTGCTGCACAGGCCTATGCCTTACCTGTGCCTTTAAGCCTTGAAACTTTGTCACAAGATGAGCATAATCACTCACACTCAATTCCCACCACTACTAGGTTTAATGAGTAAGAGTAATTATTTTTAAGGGATTTTATTTATTAATGTACCATCACTGTTCTAGTGGTGGTATTTTTATTATTAGGATCAAACTTATATTATAATAGAAGTAATTTTAGCAGCAGAAGTTCTTCATGTACTGTGTTGAATTCTAAGCTTATTTCATCTTTTATTAATTCAAGGCTATGGCATCAATACGATCGAGTCGGATAATTAAACGGTCGTGAATTTGATTACGTACTTCAACTGCCTCCTCACCAATAACCTTAGTTACCAGACCAGGAATAGTTTGACCATTAACATAAAATGTCAGGCCTTTATTCTCATTTTGGCTTAAATCAAGGAGTTCCTGATAATGTGTTAGCATATCTACCTCTTGAGATGCACCTTGTGCAGTAGTATTTTGGGAAACGAAAACAGTAGCTACAGCAATAAATGCTATAAGCAATATGACTGATAGGTTTTTCTGGAAAGTTAACTTACCAAAATCTTTCATAATTTCCTTTCTATTTGCCACCAGGTTGAATCTCTAAAGGAGCGGTTACAATTTTACCATTTTCATCGCGCATCTCCACTCCAAATTTGGGACTATACCATTGCTGGGCACGCTTGCCCTGCTCATCTAAAAAGGCTTTATCTGCCTTTAAAGTTTGTAGGTTATAAGTAGAGAGTTCAAAATCTCCAATTGTGACTATGGCACTGACTGGACAAGCTTCTACACAAACAGCACAGTACATGCAATTGACTAGATCTATATCAAAGAGCTCTAATATGAAACCTTTACCTTCAGGGTTACGTTTGCGCTCTATGGTAATTACTTGACTAGGACACACTTTTTCACAAGCAAGGCAAGATACGCATCTATCTGAGCCATCCTCCTCAGTAATAAGAGCTAAAGACTGACACGACACTGGTGGGATATTAGGCATTTCATAAGGATAAAGATTGGTAAAATTGCCATGTTCAGGAGCGCTTTGTACTACCCCCATCCCCTTAGCAATACCCACTAAATCTTTTATAGCTTTGTTTGTATCTTGTAAAATGCCCAAGGCTCCACCTTAGAAAACTCTTACTGTACTAAAAGTTGCCCTTCATAGCGAAAAATTCTTAGGTTATTGTAACGACGTAAGTGATCTATACGATTTGATAAGTCTGATTCACTATATATACTACTAAACAAATCAGAGCCATAAGAGTTATAGGGTGCATAGTTATTGTAGTGGGAAGATACTAAAAGACCTATTAATTTGTGATGCCCTCGAGGTTCAATAGCACGCAGTTTATAGCGAGCCCCATGTTCTGGAATGCGGTAGCTTCTGCCACTAGTGACTGTATAAGAGTAAGAAGATTGAGCATAGTTAGGTAAAAGTTGCCGAACACTGCCGTTGGGGTCAACTACAAAAAGATATAAAGATCCATGATCTACAGCAGTTAAATTGAGTCTTACATCCTCTCCTACATAATAGGTGCTTAAGCCTGAGTAATAACTCGAGCCCCGATCAAAGGTAATGGGATAAGTAGAATAAGAATACTCAGGATAATTGGGGTAAGTTGGGTAGTCAGGATAAGTGGGGTAGGTAGGATAAGTAGGAGGAGTTGGTACAGTAATAATGCTTCTAGGAGCAATTGTTGAAGGGGTCTGGTAGTTAGGATTTACAGGAGTAAGCACTACACCTTCATCAGTGTAGGGAGGATAATAGTAAGAGTCATTGTAATTATACTGTGTGGGAGTGTAGCCATCACCTATTGCTGTACTAGCAAAAAGGAATAAAAGGGTAGTAAGATAAAATATTATTTTCATAAAAATTCCTTTCAACTTATATTTTATTTGAGTTGTTATTGATTTCTATGAGATGCAAAATAAAAGTTGTTAACTACTTATGAGTGTTCTGGGTGTATTTATCTAACACTTCTTTGATCTTTTGTGCTGCTTGTTTAGGACTTAGCCCTGATATGTGCACCTTAAGGTCTGCTCTTTTGTATGTTCGCCCAAAATACGCAATATCTTCTAACACTTAGGGTTCAAGCTCAAAAGTAGCCTGAATTCCCTTATCTACAACTACATCATTACTATCAAGATAATAGGTGATAATATTACCTTGTACCACATCATTATCCTTAGTACTTTTAGCAGGATTGCCAAACAGAAGGGCTAGGCTAGCTTGCTCATCAAATTCTACAGTATCAGCTTCACTTACTCGCCCATCAGACTCAACTGTGACATTACCTTGAAGTATGGTGAGATCCTCATCTACATTAAACTCCATATTATCAGAATTACCAGAAAGAGCTGGAGAATCTCCCGCTGCCCTACGCTCTAAGTTTACTGGTCCTACCATATTACCGATACCTGTGGCATTATCATATGAAAATTTGCTACCTGTAATGGTACTACGACCTTCCTCAACGGTAACATCTGCAGCAGTACTTTCTTGTATATTTTCAGGGCAACGAGTGCTATCTGTAAAGTCTAGAGTACCACCAAACATTTCTAGTCTTTCTTCTTCGCCCTCCACTTCCTCTGATTGTGTTTCTACATCCGATTCCAAACTTGACTCTGATGTTACAGCTAATGCTAACTCTAAGTCTAGCTCTGCATTAACTCCCTCTTCAGGTGCTAAGCTTGTCTCAGCCTCTATCCCTTCACTAGACCCTGCCTTAGGCTCTAAATCTGATTCTGTTGCTACATCTAGCTTTTGCTCTACTGCTAAACCTGCTTCAAGTTTAGAATTCGTTTCTGGCTCCGGTTCTGTTCCAGGATCTTGTTCTATGGCTGATTGGCCTGCCTCTAACTCTGCTTCTGGCTCCGGTTCATTTTCTGAACCTTCCTCTTCCTCTTTTTTATCAGGTTTTTCTATGAATGCTATGCTCGAGATAATTCGAGTTTCATTAACCAAAGTCTCAACAAAAGCAGGTGTTGGTGCAAAAAAGGTGCTTAAACGAACTTCCTCTTTACACCTAGGATTTAGCAAAATGGTTCGGGCACCCTCAGCACGGGTGCCGTTTTGTATAACCTGAATGGTTTTATCTTTACGTTCAATAGTGACTTGGGGGCGATTATCACCCTGCTCTTGAGCAAGGCTAAAGTTTAACCACCCCATTAATATAAAGTAAAAAAATAGCCACAAAAAAGTTTTAAATCCTTCTATGAAAATCATTGAGTTCTAGTAAATCATTAAGACTATTTGTTTTCTTCACCTAAACTTCCTCCACATCTTTGCCTGGAGCTTCTTAGGAGTTTTCTTCAGAGTTTTCTTCCGAACCATCATTTGGGATTTCCTCAGAGTCTTCCTCCAAGTCTTCATCTAGAACTTCCTCACGACCTTCTTCAGGATCTTTTTCCGAACCTTCATCTGGGTCTTCCTCAGAGCCTTCCTCAGAGTCTTCCTCCAAGTCTTCATCTAGAACTTCTTCAGGATCTCCTTCCGAATCCTCGTCTGGAGCTTCTTCTATGTCTTCATCAGAGGTTTCTAAACCCTCTTCAGGAATTTCCATTGCTTCTAACTCATCTACAGGAGGATCTTCAGCTGTTTCTTCCACCTCTTCTAACTCACTAGTTAGCATAAATTCAAGAGGCTCAAATTCAGGTGGTACAGAATCATCTAGCAGCTCAATAACATCAATATCAGTTAGGTGCTCAATTCTTGCACCCGAAACAGTAATTCCCTCAGCTGAATTGACAGACACAGCAGGGTCACCAACGATTTCTGCTCTAGAAGCTTTATCATCAAAAAATACAGTGTCTCCCATACTAGTGATGTCTCCATCAAGAAGAACAACATTACCAATGGCCAAAAGCTTGTCTTCCTCTGTCAGTACACGCATAATGTCTGCTTGAATAATAAGCTCACTATCGTTTTCATCTTTCCTCGTTGCCTTCACCTGACCTGTTTCGCTAATGAGCTTGGCTAGGTCACGATCTTCTTCAAAAGTCATCTCATCAGCTTGGGCATTTTGTGAACCATTTAAGAGTGTTACATTGCCTTGGCTAACACTGATATCAGTATCAACATCAAAAGTGGCAGTTTCAGCAGTGATTTCTGCAGGGTCTTCTCCGCTCTCTTTAGGCTCTACTACAATATTTACTAGGTTATCTTCTTCCGTGAGGACTCCAAAGCCTGTTTGCTCACTGTAAGCAATCTCTTCACCTTTGGCAGTTAAACGCCCTCGAGCCACCCTAACACCATTTGTAAAAACAGCTTCTCTTTGCCCCTCGGCCTCACTAATTAATACACCTTCAGGAGCACTAAGCTCTGCACTTTGTCCATAAATAGTCAAGTTGGAGACAGTAGCAATCAATCCTTCGGTACTAGGGTGGCTATACTGATAAGGCCCATAGCGTAAATCAGGGGCGTTACGATTTCCACCATCATAAGTAATGGTGATTATACGTTTGCTAACATCAGCTTCTTGGGCTAGGGAAAAAAGTAATAAAGATAAGGCTATAAGGACTATGGAATGTGAATTTAATTTCAACTTCATTGTAACTCCTTCAATTTTTATGTTCATTTAGATTAATATTGACACTATCACTACATCTAGCTCCCTTAATATTCGTCAGTAAAACTGTTGTAGCCTATGGTACCGGGGCCACCTGCTTCAAATTGAGTAAGATCAAAGTTCATACTCACATTCTCATCGCGGCTTTCACTAATACCATCACCACGGTAGAGTAGGAGTGGCACTTCAAACTTACCAATATTTTGATCGATAAGCACCTGCCTATTGTTCTTTGCATGCATATCCAAATCCCAATTAGCGTTATTAATATGCACATAAATAAGATCCCCACGTAAGTTATCAGCTTGGTCAATGGTAATTTGCTCGGATGCTAGAGTAAAATCAACCTCATTATCTACTACCCTTTTACCATCAGTTAGCTCGATAAGTTCTGACTCGCGTGTGTCAGGCTCATATATTATTTTTTGTGTTTTAAAACTCCAAGTGGCTTCAGGGTCAGCGCTAGGGTATAGAGTGAGCTTTGCTTCACTTAGCTCAATAAAGGTATTAGGAAAAACTTTTACCTTTTCAGGGCTAAAGCTCAAGGCAATGAGCAAGCCTATAACAACTGTAAAAGCAATAAGGGCAAGCTTTAGCATAACTATCAATTATTGCCTAGTTAAAATATGAGTAAGGTGACAAGTAAAGAATAGCAAAACACAAAGATAAAAGTCCCTATTTAATTTGATGAGATAATAGGCGCTCCATGCTATAGTCTTACATTAATATGGCTAATCGTAAAAGATCTAAGATCTTATTCGCCACTATTGCTGCAGGTGGTTCCCATGTGGCCTCTGCTGAGGCTATGAAACAGGCTTTGGAAACTCATTACCCTGACCATTTTGACCTCGAGATCAAAGAAATTATGAAAGACTATGGTTTTACAACCTTAGATACATATCATAAACGTTTATGGAAGTGGATGTTGGATCACCCAAAACTTATTGTAATGGGACAAAAAATCATAGATTCTTTCCCTAATGTATCAATTAATTTTCAAAGGCGAGCACTAAAAGCCTTTTCCAAGAAGGCGGCAGCACTTCTTAATGGTAATCCTCCTGATCTAATAGTTGCCAACCATGGTTGGTTGTCTAGTGCCCTTACCCTAAGCCAGCATAAATATGGGCTCAAGGTACCTGTCTTAACCTTTCAAACTTCTACCTTTGATGCTACAGCACTCTGGGCTGACCCTGACATTGAGCGTATGATACTTGGTTCGCAGGTAGCTAAAAACGTACTTATTAACTTAGGTGTTAAGGCTGACAAGATTGATGTTGTTGGTTACCCAGTTAAACAAAGCTTCCTCTATCCACCGAGTCAAAAAGAAGCTCGAGCTAAATTAGGTCTAAAAGAAACATTCACCTGCTTGATTTCCCTTGGTGGAGAGGGTGTGGGTAGCTCTCCTCGTGAAGTTGTCTCAGCACTAAGAGCCTTGGAATTTCCTGTTCAAACAGTGGTTATAAGTGGGCGTAATAAAGCCCTTAAAAAAGAATTAAGTGACAAATATCAAGATGACCCTCTGGTTAATGTAGAAGGCTTTGTTACCAATATGGCTGACTATTTAGCAGCTAGTAGCTTGGTAATAGGCAAAACTGGTCCTGCTACTGTTTTTGAAGTGCTAGCAGTAGGTCGTCCATTCCTAGCTACTAGGAAATCAGGAGGTATTGAAAATACTCTAATTGATTTCCTAGAGGTCAATGGCCTAGGTGCCTATGTACCTACTATAAAAGCTTTGCAGAAAACTGTAACAACTTACTACCGGGACTCAAGACAAAGTGATCATATAGCTCAAGCATCAGAGCAATTTGACTTTCCAGGGATGACTCATCGTATCGCAGCTTATCTAGCACACTATGTTCAAGGCAATGGACCTGATTTATCGCTTGTTGGCAAGGGCATTGAGTGGTCACCTTAGCAAGTTTGGTCAATAGGGACTAAACCAAAGAACCAACCTACTCTGCGTAAGTTTGTCTTGGAGAAAAGGGTTGTAAGTGTTAGCCCTTCAAAAGCAGGGTAGATACGCTCTAAAATATCTTCTGATACTTGACGCGAGCCCTCTTGCTCAAGCAATTTACTGGCGGCTTTTGAAGCTTTGAATACATCCTGTGGTCGTCCTGCTGCTGCTAGATGAAGAAACCCAGCCACATAACGTCCCACCAACATTTCCCGTTGCCGCCAGCCACGGTAATAACGCTGTATAGTGATTAAGTCATTACGTAAAGGGTAGTAAGCTGCTCTTGGACTCACCCTACTACCTGATCGAGCAGCCCAATGATGGATTATAGGAGCACTAGGGAGATAGTCTGCTTCCCAGCCATAGTTCAGGAACTCGATGAGAGTGGGGACTTCAGTCCCATACATAAAGTAGTGAGGAGGGCTAAGCGGAATCTTTAGACAAGCCTCACGTCGAGCTACCACTGCTCCAGCATGGAAACCTCTTGTGGGTACATGATTTTGCCCCGATTGCACCTTTGGGAAATAAGTGGTATAACTTAGTCGCTCTGAATTAGGTTTTTGAAAAGGTAAGGCTATCAAGCCAAGCTTTGCTCCTCTGTTTTGAAAATGGCTCACTATTTGTTCCAGAGTTGTCTCACCTGGATAAGCATCATCATCTAGTTGAAGGATTAGCTTGCCTCGAGCCAATCTTATTGCGTCAGCTAAGCTATCAAAACCCTTAGGGGTATGGTTATGCAGTACCTGCACATCAGGAAATGTTTTTAGCATTTGAGCTGTCCCATCATTGGAAGCATCATCGATAACAATAATCTCACGGCTTGGTCCCGGAAGTTCTTGCAAACGATGCAATGTGTTCGCTAATGTTTGGCAACGAGAATGAGTGGGAATGAGAATGCTCAATTCAATTGCTTGGTTCATGAAACTGTATTATAAAGCAGGGTATGGACGTTTTTGTGAATACTTCTTGTATTAATTGTTATGAATACATTAGCTTAATATTATTTCCGTTGTAAAAAGTCTGATGATATCTACAAAAATCTGCTGATATCTGCTTTAATTCCTGCTTCATAGAAAGTAGTTTCACTATGTCCTAGTGGTCATAGCCAGAGCTCCAAGCTCCACGGGCTTAAGTTCCCGTGCAACTCACGGTACATAACTTTTCAAGATTCAGAGCTGCATTTAAATCTCTATCAGCTTTAAATCCACATTCGCATTCAAAAATACGTTTACCTAAAGGCATTTCATGCATTGCACTACACTTACCACACATCTTTGTAGAAGGATAAAATCTGTCTGCAATTACTATTTCACTGCCATACATTTCAGCTTTATAACTTAACTGTCTTCTAAATTCCGCAAAACTACTATCAGCAATGTATTTGGCTAGCTTGTGGTTTTTAAGCATACCTTTTACATTCAAATCCTCAATGGCAATCTTTTTAAAGTTCTTGGCTAGATATGTTGTTAGTTTATGTATGACATCAAATAGATATTTCAATACTGTTACTTGCCCTAGAATGTGCTCTGCTAAATACGCATTAAATTGCCTGCCAGCAAAGCTGAATGGTTCAAGAGGCTTAATAATACGCATTTCCGTCACTATGGGCATAGCATCACCAAACTCATACATCATTGCTCCTTGGACTTTAGCAACTTTTACAGCGTCGATTAGGACCTCAAGAGCAAGGCTTTGGTTGGCTCGAGTGGTATAGATGCAAATTAGGGAAAAGCTTTTTGACTCTAGGAATAACTCCTACATAGTCTAAGTGAGCATGGCTCAAGATCATTAGGGTTAGGGAGGAGGGTGCTCTTAAAGACCCCTTACCAATCATAGTAGGACGCATACCAGTGTCAATTAGCAAGCGAGTATTACCAAGTTTATAAAGATAGCAAGAGGCTCCAACTTCATTAGTACCACCAAGGCCAAGGAAACGCATGCTTTAAGATTAATCTCGCCAACTAAGAGGTCCATTGGGGACAATGCTAGAACCTGATCCAAGTACAGAGATTAAGTCCAAAACATAGCTTTTTGAATTAACTAGATCAGTAAAATAGATGGCCCTGTCATAATAATCTTGTTGCACTTTAGCAAGATAGGCAATTGTGGTCCCATCTGGTGACCATGTAGGATACCTTAGGTATTTGCCAGCATAGACACGTTCCTGAAGATCACTACCATCTAGGTTCATCTGCCAAATTTGTTGATTGTATTCAAAAATAATACTGTTTCCTGAAGGATGTACATCAGGGTTATTTACTGGCCCAGTTAACCGCCCCCCATCTATACGAGTGAGATTTTGCAAATCACTGTCTGTTAGATAAAAACCTTCTCCTGTAAGTAAAAGGCGACCATCTGGTAGCCAAGCTGGTGCATAAAATCCTTCATAGGTTGCTAACAAAGTCTGATCAATATTGAAAACCATAGTATTATGAGGATAATTACCCTCTAGGTAGTAATAAGCTTCTACAGCAACTTTCTCTTGGCCAGGCGAAAGTCTTGAGAAACCGAAGTCTGTAGGTGAATAGCCGGGATTAGCTATCTCACTGCTACATGGTGTAATTTGAACAGAAAGCCCCTTCTCATCAGCAAGCATGACTCTAGTAACTCTGTCACCACAATCTTGCAAATAAACAACCTTGCCACTTTCATGTCGCCAAGGTCTCTTCCCATTTAAAAAACGTTTTTTAGATCCAGAAGCTATATCAATATCAATAACACCTAAATAAGTTGTTGTACTAAACCAATCATACTCATCAAGCGTCAGTGTACCTATAAAGGGAAGTTGGTCTTTTTCAGAAGGGTGGGTGGAATTGTCTAGATCATTATTACTTACAACATTGTAAGCTTCACTTTCTTTTAATTTTTGAGCAAGAGATTCTAATTCTGCTTGATCTGTCACAAATCCTTTGTCGCGTTTAAAGTACGTGCCCTCAATATCAGAAGAGTCATATATAATCTGGATTTGCTCTTGCCTTTTTGTTAAGGTAAATAAACTGACAAGGCAATTTCCTTGTGGTGCAAGCACAATTTCTTCATTTACCTCTATGGAAAATGATTTTGCTTTGCTGTGTGAGGAACTTAAAGTTAGTTTGGTAAAGCAGGGAATATCAGGACCATGCCAAAAACCTATTTCCTCTCCCACACGCCCTTTTTGTTTGGTAAAGATTAAAACATCATTGGGTCTACTTTCAGAAGTCCATTTCCCTTGAAAATTACTTAGGTCAACTGGTTTTGAAGCAGGAGCTTCCTGAGCATAAGCAAAGCCTAGTAAGCTAAAAATAATGCCTAATTTTAAAAATTGATAGAGTCCAAAAAAAATCTTATTCATGGTGATTCCTCTCTTTTAGGTATCACTTTTGGGGTGCTCGAGCTAAAATACTCCTTCTCCTTACAGATAGCTTTTCTCATTAATCTATCTCCTTTTAAGGTAGCTTTCCCGATTTATTCGCCATAGCATTAACGCCGATACTTAGCTTGTTGATAACGTAATAACATGAAAATTATCCCTAAACAACTTGCCTCGTTCCGAAATGCCCCTATCTCATCAGACCTTTGCCTAAAATCTCGAAAAAATCGCTCTAAATGATTTGTGGTACGTATGTGTTTCCACATCTCTTCTGGTTCATCATAGTACTCTAACGTTTTTTCTTTCCCCCTAAGAAAGTTCTTCACTGCCTTTGGTTCCTTATCCTTCCACTCCTCTTCAAATTCCTCTAGTTTTTTCTCCGCCTCTTCCTTTGTTTCTGCTTCATACACCTCATACGCATCTTCTATGATTTCACTTTTCCTTTTTGCCTTTGCTTCTTCTTCTGTTAGTTCCTTGCCCTCTTCATCTTCTTTCTTCAAATTGTTGTATTCTAAGTTCTGCTCTATGTTTCTAACCTTGTGTGCTATACATCTTTGTTGTCTTCCCTCTGGTAAGTATTCTTCTATTACTTTTGCTAAGCCATTTGCCCCATCACTGCTTACTATTCTTACTTTACTGGCATCTAATCCCCTTTCTATCATGTTTTTGAACATCTCCTCCCATGTCTCTTCACTTTCCCCTTCTGCTACTTCATAATGTATTATTTCTCTCGTACCATCTTCCCATACTGCCATTGCTACTAGCACTACCCTTCTTTCTACCTGCTGACATTTCCTTTCACTCCCTGCTTCATCTATCTTTGTTTCTCCCGTAGGATACATTATATCTACCCATACCCCATCTACTACTATGTATGCAGGTGTTTTCTCTATTCTAGCTTGTCTATGAATCTCCATCTGTTCTTGGGCCTTTAAACTCACTCTGTTTATGGCATTCAGGGATAGTGCTTCTCCTAGCAACAAACACATCATTATTTGTATGTCTGGTAACGATAATCCTAGAAAATACATTTGACTAGTCAACACAAACAAGCTTGCTAAGCTACGTTGGTGGCGAGTCAGTATGTTCCATGAACGATCTTGATTGCCACTTCTTAGCTTTGGTACCTTCAAATCTTCTATTCTGCCATGTTCAGTATCTAATTCTCGTGTGTAATGACCACTACGTCTAGGACGTTCCCCTTTAGGAAGGTTTTCTAGATGTTCATCTAGCTCTTCTTCTAGTGCTTCTTCTATAGTTGTTTGTACTACTTGTTTAATTTCTGTTTCTAAAGTCTCTTTTAACTTTTCATTTAGAGTCTCATCAAAGCATTCTTGCTCTATTCTGATAACTTGTTCTTTTTTTCTGCTACAGTCATTATGGGAAACACTCCATCTATAAAAAGTTTTTGCACAATAAAACTTGTGTTTCCCTATTCTAACCCTTTTGTTCTTATGGCGAATAATTAAGGAAAGCTACTTTTAAGGCAAGTTCATTCTATAATTATCTCGAGGCTTAGGCAAACCACTCTAGGATTTCCATTGTTCTTGAGCTTCTATTTCTGAAATTGCCCTGCATTTAGCTTGACTGTAATCCATAGCAACTACAAAATACATATATGAGCATCTTCATAGACGCAGGCTCTGATGGTTATGGCAGTGGCGCAGAAAAGCTAGTCTTTGAAGCTGTAAAGAGTGCTTTTGCTAAGCGTGATGCTATCGGTTACCGTGAATATACCCTTTTTGTTAGGCAAGGAAATGTACGCAAGAAGCCTGACATTTTGGTGGCTGACCAATATCTAGGCATAATAATTATTGAAGTTAAAGGTTTTAAGCTCGAGGATATTCACCACACCAATGGCCCTGTGTGGGTTTGCTCCAATGGCTATAAGGAAACAATTAATCCCTATGAACAGGCTGAAAATCAGTTGTTTGCACTGCTCGAGCAATGCGAAGCTGAACCAATACTTAAAGATGTCATTTACGGTCGAGTTTTGGTTAGTTTGCCTTTCATTAACTCTGATGACTGGTTAAACCAAGGCTTTTTTTCGCTAGCTACTCCTCCTATTATCTTTGAAGATAATTTAAGTCCTAAAAGCTTATTTAACACTATCTGTGATGCAGAGCTTTCTCATAATGGGCGTGCCCTCAGTGATGAACAATGGCAAGCTTTAAAAAGCATGATTGGTGTTGGGGGTCATTTACGTGAGCCTTCTCAGCAACGACCTACTGAATCAAGGAAAAGTCGAGCACGTGTAGTTGCTGAGTCACGTGAGGCTATTTTGGGTATGGACGTTCAGCAAGAGAGAATCTCTAAGCAGATTCCTCCGGGCTTACAAAGGATTCGAGGTATTGCTGGGTCAGGCAAAACAGTTTTGCTAGTGCAAAGGGCTGCACATATGCACTTAGAACATCCAGATTGGGATATTGCTTTTGTTTTCTATACTCGTAGCCTTTATGACAGTATTATCCGTCATTTAGATAAAACTCTGCGCCGTTTTACTAGTGGGGAAATTGGTTATGAGCCTAAAAATAAGAAGCTGCGTGTGCTTCATGCTTGGGGTAGTGCTAAACAAGAAGGCTTTTATAGCTTAATAGCAAAAGCCCACGAAATAAAGCCTAAGGCTGTTAAAGACATACCTGAGAACATTTCTTTTCATGACAAATTTGCTTGGGTAATACATGACTTGTTTGCAACCCTTGAAGAACAAAACAAAGTATTAACTCCCCTATTTGATGCCATAGTTGTTGATGAAGGACAAGACTTAGTAGCTAACCTTAAGTTTAAAGATAAGCAAGCTTTCTACTGGCTAGCCTACGAAAGTTTAAGACCTTTTAGCGAAACGGAACCTCATTTGAGACGTTTAACTTGGGCCTACGATGAAGCTCAGAGTCTTGACAATTTAAAAGTGCCTGTAAACAAAGAGCTTTTTGGTGAAGAGTTAAGTGGACTTTTGTCTCGAGGGGCAAAATACAAAGGTGGTGCTAGTAAAAGTGAAGTTATGCATGTTTGCTACCGTACTCCAGCACCTATCCTTAGCGCTGCACACGCACTAGGTATGGGGCTTTTACGAAAAGAAGGCATGGTAACAGGTATAACCACAGCCAAAGAGTGGAAGGATATTGGCTATGAAGTTACTGGGAGTTTTCGTGTAGGGCAAGAGGTGACTGTACACAGGCCAGATAAAAATGCACCTAATGTCATTCCTAAATTTTGGAAAAAACCTGTCTTCCATTTTGAAACTTTTAGGACTAGGGCTACTGAAGCTCAAATAGTAGCCCAACGCATTGCCAAGGAAATAGAATTAGAGAAGCTCGAGCCTAGCCGTGACCTACTAATTATTTTACTGGGAAACCATTTTGAAATGACTAGTCAATTGCAAGTTGTAGCTGGGGCATTAAGAGGGCAAAATATTAATTACTATTTACCTACTATGCCTAGAGAAAACATTCTTAAAATAGACCATTTTTCTTTAGAGAAGCGTAATAAGTTCTGGCACGATGGAGCTGTTACTTTGACGGGGGTGGCTCGAGCCAAAGGCAATGAGGCTGAGGTAGCCTATGTTTTGGGCCTTGATTATATTGCCCACCGCGAAAGTGATCCCAAAGCTCGTAACCAGCTCTTTACTGCTATGACTCGAGCTAGAGGGTGGTTGCATTTGAGTGGCGTTGGTAGAAATCCATTCTATGATGAGGTAAAACGAGTTTATGATGCTAAAGGTAGTTATACCTTTGGCTTTAAGCGTCCTGTGCGGGTAATTGATGAAGATAACTAATAAAGCGTAACCCTACTTAACTATAAGCGGGGTATATTTTTCAAACAACCTCTACAAAGTAACCCCAAGGTAAATCCATTTCCTCAATCAAGGCTTTCCAAAAAGCTAACTTGATGTGTAGAAAGGCTATTGGTAGCGGTGTAAGGAGTTAAAACAATATCTATATTTTTACTTTCTTGCGCTGCAATCACATTGACTATTGTAGGATAAATACCTACAAGATCACCTGTATCAACCTTAGTACTTTTGTTTTCATCTGCCCAAGCTATGACATAATTCTCTCCTACTAACGCATCAAACTTATAACTACCAATTACTCCTTGGTCTATTTGGAAACCACTTTCCTTAAAATCATCATTGCCATCATCAATAAATGCGGCTACAATCATGGGTCCTGAAAGTTTAGGTTCTTTCTTTGGTTTAGTTACCCGCACTAGTAAAATTATTTCTTCCTTAGTTTGGCCATCATCAACTTCAAAAACTAGCCCTAGTTGATAAAACCCTGTAACAGTCAATAAATCACGGTTGACTCCTAGGCGAATAGTAGTACTTTGCCCTTTAGATAAATGATCTGAAAAAGAGCCTGATACACGATAAAGAAGACCATCTTGCACTTGACCTGGATTATCTCTAGCTGCTAAAAAATGGAGCAATGAATATTTTAAACTACCATCACCACTATTATGTAATTTCAAATCCAATTCTTGAGTAGTAGAGCCAAAATCAAGTACTTGGGGGTTAAAACTTAAAACTCCTTTACCACGGGTACTACCGTCTTTCACAGCTTGTAAAGCAGCAGAAGCATCAATGAGCCCTGCCCCACAACCACTAGAATTACATTGACTATCACTTAGTGGTTTTGCTGTTGAACTTAAAGCTGCTAGTGCTTGGGTGGAGGTTAAGTCTGGCTTCAAAGCTTTCATGAGTGAGATAACACCTGCTACATGAGGGGCCGCCATAGAAGTTCCATTAAGAAAAGTATAGTCAAAGAAAGGTTTATTATCATCATCTATAAATAAGCCTGTGCTGAGCACACCATCAGGAAAGTCATCCTCATTCAGATCCACATGTATATTGCCTCCTGGAGCCATAACATCTATACGGGAACCAAAATTAGAATAGGGGGCACGTGCGCCCACTAAATCTACTGCTCCCACAGTAATAACTCCCCTGCAACTTGCAGGTGAAAAGCTAGAGGCGCTTTGATTTCTGTTACCAGCAGCAACTACTACAATTTTACCTGCTGCAATAATTTTATCAAAAATCTCTTGTTCAATATCGGTACATTGCCCCTCGCCACCCAAACTTAAATTAAGGATGCTGGCAGGATTAGGATTGGTCATATTAGGGTGCAGACCTGCTGCCCACAAAGTAGCTTCTAAAATGTCTACTAAAGAACCACCTTCAGCACCTAATGCTCTCACAGGCAAAATTTTAGCTTTCCAATCTACTCCAGCTATCCCTTCATTATTGTTGGTAGCTGCAGCAATAGTGCCAGCAACATGCGAGCCATGAAAACTCCCGTTAATGTCTAGATCAAATGGATCAGAATCACGGCCATCCCCGTCTAAAGCACTGCGCGGATCTGAGATAAAATCATAACCAGGCAGAATCTTACCAGAAAAGTCAGGGTGGGTAACATTGGGATTATTAACATCAGCTAAAATGCCTAAATCAATCACTGCAACAACAGTGTTAGCAGAACCTGTAGTTATGTCCCAGCCCTGAGGCAAATTAATAAGGGGGTAATGCCATTGGTACTCATAAAATTCATCGTTGGGCACCTTAGTGGCTTTCCTAATGTAGTTAGGAGAGGCATATAAAATATCCTCACGCTGATTAAGCTCTTCAACTAGGGTTAGAATCTCTGCTCTATCAAGTTTATCCCCTGTCAGGTAGATGAGAAGATGAGAAAAAAAGATACTCCTTAAACTATAAAGGGAAAGGAGTACTATAGGATGGAAGAATTACACCATCGTTTGTACGAAGCTTTAGCAGAGCACTTGACAGATATAAGTGAAGATCTGCTAAAAAACCAAGTACTGTTTACACAGGCTTTAGTATTCAGCCCAGATTGTATTTTGTCAAACTTAGCAACAGAGTTAACTGTTGATGGGCAAAGGGAAAGTTTGATACAACGTCTACGTCGTTGGCTGAGAGCTGAAAGAGTTTCCCAAAGATGTTGTTACCTACCATTAGTCAAGCATCTTTTAATGAGCTGGACAGGTGTAGAGCTTAACTTAGTTATGGATAGAACTGATTTAGAGAATAGGACCAGTGTCCTTATGCTGAGTGTTGCTTATAAACATCGTTGCTTACCCTTAGCGTGGCAGGTATTACCCTTTGGTTCAACAAAACAAGAGATTCAAATAGAATTGCTGGAGGAGGTACGTGAATTTATTGAGCGGTTAAAAGATGTACGATTAACATTTTATGGTGATGCCGAGTTCCGTGCAGTTGATGTACAGAAATACTGTCAACAACAAGGCTGGCATTGGTGGTTAGGCATTAAGTCTGATACCTTGTATCACAATGGTGATGGAGATTGGCAGAACTTGGCAAGTCTAGGCCTTGAATTTGGTCAAAGGCGATACCTGAACAATGTAATTCTAACTAGACACCATAGTTTTGGTCCTGTACATATTATTGGAGATTGGACTAAACGTCTTGATGCAGCTCGATACTATGTGTCTGACCAAATTGTTGACCGACTCACATGGCGTCATGGACGCAAGCTCTTTTGGATAGAGCCCTCATTTCGTGATTACAAAGGATATGGATTTGATCTTGAGAAAAGTCGTATTACAAACACAAACTGTCTAGATCGACTAATTTCACTTATGGCAACAACTTCATTGTGGTTGATTCACATAGGGCAATGGCTTACACATTCAGAAAAGCGTTATCTTCTTGAGGCAAATCACAAACGTGATTACAGCTTATTTCGTTTAGGTCGTGATTATGCTCGTAGAAGTCGTGTCAAGGATTGGCCTTTACCCATAGGGTTTAACGTTTTGCATTAGGTATTAACTTTACATAGTGGGGAAGTTGAAGGATAAAGTGTGATAATGCAACCTCAGTCCTTCTGCGCAAGAAGGATTCCCTGAAGTTTCATGATTCTGCTTTGTTGCAATTCCTTACGCTTAACCTTCTTGATAGCTTGCCTAGAATTAGTCTTGATACCGCTGGGAAAGCTTTTCTGAGTTTCTTTTGCTACGGCTTCTGCGCAAGAAGTTTGCTTTTCAGGCAAGGGTAGCCTAGGACTGTTATTTTCAGTAGGTCATATCTGCCTCAAAGCATAGCTATTGAGAAGTTCCTGTTTAGGACATGTTTTTCTTGATTCATATGTTCTTTTTGGGGCTATCGTTTTTTTCAGCTGACAGGGATGAAAGAGAAAGGATATAAAAGTGACGCTGAAATAGTACAAAGTAACCTAGAAGAGCTGCTAAAAAAATGTCTAGATTAAGATTCAACTTTAGAGCAAGCTCGAGCAACACCTCACAACAAAATCATCTAAAGATTCTTCTTTGTTAATGGTGTTAACAATAGCTAACCCTCTACCAACTGAAATAAAGTGCCTCGAGCCTCCAGAAGATTACAATGTACTGATAGTTACTTTGCCAATTTGTTATAAGTATGATGCCAGTTAAAGCTCCGTGGTGTAAGCACACGATGGTAAAGCTTTGTGACGCATTTTATGATTGATCTAGTTTATGAAAAAGCATAAAAAAAGTAAGATCTAGTAGTTGATTTGAAAATACATTAGTATATAACATTAGCTATTATGTCTGATACACCACAACCTCAAATCCAAAGCCCCTTAAATCAACCTAAAGGTTGGCATATCATCGATTCTACTCTACGTGAAGGTGAACAGTTTGCCCTCGGAAACTTCTTACTGGCTGATAAAGTTGAAGTAGCTAAAGCACTAGACGCTTTTGGTATAGAGTACATTGAACTTACTACTCCAATGGCCTCACCTGAATCACGAAAGGCTTGCGAAGTTATTGCTGGTTTGGGGCTCGAGGCAAAAATCCTTACCCATACAAGGGCCCGTTTAGAAGATGCTAAGGTAGCAGTTGAATGTGGTGTTCATGGTGTGGACATTCTTTTTGGAACCTCTTCAGAACTTAGGCAGTTTAGTCATGGACGTGATCTTGCCCAAATAATTGAGCAAAGTACTGAGGTTATAGAATTTGTTAAGTCTCAAGGGCGTAATGTACGCTTCTCCAGTGAAGACACCTTTCGTAGTGAGAAAAAAGATCTACTTAAGGTCTATGCTGCTGCCGACGAGGTAGGAGTTAACCGCGTTGGTTTAGCTGATACTGTAGGTGTTGCCACACCTTCACAAGTACGTGAACTAGTAGCGGATGTAAGGGCAGTAGTTCATTGTGATATTGAGTTCCATGGCCATAATGATACAGGCTGTGCTATTGCCAATGCTTTTGAAGCAGTACGTGCAGGGGCAACTCATATAGATACCAGTATCCTTGGTATTGGTGAGCGTAATGGCATTACTCCTTTAGGTGGATTTCTTGCACGAATGTTCACTATGAATCCTATACGTTTACAAAAAAAATATAATCTAAAAATGTTACCTGAGCTTGACTCTATGATAGCTAGAATGACTGGTTTGCAAATTCCTTTTAATAATTATCTAACTGGTGAATTTGCCTATAATCACAAGGCTGGCATGCACTTAAAGGCAATTTTCTTAAACCCCGGATCATACGAAATTATTCCTCCAGAAGTTTTCGGAGTTACTAGACGTATGCAGATAGGTTCAAAGCTTACTGGCAAAAATGCTATTGCTGAAAGAGCACAAGAACTTGGTCTAGACTTAAGCAATGATGTTTTGATTCAAGTAACACAAGAAGTCAAAAAGAGAGCAGACAAGCAAGATTTAGAGCTTCATGAAGTTGACCAGCTTTTACTAGAAAGTACTAAATAGTTAGTTATGTTACAAGTGCTTCTTTTCATTTCAACAGCATTTCCACTTTTATTTGGAGAGCCTCAACTAAATGATGAAGATTTAGTGGTAGAGCAATTCGGTCCGGATATTTGCTGTTCACCAACTACTATGATCTTTGTTGATGAAGGCATCTTGATCTTACAAAAGGACAATGGAGTTGTTCGCTTCATAAGCAATGATGGCTCACAAAACAAACCTGTACTTGATGTAGCAGTAAATCCGACTGGGGAAAGAGGAATGTTAGGAATTACTAAGGTTGGTAAGTCAATTTACCTTTACTTTACCGAAGCTACAGTTGATGGAGCAGAACCACTTGGTAATCGTATTTACCAGTATGATTGGAACGGGCAGGAGTTAGTTCATGGCATTCTAGTAAAAGAACTTCCCTCAAACTCTTATCATAATGGTGGAGCTATGGCAACAGGGCTAGATGGCGAAGTTTACGCAGTTATTGGCGATGCTGGAAACTATGGTGTACTGCAAAATAAACACCAAGGTGGCATAGAAAATACTAGTGTCATTCTAAAAATTTCTTCTAGCGAAGCATATTATGCTATAGGGATCAGAAATAGCTTTGGTCTAGCCATAGATCCAATTAATGGCAACCTTTGGGCAACCGAAAATGGTGATGATGATTTTGATGAAATCAATTTGGTAACTCCCAACTTTAATAGTGGCTGGATTGTAACTATGGGTCCTGCTAAAGAGGATGAGCTCGCCTCTTTACCCCCAAATGATGCTTATACTTATGGAGATCCTAAGTTTAGTTGGGAAGTTGTAGTTGCCCCAACTGCAATTTCCTTTACTAATTTTAAAGAGACAGATAAGTACAAAAACAGCATCTTCGTTGGAGACTGTAATCGTGGGAATTTATATAAATTTGAGCTAAATAACCAAAGGGACAACTTCATTTTTACAGACCCTAACCTACAAGATAATGTAGCTAATAAAGGAGAATCCTTAGATGAGATCATCATAGGTACGGGATTTGGCTGCATTACGGATATAGAAGTTGGAACCGATGGGTTTTTATATGTAGTATCTCTTAGTAAAGGGAAAATCTTTAGAATAGCACCTAAGGAAGCAAATATAGAGTCTGGGCCACAACAAAATGATGAAGCACCCTGGGATTTTCTGTTCGATGGCTTCCAATAAGCTTTAGTTGACTCCTCACATAACCAACTTCTATGTTGGTTACATTGGGCGGATTCTAATATATGAGCCAGCTGCCCTTAGAATCATTTTTTCAAAAAGAAATATTAACTTCTAATTTTATACCTGTCTTAGCAGGCCCTACAGCTTCTGGTAAAAGCTCTTTAGCAATCCAGCTTGCTGAAAGTCTAGATATAGAAATCATTTCTGCTGATGCCATGTTGGTATATAAAGGTATGGATATAGGTACAGCCAAACCTACTCGAGCAGAACAAAGCAAGGCTAAACACCATTTAATTGATGTTATAACGCCTGATGAGGCCTTTAGTGTAGCAAACTACGTGCGGCTTGCTGAAAAGGCCATAGCTGAGGTGCTAGCTAAGGGCAAAATACCTATGGTAGTAGGGGGAACTGGCTTTTATATACGAGCCCTTTCACAGGGGCTACCTAGCACTCCTCCTGCAGATACTAAGGCACAGGATGTTCTGTGGCAACGTTTTAAAGAGGAGGGCTTGGCCCCTTTAGAAAAAGAACTTAGAAACTTTAGCTTGAAGGATGTAGAGCGTGCTCAAAGTAATCCCAGAAAGATTATCAGAGCACTAGAAATAATAAAGCGTACTGGCAAGGCTCCTTGTGATTTTCCTTTTAGTAAACCTGCTTTTAGCTACAAAAAAATGGTACTAGAACTAGAAGCGGACACTCTTAAAAAACGTATTATAAAACGTACTGAAAGGATGTTTACCCAAGGCTTAGTAAGTGAGGTAAAAAGCTTGCTAATAAACTATCCTAAACGCCCTACTGCAATGCAAGCTATAGGTTATAAGGAAGTAATGGCTTACCTTGACCATAAACAAACTTTGGAAGGAGCTAAAGAAACTATCAATTTTGCCACCTTCCAATATGCTAAACGTCAACGCACATGGTTTCGTAAGGAACCTGATGTATTTGAGTTTGTCATTATAATGTAAGTATATAACATTCATTAAATTTATGAAGATTTTCCTGTGAAAGTTCACACAGGACAACAGCAAGACATCACATATTGTGCTAGAAGATGTGGTGGCTAAATGGAAATGAGAGATAATTTATAAATTAGTTACCAAATTCAAGTAGAAGGTGGTTTAGGAAACAAGCTTGTGAAAATATTATTTGTACGACATGGTGAGACTGATTGGCAAAGCCTTGAGGAGCGTGGTGTAAAAGGCTGGGCTCGTTCTTTTGCGCCACTCACTTCCATCGGTCGTGTACAGATTGATACTATTGCTAATGATTACCGCCTAAAAGAGGCTGAAGCTGTTCTTTGTAGTAGCTACGCTCGAGCCCTAGAATCGGCTGCTTTGCTCAATCGCAAACTTAACAAACCCATATATGTAGAGTACGATTTACATGAGTGGCTTCCTAACAAAGATTCTTTAGCAGATATGAATGAGCAGGCTTTTCAAAAAGCTTGTGAAGAGTTCATCTATTACACAGGGGTTGTTCCTTTTGATGGCTTTAATACTAACAACAAGATCACACAAGAAAATCCTTCTCCTCAGTATCATATTCTACCCCCAGAAAAACGTACTTGGGAAAGCCTGGAGGAAGTTCGTGAACGTGCTTTAAGGGCACTTAAACGCTATAAGCACTTATCAACCGTTATTGTAGTGTCACATGCTGTATTGATTGCTAGCATTATTGGGGTGCAGCGCTATATCAAACACGCTGAAATTGTACCTTTTACACTTGATGTTAACGAATTTGATGTTAATGAGCTTGTAAAACCCACACAATTAGTTAAAGTTCAAACAAAATAGAGTAGCTTTCCTTAATTATTCGCCATAAGAACAAAAGGGTTAGAATAGGGAAACACAAGTTTTATTGTGCAAAAACTTTTTATAGATGGAGTGTTTCCCATAATGACTGTAGCAGAAAAAAAGAACAAGTTATCAGAATAGAGCAAGAATGCTTTGATGAGACTCTAAATGAAAAGTTAAAAGAGACTTTAGAAACAGAAATTAAACAAGTAGTACAAACAACTATAGAAGAAGCACTAGAAGAAGAGCTAGATGAACATCTAGAAAACCTTCCTAAAGGGGAACGTCCTAGACGTAGTGGTCATTACACACGAGAATTAGATACTGAACATGGCAGAATAGAAGATTTGAAGGTACCAAAGCTAAGAAGTGGCAATCAAGATCGTTCATGGAACATACTGACTCGCCACCAACGTAGCTTAGCAAGCTTGTTTGTGTTGACTAGTCAAATGTATTTTCTAGGATTATCGTTACCAGACATACAAATAATGATGTGTTTGTTGCTAGGAGAAGCACTATCCCTGAATGCCATAAACAGAGTGAGTTTAAAGGCCCAAGAACAGATGGAGATTCATAGACAAGCTAGAATAGAGAAAACACCTGCATACATAGTAGTAGATGGGGTATGGGTAGATATAATGTATCCTACGGGAGAAACAAAGATAGATGAAGCAGGGAGTGAAAGGAAATGTCAGCAGGTAGAAAGAAGGGTAGTGCTAGTAGCAATGGCAGTATGGGAAGATGGTACGAGAGAAATAATACATTATGAAGTAGCAGAAGGGGAAAGTGAAGAGACATGGGAGGAGATGTTCAAAAACATGATAGAAAGGGGATTAGATGCCAGTAAAGTAAGAATAGTAAGCAGTGATGGGGCAAATGGCTTAGCAAAAGTAATAGAAGAATACTTACCAGAGGGAAGACAACAAAGATGTATAGCACACAAGGTTAGAAACATAGAGCAGAACTTAGAATACAACAATTTGAAGAAAGAAGATGAAGAGGGCAAGGAACTAACAGAAGAAGAAGCAAAGGCAAAAAGGAAAAGTGAAATCATAGAAGATGCGTATGAGGTGTATGAAGCAGAAACAAAGGAAGAGGCGGAGAAAAAACTAGAGGAATTTGAAGAGGAGTGGAAGGATAAGGAACCAAAGGCAGTGAAGAACTTTCTTAGGGGGAAAGAAAAAACGTTAGAGTACTATGATGAACCAGAAGAGATGTGGAAACACATACGTACCACAAATCATTTAGAGCGATTTTTTCGAGATTTTAGGCAAAGGTCTGATGAGATAGGGGCATTTCGGAACGAGGCAAGTTGTTTAGGGATAATTTTCATGTTATTACGTTATCAACAAGCTAAGTATCGGCGTTAATGCTATGGCGAATAAATCGGGAAAGCTACAAATAGATGGGATGGGTAGGATTTTTACCGGCTGCTAATCCCAATGGCAACCCACACAGGTATTGGTGCTTATCTCCCAAAGCGCCGCTCTCTTGCTTGAAAATCTCTTAGGGCTCTTAAGAAATCTAGTTTGCGAAAACTCGGCCAAAAAACATCGCAAAAATAATATTCACTGTAAGCTGCTTGCCATAGTAAAAAACCACTTAAGCGTATCTCACCACTGGTGCGTATGACAAAATCTGGGTCGGGAGTTCCAGCAGTGTAGAGATACTTCTCTATTTCTTGGGCAGTTAGTGTTTCTGCTAGCATTTCTAAATTTTCACCCTTATCAGATTTCTCTTTTAAAAGTCTGCGTACTGCATGAGTAATTTCTTCACGCCCACCATAGCCTACAGCAATGTTAAGCCAACGCTGGTTATAGTCTTTGGTTACCTGCTCTAGGTTATAAAAAGCCTGCTGAAGGCTGGCAGGAAAGTGCTTAAGGTCACCAATAATTTTTACCTTGACTTTATGCTGTTGCAAGCGAGAGCTTCTAGCCATGCGTAGTGCTTGCTCTTCAAAGAGTTCAAAAAGGTTGTTTACTTCTTTAGTAGAGCGATTTTTGTTTTCAGCGCTAAAGATCCACATTGTTATATGATTTATATTTAGTTCTAAGCACCAGTCCAAGACCTCCTCAGCTTTACTGGCACCTAGCTCATGTCCTTTACTTATGGGCAAACCAGATTGACGAGCAAAGCGTCTGTTGCCATCTAGAATCATGCCGAGATGCCTAGGCAAAGATGCTCTCTTTACTGCCTTTAAAAGCCGCCTTTCATAAAGCCAATAAAGTGGAGCGTTCCAAAAATTCCAAAGCAGCTTTTTATTTATTTTCATATTATTCTTATATAGCAAATTTTGAGCTACAAATTAGCAGTTAGCTTCAAATTAGGCAAATCGTTGGAATTTATAAGTGCCTATCCTAAATACTGGTGGATTTCTGCTTGGGTAGAGCATAGTAGCTAGTAGTCAGTAGGACTTTACTATGCTGACTACTGACTTCTGGCTACTAGCTACCTATAGGCACTGATTATTTCTAAGTTATATAATTTTAAGTGGTGTATTTAACTCTAGAAAACCCCACTAGCTTTAAGGAAGCAATTAAAGGGTCTAGTTTGATGGGCATCATTGTTGCAGAACAGAAAAAGATGGCCAGGCTACATGTCCTGACCATCCTCTAGATAATTCTAACTTTATGTAAGTTATTCTACTTTAATTACAGAAAAAACATCAATGACACACTTGTTAGTTGAAGACGAATATGAAAAGGTTAGAGGAAATGAGCCTTTAGAGAGGTCTTTTCCTGGATAGCTGCCGTTGGGATCAGCCAATCCACCATAATTAAAGGTGTTTTGTATATCATCGCTGCCGTCCTGCTCTTTCACAACACCTTTTATAATAAGTAATTCCGTAAAGGGTACACGAAAAGACGCTGACTTTGTAAAAGAAGCCCTGTCAGGAGCTCCAAGACGAATAACATCGTTACCAGCTTGTGTATTGGCATGCTTACACGGTCCGGGATTAACATTCACACCACCACCACATGCACCTATGCCAACATTCGAAGGAGAAGCAATTACTGTGTCTCCTGATGAAACTGTACTTCGTGCTGATAGATTGAACCAGAATTCCCCAGGGTTGTAGCTCCCATCATCATTATCACAGTCATAATTCTGCGGATTTGTTTCATTTACATCTCTACCAGCCTGAATGCCCTCATAAGTTACTGTAACCAAGTGGTCAGGTTCCAAAATATCTGTATTACGGCTATTCTCTAAGCCATCAAGTGTACCATCACCATCAGTATCGGCATTGTTTGGATCACTGCCTATCTGGTTTTCTTTCAAATCATTAAGACCATCTAAATCTTTATCAGCTTCAAGTGGGTCAGAGTAAACGACCCGACCACCTTCTCCAACTACCTCTACAACCCAAGGGGCGTTGAATTCACCACCATCACCAATTCCATCACCGTCTGTGTCGACGCTCAAAGGATCAGTAACGCGGAAGGGAGTTTCTGTATCACTAGGAAAATCAATCCCATCAACTTCTTCTTTGTCAGTCAGACCATCGTTATCACTACTCTTCTTAGTAGGATCGGTACGACCAAAGCGTACATCACTATCACACACTAAATCACCATTGAGATCTCGGCAACCCATAAACTCTTCCCAGTCACTTAAACCATCATTATCTGTGTCAGGATCATCTGTGGCTGATACTACTGTACTGGTGGTTGATGTGCCATTTATTAAGGTTATTGTAACGTTCCAACCTTGCGTTTCTTGTAGATTTACTAAGCCGTCACCATCATCGTCAAGAACAGAATCACCATCAGAAACCAAAGGATTGGTACCTAACTGAATCTCGGCAAAGTCACTTAACCCATCACCATCAGTATCGGCGCTGAGTGGGTTAGTAGCATATGAGGTTTCCTCTACTGTATCAATATCAATTACGGTTTCTTCACCATTTAAATTTGTATAAGCAAAGCCAATAACCTCTACAGCATCATCCAAGCCGTCACCGTCGGTGTCAGGATTGCTGGGGTCAGTTGGGTTCTCTAATACATGGGCTTCAGTTCCAATGACAGCATTTTGTGTACCATCATCTGCAAATTGCTCTAAAGTTGGTACTCCTTCTGAATCTCTAAAAACCCAGAAGGCCCGACAACTAGATTTTGGTTGACTATCTATATCTATCTCAACTAACTCAGCCAGCTCATGACAATCACTTAACCCATCATTATCAGTATCCTTATTCGAAGGACTCGAGAAAGTATTAACTGCATCTTGACCATCCAGAGGTCGTATTGTCCAACCTACACGCTTGTTACCAACAAAGTGGCCAAAAACTTCATCACCATCATCAATACCATCATTATCAGTGTCTTTACTATCTGGTGAATCTAGGTCAGCAGAAGTATCAGTATCACTATCAATACTACGATAAAAAGCTTCTTCAGAAGCTTCTAGAAGATCATCGTCTAAGTCTTGAATAAATTTAAAGGCAAAAGCTTGGTCAGCAAAAACAACTGTTGAATTAAAATCTCGCCCTGCATAGCTTGCAACAGGTACAGGGGTAATTAACCCAACAGGTGTGAGTACCCACCAATCACGGTTAGGGTCAGTTAAGTCCTTAGACACACCCCTAACACGGTAAAGGGCTTCAACACCACTCACAGTACGTGTTGAGTAACTATTATCTAAAAGTTCAGCATCATCAAAATCTGTAGGGTCAAGTAGTTCATCCTCGTCTGCGGGCACAAACTCGAGCCCTAAAACATCTTCCATAACTTCTTTCATAGTTAGACCCACAGATGCACCATTTAAATCAAAGGTGGAATTTGTTGCAACTCGGTATTTCTCTATCGGCAAATTGCCTGCATAATCAATTTCTAGAAAAGCAGTGCGATCATTAATATCCTGTTCAACAAAAGCAAACTTGCGTCCAAATTCATCCTCTATTTCAAAGTTAGCCACTTTAAATTGCATACCACGGGGGTTACGCATAAGGCTTTCAACAAATTGAGGGAAAGCTTCAGCAGCAACAAAGCGGAAAGGTCCACGTTCAGGCGAAATAGGTCCAATGCTAATGGGATTGTCAGAAGCCGCAAAAAGTGAGGCAACAGGAACAAACTGACTTGGATCACGCGGATCTTGTGTCAGAGCAGTAATTTCAATATCACTAATTGTAAAGGCAATATTACTAGCATTTCGAAGGCTTACTTCTACACCCATGCTTGCGCCTTCAATAACACGTGTTACACTTGATTCTGCTGAAACTTCTTTATCGCTAGATAGCGAGGTAGCATACTCACTTTGAGTTGCTCGAGACGAAGAATTTGTAAAAGTTGTCGTTGTTGAACCACTTACACCACCTTCAGCCTCGAACGCAGCACCAAAACTACCACTGGGTTCGCTAGAACAACCACCAGAATAACAAACACTAGCACTTGCTTGCACAAACCAGTCAAAAGTTGAAGAACTTTCACTCGAGCTAGAAGACTCTTGAGAACTTGCTAAGCTGGTCTCAACGGACTTAGTCTCTAAGGTTGAAGTACCTTGTGTAGTTTGCTCTTCAAAACGTACATCAAGACGTAAATCAACATTGCCAATATCAATTTCTACACGGGGTAAATCAGCAATGCGCGGGTTGCGACCATCAATACTAATCTCATCAAAGTCTAGAAACTGATCACCATCAGTATCAGCAAATAGTGGCGATGTGCTAAAGAAGTTAGCTTCTAAACCATCAGTCAATGTATCACCATCAGAGTCTTGATTAACAGGGTCACTGTAGATTTCATTTAGTTCTTGGTAATCTGTTAAGTCATCAGTATCACTATCTTGACTGCGCGGGTTGGCACCATAATGCTTTTCATCAAAATCTCCAATACCGTCACCATCAGTATCCTTTGCAGCCTCATTGATAGCGTCGTCAACAGGCAAGGTAGGATCACCAGGATCACTGGTCACTTCAATTGTTTCAACCTCACCTGTGACTAAGGTAATAGTTGCAATCCAACCACGCTGTTCTTCAGCATCCGTAAGCCCATCACCATCACTATCTCTAAAACCATCAGGACCTATGCCAAAGAATGTTGTCTCATTGAAGGGGTCAGTAAGTGGCTCTTGTGGACTAATAGTGTTGCCAGCAAGGTCAGTTATTCCTGTAACCGTCAAGGTGTAGGAAACCTCAGACTGTGAGAGGGTTGTGAGTTCAACTAAATTGCCCGCACTATTTAAACTTGCAGAGGTTACTTCTACAATGGCTTGGGTTGAAACACCTGCTTTATTTAGTGTATCAGCAAAAATCCTGTAGTTTTCAGGTGTTTCTGCACTAGTTTTCTCAAGAGGCTCGCTGAAACTTACCACCACACTAGTATTACTGGTAGCGCCTGCAGCTGTCAGCTTGGGTGGCTCAGTATCAGCACTTGGGTTTAAAGGTGCACCTATAAAATCTGCACTCGGGCTAACAAGAGCATTGTCGTTCTTGTCAGTCACATCACTATCAATCGTTAAAGTATAGACTGTACCTTCAGTTTGTGCTGCTGTGGTTAGTATAGCTTCAGTATTCAATTCGTTAAGCTCTGCAGCAAGTACCTTAAGTTCATTAGCTGGAGTTTGGTCGTCTACAATGCCGTAGTGGCTAGGGTCAGTAGCATTATCACTTACTGGCTCGCTAAATTGCACTATAACTGTTGTGTTATCAGCAGCAAACACATCTGTTATTTCAGGTGGTGTTGTATCAACTGTGGCAATGCCATGAAAACTAGCGGTATTTAAAAATGGATCAACAAGGCGATTGTCGCTATCAGAAACTACATTAGTAACCTTAACTGTATAGTTTTTGTTTTCCATAGGATCTGTATTAATGACAACTCGGGATTGATCAGCTTGATTACTGCCTGTAGGAACATGAAATTCCACAGAATTGATCCCCAAGTCAGGATCGGCAATGACATAAAAATCTTCATCTTCAGCACTATCACCCATATCTTCCAATCTACCATCGGTAGGATCAGCATAGGTTAAGAGCACTTGGGTGCTACTAAGTGCAATGGCGCTTGCCACAATAGGTGCTCTTTCACCTGATCCACCAAAACTACTTTGTACAGTTACTTCACTCACAGCATTACCATTACCTACTGGCTTTATACCCTTCACACTCAGTACATAGTTAAGTGGTATCTGAGGGGCAGTTGCCAAGTTCACACTGACACCATCAGGATAAGCAGCTAAAACATTTAACCTAGTGCCATCTGGAGCAGTTATAGTATAGTTCCCTGCCACATCTGCACCCTCACCAACTGCTTCACTAAAGGTCACTACAAGAGAGGTTATACTTGTTGCTACAGCTGTAACTATCTCTATATCTGTATCTGACTCTATATCTGTATCTGATGGGGATGGTTGATTTGCACTATCTTTGTCGCTTGAACAAGCTGTTACTATTATTAGTATTGCGGCTAATACAGCACATCCTGACATAACCCAGCGATGTGGTTTATAAAAATGAGTTTTCATTTACTATTTCCTTAATTTGTAAAAATATTCCTTATAAACCAAAAGTCTTGCCTCAAAGAATCTAAAGCAGACTTTACCTATTTAACTAATCTGCTCAACCTCCTTAAAAATCCCACAAATATGACTGAACCAAACCACCAAGCAGTATCGCTGAAGGATTGATATGAAGGCATAAACATCACTGAAAACTGCCAACATTTTAGCCTTTGTATTGTTTATAGTAATAGTTGCCATGCATCCACACAAGGGATTAATAAAAGTTATTCCTTAAAGTAGGTCCTATAAGACCCTTAGAAAACTATTGAAAATCAGTAGTCCTAAAGCACTGTAAATTATAAACCATCTATAATAACTCGACTTTAGCCAAAATTAAGAAAAAAGTAGTAGGCAAAGACCTATAAAGAAAGGTTAAATGCCTACATGACAATACCAAGTGTAATTGTACAATTATTGGCAGCATTTTCTGAAACATTAACAGTACCAACTTTTGGCAATGTCCTAGTACTTGTATGTGGAGTGATCTTAAGTAATAAAGGCACTATAAGTGCAGCACTGAGGGTAATGAGGGAAGATCAGGATAAGGGTTATGGGAAATATTACCGAGTGATGAATAGAGCAGTATGGTCATGTTTGAGCTTAAGCAGAATCTTATTGGGCCTAATAGTGGTCACCTGCTTGACACCCAGTATGCCTTTAATGCTGGTAGTAGACGATACCTTAGAACGTCGTAAGGGAAAGAAGATAGGTAAAAAAGGATGGCACCGTGATCCTACACACTCATCAGGAAGTAGAGTAACAAAAGCACAAGGAATAAGGTGGTTGTCAATACAAATACTAGTACCAGTACCATGGTCGAAGAGGCGTTGGAGTTTACCGTTCATGACAGTACCAGCACCATCAAAAAAGACATGCGAGAAATTAGGAGTAAAACACCAGAGCTGTGTAGAGCTAACGTGCATACTGATAGGAATAATAAGGCGTTGGAATCCAAGACAAGAGATGTATCTAATAGGAGATGGGGCTTTTACAGCAGTAAAACTATGTTTAAGATGTGAAGAGCTAGAGATAGTACATATAAGTAGAGGACGCTTTGACCTGCAGTTATATGCTAAGCCTAAAGCGCAACCAAAGGGAAAAAGAGGGAGGAAGGCTAGAAAGGGGAAAAGACAAGCATCATTGCAAGAAAGGTTGAGTGATGTAAAAACGGTTTGGGGAATGATGTTAGTAAAGTGGTATGGAGGAAAAGAGAAAGAGGTAGAGATAGCAACAGGAAGGGCATTATGGCATAGGAGTGGGTTTGATCCAGTGGAGATAAGGTGGATAATAGTAAGGTGTAGTGAAGGAAGCATAAACCCGATGTGCATAATCAGTACAGATATAGAAAAGGGAGTACAGGAGATAGTGGAAAGCTACGTTGCTCGGTGGAATATAGAAGTCACGTTTGAGGAAATGCGAGCACAACTAGGATTTGAGGAACAAAGGCACTGGTCTGAAAAAGCAATAGACAGGAGCACACCATGCTTGTTTGGAATGTTCAGCATAATAGTGTTGATAGGGATAAAGCTGTATCCAAAGGAATTGCCAACAAGGTACAGTATTTGGGAAGAGAAAGAAGAAGCAAGTTTTGGAGATGTGTTAGGAGCAATAAGGATATACATATGGGAAGAACAAGGGATAGAAAAAGTGAGTGAATTAGGGGAAGAGATACAAATGCCGAAAGAGGTATGGCAAGCAGTGTTGGCAATATTGTGCTAGAAGCAGTTTAAGCGAAGGGGTATAAAATTTTGTAGAGAAGGCAAGAAAGGGTAAGTGGGCCTATAATAAGATAAGAATAAAAGGCTTCTAGTATAACAGACAAAGGGAGAATCAGTAAAAAAGAGAACTATGCAGAAAAAATATCTCGGCAAAAAGGAATGAAAATCATGATTTTTCTGACAAAACAGCGAATAATTAGAGGAAGTCTAGTGTAGAAGGAACAGTTGTGCTATTTTACAATTTGGTATGGATACTCCCTTTAGGAAACAAGCCCCTCTTTACAATTAGTTGGTATAATGGATAAAGTAGAGTAATAATGGCTGAATTTCTTAAATTATAAACCTGAAAGGAAATTTATGTCAATTCTAGATTAAGAATTAGTTAAGGTTCAGGTGGCTAACTTGACGTGAAACATTTAAGCTGCTAAACTTCATAACTTGTGGATATGGTTGCAAAGCACAAAAACCAAAATCTAGAACGGCTTGGACATATAGGGTTCAGTCTAGATTTGGACTATAATTTTGCATACCCCACAGCAGCACTAACACTGCCTAAACTTTAAGAAAATTTCCTAAAAACTTACTGCTCCTTTGCAACCCTCTAACCACAGATTGTAGGTAAAATATGGCTTCAACTTTAACTGTTCCTGTGGTTCAGCTCGAGCACATAAGAGCGCACCCTAACGCTGATAAGCTCGAGCTTTGTAATGTACTAGGCTATCAAATGGTTATTCCTAAGGGGAGCTATCAAACCGGTGACGTTGTAGTATATTTCCCAGCTGACACTCTCATTCCTGATAACTGGGCAGAGGAGTTTGGTGTCAAGAAATTTCTAAGAGGTAAGGACAATGATCGAGTAGGTAAGATTAAGCTTCGTGGTGAACCTAGCTTTGGATTGGTAACTCCTTTACCAGGAGGGGTAGACTGGCAAATAGGTGATAATGTTGCTGATTACTATGAAGCTAAAAAATATGAGCCTCCTATACGTGCTACTGCAGGAGATGCTGCTGCTCACCACTCCGAAATAGATCCTTTTATTAGCCGCTATACGGACATTGAAAATGGTCGTATTCATGTAGATATCTTTGATGCTGGCGAGGAAGTGGTAGTTACTGAAAAAATCCATGGTACCAACTGTAAGCTAGGCTATGTTAAAGAGCATCTTTTTGCTAGCTCTATGGGATTGCGTCGTAAACGCCCCTTAGTAGATGAAGACCCCGCTCCTTTAGATCATCTAGCCATTCGTTCCAACACTTACTGGTTTCCTTGGAGTATGGCAAGCGTGAAAACACTTCTTGATGCCTTGCACCAAGAGCATCAAGTGGTTACTCTTTACGGTGAAGTTTTTGGTGGAAGCATTCAAACCCTTAACTATGGAATACCTAAAGGACAAGGTTTAGGTTTTCAAGCTTTTGACTTGGCAGTAGACGGCAATTACTTATCTTGGGATGATTTTAAAACTATTTGTGATGAGTATGGTGTTCCTACTGCTCCAGTACTCCATAGAGGTGCTTTTGATATGGCCACCATTAAGGATTTAGCAGATGGTAATAGTGTACTAGAAGGTGCTGAGCACATTCGTGAAGGTATAGTAGTCAAACCTGTTGTTGAGCGAATCCATCCCAAAATTGGTAGGGTAGTGCTAAAGTATATAGGTACTGAGTATGAATTGTCTAAGCATAAAGATAAAGATACAAAAGATTACTAATGACTAAGAGTAAACTTCCCTAGTGTTACAGCGCAAAGTCATAGAAAACACTGCCCCTCGTTCTGAAACTCTGTTTCGGAATGCATATCCAAACGCTCTGCGTTTTTTCTCTCATGAGCTACCACACATGACTAGAAGCGTCTAAGGCAGGAGTTTACTTAAACAATAAGAATGTGGCTCATGATGCTTCTTGCATTGACTCATTAGAATATATTTGGTAGGATTTTATCCTACCAACCTGTAATAACTCAGGTGAGAAAACAAGGACAAAACATTATGCCAGTAACTGAGAAAGCAGAAAAAGTTAGCATCACCCTACCGTATGATATGCTTGTATCCATAAAAGACAAAGTTCGGGAAGGGCTGTACGGTTCAACAAGTGAGGTCATTCGTGAAGCAATGCGTTTGTGGCAGCAACAGCAGGACAAACATGAGGCACAGCTTGCACTCATTAGAGCACGACTTGAAAGTTCGGCAAGTAGTGGCCTTCCTATACCGATAGAACAGGCTTTTGATCAGATCGAGAAACTTCACCAGCAACACATGAATAATTCTATTAATGAAGACATATGAAGTTACTCTCACTCCTGAAGCACAAAGCAACCTTGAAGAAATCTACAAGTACATTGCAGATAAAAGTGAAATGCCAGAGGTAGCATGGGTTTATATCAAGAAGCTAAGAGAGGCGTGCCGAGACCTTGTAACAGCACCTTTACGTGGTCGAAAGCGAGATGACCTACGCAAGAACTTACGCATTTTACCCATAGATAAAAAAGCAGTGGCAGCATTTGAAGTTCATGAGCAAGCTCAGAAAGTAACAATTCTAAATATTTTCTATGGTGGCCAAGATTACGATGCCCTAATGCAAGATATTGAGGAAAAGTAGGGTGGAAGTTTGAGGTTAATACAAAACGACTCCAAGCTTTGAAAGTATTTTTTAGATTGTGTCATGACTAGTTCTTTAGAGAAAGCTTCTTTATCTTTAAGGTTGGGTTACTGGTCAGCATCATTAGCTGTGCTGACCTTTATTATTTTTACAGCTTGCTTTGCTGCAATAGTGGTTACCTCCCCTTTTTTTATGTGGACAAACTTGCCAGACTATCTAAAACATGTGAGCGAGAATAATCAAATTTTACTATATACAGCCCAAACATCAATGCTGTTATTTGGGCCACTATATGTGGTAATGATCAGCAGTATTTATGACTATGCTCCTAGTAGCAAAAAGATACTAGCAAGAATCAGCATGAACTTTGGCATTATCTTTGCAGCACTCATTAGTATGAACTACTTTATTCAACTAAGCGTCATTAGGCTAAACTTAACAAAAGAAATGATAGCTGGGCTCGAACTCTTCATTATGGTCAATCCCAGCTCTATAATTTTAGCGACTCTAATGTTGGGCTGGACACTTTTCTTTGGTTTATCATCTTTATTTGCCGCCCCAATATTTTCAGGCAGTAGGCTAGAAAGCACCATAAAAATTGCTTTTTTAGCAAATGGAATATTTTGTTTGCTTGGTGGGATTGGCTTTGTACTTGATATTAAGATCTTAGTGTTTTTAACTATAAATTTTGGTATGGGTGGTGCGGTTATGGTAGCAACCATAGCTCTGACTAATCTTTTCAAAAGGCAGTTAGAAACCCCACGTTCACTTATTTGGCACTACCTATGGGTGCAGATCAAGAAATTCATTTGACTATATTATTAGTGTGGCAGAAAAGTCTTCTCTTGAATCGAAAATCCCCTAGCTCCTTACAAGGGTAGGTTTTTTGTGGATATGTTTTCAAGAAGGACTCTTAGGGCAGGGTGGTGCGCACGGCGCACCCTACAGAACTCAGTCTCGTTTGATTTTGCAACTATAAGGCAAAGATTTATCTGTATATTTATAGAGAGTGGTTTTATCACTCAATATGTCCTAGAAAGTAAGGATAATGTCTCTACAGACTGATAGCTCAAAGCGTACTGTTTTAACACTAGCAGATCGTCTTGCCGCAGCACACCACCACCGTTTTGTAGGGCGCTTGGAAGAAAAAGGGATTTTTAAAGCTGCTATTAATGGTTCAAGGGTGGACTTTGTACTCTTACATATCTACGGGCCGGGTGGAGTAGGCAAAACCACTTTACTAAGGGAATTTGCTGAAGTAGCAAAAGATAACGGGGTTATGCCTATACAGCTAGATGCTCGCAACATAGACCCTTCACCCGAAGGTTTTTTATTTGCAATGCGCCTAGCACTTGGAATTTCTGACACTGTTTTACCTTTAGAAACAATTAGCCAGTTGACTAGCAAAGTCGTACTGACAATAGACACCTATGAAACTCTTACTCCTTTAGATGGTTGGCTAAGAGAGAGTTTCTTGCCTAAACTACCCGAAAATGCTCTCATTGTTTTTGCAGGACGCAGGCCACCCTCATCTGGCTGGCGCTCTGATCCTGGCTGGTCTAATTTGATTCACAGCATCAGCTTACGAAATTTGCGTCCCGAAGAAAGTCGAACCTTCTTAAATAAAAGGGGTGTCTCTGAAGATAAGCATAAAGAAGTGCTCGAGTTTACACATGGACACCCTCTGGCTTTGTCTCTAGTAGCAGATGTACTTGAGAACCAAAAAGAGAGCCAAAGTTTTGAACTGGGTAGCGATCCTGATATTGTGCGTGCTTTGCTCGAGCGCTTCACTCAACAAGTTCCTAGCCACACTCACCACTTAGCCTTAGAGGCTTGTGCTTTAGTACGTGTAACAACTGAAGACCTCTTGGCTAAAGCATTGGCTTTAGAGGAGGTACATGAGTTCTTTGAGTGGTTGCGAGGACTTTCTTTTATAGAAACCGGCCCCTTAGGCCTCTTCCCTCACGATTTGGTCCGCGAAGCCCTAGATGCTGATCTAAGATGGCGTAATCCTGATCGCTATACCGAGCTGCACAATCGGGTGCGTGATTATTACAATAACAAGCTGATGACAACACGAGGTATTGAGCAGCAGCGTATTCTTTTTGATGATGTTTATTTACACAGGCATAATCCCATGGTTAAGCCTTTCCTTGAATGGGGAGAATACGGCAGTGTCTTTGGTGAGCTGGCAAGTAAGGAAGATCATCCTGCACTATTAGCTATCGTTGAGCAACACGAGGGTAAAGAATCAGCTCAATTAGCGGCCCATTGGTTTGACCGTCAACCTGAGGGGCTGACTATTTATCGAGATGCAGACCAAGCACCTGCAGGGTTTCTTCTTACCCTACATTTAAATAAAGCAAATATGGTTGACCTTGAGGCTGACCCTGCTACCCTTGCTGCTATTAACTTTGCTCGCCGTTATGCACCGCCTAGAAAAGGCGAGGACGTAATAATGTTTAGATTTTGGATGGCTCGAGCAGATTATCAAAGTGTTTCACCTACCCAAAGCGTGATTTTCCTCAATGTCGTACAAAGCTATTTTGCCCACTCACAACTTGCTTGGAGCTTTTTCCCTTGTGCTGATTCCAAGTTTTGGTTGCCAGCTTTACACTATATGGACATTAACTATTCGCCAGAAGCTAGCTTTGAAGTTGGTGGCAAGTCCTATAGCGTTTTTACCCATGATTGGCGTGCTGTGGCAGTGCCAGCTTGGCTCGAGTTACTAGGCAAACGAGAGCTTGCCACTGACCTAAAACTAGAAGAGCTTAAAAGTGAGCGTCCTGCACCACTTGTTGTTCTTTCAGAGCCTGAGTTTAGAGAGGCTGTAATAGATGCCCTTCGGAATTTTGAGATCTCAGAAAAATTAATGGCAAATGCTTTGCTAAAGTCAAGGTTAATTGTAGAACAAAGTGAAGGTAAACCGACAATTGAACTCTTACAGAAGCTTATTAAAGAAGCTTCTGATTCGCTTAAGGCTACTCCAAAGAATGAAAAGTGCTACCGAGCTGTTTTTCGCACTTACCTAGAGCCAGTGGCAAGTCAAGAAATTGCTGCTGAACTCTTAAATTTACCCTTTAGCACCTACCGTCGCCACCTTAGTCGTGGTGTTGAGCAAATAGTTACTTGGTTGTGGCAGCGGGAGCTTGCTGGAGAGTGAATAATGGCCCTCAAAGCTAATAATCCCAAAGGTAAGCCTCTGACACTAGCAGATCGCCTTACTACAGCACACAGACGCCGTTTTGTAGGGCGCTCAGAAGAAAAAGAACTTTTTAAAACTGCTATTAGTAGTTCAGAAGGAGATTTTATACTTTTACACATTTACGGGCCAGGTGGAGTAGGTAAGACAACTTTACTAAAAGAATTTAGTAACTTAGCAAAAGACCATGAGGCCACACCTATACAGCTAGATGCTCGAAATATAGATCCTTCGCCTGAAGGTTTTTTCTTTGCATTACGTCTGGTGTTAGGGCTTTCTGAAATTAGCTCACCTTTAGAAGCAATTAACCAATTGCTTAATAAAATTGTATTGACAATTGATACTTATGAAACCCTTACACCCTTAGATGGTTGGCTGAGAGAAAGTTTTTTGCCTAAACTACCTGAAAATGTACTAATTATTTTTGCAGGTCGTAGGCCACCTTCATCTGATTGGCTTTCTGACCCCGGTTGGTGCGATCTGATTCATAGTATTAGTTTACGCAACTTACGTCCTGAAGAAAGCCGAGCTTTCTTAGATAAACGAGGTGTCCCTGAGTATAAACATAAAGGGGTTCTAGACTTCACTCATGGGCATCCTCTGGCTTTGTCTCTAGTAGCAGATATGCTTGAGAACCAAGCAGAAAATCAAAGTAATACTTTTGAACTAGGTAATGATCCTGATATTGTGCGTACACTACTTGAACGCTTTATTCAACAAGTTCCTACCCCCACCCACCGATTAGCCCTAGAAGCTTGTGCATTAGTGCGTGTCACTACAGAAAATCTTTTGACTAAAGCATTAGCTCTAAATGACGTACACGAGTTTTTCGAGTGGTTAAGGAGTCTTTCTTTCATTGAGTCCAACTCTACAGGCATTTTCCCACACGATTTGGTCCGCGAAACCCTAGATGCCGATTTAAGGTGGCGCAATCCTGACCGCTACGCCGAGCTACATGATCGTGTGCGTGACTATTACAGTGAAAAGTTGATGGCTACACATGGAATGGAGCAACAAAGTATACTTTTTGATGACGTTTATTTGCATAGGCACAATCCTATGGTGAAGCCTTTTTTTGAGTGGAGTAAATACGGAAGCTTGTTTGGCAAATCAGCCACTAAAGATGACCACAATACATTGCTAGCCATTATCGAACAGCATGAGGGACCCGAGTCAGCTAAATTAGCTGCCCACTGGTTTGAAAAGCAACCTGAAGGGCTAACTGTTTATCATGGTGTTGGACAAGAACCTGCTGGGTTACTCCTTGCTTTACGTCTTGATAAGGCAGATTCAACTGATCTTGAGGCTGACCCCGCTACTCGTGCTGCCATAAGCTTTATTGGCAGCCACGCACCAGCTCGAGCTGATGAAGAAATAATTATGTTTAGATTTTGGATGGATAGAGAAAATTACCAAGATGTTTCGCCCACTCAGAGCGTGATATTTCTTAATGTAGCGCAGAGTTACCTTTCTCACTCAAAGCTTGCCTGGAGTCTCTTCCCTTGTGCTGACCGTGATTTTTGGTTGCCTGTTTTGCACTACGCAGATATTAATTACATGCCCGAGCTAAACTTTGAAATTGGTGAGAAGTTTTATAGCGTCTTTGCCCATGACTGGCGTGCTGTGCCAGTAACAGCTTGGCTCGAGCTACTAGGCAAACGAGAGCTTGCCACTGACCTAAAACCAGAAGAGCTTGAAAGGGAGCGCCCTGCCCCGCTTGTTGTTTTGTCAGAACCTGAATTTAAAGAAGCTGTGAAGAATGCTCTTCGCAATTTTAGAGTCCCAGAAAAATTAATGACAAATACCTTATTACAATCAAGGCTAATTACTGAACGAAGTGAAGGTAAGCCAACAGTTGAACTTTTGCAAACACTTATTCAAGAAGCTGCTGAGTCACTTAAGGTTACTGCTAAAAATGAAAAGTACTACCAAGCTATCTTTCGCACTTATCTAGAACCAGCAGCTAGTCAGGAAGTGGCTGCTGAACTTCTGAATTTGCCTTTTAGTACCTACCGCCGCCGCCTTAGCCGTGGTATGGAGCAAATAGTTGTTTGGCTGTGGCAAAGAGAGCTTTCTGGACCCTGAAGTTTCAATTTTATGCTTTTAGTGTTTGCTTTACACTCTTTAAGGTTTAGACCTGTACGCACATTCCTAACTGCACTAGGAATTGCTGTGGCAGTGGGCTCAACCATTATTTTTTTGTCTTTAGGTGAAGGGTTACGCCAAGCTTTTTCTCGCCATGTCGGTGCAGTGGGACCAGATATTCAGGTTAGCTATGGTCCTTTTAACATGAACTCTTTTTCGACAGTGCCTCAATTACCTGCTGAGTTTAGGGCAGAACTTGAAAGAATTTCGGGTGAATATGGCATTGAAAAGGTTATACCGCTAACTTTCTTTATAAGAACAGGTCTAACTCCTGCCAGTGCTTATGTTTATACAGGCTTGCCTGCTGAGCAAGATATAGCAGAAATTTACCTTGGTTTTGAAGTGATAAAGGGTCGTAATCTTAAGCCCAAGGATACACAAGTAGCATTAGTAGGGGAGAGGGTTGCTGAGCGTAATGACATTAAGCTTGGCCAGAAGTTAAAATTTAATCCCCGTACGGAATTTACAGTAATTGGAATAGCTCGTTCACAAGGGGATTTTGTGAGCAATGTAGTACTGGTACCCTTAGAAAGCCTTACCAAAGCAATTGGTATAGAAAATAAAGTCAGCTTTTTTGCACTCGAGCTAGCTGAACCAAGTAAAGCAAAAGAAGTCACCGAAGATCTAGCAGAGCTTTTCCCAGAACTTGATTTTCAAACTCGAGCTGATGTACTTAGTGTAGTTGAGCAAGGTATTCGTATTAGTGATGCAGTGCGCCTTGGTATTAGCATAATTGCCTTAATTGTAGGGGCCATTGCTGTGGCGAATACTATGTTAATGAGTGTCTTTGAGCGCACTCGAGAATTTGGAGTAGTGCGAGCCGTGGGTGCTAAAGCCAACTTCTTATTTCGTTTAGTGCTTACCGAGTCAATTTTACTAAGTCTGATAGGGGCAGCTTTTGGGGTGCTCTTGGGGCGTGGGGGCATTGTCATTGTCAATGCTATTTCTAGTGATTTGGTAGGTTTTGAGATGGCAGTTTTGACCTTACGCCTAGCTGCATTTGCAATAGTGGTAGCTTTGATTATAGGTTTAACCGCAGGTTTTTTTCCTGCTTTTAGGGCAGCAAAGTTACCTATAGCGGTGGCCATGTCACAGGATTAGTACTGATAATGTTACGAATTACAAATTTAAGTAAAACTTACAGCAATGCTGCAGGGGAAGTGCCTGCTCTTAGTAAAGCCAGTTACGATTTTCCCAAAGGTAAAGTCACAGCTATAATGGGACCAAGTGGTTCTGGAAAATCCACTTTATTAAACCTAATGGCTGGTTTTGATGTTCCTACTAGTGGGGAGGTATGGCTAGGCGATAAGTGTATAAGTAAGTTACCTGATGCTGAGCGGGCAGAACTACGTTTGCACGAATTCGGCTTTATCTTTCAATCTTATAATCTGATTAGTGTGCTAAATGCCCAGCAGAATGTAGCATTTCCTATGGCTTTGGCTAAAGTGCCATCTTTTAAGCGTAAACAAAAAGCTGAAGCCCTTCTGAAAAGTTTTGGTTTAGAGAAGCGCTTAAAACATTTGCCTCATAAACTTTCAGGAGGTGAGCGTCAGCGAGTTAGTATTGCCAGATCATTAGCTAATGAACCCCAAATTATCTTTGCCGATGAGCCTACTGGGAACTTAGACAGCAAGAGTGGTCGCTTGGTAATTGATGCTCTTAAAGAAGTAGCTAATAGTGGGAGAACAGTTATTGTAGTAACACATGACCACAAATTTATGACTGAAGCAGATGCTACGGTAGAGATTGAAGATGGTTTTCTTCAACTAAACTAATGCGCGGACGCTATGCTCCATCACCAACGGGTTACCTTCATTTAGGTAATGCGCGTACTGCTCTTTTGACGTGGCTGTCTGTAAGAAAACAAGGAGGTAAGTTTGTCTTACGTATTGAAGACATTGATGAGCAACGTAGCAATCCTAAAATGATAGCTGCGAATATCGAGGAATTACGTTGGCTCAGTCTTGATTGGGATGAGGGGCCTTACATAGGAGGTAAGTTTGCGCCTTACTTGCAAAGTGAGCGTAAGGAGCATTACTGCTTGGCCTTAGAGCAGCTAAGGGCAAAAAATTGTATTTTTACTTGTTATTTGTCACGTAAAGACCTAAGAACAGTGGCTGCTGCCCCTCATGGTCAGCTGGTGGTTTATGGAGAGCTCGAGCGAAAGCACAATGAAAATATAAAAAAGCAAGGTGTAAATAAAGCACCAAGCCTACGTTTTTATGTACCTGACAAGACTATATACTTTACTGATTTGTTTGTAGGGGAGCAAGAAATTAGCTTGAGAGGGCAGGTAGGGGATTTTGTTTTAAAACGTGCTGATGGCATGTGGGCCTATCATTTAGCTGTGGTGGTGGATGATGTTGCTATGGACATAAATTATGTACTGAGAGGTGATGATTTGCTTACTAGTACAGGTGCTCAACTTGCTCTTTATGAAGCTTTAGGAAAAACCCCTCCTAAATACGTCCATGTACCCTTACTTTTAGATTTAGAGGGCAAAAGAATGGCTAAGCGTAGAGGCTCACTGACCCTTACAGCTCTTAGGGAGTATGGTATAAGGCCAGAACGGGTAGTGGGGTTTTTAGCTCATAGTTTGGGGCTAGCTAGTAAAAAACAAGAGTTGAGCGCAAAGGAGCTTATTGCAAACTTTAAGCTTAGTCGCTTGCACTCCTACCCTTATCAAATTACTCAAGATGATCTTGATTGGCTTTTAGCTCGAGCCCATCCGTGCCAGTAGCTCCCACATAATTGTACTTAGATTATAGCTTTTACCACCTCGATACCATTACGAGCCATGTGGTGTAAGAATAGCAAATGATACAAATCTCCAGGGTGATCAGGGGCGTCCCATGTTTGCACACAGTTTTCTGGTACTAAAATACGCTGTTTTAAACCCTTTGCCAAATTACGGACCTGCAAGTGCATAGCTAACATATAAAGGCAAATATCTGTTACATCTCCTATAGCAACGATGGTGCTTGCCTCAAGCTTATCAAGCCACTCATTAAACACTTCGCTAGTATGGCAAGCAACACTGTTTTTATAGCTACGTTGATAGTTTTCCCACTGAGGCAACTGCCTAAGTTCTGTAACCGTTTGTGCTTCCTCTGAGCCCTCGAGGCAATGTGGCGGGTAAGCCTCAAACTCTTGGGCATCTTTAGGATGACAATCTTGCACAAACATAAGGTGTTCTTGAGGAACTCCAAGAACACTTAATTTTTCCACTAAGGCAACGACATTAGGGATAATTTCAGCCACTCTTGGGCTAGCTAGTGGACCCACCCTATGGAATCCTTCAATAACGTCTACACTAACGAGAGCAGTCTCTTTGGGATCTAAGCTGCTAGCACTAATTTTGGGAAGATCATTGAGCCACTTACTTAGAAAATCAAGGTACTCACTTGATGAGTTAGTTAAATTTATCATACACTACATTTAAACACAGCTTTTATGCTTAATGCTTTCATCGAAGTAGATCTCTTTGCTAGTGCAACAGGATTAAGTATCTAAGAAATTGAAAATTAACAAAACTTTTCTGGGAGGCTAATTAAGCAGCAGTGCAAAAGTTTTTGTGAACAACCTAGAAGTGGTCAATACCTATAGGTAGCTAGTAGTCAGTAGCCAGCATCAGTAGTCCGCAATCGTGATAAAGGATTCTCAATAAGATGCCTATATATAAGATTTGTAGTAATAATCAATTCGTCCTACACGCAAACTTGATGAGCAGTCAAAGTCTATTTAAGATCAACTTTTCGGTTTTTTCTTCATCTTGCGGAGCACTGAGCATAGATAAATCCCTACTGACTACTAGCTACTGGATTCTAGCTACTATCTTCAACTCAAATGGAAATTCACAAGTATTTATGCATAGGCGCTTAAAAGAGCTCGAGCTACCGTAAAGGTACTTTCAACAGAGGTGTGTAACTTGCCCCCTGCGGTAAAAGATTACTCTCAAACAAATAAACTTCAGAAACTTGCCAAGCAATACTAGGCACCTTCATACCTAGCAAAAACTCAATTAACTCGCCTGAGTCTACGGTCTTTCTTAATCGTGCTAAGGTAATGTGAGGCCTGAAATGCTTATTACCACTCCAAAGGACTTTTTTATGCAGCTCTGCTAGTGCTTTTAGATCTCCAGAAATCCCTGTCCATAAAACATGTGGAGGTTTGCCAAAGCTACCAAGCTTGTTCAATTTCAGTTTAAAACCAGCAACGCTCTCACAGGCATCTTGCAAATGCTTTTCAACTTTCTTTAGCTCTTTAGGTGAAATCTCGCCTAAGAAATCTAAAGTAACATGAAACTGTTCTTTCCTAGCCCAGCGCACACCTTCTTTAGGACTATGCTTTTTAAGCTCACTTTGAATGCTAATGAGTTGTTTATTGACTTCTTCGGGTAAGGGTAGCGCTATAAAACTACGTGTCACAAATTCAAACCCAAGAATCTTTAGGGGCTATCATCTATTTCAAAGCGGATCTTGAATTCTTCAACTTCTGCAAGTTCACTGTCTAAATCTAAATAAATGGTACTACCCCCTAAACCATGGATGTTGTCTGCTGCTTCTATGCTGACATTTCCTCGAGCAATAACCCCAGCTTGCGAGCGGGTAAAAGGCTGCTCATTGTCATGAGGGTGCAAAAGAATACGCTCACCATTACTAACTTCACTATTATCATCAGCAGGTACAACTCGCCAGACATTGGCATAATGATCCCAGCCTTCATCACGATGGCGTACTGTAACATAAAAAGTATAGTTATGCCCAGCTGTTTTTTGATATCTCACTCCTAAAACATGGGCGTAGTCCCATATGCCATAGTCAGCAAGGTTGACCCTAAGCTTGCCTCCATTAAAAAGCACATTTACAATTCTATTGTTTGCTGATTCAACTTCTGGCTCAACTAGCTCCCACTCTACTACCTCATCATTAATAAAAACCTTTAAGGGTAGCTGTGCAAGGGTGTAACTTCCTATAGTAACCATCATAATGCCTAAGTATCGCATAAAGACATCTTAGCAAAGCAAGGAGGCTTGGACTAAGATAGCTCTATATACCTAACCTTTAATTCTTGTTATAATCTAATTATCAAATGATCCCCATTCCATTTATAAAGGAGAATTTATATGACTGTTGAAGTCCCATTTCTTATACTAGCAAGCTTAATAATCTTAGCTTTCATAATAATCTTCAGTTTTGTACCAATTGGCCTATGGATTTCTGCCATTGCCTCAGGGGTCAGTGTTTCTATCACTGGACTTATTGGTATGAGGCTTAGGCGGATTTCCCCTAAAAGGATTATTGAGCCTATGATTAAAGCCCATAAAGCAGATATAAAAGTTTCGCAAAATCAGCTCGAGGCCCACTATCTAGCAGGTGGTAATGTTGATAGTGTTATTGATGCTCTAATTGCTGCAGATAAAGCCCAAATTCCCTTGCCCTTTGATAGGGCTGCTGCTATTGACTTAGCAGGACGCCGAGTGCTCGAGGCTGTACAAACTTCTGTTAATCCTAAAGTTATTGCTACCCCAAGTGTAGCAGCAGTTGCAAAAGATGGTATACAGCTTATTTGTACTGCTCGAGTAACTGTGCGCTCAAACTTAGAACGTTTGATTGGTGGTGCTGGTGAAGAGACTATCATTGCTCGAGTAGGAGAAGGTATCGTTAGCTCTATTGGTTCTTCAGAAAACCATAAAGAAGTACTAGAAAACCCTGACACCATTTCCAAAACAGTACTAACCAAAGGTCTTGATTCAGGTACTGCTTATGAGATACTTTCTATTGACATTGCTGATGTTGATGTAGGTAAAAACATTGGAGCCATCTTATCAACAGATCAAGCCGAAGCTGATAAAAAAGTAGCCCAAGCTAAAGCAGAAGAACGTCGGGCTATGGCTGTAGCTCAAGAGCAAGAATACCGTGCTAAAGTTGAGGAGATGCGTGCTAAAGTAGTTGAGTCAGAAGCAGAAGTTCCCTTGGCTATGGCAGAAGCATTCAGGCAGGGTAACATGGGTATTCGTGATTACTATGATCTAGAAAACATTAAGTCAGATACATCCATGCGTAGCCAAATCGCTAAAGCAACAGAACACGAAGAGTAAGAAAGGTTAAATCATGCCTGATTTTGTAGGTGTTCTTCTTTTTATATTCTTTTTTATTGTGCTACCTATTATAAGTGGCTCTTCTAAAAAGAAAAAGCAAAAAAGGCAACCTCCACAAAGGCCTGCACATGTTCCTACCCAGCCTTTAAACCCGCCCCCAACCAGCAGCGTGGAGGGGGATTTTGAAAAACGCCTAGCTGAAGCTAGAAAACGGGTACGTGATGCTATAGAGAAACAAGAACCTCAGCAAGTGCCCACTGCTTCTACAACTTATCAAGCACCTCCTCCTGCTTCAAAACCTGTCTTACCGGTACCCACACCAACAGCATCTTATACTCCTTATAGTCCACCGACCTCACCGGCAGCTTCTAAAAGAGCTAGTTTAGAAACAATGGTTCCTTTAGGTGGAAGCTTGGAAAGCAAAACTAGTGACAAGCTAAAAATAACTAAAAGTATTAATAAATTAAAAAAGCCCCTATCAAAAAAAGCCTTTATTCCATCAAAGGGACTACTTATAGGTTTAGAGAGCAAAGATATTATGGCGGGGCTTATCTGGAAGCAGGTTTTAGATAGGCCTAAGGCTAAAAGAAGGCATCCTAGCACACTAAGAGTGGGTTAATTATTAATTATAATTATATACATAATTCCTAAGATTACTTTAGGAACTGCGTCTAGGCATCAAATAAGTGCTCAGTAATGAACAAAAGTGTTCAATTTATACATATCAGGTGGCTTTACAGCCATAATCTTAATTTGTTAGAGTTAATTCTAGTCGTCACGGTAGTGGCTACGTCGAGACGTTAAACGCTCATGGATGGGATGTAAGACTGCCCAGCAGCTGTTCCGTGCGAAGTGAGAACTTTTGGTAGCACACTTGTGCGTACAAAAAAGGTAGCAGGCTTTTATTACTACATCAGTAACCCTAAAGTTACATGATCCTACAGAAGCTATTTTGTTATTTGGTCAAAACGACCAGAACTTAAAATTATTGCGTTCGCGCTTAAATGCTAAGTTGGTGGCTCGAGGAGATGAGCTTAAAATTTCTGGGGCAGAAGCAGATGTTGCCCAAGCAGAAAATACTCTGCGCTCTCTTTTAAAAGCAGTGCGTCGTGGTGAGGCCATTAGTTTGACTATGCTCGAGCACACAGAGCTTGGTGCTTTAACTTTGGATCCTAGTTTGCCTAGTGATTATATAGAGAATTTACCCAGAAGGGCTAAGCCTAAAACTGAGGGGCAACGTTTATATGTTCATGCTATCTCTGAAAATGAAGTTACCTTTGGTATTGGCCCTGCTGGAACAGGGAAGACCCATCTGGCAGTAGCTATGGCAGTACAATTTTTAAAAGATAAGAAAGTAAGGCGTATTATCCTGACTCGACCTGCTGTTGAGGCAGGGGAGAGACTAGGTTTTTTACCTGGTGATGTACAAGCTAAAATTGACCCTTATTTACGACCACTTTATGATGCTCTTTATGACCTATTAGATACTAAACGTACCGAAGAGCATTTGGACAAAGGGGTAATTGAAGTTGCCCCTTTAGCTTTTATGCGGGGCCGTACCTTGAATGATGCTTTTATTATTCTTGATGAGGCACAAAACACTACCCCTGAACAAATGAAAATGTTCTTGACCCGCATGGGCTTTAACAGCCGTGTAGTAGTTACAGGGGATTTAACTCAAACGGATTTGCCTAGCTCTACGAAAAGTGGTCTAGCTGTTGCAACCACCATGCTAAGAAGTATAGAAGGTATTGCTTTTATTTCATTTACAAAAGCTGATGTAGTCCGCCACCCACTAGTAGCACGCATTGTTAAAGCTTATGAAGAAAATAGGTAAAATTGGTAGTATATGTCTAAATCCTCACCTAAACACTTGGTAAAAGCCAAACGGCCTCAAGCAAGTGAAAAAGGCTTTAAAATAGGGCATGTTGTTTTGCTAGTCGCCTCATTTACCTTTATAGTAGCAATCTTACTTGATAGTGCTTATAGTTCGAGGCAACAAACGCTGCTTGAAGTTGGCAAACCTAGCCCAAGGCTTTATAAATCACCTATTGATATTGAAGTTATAGATCAAATCGCTACTGAACGCAAGAAGCAGGTTGCCCGTGCACAGGTGAGGCCTATTTACATCACTAACTCGCAATTACAAAGCCTAGTTGTTGATGCACTTAGTACTTGGCCATTAGAAGATGCGGTTAAAGCCACAGTACTAGAAGCTTATGAAAAACCTGAGGGGGTCTTTGCCAGTGATCTCCCAATCCTTATCGATAGAGCCTCACAGTATTCTGAAGCACCTGCTCGAGCAAAGCGTATTCTAGAAAGAGATCTTATTGCTACTGCAGAACTTGATATAAAGGCTACTGAAAGTGTGAGAGAGGCTGCTGCTGAAGGAACTCTACCAGTTATGACCAAGTTACAAGCAGGAGAAATTATTGTACGTGAAGGGTCACTATTAACTGCTACCCACCTAGACATCTTAAAGACAGTGGGACTTTATACCCCTCGTGAGCAAAACCTCACTCGTACAGTTCTAAGACGTCTTGGTAGTTTTGGCATGGCGCTATTTTTAAGCCTTATTTTGGCTTATAGTTACCCCTACCTCAAAAATAAATTTAGCTATCAGCAAATAATTTTCCTAGCAGTGCTTTTAGTGCTAAATCTTATCCTGCAGCGTTTTCTGCTAATTTTACAAGAAGGCCTGCTGATTACAGTATTCTCAACTTCACTATTTGCAGTAATGATTTCCCAACTACTGGCAATAACGGTGGGGGCATGGCTTAGTTTAGTAGTAGCTCTCTTTACCCCTGAAGCTGCCTTCACTATGCTACTGAGTAGCCTAAGTGCCACTACGGTATCAAGTTTATCAGTCAGTCTTTTCCGTGGCAGGACCTCTTTATTTCTAGCAGCAGGTCTAGCAGGTGTTGCAGCCTTTATAATCTTTTTAACCTATAGTCTTTTAGTTGGTTTTGAAAGCAATACCTTAACCTTGGGTGCATGGATGCTAGTTGGTAGCATATTAGCGGGTTTCTTAGCCCTGGGGGCCTTGCCATTTCTAGAAAATACAGCTGGTTTTCTAACAGAGTTTAGACTTTCAGAACTCATGAATCCTTCTCATCCTCTTTTGCAAAGGCTTCTTAGTGAAGCACCTGGCACATACCAACATAGCCTTATTATTTCTAATCTAGTCGATCAAGCAGTGAGCAATATAGGCGGTAATGCCTTACTAGCTAGAGTTGCTGCTCTTTATCATGATGTAGGGAAATTAAAACGTCCTCACTTTTTTACTGAAAATCAATTTGGAAGCAATAATCCACATAATAGTCTCAATCCCCATTTGAGCTATCTTATTATAACTAGTCATGTTCGTGATGGAGTAGAAATGCTTCGTGAGTACAAATTACCTAAAGAGTTTATTCCTTTTGTGCTAGAACATCACGGCACTACAGTACTCAACTATTTTTACAAACGTGCTCTTGAAGATAATGCTGAGCTTGAAGAATTAAGTTTTCGTTATACAGGACCACGTCCAAACAGCAAAGAAACTGCCATACTGATGCTCGCTGATACTATAGAATCAGCCTCACGCTCACTTGATGAGCCTAGCCAAGGCAAATTGCGGGCTCTAATCGATAGGCTTATCGAGCAACGTCTCCAAGACGATCAATTAGTGGAAAGCGACTTAAACTTTCGCGATTTGGAAGTTATTGCCAATACTTTTGAAAGGATTCTCATGGCTACCTTACACCGTCGGGTACGCTATCCTAATGAAGAGGAAATCAAAAAATTGCAAGCAGGGTCTACTAGATCTATTGTAAAGCATGTATAGTGTGCCAGAAAATCTTTTCCTAGATGAAAAATCCTCCCTAGCCCCCCTTGTTAAGGGGGGAATACAGGAAGTCCCCTTTAACAAGGGGGATTTAGGGGGATTTGCCTTACGAAACTCAACCTCATTTGATTTTGCAAACATAAGGCAAAAATTTATCTGGATATTTATAATAACTAAGGAGATTTAAATGAAGCTCTCAACTCTTAATCTTGCATGGGCAGCACTTATAGGAAACGTTATTGTAATTTTGCAAGGAGCGATTGTGCGAGCCACCGGTTCGGGCGCTGGTTGCGGGCGACATTGGCCTACTTGTAATGGTGAGATTATCCCTTTAGGCTATGGTTTAAAAACAGGCATTGAATTCTCACACCGTTTACTTTCTATAATTGTACTTTCACTAGGCATATGGCTATTTGTAGTTGCTTTCAGAAAGCGTAAAGAAAAACAAGGTTTTTTTGTTTTTGCCACAGCTTCATTAGGGCTCTTATTTGTAGAGGCTTTCTTAGGTGGAGCAACAGTATTACTAGGCTTAACTGATGAAAATATCAGTATAGCAAGGGGCATTATGGTTGCTTCACACTTAGTAAACTCTTTACTACTAGTGGGAGCTTTGGCTTTAACAGTTGTTTATGCGCATCAGAAAAACCCTTGGCCACTAAAGATTCAGAAGCAGGGGACTCTTGCCACAGTTTTGCTTATAGGGCTTGTGAGTATGTTATTCTTAATGTTCTCAGGTGGTATAGCCGCTATGGGTAATACTATGTTCCCTGCCAGTAGTTTGCAGGAAGGTATAGCTGCTGATTTTGCTCCTGAGTCACATCCTTTTATTCGCTTGCGCATATTGCACCCGTTAATTGCTATCCTAGTAGGGATCTATTTGCTACTAAGCTTAGGACTTAGTTGGTGGCTTAAACCTGTTTCAGGGGCCCGAATTATAGCTCGAGCTTTGCTAACTACCTATCTACTACAAGTTCTGATAGGCGTTGTAAATCTAACCTTTTTAGCTCCAATATTCCTACAAATTTTACACTTAGCAGTAGCAGTAGTGGCCTTTGCTCTACTGACCACTTTAAGTGCATACGTACTAGGAAGTTCTAATAAGCAAGAAGAAGTTGCTATGAATTTACAAGCCCAGCCTCAAAGCCTACCTTAGATGCTTGCTATGCTTGTACTGAAGGAAGCAGCTGTGCTTTGGTCTGGAATATATAAAACTTGCTCTAATCATTGAATATTGAATAAAAGCTCTCACTTACAAAGAGGTGCTGTTTTCACTAAGCCAACAGTGGCTAACTTCATGCTTGATTTAGCAGGCTATAGAGCAAATGCAGCACTAACCTCGTTTAGTATTCTCGAACCATCATTTGGTAGTGGTGGCTTTTTAATTCCCATAGTCAAGCGTTTGCTAAAAGCTTTTAAAAAGTTGGGTAGTAAGGCTGATGCTGTACCTACACTTTGTAATTGTATCAGAGGTGTTGAGCTTCATCAGCAAACGTACCAGACCACTACCAAGCAAATCCTAGAGCTACTCATTAAATTTGGCTTAACTGAGCATGACGCCACTAAATTAACAAATTCCTGGCTTCGACAAGGAGATTTTTTGCTATCACCTTTTGATACTTCCTTCTCACACATTGTTGGCAACCCTCCCTATGTACGCCAAGAACTATTACCTCCTTCTTTGATGCAGGCTTATCGTTCAAGATTTCAGACAATTTATGGTCGTGCTGATTTATATATACCCTTTATAGAATATGCTTTAAGTTTACTAAAAGATAATGGTGAGCTTTGCTTTATTTGTTCAAACAGATGGTTGAAAAATCGCTATGGAAAGCTGCTTAGAAAGCTAATTGCAGATAAATACCATCTCAAACATTACATTGACTTGACAGCTACAGCCGCTTTTAAAAATGAAGTCATGGCTTACACTGGCATTATGACTCTTTCAAAGCAGAAAAAGTCTTTTACCCTTGTCGCAAAACAGCCTTCTTTAGACACTAGCAACTTAAGCTTGCTTGCTAAGCAACTTAATAATGGTAACGTAGATGCTTTTCAATACTACAAAGGTTGTCTGGGGCAAAGAAGGTACATTGAGACTGTGTCTGAAAAAGTTTGTGGATACAATCCTTGGTTAATAGATTGTATCTCGCAACTTAAGCTTATTCGCAAGCTTGAGCAACATTTTCTACCACTTGAAAAAGCTGGCTGTAAGGTGGGCGTTGGCGTGGCAACAGGCAATGATAAGGTCTTTATCAAAAATTACCATGAGCTAGACATTGAAGATGATAGGAAGCTTCCTCTAGCAATGTCTAGAGATACCGTATCTGGAAATTTTCAATGGGGAGGAAAAGGTATTATTAACACTTTTACTACTGAAGGAAAAATTATAAGTCTTAGTGACTACCCCAAATTGGCAACATATCTTGAGGCAAATAAAGATGTGCTCGCTGCAAGATATATTGCCCGCAATAATCCAGCCTACTGGTATAGAACAACTGATCTGATTCATAGCAAACTTATCTGCAAGCCTAAATTACTCATGCCTGACATTAAAAAAGGGCCTACCGTAGTATTGGATGAAGGAACAGCTTATCCACACCATAATCTTTATTGGGTAACCTCTGAAAGTTGGGATCCTCGAGCGCTTCGCAGTATCTTACGGTCAAACGTAGCAAAGCTATTTGTATGGGCATATTCTGTAAAGATGCGTGATGGTTGGTTGAGATTCCAAGCCCAGAATCTTAGAAGAATAGTTATTCCCTTGTGGAGAGATGTGCCATCTGACATCAGAAAACAGCTTATAGTTATTAATGACTCAAAAGATCTCACGCTTATAAATTGTCAAGTATATAAGTTATTTGGTTTAAACAAAGATGAAATAGAAATAATTGAAGAAATTAATGCTTCCTAAGCTTAATGTTGTTAAGGATCCACCAATGTCTACTATCAAACAAAAAGTAAGGAATACCTCTGACTTGCTTGAATACCTCAGTCAAGGCCATAAGGTGAAGTACTTGTTTTTCTGGGGACATAAGCCCAATCTTAGTGGCTCTATTGGAAAAAGTTGCCTAAGTCAATGGTATGAAGCTAACTTTGATATTAATGAACAGCCCTACAAAACAGCTGAACATTATATGATGGCAGAAAAGGCAAGATTGTTTGGTGATGAAGCCCTACTCTCAAGTATAATTAATGCAAAACATCCTAGTGAGGCTAAAAAGTTGGGAAGAAAAGTTAAAGGTTTTGATGAAGAAACTTGGCAGCAAGAGCGATTTTCAATTGTGGTCCGTGGCAACTATGCAAAGTTCACTCAAAACTCTGACTTACACGCATTTTTGTTAAATACAGGAGGACGAATTTTAGTAGAAGCTAGTCCAAAGGACAAGCTTTGGGGAATAGGACTCAGCCAAGATGATCCTAGGGCAAGGAAGCCTAAACAGTGGCAAGGGCTTAATTTACTAGGTTTTGCTCTTATGGAAGTGCGTGATTTAGTTTGTGCTTCTTCTCATAGTTAATCTAGGCATTCTCACAAAAACTTACATACCTACTAATGAGAATCAAAATAAAGTAAGATAGGTGTAAGCCTTTAAATTTACAATTAAGAAACTTTATGCGGTTATTCTATATGGTTATTTATTATGGAAAAGGTAGTGTGTTAGTGGTTAATTTTAAGAGAATTTAAAGGAGACTATAAGTTATGCAACCTGCTGAGAGTGTTGATATAGACAATACCAAAGAGCCTGATACATCTTTAAAAAATCCCAATGAGTCTTTAAAAGAAGATTTACAACTCCCTAACACAATGGGAGACAACTTACCTGAAGTCAAGCTTAGTGTTATGGTGCAAAACATAAAGGACTATTTGATTGTACAACCTAGACCTGATGCAGCTGCTGTGGCTAAGGCGTCCCTTTTACCATTGCTTTACTCTTTAGAGCAAGATGTATGGAGTCCCTCATGCCTAAGGCAAGTAGAAACTCATGATAGATATTTGCGTTATCACTTAAATTTAAATGGCGATAATATAAGCATTGATGTATGGGGGGTGGGTCAGGATCTAAAACGCCCTCCCACTCGCAAGATCTTACCTGAAGGTGGTTCTTGGGGAGTACGCACTAATGGTAGTGATTGGCAACTCATTATCTTTAATGATTCTACTTCCGAAGAAGATATTTTTGACTTCAGCCTTTATGGAGATGTTTTTCGTGAGGTCATTTTTCAGCTTTTTAGTCCTCAGCAAGATTCACTCGAGCGTCGCGTTATGCTGGGCAAATCATTATTACTTGAAGACGTATTGCGTAAAAAGCTTTATAGGCTAGTAAATACTTTTGGCATGGAAAAAATAGAAAGTAAGAGCCTTGAAGGCATCTTGCAGATGTTTCAAGAAGCAGGCCTTTTAAATGATGAGGAAAGAGAAATTTTTAAAACTGAGCAGATGCAAAAGGCTTTAGAGAATTACATTGAGGCTATAAATCAGGGCTATGTAAGAATTATGAAACCACTTTCAGATATTACTTTTGAAGATGTAAATTATCACTGTAGAGTTGTACAAAACCTTAAAGGTGGTTTAAAAGCTTATTTTGATGATACCTTGCTAGAAGTAAGCTCTCGTTCAGGTTTTTATTATATTCTCTCAGCGATTGCCGTACAGTTTGGTCGTTCAGATGCTATTCCCCCTGAAGACCTAATACGTCCCCCAGAAAAACTCCCTGAAGGGGAAAGCAGTCGCCCTTTGGGCAGGCAGGGGTGGTATTTGATGTTTAATAACCCTGATGAAGTTGAGAGTTATATCATAAATCTATTGGACAAGCTTAACATCACCCATCGTTTTAAAGCCACTTATAATAACATTCCCTTTCCCAGAAAGGCTTGAATGAGCTGATCCTGCTTTTTGGTTTGGTCTAAAGCCCCACTAGCGCTAGATATGCTTTGCCAGATATAAGTCTTTTCAAGTATCTCCTTTTCAACACAGGATTAAGGCTTGTAACCTTAATCCCAAATTTCAAGCTCATCAATCCGTTAGAATTAGCAATGAGTAATTTAAAAAAAATAGACATCAGGGCTATTTTGCCCCACCGCTATCCTTTTTTGATGGTAGATACTTTCGTTTTTCAAGAGGGTGATAGTTTTGAATGTCTAAAAAATGTTAGCTTTAATGAACCCTTTTTCCAAGGCCATTTTCCCCAAGAGCCAGTTATGCCCGGAGTTATGATTATAGAAGCCTTGGCACAAGCAGCTGCTATAGGTTTGGCTGTGCGAGATGGTCTTAAGGGTGGTGAGGTAGGTTACTTAGCAGCGGTGGATAAAGTTAAATTTAAACGTAAGGTCATCCCCGGTGACCAATTACGCTTAAAAGGTGAGATTTTAATGTTCCGCCGTAAACTTTGTAAGGTAAAAGCACAAGCGTTAGTAGGTAAAGAAACTGCTGCTGATGCAGAGCTAGCTTTTATCTTTACTGCAGAGAGGCATTAAAGAGCCAACCATTATCTCTTTTACCACCATGACAACCTATGCAGCCTGCTGGACTGCCTGCAGCTTCTACAGTACCATCAGGTTGAACTTTTGCCCAGAACCAATCACCGCCATCGGGGTTGTAGCCATCCATTTTTACCATAAAGGTGATAGCTGCTAGTTCACGCTCGGGAGTGTAGTTTTCTTTAACTATGATAGAGCCTTCAGGTAGAGGATTAGTTTTAGCTTCAATAGCATCATAGGCTATATTGTTGGCAAAGGTTCGTAAGATAGCACCATGAGGAGCTAGTCCTTCATAAAAGCCGGGGTCAACACCCTGTTCATAGTGCCAAGTGTATTCATAGACTTGGTTATTTATCATCTCTAAGAACTGAACAGCAAGCTCTTCAGGGCTTGGCTCTGAGCTGTCCATCATAGCCATCTCTTCACCCATATTTTCCTCTTTCATCTCTTCAGAGTCATGCATCATGTCATCTTCTGACATTTCCTTATCCATCATGCCTTCATCTTCTGACATTTCTTCATCCATCATGCCTTCATCTTCTGACATTTCCTCATCCATCATGCCTTCATCTTCTGACATCTCACTGCTCATCATTTCATCTTCTGTTTTAGCCTCAGGATCATCACTTTGTGCTCCTGAGATGCCAAACACTAAAACAAATAAGGCAAAAACTATTAGCCACTGTTTCACTTCAATCATCCTTTCAAAGTAAGCTGGGTATGAAGAAAATCAAGGAAGCAAATTTTTATGCTATAACCTTACGATTTCTTAAACCTGAAGGTAATTATCACTTTTATATAAAACTCCTTGTGTAAAATGTAAGACGTAGTAATGGAGCAAGCAAGCAGAAGCTAAGGCTTGCAATGCTTCTAGGGAATTCAAAATTTTTAGCCTTTACTTTTCTACTTTAGGCGGTATTTATGAATGATGCAAGTGTAGCCAAAGAAACTTTTTATAGTGATGAGGGAGCCTTTAAAGATAGAACTTATTTGCGATTAGAGGAAGCACTCGAGCCCCTAGTAACTCAACTAATAACAGGTCTAGGAGAAGATATAAATCGAGAGGGCCTATTAAAAACACCTCATCGTGTTACAAAAGCTTTGCTTTATCTGACCAAGGGTTATGAGCAAAAATTAGATACAGTGATAAATGGAGCACTTTTTGAGGTTGAGGGCTCAGAGATGATAATAGTTAAGGATATTGAGTTTTACTCACTCTGTGAGCATCATATGCTGCCATTTTTTGGTAAAGCACACATTGCTTATATTCCCTGTAAAACCATTTTAGGTTTGAGTAAATTTGCCCGTATTGTAGAGGTATTTGCCCGCCGCATGCAAGTGCAAGAGCGTATGACTACGCAGATAGCTGATTCTTTAATGAAAGTATTAAACCCCTTGGGAGTTGCAGTTGTTACTGATGCTAGCCATCTTTGCATGATGATGCGTGGAGTTGAGAAGCAGGGTTCTAATACACGCACTAGTGCAATGCGCGGAGTATTTAAAGACGATTTTCGAACGAGGCAGGAATTTTTAGAGTCGTTATAAAAACCTGTCAGACTAAAATAATCTGACAGGTTTGAATTGGTAGTTAGAAGTTAGTAAGACTTTAACTAATGCTAGCTGCTGACTATTTAAGAGACACTAATTACCTCGGAAATATTCAAAAACTACTCACGCTTTCTTGCTTACCAAGTAATTCTTATAAGTGAACGGCTGTAAATAGTATCACCTTCTACAGCAGTATGACCTTCACTATAACCAAGATGGTCTGCTAGCACTAGCAGTGCTTGAGGCACTATTTCGGTTAAGTTCAGAACTTCAGCAAAACTTGGTACCAGTTCTAGCATGTCTTCAGGACTCAACTCTTCTATATCTTCTTCCGTGTATAAATCTGTTTCTTCTTCGCTAGCAGCTTCCATTTCCGTTGCTGATGAACTAATGGTAAGGTCATAAGCACCTTCGCCGCCACCATCAAAACTAGTGGCCTTTACCAAGTAAATAACACCTTCTTGAGCCGTAAAACTTACCTGAGAGGTTTCATAACTACCTTCAAAGTCATCATTCTCAGCTACATAAGACTCATTAGTTGCATCAATGATGTAAAGGTAAGTATCGAAATCAACACTTGTTAAATTGATGGTAACCTCATCACCGGCATTTAAACCAGTAAGTTCAAAATAGTCTGCAAGTACAGAAGCTTCACTAGCTTGCAATTCACCTTCTGCTGTTTCTCCCACAGCAATGCTATTACTTGCTTCACCTGTAAACTCAGCAGGATAAGTAGCAAAAAACTCAAGATCAGCTGAGGGGGCTTCGGCAGCTTCGACAGTTAAACTATAAGCACCTGAGCCTTCACCAGCATAGCTTCTGACCTCAACAATATAACCAGACACACCTTCTTGGGCAGTGAAGGCTACTTGAGATTCACTATAACTGCCATCAAAGTCATCATTTTCTAAGATAACTTCTCCGCCTTCCTCAGTAGCGGCTATCAAGGTAAGGTAGGTATCAAAATCTTGACTACTTAATGTTGCAGCAACAGTATCGCCAGTATTAAGGCCTGTTAGTTCATAGTAGGCTACACTCATATCAGCAGTATCTGTGCTTTCTTCTTCAAAAGCTAGATTACCACTAACAGGTTCTGATGCTCCCACATCAAAAGGAGTAGGTTCAATACTACTTAGGTCTTCTTCAAAGTATGAATTGGTCAGGACTTCCTCTGGAAATTCAACATCATAACCATAGTCTGCTGTTTCCTCGAGCGCTTGGTCAAGCATAATCTTAATGAAAAAAGCTATTGGTTGACTAAAGAGACCCAACAAATCAGCATAAGCACGAGTGTTTACACCGTTGCCACCAAAGCCAAAGCCTATGACTGGCTCAGGTAAGTTTTCATAGACTGTATTAAACTCAGTATTGCTTAAAATGTTTTCAATCTCACCATTAGCAGTAGTTATTAGCTTATGCATAGCAGAAGGGGGGCTAGCAAAAATGAGGTTATTGTCAATATAAGCTACTGTAATATCAACATTAAAGCTAAAACGATAACGCTCTATAGTTACTCCTTCAAATTCATAAGTATCTGAGGCAACATAATCAAAAATAGCACTAGGGAACTCTTCATCATCCATAAGCTCGAGCCCCATCTTAATCATAGGCCAAAATGAAGCCCAAGCAGCACGACCTTCTTCAGCAGCTTCAACGCTCTCTACCGGCAAAATAATAGCTGAAGCAGGTTGATACACTAAGGTAGAAAGGTCTTGGCTTAGGGGCTCGAGTGTAACCATCTGAATTTCTTTGCCTAGCCAGCCAAGCAGTAGGTCTAAGTCAACCCCTATGCTCATAGCTAACTCTTGCATGTTCATTTCGCCTATATAAGGAGCTAGGCCATCTAACCAAGTTTGTAAATAAGCCATAAACTCTTCTAGGGCAAAGTAGCTGGCACTAATAGATACAGTGTCGCTAGGAGCAAATTCAGGTACGCTCACTGTACAGTCTGAGCAAAGTAGAAGTTCAGCTAAGTCACTGTCACCACCTTCAGGATTAGCAGCCACTATAGATTCTACCAGTAACCCTTCAGGAGATATGCCTATATTGCTAGCGTAACCACCTATGGTGTTAAGTACAGCTATGCCACGATCGAAGAGGTATTCTGTAACTTCATCTTCTACAATCATACCTCTAAAAGCTGAAAGAACTTCAGAAGTAGCAGCTAGGTCCATGCTAAAACTCAAGCCTTTTTCAGCAAGCACTTCATTACGCTTTTGCTGCAAGCTGGTAGAGGCAAGATTGGGTTCATCTGCTCCTTTGGCTAGGCGTACAATTGCCCTAGCAGTATCTACATTGCTGCTTAGAAAGTGAGCACTGTCTACATTACCAACAATTACTGGAAAGTCTCCACCATCATCAAGCACATAGAGAGTAATACCTTCTTCTTCTAGCTCGAGCATATCTCCACCCATTTCCTCTTTGGCACACTCAAAAAATGCACCTTGTATTTCCTGTGCTACAGCAGCCTGATCGTCACCCATTAACATCATAAGAGTTATAGCAGGCTCAGGACTATAGGGGTTCATTCCTACAGTTAATAGTACTTCTTCGCCCATAGGTGAGAAGTTCTGCCAATCTACCTCAGCAAGAGCAGGGCAGAATTCGAAAATTTCATCTAAGGCTTCCTCTAGTTCTTCACTTGCTGCCATACCCTCTTCAATCCCATTAAACAAGTCTTCAATGATAATTTCAGCCTCATAAGGTAAGAACTCAAATAAATCACCATCAGATATAAACAGGCCTAGATTTTTTAGAGTAGTAACTGCCCCACCCCAATCAAGAGCTGTGAGGTCTTGCCATAAAGTATTATTTTCTGGAGCTTGAGGTTTAAAGCCTAGGGTTAGGATTGCATCTGCAGGAGCTATTTGAGCAAGGTTTTCAACAGCTATAGCAGCACCTTCAACTTCTTCAGTCATTACCTCAGTGACAGCGCTTGTATCTTGTGTAGCTTCTCCTTCAACTACTTCTTCAGCACTTTCAGGAGCTTCTTCTGCATCCTCTGAAGTCTTTAAAGTATCAATTTCATCAACAGATCCTTTATCTTCTACACTAGCACTCTCAGATTGCGCTGCTTCTCCTTCAGTGTCAGCAGATTCTTCAGCTTCCTCCTCAGCAACATCCTCAGTTGCTTCAGCTTCCTCCTCCTCAGCAACATCCTCAGTTGCTTCAGCTTCTTCAGCCACTTCCTCAGTAGCAGCTTCCATGTCTGATGTAGCATCCTCAGCAATTACCTCTGTTTCTTCAACTACATCATCAACAGCTTCTTCAGTTCCTTCGGCCACTTCCTCAGTAGCACCTTCCATGTCTGATGTGGCATCCTCAGCTGCTGCCTCTGTTTCTTCAGCTACATCATCAACAGCTTCTTCAGCTCCTTCGGCCGCATCCTCAGCAGCAGCTTCCATATCTGATGTGGCATCCTCAGAAGCCGCCTCTGTTTCTTCAGCTACATCATCAACAGCTTCTTCAGCTCCTTCGACCGCATCCTCAGCAGCAGCTTCCATATCTGATGTGGCATCCTCAGAAGCCGCCTCTGTTTCTTCAGCTACATCATCAACAGCTTCTTCAGCTCCTTCGGCCACATCCTCAGCAGCTGCCTCTGTTTCTTCAGCTACGTCATCAACAGCTTCTTCGGCCACTTCCTCATCTGTAACAGCCACCATGTCTACAGCATCCTCTGCTGATACATCTTCAGCAGTTTCTTCAGCTTCAGCAGCATCCTCAGCCGTTACTACACTTTCTTCTCCAACAGCTTCAAATGCTACAAGCTCTTGATCAAGAGTTATCTCGTCACCCTCACTAACATATACCTCAGAAATGTTAGCAGATAGTGGTGCGGTGATTTCTTGAACACTATCACCAACAGAAATCTCAAGCAGTAACTGCCCTTCCTCTACAGAATCTCCTGAAGATACAAGTACACTTGTAACAGTTGCTGTCTTAGAGTCATCGTTTCCTTCCAGGGTAGCCGTTTCAACTTCTGTAGTTGATTCAGCAGTTTCTGAGGGACCATCCTCTTGAGCAAAAATGCTAGGTAAAATAATTGCAAGGGAAAAGAAAACTAAGATTAAATACTTCATAGAACCTCCTCATAATGAAAATTAATTAACTATGTTATGACACCATTTTCACAAGAATGTCAACTACTTATTTATAGACAGAAAAACTTTTTAAGATTTGTTTTTAAACAAACTCACCTCCTTATATCTAAATTTTGTTGGAAACTTCATTAAAGCTCACTAACAAAATTTTACCCTATACAAATTAAATTTTTGTGATTATCCTTCCTGCTTATTATTCATACTTTAATCATTTTAAGTAAGGGTTTAAGAACTTCCATTTGACCACAGTTATAGCTATTAATATAATGGCCTGTTCCATGACTGACCTAATGCTTATAGTTCCTCATCCTGATGATGAAGTTTTTTCAGCAGGGGGGCTTTTAAGCAAAATGGCAGAAGCTGGTAAGCATACTACCATACTTAGTTTAACGCGTGGTGGTGCAGGACGCACATTGGGACTTTGCTCTCAAGCAGAGTTACCCAAAGTAAGAGAACAAGAATGGCATGCTGCTCTTGACATTTTAGCTGTAGAGGAAAGGCATATTTTCGATTTCCCTGATGGTAACTTACAAAATGTACCAAAAGAGGAAATGCTTTCAGCTACTAATCACATTTTAGAAAAGCTTAAGCCAGAAGTTGTTATTACTTTTCCGCCAAATGGATCAAATGGACATCCTGATCATATTGTAACTCACAGGCTAGTTGTAGAGATGCTAGAAAAAAGTATCCATAAACCCAAGCGTTTCTACTATTATGCTACGGAAACACCCTTTGCCGGTGACCTGCGATCTGATTTTATGCACCCAAACGAGATAAAAAGACTCCATCTACCACCCACGCATTACTTAGAAATGAACTCATATATTGAAAGTAAGCTAAGAGCAATGTCCTATTATGAAACGCAAGCTCGCAGCGTACTTATGTTTATGCGTCGCCTAACTAGAAAATTGTTGCATGAAAGTTTTCATCGTGCTAATCCAGCATACCCTGAGCAGGGCCCCATAACTGTAAAATGGCTGTAAGCTATGAGTGACTTGAATATCAAAGATAATTTAGAAGCTGCTTTAGATGAATGCATAGAAAGCAAGCTGTTTCTAGAACGTATAGTTATCAAGACCTCGGAATCCTTGCGTCCTAGCGACCTTATGCATCTTTTAGATGAGGTACGTCGTTTTATAAATGCAGAGTCAGTTGGCCTTAACCTAAATGGTCGATGGTTAAATAATGTACCTAGTTGGCTTAGAAAGTTACCTCCTCCACAAAAAAGTCACTTTTCAGAAATATATTTACCCTCTAAAAGTGAGCCTACTAGCCTTTTGATGATTCCTTTTAATCAAGGTTGGGGAGTCTTCTGGGGTAAACCTGGAGGATTTAGCCTAGATGATTTGAGTTTAACAGATTCTATCACAGAAATGATTTCCTTAGCTGCTAGTGCTTTTCAGCTACGTGATGAAAAGATGCAAGCGCATTTACTCGAGCATGAGCGAAAACTAACTGCTACCATCTGGCGTAATATAATTCCTGCTACTTTGCCTGATATAAATAGCTACCACGTTTCAAGTTACTGGCAGCCCGCTAAAGACTTTGGTGGCGATTTTTATTTTACCGTAGATAACTGGTTAATACTTGGTGATGTAAGTGGCAAAGGCATGACGGCAGCTTTTGTTGCTAGTATGTTTATTCCTGCTTTGCGCGCTGCTACTGAACATCAAAGCTTCCTTACTGCTCTAGATCATGCCCTTTACCATGAACTTAATAAAGTAGAGATGTTTGCTACTCTAGTAGTGCTTAAACTTAAAGATAATGGTGAAGTGATTTACTATAATCTTGGGCATACCCCGGTATTTTTACGGCGTAGTACAGGTGTGATCGAGAGGCTCGAGCCCACTACACACCCTTTGGGAACTTTTCCTATATCAAGTGGTGAAGGAAAGCTCTTGAAGCTTAAGCAAAACGATATTATCTGTCTGTATTCAGATGGGCTTTTAGAGGCACAACAAGAAGGCGAAAAGCTTAGGCTCTTTGGTGAAGAAAGAATTATTCATGAGGTTGCAAGTAGTCAAACTCCAGAAGAGATCCTTGAAAACTTAAAGGAAAGCTTAAAAAGCTGGCAAGTATTAGACGATTTAACAGTAGTTACCATTGAATATCACTTTGAGAGGAATTTGTTTTGAAAATCCTTGTAACAGGAGTTGCTGGCTTCATTGGTTCTCATTTATCTGAAGAACTTGTTCAGCTTGGTCATAGTGTATTGGGTATTGACTCCTTGAGTGATTATTACAGTAAGGAACTAAAAAACTTGAATCTTCGGCAAGTGAAACAAAAGGGGGTTACTTTTGAGTATGTTGACCTTGCTCAAGGTAATTTGCTGCCCTATTTACAAGGAGTTGATTTTGTTTTTCACCTTGCAGCACAGCCAGGCATTTCAACAGGTAGGTTTACTGATTATGAGCGTAATAATATTCAAGCCACTTACTACTTACTTGAGGCATCAATGCAATCAGACTGTCTTAAAGGCTTCATTAACATTGCTACCTCTTCAATATATGGTGCTGATGCCACAGGTAGTGAAACTGCTGAAGCCAAACCAACTTCATTTTATGGTGTTACCAAGCTAGCAGCGGAACAGCTTGTTATGTCTTATACTCGCGAAAAAGCCTTTCCTGCTTGTTCACTACGTCTATTTTCTGTTTATGGACCAAGAGAGCGACCAGAAAAGCTTTACCCTAAGCTCATTTATTGCATATTCTCAGATAAGCCTTTCCCTTTGCATGAAGGTAGTAATAAGCATTTACGAAGTTACAGCTATATTGACGATATAACAAAGGGTTTAATTGCTAGTATGAATAATTTTAGCAGCTGTAATGGTGAAATCCTAAATATTGGTACCGATACTGCCATTACTACTGGAGAAGGTATTTCTATTGTTGAGGGCATTATTGGTAAAAAAGCAAACATTGAAATTAAACCCAAACGTCTGGGGGACCAGCTCAAAACACATGCCAACATTGAAAAGGCTAGAAGACTGATTGATTACAACCCAACCATTAGCCCTGAGGTTGGTCTTGAAGAAGAGGTGCAATGGTATAAAACAAATGTGCTTGGCCAAATTGATCCTTATTGAGACCATTTAGTACAGTTGTGAAACTAAATTTATTGCTTTGTAGATTTAGAGGAAGAGGGTTTGGGGTTTTGTGAGCTAGCTAGTGCGGAACCTCCAATAACAGGACCGATTAAAAAGTAAAGGTAATAGCTCAATATACGCCAGAAAATTATAGCTGAGGCAAGGGCTTGTTGATTTCCTGGTTCTTTGAGTAACCAAGAGAACACTAGCTCTTGATAGCCACTTGCTCCAGGTGTGGGTATGGAAAAGGCAAAGGCATGGGAAATAGCATTGAAAGCCATAATTTCAACAGGGTGATTTGCTATATTGAACCCGCTGATTATAGCAGCTAGAAGGGCAAAGCGACTTAGCCATAGTAAGGCTGAGACACTATGAAGTTTGAGATGGATGTGCCATGGGGCAGTAGCTAGATTCTGACTTACCAACTTGAGTGAGTCAAGGAACTTTCCAAACTTAATCTCATAGCGAGCTAGGAAACGTAGTTGCGTGAGTCGTCGCAACCAATCAACCAATAGTCCTAACCTAAAGATAATTACATAAGAGAGTACACTTAAGAAAATGGAAAAGGCAGCAATAAATAAACCTAGGTTTTTTATGGGTAGGATAACCTCACGCTGAAAAAGATACAGGCATGATGCTGCAACTGCCCATGAGAAAAAGGCCATATCAAAGACCAGGTTGAGGACAGAAACAAATACCCCATGCCTAAGTGGTACCCCAAAGCAGGTTAGAATCCATGTGGTACCAATTGCATTACCTCCTGCTGCTGGTGTAATAACTGAAGCCACTAAACCCATGAGATAGACTTGGATACCTTGTAAAAAGCTAAGATTGCTTCCACTTATATAAACAAAGTAAATGTTTCTCAGCCCTCCTAATAACCACCAAGCAACTACAAGTCCAAAAATAGCTATGAGGTCATACCAGCGCAAGTTTGTAAATGTTGCCCAGCTATGTAAATTAAGCGAATCTGGCAAGATAAACCACAAAATCCCTAATCCTAAGAAGAGGGATAATAAGAGAGCTTGCCATATTCTATACATTTTGCTTCTTGTAGTTTATACCAAGAAGTGATTGAAAGGAAACTATGCAGAGATTTTTTGCAGGCATTCCAAAACGGAGCTTTGGAATGCTTGTAGTAGAATTTCAATGGCAAACTAAATTAGTTATTTGGAATTTCATAGTGCACTAGAAAAATTCTTTCCCAAATACCCCCCCCCTAGCCTCCCTTATTAAGGAGGGATATGGAAAACCCCCTTATTAAGGGGGATTTAGGGGGATTTGCATCGAGGAACTTAGCCTCATTTGACTTTGCAATAATGGCAAAGATTAATCTGACCATCTATAAGCTTAGTATTTATGTGCTTCTTCCTTAAATTTGGCAATTTGTAATAGGGGGGCAAAAGCATAAACTACCCCTCGATCTATTTGGTCATTTACATCAGCAGAATGTGCTCCTACAAGAATAATTTCATTGCTAATAGCAACGGAATTGCCAAAATTATCTCCTCTAGTACCATCTTCAGCTGTTAGCTTGGTAATTTGTTTCCAAGTTCCTGAGCCCTCAAAAATGTAAATAGAACCTTGAAAGTAACTATCTGAATTAATATCATCAAGATATGCTCCTACAACAACCTTATTGCCATTTATAGCTACTGAGTTACCAAAATGATCTCCTCCCTTACCATCTTGTGCAATTAATTTAGCAGCCTGCTCCCACCTATTTGTATTACTATCTTGTACCTTGAAAATATAAACAGCACCTTGGGATACTTGATTGCCATAGTTATAACTTTCAGCTCCCACAACTATTATTCCCCTATCTATGGCTACTGCACTACCAAACTTATCACCAGTTTTTCCATCTGAAGCAACAAGTGCGTTAGCAAGATTCCACCTACCACCTTGTCTTTTATATACATATACAGAGCCTCGAGCAGTTTCTCCATTCACCTCATTACTTTGTGCTGCAACAACAGCAATATCATTATTTATAGCTACAGCATTGCCAAAATCATCAAAGGCCTTACCTGCACTTGCTTGAAGTTTGGCTGTCTGTTTCCAGTTGTTTCCTTGTTTAGTAAAAATGTAAGCAGCTCCTTTTGCAATGCCATTGTCCGTTTTAGAACGTTGTGCTCCAACTATAATGGTATTGCCAGCTATAGCTACTGAACTTCCAAAGAGATCCTCTGCTTGACCATCATCAGGAATAAGCCTAGCTACTTGTTGCCAAGAACCTTTCTCTTCAAATACATAGACAATGCCTTGTGCCGCATTACCATTAGTATCGTTCCACGGCAAGCCTACTACAGCAGTACTATTGTCAATAGCTACTGAGATACTGGATTGATCAAAAAAGTTACTACTTTCTAAGAAAAATTCAGTAACTTGTTTCCAGAAATTATTTTCTTTGTGAAAGATGTACAAAACACTTTGATCTTTATCAGCAAGGTTAGCTCCTACGATAGCTTTATTAAAGCTCATATCTACAGCTGAACCGAAAGAGTTCGTTAAAGCACTGCCCTCGAGCTTATCTAAAGTTGAGTATTGATCACTTTGTGTTTGAGCCAAAGTACCTAGCAGCAAGAAATTTAAGAGAATAGCAATTTTTATCATATTTAATCTCCTGTGGTATTTAACTGATCGCACCTGGTTTAGGGCGCTAATGAATGAGCCACCGAGCACATTGAAGGTGTTTGGGGGCGTAACTAAAGAGATTTGTGGCTGTTTCATACTTTCCTTTCTGGACACAAAAAGGAGATCTAGACATTGGAAAAAATGCAATTTGATCTGCTAAAATATATATAGCAGCATCCTTGCTGTGTCCTTTTGATGGAGCTATTCCTGCCAAGGCTAAGTCCATCAATTTACTAACGCCTTTTTCCTAATACTCAGGAAATTAAGGCGTTTTCTACTTTACTATTTTAAATAAAAACTTTCAAGGGGGGGGTATCCATTGATAATATACACTATAATTAGATGTTTTATTTCTTTAAAATAGCTATATAATTCTACAATTCACAAGTAAAAGTGTTTTATAATTAACATTATGAAAACTAAAGTTTTTGATGGTATTTCTGAGCAGGAAATATCTTTAAGGCTATCTGACTTTTTAGATGACCATAATATTGAGATAAAGGACTTACATGCAAAGTGGTTAGAGCTAGCAAAAAAAGAAGGTTTTGATGATATAGGCTTATCTACTCTTTATACCTATACTCGTAAAAGTCAGCGTATTCCTAGTGTTAAGACGCTTTACAGACTAATTACTGTTCTTGAAGAGTTGATTCATGAAAAGGTTGACCTCAAGGATTTAGTTGTTTCTAAAAAGAAGTATGAGCTTTATGAACAACAAAAAATCATAGAGAAGAACCTCTTTAATTACCAAAGCAAATTCAGTAAAATTGACATACAACATTCACCTAGAGAACTACCTTCTTTTGATTATGAAGAAATTAGCTTATTGTCTAGTATAGATAAGATAGATGAGCCACTTATCAAAACTCAACTTTTAATTAAGCTAGGAGATATTTTCTACTTGTGGGGAAATTACTTCTGGGCAAAAGATGTTTATGAAAAGGCTGGGGAACTAGTAGGTATTGAAACAGTAGCTAAGTATGATGGTGATGATAGAGATTCTGGAGTATTCGTAGATTACAAAAATGCCAGTATAGAACAAGTTGAAGTTTTGGCGAGACAAAGCAATATTTATAAAAAAATAAAAGCATCTCCAAAGGCTTTTAAGCTGTGTCAACTTGCTTTAGATAGCTTGAGGTTAATATCAGATTGGTCAAGCAAAGAATCCATCCTGGAAGCTAGTCTCTTACGCATACAAGGTGATTGTTTGCGCAGGATGGGTTTTAGGCAAGCAACGGTCTATTATGAATTAGCGCTTAATGCAATAGAGCACCTGCTGGGTAAAGATGCTAATGATTTAAGAGGACACATAAATAATGGCTTAGGAATTTTATTACAAGAGAGTGGACGCAGAGTAGGCGAGGCAATTGAATACCATCGCAAGGCTATAGCTTCATTTAAAGTGTCAGGAAATATAAGAAATGAAACTCATGCCAAGGTACATTTAGCAAATGCCCTATACCGTAAGGGACTAGTTGTTCGAGAAAATCCTCGTGAGGGCTTATTGAGGGAGGCACGGAGGTATATTATTTCATGCAAAAAAGAATTTGAAAAAGTTGGAGACAGAAGTGGATTAGGTAATGCCTATTTTGTTGAGGGTTTACTCAATATCTCAACCTCTTACCGAAAGGATTATAAAGAAGCAGTTTCTTCCTTTGATAAAGCTTATGAGATTTACAGAGGTTATGATGGCAGCGAGAATATTAGAAGTCAATTTTATGCTTTGCTATTAAAAAGCAAAGCTTTACTTTATAAAGACAAAAATAATCTTGAAGAACACCTTTTGAATCTTGCACAAGCAGAAAAATGTTTACTCGAAGCAGAGGAAAAAATCAAAAAGGGCCTAAAAGACTATAGGGGAGAACTATATTTTTATATTAGCTTCAGTGCTTATTACTTAGAGAAAATGAAAGTGGCAAAAGAGGGTAGTGATAGAGAAAATTTCAGGTTTAAAGCTAAGGAATACTGCCAGAAAACTTTAGAGTGTGAAACAAAAGGAATTGAATTTAGCACTGACTTAGATTCTTTTAATCAAACCTCAAAAAAGCAAAATACACCCTTTAGAGAAAAGTATAAACAGACTGGTCGGGATAAGTATCTAGCCAGTGCTTTATTGCACCTTTCTTACATAAGTCTAGATGAAGCAACTTACTATCAAAAAGAAGGGTCTATAAAGGTGGCACACGAATTTCTTGATGAATCTTTTGCTTATATCATTAGAGCCATAGCCATATTTGAAGATTATGATGATAAATTGAACAAAGGGAAATGTTATCTTAGGAGGGCAGAGATTATAAAGAAGCGTGCAGAATTAATGAATGAAGAGAATGAAACACCTTGGTTAAAGAGACAACATAATTATTATTCCATAGCATATAAGTGCTTTGCTCGAGTTGATCGTAAGGATTGGATGAATATAGCAGGGAAAGAGATTTCCTATTTGCTAGACAAGCTTCCATCTGGAATCAAGCAGGCCATTGTTATTTTATGAGGAGACAGTTAAAATTATGGTAAATAAGCTTGTCCTTGACCTAGAAACTAAGCGATCTTTTACAGAGGTTGGTGGCTCTCATAATAAACACCTTTTAGGCGTGAGTGTAGTGGGAGTGTATCACTATGATGAAGATAAGTTTGTTGCTTATAGAGGGGAAAAATTTGCAGCATTAGAGGAAGCCCTTAAAGCAGCAAAGTTAATTATAGGTTTTAACTTAATTGGTTTTGACTGGCCTGTTCTAGCAGCGGAACTAGGTGATTGGGTAAAAGAACTACCCACCCTTGACTTGATGTTTGAAGCCCAGAAAGCTTTAGGGCATCGCATTAGCCTTGATGCACTAGCACAAGCTACCCTAGGTATGAACAAGCTAGGCTCAGGGTTAGATGCACTGTATTACTATGCTGAAGGTGACTGGGAAAAGCTCGAGCGCTACTGCTTAGAAGATGTAAAAATTACTCGGGACCTCTATGAGTATGCTAAAGCCAATAATGTTCTTTATTACCAAAAGGGCAAGCGCCGTGCTCCTATTCCTATGAGTTTTACGGTTAGTCCTTTTTTCAAGGTTTTTAAGAAAGCTAATGCTGAAAAGGGTAGTGTGAAAATGGTATATGGTAGCAAAGAGCGTTTGGTAGACATACATGCCTTTGATGGTATTTATATCAAGGGTTACTGCCACTTACGTCATGAAGTATTAACTTTTCGTTTAGATAGAGTGGAGAAGGTCGAGGCTGTTAGCTCAAGTATACCTTTATTTTAATCAGCTATTGTGGCTTTCCTTAATCATTCGCCACACTGAAAATAGTATTCTCTAGATTACTTTCAAAATGTCAAAAATAAAAATATTTTTTCTATTACTGTGTTTGATTACAAATGAAGTGCTCGCACATGAAAACAAATCTGAAACAGGTTATTTAGAAGGTAGGATTCAAAGTGTTGATGTGGTTAATGATCGTGCTCGAGTAACCCTTAAAGATGGTCATGCTGTTGAAGCAGATATAGGCCTACTAATACCTGATGAGTTAGGCAATAGTGAATCTCTAGACTTTGAGGTTGGACAGCGTGTGGAGTTATATTACTCTCCTGATCCTAATGGAGAAACTGTTTATGTGATAGTAGATTGGGTAAGGCGTCCGGCACTATTTTACCTAATAGGCTTATTTTTGCTTGTCTCTATGGTTGTGGCAAGACTCAAAGGACTGCGTGCTTTTTTGGCTACTACACTAAGCCTTGTTATAGTGACCCTTTATATAGTACCTCAAATCTTAGCTGGGCAACCTCCTATGCTGATTTCCCTTTTAGGAATAGGAGGTATTCTTATTTTAGCTATTTACTTTGTACATGGCTTAAGTTGGAGCACTACTACAGCACTGTTGGGTACTTTTGTAGCAGTAATAATCACTATGCTTTTAGGTATTCTCTTTAGCAGTTTGGCTCACTTAACAGGCTTTGGCTCTGAAGAAGCTATGTATATCACTATTAGTGCAGGAAACATTAATCTTAAAGGCCTGATGTTAGCAGGACTTTTAATAGGAGCTTTAGGAGCACTTACTGACATTACTATAGTGCAAGCTAGCGTAATACGTGAGCTAGCTCATGTAAACCCAAAGCTTAGTTGGGCAAGCCTTTACAGCAGGGGGATGAATGTAGGGCTTGATCATATAGGTTCTTTAGTAAACACTTTAGTGCTTGCTTATACAGGCGCCGCTCTGCCTATGCTTATTTTATTAAACTTAAATGATTTTACTTGGCAGCGTGCTTTAAATATAGAACTTGTTGCTTCAGAAATGATACAAACTTTGGTGGGTTCTATTGGCCTTATTCTTGCTGTACCAATAACTACTTTTGTGGCAGCTTTTATGTTTAGAGGTGATAAATTACCTTTGCGTAAGAGCGAATTAGCATTGGGACATAGTCATGGTGATTCGCATGACTGAATTTAGCTTATGGCCAATATAAATAAAAAACGTATGTGGGGCGGACGTTTTTCGCAAGAAACAGATGAACTAGTGCAAGAATTTAATGCTTCTATAGCTACAGATAAACGCCTTGCTGAACAAGATATTCAAGGCTCTATAGCCCATGCCACTATGTTAGCAGAGCAAGGTATCCTTACTAAGGAAGAGTCTAAGAAAATTACTGAAGGTTTGAAGGACATCTTGGTAGATATCAAGGCTGATGAATTTACTTGGTTAGTTGAGCTTGAAGATGTTCATATGAATATTGAAAGGGAGCTTACTAACAGAATTGGACCCTTAGCAGGTAAGTTACACACTGCTCGTAGCCGTAATGATCAAGTTGCAACAGATTTCAGATTGTGGCTTAGAGAAAGTACATTGGAAACTATATCTCTGTTTGAAAATTTAAACGGGGTTCTAGTAGAGTTGGCTGAAAAACACCTTGATGTAGTGCTCCCCGGCTACACGCACTTACAAGTAGCCCAGCCAGTACTTTTTTCACATCATGTGCTAGCGTATTTTGAAATGTTTAGTAGGGATAGGCAACGTTTTCAAGACTCCCTCAGACGCCTTAATACTTCCCCCTTAGGTTCCGGTGCACTAGCTGGTACGGGCTTTCCTATTAACCGTGAGCACACAGCAGAACTTTTAGGTTTTGACTTGCCTACTAATAACTCGCTTGATGCTGTATCTGATCGCGACTTTGCCTTAGAGTTCTTGGCGAACTGCTCTATAGCCATGATGCATTTTTCTCGTCTTAGTGAAGAGCTTATTTTATGGTCTAGTCAGGAGTTTGGCTTTGTTACCTTACCAGATAGTCACACTACTGGTAGCTCTATAATGCCCCAGAAAAAGAATCCGGATGTTTGTGAGCTGGTGAGAGGTAAAACCGGTAGAGTTTATGGTAATTTGATGGGTTTGTTTACGGTGATGAAGGGTTTACCGTTAGCTTATAACAAGGACATGCAAGAAGATAAGGAGGGGGTTTTTGATAGTGCTGATACACTTAAGGTAGCACTTAAATTACACATTGATATGTTGCCCAAGATGAAATTAGATGCTAAACGCAGTTACTACAGTGCAGGGCGTGCCTTTAGCAATGCCACAGATTTAGCAGATTACTTAGCTAAAAAGGGATTACCCTTCCGCAAAGCACATGAAGTTGTTGGGAAGTTGGTGGCTCGAGCCATTGAAGAAGGTAAAGACTTACAGGAATTAAGCTTAGAGCAGATGCAAGGTTTTTCAGAGCTTATTGACAAGGGTGTTTATGATGTACTTAAGTTAGAGAATGTCATAAATGCCCGCACTAGTTATGGAGGAACTGCTAGAAGTGAGGTGGAGAAGCAAATTAATATAGCTAGATCAAAGTTGCAAAATTGATATTCCCTTACTAGAAAGGAAAATGATGTTCTTGTATATGAGCATGATGAAAACTTGAACTGGGTTCTTATTACTACCATAACTCTTAGTTTAGTTGATCATGTTTAGATGGGTTTGGCTGTTTGTGCTTCTGAGGAAGTGTAGGTTGCCCTAGATGATGTTGTGGTGGAGGCACAGGGTATAATGTGCTGTATGGATACGTTGATTAAGATTTCTATCAATGATGAGGATGAGATTGCTCGAGCACTCGAGCGCCTAAAAAAGACTTATCCCACCTTAGACACTACTGAGCTCTTTAAGCTTGGTTTATCTGAGCTTGATCGGAAAGCTGAGCTAGAGCGCAACAAACGTTGGACTGAGGATCTACCTACCCTGAGCATTTCTAAGGAAGAAGCCACATCTATCGCTGAAGGTCGTCAGGAGATCTTGGATGGAGGAAGCCGTAAAGTCACTGCAAAAGAATTACTGGCTGAAGCTTTATCTGATTAAATGTTTACCCTACGTCGTTCAAAGCGTTTTGCTCGTAAGCTTAAAAAAATCATAAAAGCTGATAAGTCCTTAGCGGAAAAGTTTTTACTAGCCTTTCAGCAATTGGAGGAAAACCCTAGCCACCCTGCCCTGAGAACGCACAAAGTTATCGATGCAGATGGTCAAAAATCTTTTAGTTCTTATGTTACAAGTGACCTACGAATCATCTGGGATTATGCCGATGATGAAAGTGACCTTTTAGACCTCATTGATGTTGGTGGGCACAGTGGAGGGAAAAAGATTTATAGCTAACATCGCAGGAAAGCAGTATTGCTGAGTTGCCTACTAGCTTGCTCAAGAGTGTGATGTGCAATCAAACATTTCCTGTGAATTGGGAATTAGACTTTGACCTAGCCGCACACACAAGCAATATGTGGAATGCTAGTTTTCAAAATGAGGATGATCACTACGTAGTAACTCCAGATTCTTGGAATGTAAGAATTGAACCTAACGAAACAAGGTCATTTGGTTTTCAAGCAAGTTACACAGGCAGCAGCCAACCTGAGCCACAGGACATAGTTTGTAACAAAGATACTCAACCAGAACCCTTACCAGAGCCATGGCAACAGGTTGACTTTGGAGGGGTAGGAACATCTTCCTATGATGAAGACACAGAGATTTTTACTTTAAACACCAATCCAACAAACAACAAAGCTACCCACTATGTGTACCAAGAGCGTAGTGATAACTTCACTATCCAAGGCTGTATACAGAGTTTAACCAGCGACGATTCCGAGGCAAAAGCAGGGCTAATGCTACGTCAAGACAACACCAACACATCTGAGTATGTTTATATAGGATTTATGTCGACAGGAACGGAGGTGGAATATGTAGACGATACAGGCACTGTGCAGACGGAACAGAGGCAGCAGAGCAGCACAGAAGTGTGCTACAAGATCGAAAGAAAGGAGAATGATGTTCTTGTATATGAGCATGATGAAAACTTGAATTGGGTTTTAGTTACTACTGTCACCGTAGTTCTTACTGATCCACTTAATAGAGTTGTTCGGAAATAAATGACTCACATAATCAAGAAATTCCAAAGCCCACCACAAACAGCAATAACGCTATCTCTAAACCCCACTTTGCGGTTCCGAAAGGCATGTACTAATATATTAAAACGTTTCATACCTCCTATAGCATGCTCAACATATATTCTTGCTTTACTTAGTACTTTGTTCCTCTCTTTTTCTGCTTCTGTTAACTGTGGGTCAGGATTCTTTTTACTCTTCCTAGGTTTCTTGTGTGGTATCCCTGCTTTTATTCCATAATCCTTGTTGATACCTTGATATCCTGAATCTAGCTTCGCTCTTTCTCCTTCACCTTTTAGCCACTCCTGCTCAGGTGGGAATTCTTCTTTGAACATCCCATAATCATGTCTTCGCCCAGCAAATGTCCTCCCTACATAGATAATTACCCTTTCTCCTGTTGCTATTACTGTGTTTTTTACTGTGTGTTGCTTTTTCTTTCCACTATAGAGCTCCTTTTGGGTTTCATCTTTACTAGGCCTTCTATGTTTCCTCTCTGTAGCGTCAATCAATATTTTCTTTGCTTCTTCAAGTGCTTCTTTTAATTCTTCAGGTGTACTGAATTCTCGTTTAGGCAACATCCCTAATTTTGCTAACGCTGCTGAGAGAATTGGTAGTAGTTTGTGTACCCAGTAATGTGCACTAGAACGAGACATATCAAACTTTTCTGCTAATTCATCAAGAGTAGGATAGCTTTTGAGATAGTAGAGGATAAATTCAAGTTTATGTTTAGCTGAAGAAAGCTTACTTTTTCTTCCTCCACCTAGAGAGCGTTCTCTTTCTCCATTAGCTTGTTGTTCTTCATAATCTTTCTGACTTTGCTCTTTGTAGGCTTGTTCAAAGGTTGATTCTAACTCATCTATCTTTTCTTCTGGCAAGCCTGTTAGAGCTCTTACTTGCCTGTCGTTTCTTGTGTTAAAAGTTACCATGGTGGCTGCTATTTTAGCACACCTCTCTATTTCCGAACAACTCTAATATTGGCTTGGTTTTGAGTACTTTAGGCCAAGATGCACAGGCTGAGTTTAATGAGGTAAATGTAGAAGAAGGAAATCAAGAGCAACCTCTTGAAGAGGGTAGTGAAGTTTTTGATGGAGTCAACCCTATAGGTTTAGAACTTCCTAGCGGTGCCAAGCTTGGAGTAGGATCTGGAGGTTTGATATCACCAACAGAAATTACGCTTAAAGTTTTTGAAGATCGCCCAGAAGGTAGGGATCCACGGTTTGCTCCTATTGGAGATAGAGTTGTTGTTGAGTTACCATTTTCACAGATAGATCTATCTGACTTGAGTACTCGAGTATTATTTATATGGGCCCCTGCGGATCTTGATGCTTATGAAAATGCATTTCGCCCCTTGCAGGAAGTCAGCGTGTTGTTAGGAGATGGTCAGGAATATACTTTCCTAGATCATTATGGTCATAGTTGGGCAGTCAAGCTTACTGCAGGTATTCTCAAAAGCATTTTTAGAGAATTCCCAGAGCCTATAATTCTTAGGGTATCGGTACAACCCGTTGATGCTAAAGAATGGTATCGTGATATATCCCCAGATCTTTTTGATGATTCCAATGATAGTAGTAATGGTTTAGGTACTCAACAGCTAATAACTTTACAAAACAATGAGTCAGAAAAGTTGGACTACTGGGAAGGTCTCTTTCGCATTCCAGACAATACAAACCTTGAAGAGTTTTGTGATAGCAACCCTGAGACAATGCCTGATCTTAATAATTCTGCAAGCCCACCAGAGGATAAAACTCCTCTGGTGCTGATTCATGGTTGGACATTGTTAAATGATTTTGAGACAGGGGAAATTCTTGGAAGCACTGTTCTCGATGATTACCCTAAAGAACCCAAGAAAAGTAAGTTTGCACCAGCTTTATGTTACTGGAAAGGTTTTATTCCCAACTTTATATCCAAAGGGTTAAATGTTTCCTCGTTCCGAAACTCTGTTTCGGAATGCATACCCAAACGCTCTGCGTTGTTTCTTTCACAGGCTATCACACTCGACACAAAGTGTCTAGAATAGGAGTTACCAAGTAGAACTTGGTAACTAGATGTTGCGCTGTTAAAAACAAAAAACAATAAATACTTGACATGAAAAGTCACTTACGCTAAAATCAAATTTAGTAATTATAACAGGTCACACACCTACAGATGAATTCTGGGTTGAGTGGCGGTGTTTTGCTTTATACATTGTGTAAGAAAGAGTGTGAATAATGCTAAACTATCTAACAAAATTCTTGTATCTTCTAGTTGCTTTCCTATTACTTATTCTTATTCCCATAGCATGTTTTCAAAAAAAGAACTCTAAACCTCTAGAAGAAACACCAAACTATGAATTGCAATCTCTGTCTGTAGGCGATGAAATTGTCATTGACTTTGCAGTAACAGCAGACTGGAGTGAGGGCAATGGCCTGCGTGGCTACAATGCTTCAATAATTATTACCAATAACCGTGCTGAAGCTATAGATGGTTGGACTTTAGCCTATGACTTGAATGGCTCTGCAACTGTTACCTCCATGTGGAATGGTAACTATGTGCAGAATGAAAATACCATCACTGCTAGTGATGCTGGTTGGAACAGTACCATCCCAGCAAATGGTGGTAGTGTAAACTTTGGTTTTGAAGGTACCTATGAAGGATCAGAGCTATTAGCAACTGCTTTCTCACTAAATGGTGAAGCTATAGGTGATCAAGAACCCTTACCACCACCACCTAGCCCAAATCCCTTTGTAGAAATCACTCTTGTTAAGACTGAGGAATGGCAAACTGGGCCTAATGAATATGGTTTTAATGCTGATGTAATCCTAGCCAACCACTCTAACCAAATAATAGACCCTTGGGCCTTAGAACTTGATTTTAAAGCAAACATAACCAGCATGTGGAATGCCACTTATCAAATTGATCCAGAGGACGTTTTCCACTACACAATTAGCCATGCTGGTTGGAATAGTCGCATTGAACCTAATAGCAGTCTTACCTTTGGTTTTCAAGGGAATTATACAGATACTTTTCCAGAGCTACTCAATGTCTTATTAAACAATGAACCAATAGGTGAAGCAGCACTACCAGATTTGCCAGAGCCTTGGCAAAGGGCAACACTAAACTCAGGGCGTGTTTTCTCTGAATACAAAGAAGAGACAGACACTTTTACACTACAAGTACAGCCTACAGATGTAGGCAATAAAGCTACTCACTATGTTTACCAAGAAATGAACGGTAACTTTACTATTCAAGGATGCATACAGAACCTAACCAGCGACGATCTAGAAGCTAGGGCAGGGATAATGCTACGTAAAGACAACACCAACACATCTGAGTATGTTTATGTGTACTTAACTGGTGATAGGACGGAGGTGGAATATCTTGAATATGTAGATGGTGTAGCAGAAGTAAAAACGGTACCGGGGCAGCAGGAGAGCACTTCGATGTGCTACAAGCTTGAAAGAGAGGAGAACAGTGTTCGTGTATATGAACGTGATGCAGATTTGAATTGGGTTCTTATTACCACCATTGCTCTTAGTTTAGTTGATACTGTTCAGATTGGTTTGGCTGTTTGTGCTTCTGAGGAAGTACAGGCTGTTGTTGATGATGTTGTGGTGGAGGCACAGGGACAACCCAATGAAGAATTGAAAGCCAGCTTTACAGTTTCCCCAAAAAGTGGAAAAGTACCCCTAGTTGTGGATTTTGATGCTAGTGATTCAATAGGCAGTAATTTGACATATGTGTGGGATTTTGGAGAGGGCACAACTGCTGAGGGACAACAAGTTAGCCACACTTACAATACTCCTGAGCGTTACAATGTGACTTTAACAGTTAGTGATGCCAATTCTAGTGATTCAACCAGTACTTTAGTTGTAGTTTTTAGTGAGGATGCGTTTACACAATTAGAAGGTGATCCTGATGATTTGGCTGGACCATTGATTCCTCTTGATTATGATCTTGAGTTACAACCAGAAGACTATCAAAACTATCATGATTCTGGTTTGTTTGTTTCAGTAAACATCTTAACTATTGAATTTACTCCTGATGTTACTGTAGGAGAGGTTAATGAAATACTTTCTGATATTGGAGCTGAAATAATTGGTGGTTTGCCTAGTTCTAGCATTGGAGGTGCTTTATTTGTTAGGGTAGCTACACAAACTCATGGTGAGATAGAAGTTGTTATTGATACCCTCAGGTCACACCCAAAAGTGGAGTTGGTTTTTGAAGATTCATTGATGCAACTTAATGCCTTACCCCAACCCTCTACAGGACAATTTCTTGAAAATGAGGCTTGGACATGGGAAGTTGAACCCAGCGGAGGGAATTGGGGATTAGAATTTATTCGTGTACCACAGACTTGGAATCTAAATGCCCTTGTGGAAAATAAGGGCACTTCTACTTCTATAGTTATAGTAGATGCAGAAGCTACTGAGAGCCATCCAGATTTAACTTATCAGTATGATTTTAGTGGAGAATCTAACGATGGTTATCATGGTGTAGCTATTGCTGGCATCATAGGGGCAAAATTTAGTAACCAGCAAGGAATTGATGGGGTGAATCCATTTGTTGATATGATTCTTAAGAATGAAGATACACCTTTGTTCTTAGATCCTCAGAAAAACCAAAGCTTTAATAACATTACCTCAAATATTTTGACTTATTTTTTAGGTCAACAAAACAATAAAGTGTTTAACATTAGTATAGGTTACCTACCAGTAGATTTTACTATAGAAAATCCAGGACCAAACCATCCTAGTCTCAAGATCCAAGAGCTTGCAGAGCAAGGAGGTTTGTCTTTTAACAAGCTTATCAACCTACGTTTATTTGAGATCACTGGGAAAGATCCTCCTCCCCTTATAGTAGTTTCTGCTGGTAATGGTTCAGATCAATTTTTTGATGATATATCAAATCCTCCTAAATTACAACCAGCACGTTGGAATAGTCCTTATACCTATGCTGCACTTCAACTGAATAATCCAAATATTATAGTTGCTGAAGCAATTAAACTCTCCCAAAGTAAGGAAGGAGAACGTTCAAGCTTCTCCAATGTTGTTAGTGTTGAAGATGGGGATAATCCTCAAAGAGCCTTATCAGCCCCTGGTGAATGTATTCTTACTACTGTAAGCTCACTGATACCTAACAACAATAGCTGTGCTAACTTCGGCTCACAGTATTATGAATTCTTAGATGGTACCTCCTTTTCTACACCTCACATTGTTGGCTTGATAAGCTACTTGTTTAGTATTGATGAAACCCTCAGCAATGCAGATATCCGCGAACTACTTTTTGATAACAGTGTAGAAGTACTAGGTGGAGCAAGTAATAGCATTGATGCTTTTGCTTCAGCTATGGCTATAGACAGTCTAGACAGTACTCCTCCTAATAGAGTACTCAAAGCATTTTTAGATATTGACGACAATACTATTGACGGAAACCAAAGAGTACTAATAGGACATTCAGACTCTCCTCCAATAACAGACTGGTGCGCAAATCCAACAGATGATGCTGACAACAATGGCATTTATGATGCCTTAGAAAACAACAAACTACTAGAACTTAAAACAGATAGTGACTACGGTCAAATATGCAAAGATCCTGAAGGCAATTTCCTTGAAGCTTATGGAGAGCCACAAGCAAATGAATACGGTCCTGTAGGTGATGACAGGATTGACATGTCAGACTTCCGCCGCTTCCGTGATGCACTACTACAAGCAGAAGGCCAAACCACAAACCTAAATGGCTCAAACGAAAATTCTAAAAAAGACCTGAACCTAGATGGTGTTGTAAACATCGATGGCACACAAAATGCACCTGAAGAAAACGTCTACCCAAGAGCAGACTTTAATGGGGATGGAATTATAAGCAGAGATGAAACTATACTTTTTCCCTGCCAAAATACTAACGACGCAAGGTGCTCAGAAAAGACAGACCTACAAGTTTTTGTAGAGGCAGCCAAAGGAGAACTTTGGGGTGAAGCTATTTGGGATGATGAACATTACACACCTGATGATATAGAACAACTGAACCTTCTAGATTCTGGCGATATAGAAGTCTGGCCCCACCTCTTCCTAAGAACACCACGCTACAACGTAACTAAAGTAATATCCATAGTGAAATCAGCAGATGGAAGCATTTTTGAAGAACGTACTCATACCCTTGACAGCAATCCACCATTTGAAAGCGAAAGACACATATACACCTTACCAATAAATAACAACCCCTACTCTGTAGAGGTAGAAGCCTACTCAGGCGAAACACTAATGTTTAGCAAAAAAGCACACTTCACAGTAGAACTAGGTGGAGACATCCTTTATGACCCAGCAAGAGTACTAGCAGATATGGATGATGGCAGCGTAGATGGTAACCAACGTCTAATGATAGGCACACAAACTTCACCAGTCAATAGTAATGATATAGATGGTATAGCAGATGATCTACCAGAAGAAGACTTAATTATTTTTACTACTACTCAATTTCTTAACGAAGATGCTGACGAAGATAACTACCTCGGTGATGGTGATACAGGAATCCCAGCAACTGGTTCTGCCATAGAAGGAGCAGCTTTTACTCAACATGTAGATATGGCTGACTTCCGCCGTTTTCGAGATTGGCTCTTAATGGCAACTAACCAAGGAGAACTTGATGGTGCTTCAGATAACCCTAAAAAGGAACAAACAACGAACTCAATCTTTAAAATCTGGGGTGACCTCAATGGTGATGGCCTAATTAGCCTTAATGATCGTGTGCCTGTTCTTGATATTGAACGCTTAGTAGAATTTGGTGAAGCATTCACTGTAACAGAAGGATTTGACCTTTCAGGAGGGATCTTTGCACAAAGGGTAGAAGTGGAACGTGATGAAGTTGAAGATAACCTTCCTTTGCTTAATGACTTTGAAGTTTTCTACAACACTATTAAACGGGACAGCTTGTGGCAAGATCCAGACTATGAATTAGAAGAAATACCTGATCTACTTGACTCAGGAGATATTACAGTATGGCCTAGAGCTTGTGCTGCTCTATCAAGATGGACAGACGATCCTATTATTATTCATTTTGAAAACCTTGGGACTGGTGAAGAAAAAGGCTATGAAAACCCAGATGGTGAAGCTTTTGTTGCCACCTTACCTAAGGGAAGCTACAAGGGCACTGTAATAGTAAACTTGAATACTCCTCATGGAATCAAACAAATAAAAATTGAGAGAGAGATATCCCTAGGTTTAGGAGAAGACATATTCTGGGATCCTTTCTGTGTAGACGTAAAATTTACTGCTAATGATAGAGAGTTGCTCAACGAAAACTTGTTTACAGGATATACCCTAACAGAAAATGACTTATCAGAAGGTAACCCTGTTACTGTTAAGACTCCTGTGGTTGGTATTGCAGGTGATGAAGGAGTTAACGTACCTATAACTATTGATGTGGAGGGTAGTGGCTTTGAAAGTATTGAAAAAAGTAACTTTACAGCTGTAAACAATGATGGCGATGTTTCTGGAGAATTGAGAAATTGGCAGTACAAAGAAGTAGCTAAAGATTTGTTTAAGGGAACATATCAGTTGAATGCTGATTTTACAAGCACTGAAGGTGATAATGTGCAAAGTCAAAGCGAGTTTGACATTATTAATCGCAAAGATAGTGTTGGACCTGCGGACAATTTTGCTGATCCACACCTAAGATCATATGATAATAGACACATTGGATTCCCATTCCACGCTATTGGTGATTACGTACTGACTCGCTCTACTATTCCTGGGGATGATTTTGAGATTCAGGTGCGTTACATAGCTATTGATCAACTAATACTCCCATTTGAAAAGAGAGATAGGGCCTCAACAACAGATGCAGCAGCCATGATGATAGATGGACAACACTTAGAGTTTTATACAGCAGGTCCTCTTGGCAGTGTTATCATTTACGTTAATGGTGAAGAGGTGTCCAGCTTCCCTGCAGAATTTTCTGGTGTACTCATTAAAAAAATATATTATGAACACTCTGAATCTGGGCTTGTTACGATAATGACTCCTGATGGAAAGTTTGTAAGGATCAGGAGTTTTAATTCTAATAAATTTGGTACATTTATAGGAGATCTTAGAATCCTTTTGCCGGATAAGTATCGCGGTAATCTTGAGGGACTTCATGGAAATGGTAATGGTCTTGTTGTTGATGATATACAAATTCGTGGGGGTGAGACTTTGTCAAGACCCAAGGAGGAAACTCTTTACTTTGGTGAGAATATAGAAGAGTATTTTGCTGGTCCGGGTGGTGATACTTTCCGAGATAGCTGGAGTTTATTCTATGGTGCATCACAGTCCTTATTTAGTCAAGGGACGGATCCATTTTCTCGTACCTACCCTAGAAAGCTAATTGATTTGGGAGACTTTGATTCTCAGGCTGTTGCAGATGCCAAAGAGGCTTGTGCAAGTGCTGGAATAGAACATCCTTGGATATTAAGAAGCTGCACCTTCGATGTAGCTCTTACTGGTGATTTAGTATGGGTAACTGCAGCATTAGGAGTAAGTGCTCCCAGCAGCAAGCTAATTTTTAGTGATCCTATGCAAATCTTCTTTAGTGGCGATCCTATCAATGTTGAAGTTGATGTTGTAGATGTAGGTAGTGGAACTCCCATTAGCTCCAGCGATATAGTTTGGGACTTAATAGGGCCAAATGTGAGTGCAGCTGACTTAAATATAAATGGGCATAATGCAAGCTTTGTAGCCCCTGGAGAAAAGGCAGAGTATCAAATCACAGCTAGTTTGATTAACGATCCCTTAGAAAACATTTCAGCAACAGTTGTAGTGTTAGATCCTGTTGTGATAACACCCAGTCAAAGCATTATGTATATTCATGATAGCCAAACTTTTGTAGCAGATGTTGCCAATGGATTCTCTGTAGATTGGTCAGTTACACCTAATGCTAACTTACAAAAAAGTGGAGAATCTGTGACCTTCAATGCTTCAGACACACCTAATCAGTACACATTAACAGCTTACCTTGTTGAGGAACCATCTAGGAAAGTGAGTATTCCCATTAATGTATTGGATACTAAACTAGAACCAGATGGAGTCTCTATTATTCCTAACCAAAATGTAACTTTTAGTTGGCAAAGTGCTGAGGGTCTTGAGGTTGAGTGGTCTGCAACTGGTGGTACTATTGACCAAAACGGAGCTTATACGGCACCAGCAACACCGGGAACCTATACCATTACTGCAACTGTTTTAGAAGACCCAAGTTTCACTGCCTCAAGCATTGTTTATGTTGGTATTAATTTTGATCCAGAAGCAAATGATGATGACTTTTCATTTACTCCTGATGAAGGACAAACGAATGGATCACAAACAACATACTTTTTAGATGTTCTCTCTAATGACTCAGACCCTAATAACGACCCACTAACAATAATTAGTGCGACCTCCCCTTCTATAGGAACTATTTCAATATTTGAAGGACAAAGTATTGACTACACACGCGAAACAGCAATCACAGGCATAGACACCTTCACCTACACCATAAGTGATGGCAATGGTGGAGAAGATACAGCTATGGTAACTGTTGACATACAGGATGGTGGTGGCTGGTAATTAGCTAAGCAACAACATTAACATCATCTTAGAAGCCAAAGAAGCTATCAAGAAGTAGGTAGCTTCTTTATTCCTATGGATTCCTATATTGTCTAGCTACTCAAAGACCTGTTCCAACATAAACTAGCACTAAGTTGAGAATCACTAAAAACTTAAACAGACCCAGTAGAGCATCTATCTTTTATGGAATACTAATACTCCTTGTTTTACTAGCAGTATTTACTAGAAGTGCTACTGCTCCACAATACCTAGAAAGTAGAGATAGCTTCTTCTTTGCTAGGGGAGTAGAAAACTATGATGTCAGTCAAAGACGTCCTCACTGGCCGGGTTACCCTGTATACATTTGGTTAGGGAGGTTGCTCAACCAAGTCAGCCCCAACACTGTTACTGCTTTACATACCCTGTCCATACTATCAACAAGCCTTCTGATAATACCTTTAGCACTGCTAACAAAAGGAATAACTTATAGCCTTTACAAACCCTCTGCTAGTAATGATCCTCTTAAAAAGGGTGAAACTGATAAGATTGATAAAACTAACTTTGCAGATGCTAGGAATTGGACTGTTAGAAATGATATTGAATATAAAGCCAGTTTAGCAGGCATCCTAGCAGCACTCCTATGGCTAGCAGTACCGATATCTTGGCTAGATGGTACTGAGGTATTCAGTGATCCTACAGCTTTGTTGGTAGGTGTAATGATGCTGTGGTGTGGCTGGCAAGCCATAACTAGGGATAAGGTATTATGGATGTTAGCAACATTCATGTTGGCTGGTTTTGTTATAGGCATTAGAATTTCTTACATTCCCTTACTTGTTGTTTTACTTATTGTTACCCTGCAGCGTTATCACCTTGCTGCTAACTGGCGAAAACCAACCTTGGAGTTTGTCTTTTCTGCAATAACTTTCTTGTTGGTAGTTGGTATGTGGCTAGGCTGGCAGATAATGGTAGAGGGGAAGACTACATACATTGAAGCAGCCAAGGAGCATCTTCAAGGTCACTATCAAGATTGGGGAGGTAGTGTTAGTACCAACAAGGGTTCTGACCTAGTAGACCGTGGTAGTCGCTGGTTAAACACCTATCTTGTTTATGGCCTAGGAGGTTGGTGGGTAAACAACCCACTTGATTTTTTGAGATTAATGATTTTGGTTCTTTTTTTAATTCTGCATGTATGTGTCGGAATCAAACTACTAACTAGTAAGGATAAAGGGCCTTTATTACTAATTAGTTTCTGGGCAGTAGCGTACTTTATCTGGTCTTTCTTAAATCACGATGTTGATTTAGCTAGATACACTTTTCCTTTAGTAGCTATATCCTGTGTGCTTGTTGCAGTAACAAGTGTTTGGGCTCATTGGCTAAAGCTACTAACTATAGCTTTAGTAGTAATGCTTAACCTAGTTAGTATTCCTTTGGCAAGAGAACACAAAGATGTTCCACCTATTGATAGGCAATTGGAACAATACTTGAAACCTATTGAAAAACAACGAGCAGAAAGTTCTGAAGCTGCACCACAATCAGAATCTACCAAAGCTAAAGATAGCCAGATTATGTTACTGATAGGAGGTTCTTTACAAAGAAAAGAGCCTACACAACTTACATCCTTAAGGAATTTGCCTTACAAATACACGAGATTAATGACCAGCCTAAAATTTCTTTTGCCTGATTATGTACTAATGCAAGCTAACTTAAAGCACGTTAATTCTCAAGGCAGGGCCATGCAAGCTAGGGGTTTTAGAGTCTACTTCTTATCCTTAATACCAGAGTACACTGAGCCAGATAGTAGGTACTGGCAGTATGAAGCAAAGTTTTGTCGTAATCCCTTGATTAAGTCACGAGGTGTTTATGATGTGGAACTGTTTTCCTATCAAACAGAAGAAGTTAGTCAGACAAGTCAAGATCAACTAACCATCCTACCTGAAAATAGGAAGTGTTGGGTTATGGGTGAAGCATTGGTGGATAGCATTGTCCCAGACTAATCAAGTCAAGCCAACCTCTCAAAAAAATAAACCTAAGCTTTGCATTATGGTGCCTTGCTTTAACGAAGCTGAGCAGCTTCCTCAAACCTTAGTGGAGTTACCTAGGTCATTGGAAGGTGTTAGTGTTCAGATCTTGGTAGTGGATGATGGCTCTGTTGATGAAAGTGTAGCCATAGCTAGATCTTTTGGGGTAGAAGTATTAGAGCTTAGTCATATTGGGCTAGCACAAGCTTTCTATGCAGGATTCCAAAAAGCTATCAATGCCAATTTTGACTACCTAATTACTCTAGATGCTGATGGTCAGTATGATCCTGCTTATATACCAGAAATACTAAATTTACTAATTGAAGAAAAGACTGATGTAGTCTTGGTAGAAAGAAATAAGGAATTCTACCAAAGAATGAGCAGGTTACGAAGGTGGGGACATTTTGTAGGTGCTTGGGCTTTTGTTAAACTCACTAGACTCAACATACATGATCCTGTTTCTGGTTATCGTGGTTATAACCTGAGTAGTACAGCAGCATTAAAGGTTAAGTCTAGATACACTTATCTCTACTTTATCCATTATACCAACTAATTGTAAAGAGGGGCTTGTTTCCTAAAGGGAGTATCCATACCAAATTGTAAAATAGCACAACTGTTCCTTCTACACTAGACTTCCTCTAATTATTCGCTGTTTTGTCAGAAAAATCATGATTTTCATTCCTTTTTGCCGAGATATTTTTTCTGCATAGTTCTCTTTTTTACTGATTCTCCCTTTGTCTGTTATACTAGAAGCCTTTTATTCTTATCTTATTATAGGCCCACTTACCCTTTCTTGCCTTCTCTACAAAATTTTATACCCCTTCGCTTAAACTGCTTCTAGCACAATATTGCCAACACTGCTTGCCATACCTCTTTCGGCATTTGTATCTCTTCCCCTAATTCACTCACTTTTTCTATCCCTTGTTCTTCCCATATGTATATCCTTATTGCTCCTAACACATCTCCAAAACTTGCTTCTTCTTTCTCTTCCCAAATACTGTACCTTGTTGGCAATTCCTTTGGATACAGCTTTATCCCTATCAACACTATTATGCTGAACATTCCAAACAAGCATGGTGTGCTCCTGTCTATTGCTTTTTCAGACCAGTGCCTTTGTTCCTCAAATCCTAGTTGTGCTCGCATTTCCTCAAACGTGACTTCTATATTCCACCGAGCAACGTAGCTTTCCACTATCTCCTGTACTCCCTTTTCTATATCTGTACTGATTATGCACATCGGGTTTATGCTTCCTTCACTACACCTTACTATTATCCACCTTATCTCCACTGGATCAAACCCACTCCTATGCCATAATGCCCTTCCTGTTGCTATCTCTACCTCTTTCTCTTTTCCTCGATACCACTTTACTAACATCATTCCCCAAACCGTTTTTACATCACTCAACCTTTCTTGCAATGATGCTTGTCTTTTCCCCTTTCTAGCCTTCCTCCCTCTTTTTCCCTTTGGTTGCGCTTTAGGCTTAGCATATAACTGCAGGTCAAAGCGTCCTCTACTTATATGTACTATCTCTAGCTCTTCACATCTTAAACATAGTTTTACTGCTGTAAAAGCCCCATCTCCTATTAGATACATCTCTTGTCTTGGATTCCAACGCCTTATTATTCCTATCAGTATGCACGTTAGCTCTACACAGCTCTGGTGTTTTACTCCTAATTTCTCGCATGTCTTTTTTGATGGTGCTGGTACTGTCATGAACGGTAAACTCCAACGCCTCTTCGACCATGGTACTGGTACTAGTATTTGTATTGACAACCACCTTATTCCTTGTGCTTTTGTTACTCTACTTCCTGATGAGTGTGTAGGATCACGGTGCCATCCTTTTTTACCTATCTTCTTTCCCTTACGACGTTCTAAGGTATCGTCTACTACCAGCATTAAAGGCATACTGGGTGTCAAGCAGGTGACCACTATTAGGCCCAATAAGATTCTGCTTAAGCTCAAACATGACCATACTGCTCTATTCATCACTCGGTAATATTTCCCATAACCCTTATCCTGATCTTCCCTCATTACCCTCAGTGCTGCACTTATAGTGCCTTTATTACTTAAGATCACTCCACATACAAGTACTAGGACATTGCCAAAAGTTGGTACTGTTAATGTTTCAGAAAATGCTGCCAATAATTGTACAATTACACTTGGTATTGTCATGTAGGCATTTAACCTTTCTTTATAGGTCTTTGCCTACTACTTTTTTCTTAATTTTGGCTAAAGTCGAGACTTATACTTTAGAGACATTGGTGCAGGTTGCTTGCCTCAGGCTTCAGTTCAAAACTCTAACAGCTCCTCCTCGAGTAACTACTAGGGAGTCTAGGCTGTTTAAGCATCCTCTACTCTATGTCCTCAGGCAAGCCCAAACGCTTATTTGGTCCTGTTGGTATTATTTTGGGCAAAAAACTTGAAAAATAGATTTAATTTATCTCTATACTCAAAACGGGTAAGAAATGAACGTTTTGTTCCAAGGAATTTACACCCTGCTCCTCATCTCTCTATCTCCCTTTCACATGCCGTAGTAAGTCTAATAGCAATGTCCAATTTTATACCAATGCAAGTATGTTGTATTATAATTAAATCTAGTGTCAAACACATCTTACGCCTACCAACCCTCTCCCTTAACTCAAATTGATATTGAGTCTATAGGCACACTACATAAACAAATTGAACGTGCTAGATTATGGTTGCCTTTAAGTATTGTTGCAGTAGTATTCTTGCATCAATTGGTGATAGTACCACTAGGCGATGAGAGATGGCAATTTTGGACACAGTTACTTTTTTATAGCATCCTAGGACCTCTAGTAACTTTTCTGACACTTGCTTGGATAGCTTTTCAGGTGCGTGAGCGTGAAGTTGCTCAAAAAGAACTAAAACGCCTTTATGAAGAGTTGCAGGCTAGTCATGAGCTTCTGCGTACTATTCAGACTGTTACTGAACAGTTTGCTTCAGCTACTGACCTAGAAGGAGTTCTTGCTGTTGCTAGTCAAAGCATCGTAAAGGTAACAAAAGCTAAGGGCACCGCTATTCTAATTGGTGAAGGTGATCTTGGAGTTACTCATAGCCACGGTTTGAGCCAGCAGATGATAGATGATGCTGTAAGAAGAAACTTAGCTTTTCTTAAGGCTAAGGAGAATGATCTTAAGACTTTTGAGAATAGTAGCCAATACACTGTTTTAAGTGCACCCATTATTTGGGGAGGTAAACCAGAAGGTAGCCTTCATGCTTACTATGAGATGCCTCCAAGCCCTGAAGTGCAGAAAAGTTTTAGCATCTTAAGTTCAGAGTTCTCAGCCATAGCAGAAGCCACTCGTAGTCGCACTCGTGACCTTTTAACCCTTTTTGAAGCAGATCGTAGTATTAGAGCAGAAGGAAATTTAGAAAATCTACTAGCTACTTTGCTAACGCAAATGATGTCAAGAGTAGAAGCTACGGTAGGTGGTGTTTATCTAGCTGATGAAGAGGATTTCTTACAATTAAAAACCTATAAGGGGTTTAAATCTCCTACTACAACTTCTTTACGTATAGGTGAAGGGCTTATAGGCAAAGTAGCGAAGTTTGCCAAACCTTGCATAATTGCTGAGTTAAATGAAGGAGAGTGTGGTGGCTTTTTAAATGCTAAAAGTGCAGTATTTTTGCCACTCATTACCAAGCAAGAACTTTTGGGGGTAGTAGTTCTCGCCCACACAGAAATAAATCACTTTTGTGGGGTTAATTTGTCTTTTTTAGACCTTTTAGCAGGACAGGTTAGCTTGGCAGTAAGGAATGCTCGAGCTTATCTACACTCCGAAGAACTTGCTATTACCCAAGAAAGAGCACGCATTGCTCGAGAAATTCATGATGGTGTTGCCCAGATGCTAGCTTTTAGTGCCTTAAAGCTTGATCTTGTTACCAAGCTTATAAATCAAAAAAATCTCACTAGATCCCAAGCAGAGCTTACTCAGGCTAGAAATACTATTCGAGAAACCATTAAAGAGGTGCGGCGTAGCATTTTTGCTCTACGGCCAATAGATTTAGAACACCACGGATTTATAGAAACTTTGCGACGCTATGTCTATGATTATGGTCAGCAAAATGATGTTCAGATTGAACTAGACATTCAATCAATGCCTCAACTTAGTGTAAAATCTGAAGTGGTGCTATTTCGCATTTTTCAAGAGTCTATGCACAATGTTGCTAAACATGCAAAAGCTAGTAAAGTATGGGTTTGTGTAGGCACTGCCAAGAATAATCAGGCTTTTATTAAAGTTGATGATGATGGTAGAGGTTTTAATGTTAGAGCTGTTACAGACCGTGTAACTAGTGCTGGTGGTTTAGGACTTAAGCAAATGCGTGAGCGCATTGAAGATAGGGGAGGGTGCTTTGAAATTAGCTCGAGCTTAGGAGAAGGGACTAGGGTATTTGCTTCCCTTGCAGAATAGCTATTTAATCTTTAGCTTTAACTTTGAGTAAAGCAGTTAGTGCATTATGTAAAAGTTCACGGGCACTAGTAGTTTGTTTACTCGAGGCAACTATCCCTATAGATATTGGCAGAAAGTTGAGTTGTTTATTTTGATGGGTGAATGTTAGGTGTTTTGCTGCCAGCTGTAGTTGCTCAGACCGCTCTTTAGCTTTTTCTAAAGGACAACTAGGCATAATAACTACAAACTCTTCTCCACCATAACGACAAACTAAATCAGCTTTTCGAAAAGATTTTTTTAGCAAAGTTGCAAATTCACATAGTGCCTGGTCTCCTGCATCATAACCATACTTTTCATTAATAGTCCTAAAGTGGTCAATATCGATTATCAGCACACTTATAGGTTTTTTAGTTCGTTTAGCTTGTTTTAGCTCACGTTCTAAAGTTTCTATCATGAAGCGATTATTAAAAAGATCTGTTAAGGGATCCCGAAAGACTTTTTCTAAAAGCAGTAAATGGGAAAGTGCTAGTGCCATTTGTTGACTGATGGCTTGAATAAGCTCAAAATCACGCTCATTTAAAACTTTACTAGCATTTTTTTCAAAACTTAAATGTAACAAGCCAAAAAGCTCATTATAAACCTGTAGGGGTAGGCAAAGTAGGGTATCAAAACCTCCCTCTTCTGGCAGATTACAACATGTTTCTGGTGCATGGTTCTTAGTTTGTACATGTAAAGGTGAAGTTTGCTGGAGAGCCTTGCAAAAATCTTTGTCAACTGCAGGAGGATGAAAGTTTTGTCCCCATACACTAACACATTTACTAATGCTACTTGGTGATTGCCTTAAATAAATAGCACCAGAAATGACTTTGAAATTTTTTTGCCAAAAATTTTTAATAAAAGCATAAGCTTCTTCTAAACTGTGGCAGTCATACAAAGTGTTTACTATCTCAAGTAATAACTTAGCCTCACGATTTCTAACTTCAAGCTCACCCAAATGCCTAGCTAAGATAAAGTTACTTTCTTCTAAAGACTCTTGGGCATACTTTAACTCACTAACATCTGTAGCAATCGCACCAAGTCCATAAACCTTGCCCTCACTATTTTTTAAGGGAAAGCGGCTGGTCAGAGTCACTTTCTCATCATCACCAAATTGCAATATTTCTTCTATATTTATTGTTTGACCAAGTTCCAGTACTTGTTTCTCGATTTCTTCAGTCTTCCGAGCAACATTTGCAGGATATAACTCTTTATCTGTTTTACCAATTACATCCTTGCGATTTAATTGATTTAGACTTTCAAATAGATGGTTAACTAAGGTATAGCGTCCTGCTAAGTCTTTAAAAAAGATAACTGAGGGAACATTATCAAAAACTGCCTGCACCTCTGGAGTAACATATAGCCCTCCCTCTATTATTCCCTCAGAAGTTTGAACTACAGCATGATTCTTTTCAGTATTGTTAGACATATGATTTTCTTGACCATATTATACTAAAAATGGGTAAGAAATGAACAGCTTACTTCAAGAAACTTATGCCCTGCTCCTCATCTCCCTTTCAAATTTCATAGCAATTACAATGGAAAAGTCCATTTTTATACCGTCGAAAGTATATAACAACTACTTCGAAAGTAAATTAGCCAAGAACCCTAGTGCCTTTTCAAAAACAGCTATTGCCTGCTCGTACTCATCTAAATCAAGGTGTTCTAAAGGTGTGTGATCAAGACTTGAATCTCCAGGCCCATAAGCAACTGTAGGCACATTCCAATGTGGGGCTACTACATTCATGTCGCTAGTGCCAGTTTTAAGCTTGAAGCGTGGTTTGCCACCTTGCTCACGAATGGCATTACGGAAAGCTCGAGACAGCAAATTATCTTTCTGAGCACAGTAAGGCTGTTCTCGTGGTGTACTAACTACTAATTGGACTTTCTCATTTGCCAAAAGTTTTAATAAGTCTTTTTCGATTTCAGCAGGAGGGTGGTTTGGAGGCAAACGGAAACCTATGATTGCTTTACAAAGTTGTTTAAGTCCATCATTGGTGGAGTTTATGCTTTGTAAAGACATTTGCACCTTATTAAAGATACCTAAAACATCTTCATTAATTTGTCCTTGCCATAACTGTAACTTTTGCCATAGTGCTAGCATATCCTCTGCAGCAGTAGTTTCTTGGCCAGCACTGTGAAAATTATCTTTTGCCACTGCTAATTCAATGATTAGTCTACCCTTATATCCTAGTGTTATTCCATCCCAACCACTAGGTTCACCAATAATGAGGGCATCTGGCTTAGGGTAGTGGTTAAGTACAAAACGTGCTCCTTTGCTCGAGGCAGCCTCTTCCTCCACTGCTCCAATAATTGTGAGGCTAATGTCTTGGCGTTTTTGCCAAAAATTTATAGCCGCAATCAAAGCTGTGCAAGTAGCCCCTTTAGCATCTACACTGCCACGCCCATAAAGTTTGTTATTTCTTATCTCTATAGGAATGTTGCCTGCTACTGTATCAATGTGGCCAAGGAACATTATTTGCTTATTACCTGAACCTGTAAACTCAACTACAGCATTTCCTACATCATCAACAAAGGTCTTTGTGGCATGGGATCTTAAGGTCTCAACCAAATAGTTTGCTACTTTGCTTTCTTCTCCTGAAAGACTAGGAATTGCCACAACCTTTTCTAAGAAATCATGGGGATTCAGTTTCATTATCTTTAAACCAACATTTAGCTTCAGGGTTTTGAATAGTAAAAAGCATAATTCAGCCTAGTATAGTCTATTACTAACCCTAGGATATTTTTGATAAGCTGCACACAATGCAGTGTAAATGCTGCACAGGAATATGGCATCCTAGCTAGTGATGCTGGAATTGATGAATCTGTCCAATTATTGCTTGTCCCATTCAAAGGCTAATATCTGTGCTATGGCAAGGTCACTAGGCGTGGTTATCTTTATAAGCCAACTGCTACCTTCTACAAAAGTAATATCTTTTCCTAGGTGCCACATGAGTCCAGCATCGTCAGTTACTTTGATGTTTCTTTCAAGAGCATTTAAATGTGCTTCTAAAATAAGTTTACCTTTAAAACCCTGCGGGGTTTGAATGGTTTTTAGTTGTGAGCGATCAATTGCCTTACCAGTATTGGTTTCAATTAGGGTATCACCTACATTCCTAGCAATGGTAGCAGCACCATTTTCTTTTACTGCTTTAATAACTGCCTGAATGGTACTGGAAGCCAAGAACGGTCTAGCAACATCATGAATAATTACTATATCAGCACAGCTGGCTTTAAGGAGCTTAAAAACACTAACTTGTCTGGTATTTCCACCAATTATGACTCGAGCTCTACTTCCTAAAAGTTTACTAGCTTTAAGTAGCATCTCTTGAGAAACTGCCACAATGACTTCATCTACTTCTGAAAAGGCACTAACAACCCTTTCTAGCAGTGTTATGCCTGCTAGTTCTAAAAAAGCTTTTGGACCCTTACCTAAGCGTGTGCCTTCCCCTGCAGCAGGGATAAGGGCTGCTATTTTCAAGGCTTGCCTTTCCAACGTTTAGCTCTGGTGTTAGGAATATCAAGCAAATCTAGCGTCCTTGCAGTAATAGTACCTATTAAATCCTCTATAGTTTTAGGTTTGTGATAAAAACTTGGTGCAGCAGGTAAAATGGTAGCACCAGCATCATTAGCTGCTAGCATGTTTTGCATTAATGGCCTAGCATAAGGAGCTTCTCGTAAGATAATTATTAGGGGGCGCTTCTCTTTAAGATGTACGTGTGCTGCACGTGATACTAAATTGTCAGTGAAGCCTTGGGCAACCTTAGCTAGAGTTCCTGCTGAGCAAGGAATTATTACCATCCCTTTAGTTTGAAATGAGCCTGAAGCAATACTAGCACTAAAATTACTATTCTTGTAAGTTACAGCAGCGAGCTTCTCAAGTTCAGTAGCATCCCCATCAAGTTCAGTAGAAATTACTTGTTTAGCACCATTAGTTATAATGAGGTGCGTTTCTATTGACAGGTCTTCTAAAGTCTTAAGTAAATCAAAAGAATAAACAATACCACTTCCCCCAGTAATAGCTACCACTATACAAGATTTAGATGAACTCATATTACCAAGAGGTTTCTTATGGGAAAATACTTTCTCAGGTAACTATAGCATACGAATTGGTGTTAAGCCAATTTTTTGATGAGCAGCCAATAGATTAGTGTTCTCAGGGCACTTTATTTTTCATAAGGTTTGCCTATAGCTTTAGGCAACTGAGCTTGCCCTATAAAACCTGCTAAAACCAGCATAGTAAGGATAAAAGGTAAGCTCTCAACTATGGTGGAGGGTAAAAGCTGCCCTCCACCCAAAAGCGTAGCAGCAGACTGAAAAATTCCAAAAAGCAAAGTTGCTCCTAATACCCCTAGTGGATGATGCTTGCCAAAAATGAGTGCAGCCAAAGCAATAAACCCACGCCCCCCTGACATCTCGCTGGTAAAATGGTTAAGGTTGCCAATGCTCAGGTAAGCTCCTGCCAGACCCGCTAAAATCCCTGATAGTACTACTCCATAGTAGCGTACTCTCTTTACATCAATACCAACACTATCTGCTGCTTCTGGGTGCTCCCCAACACTGCGTAAACGCAGTCCAAAAGGCGTCTGATAAACAACATACCAAACTATGGGTACCAGAATAAAAGCTAGATAAACTAGTGGACTAAATCCAAATGGTTGTGGCAAGCGATTTATAATTGGCTCACTATCCGAGCTATTATTGTAAATTCCTGTTAGTATAACTGCTGGTAAACCCAAGGCCATAAGGTTAATAGCTGTTCCCGAAATGATCTGGTCAGCTTTATAGCGAATAGAGATAAAGCCATGCAACCAACCCACTAAACCACCTGCAATGACTGCAGCCAAAATGCCACACCAGGGTGCCAAAGGTACGCTGGATTCAAGATTGGTTGATAGGTAGGGTGCTTCGATAAGCTGAGTTGTCACTGCTGCTGCCAAAGCTCCAAAGATCATAATGCCTTCTAGAGCTATGTTAACTATGCCAGAGCGCTCACTAAAGAGCCCTCCCAAAGCTGCTAGCAAAAGTGGAGTAGTAGCGCGTATAGTAGAGGCTAAGAAAGCAAAAAGAATGAGTGCATCCATAAAATCATTTTCTGGTTTTATCTTGAAAGTTAGTTAAACTTTCAGGCAAGAAACCTTTTGCAGCAATAAAAAGTACTATTAATGCTAGCATCATATTGACAACATCTCGAGTGAGTTCAGGGAAAGTAACATTCATTACTGCCCCACCATTTTTTAAAACTCCAAAAAGAAAGGCTGAAAGTACTACCCCTAAAGGAGTGTTATAACCTAAAAGAGCTACAGCTATACCATCAAATCCATCACTTGTAGGCAAAGATTGTCTTAGAGAGTACTCCTCGAGCGCCCCCCCCAAAACATAGTGACAAGCTGTTAAACCTGCTAGGGCACCACTTATAGACATGGCTAAGACTGTGTTTCTAGCTAGGTTAGCTCCACCATATTCTGCTGCCTTTGGAGAAAGTCCCCCCGCACGAAGTTCGTAACCCCATTTGGTACGCCATAAAAAGTAATAAACAAACACTGCTGCTAGGATTGCTAGTACAAAGGAGCCATTTAGCTGTGTTGGAGGAATGGCAGTACTCACTGTGTTAAACTCCATAACCATTCCGATAGCATAAACCCCTGCACCTACTAAGCAAGCAATCGTTATTCGTAACAGGAGTCTACTGACTGCTTTACTTAAATTAGGTAAAATTATGAAGACCAGCACAGTTATAAGAATGGCAACTATTAAACTATAATTGATAGAAACAATATTTGTTCCCGGATTTTTCTCTAAATCTATGCCCATTAGTGCTGGTAAATGTTCAAAACGTGCTTCTTCCGAAATTAGTTGTGATTTAGGTTCAGAGCCTGGAGCCTTGAAGGGCAAAGTAAAAGTAATAGGGCTATCCCCACTGCGAGGCCAACTGGCAACACTAATAATTACTACTACTGTAAGACTAATTAGCATACCTACTATAAATGGGAATTGTTTAGCTACATTGCGCAGCTGGGGTATTAGATTTAAAAAGAGTAAAAAGAATGCAAAAACTAATAAGGCTATAAGTATTCGCAAGGCAGGTGCAGCAAAAGTATGGCTAGCCGAGAGCAAAAATAGTAATATGGAGGAAGCTATATAATTAAGCAAAATAGTGTTAATTACCTCATTGGCACCAAACTTTGCCTTAAGCCAACCCGGTAAAGCTCCCCAAAGACCACCACCAAGTGCAGCTGCTAATACTGCTAGTGGTAACACTAAAAATTTAGGGCCAGGCATATATATGCCTACTAACATAGCAAAAACAGCACCTAGGATCATTTGTCCTGGTGCCCCAATGTTAAAAAGTCCTGCTCGGAAGCTAAAAGCTACCGCAAGCCCTGTGAAAATGAGTGGTGTGGCAAATTTTAGCGCCTCTAAAAATCCAGAGATATTTCCTAAAGAGCTAGCAAAAATTGTTTGGTAAGCATACCATAGCGTATCAAGCCTACCTACTAGATAAATATAGGCATTACTTATTTCTACCCCTTTACCCAAAGGGGTTGGCTGCAGGGCTAAAATAACTATGGCAGCAGCCACTAAAGCTAGCAAAATGGAGATAGTAGGAATGGCCGCCCTATGTAGTAACTTATCAAGAAGGATGTTAAACCCTGATGAGAATCTGAGGCTAAAAATTATAGCAATTAAGCCCACCACAATAGATAAAAAAGCACTTAAGCCCATAGCTGAATTACTATAAGGTAAATTTCTTACTCTAACCCCAGCTGCTTTCAAGGCTCGTATAGATTTATCAGAAGAGTTAAGGTATATCCTCTCTAGGATATTTTTGACCTTTTCAACATCTGTTGAGCGCCTTGGTTTCGCAATAGCTTGTTCAGCAATTTGGGCTAGTCCCTCAACTTTTGCGCTCTCAAGAGAGCGATCTAAGCTCTTGTAGCCGTAGACAGTAATGCCAACAAGCATAACTCCTGATAAAAACCATATCCCTAAGCGCATTTTGTCTTTTAATAAAGATGCTAAAGCTATCAGGGAAAGTGCTGTTAGACTTAAAAGCAAAACAAACACCTGATTAGGAACTTCTAAAGGGAGTATATCACCTGTAAAGTCAATGATTCGATTAGGCAAAAGCAGTGCGGTGCCTTTGGCACCAAGCTCACGATGTATAGTTGCCCAAGGAGCAAAAAAGATGCTTAAAATACCAACTAAAGCTAAAAATCCTACAACAACTTTTTTATCCATTGTTGCTGGCATCTTTTCATTATAGCAATATTTTAAAAAGTTCTGAAATTACTCAGTCACAATAATTGACATCTGTACAGCTTTCACCCATTCACCATTTGCCTTTTGTGCCCTGCAAAACTTAATGGTACTTGTCATCAATAGTTTCTCTAGGCTTGTATAGGATTGAAGTTGCTATTAAATGTGGGCAAAAGTACCTAAAATGACATATCCTCGCGAGTTACTAGAAAAAAACCGATTGCGAAAAGCAAGCTGATAACAGCAAATAGCCAACCTAGAGCTGATCCGCCGCTTAGTACAGCAATTACTGCTAGAACCATTGATAAACCAAATCCTATAGTATTACCAAGCAGGATGGCATTACGGGCCCTAGCAGGACCTGCATTGCGAGCCATCCAGTTCAATACAGCAGCACCAACAAGAGGGGCAGCAAAACTGCGTAAGATAGCAATTAAAGAATTAGGTGTATCAGCATCAACAGTAACTCCCAGTACTGTGGCAGGTGATATTAAAATACCAAGCCCAGCAAGCCCTAAATAAACTGCTGAAATTGTTAAGAGTAATTTGGGTTTCATTATGGTTTCTCCTATCCCAATAGTTTTGTAGTAGAGAGGTCGATAGAGATTACCAGCTTTATTGAAATGACAGTGGTTTATTACCTATTTACTTCAGTTCCACTCATCAAAACCTAGCTACTATCTACAAGTAAAGTATTATGCAGTTTTCAATTCATTGATGCCAAATTTCTTAAAGTTAAGGGCTCCTGCTTTAAGGAAAAATCTTAGACCTTATGCACAATGCGTGTGTTTCATTCCATGAAATGAAAGATAATCTAGGTAGGCAAGCAGAAAGGTTAGCTAGTTTAACAGAAAACATAGGTATATTATAGTTATAGATAAATCTGATGATTGGAAACAGGAAATTAAATTAGGGAAGTGCAATAACCAAAACTTTGTACAAGTACTATACTCGAGGTTTGTTGATTGTGATAAAATACAAAGCTAGAGATGGTAGGGCATATAAGGTAATATTTTTCAATTTTATACCATCGAATTAGTAAATGTAGACTTTTTAATTGGAGGAAAAGGAAGTATAGGAGTCAAAAGCGATGGCAAATGAAAGAGAGCTCAAAAAAAGAAACATAAAGAATTTTACAGATGAAGGTTGTAGCTAATGAATCTAAAGAACATAACATTAATAATGGCTTTAAGCGTCTTATCATTTATTTTAGTGGCATGTACTAGTAGTAACAGTAGTGCAAATGTTTGTTCTACTGAGGGTAATTTGGCCACCTATAGAATTACTTTTACTAGCACATGGAGCGCAGCAACTCACCCTCAAGATTTTCCTGCCAACCCTCACTTTTCAGGTCTAATTGGAGCTACTCATAGTGACAGTGTTACTTTCTGGGAAACCGGAAAATTGGCTTCTGCAGGAGTTAAAAGTATGGCTGAAACTGGTAGTAAAAATCCATTGACAAGTGAAATCGCTGCTGCCATTACAGATGGGACTGCTGGTAAAGAAATTTCAGGAGGGGGTATTGGTTCTTCACCAGGAGATGTTTCAGTAAATGCTGAAGTTACTCCAGATTTTCCTTTAGTCACTTTGGTTTCTATGCTAGCTCCTAGTCCAGATTGGTTTGTTGGAGTTTCAGGATTAAGCTTATGCGAAAATGATGAGTGGGTAGAAAATAAAGAAGTGGACTTGTACCCTTACGATGCAGGTACAGACAGTGGTGAGAGCTATACCTCGGCAAATAGCATAGCCAACCCTCCAGAAAACATTTTTCGTATACAAGATGGTGTACTTGCTGTAGGAGGAGAAGCTACACCAGTGGGTACGTTTACATTTGTCCAGCAATAAAAGAAAGTTGGTTTATGAGAACGCCCTCTAAAACGGAATATAATTCCTGATTCCTTCTGGGATGATGGTAATCATAAATTGTGGGATAAGACAATCCTAACTTTTGGCCTGTTAGAGAATATGTAGTTTGGTTTGCTAATAGGTGAAAGAAATAGCCTTCTAAGATTTCTCAAAAGCACTGAGCTAGAATTAGATTCTTTAGCTGAGATAAGCTATCAAAAACTTAACTAGGAGAAGTTATAACTATGAAACGCATAGTACTCTGTTTACTGCTATTAACAAGTTTAGCACTTACTAATTCTCAAACCTATGTAGAACTTATTTTAGATGCATCGGGAAGCATGTGGAACACAATCGAGGATGGTAGGTACCGTATTGTGGCAGCAAAAGATGTGCTTACACAATTTATTAGTGGGTTACCTGATGGCAATTTAAATGTTGGGTTAAGGGTTTACGGTTCACAATTAGAAGCTATAGCAGAGGGCGCTTGTGAAGATAGCAAGCTTTTTGTGCCCTTAAGTGGTGTAGATAAAGCATCTTTGAGTAAAACAGTTCAAGACGCTGATGCAATAGGTGCTACCCCTATAGCTTTCTCTCTATTGGCTGCTGCAGACGATTTCCCAACAGATGCACAGCGTCGTATTATCATTCTTGTTACTGATGGTGAGGAATCTTGTGGAGGCAATTTACAAGCTGTCGCTGAAGATTTGCGTAATCGTGGTTTTGAAATTGATATTCGCATTATTGGTTTTGATTTAGATGATAGGGCTATTCAAAGCTTTGAAGGTGTAGGTACTTTTGAAAATGCTGAGAGTGCTGAAGAGTTGGCTCGAGCACTAGACACAGCTGTTGAAGATATTGTTGAAGAGCCCATAGCTGAAAATAACTGCAACGCTTTTGCTACTCTTAGGGTACCTGAAAGTGTTGAGGCAAGTTATACTTTCAGCCTCCCCTTTGAAGGTCCTGAAGGTATTATTAGTCTCCATCCAGTTGATGGTGATGAGTATAGTGCATTACAAACTGCTTATACTGGAGCAGCTAATCCCGCTGAGCTACTTGCTCCTACAAAGGCAGGTGAATACGAACTACGCTACACAGCAACAGCAGGGAACTGTGTTGTTGCTACAGCAAACCTTATAATTACTGAATTAGCAGCTAGTATTACAGTACCTGAAACTGTAGAAGCTGGTTTTGAGTTTGAGGTGCCTTACTCTGGTCCAGAGGGGATAATTGCCTTATTCCTACCAGATAACACAAATAATCAAGAGTATAATAAAATTGGTTATCACTTCACTGGTTGGGGTAATCCAGCTAAGATCACTTCACCTACAGAATCGGGGACTTACGAGGTTCGTTACTTAGATAAAAACCAAGGTACAATTGCTTCAGGACAAATTGAGGTAGCAGCTAGTGCAGCTAGTATTACAGTACCTGAAACTGTAGAAGCTGGTTTTGAGTTTGAGGTGCCTTACTCTGGCCCAGAGGGGATAATTGCCTTATTCCTACCAGATAACACAAATAATCAAGAGTATAATAAAATTGGTTATCACTTCACTGGTTGGGGTAATCCAGCTAAGATCACTTCACCTACAGAATCGGGGACTTACGAGGTTCGTTATTTAGATAAAAACCAAGGTACAATTGCTTCAGGACAAATTGAGGTAGCAGCTAGTGCAGCTAGTATTACAGTACCTGAAACTGTAGAAGCCGGTTTTGAATTTGAAGTGCCTTACTCTGGTCCAGAGGGGATAATTGCCTTATTCCTACCAGATAACACAAATAATCAAGAGTATAATAAAATTGGTTATCACTTCACTGGTTGGGGTAATCCAGCTAAGATCACTTCACCTACAGAATCGGGGACTTACGAGGTTCGTTATTTAGATAAAAACCAAGGTACAATTGCTTCAGGACAAATTGAGGTAACTGCTAGTACAGCTAGCATTACAATACCTGAAACTATAGGAGTTGAACTTGAGTTTGAGATACCTTACTCTGGCCCAGAGGGGATAATTGCCTTATTCCTACCAGATAACACAAATAATCAAGAGTATAATAAAATTGATTATCACTTTACTGATTGGGGTAATCCTGCCAAGCTCACTTCACCTATAGAACCAGGCACTTACGAGGTTCGTTACTTAGATAAAAATCAAGGCACACTTACTTTAAAGCAAATTAAAGTTACTACACCTTGATAGAGAGTGGATAATCAATAACATAGTGATAGAAAGCATAATTACTACTGATAAATCACTTAGTAATGGGAAGCTCGAGGAAATGCCCTCTTTAAATCATAGTTATATTTGCCTTCAAATCACAAAGCAATTGCTTCTAAATGACGACATAGAGCCTTTGCCAGAACTTACTTTGGACATTGCTAATGGCTTAACTCCGGATATCTCTGTTTTTCAAAAAGATAAAATCCAGCCTAATCTTTTTCACGATGTAATAAAGTTTAAAGAAGTTCCGATATTAGCTATTGAGGTTATTTCTTCCAGCCAAACCATTCAAGAAATGTTACAAAAGGCAACTGTACTGGTTAAAGGAGGAGTCAATGCTGTTTGGACAATAGAACCACATAGCCGAAGCGTGTTTGTAACTACTCAAACAAATGAGAGTCTATTTCATGCTGATTTAGTTGAAAGTGAGGGTATTAAAGTAGATTTTCAAAGGTTTTTGTAAGCTGATTAGCAGAGTTTTATTTTAGTGAAGTTCTAAGTGGCTTAATTGGTAACACCTATGTTGATGCAAAAATTGATGAGCAAATGCAGGAAATAAGACACATTTCAGATCGGTCATTTGAATGATAGGTGTTGATACAGGTTTCTTTCTCTAAGAAATAATCAGTGGTAGAAAATGTTAATAGCTCCAATATTGTACTAGGCATTGATACATCCTGTGATGATACGGGTATTGGCATTGTCAAAAATGGCAAGGTGATTGCTAACCTAGTAGCCTCACAAACTCTTTTACATGCCCCCTATGGTGGTGTTATTCCTGAAAAAGCTAGTCGTGAGCATCTTACAGTTATTGATAGTTTACTCGAGCAAACCCTAAAAAAAGCCAACATAGCCCTAAAAGATGTAACAGCTGTAGCAGCCACTTACGGCCCGGGTTTAGTAGGAGCCTTGCTAGTAGGGCTTAATTATGCTAAAGCCTTGGCTTGGGCTAAGGATCTGCCTTTTATAGCTATTCATCACCTAGAAGGTCATATAGCCTCTTGTATGCTAGAAAAAGAGGTAACCCCTCCTTTTCTATGCCTTATTGCTTCTGGAGGACACACTTCTCTTTTTAGAGTTGAAGCTTGGGGAAATTACTATGAGCTTGGGAAAACTCTTGATGATGCTGCTGGTGAGGCTTTCGACAAAGTAGCTAGGCTCTTAGGGTTAGGTTATCCTGGTGGGCCACCTTTAAGTAAATTAGCTGAAAGAGGTAATCCTAAGGCCTTTCCTTTTACCCTTCCTTTAAAACAACAGCAAGGCTTTGATTTTTCTTTTAGTGGTTTAAAAACAGCAGTAGCCACTTTGGTAAACGACCAGCCTGAGGCAAGTAAAGCTGATATTGCTGCTAGTTTTGAGCATACTATAGTAGAAAGCTTAGCTCGAGTCAGCCTAAGAGCTGCTAAAAGAACAGGCTATCAGACACTAATTATTGCAGGGGGTGTAGCAGCAAATAAACGGTTGCGCAAGAGGTTTGCTCGAGCAGGCTTGAAGGTGTTTTTCCCCCCTTTAGAGTTAGCTACCGATAACGGTGCCATGATAGCTCTAGCAGCTTATGAACATCTTAAAATAGGTACAATTACTAAAAGCCCTTGGGCAATTGATGCTACTCCTCACCTTCCTCTTTAAGCCTCTACACTTCCTAAATTGCCTGAAAAAATGTCTTCCCTACCTACTTCTTCTACAACATGTTCAGCTATGTAAATAGGTGCATCTACACGGACAGCTAGGGCGATGGCATCACTAGGACGAGCATCTATATCTATTTCAATATCCCTGTTTTCTATCACCAACTTAGCATAAAAAGTTCCTTCTAAAAGATCAGTTATTTCGATCCGATGGATTTTAGCATTTAACATTTCTATGACAGAAAGTGTTAGGTCATGGCTTAAAGGGCGCAGAAGCATTTCTTGATTTTGCCCAGCAACTATAGACATTGCCTCAGCCTGCCCTACTACCACAGGTACTATTTCATCTTTATCTGTTTTTAAAAGTACTAAAAAGGCATTACCGTCGCTAGATACCGCAATGTGCTCGAGTACAGCTTTCACCATAATCTTAGTTTAACCTGACATTCTAAGAAATGTGCTTGTTTGTACTATACTACATACAGGCTTAGGCATTAGTCTAAAAATCATGTAATTATATTCCTAAGGCAAAACCAGCTGACCTTTTTGTATATAAAGTTAGGTAAGTATTTAGAAATTGAAAATTTAGGAAGGTATTATGAAAATTATTGTTCTTGGTGGTGACGGTTTTTGTGGCTGGCCAACTTCTTTACACCTGTCAAATATAGGTCATGAAGTTATTATTGTAGATAACCTTTCTCGCCGTAACATAGACAACGAATTAAATGTAGGTTCTCTTACCCCCATTAATTCTGTAGATGCGCGCCTTAAGGCTTGGCAAGAGGCTGCTGGTAAAAACATAAGATTTTTTAATCTAGACATTGCTAAAGAATATGAAAATTTGTTAGTGCTTCTAAAAGATGAGAAACCTGACACCATTATTCACTTTGCTGAGCAGCGAGCTGCCCCCTTACTCCATGAAATCCCCTAAGCATAAACGCTACACTGTCAATAACAATATAAATGCTACTAATAATGTGCTGTGTGCCATTGTTGAAAGTGAGCAGGATATCCATCTTGTTCATCTAGGCACGATGGGAGTTTATGGCTACGGTACAGCAGGAATGAAGATCCCTGAAGGGTATCTTGATGTTAAAGTAACTACTGATGATGGTGGGCAGGTTACCCAGCAAATTCTTTATCCCACTAATCCTGGCAGCATCTATCATATGACCAAAAGCTTAGATCAAATATTATTTTTCTATTACAATAAAAATGACTCTGTTAGCATAACCGATTTGCACCAAGGCATTGTTTGGGGCACAAACACTGTAGAAACTCAACTTGATCAAAGGCTTATCAATCGTTTTGATTATGATGGTGATTATGGCACTGTCCTAAACCGTTTTTTAATGCAAGCAGCAGTAGGACATCCTCTAACTGTACATGGTACAGGTGGTCAAACAAGGGCTTTTATTCATATTCAAGATACTGTGCGTTGTTTACAATTAGCGGTAGAAAATCCACCTGAAAAAGGTGAAAGGGGTTAAGATTTTAAATCAAATGACCGAAACACATCGTGTGCGAGAGCTTGCTGAATTGGTTGGTAAAATTACTGGTGCAGATATTGTCAGGGTTAATAATCCTCGTAAAGAAGATGCTGAAAATGACTTACACGTCCGCAATGATCTTTTCTTAAATCTAGGACTTAAACCAACTACCTTAAGCGAGGGGCTTTTAGTTGAAGTTACCGAAGTAGCTAAAAAATATGCTGATAGAGTTGATTTGACAAAAATTCCTTCTACTTCAATATGGACAAAAACTCAGAAAGCAGGTGTTCCCTTTCCAGAAGCCAAAGCAGTTAGCAGTTAAGTCTTTAACGAGTGCAAGTTAAATACATATTTATTACTGGAGGGGTAGTATCTAGCCTTGGTAAAGGTGTTTCAACTGCCAGTATTGGTGCCCTTTTGCACGCAAGAGGCTATAGGGTAACTGCTGTTAAGATTGACCCCTACATAAATCTAGATGCTGGTACTATGCGTCCCTATGAGCATGGCGAGGTTTTCGTTACCTGTGATGGTGCTGAAACAGATCTAGACATTGGTACTTATGAACGCTTTTTAGATATAGACCTTGCAAGGGCAAACAATATAACAACTGGCCAGGTCTACAAAAGTGTTATTGAAAAGGAAAGGCGTGGTGAGTACCTCTCACAAACAGTACAAGTAATCCCTCATATTACTGATGAAATTAGGGAGCGGATCCGCGAAGCTGGCAGATTAGTTAATGCTGAAGTTGTTTTAATTGAGGTAGGGGGAACTGTTGGGGACATAGAGTCGTTACCTTTCTTAGAAGCTATTCGCCAGATGCGTTTTAGTGAAGGGGCTGAAAATACCCTTTATTTTCATGTTACCCTTGTTCCTTACTTGCATACTAGTGAAGAATTTAAGACTAAACCCACTCAACATTCAGTTGCTACCCTTCGTAGTGTAGGAGTACAACCAGACGCTATTATCATTCGTTCAACGCAGCCATGTCCTCAAGATATTAAAAGTAAAATAGCTCTTTTTTGTAATGTAACTACTACTGAGGTCTTCAATAGCTTTGATGCAAAGCATATTTATGAGGTACCAGAAATACTCGAGCAACAAGGAATAGGTCATTTTATTGAGAAAAATTTGAAGCTTGAGAAAGTAACACCCCATCTAAAAAGTTGGCAAGAAGCAGTCAGGGTTTTGCGCCACCCTGAGAAAGAAGTAACTATAGGCATTGTTGGTAAATATGTTGCTATGCATGATGCCTACTTGAGTTTAATGGAAGCTCTTACTCATGCAGGACTTGCTTATAAAACTCGAGTAAACACTGTATGGATAAACTCTGAAGATGTAGTTGAGGGAAGTTTACAAGAGTTAGACAATTTTGATGGCATCTTGGTACCTGGCGGTTTTGGCATGCGCGGTATTGAAGGCAAAGTACGTGCAGCAGGCTACGCTCGAGAGAAAGGCATACCTTTTCTAGGTATTTGTCTAGGAATGCAAGTAGCAGTTATTGAGTATGCCCGCAATGTTGCAGGGTTAGCTGGCGCTAATTCTAGTGAATTTGATAGTCATACCCCTTATCCCGTAATTGACCTCATGCCAGAGCAACTTGAGATCAAGGATTTAGGTGGTAGTATGCGCTTAGGTGATTGGCCTATGAAAGTTATGAGTAGTACAATTCTTGGCAATCTTTATAAGCCAAGGGCTGATAGTACAGTGTATGAACGCCATAGGCATCGCTATGAAGTATCCCCAGAGTATGTAGCTAAGCTAGCAACAGCGGGCTTAACGATAGCTGGTATCACTCCAGGAGTGCAGGGCCGTGGTGAAGGCTTAGTAGAGGCTATAGAGCTCGAGGGGCATCCTTTTTTTATAGCTTTACAATCCCATCCTGAACTAGCCTCACGTTTATCACGCCCCAGTCCTCCCTTTAGAGGTTTTGTAGCAGCGGCACTAAAGTTTAAAGAAAAATGTGAGCAGTTAGTACCTCTTTTTAGTCAGTAGCAAGTCCTCATTTTTCAAAAAATCCGCTAAAACTACAAAATTAAGCAGTTTCCAGTATGTACTAAAATTAAAAGACCTTAGCTAGGTCCTTGGCAAAATATGTCAGTATTACATCTGCTCCTGCACGCTTTATAGCTACAAGAGATTCTTCGCGACACTTTTTAAGATCTAACCAGCCCAGTTGTGCTGCAGCATGTATCTGTGCATATTCACCAGAAACTTGGTAGGCTGCAACAGGCAAATTAGTGCTATTACGCAACTCACGAATTATGTCAAGATAAGGGCCAGCAGGTTTAACCATAAGTATGTCAGCACCTTCTTCTTCATCAAGCCTTGTCTCAATCAAAGCTTCACAGCGATTAGCAGGATTCAATTGATAGCTCTTTTTATCAAGGTGGTGTGTCCCTGCAGCATTGGAACTACCTACAGCATCACGGAAAGGGCCATAGTAAGCACTAGCAAACTTGGCAGAGTAGACCATGATTCCCGTGCGCTCAAACCCCTCGCTATCAAGACTCTTGCGAATAACAGCAATCCGCCCATCCATCATGTCTGAAGGAGCTACAAAATCAGCACCTGCTTTAGCATTTAGGACAGCTAGCTTAGACAAAATTTCTACTGTGCGATCGTTGTCCACATAACTGCCATCTTTAGAAAGCACCCCATCATGACCATGATCGGTGTAAGGGTCAAGGGCAATGTCATTAAAAATGAGCAGAGGCAAATTAGCTTTTCTAAGAGCCCTTGTAGCTCGTAGAACTAGGGTATTTTCATTTAGAGCCTCTCGGCCATCAGCAGTCTTTAAGTTTGGCTCGAGCTTAGGAAAGAGTGCTATGTTGCTAATTCCTAAATCAACTAGCTCACGGCATTCCTCAAGTAGATCCTTTATGCTAAAGCGTTTTATCCCCGGCATAGAGTCAATTGCTTCAGGTGGACCACTGCCCTCTATAATAAAAAGAGGTTGTATAAAGTCATTAGTACTAAGCTTAGTTTCTTGTACTAAATCTCTAATTATTTTATTCTGGCGCAAACGACGTGGTCTGCGACTTATTTGTAAGTTAGCCATTAGAGAAAATCTTGCTTATTCTGCAATTGCTTTAACTGCTCTATTTAGTGCACCAGCAACATCTGAATCGGGGCTTGCTAGAATAACTTTGAGCGCCTCGTCCATAGGTCCCCACACCTTACCCATCTCTGGAATATTTGGTATGGGTGTGGAATCAGCTAAGGCATCTGCGAAACCTGCAACAATGGGATCATTTGCCCTAACCCTAGACACTGCCTCTTGAGAGGCAGGCACTTTACCGCTGCGTTCAGCAAGTGAAATTTGTGCAGCAGGACGAGTAAGCCATTTAGCAAAGTTAACAGCGACTATTTTATTTTCGCTAAACTCATTGACAAGTACCCCTTGAACGCTCATAAAGCCACTAAAAGAGCCTCCCTCTTGAGTATGAGGCAAGGGTCCTACCGCAACACTTAAGCCTGCAATTTGATAATTGTTAATAGCCCAAGGCCCATTATAAGTCATGGCTAGCTGGCCATCAAAAAAAAGCTTATCAGCAGCAGCATAGTCTATTTCCTCAGGAAGAATATTGTGCTTGTGCCGTAAATCCTGTACTATACCTCCTCCTTTAATGGCCCCTTCATTGGCTAGACCTATATCTTTTGGGCTTAGGTTGTTATTTTTGTCTCGAGCAAAAACATAACCACCATAACCACTTAGCCATGTATAAGAAAAATAAAAATTACTAATATCGTACAAAAACCCATAGTTGTCCCCATCAGTTAAAGCCTTGGCTGTTTCTATAAAACCTTCAAAGGTATCAGGCAATTGGGGCACTAAGCTAGTATTAATGATAAGTGCAGGACCTTCTACATACATAGGCAAACCGAAAAGATTGCCGTCAAAAACAAAAGCTAGGCGTGCTTGCTTGCTTAAATCTTCTAAGTATTCCTGTGTAGCATAGATGTTCATATTAGCCAGCGCCCCTGCAGAGACCATAGCATCAATCTCGTTGTGAGTAATGGGTAAAAAGAGGTCAGCAGCAACAGATACTTCTTCCTCTAAAAGTATTTGTTGCTTTATTTCTCCTAGACTAAGCGAAGTTATCTGAACAGGTATTCCTAAGGTAGCTTTAAAGGAATCTGCCTCGCTTTGCAACCATTCCAAATCGCTTCCTTCAAATTGAGTCCAAACGGTTACACCTTGTGCTAAGGCTAAGCTTAAAAAGTTAAGCCAAATTAGAATAAGTTTTATCATGTCTTCTGCAGTATACTAGGCTTTCATTGAACGCTGTATTAAGTAATGTTGTCCTACTTGAACTAGCATAGAAGCTACCCAATATAACAACACACCTGCTGGGAAAGTTATCATAATAAAAGCAAAAACTACATTAAAAATCATAGTTTGCTGTAGCTGTTGGGGATTACCCTTAGCCATAAGCAGTGATTGCACTACCATAATGCCTACATAGATTATTGGTAAGAGATATGTGGGGTCAGCAAGGCCAAGGTCTGGAACCCACAAGAAGCCCTCATTAAATTCATAGTTCATAAAAACACGCCAGAGAATGATAAAAATAGGCATTTGCACTAAAATTGGCAAGCAACCCATAGCTGGATTGACACCTGCTTCTTTGTAAAGCTTCATGGTTTCTTGACCAAGCTTCTCACGGTTGTTTTTATATTTCTTTTGTAAGGCCTTTAGTTTAGGCTGTAGTTTTTGCATGCCCACCATAGATCTTGTTTGGGTAGACATTAAAGGCCATATAAGGAGGCGAAAAATTAGCGTGAGTGCTATAATTGATAACCCCCAATTGCCAATGTAATTATGTAGGGCCTCGAGCGAAACCAAAACCCCTAATGACAGTCTGCCAATAATATTAGGAGTAAATAGGCCGGGGAGTTGATAAAGACCTTCTTGGTAAAGGCGTACTAGCTCATTGGGGCCAGCGTAAACATTTAGTTTTACCTCTGCTGAATCATCTAAAGGCTTTTTTGTAAAAGCTATATTGCTATCAGCTAATGACACTGCTGTTAGTGTTTGAAGGTCTTCTTCTGTATCAGGGTACATTATAAGCGCTACTCCTCTAGTAGCACTACTTTGGAAAGAAGCATAGCTAGGATTTGGCACCTCAATGTCTCGAAGAGGGCTGGTGCTTGCTGTACTTGCCTGACCAATTTTTATTATAGGGTTCCTGTTACGGGCTATACCAGGGAAAGCATAACTAATGCTAGCAGCTTCATTAGTTGCCTCGAGTGCAGTTTCATCACTAGTTTCAGTCGAAAGTTCCTCTTCTTCATTATCAAGAGGGTTGACTTTAAGGGTGATTTCAATAGTATTGTCAATATTATTAATAACTAAAGATTTCTCTATTTGATACTTGCCTGCTTGAAAAAGTATTTCACCTGCTATTTGGTTCTTATCAAGCTTGCGCCAGTTACTTGAAGTTACTTCAGGAGCAAAATATTCGCCACCAATGAGAATTGAGCCACCTGGTAAAGTAGCTTCTACAGGAATTAGGTTTTGTCCTGAATCTATTTTGTAACGCCCACGGAAGTCTTGTCCACGCTGCGTTTTAGCATAAAGTGCTACTACCTCACCAGCTTCATTAAGGAAAACATCCTTACCCTTAGTAGTAATGAGCTTTAAGTTGGCTTTTAGATTATTGCACCAAAAAGATGAGGCAGCTGGGCCGGCACAAACCTCATTTATCCTCTCTGTGTTTTGGAAATTTGTGATGCTAAAATCACTAACAGAAAACTCTACACGCCCAAAGGCTATTGAGCACAAGAAGCAGCACAGTAAAACAATATAAAATCTAACTATTATCACGTTTTCTCCAGGGTCTCTCTAAGAAATTAAATGTGATTTTGGATAAAGCTTCTGGTACAGGGTCAAAACCACCTTCATGAAAAGGATGACACTTGGCCAAACGCTTTAAAGTTAGATAGCTACCCTGAAAAACACCATGCTTGCGTATAGCTTTTATGGCGTACACACTACAGCTAGGGTGAAAGCGGCAACGCTTAGGCATTAATGGTGATATTAAGTGGCGATAGGCATAAAGGGGGAAAAGAGCTATTTGTTGTGTCAAAGAAAGTTTAGTTTTAATCACAATAAGCTAGCCTTGTGAAGTGTGGAGTTAAGGGCGTTTTTAAGTTGCCAGAAATTTGCTGTAGTTGCTTCTGGCTTTACAATAATTATTATATCAACATACTTTTTGTAAAGAGTCTCTTTAATTAAAATTGCCTTAAGAGCTTCACGTAAACGCCGTCGTATACGGTTACGTACCACTGACTTTCCTACTTTTTTGGTAATAACAATGCCTACAAAGACCACCCTTTCTTTTTGTAAAAGAGGGTCATGCCTATGCACTAACCAGCGCAAACTAAAGTATTTGCTGCTAGTAACAGTGCTTCGTTTCAGCCTGCGAAAGTTACGGTTACCCTTAAGTGAATAAAGGTTAGTTATTATTCTTACCTAAACACCTAGGAGCTTTTTTCATCCGACACGCTTAGGTGCTTACGCCCTTTGGCACGACGATTTTTGACTATTCTACGTCCAGCAGGTGTACTCATGCGTTTGCGAAAGCCATGTGTTTTCGCACGTTTACGTCTGTTTGGTTGATAGGTACGTTTCAACTGTTTCTCCAGAAAAGGTTTTTACTTTAAGGTAATGCTTGTTTAAATACCAGCACAAAATTTAACCTTAGTGGTTTTACCTAAAGTTCCATATAATTCATTCCTTGCAGCACTTTTTATATAATTTGTATAAAAAGTACAAATAGGCTACAAAAGCATAGCACGATGAGAGCATAAAGAAAACCTTGGAGGCTTTTAAAAGCCTCCAAGGCTCATGGACTTTGTTATTTTAAGCTAGAAACGTAACCTTATACCTGCCCCCAAAAGAGCATAAGGGTTGCTAAAAGGATCGCTAGGAGTTGTGAAGTAGTAATCTACAGTAGCTTCAGCAAAAACACCTAAAAAACTTGCAAAATCATACTCAACCCCTAAAAGCCCTCCTAGGAAAGCTGAGTCTACTGCATTTATAACATTATCACTATCACTACCACCCCCAAACTGATAGCCTAGGCCAGCACCTAGGTAGCCCTTAAGTTTTTCACTTGAATCAAGGTCAAGGGTATAAGTTACGTGACCTGCGGTGGTTACAGTGTTGTTATCAAAACCTCCTTGACGACCATAATCAAGCAGCATGCGCACACCAAAATTGGCAAATAGATCATCAGCACCTGCTGTCAGGCGAATAATTGGGAATCTTTCAAAGTCTGTCAGTAATGCTGCACTTACATAGAAGTTGTTAGCAGTCTTTTCCAACTGTCCACCCTGCCTTACACTGGGAGGAGCTTGACGGGCAGGAGGAGGTGGGGGGGGAGGTCTAGTGATTGTTCCATTTGGAGGTGGAGGTGGTTGTTGAGGCTGTAGAGTTACTGGAGGGACTTGAGGACTACTAGTAACGGGAGGACCAGCAGGACCAGCAGGACCAGCCTCACCGCGAGGGCCAGCAGGACCTGCGGGACCAATAGGACCAGCAGGGCCAACAGGGCCTGTAGCACCAGGAGGACCAACAGGGCCAGCAGGACCAATAGAGCCAGCAGGGCCGGGGGGGCCAGCAGGGCCGGGGGGGCCAGCAGGACCACGGAAATCTCCTGAGGCTAGTTGGGAGTGCAAGGTTTGAATTTCTCCTGATAATTCATTAATGCGTTGTCGTAAAGCCTCTATGTCACCGTAACCAGCTTTATTATCTAATACAGCTCGAAGGCCATCTACTTCAATATTTAAATCATCATACTGCTGATCTAATTCAGAAAGTGCTTGACGTAAGGAACCAAGGTCACCATAAATGGCAGCTATGTCATTATTGTATAGCGTAAGTAGACGAGCAATTATTATAGCTGCTTCGTAGCGGGTAAGGTTTGCACGACCATCAAAAGTACCATCTGTACGCCCTACAATAATTCCTGCACGAACTGCCATATCAATAGCTTCTTCAGCATAAAAGCCTGGAGAAACGTCTGGAAAACGTATAGGGGCATCTTGAAGTGCTCCTGTGGGTAGGTTATTGTTAGGTGGATTAGGTGGATTACCAGAGGAAGCTTGTGCCAAAACTATATTGGCTAAAAGGCTTATAAGAACAAGCACAAGACACTTTTGAAACATAATGTTTCCTTTCACATAGTTCTAATAGTGGTTTCCCTCTCCAACATAAATACAACCATGCTGACATGAAGCTTTCTTTAGTGTCTATATATAAGAACACTTAGATTATACTAATATTTCTCAAATCTAAGTAGTAGTGTAAGAGTCATCCTAAGGACGTAATGTTACTCCAAATCCAAGAGTGGGGTAAAAGCGATTGTAGCCATATTTATCAAAACCAATAGGTGGATCGGTAAAGTAAAAATCTCCTGTAAGTTCAGCAAAAAAACCTAAATTTTGATATACATTGTACTCAATACCTAAAAGTCCACTGGCAAAAAGCCCTTCATTAGCTTGGCAGTTTATTCCTTGGCAATGGTTTTCTAAGATAAGCTGATAGCCTAAGCCTGCACCAACATAGCCACTAAACTTTCCTGAACTAAGGGGATTGTAAATTAAGTGTCCGGCCAATGCTACGGTACCAGCCTCTGTAAGAGGCACTTGGCGACCATAATCAAGGCTTAAACGAGCTCCTAAATTTTTGTAAAGCAAGTTATCCTTACCCACATTAAAATGTAATGGGAAACGTCCCACTGGAGAAAGCTCAGCTAATCCTCCTAATCCAAAGTAAAGATCATTGCGTTTAGCAGGAATTGCTCTTATGGGCTCGAGCTCTCCCGTAGCAGGCAAAGCTGGAATTGACGTTTCAGCTTCATTTCTAGACTTTTCTTGGCTAACAATAAAAACTCCAGAGCCTTCCTCTATTAAGAAGGTACTTTCATTTTCAGATGACTCTGAGGTGCTTGGAGCTATCTCTTCTATAATCAAAGTAGAAGAGCCTTCTTCTGTTACAAATACCCTTTCACTATCATCAACAGATGTTTCTGAATCTGGCCCTGCTGGTCCTTGTGGGCCTACTGGACCTCTTGGTCCTGCTGGACCTCTTGGACCTCTTGGACCTTGCCCTCCCACAGGTCCAGAGGGACCTTTTGGCCCTGCTGGGCCACGTGGCCCAGATGCTCCATCTAGCCCCGGTGGTCCGGCAGGACCCCTAGGTCCTGGTGGACCACGTAACTCAGATTGCTCTATGCTTGCATATACTGTGGTAAGTTGATTACTTAAAGCAATTACCTGTTGTTGTAATGCCTCTAGTTCAGAGGCACTAACTTTATCAGCAGCAAGGGTTTGTAAGTTACTTACCTTAGTGTCCAAACCTTGTAAGTTGCTAAACAGTTCACCCAGTTGGTTATCGAGTATTGTAATATCATTGTAAATTGCATTAACATTATCTTTTTGCAAAGTTAGTAAACGAGCAACTATCTCAGCTGCATCATAGCGATTAACATTGCTCTCACCATCAAAAGTGCCATTGGGGCGACCAACAATTATACCCGCACTAACAGCTGCCCCAATAGCTTCTTCTAAGTAAGACCCTGCTGGTACATCGGGGAAACTTGCAGAGACGCTGCTTAGAACAGCAGTTTGTGCTTGTACATTACTCAATAAAATTAATGAAAATAAAAACCACTTGCAAATTCTAAAAAAAGTTAAAATTGGCGCCATATTAGGTTCCTTTCAGTCCATATAGATTAACCAAAGTAACGCTTTCCACTAACAAAATACCTCTATGATAATTTTAAAGGGAGTATTTTAGTTAAAAGTTTCCTAAATTTATGTTCACTTTGTCTATAAAGTTCACTTGAGCACCTAATTTAAAAACAGCAAAGCTATGATCAAGAAAGACTAATCCTTAAGAAGCCTACCAAGAAAGGAGTTATTATAATACAGAGTATTATAGAAATTGGTAGAACAAGCATGTGTGCCATTAGAACACCTAACCAGTTAATGGTTTTACTTTTAATTGCGGTTAGTTTTATTTCATTTAGCCAGTAGCTCGAGATGAGAGTATGTGTGACAAAAAATAGCCAACACACCATTATTGTGAATAAATCATTACCTATAACGGACCATATGGACAGTAAAAAACAAGGAAAGGCTAGTACCCCTAAAATAACATGGTGTGTGGCTGGAAAATCCTGCCAGCGCATTTCAGAGAAATTGTAAAGGATTTCAGAGAGTTTGTAGCGTGATTGCTTTTTTGTCCCTTTCATCAAAACATCAAAATATGCAGCCTTAACTTTGTTGTTAAAAGAGGGGGTTGACTTTTGTGCTTTACTAGAAGCAGAGTTAGAAAAAGTTTGTTTATTATCTGAGGTATTAATTTCAGGTTCTTTAATAAGAGTTAAATCATAGTTACGACGTTTTACAGGGTCAGAAAGCACCTCATAAGCTTCGTTAATTCGTTTGAAGTATGCTTCTGCATGGGGGTCATGACGGTTTAAATCAGGGTGGGATTCTTTGGCAAGTTTTCGATAAGTTGTTCTTATAGTGGTTGTATCAGCGTTTTTTTCAACCCCTAAAAAGTGGTAGTAATTGGAAGCCATGTTCACAAAAGTTTAAGCTCTTAGCAAGGAAAATTCCATGAAAATGTTGCAAAAACTGACTTCAAGTGACCTGCAAGTAACACAATGATTCTAAGTACTTTTCTATAAGTCTTTTCAGGACAGCAAATTTCTACAAGCTTTGCTAACTAAGCATTATCAGCTGATAATCTCACCCTCGTGAATCCAATAATAGGCTTTGGCTACAAGCTTAGTTACCTGTAACTCATTTCATTTAGTGATCGTTTGGCACTTAGTGCTACTAGATAACCATCATCACTCACAGAGGCCTTACGCAAAATGTAAAAAACAGCCTCCCAGCTCTTGTTTTGATCGTCTATAAAACGCCATGAGCTCCAAGTAATAGTTCTAGTTAGTTCTTGGTCAATTAACTCCCACCCATTGCCAGTAAGCTGCTCATGGTAGTGAGCAGCTAATTTGCTTGCGCTTAACTCACTCTTGATTTGAGCCTCAACACCTATCTCACTCCCGTTATAGCTAGCACCACGATTTTGAACAAATGCATCCTTTGGTGCTGTTAATTGAGGTAGCAGTTCCATGAGTTTGTTTTGCATTCCCATGTGGGGTGGGTCATTGCATGGACTATTAAAACCATCAACAATGTTCATCGAGAGTGAGAGCTGTGCCAGAGTCAACTCTTTTTCTATAACAGCAGTTATTATGCTAATGCTAAACTCGTCATCAGCGCTACAGAAGAATTGCTGCTGATTTTTGGTAGATTGAAAAACTTCAGGGGGCATCATCATCTGAAGTTGGCGAAATCCTTGATCTATCAATTGTTGCTGTAGAAAATCAACTATCTCTGAGATTGATTGGCTCGAGGTGAGGAGGATTTCAGTGTTGCTATGCTCACCCTCGCGCACTATGCTGCCTGTTACTGTGATCTCGTCCGGTAAAGTCAGCTCTATGGGTAAGGTAGCTGGTAACTCGCCTACTGTAATGGTAATATTAGCTGGTTCCATGTCAGGATGCTTGGGAGCTACCCAATGCTTTAAAAATGTGCGTAATGCTGATTCATCCCCACCTATTACATTGATACTAACAGGCACAGTGGGTGTAATATCTGAGGCACTATCCTCTGCCAGTAATGGTGAAAACTGCACAGCAAACAAAAAACTGCAAATGAGACATAATTCTAAAACACCTCGAGCAATTATCAGTTTTTTTCGCTTATAACTTTTTCTATACATGATTTTTCTCCTTAGCATTATATTAGCTTGATATTGCTTAAACTGACTTCCTAATAGGTAGCCATAAAAAGTTAGAATCAGATATGACTATCATTGCTCTTAGTGCTATTTCTACCTTTATCTTAGGCTATGGACTTATTTCCCAACGTCTGCAACGCACAAGCATTAGTGGCCCAATGGCCTTTAGTGCTTTTGGCCTACTTTTAAGTGAGAAAGGCCTAGTGGCAATCAATACTCATTTAGCACCTGAGATTTTCCATTTTTTGGCTGAAATTACCCTTATTCTTTTACTGTTTAGTGATGCCTCACGGATAAACTTAAGGTTATTAAATAAAGGATATTCAATTCCTATACGTTTACTAGTCATAGGACTGCCATTAACTGCAATTTTGGGGATCTTGCTAGCTTTGGCACTACCCTTTGGCTTTAGTTTTTGGGAAGCAGCTATCTTAGCAGTTATCCTTGCCCCTACCGATGCAGCATTAGGCCAAGCAGTAGTAAGCTTACCAATAGTGCCAGTACGTATTAGACAAGCACTTAATGTTGAAAGTGGTTTGAATGATGGCCTTGCACTACCACTGTTGCTTCTATGTATTTCTCTAGCGGGTATGCCAGAAGGTGAAGTAAGCTTTTGGTTACGATTTATTGGCTTTCAGTTGATTTTTGGACCTATAGTGGGTGTGGTAATTGGTTATTTAGGAGGTAAGTTAATAATTCAAGCAGAACGGCATCATTATATTAGTGCAGCCTTCATACGCTTGTCTGGACTAGGACTGGCAATACTAGCATTTAGTGCTGCTGAGCTAGTGGGCGGTAATGGTTTTATAGCAGCTTTTTGTGCAGGTTTGACTTTGGGAAACACTGCTAGAAACATATGCAGCTCCCTATATGAATTTGCCGAAGCTGAAGGGCAACTCTTAACCTTGCTAACCTTTATGTTTTTTGGTGCTCTTATGTTGGTGCCAGCGCTCGAGCAGCTAAATCCCACCATCCTAATTTACGGATTGTTAAGCCTAACAATCATTAGAATGCTGCCTGTAACCCTTAGCCTTATAGGACTAGGCCTTCGCTGGGAAAGTATTTTATTTCTAGGTTGGTTTGGTCCTAGGGGTGTTGCTTCTATCCTTTATGTGCTGTTACTAGTAGAAGAAAATAGCATTATAAATCAAGATATTATTGTTAATATTGTTGTCCTAACTGTGCTTCTGAGCATTATAGCTCATGGTGTTAGTGCTATACCATTATCGAAAAGTTACAGTAAACACTTAGATCAAAAACATAAGGAACATAAAAAAGTTACAGAGATGCCAGTTAGGTTGCCTTTTAGAAATATGTAGGCTCAATATTCCTTATTCTGTTTTTCTAGCGACACACTTCACTGTCACCACCTTCATAACTAAATTCATCCACTAGCTGGCCTGAAAGATTGTAAAGCCTAGCATCATCACCATTATTACCCCACATAGACTCATCTTCGTCTACATAAAAGTCATACACATAACCTTCTTCTAAAACTCCTTCTAGAAATATCACGTTACCTTGCCTATCAACAAGACGCCAATCTGTAACATCTATATCCTGCAAAGGTGCTAAACTAACAAACTCCTTGCCTTCATCAGGCCCTTGAGGATTGTAAACTATACAGTCAATCACTACTGTCTGCTCAACATCTGCCCACATACCCAAACTTTTTTGTCTAGCTTCTCTAGAAGCCTCTTCATAAAGATCAGCATAAGCCACGTTAGGTGGCAGTGTTAATGGATCAGCCCAACCAACACGTATTATTTCTAAATTTACTTGAAGGTAATTATTTTGCTCATAGCTCCAATTTCCATCGTCTGCTGGTAAGTAAATGTAAGCTAAGATTCGGCGGTAGGGATCATATTCTCGAGCATCAAGCTCAATCCAAACTTCTTTGCCTAGGAGTAAATTTTTGGCAAATAAAGAAGCAGCATGACCCATGGCTTGAATAGCTTCTTTAGACTGGCCAGATTCACGAGCGATACGTTCTAGTTTATCTCCTTCATTTTTTTCTGGGGTATCTACCCCTATAAGCCTTACCTTACCCAAGGTTTCTAGTTTTATAGTGTCACCATCTGTTACCTCGAGTACCTCAAAAGGACCTCGTAAAGGGTTTTGGGGAGTGTATTCTTGACCATAAGCAAAATGTAGTAAGATGGAAAATAAGATAAATTTCTTCATGCCTTGCATTTATAACAAAGGGCAATGTTTTAATTCTTAGAGAGTGATTTATTGCACTAAATATTAGCCTGTAGGAAACCAGCGCCTTTCTGGATAGTTCTTTATAGTAAAAATAAGACCCTGCATAATTGCCCATTAGTTTTGATACTGTTTGTCTAGAATCTTTGTAGTTGCCCAATTAAATTGGCTTTTTGGATCATTTGGTCATTATTCTCAGAGTGATTGGGCAACCACTGAAGTAAATCTATTAAGCCTCGAGCAAGTTTGGGGCTCGAGCCAAAATAATCAAGCTGCTCCTCAAAATATGGCAAAAGCTGGTATTGAATTAGGTCTTGAACAGGATCATATTTGCTAGACTGATTTTTAGGTGATTCAAAATTTGGCTCTTGATGGATTCCAAGGGCCTGAGATATTAGGTAATGTACATGAATGGTTTTACACTTACAGAACTTATTAAACAATGAATCATGTTATGAAAAAGTTAGAGAGTTACGTTGGCCTAGTGGTAAAGTTGCTTGCCCTGATTGTAAATCAAATGAAGTGATTAGAAAAGGCTTTCATAACAAACATAAAGCGAGGAGAAGGTATCTCTGTCAAGGCAAATGCTGTGGTAAGTTTGATGATCTTACAGGAACTGTTTTTGAAGGACATCATCAACCATTATCTGTCTGGATTTTATGCTTGTACTTCATGGGGCTGAATCTTTCCAATCGTCAAATTGCTCAGGAGCTTGGACTGAACAAAGATGATGTGCAAAACATGACTAAGCAGCTTAGGGAAGGCGTTGTCGTCAAAAAAAAGACCCGATCTAAACGAAAAAGTGGAGATAGACGAAGTGTACATTGTAGCAGGGCATAAAGGATATCCGAAGAGTGTAGCGGCCAAAGGAAGACAAGGGCGTAGGCGAAGGCTAAAAGGAGCACGTGGTCGTGGTACAGCTGCCACAGACAAGCCACCTGTGCTAGGTATAATCAAGCGAAATGGTGAAGTGATAGTAAAAATGCTGGATAATGTAAGGCAAGAGACTATAAAACCAGTCATAGAGGAATATGTAGAGAAGGGAAGTTTGATTTATAGCGATGAGTACTGCATTTATAGTCGTTTAGAAAAATGGGGCTACAAGCATGAAAGTGTTTGCCATTCAAAGGGAGAATTTGCTAGAGATGATGATGGAGACGGATTTTGTGAAGTGCATACCAATACTATTGAAGGTTTTTGGTCATTGCTTAGATCATGGTTACGTCCTCACAGAGGCATCTCACAAGAGAATCTACCTTTGTACTTAGGTTTCTTTGAGTTCATTCACAACACTCGTGCTAGAGGTCGCACCTTATTACCGTCTCTGTTGGAGATTTTGCTAAGCCCTTGGAATCCATAAAGAGCCTTTCAAATTAAAGAGAAAGGAAAGTAATGGCACATTTCACCAGTAATTTTCAACGCCTAAAACCTTTGTTACAAAGAGTGGTCTTCTCAGGAAATCTCACAGCAGAAGACCAAGAAGTTCTGACTAGTTTCCAAAACTCACCAGCATACGACAAGTTGCCCAAAAGTGCAGAGGTAGCCGATTCTGCTAATAAAACCGGCCTGTTCTTATTAAAACAAGCTGCTGATTCACTCTCGCTATTTGCAAAAGGAGATAATGAACAAGCCTTGCAAGCAGCCAAAGCCACGCAAAATCTTAAGCTAGGGCTTGACCCTTTTAAAGGCTTTTTTTAGTAGCTTTCCCGATTTATTCGCCATAGCATTAACGCCGATACTTAGCTTGTTGATAACGTAATAACATGAAAATTATCCCTAAACAACTTGCCTCGTTCCGAAATGCCCCTATCTCATCAGACCTTTGCCTAAAATCTCGAAAAAATCGCTCTAAATGATTTGTGGTACGTATGTGTTTCCACATCTCTTCTGGTTCATCATAGTACTCTAACGTTTTTTCTTTCCCCCTAAGAAAGTTCTTCACTGCCTTTGGTTCCTTATCCTTCCACTCCTCTTCAAATTCCTCTAGTTTTTTCTCCGCCTCTTCCTTTGTTTCTGCTTCATACACCTCATACGCATCTTCTATGATTTCACTTTTCCTTTTTGCCTTTGCTTCTTCTTCTGTTAGTTCCTTGCCCTCTTCATCTTCTTTCTTCAAATTGTTGTATTCTAAGTTCTGCTCTATGTTTCTAACCTTGTGTGCTATACATCTTTGTTGTCTTCCCTCTGGTAAGTATTCTTCTATTACTTTTGCTAAGCCATTTGCCCCATCACTGCTTACTATTCTTACTTTACTGGCATCTAATCCCCTTTCTATCATGTTTTTGAACATCTCCTCCCATGTCTCTTCACTTTCCCCTTCTGCTACTTCATAATGTATTATTTCTCTCGTACCATCTTCCCATACTGCCATTGCTACTAGCACTACCCTTCTTTCTACCTGCTGACATTTCCTTTCACTCCCTGCTTCATCTATCTTTGTTTCTCCCGTAGGATACATTATATCTACCCATACCCCATCTACTACTATGTATGCAGGTGTTTTCTCTATTCTAGCTTGTCTATGAATCTCCATCTGTTCTTGGGCCTTTAAACTCACTCTGTTTATGGCATTCAGGGATAGTGCTTCTCCTAGCAACAAACACATCATTATTTGTATGTCTGGTAACGATAATCCTAGAAAATACATTTGACTAGTCAACACAAACAAGCTTGCTAAGCTACGTTGGTGGCGAGTCAGTATGTTCCATGAACGATCTTGATTGCCACTTCTTAGCTTTGGTACCTTCAAATCTTCTATTCTGCCATGTTCAGTATCTAATTCTCGTGTGTAATGACCACTACGTCTAGGACGTTCCCCTTTAGGAAGGTTTTCTAGATGTTCATCTAGCTCTTCTTCTAGTGCTTCTTCTATAGTTGTTTGTACTACTTGTTTAATTTCTGTTTCTAAAGTCTCTTTTAACTTTTCATTTAGAGTCTCATCAAAGCATTCTTGCTCTATTCTGATAACTTGTTCTTTTTTTCTGCTACAGTCATTATGGGAAACACTCCATCTATAAAAAGTTTTTGCACAATAAAACTTGTGTTTCCCTATTCTAACCCTTTTGTTCTTATGGCGAATAATTAAGGAAAGCTACTTTTTTATTGTTTTGCTGATAAGATAGCTCAACTAGCAGGTGATGAAGAGGCCAGCCAAACATTTGCTAATCGTTATAGAGCATACCGTGAAATCTACACCTTAGGAAATGCATTATTGGGTGCTACTGAAATATTTGATTCAAGAGTGCAAGAATTACTAGGTGAGATATTAGTGGAGGACAACCAATTTCAGGACAAGCTTTACAATCCGATGGTCCATGCTTCTTTAGACGATTCAAAAGAGGTAGGATTTATGCCACCGGTAAGTAGTCTAACCTATATTGCTAGAGATGAAGAAGAACAGCAAAACCCTACTGTAAGGATTTTTAATGAGCCACGCTTGGCTCGCTTTGTAGACTTTGAGGCACAACTTATAAACATTGAACCTAACCATAAGTTTTTGGAATTCTCTTTTGAGCTTTCACCTCAAAAACCAGCAACAGATCTGCTTACAAGTTTACAAGGTACTGTCTGGACTTTGCGCCTAGTCACTAGTTTCAAAGAGGAGCCATTATCTTTTGTAGGTGACAGCGTTGAAGTGATTTCCTCATTTACTACCCTACACGTTACTCTCGAGCAACCTAAAAGTTGGCAGGAACTTGCTTTAGTCTCTGAGCAGCAATAACGTTTCAATTACACAGATTTCCATACGCTATAGAGCTTTATAATCAGGCCAAATTGAAAGTCTATTTTTACTCAAACCCTTAGTAGAAGAAATTAATTGGGAAAAGTTTTGGTTTGGGCTTTTTGCTATAGTATTTATTCCTAGCATGAATTAGATTTTTGCTAGTTAATAAGTTGCTTGGCTAATAAGCTAGGCGGAAAAGTATGAAAGATGGATAGCATAACCACAAATTCAAAAATTGTTGTTAGAACAAGTCGTGGTCTAACAATTGCTGGTACACGAATTACCCTCTACACAATTATGGATTACCTTAAAGATGAGTGGCCACCTCATTTGATTCAAGATTGGTTCAACTTAACGGTTCAGCAGATTCAAGGCGTATTGGACTACATTAAGGAGCATAAAGAGGAAGTGGAGGCCGAATACCAACAAGTTTTGACCAATTCTGATGAAATCAGACAATATTGGGGAGAGCGAAATCGGGAGAGGTTCGCTCAAATTGCCACTTTGCCTCCTCCACTTGGTAAAGAGGAAGCTTGGGCTAGGCTACAAGAGAGAAAAGCTCAATTAGTCAATGAGTACAATTCTGATTGATCATGACATTGAAGGACAAGCAATGCTACTATGGGCACAAATTAGCTCAGAAAACTGGACTGATTTGTTTTCTTTGCGGTTTGTGCGTTTTATTGATGTTGATTTGCCCTATTCCAGTAGTGATCGAGAAGTTTGGCGTTTTGCACAACACAATGGCATGATTTTATTGACAGGCAACCGTAACATGAAAGATATAGATTCTTTAGAAAAAACGATCCGTGATGAAAATATGCCAACTTCATTACCTGTGCTGACAATTGGCAATGCTGATCGCATTGTGCAGAAAGAATATCGTGACAAGTGTGAATCAAGGTTACTTGAAATAATTCTCTACTTAGATAATTACCTTGGTGCTGGCCGAATTTTCATTCCATAGGAAATTTAAACATGAATTGGTTTGAGATATCTAGTGAGTGGATCTTGTTTTCTGACGCTAATTATAATGAAGCAGCTCGAGCCGCAAAAACTAAAACAATCTGCTGTTTGTCTATGGGGAAATAGTAAAGGTCAAAATAAACCCAAGGGTGCTGGAGTGCTGATTTCTGATCAGTACATTCTTACTTGTGCACATGTTGTTAAAGAGTGTCTAGTTGCTGAAGAAAATAAATCCAAAAATCCCTTACAAGAAACTGTTAATATTACGTTTCCCTTTAGTAAAGAGAGTGCAAATTACAAGGCAAAAGTTATTTTCTATGAAGAATCAAGTAATCAAAGAGGAGATGTAGCAGGTTTACAACTACTAGCCCCAAAACCTGAAGATACTAAACCTACTATGCTTTATGTTACTGCTGAATTTTGGGGTAAAGAGTTTCGTATTTTTGGTTTTCCTCAGCCCTATGATGAAGGTGTTTGGGCTTCTGGAGAGTTTCGTGATGAAGCTGCTAATGCTTGGATACAAGTAGAGGATAAGCAACAAGGCAGAGGTATTCGGCAGGGGTTCAGTGGTAGTGGTGTGTGGCATAGTGAATTGGGTTGCATTGTAGGCATTATGAGTGCTGCTACCACTACGGGTAAGACAGCCTTCTTAATACCAACCCACATTCTAAATAAGGTATGGAATAAGGTTGCTATATCCAAAGAATCTTTGTTTAAAAGCCCTGAGTCTAATCTGCCTAGTTTGCCTAAGGGGGATTTGCCAAAACAACCTTTCCGTGACCTCGAGCATTTTGGCGAAGCTCACAGTGAAATTTTCTTTGGTCGCAACAAAGTAATCGTTGAACTCTACCAGCACCTTACCAATCCAGAAAGTACTCCTATTACTTTACTTTATGGTCAAGCAGGTGTGGGTAAATCTTCTTTTCTAGCAGCTGGGTTATTGCCAAGACTTAAAACTGGAGATGTACAGGGATTTCTCTCTTATAAAGTGCTTTATGTGAGGCGAAATCAAGAGTGGGGTTCATTAGGTAGTTTACTTAAAGCTTTGAAAGCAGATGTATCAGCAGAGATCAATTTGAAAGCAAGCTGGCAATGTATAGAAAAAGAAGCAGACAAACCACTAATTATAGTGCTTGATCAGCTCGAGGAAATTTACACTAATCCTCTAAATGATTCCCAACAAGAAGTAACAACACAAACCTGGGGGCAAGAAATAACTGAATTAAAACAAGCATTGGAACAGGTATTTTCTCAGCGAGAAGATAGGCCTAGGGGTAGATTAATTCTTAGTTTTCGTAAAGAATGGTTAGCTGAGATTGAGAAAGAGCTAAGTCAAAGTGATTTGCCAAGTGCCAAGAAATTCTTCCTAGAACCACTTGATTATGAGGGTGTTATAGAGATTGTTGAAGGCGTAACTCACAACGAAAGGCTGCAAAGCCATTATAGTTTAACTGTTGAAGATGGTGTAGCTGAAATTATTGCTAGGGATTTGCTAAGAGATGTTGGCTCGAGCCTAGCCCCAACTCTACAAGTCCTCCTTACTAAGATGTGGAATAAGGCTAAGGAAATAAGCAGATCAAAACCTGTTTTAAGCCTTGCTCTTTATGAAAAATTAAGAGCACAGGGTATTTTGCTAGATGACTTTTTGGACGAACGTCTTAGAGCTATTGAAAAATGGCAAAAAGATGTTGTTGATTTAGGATTAGTGCTGGATATTCTTGAATATCACACTACCTTTATGGTTACAGCAACTCACCACTTAGCTCAAGAGATTAAAAAAAGGTATGAACACTACCCACACTTGAGCGAACTAATCAGTAAATTAAAAGAGCACTACCTACTAACTGACCTAAGCAAAGAAGACACTAATGAGAGAGGTCATACTCGCCTTACTCATGACATTCTTGCCCCACTGGTACGTAAACGTTTTACTAACTCTAATAAACTAGGCCAAAGGGCTCGGCGGATCTTAGAGAGCCGCTTAGTAAATGAGCCAATACCTCAAAGAAGATCAAATTTTCCTACTTTAGATAAGTCAGACGTAACTCTTGTTAGAAATGGCAAACTAGGTATGCGTAAGTGGACTGAACTAGAAGAAAAATTAGTCAAAGACAGTTTAAAGCAAGTTCAGAAAAGTGAATTCATACGTTCGATTATAATCGGCAGTATATTTGTGGGGGTTCTTTATACTCTTTTTAGGTACCTAACCCTTAAACTTATAGGTTCAGACCCTAGGGACGCATTAGACTATTTCTTTTGGGGAATACTATTAGGTACTAGTGTAGCTTTTAGTAAGATTGCTGGTATTTTCTTTGAAAAAGGGGTTTCCAAAACCATTTTAAAATTAGTAGTAGGGGCAGGTGGCTTTACCCTTGTTACAATAATAATGTCACTAACCATAAGTTCTACTACTTTCCTTAGAAATCCGTTACCAGCTGTTTTAGGTAGTTTGTTAGTTGGCCTTGGCATAAGTAATGCTATAGGGCATAAATCACACCATAAAAAAATTTTATACGTTCTACTAGCCATTCTACTAGCTGCTATTGTACAATGGTGTTTACATAATATGTTTAATTTTTCTGATGGGCTCATATTTGCTTGGAGTGAACAGATCTATGCAATAGGCGATTTTTCATATCTAACCTACTTATCTTTAATAGATGTTAGTCTAGTAGTGCTTATTATCATTGGTGGATTATCGCTTAAGGATATTAAGCAGTTTTGAGATACTAGGTGGTTACAGGTGCAAGTCCTTTATAGATTAATCTGCATAGTTTTAATCTTTACAAACTATGTACTAGCACAAGATGGTAAGCCAGACGAATTTCTCTCAGATCCTATAGCGCTCTCAGTGGAGGTTTGGGAAGTATTGCTTGAGTCAGATAGCATTCTTTCTATACACAAAAATGAGCCTTTTAGACTTAAAGTTCCTGAAAACCCTGAGCAAGAAAGCTACAAAATAATTACTGACGATGAAGGAGAAGTTCATTTGCTTGGCTTTGATTTTGGTGTAGAGGAACCAGTTTGTGAGTCTTATCTTTTTCGTCGCAGCAAACTTTGGGGAATATTTGGTAGTAGGGCAACTTTAGAAAAGTGTTCAAAAGAAAGTAATTATTTGCAATGTCAGGCGCTCGAGGGCACAGTAGCTCATAAAAATTGCCGTGAGCACGTCACTGAAACAAGTGATGCTATTGTTATAGAGGTGGGGACTTGGTATACAGTGAGTTATTATCCTGAGATTGATATGACTGTAGTAGTTGTATTAGAGGGTAGTGTGCAGGCTGCTGCTAAAGTAGGCACAGGTTTGGGGCCTTTTGCAACAGTTCTAGCTGGGGAAATATGGGTTAGTCAACCTGTGTGCATCTTGGAAGATTTAAATATTGACCTGTATGGTCGAATCTTTGAAATGACTTTTCTACCAGAGCTAGCAGCTAGATTAGCACAATTTGGCTTGGACTATCCCCATGAACGTATTGATAAGTGGGCTAATGTTGATGACCTAGACTTTCCTAGCAATAAAATATCTTCCTACTTATCAAAAGGGAATTTTTTTCCGCGTTTTACATGTGATGAGTTTACAAATAGACTTCTGCGCACTTTTGATTTAGATAGTTTGCTCGAGCACATACCTACAACAAGCCCTGAATAATTAACAACTAAGCTCTATCAAATCCCTAATTGAGCTTTAAGTTTGGTTAACTCTTGCTCGAGTGCCTCAGCTCGTTCATGCTCTGCCTTAACTCGCTGCTGCTCTACTTCAAGCTCCTTAATCATTGCACTAACCTGCTCATTACCCCATGAAAGCATTTCACCTGTTTTATTCCAAAAACGTAACCAATGAGTAGTGGTTTCTAAACGTTTGCCATACCAAGCCCCTAGATACAAATTTAAGGGGGCAAGCCAGTAACGCCCGTTTTCATCAACCTCTTTGTGCACATAGTGCCCATTTTCTAAATGCTGCACCTCTAATTCACCTGATGCTGAGCTAAAGATAATATAGTAGGGCACTTGCAAAATTTGTTCATAGTAATACCATTTGCCATAAGGGTAACTTGCCTTAGCGGAATATTCACCACCATTTGTTTCAGATAAAAACTCCATGACAATATCAGGCACATTACCTTCAGTGTGTGGAGTAAAACTTCTGCGTACTACTCCCTTATTGACAGGTTTGACATTAGTAATATAAAGCCAATCAGGTGCTTTGGCAATGTGTTTATTGTTTACCTTAGCACAAAGCCCAAAGTTAGAGGCTATCAACATATTTGGTTTTACCAATCCAGCGTTTTCTAAGGCGTCATTGAGTGCAGCAGCTAGCAAAGGCTGCTCTATATTTTCCACAGGATCATCAGGCAATTCAAAGTCTAGGGGCAAAGGCTCCCAAGATATATTAGGTTTAATAGAAACAGTACTAGACATAGTTGACACTCCCCATGCCTAAAGGCAGGGGATTCTTGCTTCATCGACTACACTTATACATGAGGGATTACTCCACCGTGTACAGAGGTGCCTGTCTCCACAAGCGTGAGTTCGGGCATACCCTGCCCTATTAGGGTACTACATTTTATTCCGAGGTCATCATGAACCAGCTGACTGTTAGGTCGCTCTACGCACCCTATCTTTATAAGGTTTCTACGTTGTTCACTTACCTTTATGTTCATTAACTATAACTATAACACTTTAGGAAGTGTTATTGCATGAAAAAGACTAAATTTTTCTCTAAGAAAAATTCCTTAAAATTCATCCCCATGAATAAATTGCCTTCGACCTGAGACAGGGGTTTTCTTTTAAAGCAGGCATGGTAAAAAACTTTGTGTCTGACCTAAGAACGCACAGTGTTAGAGAACCCTAAAATAAGTGCCAACAACCACAATAGACCCTTACAGCTACAATTTTATGCAAGTCAGAAGCTACAAAGTTTCTGACTTATTTTTTGTGTAGTTTTTGAATCATCTAAAAACCCTTATCAGCAAGCTACTTTTGCTTTACAAATAAACTACTCTAACTTTCCTGCTCATTTGCAAAATCTGACTTAAGCTTCTATTTAGCACACCAACAAGGTGTGACTTTAAGAATAAAAAGGATGATTTAAATGAATCATAAAGTTTTTACTTCAGAAGTTAGCTCAACACAATTGTGGAATGGAGCATTAGTATATAGGTTGTTAGTTTGGTTTTTAGTAGTTCTTTTTTTAGGTTTGATGGCTGGTTGTGGTCAAACCCCAATTGAGGATAAGCCACCTAAGTCTGAACTGCTTCTAGCAGTCCAAAAGCTAGAAACGAAATTTGAATGTGGTCGGGAAGAGCAGCATGAGGTTATTACAAAAGGTCTTTTAGACATGTTTAGTGTTGCTGTAGATCCTTCCACTACTACTACTCTACCAGATAGTAATTTGGATACGTGGTTTAATAGTGTCATTCTTGGTACCAATAATTACCAAGGGCAACAAACACTTGCAGGATATGATGGACAGTTTGTAAATCAGTTCTTCGGTGACACCTTTTCAGGCTTACCAAGCAATATTACTAAAGCATTTTTTATAACAGGAGTTCGTGGCATTGGAGAAATCCAAAATAATGATGGCTTAACTATAGGAAAGGTAGGAACACCTTTGTTAAATGACACTATTGGAGGCCCAATTAATAATCTAGGTAGCCCTTGGAATACTAGTACCCTTACTAATAATGAATTGTTAATAGCAATAGCAATCAATCCATCAAGTGTAACAAGTGGTGTTTTGGATTCTCTAAACACTCATCATGAACTTGATGTAGTAGTACAAGACGATACCTCTGTTGACTTTACACGCTTGCATGTATGCTACGAAAAGAAAGGAAGATTTGATTTATCAATTGAAAAAAGCCTTGAGGGAAATACTTTAACTATAGGCAGCCAGTCTACCTATAACATACAAGTAACCAACAATGGCCCTAGTGCAGCAAACACTACAATTACTGTTACAGACACCCTTCCTCTAGGCATTTCTTGGGATGGTAATTCTCCTCCTAATTGGAACTGTACCCTTCAAAATAGTAATCCTGATGTTGTTGAGTGTATTTACACAGGTCCACCAATACCTCCCAACGGACCAAACAACTTTGTTACATTGAGCTTGACTGTTGAGGTTACAGCGGATGTAGGCAAGGTAGCTAGGAATTGTGCACAAGTAAGTGCTACTGGTGATACTGTTGACAGCAATAATGAAAGCTGCATAAAAAATCCTGTGCAGTTTGTGCTGGATATAAGTACTGGATCACTAAACGATACGACTGCTCTTGCTGTTGGTGATTTCGATAACGAGTGGCGAATTACTAGCTCACCACCTATTAATAGTAATGCTTATGTGGGGGACTCTATTGTTACCTTATCTAGGGGTACTAGTAGCACTATGCCTCTCGGTGTGATTTGGGCAGCCTCTCATTCAGCTCACTCACGATGGATTATGCCCTATGACCTGGTGAATCCACCAAATTTCAATCCACTTCCAGGAAATAGTCATGTGTTTTCGTGGGTAACTGATCCTGGTGATTATGTATACGAGAGAAACTTTTCCACCCCCCTTGGTTGTGACTGTTATATTGATGTTACTCGCCACGCTTCTGATAATGGATCTCAGTTGTCCCTTTATGATAATAATGGTTTAGTAGATCTGATAGGCCCTTCTCTGCCAGGGAATGCTAACAGTTTCCACGTCGGTCAAGTAATTCCATCATATGGCCCTTTCCCCGGAGGTTCCTATATCTTGAAGGCTAGAGTTACTAACATTAGTTCTCCCACAGGTTTATTGGTTGAGGCAAAAGTAACATGCCTACCATAGTTTCCTAATAGGTTGAATGTTTTATGAACAAGGGATTTTGATCCCTTGTTCTTTCTTGTGAGTAGGAAAAGCTCGAGCATATACGCTCGAGCTTTGTAATGGTAGTGCATGATTGCTCGAGGCGAGCTAATGGTAAAATAACATCTGCTGGTACACTAGCATACACTTCAACTGGATGCTCACATGAGTGGCCAAATTAAGTCTGGAACCCAGTGATAGGGATGTATGTGCCCCTGAGCTTAGTAAGTTATGAAACCGGGAATAGTTCGACCATTAACTTAAAATGTTAGGCCTTTATTTTCGTTTTGGCTTAAGTAAAGTAGTTCTTTATAGTAAAAATAAGACCCTGCATAATTATAATTGTCCATTAGTTTTTATACTGTTTGTCTAGAATCTTTGTAGTTGCCCAATTAAATTGGCTTTTTAGATCATTTGGTCATTATTCTCAGAGTGATTGGGCAACCACTGAAGTAAATCTATTAAGCCTCGAGCAAGTTTGGGGCTCGAGCCAAAATAATCAAGCTGCTCCTCAAAATATGGCAAAAGCTGGTATTAAATTAGGTTTTGAACAGGATCATATTTACTAGACTGATTTTTAGATGATTCAAAATTTTTATGGTACTCGAGCAAAACTGGAAATACATCTTTTCTTAATTGCGTAACACTTCACTTATGCCATGAGTTTGGCTCTCCTTCTGCTCATAGCAAAAGTTTATTCAGGAAATAAAAATTTCTTTACCTCAATTAATCCCTCTACTTGTGTAGCTTCAATTAACATAGCTGTGTGCCCACCTTGAATTTCAACAAAAGTTTTAGGCTCGTGTGCGAGATCAAAAAGAGCTTTGCCATGACTAAAGGGAATATTTCTATCATCCAGAGAGTGAATTATAAGCAAAGGAACATTTACTTGGCTAATCTTATCTTTAGATGAATAAAGATTTCTCATTAATTTGTAAGGAGCTATCCAATAAATATCTTTAGCTACATCTGGCACAGATTTATAGGGTGCTTCTAAAATGAGTGCAGAGACTTTGTGACGTATTGCAAGTTCGACAGCAACACCACTACCAAGGGAATAACCATAAAGAATGATTTTATTTGCACTGGTAGCTTTTTCTAGCACATATTGATATGCGGCTTCAGCATCTTGATAGAGGCCTAGTTCACTAGGTTTTCCTTCACTCTTGCCGTAACCACGGTACTCGAGCATAAAAACATTTATTCCTAACTCATACAGCTTTGTTGTCAGTGTCAAATAACGTGAAATGTTTTCACCATTACCATGCAAATAAATCAGCCAAGGTGCCTCATCACTATAAGGTATAGACCAAGCTATGATCTTAGTCCCATCAGCACTTATTAGGTTAACTTGTTCATAATCAAGCCCATAACTGGTTGGTGTCTCGAGCCAATCCTTGCTAGGAAAGTAAACAAACTTGTCTTCAAAATAACTAAATAGGACAACAGCAAGTACTATTATCAATAGAGTAATAAGGAAAATTCTTTTTATACTTTGTATTGACATAAATCTATTCCCTAATACTTTTGTTTGATTTTATTCCTCCAGCAAGAAGCCAAACATGCTTGTACATACTACTAAATAAACAAGGTCAAAACCTAAAAGTAGCTTAAGCCAATCTTGTGCAATTGCCAAATCCCCTAACTGCAAGATTTCCCCACTTGCTCGCACTGCTGCTAGGATTACAGGCACAATTACTGGAAACATAAGCACTGGCAAAAGTGACTCACGTGCCCGTAAGTTTGCAGTTAGAGCACCATAAAAAGTAGCAATAAGTGAAAATCCCAGAGTACCTAAGAAAATGGTAGCTAGTAACCAAGGCCACCAAACTAAGCTGCCCCCACCAAACAAAATAAGTACTACAGGAAAAATAATAACACCTAAGAGCATCATAAAAAGCCAGTTACTCAGTAACTTGCCTAAGTAGATTACTGCTCTTGGTAATGGATAAAGCAGGAGTTGCTCAAATGCTCCTTCCTCGAGCTCTGCTTGGTAGCTTTGTGTTGAGGAAATAACTCCAGCAAAAGCAAGAGCCACCCACATAACCCCGGGAGCTGCATTGCTTAAAAAAGTTGGATTTGGGCCAAGGGCAAAAGCTAAAATAACCACAACTATGGCCGAGAAGAAAAGTGTGGCCACAGTTATGGCCTTACTACGCACTTCTTGCAAAAGGTCTTTATGGGCAATAGCTATAATTTGACGAAACTCAGGCACGGCATCATAGTATAAAACTATATAGTATAAAGCTATGGCAACTCAGGTTTTCAAGGCAAAAGACACAATTATAACTCTTGATGGTCCGGCTGCTTCGGGTAAATCAAGTGCTGCCAAAGCCCTAGCGCAACACTTAGGTATCGCCTTTGTTTCTAGCGGTTTACTTTATCGTACTGTAGCATATTTGGTATTGAGAGACCAATTGCTTCCTCAGAATGAGGTGTCAATACTTAGTCATTTAGAAAAACACCAAATTAAGCTACTTCCTAATCCTAAAGGCAATAATCAAATTTATTTAGATAATGAAGATATTACTAGTTATCTTCACACTGATGCTATTGATAGCTGCGTTTCTACCATTGCTAAACACCCTAATATTCGCAATTGGATTAATGAAAAGTTATGTGAGATAAAGGGATCTTTTGTTATAGAAGGAAGAGATATGGGTAGTACTGTTTTTCCTAAAGCAAAGCATAAGTTTTACTTAACGGCTTCCCCTGAGGTTAGAGCCAAACGCCGCTTAGGTGAGCGTGAAGCAGATTTAGCTGAGGTTAGTAAGGCTATACTCGAGCGTGATATGAAAGATACCAAGCAACTTAAACCTGCTGAGGATGCCATCGATGTTGATACCAATAATTTAGAGCTTAAGCAAGTAGTAGAAGAGATGCTAAAACACATCAGCAAGTAGCTATGTACCAAAGTTTTAAAACTCCTGTTTATAATTTAAAACATGTAGTGGTAACTAGTAGTCATTACAAATCCCAAGAGCCTCGAGCGCAGGCATTAGCTGAGCAAACTATAGAAAAACTTGCTGGTTTTAAGCTAAAAGTTACCAAGGATATAAAAGGGGATTTGCCTTTAGCCAAAGTTGCAGCAGATGCTCAGCTAGTTATTTGTATAGGTGGTGATGGCACATTACTGGCTACTGCAAGGCGGTTAGTAGGTGTGAGCATTCCTACTATGGGAGTTAATTTGGGCAAACTAGGCTTCTTAGCAGAGCATAGTGCTGATGATTTACTGGCTTACTTAGCAGGGCAAACACCGCAAGATTGGTCTCTTAGTGCTAAGATGATGCTTAAAGTTACTTTAGAGGAAAGTAGTAGGGAAGCACTTACTCGCTATGCTTTAAATGACATAATAGTTTCTCAAGGCATAATGACGCGGCTTTTAAGTATTGATATGGCTGTAGATAATCATCATGCCATTCAGTACCGTGCCGATGGCTTAGTAGTGTCGACTCCAGTGGGTTCAACAGCATATTCTCTTTCACTAGGCGGACCAATTCTAACCCAAGGTATGAGAGCTTTTGTTATTACTCCTATTGCTCCACATGCCCTTACCAATCGCCCTATAGTCATAGAACCCCCTTCACAAGTTAGCTTCAGTGTTCACGGTGATTTTGAACAGCTTGCTTTAGTAGTTGATGGACAAGAACGCCTTGATTTGGTAGCGGGACACAAATTCATCATCAGCATGGCCCCTACAGACTTTGTACTTATTTCCTCAGGCAAGCGTAGTTATTTTGATATCTTGCGAGAAAAGCTTTCTTGGGGTGCAAGGGTGCAAGGGTCTTGAAGGTCCTTAACTAGCATTTTTGCAAGGTAAGCAGCACATAAAAACCCTCGTCCTGCTAGTGCCCCTAGAAACCAAAGTTTGGGTTTAAGCTCCCTAATGATAGGTTGATTATCTTTAGCTTTGGCTCGAGCGCCCGTCCAAGTACCTATTCTTTGTGCGGTTTTCAAGCTAGGTATGAACCAACTTACTGAATGCTGCAATTTTTTAGCAGCTTCTACATCTTCTTCTCCCAAAGGGCGGTGATTACCACCAATATAAACTTTTTCTGCTACTTGAGTACTATAAACTGCTCCGGCTAAGGGATAAGGGATTTGAGTGGTGTCTTTTAAAGTAACTACCTCACCAGCTGTGTAAGTCATTTTAGGTAATATAGCAGCCAAACTCGTGTTTGCTCCCACACACAAAAAAACAGCACTAGCCTCAAAATCACCTTGATTAGTCTTAATACTATACGAATCAGGCAAGCCGAAGTTAGCGTGGCTTGTAGATTTAATATCTAGAACTTGACAATCTTCAATAACTGTCAAATTATTTTTAGCGGCTTTAACTAAAGCCTTAAGAAATTTATGGGTATTAACGAAGCCACCTGAGGCTACTAGAAAACCCCCAAAGGGTGCATTATAATTACTGGGAAAATCTTCTGGTCCAAACCAAAGAACCCCTTGCAATTCTTGCCACTTTCTTGCTTGTTTATTATTTGAGGCAATGCGCAAAACACCTTTATTATGTATACCGTGGTCTAGTCCTAAATTACTAAGCTCATTAGCTAGTGCCCGCATAGCTTTTAAACCAGCAAGGTCTAGGGTACTAGCCCTTGCACTGCGACCACGAAAAGGATTGAGCAAAGCTATTGGTACAGTAGCTGAACCAATTTTGTTTTTTTCAATTAAGGTAACTTTAGTGATTTTACTTAGTTCATAAGCAAGTGTACAACCCATAACTCCTGCTCCTACTACTATGTAATGCAGTGAGCGACTGATGGGACTTTTGACTTGCGTTACTGCCACAGTACTTAAGTATAGAATACCTTATATGGATTTTAATGTTTTTTTAGGTGTTCATAACATCTTACGTTGGTTAGTACTTGCTTTTGGAGTGGCTGCTCTTATAGCCAGCTACTCAGGGCTGTTTAGCAAGCGTTCTTGGCAAAGTGCTGACAAAATTATGGGGTTAGCTTTTAATATATTTTTCGGCCTCCAGTTAATTTTAGGTCTTGTTCTTTATGGCATTAGTCCCTTAATACGTCCTTTGATGAGTGATCCTAGCCTCATTGCTCGAGCAACTGGTAGTAGCAAAGCAGAAATGTTTTTCTTTTTTATTTATCATATTGTTGTAATGATTATTGCTTTTATTCTAGCCCAGATTGGTTATTCACGTAGCAAGCGTGCTGAAAGCGATAGGGTAAAATTCCGTTTAGCTGCCACTTTTTATACTCTAGCAATATTACTAATCTTTTTAGCAATCCCATGGGGAATACGTCCCAATTGGCCTAATTATCTTTTCGGTTAGAATGTTGAGCAGTGTAATATTTAAAATAGAGTGATTTTAGTAGATGATAGGTGATTTACATAACACAAGTAGAATATATTAAATCTCAAATAGAAGGGCTTTCTAAAGAGGAACTTGACGATTTATATAGCTGGTTTGCTGAAAAGGAGTGGCAAGATTGGGATGAGCAGGTTGAGGCAGATTCAGCCTTGGGCAAGCTAGACTTCTTGCTTGAGGAGGCAATGAATGCCAAATCTTAGGGCAAACTACAGGATTTATAGACCTCCATATTTAAGAGAATCCTTGCCCAACCTTTACTTGGTAGCCATTGACCCAATCTACTGAAATCATAGCCTTCTTGCCACTAGGCTGTACTATTTTAAGTAGTATGCTTCCCTGACCAGCAGCAACAGTTACACCTCTAGAATCAATGTTTGTAATGACTCCTGCTTTACCCTCACCAGTTAAGGGTAAAAGCTCTTTAACTTTAAGTGGTTTTTCCTTAAAAGTAGTAAAACTCCCCGGCCAAGCATAAACTCCACGATAACGGTTGTAAATATTGGTAGCACTGTCATTCCAGCGTATGCGTCCGTCTTCTTTGGTTAATAAAGGGGCTCGAGTAACCGCTACATCATTTTGTTTTGTAAGAGATAGATCTCCAGCTTTGAGTTTTTCTAAAGCTTCAATTATTGCTTCTGTCCCTAGCTCAGCAAGCTTTTCAAAAAGTGTAAGGGCATTGTCCTCAAAAGATATTGGTATTTTCTTAACTAGAGTAATAGCCCCAGTATCCATACCAACATCTGTTTGCATAATGGTAATGCCTGTTTCAGTTTCTCCATTTATAAGTGCCCACTGAATAGGTGCGGCTCCACGGTATTTAGGTAGTAAACTAGCATGAACATTTAAAAAGCCGTACTTGGGAATGTCAATAAGGTGCTTTGGTAGAATTTTGCCATATGCTGCAGTAACAGCAACATCTAGCTCGAGCCCCTCAAGAAATTTAGCAAATTGCAAATCTTTTCTAAGTTTGTTGGGTTGTTTAAGTTTTATGCCTAACTCATTTGCCCTGAGTGCTACTGGTGGAGCAGTAAGTTTGTGGCCTCGTCCAGCAGGTTTATCTGGCTGTGTTACTATCAAAACTAGTTCATGCTTTTCATAAAGTTTATTGAGTGTGGGTAATGCAAATTTAGGAGAGCCGAAGAAGGCTAAACGCAACATGCTATGCTAATTGAGGCACTAGTGTTAATTCTGGTGCTTTCTTAAGCTGCTTCAAAAACAACCTAGCACTTCTTTGCATATCAGCTAATTGTTGCCTGTGCTCATTTATAAAAGATTGCTTTTCTTCTGCTGGCAATCTATCAATGTAGAGGATACCTTCTAAGTGATCATATTCATGTTGAACAACATGAGAAAGGTGTCCCTCTAAGCTTTTCTGATGCCAATTGCCTTCTAGGTCTTGGTAACGCACCTCAATTTTGTCATCACGTTGGATTTTTTCTACCTGAAGGCCAGGTAAGCTAAGGCAGCCATCAGGACCATATTGCACCCCTTGACGCTGTAGTATTTCAAGGTTAATCATCACATGCTCATCAATAACTTTCCAGAGCTCTCTTTTCTCTGCTATACTTAAGAGTTTAAGCTCTTCTTCGGTACACTTATTTTCTTCTCTTTCTTCGCTTAGGTCTAGCTCGAGCCCAACAAAAAGCCTGACAGATAGGCCGATTTGAGGTGCAGCTAGACCCACACCATTAGCATCGTACATGGTTTCTATCATGCTAGCAGCAAGTTCTTTTAAAGAATCGTTAAACTTGGCTACAGGCCTAGCTTTTCTTCTTAATACAGGATCACCATAGGTGCGAATGGGGTAAATCATAATTTTATTAGGATAGCATTAGTTTAGAGAGTTGCCCAACAATTAGCTGAAACCTGTATAATGTACGTTATGAAGCCTTTAATGCTAGTGAGTTTTTAAGCATGGTGGAATTTTAATGCAGACAATAAATATTGCCTGTTTGCTTTATCATCATGTAGATGAGCTTGAGTTTATGAGTGTTTATAGCACTCTTAGAAACAGTGAGTTTCCTAAAGGGATTAAGCTTAACACTTATACTCTTGCAAAATCACGTAACGCTGTTGAAACCAAAGCCAATGTCATAATTTCGCCACATTGGGGGTTCATGAGTGCTCCTGAACCTGAAATTATAATTATAGTTGGAGGTGATTCAAGTTTTGCCCTTCGTGATAAGGTCATTATGAATTATTTGAAGAGTCGCTTCAAGCAATGTAAATATATGATTGGACTTTCTGAGGGCATATCTTTGCTTGGCGAGCTGGGGCTTTTGACCGCTTTAGAATTTGAGAATCTTGCATATTTTAAAAATCAAGAGGCATTCTTGGGTTTGATAAAGAATGTGAACGGTATATGGTGTGCTGGTGGTGAAGGAATTGGAATTAGGGTATCTAAGGATTTACTGAAAGACTTAGGGGCACCTAAAGTAGCTTAACAAATAAAACAACACCATTCCTTAACCAACTCATTTGGTAAATGACTCACCCTTTTCTTTTCAAGAAATGGTTCCCCACATTCAAAATGTAGTTTTCTGATAGTCAACGACCCTAGTGATGTAGAAATTCAACTAAATTCAACTTTCACCTAGTAAGGTTTTAAGATAAAGATCAAACACTTGGTAAGGCTGGGCTCCTTGTAAATTGGCCCCTTGAACAGTACCATCCTCATTTAGGTTACCTACTATGAAACCAGGAGTACCACGAATGCCTACCTGTTGCCCATCCCTAGTATCTTGCCTAACCTCATTAGCATAGCGATCCTCAACTATACAGGCCTCGAGCTGCTCAGACACTAAGCCATATTCAGCAGCTAACTCTCTAAGTAAGTCAAGATTTTTGCGGCCCGAACGCAGGTACATTTCGTGGACAAAATCAACATAGTCACTATCACCTAATTGCTCTCTAGCACACTCAGCAGCAGCAGCAGCTTGCTGTGATATCTGACCTCCTACGCCAATATAATCACGGTAGACATAGCGCACCTTACCAGTTTCTATGTAATCCTCTAAGAGCTGGGCAAAAGTGTCTTGGTGAAAACGACTGCAAAAGCCACAGTTGAAATCGCTAAATTCAATGAAAATAATAGGGGCATCTTCATCACCGATAGTAGCGTCATCATCAATGCCAACTTGCAAAGTACGAGTATTGCTAGCTTGAGTTTGGGCTTGCTCGAGCGCTGTCCCTTCTTGCTCTGCGCGCTGTTCTGCTACTTGCTGATTTTGGTAATTTATTATGGCATCAATAGTAGCGCTAGGTAAGTTGGGTACCGCAGCCTCTAAAGCAGTAAGGCTTTCTTCTAAATTTTCTAGCTTTGCTAGGCTCTTTTCTAATTCTACCAGTTTCTCCTCAATTTGATTATAGTTAGAAGGCTGGGTTTGGGGTTGCTCGAGCGCCATGTTTTCCTGTTGAGGGGGCTGCCCAGAAACAACAGTTTCTACTAAGTCTAAATTTTTTTCTAAACTTGTTAGCTTTGCTGTAAGCTGAAGGTAGCCGTAAAATAATGCTCCCAAGGTGAGTACAAAAAGTAAAGTTATCCATATAGTCAATCCTATTAAAGGGGTCTTAGAGGAGGTCTTAGGGTGATTTGTTTCTGGTTGAGATGTTTCTGACATGTTGTGATTATAGACCAAAATGAACCATTTGATGGTAAATACAAAGACTTAAATTGGTGATGGTCGAAAAGTTATCTCCTAACAGGATTTTAATATACTTTTATACAATGTACTTGTGGCTCATCACTCTAAAACTTTTCATATAGAAGATAATTTAGAAAAGAAGAAGCTTGTAGATAAATTCCTCTTAATATTTTCCCTTTGTGTGTTCTTGGCAGTGTTTTTATGGTTTACAGCAAACCTCTTAAAAAAGTATTTAAATATTAAAGAAGTGTCTATTCCTGACTTGCGGGGCATTCAATTTGAGGAAGCTCAAAGGATGTTAAAAGGACTTGACTTAAACATAAATGTTTACCCTGAAAATAGTCCAGAGCACACCTTCAATAGCGTTATTTCACAAAACCCTGCACCTTACGCTGTGGTTAGGCAGGGACGAAAAGTTAGTTTGGGCATTAATTTACCCCCACAAGAAGTAACTGTCCCTGATATTGTAGGTTTGTTGCAGGACGAGGCTACACTCTTGCTCAAGGGGCTAGGTCTTAATTTAGGTGAAGTAAATTATGATAATAGTGACTTTCCTCAAGGAGCAATTATTAGTAGTGATCCACCACCGCAAAGTGTACTTAGTGGTGGCTCGAGTTTGAACATAATAGTTAGTAGAGGCCCTTCTGCTCAGAGATTCATAATGCCACAATTAGTAGGCTTACAGTTGCAAGAAGCTAAAAGGCGTTTACAGTCTTTAGGTATTCGCCGTATTGAGACAGCTGTCAGCACCGTGAACCGTTCAAGATTAGGCACTGTTACCAGACAGCACCCTGAGGCAGGGCAAGGTCTTTTTGGCAGCTCTAGTGTAACTTTATACCATACCTTAAATGATCCTAATGTAGTGGTTGTACCTAATGTGGTGGGTTTGACCTTACAAGATGCTCAAAGAAGATTGCAAAATGCCGGACTTGATGTCAGGTCGCAATGGTTGCAGTATAAAACTGACCCTAATAAAGCCCAAGGCATTGTTGAACAGCGTCCTACCGGGCATGCATTGATTGGCACACCTGTTGCTCTTATTGTCAATGGTTTGCCAGCTGGTAATAACGTTCTCAGTAATAACTATGATCAGCCGCTTAGCTCTATAACAAACGTTTACCATCCCCCTCAACAACCCATTGGTAGTGTGCCCTTAGGGTCACCCATTAATCCTACTTCCTCATCTTATTCTCCACCAGTTAATCCTACACTTCTTCAGCCTACGACTCAAACAGCTCCACTTTCAAATAGCGATGCTAACACTACCACACAAATCACCCCACCAGCAACAGAGGCACCTAACTCTCGCCGTATCCCTATAACTTTTGATCCTACTAGCTATGGTTTTTTGCAAGGGCAAACCAATGAATATAAATTAGTAGTAATAGATGATAGAGGTGAGCGTGATGAGATTAGACAGACATTAGATGCAGGAGAAAGTATTGACACATATATTACTGTATATGGTCAGGTCGAATTACGCACCTATATTAATGATAGCTTCTTTCAGGCATGGAATCCTTAATTATGCTATTTTAATGCTTATGATTCTGATATGGAGGTATTCATGCGAAAAACATTATTTTTATTACTAATTTTGGGAATCTTGACGGTGGCATGGGCACAGAAATCGACCATTGCCATTTATCCTTTTAGCAGCCAAGATATTCTTTTGGGAGTAGCTATTTCAGAGCATGTAAGCGAAGTGCTTGAAGCTGAGCTCGAGCTTTTTGAAGTGGTATTAAGCCCAATAGTAGCTCCCACACTTATACCACCATTAGTGGTCGAGAATGGCTATATAAACCCTTTATTAATATTAGATAGTGGTGACTCAGTAGGTAAAATTGAAAGCTATGATGGAGTGTCTATAGTACGTGATGTACTTGGTGTTGATGTAACACTCTCAGGAGAAATCACCTATATAGAGGAAAAGATAACTCTTGACCTTTTTATTGCTACGGCCAAAGGTAGTCGCAAATATACTTTAACTACTACAGAAGATACCCCTGAAGTGCTAGTAGATGCTACTCTTACTCGTCTAAATAATCATTTAAAACTCAGTAAAGATTTTGCCCATAGTGCTACAATTCTGCTTGATGATGCTTATGGTGAGTATATAAGAGGCCTTGCACTTTTAAGTGGTGGGTTTATTTTAGAGGCTAGGGAAATTTTGGAGACTCTTCTGGAGGGAGAGGGAATTGAAGAAGCCACTTTCAGCTTAAAGGCACAACATTTAATAGAGGATGTGAACTTAATTTCTGAAGGTAAATTGGGTCAAGACCCTGCTTTAAGTGCAGCACTCGCTTTAATTGCCCCTGAGCTTAGTGATCAAGATGTTATCAATGCTTTTGACAATATGTATGAGCATTTGGGGATGCCCCTAGCTCAAGTGTGGTTGGGAGCTCTTAAAGATGATGTTAATGACCGGATAGGTGCTAATGAAGCCTTTGACTTAGCAGCAGGTTATCCTTATGGCCTCTCTACACGTGCTAACTATCGTGCAGCACATGAATTTCCAGGAGCAGACGAAGACCTGGTAAAACTTAGCAGTAGTCATAGCAAAGGTGCACTTTTAGGAGCGATGATTGCTGCCCAAACCTTGGGAGATACCAAGCTCGAGAAAGAGTTAGCGATACAACTAACTCAAGTAGCTCCTTATCTGGCTTATCCGCTAGAGGTATTGTCTTTTATAGCCTTTGATGAAGATGAGCCGGTGGCAGCGGCTGAAGCTTTGGTAGTTGCCACCAAATTGTTTCCTAAAAATGATCTTTACTGGACAAATTTGGGTTGGGCCTACTATTTACTAAACTTTTTAAGTCGCAGTGAAGTTGCTTCTAATAGAGCTGTTAAGTTAAATCCACAAGAAGAAGTGGCTTGGTTTAATCTAGGTTTAGTACAAGTGGTTACTGATCGCTTAGCTGAAGCTATGGATTCTTATGCTCAGGGCCTAACTGTTGACCCAGAAGTCAATGATGAAGCAATTATAGATTTGGAAAGTGCCCTTGAGATCTATCCCCATGCTACAGGCATTCACTTTGCCCTAGCTACCCTTTATGAAGCAGAAGGCCGTTTAGAAGAGGCTGCTACTCAATTTGAAATATACCAACAGCGGGCAAAATATATAGAGTCAGTTGACAGTAAGTTCATCCAAAGAGCCCAGCAACGTTATAAAGTTCTGACTGCTCCACCTGCACCTATAGACTTAACCGATATAGAACTTGCCCTGGGTCGTGAGAGATTCAAGGTAGTGTCTTACCATCCTGGTGATCGGCTGTATCCTAGCTTTGAAATTTTTACAGAAGGCATTGAATTGCCCAGAGAACTTTTCACTACTCTAAAGTTGAGCCTGGAGGGTGAGGAAGTATTTGCTTTGCCTCCTCAACAAATTATTGCTCCCAGAGATGCTGTAGGTTTACTGATAGATAATATTCCTTTAGAGTTACCAAAAACACTCAAGGAAGGTAATTACCAGCTTGATGCAGAGGTTTGGGCCAATGATGATAGGAAAGCTCGAGCTGCTACTTCACTTAAAATAATAGGTGAAGTTTCTTTCTTACGCCAGTTGATTAGCCGTGATGTTGTTATGCGCACCTTGAATGATAATGCTCCACTTTACGGACACTCAACACTAGACAGTAAACAGTCGGATAACTTATTAATTAACACTTTACTAAATGAGTTAAGACAAAATGCTCGCGCTGCTGAAGATGCTCTGCTAACAATTGACACAGGACGCTTTGAAGGTATGAGTGGTGGTGAGCTTTTTTCTCAAAGTACCGAAGAAGACATCCATGACTTTCTAGACTTTCTGCTTGTTTCAGGAGTCAGTGATGTAGAGTTCAGTTTTGTAGATGGCTATGCTCAGTGGGCTCTTGATGGAGCACAATCGCCTTAATATACTTTCGACAGTATAAAAATATAAAAATGAACTTTTTCATTGGAATTGCTATGGAATTTGAAAGGAAGATGAGGAGCAAAACATAGGTTTCTTGAAATAAGATGTTCATTGCTTAACCGTTTTTAGTATACTAGATTTTCCATGCGAGAGCTTCTTTATAGCACTGCCAATCATTATACCGAAGGACGTGCTCTTGCTAAACAAGGTGATATTCATGGTGCCATGACTGCTTTTTCTGCTGCCCTGATAGACTTACATGCTGTTAAACCGCAACGTAAGCGTAACGTACTTTTAGCACAAGTTTACCTTTCCCGTTACCAAGTTGCTCGCAAGTATAGTGTTAAACAAGCAGATAGCGACCTTAGGATGGGCTATAGTTATGCTAAAACCACAAAAGAACCTACCGTGCGTGAGTTGGCTGAGGAGCTGTGGCAGGATTACAGTAAATAATGTTTCAAGTGGCTTAAATTTTACTAACACTAAACAATAATTTAAAGACAAAAGTCTAAATTGTTAGAAGTATTAAGGTTAAAGTGCTTGATTTTATAGAAATTATATGCTGACTTCTAGATGCTTAACTTATTAGTAGCTTTCCTGGTTTATTCGTCACCTCTCTCATCATAGTGTATGTGCAGGTAACAATAGATTTGCTTACAGAAAAGGTAGAGGTTCCAAAATATTTATGAGAAAAGACTCTCATAAAAACCTAGTAGCGAAAAACTAAGGAAGGCCACCTAGGGTGGCAACTTTTGGGTGTAATGCAAAAAAGGAGTTATTATGGCTGATCTACAACTATCATTAAACACAGCATGGCTTATGATATGTGCTGCTTTAGTATTTCTTATGCAAGCAGGATTCGCTATGCTGGAAAGTGGCTTAGTCCGTTCTAAGAATTCTGTCAATGTCATTATGAAAAACTATATTGACATGGCATTTGGTGCTATAGCTTTTTGGGTAGTGGGTTTTGGGCTTATGTTTGGCAATAATCCAAGTGGCTGGTTTGGCACCAATAATTTTATGCCTAGTAATCTTGGTACTTGGGACTATAGCTTTTTACTTTTCCAAATGATGTTTGCAGCTACTGCCGCTACCATTGTCAGTGGTGCTCTAGCAGAACGTATTCGTTACTGGCCTTACATTATTTGTGCTGTTATTATAAGTGCTATTATTTATCCTGTCTTTGGTAGCTGGGCATGGGGCAGTTTCTTTGGAGATACAGAAGGTTGGCTTAGAAAGCTAGGCTACATAGACTTTGCTGGGTCTAGTGTTGTACATGCCATAGGTGGTTGGTGTGCTTTAGCAGGTGTCGTTGTTCTTGGTCCACGTACAGGTCGCTATGGCACAGAAAGGCGTGCTTCTCAGACTAGATTAGGTGAAAAGGCAAGCTACCGAAACATCCCCGGACATAACCTCATTATTGTTGCTCTAGGTGCTTTTATTTTATGGTTTGGCTTTTTTGGTTTTAATGGGGGAAGTACTCTTGAAGCAAGTAGTAACATTGGTTTGATAATACTAAATACTCACTTAGCTGGAGCTGGGGGGGTTCTTGGTACCATCTTAGTTTTACTTATGGCTAATAGGCCTATTTTAATGACTATGACTGTTAATGGTGGTCTTGCAGGTATGGTCTCTATTTGTGCCAGTGCTAACGCTGTAGAACCAGGCTTTGCTATTGTAATTGGTTTGGTTGCTGGTGGTTTAGTAGTTGGTGGCATATCCTTACTTAACAGTTTGAAGCTAGATGACGCTGTAGGAGCTGTTTCTGTACATGCTTTTTCTGGTACTTGGGGAATATTAGCTGTTGGTCTATTTAATAAAGACAATATGTTTAATTGGGAACAATTAGGTGTTCAAGCTATAGGGGCAGGCACTGCTTTTCTGTGGGCTTTTTTTACTGCTTTTATTATGTTTACAGTAGTAGGGTTTATCACTAACTTGAGGGTAAGCACTACTGAAGAGAGGCGTGGCTTGGATTATAGTGAGCATTATGAAGTAGGCTACCCTGAGTTTCAAAGGGATTTATTACACCAAAGCAAAGAATAAGTGGCAATGGAAAATAAAATATCAGATCAAGAAGCCTCAAGAAGGCGTAGAATAATTAACACCTCTTTAAAAGGCCTATTAACAAGCACAGAAATTTTGCAGGCAATTGACATTTGGGAAAAAAACTTTTACAGTTCTCCTTCTTTTCGCATTCCTAGCTTTATAAGTAAAGCTCAAGAAGGATTGAATTTTTCTGACGAGATAAAAAGAGACCTTCTTAAACGTTTAAGTAAAAGCTTAGCTAGCCCACTTGAATCGCTCGAGCCAGACCCATTCAAAAAACAAGAAGTTCTAAAGGAAAAACTAGTAGGTAAATACGTCATCTTTGACTTTTTACTTTCAAAATTACTTGCTAATCTAAAAAAACCGGATATTAAAATGCTACAAGATAACTTGCTAGCTAGCATTCCTAAAACAAATTTGAGTATCATTGCTAAACAAAGCTTAAGTAAATGGTGCACTTCTATAACTACTAATGATATTGAAAAAATAACATCAAACCTTAAGCCTACTGAGATGTCTGAGGTTTTGGATTTATTATATGACTTTTTTTGTGAAGCTTTGGGTCCTGTAAAGACAGATCAAATTTTTGCAGAAGCTATTAGAAGTGCAGAGAACTTACCTGAAGCTAGTGATTTCCCTCCTAAACAATTGTTTTAATGATTAAGGTACGTCCTGCTACTGCTGCAGATGTTCCTAACATCTTTGAAAATATTGGCTACTGGGCAGCACAAGGCAAGATGCTGGTACGCCCCATGCCACAAATTTTTGGAAATCTGCGTGATTTCTTTGTGGCGGAGCTTACAACTCCTGAGGATACAGCCCCTGAAGAGAAAAAGTTTGTAGGCAATGTTGCTTTGCATATTCTTTGGGGAGATATTGCTGAGATTCGTGCTCTAGCAGTGTGTCCTGATATGCAGACTAAAGGGGCGGGGAAGAAACTGGTTGTGGCTTGTGAAGAGCAAGCTCGAGCCATAGGTATCCCCAAGGTTTTTGCATGGACCTATGAAGTAGAGTTTTTTAAGCGCTGCGGTTATACCCTTATTGATAAAAATAAGGATTTACATCCTCGAGTTTGGTCCGAATGTTTACATTGCCCCTTCTTTGTAGGCTGTAACGAAAATGGCATGCTAAAGCATCTAGCAGAAGTACCAATGCCTGAAGGACTTCCTGAACCACCACCTGCTCAGATACCACCAAATATTGTTTAAGTGCTTAAATGCTTTTCAATAAAATTAGTATAAACTTCCCCTCTTTTATAAAATTCGTTATTAAGTACTTTTAGATGAAAGGGGATTGTGGTTTTAACACCATCAATTACAGTTTCTTTAAGAGCCCTTTCCATTCTTGCAATAGCCATTGCTCGAGTTGGTGCCCAAGCAATAATTTTAGCTATTAAGCTATCGTAGTTTGGAGGTATACGGTAACCTTGGTAGACATGCGAATCTACTCTTATACCTGGTCCACCAGGCCAGTACACGTCTCCAAGAGTGCCAGCTGAAGGACGAAAATCATTATCAGGATCTTCAGAATTGATGCGCACCTCAATAGCGTGCCCTTCTACACTGACTTCTTTTTGTGCAAGGCTTAAACCTTCTCCTGCTGCTACATGAAATTGCTCTTGCACTAAATCAAAACGAGTGATCATCTCAGTTACAGGGTGCTCAACTTGGATTCGAGTATTCATCTCACCAAAATAAAAATTCCCACTATCATCTACTAGAAATTCGCAAGTTCCTGCCCCACGGTACTTAAGGTGGGTTGCCAAACGTACTGCTGACGCTGCAATCTTTAGGCGTAATTTGTTATCAAGGGCAGTGGTAGGTGCCTCTTCTAGCACCTTTTGGTATCTACGCTGAATAGAGCAGTCACGATCGAAAAAGTGAATTACATTGCCTTCTCCATCACCAAAAACTTGGATTTCAACGTGTCTAGGTGCTTCTAAGTACTTTTCCATATAAACTTTAGAGTCACCAAAGGCCACCCTAGCTTCTTTTTGAGCATTAGCTAATTGCCTTTCTAAACCAGCAGCACTATTTACTATGCGCATGCCACGCCCCCCCCCACCTGCTGAAGCTTTGAGTATCACTGGATATTTAATATCCTCGGCAAAAGCTCGAGCCTCATCAAGAGATTTAACAGCATCTGAGCCAGGCACGACTGGCACTTTTGTTTCTTGAGCAACCTTACGGGCGCTAGCTTTATCACCTATTGAACGTATCGTTGAAGGGCTGGGTCCTATGAATTTAATGTTGTGCTCCTCGCACTTCTCAGCAAACTCAGCATTTTCAGCTAAAAAACCATAGCCCGGATGAATGGCTTCTACTCCAGAAACAGTTGCTGCAGAGAGAAGATTATGTACATTTAAATAAGACTTGGGTGAAGGAGGTGGTCCAATACAAATAGACTCGTCTGCTAAAAGAACAGGCAAAGAGTTTTCATCGGCAGTCGAATAAGCTACTACTGTTCGAATGCCAAGTTCCTGAGCAGCACGGAGAATCCTTAGAGCAATTTCTCCACGATTAGCAATAAGTATTTTTCTAAACATTAGGGTTATTAACTTGGCTCTAGAGTAAATAAAACTTGGCCATACTCTACAGGTTCTTCATTACGAACTAAAATCTCTGCTACTGTACCTGAAACCTCAGCTTCTATTTCATTCATAAGCTTCATAGCCTCGATAATGCACAGGACAGTACCGGCACTTACCCTATCGCCTTCTTTGACATAGGGTGGAGTTTCTGGGGAAGGTGAGGCATAAAAGGTACCTACAATAGGTGCGGTTATCTCAACTAGCTTGGATTCTGATTTATTTTTCTTATCGTTTTCTTGGCTAGTTTGAACATCAACTTGATTATCAACTTTAACTAGTTCAGTAGTTGGTAAGCTAGCAACAATCTTTTCTTTAGCAGGTGTTACCAAATCTTGACTAGAACGCTTGACTTGCAATTTATAATCACTTGTTTCAAGGATTAATTCACTGATTTCTGCTTCAGCAACAGCACCTAGCAGTTCGCTTAAGTCTTTAATATCCATTTTCTACACCCGCCCAAGATACTCACCTGAACGGGTATCTACCTTAATTACTGTACCTGTTTCTACAAAAAGAGGTACTTGTACACTAGCCCCTGTTTCTAAAGTAGCTGGCTTAGTACCTCCTGAGGCTGTATCCCCTTTGACACCAGGCTCAGTATAAGTGATCTCTAGTTCGACCACATTAGGCAGGGTAATTTTAAGGGCTTTTCCTGAGTAGTAATCTACTTGAACTTCCATTGATTCTTTCAAAAACTTAGCAGAATCACCGATCTGTGATTTACCTAAAGTGGGTTGCTCATAAGTTTCTAAATCCATAAAGGTATATGTTTCACCATCATTATAAAGATATTGCATCTTTTTATAGTCAATAAAGATATCTTGGACTTTCTCACCATTATTAAAAGTCTTTTCAATAATTGACCCTGTTTCTAAATTCTTAAATTTGCAAACTATTTTAGCCCCACCTCGCCCCATTTTAACGTGCTGGTATTCTAAACACTCCCACAAGCCACCATCCATTTGCACTTTTGAATTACTGCGCAAGTCATTGACACTAATCATCTCTCCTCCAAAAAGTTTAGACAAGACTACCTTTTAACGAGGCATCTCAAGAAATCACTTGCTAGTTTATAACATCTTAGAGAAATTTATATTTGATAATTTAATGGGTTAGTTACTCACAACTAAAGTACATGGACTTACAGTAATTCCCGCTAGATTAAAAGACAGAGCACAAAAGGCTTACTAAAAAAGCCCAGCTAGCAATATTGCTAGCTGCATTTTATGCTATAAAAAAGCTCATGGCCACATAAGGTTGTGACCATAACCCCTTATTCTTGTAGCTTAAATTTGGTGCACTACATTGTTTAACACTTGTCTTCTAATTAGGAGGCCTTGTTTTTTGCCTTCAAAAGACAACTTTATTATCCCTCACCACCCCTCACCATCTCCTCACCAGTCTTAAAATACCTCTCTCACTTTTCTTTATGGTTTTTTCAAACAAATGCTCTATATTGTTTGCATTTTTTACATCTATCTTTATTAAGGTTTATAATAAGCTATGCGCTTGCTTACTTTGGGAGGACTTCAGTTAAGTCACAGTAGCTTTAGTCGCCCTAAACCCCTACTATTACTTACCTATCTAGCATTAGAAGGACCACAGGACAGGGGACATGTAGCGGAACTTTTCTTTGAATCTGGTCCTAGAGCACGTAGTAATCTTTCCATGGCCCTTACCCGTTTACGAAAGGTAGTATCCGAAACTATTGGTGCTGATGAGTTAAGAGTTTGGACTTCTATAGAAATAGAAACCCAGACCTTTCTTGATGCTGTGCAACAAAGGAAGTGGGATCAGGCCCTCGAGCTATACAGGGGACCTTTCTTAGCAGGATTCCAACTACCTAATTTAAAAAAAGAGTTAGAAGATTGGATTTATGAAAAGCGTGAGTACTTTGCTGGTCAAGCCCAAGAAGTTTTACTACAAATAGCAGAGGCAGAAGCTGCTAAAGGTAATTTTTTAGAAGCTGCAAAAAAGGCTGAAGAAGCTTATCTTTTACAAGGAAGTTCTTCACCAGAACCAGAAGAATTAAACCGCTTTTATACTTTGTTACGTGCTGGAGAGAGCCCTTTCATTAAAGAGGTGTGTAAAGAGGCAAAGCTCTTTGGCATTAAGCTTTCACTTTCTCATGAAAATGCTCAGTCACGCCTTCGCTGTCTTTTCATAAACCGCAAACGTGAGTTAGAGCAGATTAGCCATCTTGACTTGGGTGAGTGGGCTTGGATAAAGGGTGGGGTGGGTATAGGTAAAACTAGTTTACTTAAAAATTTGGCAGGCAACTACATCCCTGCTCGTTCAGGTTTACCATACGCCACTTTAGAGTCGCAACTTGGTTCTTATATAAATGAAGGTGAAGAGACAATGTTGCGCTATCTTATGAGGCTTGAGGGAACCTATTTAATAGATGGTTGGGAGACCATGGATAGCGAAAGCCAAAATCTCATAAAGCGTTTGCGAAGCCTAAAACCCAATCTGCGCATGATTATTAGTTCTAGACAAGAGGCTGCTTTAGAGGTTGATTTGGTTTTGGAGTTAAGTATTATACCAAAAGAAGAGGTTGAACCTTACAAGGAAATTTGGCAAAGGGCGGAAGGGGTTCCAGCTTTAATGGGCGCTCTTTTGCGCGGAGAAAGTTTAGAAAGAGCGCTTGAAGCATGCTTAGCCTCACTAACAAAGGTATCTCAAGAGGTGTACTGTAGTCTAGCCTTGTTAGATGAACCTGATCCTGCTTTCGTCCGTCAGGCCCTTAAAATAGAAGCTAAAGACATGGCTATAGCCTTAGAAGAATTAGCTTCTGCTGGCCTGATGACGCCTGCCAGCCAAGTAAGGGCCCGTCGTATAGTCAGAGACTATCTTAATGCTAGGCCTTCATTATTAAGCAAGCTTGCCCTACAATTAGCTCGTCAATTAAAGGGTATAAAGGCCTTTCCCTTATACCAAGCTGCTCGAGTGCTTTGGAGCGAAAATGATTTAGGAGGATTGCAGGAAGCCTATCTTGCTTGGGCAAGTGAGATTCTCAAAAGGGGATTCCCTCAGAGGGCAGCAGAAGTTTTGGAAGAAGTACCTCCTCCTGTCAGTTATGAAGTTGCTTTTTTGCAGGCTCGAGCACTCGAGCGGGCAGGGCAATTCCACAAATCACTTGCTATTATTGACAACTTCCCAGAAGATTTTGAAGTTCTTTCTCTGAAAGCAGTGTTGCAATGGCGTTTAGGCCAATCTATAGAGGCTAGAGAAACTGCTAAAGTAGCTTTAGAAGGGAGTATGGAGGCACGTGCAGAAGCTTTCAGTACTCTTGGTAATATAGATCGTGATGCTGGTAATTATAGACAAGCTATTAAGTATTTCCAGAGATCCGCAGCCCTTTGGAAAACTCTTGGCAATCATATACGTTGGGTAGAGGCTCTAAATAATCAAGGATTAACTCTAGGTGAGGAAGGAAAAGATCTCAAAAAAGCTGAGAAAATTTTTGAAAATGCTTTAGAGGCAGCCAAAGAAAATCCTATTTTACGGGCTAAAATACTGAATAACTTAGGGCACTTTGTATATGCTGGACAGCAAAGATTCTCAGAGGCTAAGAAAACATATCAACAATGTATATCTCTTCACGAAGAAATAGGCCTGTTAGATACTGCTTGTAGAGCTTGGAATAATCTAGGAGTTATTTACCATCTTCAAGACAATACTAAAGAGGCAAGAAAGGCTTATGAGAAAGCTTTGTCCCTAGCTCGTCAAGCAGGAGATAAAAGAATGGTAAGTTTCGCTATGACTAATGCAGCTGAGTTGATGGGGGACGAGGAGGCTTGGGAAGAGGGATTGCACATTCTTGAAGAGGCAGGGCAAAAAGTGGAAGCTGAGCAATTTAGAATGGAATACCCTTTTAAGCATCAACAAATTGCTGTTAAAGAGGTTGTTGTAAGGGAAAATGCCCTCAGCCAAAACTAAAGTACCTTAATATTCTTTAAAACTTAGCAAGAAAACCTTCCAGGGGTAGAGCTTCTAAGCTTTATTTGTATGCACAAGTCACGACAGTGGCTTGTTTTGTTTTCCTTTACTAAAAAAAGTGTGCCCTCCAATGATTAAGCCTTGGTGAGGGGTTGGTGAGATATCTCACATAAGCTCTATGCATAAGGTCGTCATCAGCACCTTAAATTAACTCAAAAGTTGGAGGACTAAATTAATGAGAACCCTTTTCTTTATATGTTTTTGGGTACTACTTTCCTTAGGCTTTACTCTTGGACAAACAGACTTTGGAATTGCCCAAAGTGCCTGCTCTGATAAGCTAGGTGCTACACAAATTGACCAACTACTTTTAGAAAATTCATCAGAGTTGCCTAGCATCTGGCTTTGCCCAAGAGGTTCTGGGGGAGGTTAGATTTAGGTTTTAGGTTAGAGTTAATTAATTAAGTTTATACACCAAACACCTTCTACTATAGCTTCTTTAATAAACTAATCTATAGCAGCTCGAGCCACTTCAGCAATCTTAGAATACTCAAAACCATCAGCTAAATCAGTCAAGGCTCGAGCAACCCCCTCAGAATAAGAATTAATTTCTGCTATAACCTTATCTACTTCCATTATGTTAGCTTGCACTGACAACCCCTCTAACTTCGTTAATAGCTCAACAGGAACAATTTTCAATGCTTTTGGGGTTAAAATTTCCTCAGAGTCAACTTTACTAGCTACTTCTTCAATGTCCTCATAAAGGTATTCCACCCCTATGTGATGATGCATTGCCTCAAATATTTCCTTTTCTTTGAAAGGTTTTTGATAGTAGTCATCACACCCTGCTGCCCTTGCCATTGTGTTTCCCTCTTTCAATGATGATGCTGTCAAAGCTATTATTTTAGTTTCTTTTCCTTTTGGTTCTGATTTTATTTCCCTAGTAGCTTCATAACCATTCATCACTGGCATTCTTATATCCATCCATATTAGTTGTGGCTGCCATTCTCTCCAGGTGTCAATTGCCTCTTGGCCATTTTCTGCTTCCTTAAGCTCAAATCCTAAGGGCTGTAATAACTTGATTAGCAATTGGCGATTGGTTTGATTATCGTCTACTATCAATATTCGGTAATGCTCTTGATTTGGTTTTAGGCCAATAATTTGCCTAATAGCTACTTCTTCTTTTATATCTGCCCTCTTAACTATTTCCACATCTATATCAAAGAAGAAAACAGTTCCTTTATTTACTTCACTACGCACATCAAGCTTTCCACCCATAAGAGCTATAAACTCTCTACTAATTGCTAAGCCCAAACCAGTACCCTCTTTTGCACTGCGACCTGTTTTTGTTTGTGAGAAAGCTTCAAAAAGATTATTTAACTCATCTTCTGCTATGCCGGGGCCTGTGTCTTCTATCTCAAAGCGAATGCAGGTACACTCTTCGTTAGTACAGCTTACCCTTATGACTATGCCACCATGTTCTGTAAACTTAAGAGCATTGCTTAGCAAGTTCAGGAGTACTTGTTTTAGCTTTATCATGTCAGTATTTACAAATATGGGTACTTGTGGGTTGCGCTCGAGTAATAGCTGCAATCCCTTTTCTTCTACTTTCAAAGAAAACATTTCCACTAGATCATCTAGCAAGCGATGGAAGTCAAAGTTAGCAGTGTTAAGAGTAGTTTTACCAGCTTCTATTTTAGATAAGTCTAGCACATTATTAATTAGAGTCAGCAAGTGCTCTCCACTACGGTATATAAGACCTAGGTTTTCTTGTTGGGATTTAGCAAGACTATATGTTCCTCTTAAAGCTTCTCTACGCATTAGGTTAGAAAAGCCTAGAATGGCATTGAGTGGTGTACGCAACTCGTGGCTCATATTGGCCAGGAAAGTACTTTTGGCTTCGTTTGCTGTTTCCGCTTTCTCTTTTGCCTCTTTCAGTTCTTCTAAGACCCGCTGCCTTTCTTGAATAAAATGATAGGTGTTATAAGCAACAAAACCAATAAAGACAAAAAATAGAACTAGCACCACCCCAAGCAATAGGAAAGATTGTGATCTAGCTTCAAGGAGTTTCCCATACTGTTCTCGGCGTTGCCCTGTTTGCTCAGAAATGATATCATTGAGCCGAAGTTCTAACTCGGTCAATTCTTGAACAATCAGAGTTTGTAATGATTCATTAGTTCTATCAGTTTTCCAGTCATCCAAGGGAATCTGCAATGCACGCCACATGTCATCCAACTTGATCTGGTTTTTGCGTAGTTCTCTCAAATCGTCATTAATATGCTGTCGCCTTATAATAGCGAAACGGCTCTCAACTAAATCACGATGCAACTGTACTTGCTCTGAATCTAGTGACTGATCATTGATTTCTACTAGTGCTAATAAACGCAAGACCTCACGATGTGCTTGGGCTAGAGCTCGTGATGAGCGAGTCAGACCGGTCGCCAATAATACATCTTGCTTTTTTAATTGTTCAAGCAAGATGAACCCTGCCAAAAAGATTGCCAACACTAAAACAAAAGTAATTAGCACTAACCCAATCACCTGTGGTTTAGTCGCTAATATTTGGAGTAACTTAGTCACAGCCGATAGGTGATTTTGTGTCATAAGCAAATAGGCATAAGTATTAGCTAAAATTCAGATTAGTAAATAGGCAGTAAACATTATGCATTATAACTACTGAATTCCGTGTAGAAAAGGTGATTACAAGTGTGTAGGGGCGTATTGCAATATGCCTTTACCAAAGCGTTGGGCAAAGAATTTATTTTTATTGTGCAGAAGGTCTAATATATGAACGGTTAGTTTTGAACGTTTGTTTTTTACAGTAGATTTGCTAATGCCATCCTGAACCCCTTCAAGGGTGAACTTGCAGTAGCATAGTGAAGAACCTCTTTATCAGTAAGACAATATGCGATTCTTCCTTTCACTCAGAATGACTGGTTTGAATGTTCATTTTTCATCCATCTTTAGTGTCAGTATTCCTAAAGATGAAGAAAAAATCGAGAAGTTGTTCTCATATATACTTTGTTTATTCATTGAACTTGCGTGTAAGACGAGTTAATTATTGTTGTGGATTTTAACTAAAAACATCTTATTGAGAATACTTTACCACGATTGCGAACTACTGAATATGGTTAGAAGTTGGTAGGACTTCACTATACACAGAGATTGCTTATTTTACGATGATAGATTTGATTTGCCAAATCCAATACCTATTAATATTAAGAGGGTCCAACTTATAATAGCCATAAGGAAAAACTAGCATTGCTGGGCCACGATAATCAGGAGTCATATATTCTCCATCTTGCTGCAACGCAAAAATTACAGGAAATTCACGTAACATGCTAATTGGTACCTCAGCTTTAAAATCATTAAGAGCTGTCATCTCCAGAACAGTAGCCTGCGGATCAACTTCCCATAAATCAAGAAGATCTCTCATCAGCACACCTCTAAAGATTCTTTGCTCCTCCTCAAACGGATCTTCAACGCTGTATTCCACTAAGCCTATAGACTCAATTGTTGATAGATCCATCACTATGCTATTTTCTTTGTTAGCCGCATTAATTTTGCCAGTTACCGTTAATATTATTTCATCTTTAGGTAAAGGAATATCGCTCTCAGTTTGTAATGTAAGTGTGCCTTCCGATACTCGAGTGTATACAGAGTCAAAGTCTGGTTTTGGGTCACATCCACTAATGACAAATATGGGTAGTATAATCGCTGCTATAAAAAAATACTTAACCTCAGGCATTCTGTAAACTTCCTTTATAAGGTGTCATATCAAAATATAAAGTAGCACTATCAAAAAGATAGCACAATGAGGTATAGAACACAATTAATAGAACACAGCTATCAGCAATAATTTTAGGTAGTTTTTGCATTGCAAGAAGCCTAGCAACTAATCTATAACAGCCCTTGCAACCCTAGCAATCTTAGAGTACTCAAAACCATCAGCTAAATCAGCTAAAGCTCGAGCCACCCTCTCATCATAAGAACTAATTTCCTCTACAACTTTACCCACTTCCATTATGTTGGCTTGTACTGCCAACTCCTCTAACTTTATCAATAGCTCAGCAGGCAAAGCTTTCAATGTCTCAGGGGTTAATACCTCTTCAGGATCAACTTGACTGGTTGCTTCTTCCACTTCCTCATAGATATACTCCACCCCTATGTGATGATGCATTGCCTCCAAGATTTCCTCTTCTCTAAATGGTTTCCTATAATAGTCGTCACAACCTGCCCCCATCACTACTGCTCTTTCTTCTTCTAAGGTTGATGCTGTCAAGGCTATAATTTTTGTTTCCTGTCGCTTGGATTCTGCTTTTATTGTTCTAGTAGCAGTATAACCATCCATAACAGGCATACGCATATCCATCCATATTAATTGAGGTTGCCACTTTCGCCAGATGTCAACCGCTTCTTGTCCATTCTTTGCTTCTCTAAGCTCAAACCCTAAGGGTTGCAGCAATTTGACTAGTAATTGACGGTTGCTCTCATTATCGTCTACTACTAATATTCGGTAACGTTCCTGATTTGGTTTTAGGCCAATAATTTGCTTTACTGCTACTTCTTCTTTTACATCCGTTTGCTTAACTATCTCTACATCTATATCAAAAAAGAAAACAGTTCCTTTACCTACCTCACTGCGCACATCAACCTTTCCACCCATCAAGGCTATAAACTCTCTACTAATTGCCAAACCTAGGCCAGTACCTTCTTTAGCACTACGACCTGTTTTTGTTTGAGAAAAAGCTTCAAAAAGAGCATCTAGTTCATCAGCAGCAATGCCGGGGCCTGTGTCTTCTACCTCAAAGTGAATACGGGTACACTCTTCGTTAGCACAATTTACCCTTATGACTATGCCACCAAGCTCAGTGAATTTAAGGGCGTTGCTCAGTAGGTTAAGCATCACTTGTTTGAGCTTTACCATGTCGGTACCCACAAATGTGGGTACATCTGGGCTGCACTCGAGCAAAAGCTGCAACCCCTTTTCTTCTACTTTAAAAGAAAACATCTCTACTAAATCATCAAGCAGGCGATGTAGATCAAAATTGGCAACATTTAGAGTAGTTTTACCAGCTTCTATCTTAGATAAACCCAGCACATTATTAATCAGCGTAAGCAAGTGTTCTCCACTACGATATATAAGTCCTAGATTTTCTTGTTGAGACTTTGTAAGAGTAGATGTTCCTCGCAAAGCTTCCCTGCGCATCAAGTTAGAAAAACCTAGAATGGCATTCAGAGGCGTGCGCAACTCATGACTCATATTGGCGAGAAAAGTACTTTTGGTTTGGTTAGCCACTTCAGCATTTTTCTTAGCCATCCGAAGTTGGTTTTCCAGCCATTTGAATTGGTCTATATCTACATGAGCACCAACTATGCGAGTAGGTTTGTTATTATCATCACGTGCAACTACTTTTCCACGATCAAGAACCCATTTGTAACTGCCATCTTTACAACGCAAGCGAAATTCTAAATTATAAGGCTCATCAGTGTTTGCTGTATGCCTTTCAATTTCTGCTGCAGCAATCTCTACATCATCTGGATGTATTAGGTCAACCCAAACGTGCTGACCGTCTTTTACAGGAAATTCTTCTGGTTCATAGCCCAACATCTGAAAATATGCTGGACTGCAATAGGCTTGATCTGTCACTAAATCCCAATCCCAGATTCCATCTTTAGTTGCATTAAAAACATAGTCCAAGCGCTGCTTCATTTCTAGCACACCTTCTTTGTCTTTGCTGTGGGAGGTAGCTTCTTCGTTTTCCTGAGCTTGTAAAGTCTCCAAATTTATTAGCTTTTTCCACTCTGCTGGTAGCTCTTTTGTGTCAATATCTAACACTTGGTTCGCCAAGATCTTCTTAAGCTCTGTGTTCTCACGCTCAAGCTCCCTGAGTCGTCTATCTTTTGGCACCTCAACGCCCTCGAGCTTTGCTTTCCATTGATAAAAATCTTGCTCCGAACAATTGTGTTTTTGACAAACATCAGCTACTGAAAGCCCAGTTTCAACCTCTTGCAAAATCTTAATTATCTGTTCTTCAGTAAATTTGTTGTTCATTAATTTCTCCATGTAACGGACACTATAAGGGAGTCGAGGATACCAGCACAAATTGTTTATAGCGCTGTATTTTTAGTGGTCTTTGCAATCCCAACAATCTTAGAATACTCAAACCCATCAGCTAGTTCACTTAGGGCTCGAGCTACCCCCTCATCATAAGAACTAATTTCTTCTATAGCCTTGTCTACTTCCGTTATATTGGCTTGTACTGCCAACTTTTCTAGTTTTGTTAATAGCTCAGCAGGAACAACTTTCAACACTTCTGGAATCAATATTCCCTTGGCCCCAACTTCACTAGCTGCTTTCTCAATTTCCTCGTATATGTACTCCACCCCTATATGATGATGCATTGCCTCAAATATCTCGTGTTCCTTAAATGGTTTCCTATAATAGTCATCACAACCCACTTCCATAGCCACTGCTTTTTCTTCTTCCAATGTTGATGCTGTTAGGGCTATTATCTTTGTTTCTTGCCCTTTGGGTTCTGCTTTGATTATCTTGGTGGCTTCATAACCATCCATCATTGGCATTCTTATATCCATCCAGATCAGCTGTGGTTGCCACTCTCTCCAAGTGTCAACTGCTTCTTGGCCATTTTTTGCTTCTTTAAGCTCAAATCCTAAGGGTTGCAGCAATTTGACTAGTAGGCTCTTGATGGATTCCAAGGGCCTGAGATATTAGGTAATGTACATGAATGGTTTTACACTTACAGAACTTATTAAACAATGAATCATGTTATGAAAAAGTTAGAGAGTTACGTTGGCCTAGTGGTAAAGTTGCTTGCCCTAATTGTAAATCAAATGAAGTGATTAGAAAAGGCTTTCATAACAAACATAAAGCGAGGAGAAGGTATCTCTGTCAAGGCAAATGCTGTGGTAAGTTTGATGATCTTACAGGAACTGTTTTTGAAGGACATCATCAACCATTATCTGTCTGGATTTTATGCTTGTACTTCATGGGGCTGAATCTTTCCAATCGTCAAATTGCTCAGGAGCTTGGACTGAACAAAGATGATGTGCAAAACATGACTAAGCAGCTTAGGGAAGGCGTTGTCGTCAAAAAAAAGACCCGATCTAAACGAAAAAGTGGAGATAGACGAAGTGTACATTGTAGCAGGGCATAAAGGATATCCGAAGAGTGTAGCGGCCAAAGGAAGACAAGGGCGTAGGCGAAGGCTAAAAGGAGCACGTGGTCGTGGTACAGCTGCCACAGACAAGCCACCTGTGCTAGGTATAATCAAGCGAAATGGTGAAGTGATAGTAAAAATGCTGGATAATGTAAGGCAAGAGACTATAAAACCAGTCATAGAGGAATATGTAGAGAAGGGAAGTTTGATTTATAGCGATGAGTACTGCATTTATAGTCGTTTAGAAAAATGGGGCTACAAGCATGAAAGTGTTTGCCATTCAAAGGGAGAATTTGCTAGAGATGATGATGGAGACGGATTTTGTGAAGTGCATACCAATACTATTGAAGGTTTTTGGTCATTGCTTAGATCATGGTTACGTCCTCACAGAGGCATCTCACAAGAGAATCTACCTTTGTACTTAGGTTTCTTTGAGTTCATTCACAACACTCGTGCTAGAGGTCGCACCTTATTACCGTCTCTGTTGGAGATTTTGCTAAGCCCTTGGAATCCATAAAGAGCCTAGTTACAAGAGGTTGAGCTCTGTTATGCTTGATAACCGAGCAACTCTAAAAGCCTTTGAAGCTCATCAAAAGAGTGAAAGTGAAGCTCTACTCTACCCTTATCTTTTCCAGCAATTTTTACTTTAGTACCTACATGTCTAGCAAGGTCTTCTTCAAGTTGTCCATAGTGTTTCTCCGACTTCTTTTTAGGGCTAGGCTTGCTTTCTGATGCAGGAAATTCTAGACGCTCGGCCTCGCGCACACTTAAGTACCCACTTAAAATTTGCTTAAGTGCCCACTCTTGATATTCCTCGGGCTGGCTTAGGATAGCTCTTGCATGTCCTGCACTAATCTCTCCTTGCTCTAAAGCTTCTAAGGCCTCTTCACTCAAATTTAGAAGTCTTAGGGTATTTGAAACAGAACTGCGACTTTTACCTATGACCTTAGCAACATCTTCCTGACTTATGCCGAACTCCATAAGTTGCTTGAAAGCTCTCGCTTCATCTACAGGATTCAAATTCTCACGCTGCAGGTTTTCAATAATGGCAACTTCTAAGGCCTCTTGATTACTTAATTCCCTTATGACTACTGGGACCTTACTTAATTTAACTTCTTGTGCTGCTCGAAAACGCCTTTCTCCTGCCACTATTTCATAACCATCTTGGCTGGGTCTTACTAAAAGTGGTTGTAAGATGCCTTTTTCAGCTACAGAACTCACTAACTCAGCCATGGCTTCAGAATCAAGATGTTTGCGTGGTTGAAAAGGAGAAACATGTAAAGCCTCTATGGCTACTTCTTTTACTCCAGCCTCCTCACCATTACTAGCAGCTTTATTTTCTGGCTTAGGTAAAAGTGCATCAAGCCCACGTCCTAGTCCCGGTCTCCTGGCCTTAGCATTTACCGGCACGTTGCATCACCTCCTCAGCAAAGCGGCGGTACGTTGCAGCACCTTGTGAGGTGGGGGCATATTCAAAAATAGTTTGTCCATAGGAAGGGGCTTCGGCAAGGCGAATATTACGTGGAATAACATTCCAGAAGACCTTATCACCAAAATACTGACGAACATTATCTTCAACCTCTTGAGAAAGTTTTGTACGACTGTCAAACATAGTAAGTAAAACACCTAAAATACTTAAATCAGGATTATAAGTTGATCTAATACGTTCAATAGTATCACTTAATCCTGCCACACCCTCTAATGCATAGTACTCTGCCTGCAAAGGAATAATAACAGCCTCTACTGCCACCAAAATGTTAAGGGTAAGAGCGCCAATAGAAGGAGGGGCATCTAGGAAAATAAAGTCATAGTCATCCTTGAGTGCTCCTAAAGATTCTTTGAGCAAATAGAGATTCTCTTTAGTTGCACTGAGTTCGAGCGCTGCCCCTGCTAGATCTGTAGTAGCAGGTATCAATTTAAGGCTATCAATAGTTGTGTCATGAACTGCTTCTGCAGGAGTCATATTACCTGCTAGTATGTCATAGATACTTTTTTCAGGTGTAGTGACACCAAGACCACTACTAGCGTTACCTTGTGGGTCAAAGTCAATCAAAAGAACTTTATACCTTTCAGCTAGGGCTGCTGAGATATTAATGGCCGTGGTGGTTTTCCCTACACCACCTTTTTGGTTAATAATGCCGATAATCATAATTCTCCACCAGGGTTTTTAACCCTCAGAAATGTAATGCTATAAGTTTACCATGTGTTTTTAGGTTGAGTTCTTGACTACTAAGTATTTTTAGCTGACTATTTTTCTTAAGTTCTTGCTTCTCTCTTAGCCAATTATCTCCTTTAGAGGCAATTAAGGTAAACTTCTGGGCATGCAGATGTTTTGTTAAATTATAAAGCAAGGTAAAGCTGCCTACTGCTTGAGCCGTTACGATTTTGACAGTTCCTGACAAGTTCACTAGAGTAAGATTTTTTACATCATTTGCAAAAACATGGGCATTACTTAAGGCAAGTTGTCCTAAGAGTAATTTTAAAAAACTAGCTCGCCTTTGCCTACGCTCAGACAAGAATACTTGATGCTGAGGTAAAGCAATGGCTATAGGAATGGCAGGTAAACCAGCACCTGAGCCAACATCAAGTATTTTAATTTTGTTATGAGGGTATAATTCATTAATTATTTCAGCAAATAGCAGGCTATCAGCAATTTTAGTGTCTAGCATTGCTAAGGCTTTATCTGACATTAAATCTAAAGTGCTGTGGTAACTAAAGATGAGATTTTTGTAGGCCCTTAGCTTAGCTTCAATGTAGCTTAGGTTTCTGGCTGGCACTTTTTTATTCTAACTAATCTTTAAGTTTTCTAGAGTGTTTTTTACTGAAGACACATAATGCCCACCAAAGAAGTAAACATGCACCAGCAGTGGATAAAGATTATAAATACTCTTGCGCCTTTCAAAGCCAGCTCGAGCACCCTTAATTTCTCCATAACGCACAAAAAAGCTTTTGCCAAAAGTACTAAACAAACTAATGAAAGCGAGCTCCATTTCAGCATCAGCGTAGTAAATAGAAGGGTCTAAAATTCCAGTAATGTGTTTGCCATTGCTAAGTACATTACCAGACCACAAATCACCATGAATTAAAGATGGATGGGGTGGTTCCTCTAGGTAATCTTCTAGATGGTTTGCTAAAGCTTCAAGTTGCTTTAAAAGCTCTAATGGCAACCGCTGTGCTTCAAAAGCCACCTTAGAAATATAAAGCAATCTCTGCTCACGGAAAAAGTCTAGCCAGCTCTCACTTTGCTTATTGGGTTGGTGCAAAGTGCCAATTAAGGTATCCTTCTCAAAGCCATAGTTTTCAGCTCTAATGCTATGTAACTCAGCCAAAAGCTCAGCTGCATGCTCTTCACTTGTCCTAGTGTAGCTCGAGGCACCTTCAAGAAAGCTCATCACTAAAAGGGTATCTTCACTATGAATAACTTCAGGAACAGGTAAAGAGGTGTGTTTATTAAGGTATTTTAGCATCCTGGCCTCAAGCTCGAGCTTTTTCCCTGCCTTGGCTACTAACTTTTGTTGGTTAGCAAGCTCTATAAGGTACACCCGGGCCATTTGCCCGCCATGTAAGGGGGTAATATGCTTAGTAGGTTCCCCAAGTAAAGTATCTAGGTGTTGTTTAAGAGTTTTCATGGATTAAAACTTGGATATGTTGTGGGAAAGCAATTAAAAACGTATGAGGTAATAACAATTCTGTTAATGAAACTCTAAGTTCCTGTTTAGCAGAACTTTAAGCTTTTCTGCTTTTTGAGCAAGTTCTTTGCTCTCGAGCCGAGAAATTTCAAAAATACTAACAAGTTGCTTATACAATTCAGGCATTCCTAGAATTTCCACAATTTGTTCTTTTATCCACTTATCATAAGCTATAGGATAAGTGCGTTTTTGAATAAACAAAGCTTGTAAAAACTCACCAAAAGCATGATGTAATCTTTGCAGGCACTGAAAATACAAAGCACGCTCAACATAAAGAGGAATGTGGTCTAAGTTATTTAAGCAGTACTTACAAACCATAGTTAAGCGCTGATAGCGTAATTCATCTTCATAATATGGTAGCCATTTTTGCTTTAGCTCATTCAAATGTTCGTTTCGTTGCCAGAGTGGGACACTATAAACTAGATAATTTCCTATTTCAAGCTCAAAAGGATCTGGGCCAGTAGTCCAATTATGTTCTTGTGCAACATATTGACCTCTAGTAAAATCTAGATGGACTTCTGAATACTTACCAACTTTATGTAAAGCTTGGAAGATGGTGTCTGTTTTATAAAAACTCTGCCACAATTCAGCTAGTTCTGCTTGTTGCTGTTCATTAATGCTTTCTGAGAGCAAAATAGCTATATCAAGGCAGCTATCTGCAGTTGCTTTACCTCTGGCACATGAGCAAGTTAGTAAAACTGCGTCTACATATTCTTGATTTGACAAAAAACTAGCGAGGGCTTGAGCAGCTTTCTGGTGTTCAGATGTTGGATAGTTGTAAGACATCTACTAATAAATATACTAAAAACGGGTAAGAGATGAGTATACTACTTCAAGAAACTTATACCCTGCTCCTCATTTCCTGTCAATCTAAAGTGTTGGAGCAACGTATTACTAAATGAGGCTTGTGGGATCTACGCAGAACACTTTCTGTAACAGAGCCAAGCAAGAAACGATCAAAACCCTTACGACCATGTGATCCTATTACAACAAGGTCATGTTCAACCTCTTCTGCTAGGATTGCTTTTACTGGCGTAGAATCTTCCACTAACTTAGTTGTAAAGCTTACCTTAGTTTTCTTTGCCAAAACCTTAGCTTCTTCAAGAGTCTTAACGGCAAACTTGTGCAAGTCTTCCAGTAGGCTCGAGCGATAAGACACCCCTTCCAAAGAAGCATATAGAGCAGCAGGTGGTTTTTCAGAAACACAAAGAAAAGTTACTTTTGCATCAAATGCTTTAGCTAATTTTAATCCCTCCTTAATTGCTTGTTCGCTACAATTACTGCCGTCAGTAGGTATAAGAATGTTTTTATACATAAAATTACTCTCCTGATGAAAAATTCACATTATTTTATAAGATAGTCTTGTCACTAGCCAATTCAAAAAACCATTGAGCAAATTTTGCCCGCTAGAAAACGAAATTTCAAAAAGAGAAAATTTGGATGACTGAAAACCTATGTGCAAAACATAAAGGATTTTTAAAGCTTATCTTAAAAATTACCAAGCCAGCATTTGTTAGCATACATTTGGTATGGAGAAGTATTTAAGGTATTATAATGTTAGGAGAGAAGATTAATGAAGGTATTAGAGCATGTATACAAAATTCTGTTTCTGATAGTCTTAACCTTAGGGATCGTTAATATAGCATGGTCACAAACACCTAAGATAGAAGAGGGAGTTGAGTTTAGGCTCTTTGCTCCTGATTTGCTTACCCCTAAAGGTATGGCAAGGGTTCAAGCAAGTCAGTTAGTTTTTGATATGCCACTTCGTAGTGGCGAGCAATTAAGTCTTATTATTAGTGATCCAGATACAGGTGAACTACTCAGTTATAATGCTTTAGTCGCAACTAATGTCGATGATCTATTAGTTGATGTTCCTGGTTATGGCATTGTTTCACTTAAAGCTACTTTACAACTGCAGAATGTAAGGCTAGCACTCCCTAATATTCCCTAGGTAAGCCCAAACTATAAAATGCCTTTACTACGTTCCTGCAAGAGCTTATTCAAGCTTTACTTGATGTTTTTGCTTTTGAAGAATTCCTTAGTTGCCACAGTATCAGCTAAGTCGAGATGTTAAGCGCTCGTGGATGGAATATAGAACTGTCCAGCAGCAATTCTGTGTGAAGTTAGAATTTTTGCGTACACCTCGCTTATTGTGTACAAAAAAGATAGTAGGTTATTATGGATATTACAGTAAGTCAAATCATTTCATGGGTCATAGTAGGATTTCTAGCAGGGTCACTTATAGGAATGATTTTAAAGGGTAGCAAGAGGGGGTTTGGGCTCTGGGGTAATTTATTAATAGGTTTGGTTGGAGCTATTATTGGTGGTGTGCTTTTCTCTTTTCTCAAAATTGACTTTGGTCTTTCAGACATCACTATTTCCGCTGCTGATGTTGTACATGCTCTTATTGGAGCCTTCATTTTTGTCATTGTACTTAGCCTGATTAAAAGACGGAGTTAGCTTAGATATAATGTAATGTAATGTGACGGAGATTCTTTCGCGCGTAGCTTATCAGGGTATCCCTGGGGCCTATAGTGAGCAAGCTAGCCTACAGTTTGATCCTAAATGTGAAGCTATTGGCTATCCCAGCTTCAAAATAGCTTTTGAAGCGGTGCTTAAAGGTGAATGTGGCTATGCTTGCTTGGCAATAGAAAATAGCCTTGCAGGTTCGATTAATGCCACTTATGATTTACTTTCTGATGCTACTTTACATGTTATAGGGGAACAAATAGTACAAGTTCACCATAACCTTATGGTTCCAAAGGGAGTTGCTTTTGAAGCAATCAAATGTGTTCACAGCCATTATCAGGCCTTAGCTCAATGTCAAGGGTTTATAACTAAACATAACTTTGAAGTTATTACTGAGTTTGATACCGCTGGGGCGGCAAAAATCATTTCTGAGAAAGATAGTAAGAGGGCAGCTGCTATTGCTAGTGAACGTGCAGCAGAGATATATGGCCTAGAGATTTTGAAAAGCCATATTGAGGACGAAAAATTTAACTATACCCGCTTTTTTATACTGGGTGAAAAAGAAGCTAGCTATACAAAAGGGATAAAACATAAAAGCAGCTTGATTTTAACCACACGTCACCATCCGGGAGCTTTAGTAGATTGCTTGGAACTTTTTCGTGAACATAATGTTAATATGACTAAGCTTGAGTCACGCCCGAGACGTGATAAGCCGTGGAGTTACCTTTTTTATATAGATATTGAGGGGCATATAGATGATGAGCATGTGTCCGCAGCTCTTACAGGGCTTATGAGGCGTGCTGCTTTTATTAAATTTTTAGGTTCTTACCCTGCTGCAGCTTTGCCATAAAAAGTCTCATCCGATTAGATATCTTTTCTCTCAAAGACAAACATCGCCCAAGCCGCAAAAATTGAGCCATAGATACCTAAACCTGCAAGTGTCCAGCCCAAACTTTCTGTAGGATGTACATAGGCATTTAAATGACTAGTGAGTAAGTAGCGCTCGAGCTGTGGCCAAACTACTAAAAGCTTCATAAAGATGAGCAGGGCAACAGTAGCTAAAGCCCCGCTTACTCCTTGTCTGAAAACTACGGTAAAAAACATAGCTAAACAGCTAATTGGTACTAGGCTAGCTGCAGCCAAAGCGTAAGCAATAACAAGTTCTTTTAAGGCTGTTAGAGGTAGCATTTCTCCTACACCCACTAGCTCACCTGCTCCTAAACCTGTCCCACCAATAAAAGCGCCATAACCATAACAAACATTTGTACAGGTGCTTTCATTTAATAAGTTGAAATGACATAACAGGCATACAGGGGAAGTTATGAACAGCGACACTACTAATAAAAAGGCTAGCAAGATAAAAGGGAAGAGCACGGCTATAGCTAGTTTGGCTAAAAACAATTTTGAGCGTGATACTGGACGTAAAAGTACGGTAGGTAGGGTATGATAACTTATCTCTATTCCTAAGAGGGAAGCACTAACTATAGCAACTAATAGTGGTAGTAGAAACTCCATTGAAGACAGTAATGAGAGGGCAGGTACCTGATAAGCTGAGATAATATAAAACCCATAGACATCTACAACACCAGGAGCATAAGCCCAAACTATAGGAAAAATAATGAATAGCAAAAGGCTTAAACGCACAGTTGCTAAACGCCACAATTTGTTCCATTCAATACTAAGAAGTTGCCACATTAGGGTTTCTTTCTGCATAAGTACGTTTGATATCGGTATAATCTGTTACTCTTTCAGCATAGTAGTTCTTTAAATCAAAAAAGTCAGGTCTAAGCTCAAGAATTTGAATGCCCTCATCACTGAGTGCCTTTGTTAAGTTGCCTAAGCTATTTTCATCATTTAAACTAAAGACTATATCAGTGGCTCGAGCTTGCACACTTTCACTCTCTATAAAAGGTTGACTGCGCAAGGTTACAATAGCTGCAGCAGTTTTATCCACCTGTATACGGTAACGCCCACGCAAATCTGCTAAGAGCACTTCATCTATTAATTTACCCTCTTCTAAAATACCTACTTTAGTACAGTAAGCAACCACCTCATCTAAGTGATGTGTGGATAACAAAACAGCTGTCCCGCTTTCAGCAGCATCCTGTAACACACTGTGTACAAGATGTAAACTCAGAGGGTCCATACCACTAGCAGGTTCATCTAAGATAAGTACCGCAGGTTTAATAAGTATGGCTGCAGCCACACCCAATCTCTGACGCATGCCAAGACTATAAACACCCACTTTACGTTCAGAAGCATTACTGAGTTCCAGTATGTCCAGGACTTCATTTATGCGTTTGCTATCTACCCGACCCGCTAGCCTAGCATGCAAGTGCAAGTTTTCTCTGCCACTTAAGTAAGGGTAAAAAGCAGCAGGTGCTTCCACCACTGCCCCCAAAAAACGTTTGATTTTAGGATTTAGAATGGGGTCTTTACCTAGCAAACGCACGGTGCCTGAGGTAGGGAAAGCTAGACCGGTTACTAGGCGTATAACGGTAGTCTTCCCCGCCCCATTAGGACCAACTAATGCATAAACCTCTCCTGCCCTAACATCAAAGGTAAGCTTACTTAGCACTGGTCGCTTACCGTAGTGCTTACTTAAATTATCAATGCTTATAGCTGCTGGAAATCGATTAGGGGAAACTTTTTTACTATCATTCATAAATAAAATCAATCATAACTATATAACCTAATACAGCTAGGTTGTAGTTACTTGCTATCTTTAACAGCTTATCAAAAATTCATAGATAAGCAACTACTATCACTGACAACACAATGAATATACACAAATCATTCTATAATATTGCCAAGGACATCATTAGGAGTAATTTGCATGGAACAAAACTTAAAGGTTATAGCTACACAAAAACTTTTACAGCAAGTCGTCACAGAACTAAGAACCAAAGTAACAGGTGAAATCCGCTTCGATGACAAAGCTTGCTCACTCTATGCCACCGACGCCAGCCCCTACGAAATAAAACCTTACGGCGTTGTTTTACCCAAAACTATAGAGGATATAAAACATACAGTAAGTGTTGCCAATAAACATAAACTGCCTATTTTGCCTCGAGGCGGAGGCACTAGCCTAGCAGGTCAAACTGTAGGAGAAGCCATTGTTCTAGATGTCTCTAAGTACATGACCAAAGTGTTAGACTTTGATGCCAATGCACGCACTGTTAAAGTGGAACCCGGCATAGTAAGAGATCAACTAAATACTTTTTTGAAGCCTTATAATTTACAATTTACCCCCGATATTTCTACCACCAACCGTGCCAATATAGGTGGAATGGTAGCTAACAACTCAGCTGGTACACGCTCTATAAAGTATGGCAAGTCTGTTGACCAAGTTATTGCCATGACCGTAATGCTTAGTGATGGTAGTATAGTCGAGCTAAAAGAAGTAACAACAGAAGAGCTAGAAGCTAAAAAACAACAAAAGGACTTAGAAGGACATATTTACCGCACTGTTCATAAAACTGTTAGTGAACAAGCTGAAGAAATTAAGACACGTTACCCCAAAGTCATGCGCCGTGTTGGTGGATATAACCTAGATGAATTTGTTGACCAACCTTTTAATCTAGCCAAACTAGTCTCAGGTTCAGAAGGCACTCTGGCTATTATCCTTGACGTCACTTTAGCCCTTCACCCACTACCTAATTACAAATGTCTTGCCCTTATTCATTTTGATAGCTTGATTAAAGCTCTTACAGCAGTGCAATATATTAATGAGCATAAGCCTAGTGCTGTAGAAATTTTAGATGAGCATTTGTTTAGTTTAGGTAGGCAGAATCCTAGTTTTGTGCCATTACTAAGCTGGCTAGAAGGTGAACCTGCAGCAGTGCTTATGGTGGAGTTTGATGGTCAGACAGAAAGTGAGATGTTAGCTGGTTTAGAAAGCCTACAAAACGATTCTTTTGTAACCGGCCTTAGTTACTACACTTACGTTGCCAGAGACATTAGTAAACAAGAAGAAGTACTGGATTTTCGCCGTAAGGGCTTAGGCATTTACGCTACCATAAAGGGTAAAGACAAGCCCACACCTTTTATAGAAGATTCAGCTATACCTCCTGAAAACCTCCCTAAATACATACCTGAAGTCTTGGAGGTATGTAAAAAACACAATGTAAAAGCTGTAGTGTATGGTCATGCTAGTGTAGGAGTAATTCATATTCGCCCGCTACTTGACCTTAAAAGCCAAGAGGGTGTTGAGCTTTATCAAAAAATTAGCCAAGAAACCTTTGAATTGGTTAAAAAATATGGCGGTTCTTGGAGTGGTGAACATGGTGACGGACTTATTCGTAGCTATCAAAATAAAAATCTTTTTGGGGAAAAGCTCTATAATGCCTTCTGTGAAGTAAAAGCTGCTTTTGATCCCGATAATATTATCAACCCTGGCAAAGTAGTTCACGCCCCAACTATGACAGAAAATTTACGCTATGGCGTGAGCTACACTGCACCAAATGCACCTGGGCAAACCCACTTTGACTTTTCCAAAGACGATGGTTTTTTAGGTGCTGTAGAAATGTGTACGGGTGTTGGAGCCTGCCGTAAGGTGGATGCAGGCGTAATGTGTCCTAGTTACATGGCTACCCGCGACGAAGACCACAGCACCAGAGGACGTGCCAACATCTTGCGTGAAGCCATAACAGGTAAGTTACCTGATGGCTTAACTAGTAAAGAAGTTTATGAGGTCCTAGACTTATGTCTAGAATGTAAAGCTTGTAAAGCCGAATGTCCTTCTCAAGTGGATATGGCAAAGATCAAGTACGAATTTCTGCAACATTACTATGATGCACACCATGTGCCTATGTCAGCTTTGGCTGTAGGTAACTCTGCTAGAATAGCTCCTCTTGGCAGCATGTTTGCCCCTATAGCCAATGCACTTTTGTCATTAAAGGCTGTAAGCTATCTAGTTGAAAAGATAGCCAAAATAGACAGACGTAGGATTTTACCAGCTTATACTTCTACTCCTTTTGCTAGGTGGTTTAAAAAGAATTCACCTACAAGCACTCTAACGAAAAAGAAAGTGGCACTTTTTGCTGATACTTGGACTATGTACAATGAACCCGAGGTAGGCAAAGCTGCTGTAAGACTATTGCAGGCTTTAGGTTATGAAATAGAGCTAGTTAATTATGGTTGCTGTGGTCGTCCTCAAATTTCTAAGGGACTACTTAGGGCTGCCAAAAAACTGGCTAAGCGTAATGTTGAACAACTTCATAGCTATGTAAAACGTGACATGCCCATCATAGGCTTAGAACCAAGCTGTATAGCTGCCTTCCAAGATGATTACCGTGACCTTGTACCGGGTGAGAAAACAGAGGCGGTTGCTGAGCAAGTAAAAATGATTGATCAGTTTTTAGCTAAAGAATGGTCTCAAGGACAAATTGATCCTAAGCAGCATTTTCAAAAGGGTGATAAACCCATCATACTACATGGGCACTGTCAGCAACAGGCTATTATGGGTAATTCTGTAACTAAGTCAGTGTTGGGTTGGTGTGGTGAGGTGCTCGAGCTAGACAGCGGCTGTTGTGGTATGGCAGGCTCATTTGGTTACCATCACTACGATTTATCAATGCAAATAGGAGAAGATAGGCTCTTTCCAGCAGTACGTAAACATCAAGATGAAATTGTGGCTTGTGGATTTTCTTGTAGGCATCAGATTTTAGAGGGTACTGGTAAAAAAGCAAAACACTTAGTAGGGGTATTAGCTGAAGCCCTTATAGGCACCTAGGCATCACAATAATTGTGGGTTTCCATATAGAACTTAAAATGGTAGCTAGAATCCAGTAGATAGTAGTCTAGTAGGGATTTATTATGCTGGCTACTGTACCTATAGGCACCAACTGCTCCAAATATATCCCTGCTTATGATATTGATAACAAGCAAAAGGTGAAAGTTTTGCTTAAAATATAGCAGCAAAGTAACTTTTTCTCATTAAGAAACAAGTGTTTTAGTAAGACTCCGAATACAGCATGCCAAACATTAATTTACTTATTTTAATAGGAAAAATGAAGCCCCTGAGCTTTATGATCATAATCACTTTTCTTAGTAATAATTTTGCTCAAAACAGTGCTATTACCCAAAGGCTCGAGCGCGAAATAACTAGCTATGAAAACCTATTGTCGTCTCGCAGCGAAGAGTTAAATGATATAGATGAAGTATTAGGAGCCCTAGGTGCACAGCTTGAGACAAGAATTCGTGAACGCGATGAGCTAAGCAATAAGTTAGCCAAACTACGTGAGGAACACCAAAGTTTACAAGATGAGCTTGAGCAACTAGCTCAAGAAATGCAAGCTAATGAAGAGCGTTTAGAAGCCCTCAGTGAAGACTTAAGTAATTTGCAATTTCGCTTGCAGGAAATGCTAGTGCACTTACATAGGCAAAGTGTGGGACGCTATGCTCGAGTGATAGTAGAATCTGAGTCATTCTTTGATTTAAGGGTTAAAAGCCATTATCTTTCACTATTAGCAACACAGGATGTAGAACTTATTCATGAAGTTCAAAGGACTGTTTTGGCCATAGAGAAGGTACAAAAGGACTTGAGCTTGCAAATAACTAAACGTAATGAGGCCTTAGTTAGGCTCGAGCAGACCCAAAGAGATGTAGAGATAGCTCAAGAAAAACTCAATGAAGTTATTACTGAACTAGAAGCTACCAAAGAAGGTCAACTTGCTAAACGTAGAGCATTAATCAGAGAGCAAGAGAAGCTCGAGGAAACTATTATTAGTTCACAACAAGCCTTAAGTGCAGAGGTGGCTCGCTTACAACGTGAAGCAGAGGAAGCACATCGTCGTGCTGAAACTGTTCGCAGGGAATCTGAAAGGCAACGTTTGAAGGAACAGGCTGCTCGAGCCCATTCTCAAATAAAAGTACTTAATGTACCAGCCCAAGTCCCTGAAACCGGCTTCTATAGCCCAGTGCAAAGCGCTAGGCTAGTAATGACCTATGGTCAAGAAGGTCCTTACATTTACCTACAAGCACCCCAAGCTGGTGCAACAGTCCACAGTACAATGTCAGGGATTGTTACTGCTGTGGCTCAGGTATCAGCTAATAGTGGTTATTTAGTCACTGTACAGCATAGCCAAGATTTAGTTACCGCCTACTTGAATTTACAAAGACCTTTTGTAAAGGTGGGAGAGCAAGTCACCCAAGGACAAACCTTAGCTTACCTAGGTGGTGGTACACTAATTCCTGCTGACAACTTGCAGTTTAGAGTAGGCGTTCCACGTTCTGGCGGTAGGGTAGCATGGATAGACCCTGCCCCTAAGTTGGGAGTGCAATGAACTTTTACACCCCTGCTTTACTTTCTAACATACTTTTCCTCTCCCTGTTTGCGTTTACGGGCATCTAGCGCTAAATCATCTACTAATTCATTCTCAGGATGTCCCGTATGTCCTTGAACCCATTTCCAGGTAATCACATGCTTGTGACTTAATTGAAGCAAGATCTGCCATAAATCTTGATTTTTCACTGGTTGTTTAGTGGCAGTACGCCAGCCATTCTGTTGCCATCTTTCTAACCACTCTTGAGTAAAAGCATGCTTAAGATAATGGGAATCGGTCACTAGGGTTACCTGACAGGGTTCTTTTAGAGCTTCTAGTGCACGTACAGCAGCAGTTAGTTCCATTCGATTATTAGTGGTGTCTGATTCATAGGCCGAACACAACTTTTGTACCTTACCTTCACTAGTTTCAAAACTAAGCAAGTAACCCCAACCCCCTTCTTTAGATTTAGTGTTGCAAGAACCATCTGTATATATTTGTACATACTTTTGCAGTGCCATCTTAGTCAATATTTATGACATACTAATATTGATATGGCAAATATTAAGACAATAACAGTTCATCACCTAACAGAAAAACGTTTTGTGGGGATAGCTTCAGATGGGCAACGTCTAATGATTGATGGTGAAAAGGTAGCTAAAACAGGCATGAATCCAATGGAGGTGCTTCTAAGTGCTCTAGGAGCTTGTTCAGCATTTGATGTAGTAGAAATGCTAAAAAAACGGCGCTTACAGATTAATAGTTACCACTTAGAACTTGAAGGTGAACGTACTGAAGATATGCCTGCTTACTACACCCATATCCATGCTAGACACATCTTTGATGTACCTAATCTAGATCAAAAAACTGCTGAGCGTTTTGTGGACTTGAGCATGAACAAGTATTGCTCAGTGGCAGCAAGCTTAAAGCCTGAAATTAGTTTTGATGTTGAGCTTAAGCAGAAAGCTGTTTAAGTGCTTGACGAACAGCATTATAAAGAGTGTCCCTATCTTTACTTAAAGCAGAAACAGCTAGTAAGTTATGCTCTCCAAAGGTTTCAAGAATAAGCACTTCTGGGCCCAGAACTACTAAAAAAGCACTGAGATTTTTCCCTAGAGTATTTCTCTGACTTTTTAAAAGGTCTTGAGCCTCTTTAAATAGTGCTTTTCCCTCACCTAAGCTCTCTAAGGGTTCAAATGATGCACTATCCCCCACTGCTACCGCAATAATGCTAGGGCAGATCTTTTTTAGACTCTCCAGAATATTTTTATAGCGCCTATGCTCATCAACCAAGCGTGCTGCCTCAGTAAGTGCATAAGCAACTGGCAAATTAAGGTTGTTCCTTTCAGGCTTTTCAAAGTCTAGCACTTTAAAAGCCAGATCCGTACTAGCCAGAACATCTACTAGTGCTGGTAAACCTACTTTTAAAATGCCACTTTCATCCTTAAAACTGGTGTGCAACAGCACACCCTTTTCAACATAGATTTTACCCTTATCACTATCTTCACCTAACATTATAAAGGAGCTTTGCTTACCCATGCCCATAAGTTCTAAAATGTTATCAATATGCAAGGTTGCAGTATCGCCTGAAAGGCTAACATTATTTTTTACTTTGTAAGCAAAAGGTAAACTAAGATCATCAATCTTTGTTTGCAGAATCTTCTTAGAAGGTAATTCTACGCCAGTAGGGTGGGGTAAGTCGTCAGCTTTTAAAGGATAGGAAAGGAAAGAAATGTTTTCAGGAATGGATGTGGACGGTTTCCCAATAACATAAAAGGGGGCGTCAGAGTTAAGGCGATTGTGCCAATTTAAGAAACCCTTTACACTAGCGCCCTTTAATTTTTCATCACAGAAAATAGCGTCGTAACTTTCTTGTTGCATGCTTCGTAAAGCTTGACTTGGTTCTACGAAAGCCTCAATTTGCCATTTTACACTCTCTAGTGACTGAGTTATATGGTTTAGCCTTTTTTGGGAAGAAATTAGTAGTGCTTTAGAACCTGCCATTATTTCTACATTACAATATACAACATTACTGAAATAGGTTCTTAAGACAACTTATATGGACATTTGTACTAAAAACGGGTAGTAAGAAATGAACATCTTGCTTCAAGAAACTTATGCCCTACTCCTCATCTCCTTTGCAAATCCCATAGCAGTTTCAATAGAAATGTCTGTTTTTATACCGTTAATATATGAGGCAAAAAATAAAGCTGAATCTTAGAGAAGAGATTCCTCTAAGTCCAACTTACTTAAGGCATGCTTAATGTTTTCTCTTGATAGTACGTTAAATTTATTGAAAGTTGAGGGACTCTAGCTTTGTATAGACAAAGCTATCTTTTAGTTTTAAGTTGACTAGAGTACTATTTTCTAGCTTTTTCGCACTCTTTAATTAGCTTGTCGAGCTCGAGCACAGTACTCCTGGCCTCTTCCTTGACCTCGTATAAAAAATCTATCTCACGCTGAGAAATGTGGTCATCATCAAAAAAGGTTTCCCGCATAAGCTCAACTTCTTTTTCACTTATATGACCATCACGTAGTGCAAAAGCCTTAGCTACTTTTCTCCAATCAGCCATTTTTAGACCTCCAAGTGGTTTATTTCAAATAATTAGAACACAGATTTATTAAATTGGCAAGTTATAATAAGTAATCCTTACGGATCTCTAGGTTTAGGAGGATAAATCTATGAATCTAGCATTAGGCCCTATAGTAGAAGGGTTTAGTTTAAATAATAAGTTGTACCTTAGAGCTTTTGAACTCGAGCAAGCAGAAAGTCAAAAACAATTTAAAGAAGATACTAATTCCAGCACTTGGCTTTTAGGACATTTAGTTTGGGCTAAAACTTTATGTATTAATCTTACAGGAAAGCCTATACAAGCTACCTTACCAGAGTGGTTAGATATGTTTAGCAAAAACATAAAGGAGCTTAACTCTGAGGATTTCCCACCCCTAAGTGAAATAAAAAACGTATGGGAGGACACTCATCAAGAATTTATGACTAAGCTAGTTACCCTTGATGATAATGTGTTAACTGCTGAAAGTCCTATAAAGCTACCAACTAGTGAGCCTAGCACCTTAGCTGCTCTGACCTATATGACTCTTCATGAATCCTATCATATTGGACAGCTTAGTTATATACGTAGGTTGCTAGACAAAGATAGCCTAATTCAACTTTGATTAGGTAATAAGTAGTGTGTGGTAGGGGCACAATGCATCCTGCCCCTACAAAATGTCGAAAATGTTTTTTGCAGCGGGCTGTTTGAAAGGGCTATACACAAGGGATGAATTGGGATGTTGGGGATTAAAAGAAACCTCCGAGGTTTCTGAAACCTCGGAGGTTTGATCACAAAAGTTTTTTTAAGTTAGGGTGTATCGCTGCTCACAGTCTTTATTTGTCCTAAAACTCCGAGTAAGTGAAGGCAACGTTGAAATGTCCAAAACCCACAATATCGGCTTTGCCATCACCACTTATGTCTCCTAAAAGTCTAGGGTGATTTTCTACTTGCCAACCGCCAGCAGAAGCACCAGCCCCGTAAGCATTAACCCAACGAGATGGTTGAAAATTCGAGCCTGTTGAGAAAGCTACATCAGTACCAAGACTACCAAAACCTACCACATCTTGTTTACCATCACCATTAACGTCGGCTAACAACCTAGGATGAACTCCTACTTGCCAACCACCAACAGAGCCATCAGCACCGAAAGCAGCAACCCAAAGTTCTGGTGAAGCAAAGCTCGAGCCCGTTGACAAAGCTACAACAACACCAAAATGTCCAAAACCTACCACATCTTGTCTACTATCACCATCAACATCAGCTAACAACCTAGGATGAACTCCTACTTGCCAGCCTCCAGCAGAGATATCAGCACCGAAAGCACCACTCCAAAGGCTTGGTGAAGCAAAGCTCGAGCCTGTTGATAACGCTACAACAACACCAAAGTGTCCAAAACCTACCACATCTTGTCTGCCATCACCATCAACGTCAGCTAAAAACCTAGGATGAACTCCTACTTGCCAGCCACCAACAGAGCCATCAGCACCGAAAGCAGCAACCCAAAGTTCTGGTGAAGCAAAGCTCGAGCCTGTTGACAATGCTACAACAACACCAAAATGTCCAAAACCTACCACATCTTGTCTGCCATCACCATCAACATCAGCTAAAAATCTAGGATGAACTCCTACTTGCCAACCCCCAGCAGAGATATCAGCACCGAAAGCAGTACTCCAAAGTTCTGATGAGCTAAAGCTCGAGCCCGTTGATAAAGATACAAGAACACCATCTTCACCAAAACCTACAATATCTTGTCTACCATCACCATCAACGTCAGCTAAAAATCTAGGATGTCTATCTACTCGCCAATCACCTGCGTTGTAGCCAAAATCTTGAATCCATAGCTCTGGAGGGTAAGAAAAGTCTGTACTATTTGCCAAGGAGACCTTGACCCCTTCTTCATCAAAACCTACAATGTCATCCCTACCATCGCCATTTACATCACCTAAAAGGCGAGGATGGCTGTCAGTACGCCAGCAACCAGCATCGTTACCAGCACCAAAGTCCTTAAGAACTCCCGGACTGCTTTGCCCACGATAGAGTTTACACACTGCAAACAAATCCCCATCACTCAAGCCATCTCTCTGACCAATAGGTATACCTGGAGGAATAGTTTCTATAGTAGGTTGGCCATTTTTGCTCAAAGCTTTGTTACCATAGTGCATAATGGAGTCAAAGTCATAAGGACCTAGGTCATTACTGTTTGAACCAATAATTCGGAATTGATTACTAAAGCGGTCTTTAATGTTCTCATATAGAATACGCACATATTTATCGCGGTCACTCCTACTTTGCTCATGATATAGCCCTATGGCATGGCCAATTTCATGTATGAGTGTCCCCCGACTACAATCACCCTCCTTTAAGTAAATAAATACGCCTCGTCCTGTTCTGCCCACATTTGAACTACATATACTTCCATTTGCGAATATCACATACTCTGTCTCGTCTGTTCTATCTATAAAATCAATATTAGTTCTTTCTTCCCAATGGGCTATAGCTTCGTTAATATGTCTTCTGGCATCACTTGAAACTGAACTAAATATTTCATAAGGAACTATGCCATTAGGCCAAAGGTGATTAACATTACTTAATCCTATACCCTGAACACTTAAGGCATTAATTTCTTCTTCAGTGCCTAGGATTATGTCGCCCTCAAAAATTGCTAGGCCATTAATCACCTCATAAGTAACTTTTGTAGGTTCATCATGACCGGGTAAGATCATTTCAACCTCGCGTATGTCAGGTTCAACCGTATTGTGATTGGGTAAACCTGATGGACTAGGGGACTTGCCACAAGCTGAAACCAAAAGAGCAATTAGCACCAAAGCTAATGTAAAGTAGTAGTTATAAAAACCATCTACAGTAACCGAATAAACCTTCATCATATTCTCCTTAAGAACATGGATTTAGCCAGCATTAAGAACAACACAGGTAATCTCTAATAAGGTTGATATGTCTATATAGCAAGTCCTAGGTGGAGCGTTTTGTATTTAGAGTTACTCATGTTAGGCCTTGCTTTAAGTCAATAACCCTCTCTGGAATGAGGTTTCTGAGTCAGTCCTTTCTGACTATTTGTAGGCTAAAGTTGTACCATTACTTCAGAATTACAAGGGCATTACAGCTGCTTGCAATGGAAGCTTTCTTTATAAAGTTTCAGAAAGTGAAAGTTGCTTGTGATACTAAGATAGCATTAAACTTTTTTAAGTATGACTAGGCTTAAAGTTTCTTTCTTAGGCTCTTGGCAAGTAATTCATGCAAAAAAAGGGAACCTTTCATTTCAGGGTCGCAAGGCAGTAGCTTTATTGGCTTATTTAGTTTTGGAAAAAGATGAAGCACACAATCGTGAAGAACTAGCTAAGCTCTTTTGGCCTGATCTTCCTGAAGAAAATGCTCGTAATAACCTGCGAGTTGCTTTAGCAAGGATAAACAAACAGTTAGGAACAAGCAAAACTCCCTTCACAGTAAAAACTAAGCAGGCAGTAAAACTTAACCAAAGAAGCGACTATTGGTGTGATGTAATTGATTTTAGAGAATTAATTAATACAACCAAGCAACATAACCACGAAGCCCGCTCGAGCTGCCCCAAATGCCAACCACAACTAGTAAAAGCAGGGGAAATATACAAAGGTGATTTTTTAGAAGGTTTTCAGCTAGAAAATTGCCCAGATTTTGAAAAGTGGCAGCTCGAGCAACGCCAGTACTTTAAAGAAGAAGCCCTTCAACTTTTCAATGACTTAAGTAATCACTATAGCGCTGCTGGCAATTATGAAACAGCTAAACACTATACCAAAAAGCAATTAGACCTTGATCCTTTATGTGAAAGTGCTTACCGCCAAATTATGCGCTTACTCTATTATCAAAATAGGCGTCCTGATGCCACTGCCCAATTCCAAGCCTGTCAAGAAATCTTAGCTAAAGAAAGGGGGGTAGAACCAGAAGATGAAACTTTAGCACTTTATCACCAAATTACTTCAGGCACCTTGGCTATAGAGCTACCATTAGAAACAGCTTCCCAAACTTATTCTGCTGAAGCTCTGCAGCCTCGCAACCACAACTTACCAGAAGAAGTGGTACCTTTTTTAGGTCGTGAAGAGGAGTTACAAGAGGCTACAAAGTTTTTAGCAAAGTCTTGCTTGCTTACCATTGTTGGTTTAGGTGGTTCTGGCAAAACACGTTTGGCTCTTGAGGTCGCTCGAACCCAATTAAAGAATTTTGCAGACGGTGTTTTTCTAGTGAAGCTTGCACCTCTACAAGATACTAGTGGCATAGTGGGTGCTGTTGCTGAAGCTATAAATTATACCTTTCGGCAAGAAAAAGCACCTAAACTAGAGCTGCTAGAGTTCTTACAAAATAAATCTTTATTGCTAATTATGGATAACTTTGAGCACTTGTTCGAAGGAATGAATTTAATTACAGAGATTCTCCAAGGTGCAGCAAAAGTAAAATTTCTTGTTACCTCACGTCAGAAACTTTCTCTTAGTTCTGAAACAGCTTACTTATTAGAAGGAATGGCCTATCCTAAAGAATCAGGTGATTGGGAAAACGATAAGCTATTAAATTATAGTGGAGTACAGCTTTTCCTACACACGGCTAAGCGTACTAGATTGAATTTTAAGCCTGCTACAGATGAGCTAAAATGCATTGCTTTTATTTGCAAGCTAGTCCAAGGCATTCCCTTAGCAATTGTGCTAGCAGCAAGCTGGGTAGATACACTCTCACCAACTGCAATTGCTAATGACCTAAAAGAAGGCTTAGATCTGTTAGAGAAAGACCTTAGTGATTTCCCAACTAGACAGCGAAGTATGCAAGCAACTTTCAACTACTCTTGGCAATTGCTAAGTCAAGAGGAGCAAATCTCTTTTGCTCGCATATCAATTTTTCGAGGTAACTTTACTAGGCAAGCAGCTAGAGAAGTCACTGGGGCGTCACTACAGATACTTAACTCACTAATAAATAAGTCTCTGATTCAACACAGAATTGATAAGGCTTATTATGAAATACACGAACTTACACATCAGTTAGCCAAGGAGCGTTTAGATCAATTGGGCCAAATCACCGAAGTGCAAAATGCCCACTGTATTTACTACCTAAATGAATTAACTAACGCTGAGAAAGACCTAGCACGCGCTGCACAAAAAGAAGCTCTTAAAAATATTGAGGATAACTTTGAAAATATACGTGCTGCTTGGCAATGGGCTCTTAGAGGGGGGAAACTCGAGCAAATTAAAAAAGCATTGAGTAGCCTAAGCATGTTTTTTAGGACAGGCAAACGACTTCAAGATGCTATGGTGCTTTTTGAAGCAGCTTTAAATTTTATTAGAACCCTGCCAAAAACAGATACTAATGCTAAGCATGAATTAGATTTACTGCTTGCTTTAGTACTTCCCTATCAAGTAATTAAAGGTGCTGCTAGTCCAGAACTAGAACTTTTACTAACTAGATCACAGGAACTGTGTGAGCAACTAGGCGATATATATCCACTTTCCATAACCTTTTATGGCTTATGGTCATTTTATTTAGTGCGGGCTGAGCACTTAATTGCTCTGAATTTAGCGAAGCGCTCCTTAGCAATAGTCAAAGAGCAGCAAAATTCAGGCATCCTCTTAGCTGCTGAACAAATGAACGCAATATCATTACATTATCTAGGGAAATTTTCAGCCTCCCAAACTCATTGTGAGCAAATACTAGCTATTTATGACCCCCAAAAGCACCATGCTATGAGCCAAGTGTACAATTTCGATTTAGGCGTGCAAAGCTTATTATATTCATCTTTTAATCTATGGTTCCTTGGTTATTCAGAACAGGCCTTAAATAAGGGCAATGAGGCTATTGCACTAGCAAGGAGTTTGGGGCATACTTTTAGCTTAGCTATAGCTTTAGAATGTAACTCTTCCTTGTATTTCTTTCGTCAAGAACCACAGGATGGTTATAATCTGGCAGTGGAGCAGCTCGAGCTAGCAACCAAACATCAACTTCCTTTTTACATAGCATTAGCAAATTTTAAGTTAGGGTGGGTTTTAACAGAAAATGGTCAAGAAGATGGTTTAGTCCAGATGCAACAAATCTTAGCAGGCTATAAAAGCATAGGTAAAATGATATTGCCTTTCCTGCTGGGCTGGTTAGCAAAAGCATACATTGGTTTTGATAGATTACAAGAAACTAATGACCTACTTGATGAGGCGGAAAAATCTATAGATGCAACCAACGAGTGTTTTTGGGAAGCAGAAGTACAAAGACTTAAAGGAGAGGTCTTACTCAAACAGGGTAAGCCAGAAGCAGAGCAGCACTTTAGAAAAGCCATAAAAATAGCCCAAGCACAGCAAGCAAAGTCATTGGAGCTTCGTGCAGTGGCAAGCTTAAGTCATTTACTAAAGCAGCAAAACAAAAGTAAAGAAGCTAAGCAAATCCTTTCAGAGATCTATGGTTGGTTTACCGAAGGCTTTAATACAGTAGATATTAAAAAAGCTAAAAGGTTGATGGAGTCCTTTTAATTTGAGATCTTGCTATAGCCTGAGGGTAAAAAGAAACCACCAAAGTTTCTAGAACCTTGGTGGTTTGGGCAACCCAAATTTTTCTAGTGAGCTATACTAAACACTTCTTTGAGAAGGTTCTGACTAGCAACCAAAAAAATCACAGAAACCACCACTAATATCGTCCCATGCATCTCCAAAAAAGTCTTCTAGTTCACTAGTAGCATAACCAGCATTTCCTAAAATATTTGCTAAAATGTCATCTGCTACGTTTAGGACACTTCTAATAGCGTCGCCCACTTCATCTACTGTAAATCCCGCAAATCTAAGGGAAGAAGCTATTGAATCTCCATCAAGACCTAACACTGTAGCAAATGCTATAGTAATGTCTTCGGCTGAAAACCCTGAAACCCCTGAAAACCTCAGAAACAAAGCTATTGAACTTGGATCAAGACCTAAAACTGTGGAAAATGCTATAGTAATATCTTGGATTGTAAACCCTGCAAATTCAAGTGCAGTAGCTATATTAGTTTCAAAGAATCCGGCATTGTTGAAAATTTCAGTAATACGTTGAGCAGTAGAGTTATATACACTACTAAGAGCAGCAGCTACTTCGTTAGCTATGAACCCGGCACTACTAAGTGCAAGAGCTGTAACTTCGTCTGTAAACCCAAGAGTGCCATTGAAAATCTCAGCAATACGTTGAGCAGTAGAATTATATACATCACTAAGAGCATCAGCTATTTCGTTAGCTACAAACCCAGCACTATTAAGTGCAAGAGCTGTAACTTCGTCTGTAAACCCAAGAGCGCCATTGAAAATTTCAGCAATACGTTGAGCAGTAGAATTATATACATCACTAAGAGCAGTAGCTATTTCGTTAGCTACAAACCCAGCACTATTAAGTGCACGAGCTGTAACTTCGTCTGTAAACCCAAGAGTGCCATTGAAAATCTCAGCAATACGTTGAGCAGTAGAATTATATACATCACTAAGAGCAGTAGCTATTTCGTTAGCTACAAACCCAGCACTATTAAGTGCACGAGCTGTAACTTCGTCTGTAAACCCAAGAGTGCCATTGAAAATCTCAGCAATACGTTGAGCAGTAGAATTATATACATTACTCAGAGCATCAGCTATTTCGTTAGCTACAAACCCAGCACTATTAAGTGCAAGAGCTGTAACTTCGTCTGTAAACCCAAGAGTGCCATTGAAAATCTCAGCAATACGTTGAGCAGTAGAATTATATACATCACTAAGAGCATCAGCTATTTCGTTAGCTACGAACCCAGCATTATTAAGTGCAGTAGCTGTAACCTCATCTGTAAACCCAAGAGCGCCATTGAAAATTTCAGCAATACGTTGAGCAGTAGAATTATATACATCACTAAGAGCAGTAGCTATTTCGTTAGCTACAAACCCAGCACTATTAAGTGCACGAGCTGTAACTTCGTCTGTAAACCCAAGAGTGCCATTGAAAATCTCAGCAATACGTTGAGCAGTAGAATTATATACATCACTAAGAGCATCAGCTATTTCGTTAGCTACAAACCCAGCATTATTAAGTGCAGTAGCTGTGACCTCATCTGTAAACCCAAGAGTGCCATTGAAAATCTCAGCAATACGTTGGGCAGTAGAATTATATACATCACTAAGAGCATCAGCTATTTCGTTAGCTGTAAAAGCTACAGCATTTAAAATCTCGGCGGTTGAGCTATCAAGTAGTTCATAAACATCCTTTAAAGCCAGTGCCACATCCTGAACACTAAATGACTCATCTTTTAATAGCTGTGCTGCTATGTCTGGACTCAAATTGAATTCATTAAGGAGTACTTGAGCTATTTCAGAAGCACTAGAACTATCTTCGGTTAAAACTCGAGCACGTATAATAGGGTGATCTTCTATAAGAAACGAAACAGGAACAGTATTAGTTGAATTACTAGCTACAAAGTCAAATGTGCCAAGTTCCAAGCCAGCGACTAACACCTTTATACTATAGGTTTCTCCTTGGTCAACTAAGTTCTTTGCATGTAAATTAACAAGGTATTTGAGGTCATCAATTCTAAGTTGTTCACTACCTTCACCATCAGAATCTAAACTAGTAATTAGCTCACAAGTTTCTCCATTGACTTTACAGAACTCAACAACTAGAAGATCTAAAAGAGAATCATCAAAATTGTCAGCATTACCGCCTTTAGGAGCAATAGGAGGCAAGAAAAAGAAGGCATCACTAGGGTTTAAACCAGTATCAATACCCGAAGCAATTTCTACCTCACTTTCTTCAATAGCTATAGGCTGGTCGAGTGGTTCTTCTTCAGAAACTATATTTCCCTCATTGGGAATTTGTGTGGGTGCAGGTGAAGTATTACTGCTACAACTGGCTATGAGTAAGCTTAACAATGCTAGTGTTAAAAGGGATAAATAATTTAGCTTTTTCATTTATTTTAATCTCCTTAGAATTTATTAGAAAGTTTTGTAAAAATGTCTGATTTAAATTCGTTTTGGGCTGTGTTTATTTCATAAAACACTCCTTATCAATAAAACTAGAAATTTAACCTTTGGCTGCGCAGCCTAGGCAGATTAAGAAAACTTGAATTGAGTTTTCCTGCCTACTTGTTTAGGGTCAATTAGTAGAAAATGCTCTGAGGTCTCTCAGGGACGCTACCTTTTGACTGGCTATAGGCTAAATTTCTACCATTACTTCAGAATTACAAGAGCATTACAACTGCTTGTAATGTAGGCTTTCTTTATAAAGTCTCAGAAAGTGAAAGTTGCTTATGATGCTAAGATAGCATTACGTCTTTGTAAGTATGAAAATGACGAGTACTTCGCTAAATAAGTTTTGATAAGTATACTGTAAATGGGTTAAAAATGAACATTTGATAACTCGTTCCTAAACGCTGTCTGGGAACGCAGTACTCAGACGCTCTACCTCCTGTGAACTGAACACAGAGCGTTCAAGGCATGTATTCACAAGCAGAGCTTGGGAACAAGTTAGTTGAAGACATAAAATGTTCAAAACTAAGCCGTTGGGTTTGCTGGACAACCGAAGATTTTTCTGGCGCTTTGTATTATAGGTAATCTGCTGAGTTTTGTAAGGTTCTAAAGTTACTTTTTGACGGGATATGAGACAAAGTTGTAAAATTATTTCAGCATTATAAGGTTTGTAATGATAGATCTGGTTAAGGTTTATCAAGAAAAACCTACCTTTTATTGAGTTTTTGCACATGAGGTGTATTTACATTTTAGTATTGTGGCAATCTGGCTTTTTACTTAGCCATTTCACCATTAGAAATTTTGCAATGCTAAATTCTAATCAAATTCCTAAAGGAAAATATGGCTTCTTTTAAGCTTTCTTGGTTAGGTTCTTGGCAAGTTGCTCATTCTGAGCAAGGCGAACTCACCTTGCAAAGTCGTAAAGCTATAGCTTTACTAGCTTACCTAGCAGTAGAGGCAGATAAAGTCCACACGAGAGAAACGCTCACTGGTCTTTTTTGGCCTGATTTACCTGATAGTAATGCTCGCAACAATTTGCGTGTTACTTTGAACCGGGTTAATAAAATATTTGGCCAAGCTGATGTTCCTTTTATTATCAGTGCTCGGAATTCTGTGCAGTTCAACCCCCAAAGTGATTATTGGTGTGATGTAAATGAGCTTGAGAACTTAATAGACGCTACTAAAAAACATATACATGAAAGCCGTGCCACTTGTACTGAATGTTGTGATGAATTAGTGATAGTAGACAAACTGTATAAGGGTAGTTTTTTAGAGGGCTTTTACCTAAAGGATTGTGAGGCTTTTGAAGAGTGGCAATTAAACCAGCGTGAATACTACCAGCAACAAACATTAGAAGCTTTAGCTGATTTAAGCAACTATTATAAACACATACGGGACTATCAAACGGCCGAACTTTACACCAAAAAAAGCCTAGACTTAGAGCCATTATCTGAAGATGCTCACTGTCAACTTATGCATTTGCTGTATTATCAAGGTAAGCGTAATGCTGCTTTGGAACAATTCCAAACCTGTCAACACCACCTAGATGAAGAACTAGGGGTAGAGCCAGAAGATGAGACTGTAACACTTTATCATAAAATTAAGTCGGGCACTCTAGCTATAGAAGAAGGTTTGATTAGTGTTAGCATAGCAACTGTAGAAGCTAGTACTGAAAACATTCAAATTCCAGTAAAAAAGCACAATTTACCCAAGAACACAGCTCCTTTTATTGGTCGTGAGGAGGAATTACAGGAGCTTGAAAAGTACCTAACAGAGTTTCGCTTGCTCACTATTATGGGTTTGGGTGGCTCAGGTAAAACACGCTTAGCACAAGAAGTGGCTCGAGCGCAACTAAACAATTTCTCAGATGGTGTTTACCTTGTTAAATTAGCTCCCCTACGCGACCCAAATGATATAGTGAGTGCTATTGCTGAAGCAGTAGGTTATAGTTTCCGGCAAGGCAAGACTGCTAAAGCACAACTTATAGAGTTTTTACAACATAAGTTAATGCTATTGGTTATGGATAATTTTGAGCATTTGCTGGGGGGCACAGATTTAGTAACAGATATTTTGCAAGAAGCGCCAAAAGTACGTTTTCTGGTTACTTCACGCCAAAAACTAGGTCTAAGTGCAGAGGCTGTTTACCCTCTAGAGGGTATGACTTATCCTAAAGTTGCTAGTAATAAGTACAATGGTGATGAATCTGAGAGGGATGAATACGAGGCTCTGCTAGCCCACAGTGCTGTGCAGTTATTTTTGCATTGTGCCCAGCACGCTCGACTTGGCTTTAAACCACAAATAACTGAATTACAAAAGATCACTTATGTTTGCCAATTGGTTCAGGGAATACCATTAGCCATAGTATTAGCAGCAAGTTGGTTAGACACTCTTTCTCCTGCTGAAATTGCTACTGAATTAGAAGTGGGACTTGACCTGTTGGAGACAAACCTGCGTGATATACCCAAAAGACAACAAAGTATCCGCGCAGTATTTAATTATTCTTGGCAACTACTAACCCCAGAAGAGCAAACAGCTTTTGCTCAGATGTCAGTTTTTCGGAGTAGCTTTACTCGTGATGCAGCTAGGGAAATTACAGGCGCATCTTTAAGAATGCTTACCGCATTAGTAAATAAGTCTTTGATACATTACCAAACCGATGTAGCCCGCTATGACATACATGAGTTAATGCGTCAGCTAGCTTATGAACGTTTGGAAACACTAGGACAAATTGATGAGGTACGAAATACACACAGTAAGCACTATTTAAATTTATTGTCAAGCAATGAAAATAATTTAACTGGCCCTAAGCAACAAGAAACTCTTAATGCTATAGAAAATGAGTTTGACAATGTGCGAGCTGCTTGGCAGTGGGCTATAGCGCAGCAAGATGTAGGAAATATTGCTAGTGCTTTTAATAGTCTGCGCTTAGTTTGTAGTATACGCAACCGTTTTCAAGACACTATAATACTTTTTGAAGCAGCTCTATCTTTCATCCAAAGTTTGCCAGAAGCACTCTTGCACAATAAGCTAGAACTAGACTCACTTCTTGCTTTGGCCCCAGCATACAGGGCACTAAAAAACTTTGCAGCTCCTGAATTAGAAGGTACTCTTGGCAGAGCACAACAGTTGTGCGGAAAACTAGGTGATGCTCGTCCGTTTTCTCTAACTCTTTATGGCCTTTGGTCATTCCATCTAGCTAAAGCAGAGTGCCCAATTACTCTAAAACTAGCAGAACAATCATTAAGCTTGGCAAAACAGCACGAGGACTCAGTTTTGCTCTTGTGCGCTCATCACATGAAAGCAACCTCACTATATTACGTTGGAGATTTTCAGGCTTCCCAAGATCACTGTGAGCAAATGCTAGTTCTTTATGACGCTGAGAAACATGAGCAGATGGCCCAATTTTATGGTTTTGATCCTGGGCCATCTTATGAATGTCTCAACCTATGGTTACTTGGCTATCCAGAACAAGCTTTAAAAAGCAGTCAGAAGGTTCTTACCCTAGCTAGAAAACAAGCACATCCTCTTAGTTTGGCTATGGCTTTGGAATATAGTACTCACTTGCATATTTTTTGCCAAGAGCCCGAAGCTGTGCAGAAACTTGCAGAAGAGCAGCTCGAGCTAGCAACCAAACAAAAATTCCCTTTTTTCAGTGCTTCAGCAACCCATAAGCTAGGATGGGCCTTAAGAGTACAAGGAAAAGAAGAAGGTTTGCAAAAAATGTCCGAAGGCTTAACTGCCTATAAAAACATAGTTTCTATAATAAGCTCACTTTTTTCAGGGTTACTAGCAGAAGCACATATTCAGCTAGGCCAGCTTTTAGAGGCTGAGATTCTAATTGATGAACTTTTAGTATATATAGATAAAACAAATGAGTGCTTTTGGTCAGCGGAGGTGCATAGATTAAAAGGGGAGGTTTTATTTCAACAAAATAATGCTGAAGCTGAAAAATGGTTTAGACAAGCTATTGATATAGCACAAAAACAAAAAGCAAAGTCTTTAGAGCTTCGTGCAGCAAAAAGCTTAAGTTGCTTGCTAAAGCAGCAAGATAAAAGCACAGAAGCTCAGCAAATGCTCTCAGAACTTTATGACTGGTTTATTGAGGGGTTTGCTACAACAGATCTTAAGGAAGCTGAAAGGTTAATTGGTTCCTATAAGAGCAGATTTGAATCCCTATGATCCAGTGCTGGTGTATCGTCGTAATCCTATTTGCCATTGTAAAGCTTTCACCAAGTGAGAGCTAAAAAGCAAGATTATCCTAAACTCTCTTGGAGAGAAGTTCAGAAGTTATTTTCTAAATAGCTTGTTTACCCGATATTGACCAAGTGATTCTCGATCTAGTTCTCTTTATTTGCAGCTAGGAAAACTTTTTACAAATCATGTCAAACTCTTGTTTGGATATGCGTTTCGAAACAGAGTTTCGGAACGAGAGGGTGGTGTTTTTTTATAACTTTGTTCTGTAATAATAGTCAAAAAAATACCCACTCACTCGAGCCGCTTTAAGACCTGAGTGGGTGAGAAATGACTTGTTTTGGCTTTGTTTGTGTTGTTTGGTTTTTTGCGCTACTCTTCTACCATTTCTACTCCCTCTTTTAAAGGAGCATATCCTATATCAGCAATAATCTCTTGAGCATCTTCAGAAGTGTAGTACTCTATAAAGGAACTCAGAGCAGGTTTTTCCTCCATGGCTTCGTTGTTGACATATATGAACAGGGGACGACTTAAGGGAGTGTAGGTGCCATTTTCAATGTTTTCTACAGAGGGCTCAACACAGCTACCACTGCCACTTGCAGCTTCAGGGTGGTAAATTTCAGCGGCCTTAAGTTTGCTACCTTCTTCTAAATAATAAGCAAAGCCAAAGTAGCCCATAGCATAAATATTTCCCTCAACGCCTTTAACTAACACAGTATCATCCTCTGAGGGGAAAAAGTCAGTGCGACTCGAGCCACCTTCGCCATTAATAGCTTCTGTAAAGTAGTCAAAGGTTCCACTATCTACCCCTGGCGCAAAAAGAGCTATTTTCCTTTCTGGCCATTCAGGGTTAATATCACTCCATAAACTTACACCACTATCAGGTCTCCACAGTGCGTTGAGCTGATCAATGGTTAGGCAATTCACCCAATCATTATCTGGATTTACTACTACAGTAAGTGCATCCCAAGCAACTTTTATTTCAGTGTACTCAATGCCATTTTCCGCACAGGTTTCAATCTCACTTTCTTTAATAGGGCGGCTAGCATCATTTATATCTGTTTCACCAACACAAAACTTTTGAAAGCCTCCACCAGTTCCAGAAAAGGCTACGCTAACGCTATATTCGGGATTTTCTATGTTAAATTCCTCAGAAATAGCTAAGGTGATGGGATAAACGGTTGAAGAACCATCAATACGTATATCTTGGGCAAGAGCAAAGCTAAAAAATAAACTTATTAAAACTAAAAATCTTTTCATAGGAAAACTCCTTAAAGAATGATGACAATTAAAATTTTAACATCAAATTGTCATGTGAAAGTAATGCCTTAGATTAATTGACTTCTTTTGCCTAGCGAGACTTCGTTTCTTGAACAGATTTTGGGTAAATTGCAACAGATTTTACTATAGTAGGTGCTTAAAGGCCCTTGGCCAAAAACATAAATTGGCAAACCACTCAACTATGTTTGGGAAAAACTGAGAAAAATCTCAAAATCAGGTGAATCACAGTTAAGGCAACTAAAAGTGGTCAACAATACAGGTCTTTTGTGAAAATTAACATTGACAACTAGACGAACTGCCCCCTAAAAATGTTAAAACTTACATAATAAAATTATTAAGGTAGTAATGGTCTATGGCAAATAACAATAAACCCTTGGTGATAGTTGAATCACCTACAAAAGCAAAAACTATTCGCAAGTTCTTACCTAGCAATTATCAAGTTGAGGCAAGCATGGGACATGTGCGTGATTTACCTGCCTCTGCAGCAGAAATCCCTAAAGACTATAAAGATAAGCCTTGGGCACGTTTTGGTGTCGATATAGAGAATGATTTCGCACCACTTTACATTGTGCCACCAGGCAAAAAGAAATATGTCAATCAGTTAAAACAAGCTCTTAAGAGTGCTAGCGAGATTTACATAGCTACTGACGAGGACCGTGAAGGAGAGTCTATAGGTTGGCATCTTTTAGAAGTTCTGAAGCCTAAGGTTCCTGTAAAGCGGATGGTCTTTCACGAAATCACTGAACAGGCCATTAAAGACGCTCTTAAGAATACACGTCAAATTAATAAGGATTTAGTTGATGCACAAGAAACTAGGCGTGTGCTTGATCGCTTAGTAGGCTACAGCATCTCACCGCTTTTGTGGAAAAAAATCGCCCCAAAACTTTCAGCAGGTAGAGTACAAAGTGTAGCGGTTAGGCTTTTAGTGCTGCGTGAGAAGGAAAGGCTTGCTTTTATAGCCGCAAATTACTGGGATTTAAAATCCAAATTAGCCAAAAGCAATAAAGTTTTCGAAGCTGTGCTGACTCACCTAAACGATATTCGCCTAGCTAATGGTAAGGATTTTGATCCTGACACTGGCAAACTTAGTGGTAAACTTACACTAGGTAAAGACGTATTACTTATATCTAAAGAGAAGGCTGCAGAACTTGCTGCAAGACTTAAGGACCAAGCTTGGCTAGTTACTAAAATAGCCGAGCGGCAGGCTAAACGTTCACCGGCAGCGCCATTTACTACCTCGACTTTGCAACAAGAGTCTAGTCGTAAGCTTGGGCTATCTGCTCGAGAAACTATGAGAGTAGCCCAAAAGCTCTATGAGAATGGCTACATCACTTATATGCGAACAGACTCCACACAACTTTCTAAAGAAGCCCTAACTGCTAGTCGCGAGGCTGTAGAAAGGCTTTATGGCAAGGCTTACCTAAGCCCTAGTCCACGTCAGTTCGCCAGTAAAGCGAAAAATGCTCAAGAAGCCCACGAAGCTATTCGTCCTGCTGGTACAGAAATGAAGACTGCTAGTCAGCACGGCCTTTCCGATATTGAGAGTAAGTTATATGAACTTATCTGGAAACGCACAGTGGCCTCACAAATGGCAGATGCACGGCTGCGTTTTGTAACAGCTACTATTGAAGTAACTAAGAATGATAAAGCTACCTTTCGTGCTAGTGGCAGCACCATAGAGTTTGCGGGTTTTTTCCGCGCTTATGTTGAGGGTAGCGATGATCCTGAAGCGGCCTTGGACAATCGTGAGCAGCCATTGCCCCAATTACAAGAAGGTGAAAGGGTCACCTGCAATGACTTAAATGCTATTGGACACGAAACTAAACCACCTGCTAGATATACAGAAGCTTCACTAGTAAAGCTTTTAGAACAAGAAGGTATAGGCAGGCCCAGTACCTACGCTAACATCATTGACACCATTATTAGGCGAGGTTACGTTCGTAAAAGTGGTCCTGCACTTTTGCCTACTTTTACCGCTTTTGCTACTAATAATTTGCTCGAGGCACAGTTTAACCAACTTGTCAATGTAGGCTTTACTGCTGGAATGGAGCAAGTTTTAGATGACATAGCTTCAGGTAACAAAGAACCTATACCCTACTTAAAGAGTTTTTACAAAGGCAGAAATGGCATTGAGGGTAAAGTTGAAGAGGGTGGAGCTAGTATTGATGCACGAGAAATATCTACTATTATTTCAACTAAATGGGAGCCTTATTTAATTCGTGTAGGTAGGTATGGCCCTTATGTAGAAGGGGCTTTAGATGGTGAGGAAGCTCGAGCAAGCCTACCAGAAAACCTAGCCCCTGCAGATGTAACCCATAAGCAACTAACACAACTCTTAAAAGATGGTAGTGCAAATGGTAGCATAATAGGCACCTACCCTGATACAAAAGAGCCCATATTGCTAAAAAATGGTCCATATGGACCATATGTGCAGCTTGGTGAAAGTGATGAAGGCAAACCAAAACGCATGTCTTTACCCAAAGGCATGACCAGTGCTGAAATTACGGAAAGCATTGCTATTGATTTGCTTGCCTTGCCTCGTACAATTGGTCAACACCCTGAAACGGGTAAGGAAATAACGGCTAGCATTGGTCGTTTTGGACCCTATGTTAAACACGGCTCTACTTTTGCTTCTTTAAAAAAAGAAGACAATTTATTAACTATTGATTTCAAAAGAGCTCTAGAACTTATTGTAGAAAAAGAGCTTAAAAACACACCACTTAAAATTTTGGGCGTGCATCCTGAAACAGGAGAAGAGATCCCTATCTTAAAGGGGCGTTTTGGACCTTATGTGAAGCATAAGCGCACTAATGTTTCTTTACCCAAAGGACAAGATATAGAAAGTTTTGATCTAAAGGCTGCCTTGGCTTTGCTAGCTACCAAAGAAACTAGTAAAGCTGCTGGTAAAAAAACCACTAAAGGGAAAAGCACTAAGAAGGGTAAGGCTACCTCAAAAAAGAAAGACTCTGCTAAGCCAAGGGCTACTATCCAAGACTTAGAGCCTTTTTTAAAGTTGCTTAGTGAACAAGATGCTAAAGTAGTAGCCCGTTTAGAGGGTATGAATGGTTTTGTAAAGCAAGATATCTCAAATATTATTAAAGATTTAGGTTTAAGTGAAGAAGCTATAAAAGCTGCTCATAAGCGAGGTATGTTTAAACTGCGTATGGAGTTTGGTAAAGCACGTAAGCAGAAAAAGGCAGCTTAAATTAGCATTAACTTTACTACTTTGCGGTAAAGTACCTTGGCTTTTTCATAGCCTTCTGGAACCAAGCGAATATAATTATCCATCATTACTCCAGAATTAACTTCTAGCACCTTCAGGCCTTCTGGGGTTTTAAGTATATCTACTGAAGCAAAACGCATGTTGAGCGCTTTTACAGCAGTGGTAGCAATATCATCAAGTTTTTTGGTTATTTTAAGGGGCTGTGGTAATGCTCCTTTGCTAAGATTATGCTTACTAGAAATTTTTATAACTTCACCGGATGCAGGTATGTACTGTAAGAGTTTTTGATTTTCCTCAATTAAGTTTTTCGCAGTTAGGTTTGACACTGCTCTTTTTTGTACCCAAGCAGCTAAAAGTTCTAAAAAACTATCTTTACCATTGCCCACAAGTTGTGGTCTTTTTTTGCTATATGCAAGTTCACACTTCCCGTCTAACATAACTAAACGGTATTCTTCCTCTGCTTCATAATAAGGACAAAGTACAAGCCCATGTTCACAAATTTTTTGAGTGGCCTGCTCGAGCCCTCTCATATCCTCACAAAAAAAAACACCAATACCTCCAGAACCAGAAATGCTCTTACAAACTACCTTGTAATCAAAAGTTTTAGCATAAGCCATTATGCCTTGCCAAACACCTGTTGGAGGACAGTAGCTTTCTAAATCAGGATTAAAAAACAGATGGTGCTCTATGTGTGGCACTCCTGCTAGGTTAAGAACTTCTGAGGTAGCTGCTTTGTCGCTAACAATTTTTTGGGAAGCAGCTAAATTAATATCAAAATTGTTACCATAAACATATTTAACTACTCCATTTCTTTCTAAACGAAATAACCAGCTATGAGATAGTGCTGTTAGCTTAATTTGCTCTTCATGAGCGATTTCATTTAGCAAACGAACTAGAATGCGTTCTGACATAACTTTCTATGTAGATGAGTCCAGCAAAATATTTCTGACAAAGTAAGGTGTGTTGGGCAGAAAAGAGCAAGGAAGTAGAAAATATTGGTATAGAGAAAGGACAAACGATTTTCTGGCAAGGAATATACTTTCTTTTTAAAAGAAGCTTGCTACTCATATTGTATGAGTACTTTGTGCATAATTACAGCTCATTATCACATGTGATTACCTCTGAGGAAGTCCATGCACTATAATAATATGAAATCAAATCTTTTTGTAGGTAGATACTAAGTTTCTTCAAGAAACTTAGTATCTGGCCAACCTAATGTTCTAATTAGGTGCTGCTAAGTAAGGAAAATCTGCTAAAAGTGGCTGATGAGTTGTTTCACTAGCATTGGGGCCTTCATAAGAAACATTGTCAGAGGTAATTGCCCCGTCTGTTAGCACACTTAAGGTAATGTCAATAACATCATCTAAGATCATGCGTCCACGAATAGGGCTGCCTTTGGCATTAAGTGCATTGGCATAACCACTTGGCCCAGAGGTGTCTATCCGCATAACATCTGGTAAAAAAGCACCTATTAAGGCATTGGCACGCTCCTCTGAGTTACCTACTGCCATCAAGGTAGCCTTAGCTTCTGCTACTATAGGCCCAGCAATATCAGCTTGGGGTTGATGTCCGGCCAGAGCTGCTGCTTCAAAGTCTGGACCTACACTATTAAGAGCATTTAAAAACTCATTGGTGAGTATTAGACCTTCATTAATAGCCGGACGTGCTAGACGCTCAACTTGTACATATTCACCATTTTTCCCCGGTACAGAGATGGTTTCCCAAATATCAAAGGTATGTGCTCCTGAATGACCTTGCAAAAAATCCATTGGTATGCGTACCACTATAGAGTTGACGTTGTAGCCTGCTGTAAAGTCATATCCGGGATTACGGAAGCCTACTGCCGGCCCTAAACCTGCTGCTCCAGCACGTACCCTAAAGTACTGCTCGACATCGAAGAAAAAGGGATCTTCACGAAGGCCTGCAAACACTGTTAGAGTAGAACCACCAAGTCCTAAAGAAATTAAGTTGTTAACAGGGTGATGGCCCAAAGGAGTGGTGTTAATGGTAATGCCATCAACTGTCTTGCTAGCCTTACCTTCTAAACCATCAGAGATTCCAGTGATGGTTATGGGCTGACGGCCCATGTGGTCAGGAACTCCAAATTCAAAGCGCAAAGTAAGATCGGCTATTCCTGTAGGGGTAGCATCATTATCATGTACACGACTTAAATGGAATTCATAGCGAGCTTTGGTGCTGAAGTAATACTGCTGCCTTGCAAGAGAGCGGGGGTTGGTATTCATAACTAGGACAAGGTCATGACCAGCATGAGCATTTTGGTCAGCTTCTCTAAAAACATACAAGTCTGTTAGGTTTAAATTGCGCCCTTTAGTATCTGTTTCACCATCATCGTGGTCTGAAGCTGAACTTAGACTAAGACTAATAATAACTATCAGGGCCAAACTTCCAAGTGCCAATAAACTTAAGCAAACTTTTTTAAATGCCTTCATAATTTTTCTCCTTAACGTTAATTTACATCGCCACAAGCGATACTAGGTCCTACAGGATCAGGATTATTGGAGTGAATATTGTGGTAGGTTCTACCACCTGGGTAACTTACCGATGCAGGTAAACTAGAGAAAGCCCAAGCCATACCACTGGCATCAGGCTCTATATTGGCAAGGCCAATTATTTGGTCACCGTTTTGAGCATTACAATTGGCGTCACCAGCAGCATTGTGATGTATATGGTTGGCATATATTCCAGAACTAGGGTGCATGCCACTTAAACGTGTCACCACACTGAATCCTTGAGGTGTTTGAATAACTGTGGTATTGCCAGCAATGCCTTCTGAACTTCTTATCTCCGCATGACTTACACTATTAGTAAGACCAATATTGCCACAAGTAATGCTTGGTCCTACAGGATCAGGGTTATTCGAATGAACATTGAGGTAGGTTTTGCCTAAAGGCACTTGAACTGAGGCAGGTAGCTTAGTATATGCTAAAGCTATGCCACTTGAATTTGGCTCGAGGTTAGTAAGGCCAATAATCCTATCACCATTTTGAGCATTACAGTGGGCATCACCAGCAGCATTGTGATGTATATGGTTGGCATAAACACCAGAATTTGCTGTAAAACCTTCTAAGCGTACAAAGATCTCATGCTCACCACTAGGCAAGGTAGATATAGCAGCACTACCTTTGATGCCATGGTCACCACTAATGGAAACGTAGCGCACCTCTGCCTTTGTCATTTGAGTCTGAGTATGCTCTTGAGATTGAGTATTACTTGAATATTCTATGCTGGCATTAGAAGTGCTAGGAGCACAGGCCAGCAGCAAGAACATTATGGAAATGGGTGCAATCTGAAAACGATTTTTCATATGAAAACCTCCTTGATAAAAATATGCTTGCCCTGTTCTACTTATGAAATAAGTTTTTAAAGCATTCTCACCTTCTTTCTACCTGTGAATTTCCTACAAGTCTTACTCCCAAATAACTAGCTAAACCTTTAGCTCCCTGACGCATTACTTGATGGTGATTCCACTCAAAAACTGGGCGCAAAAGGGGAGCTAACAAATTCATCCACACTTTGTTAGTGCTTACCTCCCAAAGATAATGCACCACAGTCATACTTCCTTGTTGCTCGAGTGTCCAACGACCAATACCTTCTAACTCTCCTACCGCACGACCTTCAAGCAAGTTAGGTACCTGCTTTTTAGTATTTTGCAAAGTAAATTTGAGGCTATAAGGCAATTTGGTATCGAACTCAAAATGGTGTACGCTACCAGCACCACTTTCAACAGCTGACAGCTCCGTAACCTTTTTGACATAGACCCACCATTCAGGCCAGCTAGTGGGGGTAGCAATAGCTTTAAAAACTTCTTCTATATTGGCCTCGAGCTGCCACAAGGTTTTAAAACTGTAAGGTGCTTTCTTCATTTCATCTCTTTCCTGTAGGATATTTAGCACTCTTAAAATTTAGAAGGTATAACTGCTCATTTACCAGATCAAAAACTGCTCACTTTTTGGAAATAGTTACTATGTTAAACTTTGCAAAGATAATGTTTTATCCAAAATTATCCTTAACTGCACAACTTCAGAATTTTTCTGAGACTATAAATTGGATGGTTTTGTAAATTTTTTTTGAGATAAAGATCATGACACCAGAAGTTCACATCCTAATGGGCTCTAAATCTGATATGCCCCATGTTGATAAAATTGTTAATGCCCTTGTGAGTTTTGATTTAAGTTACAAGGTTTATATTGCCTCAGCTCATAAAAGCGTTGATCACCTCCTGAAGCTCATTCATGAAATAGAAGCTATTTCTAGTGCTAAGGTTTATATAACAGTGGCAGGCCGTAGCAATGCCCTTTCTGGCATGGTTGACGCTAATGTAGCTGCACCAGTAATTGCTTGTCCACCCTACAGTAATAGCTTTAGTGGGGTAGATGTTTTTTCTAGTATTCGTATGCCTAGTGGGGTTGCTCCTGCTTTAGTGCTCGAGCCTATTAATGCAGCGCTTTTTGCTGCTAAAGTTTTAGGAAAACATGAGCAGGTAAAGAATTTTCAGAAGTCACAAACACAAAAGATTTTAGATGATAATAGTTCACTATAGGCACTAATCAATGGAAGATAAAGCTCGAGACAAGTGTGGTGTGTTTGGTATTTATGTTGCCAACGAGCAGGTAGCTCGCTTAACTTTCTTTGGCCTTCACGCTTTGCAGCATCGCGGTCAGGAAAGTGCTGGTATCGCAACTAGTGATGGGTGTTTGGCTCATATTTATAAGGCTATGGGTTTAGTAAATCAGGTTTTTAATGAAGAAAACCTCTCTACCTTGCCTGGGCACCTAGCCATTGGACATACTCGCTACTCTACAACAGGTGCTTCTAAGTTACGTAATGCCCAACCTTTACTAATAGAAACACTGTTAGGCCCCTTGGGCGTGGCACACAACGGTAACCTTACTAATGTACCTATTTTAAGGCGAGAGCTTTTGCAAAAAGGAGTAGGGCTTACCACCTCTTCTGATACAGAAGTAATAGTGCAACTTTTAGCAGGGGGGCAAGGTGATTGGTTTGCACGCTTGAAAAAACTTTCAGAGCAAGCAGAAGGTGCCTATGCTTTAACAATACTCACCCGCCACGCTCTTTATGGCTTGCGTGACCCTTGGGGCTTTCGACCACTTTGTATAGGTGATTATAAAGGTAAAGGCTTTGTCTTAGCCTCTGAGTCTTGTGCACTGTCTACTATTGGTGCTAGCCTTATAGATGAAGTAAAGCCCGGTGAAATTGTTTGCATTGACAAAAGTGGTATCCGTCGCGAGCAAGGAACATTTACTCAAAAAGCAAGCCTCTGTACCTTTGAGCACATATATTTTGCTCGTCCAGATAGCTTATTTCAAGGTAAGGTTATCCATAAAATTCGCCAGCAACTTGGCCGTATGTTGGCTCAAGAGGCTCCTGCCAATGCTGATGTGGTAATAAGTGTGCCTGACAGTGGTACTCCTGCTGCTATTGGCTATGCCCAAGAAATAGGCCTACCTTTCACAGAAGGGTTAACAAAAAATCGCTATATAGCTCGCACTTTTATCCAACCTAGTGATGAGCTAAGAAAGAATAGTGTTAGTTTAAAATTCAATCCTTTACCTGATAATCTTAAAGGAAAGCGGGTAGTAGTAGTAGACGATTCTATAGTACGTGGCAATACTGTAGGACCATTGGTAAATATGATTCGTGATGGTGGTGCAACAGAAGTCCATGTACGTGTTTCTTCACCTCCCATAAAATACCCTTGCTTCATGGGTGTAGATATGGCAGCACAAAAAGAATTAATTGCTTTTAAATACTCTACTGAAGAAATTTGTCAGCATGTGGGATCCGATAGTCTTGCTTATTTAACTACTAAAAGTATGATGAAAGTTATTGCTGATTTTAAGCAGATGGATTGCAACAAGGGATATTGTAATGCTTGTTTCACAGGAGATTACCCCCTTGATCTTGATGTGGACTTGGTGGGGAGAGGGCTCGAGCAAGCCTTTGGTAGCTAAATACACTTTACGCCTGCAACTGTATAAAAATGAACTTTTTATTAGAGTAGCTTTGAGATTAGAAAGGGATATACTTTTTGCAGGTTGGTTTTGAACCAAAAGATACTAAGTTTCTCCAAGAAACTTAGTACTGGACGACCTTTAACATAAGTACAATATCTAATCAAATGTTAAATTCTAATCCGATCTGAGTATATGAGGAGATAAGTAAAGGAGTAAAGTTTTTGAAGCAAAACACTCAAAATCAAGCTGTGGGTAGTATACTTGATAGTGGAGACATTTTATGAAGTTAGCTATTTTTGGTGCAGGAAAAATGGGAGGGGCTATTATGGTTGGGGTTTTGCAAGCAGGTTTGCTTAAACCCAATGAAATTGGCATCTATGATGTTAGCCAACCTCGTGTAAATGAGCTACAAGAAAGTTTTGGGGTACAGGCATTAAACGAGGCAAACATCAATCAGGCTCAGAGGGCACTTATAGCAGTCAAACCCCAATCCTTTACAGAAATTGCACCTCTTATTGCAGGAAAATACGAGGCTTATATCTCTATCATGGCAGGAGCAACCTCTGAAAATATAGCTGCAGGCGTTGCTAGCCGTAGGGTAATTAGGGCAATGCCCAACTTAGGTGCTAGTGTAGGGAAGAGTGCTACAGCTCTTAGTCATTTACCGGAAGCTACAAAAGAAGATGTAGAGTTTGCTAAAGGGCTTCTACAAGCAGTTGGTGAAGTTTATCCTCTACCTGAGCATATGATTAATGCTTTTACTGGCTTGGCTGGTTCAGGCCCTGCTTTTGCAGCCATTTTTGCAGAGGCTTTGGCTGATGGTGGTGTAGATGTTGGGCTATCAAGAGATTTGACTAAAAGCTTGGCCAAGCAAATCTTGCATGCTGCTGCCAAGCTTTTAGAAGAAAAGAATCCTGCAGATTTAAAAGATGAGGTTGCAAGCCCCGGAGGCACAACCATAGCTGGAGTAGTAGCTTTAGAGCAATATGGTTTACGCTATGCTACTATGCAAGCAGTTAGGCAAGCTGCAAAGCGAGCTAATGAATTAAGTCAAAACTAGTCTTATGAAACAGAAACCTTTCCTTATTACCATAATATTTATACTATTAATAAATTATTCTGAGGCAAAAGAAGACTTCTTTCCACACAAAGAAGGACTTAGCTGGACCTATAGTAATGGGGAAACGCAATCACTTTCTGGTCCTCATGATGTAGAGGGTGTAGAGGTAATGATTCTAACCCATACCGTTGAGGGTCAGCTTATTTCTGAAGACTATCTTGTTTACAATGAAACGGGGGTTTACAGTATGGGGACAAGCACTATGGGTGGCGATTTGTTGCGCTATGAACCACCGCTAATTATTTATGAAGGTACCCAACTTAGAGTAGGGCAAGTATGGCAAAGTAATACAGTACTAATGGGGCTAGAAATTAGTTTACTGTCAGAAATAACGGGTGTTCAGGGAATAGAAACCCCTTTAGGACGTTTTAATGCTTTGGTTATTCGTCAGAGTACTATTACTAATACAGGCGGAAGAACTACTTTGCACATTTACTTTGTTCCTGCTGTAGGAGTAGTACGTTTTGTACAAGGCGATGGTACTATTGTGGATCTGGTCGACAAGAACTTTTAGTTCCTATAGGTGTCCCCAAAGGGCTGCACTACCATCACTTTGGCAATTACCAAAGTAAGAAAATAACACCTTAAAAATTAAGCCTATCCAAATACTCTCTCAAGGCTTATACTACAGGGCAAATTATTTAGATTAAGGTGGAACAACAATGAAGAAAGTAGTTTTATTAGGTTTTTGTTTGTTAGGTGGTTTAGTGGCAGCACAGACTAATGACATGAGTGCCCTAAATTATGACTGGGATGCCTTCAGTAAAAGCTTTGGCCCCTTATCAATAGCCCTTACAATAGTAGCTTACATTTACTTTGCCCTGTGCTTACAGACCATAGCAAATAAAACTAACACTGAGAACGCTTGGCTGGCATGGATTCCCATTGCCAATATATACCTTATGACACAAATTGCTGGAAGGCCCGGTTGGTGGTTGTTATTAATGTTTATTCCCCTAGTTAACATCGTTATAGCAATTATTCTCTGGATGGGTATTGCCAAGGCACGCAACAAACCTGAGTGGCTAGGAATTACTGTGATTTTACCTTTTATTAACCTTATTGTAGTTGGATATTTAGCTTTTTCTGAGTAATAAGGACTGGACTTTGTTAGATATTTTAGATGTGGAGAATCAGGCGGCATCTTCAAAATGGCACTCTAGCCCTACAACCTTACCATTCTCAACTAGTTCATAAACAGGATAGGTTCCGTCACCATTACCTGATTTGACATAAACTAGCAATGAAGATCTATATGCAATTTGTCCTGAGAAGTTCTCGCTTATTTCATCAAATAATGTCATCTCAGTCCACTCTTCATAGTCAGGGTAACTAGAACTTATTTCAGCAATAAACATCTCATAATCTAATATTGCAACACTTGAATTATCAACCAATAAATAACCAATCATCTTTCCTAATTCAGGGTGCGACCCCACACTTCTTATCCTGACACGAGCACAGTACCACTGTTCAGGCACATTGATTTCTATATCGTAAACCCCTAGATCAACAACGACAGTGGGCCACTCACTCTCGATTTCAGCATCATCAAGGAGGATCATAGCGTCCTTGATAATAATCTGATGCCCTCGAGTCTCAATTTGTGCTAGGTGATTCCAATTCATATTTTGGTACATTAAAGGAGTTAAACCTTCAAGAATGGTTATTATCTAACAGCAATAAGCTCAGGCACACACTCTCAATTTGGCATTTGGAGCTTGCACCTGAACACTCACATTTTTTTATGAGTAATCTTGATCTTAAACATTTGGCCTTGAACATAGAGATATCCAGCTAAATCTTGCCTTATTGTTGCGCAAAATCACAAAAGGTTGAATTTGGTGAGGGAAATCCCCCTAAATCCTGCTTTCTAAAGGGGATTTACTTTACCCTCTTTTGGAAAAGCCGGTCTAAGGGGGATTTCTGATCTGAGAAAGAGCTTTTCTGGCACACTATAAGAGCCCTTACTTAATTTTTGGAAATATCTTTCCACAAATAATAGTGGCTTAGTATTGGATTATAATAAACACCCTCTATGTTGTCCCTAGTAACTAGGAAAACTCGAGCTGTAGGATAAACAATGATAGGCACTAATTCATGCGCGCGGTGAGCCGTAGCACTATAAAGGCTAATACGCTCTTCGGGCTCATTTGTACTGCGAGCTTGTTCAATATAACTGTCGATCTCTGCATCCTGAAAGCTTATACGTTGTCCATAGTACCCTTGAGAATGGTAAAAAACATGGATGAAATTGTCAGGGTCAGCATAATCTGGCCCCCAACTAACTATGTTTACTGGTAGTTTGTTATTGTGGCGTTCAGTTAAGAATTCAGGCCAATCTAGGCCTCTTACATTAACTTTAAATTTAGAGTTCAAATCCTCTAGGTTGGCTTTGAAAATTTCAGCAACTGTTCTACGGGTTTCATTGCCACTGTTATAACTAATAGTTATCTCAAACCCTTTTTCCCAAAGCTCACCCTCAAAAGCTTTCTTAAAGTGTTCCTCAGCCTTCTGAGAGTCATAGGGATAAGTAGGCACTTCAGAATCATAGCCTAAAAATGAAGGAGGCAAAGCCATTGTGAGCACAATACCGTTACCTAAAAACATCGCATCAGCAAACTCTTGTAGATCAAAGCTATAGGCAAAACCAAGGCGCACATCTAAGTCTGCAAAAAAGTCACTAGGAATTCCCTTGCCATCAAGCTGACCAGAACCCACATTAATTTCATTGTCTTCAATAACTACTTCTTGCACTAAATGCACTCCACCTACACTTAGAGATGCCCAAGAAGGATCGTCATGTATTTTTATTCCTTCTAAGCCACGTACTTGATTTTCTAAAGTAACCCAGTCAACATCACTACCTAGCACAATACGATCAGCATCACCATTTTGTAGGGCAAGCAAACGTGAAGATAGTTCTTCTACATCTAAAATTTGTACATTTTTAATAGTTGCTGTCTCTCCCCAATAATCATCAAAGCGCTCCGCTATAACATCATTACCTTCCCAGCTTACTAACTTATAAGCCCCTGTACCACTAGCATGGTTGTGTAAATAACTTTCTACTTTAGGATCGACACCTACCCAATCACGCCAAGTATCTTCAGTGCCATCCCACTCACCATTTTCAATAGCCCACTTGCTATCAACAATGCTAGCATTAGTATATAGCAACTTGACAAAGAAAGCAGGGTCAATTTTAGGAAGCTTAAATTGCACCGTATATTCATTTAAACATTCCACAGCAGAATCAATCATTTCCCAAGTAATGTTAGGGTCATCATTAGCATTACTGCCATCGTTATCTAAAAGTGCCTCAGCATGGAACCATACTCCTGATTCAGAATCATTTATAACTAAAATGCGTTCTATAGAGTATTCTACATCCCTGCAGCTAAAGTCATTGCCACTATGGAACTTTACACCCTCACGCAAAGTATAAGTATAAGTGAGTCCATCTTCAGAAACTTCATAATCAGTTGCCAAGGTAGGCTCATACTCAGTAATGCTTTCAAGTTTATATCTGTAAAGAGTTTCATAAACGTTTTCAAGTACTGTGCCCGAGGCAGAATCATAAGCACCTTCAGGGTCAAGGGTTTGGGGTGGACCGAGGGTCATATAAACATAGGTGTCTGGTCCTGTTTCAGTCCATGCCAAACTAGCAAGTGCTGTTAAAATAGTAAGTAAGATTAGTTTATTCATTGTCTCTCCTAAACTAAAATTTATATTGAATCCTCAGAGCATGCAACTGCCTCTTATAAAGGTAATTTTACATTATTTACAACTTGCTGACAAGGACGACTGTAAGCGCGAAAGTTTTAGTGAGAATGGATTAGGTTAATTAGTGACTGTAGGAAGCTGAAATTTAGAAGTTAGTAGATATCATAATAAAGCCCTATACTGAAAATGGATAAGAAACAAACATCTTACTTCAAGAAACTTATGCCCTGCTCCTCATATCCCTTTCAAATCTCATAGCAATCCTATAGAAATATCCATTTTTATACCGCTGCAAGTACAATTGCTTGGTACAACCTAGTTCGTAGCTAAGGAATTAGCAGCTTAGGCAAGTCCCTTTGCTGCTAGCTCAACTGCTTTAACAAGTGCCATAAGCTTATTTATGCTCTCTTCATATTCAAATTCAGGATCTGAATCTGCTACTATACCACCACCTGCTTGCAAGTGGATCTTACCATTGCAAATAACAGCTGTGCGCAAGGTTAGAGCCATATCCATAGCGCCATTTACTGCCACATAACCAAAAGCTCCAGCATAAGGGCCACGGCGAGTTTTCTCAAGCTCATCAATAATTTCCATGGCTCGAATTTTAGGGGCACCACTAGCTGTACCCATAGGTAAAGTACTAGCCAAGGCATCTAGTGGTGTCTTGCCTTCTTCCAAGATGCCAGCTACTGTTGAGACAATGTGCATGACATGGCTGAAACGCTCAATACGCATTAAATCTGGCACGTGTACACTGCCATATTTGCACACTCTACCTAAATCATTACGACCAAGATCAACAAGCATTACATGTTCAGCACGCTCCTTTTCATCAGCTAACAATTCTTTAGCAAGCCTTTGATCTTCCTCAGGAGTCGCACCACGTTTTCTGGTGCCAGCTATTGGTAAAGTTTCTACTTGATTAGCATCAGGGCTACGAATTAAGCTTTCTGGTGAACTTGCTACCAAGGTTACAGGGCCAAGCTCAAGATAGCCAAGATAAGGACTGGGGTTTATATGCCTAAGAGCACGATAAAGAGCAAAGGGATGGATTCCTAGCTCTGCTGTCAAGCGCTGACTGGGTACTAATTGGAAGACATCGCCTGCATGTATGTACTCCACGGCTTTGGCCACAGCTTGCATGTATTCATCTTTAGTAAAATTACTGTTAAATTCAATCTTATGGCCTGCCCTGTCACCGGGCACACCAGGTAAAGGGCTTCGTAAGCGCTGGTAGGTACGTTCTACTACAGCTTTTGCCCTTGCTTCGTCAGCCTCATTTTCTACTTCAGCAGCAGCCACAATAAAAAGGATGCGTTTTAGATGGTCAAAAATAATTAAGGCTTCAGGCTGAATAAAAAGTAAGTCAGGAATATTAAGTTCATCAGGATTGCTATCTGGTAATGTTTCATATAATCGGATAAGATCATAGCTAGCATAGCCTACCGCACCTGCCCAAAAGCTAGGTAGCTTGGGGTCTTGAACATTTTGGCATACGGTTTCATCCCAAAGCATTTGTAAAGGATCGTTTGTTTCAAAAATTTTGACTGCATTGGGAGTTGTAAGCGTTATATTTTTCTCCTTAACCTCTACACGCTTACGCTCGCCGGTGCCAATAAATGAATAGCGAGCAATACGCTCGCCTTGTTCAACTGACTCTAATAAAAAACTAGGGTGCCCCGCTACTTTAAGGTAGGCGGTTAAAGGAGTTTCTAAATCAGCAAAGACTTCTTTGTAGATAGGTTTTAAGTGCATAGGTATAGGTATCTGTGAATTTCTGCTGGAATTTACCTTAGTAGTATAGTAGTTAGAAGTTAGTTTACTATGCTATCTACTAAATGCTAATTTCCTATAGTCACTATAATACTCCGTCAGGTTTCTCAGGAACTTTTACATACTGGCTTAGTAGCTTCAATTTTTAGGTTTTGTTTCCCAACTGCGGCTATTACCAGCTTGGTCGTAAACCGTTACCAGCACTGTGTCAGTATAGGGTACATCAACTGTAAAGAACTTTTCTTTAGCTGCTGAAAACGATACATCTATACCATTTACGACAATTCGTGCTAAAAGATTATTGTCTCGAGCTACTCCCGAAACACTCATTTTATCTTCCCCAAAACGGCTAGGAGGAATTACCTTGAGGCTTGGTAAAGTAGCGTCTATTTCAAGCTCGTAGCGCATAGTGCTAACACGACCAGTTTTATCTTCAACTTCTATATTTGCTCCCCACTTCCCTTCACGAATAAAAGTAGGAGTAAAATCAAAGCGAATTAACTTTTTATTGCGCTCACTTTTCAATAACTCATCTTTAAGCAAATCCTTGCCATTAACTCTTAATGCTTGGATACCCACATCGTCTAAGGCATAGCCAGTTATAATTAGATTATCGCCACTTTTGATAGTGCCATTTTTAGGGTTAGTAATATTTATAACGGGCTCGAGCCCATCCCCACGCTTAATGCATGAGCAAAATAATAAAGGAAAAAATAATATAAACCAGAGTCTTCTTCCCATAACTAAAAAGTTTATAACACTAGATTGTTCCCTAAAATGTAATCAAATGTATTAAGTATTGGGTGAGTAACAAACTGTCTATTTCTGCTAATATACTAAAGCCATTGAGTTTTTTAGAATGCTATAAAAATGAATATGATTTCTTATACTAAACTGATTCTAAATTTTTCTGTAGTTAGTAAGATAAGGTGTCTTTATTTTGACTAATTCCCCCCTAGCCTCTCTTTTTCAAAGAGAGGTAATAGCAAGTCTCTCTTTTTTAAAGAGGAATTTAGAGGAACTTTCTAAGATTCAGCCTTATGTAAAAGAAACACAGAATCTATTAAAACTAGACATTAAGGAGCTGGTATGGTCCCCACTGGGTATTATGTCGCACTCAGTGCAGTAATTTTTGTAATTGGTGCTGTTGGTGTCCTGACTCGCCGCAGTGCTATTTTGATTTTCCTCTCTGTTGAGCTTATGCTCAACGCTGCGAATCTAGCTTTAGTGGCCTATGCGAGACAGTGGTCAAGCAATGGTGCTGCTGCTGCTTTAGCAGGGCAAGGGGCAGTTTTCATTATCTTAGCTATTGCTGCTGCCGAAGTTGCTGTAGGACTTGGCATTTTGGTAGCAATCTTTAGATATCGTGCTAGCTCAAATGTAGATGAACTCTCACAGGTGCGTTTATGACTTTAGCTACGTATGCCCCTTTTATAGCCCTTTTGGGGGCATTTATCAATGGATTTTTTGGTAAGCGTTTGAAAGAACCTTTGTCTGGTATAATTGCTTCTTTATTAGTAGCTATTTGTTTTGCCTTTTCTGTGGTAAGTTTTTTAGAATTACTAAACTTGGAAGAAAAAAGCATTAATGTACCTTTATGGCAGTTTTTACAGGCCGGTGAGCTTAATATTGCCCTTGGTTTTACCATAGATACCTTAAGCATCACAATGATGCTAGTTATTACTGGTGTAGGACTGCTAATTCATCTTTACTCAATAGGTTATATGCATGGTGATGAGGGCTACAGCCGTTATTTTGCGCTCCTGAATCTTTTCATTGCTGCCATGCTCATTTTAGTAATGGCTGATTCTTACCCACTTATGTTCATAGGCTGGGAAGGAGTTGGGGTTTGCTCTTACTTGTTAATTGGTTTTTGGTTTACCCACAAACTAAATGCTGATGCTGCCCGTAAGGCTTTTATTGTAAATCGCATTGGTGATATAGGCTTTCTTTTAGCAATGTTTTTAGTCTTTAAAATCTTCAATACTCTTAATATTGCCAAAGTAAACTCAGCAGCAACAAATTTCGAGGCAGGTACTGTTGCAATAAGTATTATCTGCATACTCTTTATGTTGGCTGCTGCAGGTAAATCAGCACAATTACCCTTGCACACATGGCTGCCTGATGCTATGGCAGGCCCTACCCCTGTTTCAGCACTCATTCACGCTGCTACTATGGTAACTGCTGGAGTATATTTAATCGCCCGTTCTGGGGCGCTTTTTTCTCTCTCGCCACTAGGCTCTGCAGTAGTGGCTTGGCTAGGAGCGCTAACTGCTTTGATTGCTGCTTTTACTGCCATATCACAAAAGGACATTAAGAAAATTCTAGCTTATTCGACAATTTCCCAACTTGGTTATATGTTTGCTGCAGTTGGGGTAGGAGCGTATTGGGTAGGCATATTCCACGTTTTCACCCATGCCTTTTTCAAGGCCTTATTATTCTTAGCCTCAGGTTCCGTTATCCACTCACTTAATGGTGAACAAAACATTGAAAAAATGGGTGGACTAAGGAGATATTTGCCTATTACAAGCATCACAGCTTTAATTGCTACTTTAGCTATTGCTGGGGTGCCTCTTTTAGCAGGGTTTTTCTCTAAAGATGCTATTTTGAGCCATACCTTTAATAGTACATTGCTAGACGGCTATGGCAACTATGCCATTTACTTTATGCTGCTTGTTACTGCTGGCTTAACGGCTTTTTACATGTTCAGGTGGTACCACTGTATTTTCTTAGGTAAAGAGCGTTTTGAAGTCAAGGTACATGTGCTGCCACTTATAATGACTGTACCACTAGTCATTTTGGGGTTTGGTAGCATCTTTGCTGGTTATTTGGGTTTGCCTGAATTTTTAAATGCAAATTGGTTCAGAGGATGGCTCGAGCACTCTACAAAAACCACAACATTCAGACACCTATCATTAGCTGCAGAAATACTGTTAATGCTGCTATCTACCCTAGTAGTCTTATTAGGCCTTTTCATAGCTTACTGGATTTATGAACTGAAAAAAGGCAAACCTGCTAAAGACTTTAAAGAAGGCATTTATAAAGAAGTAAATAACTGGTCAACTAGTGCTTTGGGGATTGATAATCTTTATTATCTGCTATTTGTGTACCCCAGTGAAAGGTTAGCTAAAATATTTAATAGTTTGGACAAAAATCTAATGGCTGGTTTGCGCCAAGGAGTACTAGGTATAGGCAAACTAGCAGAATTTCTTAAAATAGTGCAAAATGGCTTGGTGCGCAGCTATGCTTTGATTATGCTGATTGGTGCAGTACTGATAGTACTTTATCTAGCTTTTAGTGGAGGTGCCACATGATAGCACTATTACTTGTTCTAGTGCCTAGTATTGCCCTACTGGTTATCGCTCTTGCTCCTAGTCAGAGGGTTGATAAAGTAGCTGCCCTCCTTAGTAGCACCATTACTTTCGGGGTAGCACTATTTGTTGCCAAAAGCAGCCTTCAGATAATGTGGTTAGAAAAACTTGGGATTTATTTTGCTTTAGATGGTGGGGGGGGCTCGAGCCTACTAACCCTAACTGCTAACCTAGTAATGATCCCTGTTATTATTTACGCTACTGCTAAAATAGAGAAGCGAAATAGTCTTTTCCTAACCATGCTATTACTGATGCAAGCAGGCTTAAATGGTATTTTTCTAGCTAAGGATCTGGTGCTTTTTTATATTTTTTGGGAAATTACCTTTATTCCTAGCTTGATAATGTTATTTGTTTGGGGAAGAGAGCAAAGGCGTGAAGCTGCCTATAGCTATTTAGTTTATGCCATGACAGGCTCTCTTTTAATGTTGGTGTCCATACTAGCTATCAGACCCCTATCTGGTGCAGAAAGTTATCTCTTCAGTGATCTATTGGCTGCTACACCTAACTTGTCTTTGCCTATACAAAACTGGCTCTTTTTAGGTTTTGTTTTTGCTTTTGCTGTCAAAACACCGCTTATACCTATCCACTCTTGGTTAATAGGTTTTCATGAACAGAATCACCCTTGTGGTGTAGCTGATGTCGCGGGCACTCTTTATAAGGTAGGAACTTGGGGCTTTTTTGCTTGGGCTTTGCCACTTTTACCTGGAGCTGCTGAAGCCTTCTCTCCTTTTTTACTAGCCTTGGCTGCTGTTACTGCCTTATACTCAGCTTGGTTAGCTACCTACCAGACCAACCTAAAATGTTTGCTAGCTTATGCTTCTTTGTCCCATATGGGTATAGTGGCAACAGGAGTTTTTGCGTTGCACATAACAGGTTTAAATGGAGCTATCTACTTACTAGCTGCCCAAATGGTTTCAACTGGAGGACTTTTTCTAATATCTGGTATGCTTTTTGAACGCCAGAAAAGCTTTGAGCTGGATAGCTATGGTGGTGCAGCCAAGAGTGCTCCTATTCTAGCTGCCATAACCTTGTTTGTTTTACTAACCAGTATTGGTGTGCCTGGTCTGGCAAATTTCCCAGGTGAGTTTTTGAGCTTGCTAGGAGCATTTCAACAAAGTCCTTACTTAGCAGTACTAGCTTGTGGAGCAATAGTGGCTGCAGGAGTGTATGGAGTAAATCTTTACCAGAGGCTTTATCAAAGTGAAGAGAAATTGCCTTTGGCTGAAATGAAGCTTAGAGAGGCCGCTATACTTGCTCCCCTTTTAGTCATGATTATTTATTTAGGTATTTTGCCACATAAACATCTTCAGAATATTGAGATGCAGGCCAGCATAACTGCTAAACAGCACCAAAGTATGTTTAACGTGAAACATAGTACTCCAAATCAGCAAGAGCCCCAAGAAAGTGATCACTGATGATTATAGGTACTGACTTTGTAATCTCAAGCTTACTACCACCTATCATATTGCTAGTCACTGCTTCACTTGTGGTCATAGGAGGATTATGGTGGCGCTCTGGCAAGCTTAATACCATTATTAGTCTTTTGGGTGTTGCTTATACTTTCTTAGCTAACAGCTTGCTTTTTGGTCAAGTTAAACTTCATGGGGGAGAAGTCAGTAGTTTTGGTGGGCGTTATGTTATAGATGATTTTGCTTTAGCTTTTAACTTTGTTATCCTTCTAGGCGCTTTACTGGCTATGTTAGTTAGCTTTGACTACTTGAAACGTTTTAACCTAGATCACCTCGAGTACTACCCCCTAATGCTACTTAGTGCCTGTGGTGCTATGTTAATGGTTGCTGCTAAGGACCTTATAATATTAGTGCTAGCTTTAGAGATAATGTCACTAGCAGTTTATGTGCTTTCTGCTTGGCATCAGGAGGCAAGAGAATCTGAAGAAGCCGGCATGAAATACTTCTTGTTAGGAGCTTTTGCTTCTGCCTTTTTTATTTATGGCATTGCGCTAAGTTATGGTGCTACTGGTACTTTTACTTATGAAGGTATTTTAGCTGCTGCAAATTCAGAAGGCTTCAATCAGGGTGTTCTTTTGAGCCTCGGGTTGGGCTTTGTCTTAGTGGGCCTAGGCTTCAAGGCTGCCTTAGTGCCTTTTCACCAATGGACACCCGATGTTTACACCGGAGCACCTACTTCAGTAACAGCTTTTATGAGTGTAGTGGTTAAAACAGCTGCCTTTGCAGCTCTATTACGTTTTGCCAATATGGCTTTTCCAGATGTTTCTCCAACTCTCAATCAGCTTTTTATTGTGTTGGTGGTGCTTACGCTGGTTGTGGCTAATTTGGTGGCGCTCGAGCAAAGAACCCTAAAAAGAATGTTAGCCTATTCTGCTGTTGCCCACGCAGGCTATCTTGGTATGGGTGTTTTAGCCAGCAATGAGTCAGCGGTTATTTGGTATCTAGCAGCTTATACTTTTATGAATATAGGAGCTTTTGCAGTACTAAGCCTTATTAGTAGTTCAGAGGATAAGGGTGATAGTCTAGAAGAAATTGCTGGTTTAGGTAAACATAGACCTTTGCTGGCTTTGGCCATGAGCATTTTCTTGCTAAGCTTAGCAGGCATTCCGCCCTTTGCTGGCTTTTTTGCCAAGTTGCTAGTTTTTCAAGCTACCCTTGCAGCAGGTTACATATGGCTAGCAGTGTTAGGGATTCTAGCTAGTGTAGTGGCAATAGTTTACTACATGCGCTTTATGATAGCAGTGTATTCACCAAAGGAGACTACCCCCTCAAAAGAAGATTCAAAAGGCCTTGTTGCTTTTGCGGTAATAGTAGTTGCTGCTGTAGCTACAGTAGGTTTAGGGCTTTTGCCTGTTTGGTAGCATTATTCTCAATATGAATGCTACTTACATAGAGAGTATTAGTACTGTTCTACTATGTTTTGTAAAGCTGCCAAGACCAGCTCCAAATTGTCAACATAATATTAATTAGGATTAATGTGCATGGCACACCATAGTTTTAAAACAAGATTTTTAGAGGTTCTGTACAAAAAACTTGTTCCAAGAGGGAAATGGAATGTCAGCTCTAGAAAAATCATTGAAAATGTAGTATCACCTTAAGTTATGTGTGGACGTTATACAGCTCATTGGTCAGAAGCAGAGTTCAAAGACACTTTTGAAGTGCCCCTCCCTTTTGATTTTACCCCTAATTATAATATTGCCCCTACTAAGCAAGTAGTGATTATTAAAGAGCAGGAGATTCGTAAAGCTACTTACGCACGATGGGGACTAGTCCCAAATTGGGTAAAAGATTATAAACACTTTAAACCTCTTTTTAATGCTAAGGCAGAAACTGTACATGAAAAGCCTTCTTTCAAAGATTCTTTTAAAAAGAAGCGTTGCCTTGTACCAGCAAGTGGTTTTTATGAATGGAAAGATAAAGCCCCCAATTACATTAGAGTTTTAGATTCAGCATTGTTTGCTTTCGCAGGTTTATGGTCGCACTGGTCTTATGGTGAAGAAGTTCTAGAAAGCTGTACTATCCTGACCACCACTCCAAATGAACTTATGAGTAATCTACATCACAGAATGCCAGTAATACTAGAACCTGAAGATTATGCACTTTGGTTAGATGAGAACAAAAATGAACGGGAGGAGCTCGAGCATCTATTTACTCCTTTTCCCACTGAAAATATGCTTGTACATTCTGTTAAGAAGGATGTTGGTAACCCTAAAAATAACAACCCAAGCCTTATAGAGCCCATTAACTAATTAGGAACCTAAATGCTTTGGTGAAAAGTAGTACTTTTCCTATTTTCTGATAAAAGATACTCTAATAACAAGCACCTATAAGCTGCCAAGCAAGTCATAAATGGTAATGGTGTTGCCTTGCTCTATAAGTCCCGTACCCACTGCAAGATAGCGTCCATCAGGACTGAAGGTTACTGAGTGAATATAGTAGCTGTAATCTGAGAGATCGAGCAATTCACTGCCATCACTAATTTGCCACAGCAAGACTCTGCGATCCCTGCCACCTGAAACCAAAATATTGTTATCTGGACTAAAGGCTAATGATAAAACGTTATCCCATTGTCCTAGAAGGGAGTGTGCATTACTATGATCAGCTAGCTTCCATACTTCGGTATGAACATTGTGTCCTGAAGCCAAAAATTTCCCATGAGGACTAAAAACCACTGGCCAAACCATTCCTCTATATCCTTGTAGGACCCCTAATTCTTGACTATCATTTGCCCTATGCAACTTGACAGTAGTATCCCAACTCCCTGAGGCTAAAAGTTCACTGTCAGGACTAAAAGCTACTGAGTGAACTCGATTATACCTTGGAATGATGCTAACTTCACTTCCATTATCTATTTGCCATAGTCTTACAGAGTGATCCATACTACCAGAAGCCAAAAGAGTATTGTCTGGACTGAAAGCTACAGCATTGACATCATCTTCATGTCCTATAAGAGTGTGAACAATGCTGTTGTCACTAAGCTGCCAAATTATGATAGTGTCATCATCACTGCCTGATGCTAAAAGACTACCATCAGCATTGAAAGCTAGTGAATTAATAGTACTTTTGTGCCCAGCCAGAGCGTTAACTTCATGACCACTGTCCATGTCCCATAGCCTCACCATGCCATCTGTACCAGCAGAAGCTAATAGGTCCCCACTGGGAGTAAAGGCCACTGATTTCACAAAGCTATTGTACACGGGTAAGCTACGCAACTCACTACCATCACTTGCCTGCCACAGTTTGATAGCACCATCAGCACTACCTGAAGCTAGCAATTGACCATCAGCACTAAAACTTACTGATTCAACAAAACTATTGTGTCCTGAGATAGTATACTTTTCGCTACCATTACTTATCTGCCATAGCTTGATGGTTTTATCCCAGCTTCCTGAAGCTAATAATGTGCCATCGGGGCTAAAGGCTAAGGATTCTACATCACTACTGTGACCTGAAAGTGTATGTAGTAAACTGCCATCACTAACCTGCCATAGCTTGATAGTTTTATCCCAGCTTCCTGAGGCTAAAAGTGTGCCATCAGGGCTAAAAGCTAGTGTCTCAATCCAGCCACTATGTCCTGAAAAAGAGTGTAGCAAACTACCATCACTTATTTTCCATAGTTTTACTACTTTATTTGGGCTACTAGAGGCCACAGTTTGACCATCAGGACTAAAGGTAACTGGCCAGTGATACCCTGAGAATGTTTGCAATAGCTCACCATCACTGACTTGCCATAGCTTTATTGTTCTATCGCCATCACCTGAAACTAGTAGTTTGCCATCAGGGCTAAAGGCCACTGATTTGACGGGTTGGGTATCTTCAGAGGATGCATCACCTGCTGATATGGTGTTTAGCAAGCTGTTATTGCTTATCTGCCATAGTTTTATAGTTCCATCGTCACTACCTGAAGCTAAAAGATTGCCATCAGGACTAAACGCTAATGATTGAACTGCCTCTCTATGGCTTGCTAAAGTAAATACTAAATTGCCTGTAGTAGCTTCAAATAGGTAAATGTAATCTGTTGCAGCCGCTAGTAAATCACTATTGGGGCTAAAGGCAATTGCTAATACAGGGGCAGTATTATCATGCCCTTTTAGGGCAAATTTTATGGATAGGTTATCTAAATCAATGAGGGGACTGGTTTGCTCTGCTACTAAAGCCTTATTGCCTTGGGGGCTATTATCTTCTTCAGCAGCCTGTGCTTTGCCTTGCCAAGGCATTATTACTGTTATCAACAAAGTTAGTAGAATGCTCGAGTACCAAAACCTAAACCTTTGGGTAGTATCATGTAGCATTATTAGCTCCTTATTTTAGTATAGTAAAAACGGGTAAGAAATGAACGTCTTGCTCCAAAAGCTTACACCCTGCTCCTTATCTCCCTTTCAAATACCGTAGTGACTCTAATAGCAATGTCCAATTTTATACCATTGCAAGCATCTAGCCTATTCATTATTTGGCAAATCACAAGTTTCCTGCACTGCTTGAACAAGGGGTACATTTTCCCCAGTAGCTTGTAGTAACTTTGGCAATCTCCATAGGTTGATGTCATCAACGTATTTTTTTAGCTCACGACCACACAAATAACCGGTTTCTGATCTTGCCAAATCCAAAGCAAGAAAAACTGTTACTACTGGAGCAGAAAAGGAGCTGCCAGCGTAGACTATTTGCGCATTTTCTTCATAATTTTCTAAAGGGTCAGTAAGAGTGTACCAACCGCCTAGTGCCATGATCTTGCCATCATCCGTAAAATCTGCTTTTTGACCTGTTTCATCACTAGCACTCACACTTATTACCTCTGGCCAAGCAGCTGGGTATAGAGAGTATCCAAGAGAATAGTTGCCCGCTGCAGCCACAAAAATGTTATTTACTCCTGCTTCTTTTTTACGAGCAGAGTGAGCTATAAGATCAAGAACATATTCATTATCACGGGCGGTCTTATAAGTAACAAGTCTACGAATAGACCCTGCTAACTCTTCTTTGGTATAGCCCCCACGTAAGTGTTTATTGGCTTCTGCTACTTCTGCTAGATAACTTTCAAAGTTAGCATAATCCTTACTCCTAAAATCTTTGAAAACACTACAGGGCAACAAAGAATAGCTCATATTCACTACATTGTCCTTAATGTTTTCATTAAAATATAGCTCGAGCAGTAAGTTGTTTAGTTCATTGGTAATTTTATGAACGTCAGCTCTGTTTACTTTACCAATATCGAATGCTGTCACCACAATACGCTCACTACGTTCTGGGTTCCAGAAAATAACTCTGTTCTCACTAGCTAATTGTGAAGTATCCATTTTAAAATCACTAGCTGCTTTGAGCAGAGCTAAAGTATGATTAAAGACCAAAGCACCGTGGGAAAACTGCCCTTCCCGTTGTAACTTAAGTATTTCTTGCCTTAAGGCTTTAGAACGTTTTCTGGAATCAATAGGCCAAGTTTTTTGACTTAATGCAAAAAACTCCTCGCCTAAAATAGCTTTAGTGTTTTTCGAAGTTACCACATGCCCCTTAAAATCATCAATTATTATTATTGAAACAGATTCTTCTATATTCGCTATTTTTGCTAGCTCCTTTAGTTCATCTGCTAGATTTTTAGGGTGGGTAGAGGTAATATTAAAGGAACTGTCAGCTACAGCCAAACCACCTGTACCACCAGAGGCATACCAACCTTCACCAGGTAGATCAAAGTCATTAAAACTACAACTACCAGACTCTGAGAAAAGCTTTTTACCAAGTATTCCAGTAACTTGTGAGATAATTTCCTCAAAGTCAAGTTGATTAAATGGATCTGAAGGCTGGCCTGCTAAAGCCATACTCGAGCAAACAAATATAGTAGTAAAACAAAGTCGAAACATCTTTTTCACCTTTCAAAAAGATACCCTGCTGTTTTCATTAAATCTTTTATCTCCTCTAGTTTAGAATAGTGATTGTTTTGTTCATACAAACTTAATGCTTCTAGATAACTCTCCCTAGCTACATCTTTTTGCTCTAGATTGTGGTGAACTTCTGCAATTTCTTGTAAAGCATAGGCCATCCACAATTGATTATCTACACTTTGGGCAAGCTCGAGCGCTTCTTTACGCTTTCCCAAAGCTTGTTCAAGATTTCCTAGTTCCTTTTCAGCTTCTCCTAAATTAAGAAGAGCATAAAAAAGATAGTTGGTGCCTCGAGCTTTAGCCACTCCAGCGCTTTTCTGCAAACGTTTAGCAGTAATTATTGCTTGTATAGAAAGTTCTTTGGCTTGTTCAAAGTTGCCTTTTACACCAGCCATATAACTCATATTTTGCAAGACATGGCTAAATGCTAAATCATCATTTAAAGAGTTAGCAAGATCATAGGCTTTTTGGAAATAATGTTCCGATTTTAAATTGCACTCAAAACTAGTAAGGCCTACTAAAGAAAGTAAGATTGCTTCACGTGAAGTATTGTTAGAAGCCATGGCTAGTTCTAAAGCTTGTTTATAATATTTAAGAGCACTTTGAGAATCGCCTAGCAGTTCTCGGAAGGCATTGGCTAACTTAGTGCTTAAGTAATGGGCTTCTTCAATTCTCTGACTTTGTTTAGCAACTTGCGTGGCTGCCTCTAATAACTCCAATGAATGAGGACTGTGCCCTCGAGCAGCATAATAAGCATTACCTTCTACAACCAGTAAATACATCATATCAATTAGTAAATTACCACGGCCTCTTTCTTTAGCGAAATCAATACTAGATAGTAAGTTGCCTAACTCAGCTTCTAGTTCTGCAAAGTTTTCGCGGTGATGTTTAGTGAACTCTAAACAAGCCTTGACTAAAGTCATTTTACGTAGGCTTTTATTTGCTTTGGCTAAGCTGAAAGCAAGATCGTGTAAGCGGTAAGTAATTACATCACTGCCAGCTTCACTCACTCTATCTACTATTGCTTGTTGTGCTAGCTCCATAAGGGCATTTTCTGTACTATCTATACTACGCCTTAAACACAATGCCAATAGCTCAGGTGTGCAGCTAGGGGTGAAAAGTGCTCCCATAGCAATGAAGGTTTCATAAGCTTCATCACTCAGAGATTCAAGGCTAACTTCTAGCAAGTTAGTTATGCTTTCTTTATTTTCTTCTTTAAACTCTGCAGGCATTGTCAGGGTATGGGGGAATTCTTGTAATTCTGTTAAAAGCTTTTGGGGGCAATGCTTATTTAAAACTAAATTTTTACCAGCAACTTGTAAGGCAAAGGCGTTATAAGCCATTAGTTCACAAAGTTTAGAGGCGTAGACATCCTGGCTGAAGTCTTGCTGGGCAACAAAGCTAAGCAAGCCTAAGGCATCTTTGGGTTCAAGCTGTGTCACATAAACTTTTTCAAGCCTAGGGTAACGTTGCCTAGAAGTAACTAATAAAGCAGTGTTTTCAGGAATGACCTCGAGCAATTTACTAAGGGCATAGGCATTCCAAGCATCATCAAAAATTACCAAGCGAATCCCATGTTTTTTTAATAGAGTCTTCAACAATTTTGGCTTGGCAGTTTCTTTGGCTTGCCCTAATGATTGCTGTGCAGCAAAAGGGCGCGCTAGAGAATCAAACAAGCTAGCAGCATTATCGTTGCCTAGCTGCAACCAGACTACACTTTGTGCTTGATTTACCTTTTGTGCTGCTATTGCAGCAGCAAGCGCCGTTTTACCTACGCCAGCAAAACCATGCAGCAAAACTCGTTGATTTTGCTCTAACATCTTTAGTATTTCAGTTAGTAAATTATCTCTACCTATAATTCTTTCGGGTAACTGGGGGATGTTGCTAGGCTCCTTGAGCCATAGGGCACTTTTAGTTCGGGTATTGCCTCCTTGCTCGAGTTGCCCCAGAAACTTTAGCATTTCTGGCGAGGGCTCTAAATTTAGCTCTACTTTTAGAGTTTGACAGTAGCTTTCAAATTGTTCAAAAGCAACATCTGTGTTGCCTTGCATGTGCTCTAAAAGCATTACTGCTTGATGAGCACTCTCACTTAAAGGGTCTTCTTTTGTCCATTGATAAGCCAGTGCAAGAGCACTTCCAATGTCATTAATCTCTTGCAGCTCAGCTAATCTAGCTTGTAGTGCTTCTAGGTACAGTTCTTGTAGGGTGTTGCGTTCTTGCTCAAGCCAGTGTTTAAAGTTGTCTGCCCCACGCAATTCCAAGGCTTCAAGAAAATCTGTACCTTCTACACTATGCTGTTGCCAAATGCTAAGAGCTTCAGCATAGCGTTTTTCACGCATGGCTCGCTTAAAATTACTAACATCACTTTTAGCCTTTGCTTCTACAAAATTTTTATTCACTAACAACCATTTTTCAGAGTAGGGCATTTTTTTAAGACTATAAAGTGCTGAGCGCACACTTTCAGTTTTGCCGGTTTCCCAAAAAAGTTCGGCTAATTCTGAGCGTGTTACTGGTTTTTCTTGTACTGCTAAATAACAGAGCATTGCTAACAACTTAGGGGCAGGGGTTTCTAGCAAGCTATTTTGCCAATAGATTTCAGGAATTCCCAAAAGCCTTAGGCTTAAGTCTGCTTCAGACATGTTAGGTATATCATAACCTAACTAACGCCTACTTAAGATAATTTCTCCTTTCTCTTTCTCACTCCGCATTCCATATCTATAGTCAAATAACCTTAACTTGTGGTTATAGAGGTGACCTTCCTTAATTTTTCGCCACTAGTTTTTTATGAGAGTTTTTCCTCATAAATATTTTGGAACCTTTACCTTCTCTGTGAGCAAATCTATTGCTATCTGCACATACACTATGATGAGAGAGGTGGTCGGGTAACAGAAAGCCATTGCTGGCTTTCCGTCCCCTAAGAACCGTACTTGATAGTTTCCCATCATACGGCTCAAGCCTCAATAAGGCATAACCAAATCAGGTTACACCCAGCCATGATAGCCTTGACGATACCGACCTGAAGTTGTCGCTCTGTTCTGCTACTTCTCTGCCATTCTATTTCATGCCATGACAAAGTTGATAATCGCTTCACAGGGGATAGCGCGTCAGCTCTTCTCAGTTGGGGCATTCCTTCACTAAGCGCCAGCACTAGCTACTATCCTCTGACTTCTGACAAGCTTTTTCGTCATTTGAGACCAGTTGGAATTTTGCACTCTTTCGAGTTGGGTATCTCTGGTTTCACCAGCCCTATCTTGTCTATTACTGACAAGCTTTCGCTTTCTCCAACTTCCTTTACCTGCATGTCTATCAGCTTCCTTTACAGGCAACTTTCCCATAGGGAAACATACAGGCTTACCGAGTTTCATGTGTACGCCTTTATAGTCACTTAGGTCGTGCCTCTCCACCGAGAGCTTTAATGTCTGTGTCACATTAATTCGCAGAATGTGAGCCAACTCTATACCTTTTTGGTCACAGCCTATCAGCACCTTTGGCTGTTTCCGATTCACGATGTTTATCAGCACTTCACTTATGTTGACCATATGACTTGACCTTAGCCCCTTCACGCATGGCACTAACGTTGTTGTCTTTGTGTCACCACTCTGACTTCTCTTGTTAGGATGGGGTACATTGTTCCAAAAGCTTTGCACAAAACCTTTACAGGTGATGCACATTTTGGTAAGGTACAAATGACAGAACATTTGGTTAAATCTGGTTCATTTCTATTGAAATTCTTCGTTTAACAGCCGTACACATGACTTCTCGTCGCACGCGAATAAATCGGGAAAGCTACGGTAAACAAGGTGGATAAATTATGCTATCCTGCTTAAAATCATTAGGATAACCAACAGGAAATAAAGTGACTGTACCGTCAACATTACGAGTAGCTAGGGTACGTTTGTCAGAACTAGTCGTTAAATCAAAAAAAATTTTTTGATGTTTAAAAGGTATTAATTTCCCTAGTGACGACCATCCCACCCCATAAGGATCATATGGAATAGGGTTTTTCCATAAACAAATATTTCCATCTATATGAAAAGTGACAATGCTATTTTCTAATGTAAAAGCAGCGTGGGTAATGGGGGGGAAAGAGGGAGGCCAAGCATCATAATTAGAATTAGAAAGTTTTTCAATAAAGTTTTGACTTTCTGTATCCATAAGCAATAGACCATCAAAACCAACTGTAATTAGCTGATCTCCTTCTAAACTAAAGTCTACGCTGTTGATATTTAGGCTATGAGGTATATGACTTATTAAATTTCCTTGCTCGAGGCCATATATTTTTGCTCCCACTAAGTGATTCTCATAATAATCTTCCCAAATATAGTCTGGATCACTACTCCATGAAATTAAGAATTTACTGTCAAGGCTAAAGGTAAACTTATCATAACTAAAAGTATCACCCCAACAATTATCGATTTCGTGCAACAACAAGTGTTCTTCAGCATTCCAAACTGTGCATTTAATAGAATGTTTGCTTACTAACTTAGAGCCATCAGGAGAAAATTCCACTTCTCCATAAATATCGGTTTTCTGAATAATTTGGGGATGGTCCTCTGAAATTTCCCAAATATAAAGAGCAGCTTCGCTTTGCTTAGAACTAGTAGGATATCCAATAAAAGCTACACTTTCACCATCAGGGTGCAAAGCAACATCATTAACCCTAATATCACTACCTTCACTACTAAAAATCAATTCACCTGTGTCCACTTGCCATATTAGAAAGGGACCTTCTCTATTGGTAGCGGTAACAAGGTTACCATCAGCACTAAAGCTAACTTTCCACACCAATGTCATTGAAACGTCTAAAGTATGTAGGTGTTTACCTGTGTCCACATCCCACAAATCAATAGCTTGCCATCTGGTAGTGGCTACCACGTTATTATTAGGGCTAAAGGTTACAGAAGTAATCCAATCAAAATGATGTCCTAATGTTCCCAAGGAACTACCATCTTTTGTTAGATCGTATAAAACAACACTTGTATCAAGTGGGAGGTAATCAGCCTTACCACCAGGTGTATTCCACAACACCCCTAAGGTTTTACCATCTGGACTAAAATGTACACTCATAGGATAACTACTGGCGAATCTAGGAGTAACTTGTGATTCAATAGTGGCAACACTTTCACCTTCTACAGTTTGAATTTTAAGTGTGTAGACAGATGTATAATCATCACTGTTGTAATCAGACTCTACACTATAGGAATATCCATTTTTGGTAGAGACAACACCATCGTTGGGGGCAACACTGTCGGTAGGGACAACATAGAATCTATTATTTGCAGATTCTATAGTTGACCAATCCTCTACATAATCAGAAGTGATAACCGTACCATCATTAACATTCCATACTTCAACACCATTAGTGATAAAATTGCCGTCTGGAGAGAATTTAATACATAGTTGATCTTCTTCTGAGTTTCTTCCAGGGATCGTTCTAGACCACTTGTGAGAAGTGCCATTAGACCACTCATAAGAAGTACTAGTATCCCCACAACCATAGTAATAAGAGTAACTTTGAGAATTTCCAAAAGTTTTTCTGAGATACAACCGCTCTGTACTCAAATAAAGTGTTTTTACCAGATTAAGCGTTTGCGTATCCCATAGTGTAATACCCAATGAGCTTGCTGTGGCAATATATTTACCATCGGGACTAAATGCCATGTCCTCTATTGTCCCTAAGCCTAAAGTTATAGGTCCGTTGGGTGCTACTAAAAGCTCTTGTGACCATACCGAGCTAAAATTCAAAATTATGAAAGTTAAAATTATTATGCATGGAAATTTAAAAGAGTACTGCACTCTATTGTTCCTTCCTCAAATCAACAATATTGAGCTGTAATTCTACTTAGAAAGAAAGTTTTAGAAGATTTCACATTCATCTGAATTCATTCTTGTAGAAGACATTATGCCGTTTCTAGCATCTTGGTAATTCTTCTCACTAGTGAGTGTTGCAATGCTCTCAGAAGAGAAATCACATAACATCTTCATGCCGGGCATTAAAAATTCAACCTGACAGCTATCTCCTTTTTTGCCAATTATGATATTTTTCCCCTCAAACCCTGCAGCTAGTGGATGTTCATACGAAAATGTATGTGGAGTACAAGTTTTAAGATAGTCATAATAGGTAATCGTATCCTCATAAAAAGTCCGCTCTGCTGGGGACATGTTAGGTACATCTTCTTGAGAAGTACTAGAAGCACTATCTGGACCTGAAGTAGAAAGTGAAGCAATTAATGTTTTATCTGTAGGGGAGAATTCAAATTCTACAAATTCATTTCTTATAACAGCATCGACGAAAAAAGGAGCAGTTTGCTTAGGTAAAAGAGAAGCACTTTTTAAGTTAGTGAAGCCACTACCAAAACCCTTATTGTAGGAAGCAGAGTAGTTACCCTCTATACTGCCACTAAAATCATTGTCTGAAAGGTTAGTAAGGCAACCTACTATATATCCAGAATTTGCCTTTTCACTAATATAGGCTCGAGGATTATGGGGAAAAGGGATAGGGTACTGATAAAAAGCAAGTTTACTTGTTATAAGGGATTGCTGATTTTCATTTGCTTCAGGCTCTACTTGGTCACAGTATTTCTCATCGAATCCCTCTATTATTTGACCACTGATATCCAGTTGCACGCTTTCACTTTGAGTTCCTATTTCGCCATTTTCTGCTTCCCACTCGAGGTCACTAGCTATAAGTGCAGTTATGGTTTCATTTGGAGCTCCTAAACGAAAAGGCTGTGTGGAATTAGCTTCTATTGGATCAAAAGCTAATTGAGTAGTTCCCCCCTGAGAACCGCGACCACGACCGGAAGGCCCTTGGTATTCTATAGTGTAGTGTAAACTAATGTGTTCTATAGTATGAGTTGTCGAGTTACTTAGGCAACCAAGCAGGAAGCCCTTATCTATGAAAGCGTTCTGATTTAAGAAAGTGTTGTAATAGTAGTGTATGTTGCTAATAGTGATTGTATCACCTTCAGACTGAACATTCACATCATCACATAGGCTTTGTAACTTAGCCCTATTTTCAGGCTCTAATACTGGTAGATCTTGTCCCCAACTAAGTGATAGTACTGCTAGAAACATTGTTAAAGAAAACTTTTTCATTGATTTATGATCCTTATCTTTATTTTCCAAGGTCTATTATAAGCCTTTCTAGACATTACCTTCTTAACATTAAGGAAATTATAAATATTGAGGCGTGAAGCTAGCGTGAAATCGCGATCAACCCTTCTGGTAAGGAGCTTGCATTGCTAAGCCCTATGAACTTCACGCTTTCTTCACGGTGTATTTTTTATCTTAATTTTAGTTACTATATTTTTTAAAGCTTAGTAACTGTAAGGGGTTGACCCCCTTGATATTTAGAGTCTTTTTAAGAAAGGAACTTTAAAGGAGGTTGTGAGAAATGATTGTTGGCCATACTATTTTCAGGTCGATTCCAAGGGTATTTCATATTTTTTACCTACTTAACCTGATCTTTGTTTTTCAGATCATTGGTGTTTCATTAGTGTTTGGTCAAGGTGATATTGGGTCTTCAGAAGAAGCATTGACAGGAATTGTTCAGATTGATGGAAACACTCCAGAGCGGAATGCAACAGTTTGTATATCAACAGGAACTTCTCCTATTACTAGTTGTACTTGCACGGGAACATTGATCACTCCAGAAATTGTTATGACAGCAGCTCATTGCATAAGTCACAATAAACCTTCTGGAGCAAACCATTTCTTTTCGCTATTCCCTGATCCTGGTAATTGGGAAAACCCTTTTAAATGGTATCCGATACATGATTTTCCTAACAACATTACTATTGGTTTCGGTAATCAAATTGGGAGATTGGAAGAAGTTACGAGCCGTCACTACATGGTGGCAGGGTGGGCAGATATCATGCTTTTAAGGCTTGAAAGGGGTGTGTCACGATCAACAGCAGTTCCAAAAAGAGCGCTCACTCAGTTCCCTTCTGAATGGGGAGATATAAGTACATTTTGGCAGAACCAGAAATTTAGATTCGCTGGATGGGGTCTTGTAAGCAGCTCGTTTGGTACAGCAACCGCTACTACAACAAGACGTACAGTATCTACAACATCCCCAGCTGGGGCACAATTTAGACCTTGGGCACCTTGGGTGATTGGTGCTGGTCCAACTAGATGCGGTGGTTTCCCCAATAAGATATGTGCTGTTACACCTAATTTTGCAACTGATTCTGGTGACTCTGGAGGACCATTGTATTGGACCGATGACCGGACTAGTATAGAGTATGTTCTTGGTGCGCTACAGGGTCCAAGAGGATCTTTAGGATCAGAGTACACAGTGACGTTTGGCCAAGGAGGCTTTGCTAGTGATGGAAGAGGGCCTGCGCCAAATATCAGTGAATGGCTTGAGTACGCTCTCGGTGAGCGTACTCAAATGGGATGGGTAGGGCAAAAACCTGCAGGCAGGAACGAGTCCGGTGACAGATTTTCTACTTCGTTTGCTCTAGGTGACTTTATCGAGGATGGTTTTCGACAGCCAGACTTAGCAGTTGGTGCACCTGGTGAAGATTATCGAGGTTCAGGACCCAATGCAGGTGTTGTATTCCTTTATGGATTTTCTGTAGATAGATTTACAAATCCTGTCGTGCTTGATCAAAGTGGTGCTGGTTTAAATGAAAGTGGAGATCGTTTCGGATCAGCTTTAGCAAGTGGAGATTTCAATGGTGATGGAATCACTGATCTTGTGGTTAGTGCACCTGGTGAAGACTATAGAAGTTCAGGACCTAATGCAGGGATGGTCTTTCTATTTATTGGGAATGGACGAGGTGTCGGAAATCCTTCACTAATTCGCCAGAACCCGACAGACAGGCATGAAGCAGAAGATTTATTTGGCGAAGCACTCATTGTAGGTGATTTCAATAACGATGGGTACTCAGATTTAGCGGTGGGAGCACCTGGTGAAGCAGTCTCTGGTGGAACAGGTAGATCTGGTGCAGTTTTTGTTTATTTTGGTAACCGTGACGGACTTGAGGATCCATTATTGATTACCCAAACTGAAGATGTTGATGAAAATGGGGATCTATTCGGAAAATCTCTGGCTGTAGGTGATTTTGACAGGGATGGTTTTGATGATTTGGTAATTGGGATTCCTGGTGAGGGTGTTGGTGATGGAGGTAGGGCCATGGGTGCTGTTCATATGCTTAGAGGAAGAACAGCAGGTTTTCATCCACCACGTATTTTTGACCAGTACCCTGCTGGTAGAAATGAGTCTAATGACAAGTTTGGGGAAGCATTGGCCGTAGGTGATTTCAACAATGATAATTTTGATGATCTTGCTATTGGGGCTCCTGGAGAGGATTACAATGGTTCAGGCCCTTCTTCTGGTGTTGTCTTCCTATTAAACGGTTCGGCGTCTGGACTAGATATAGATAGTCTAAGTGTTTTTGGACAAGATCCTGCTGGAAGAAACGAGTCTGAGGATCGTTTTGGCTCTACTTTGACTACAGGTGATTTCAATGGAGATGGTTTTGCCGATCTCGCCATTGGAACACCCGGTGAAAACTACAAAGGTTCTGGAGCAGATGCAGGTGTGGTTTTTCTCGCCTTGGGTTCGACCTCAGGATTGACAAAGCCATTACCATTTGGCCAAGATCCAGCAGGACGTAATGAAGCAGGTGATCAGTTTGGAGCATCCTTAGCAACAGTAAAGAGTGGATTCCACTCAGATGGACTGATTATCGGTGCTGTGGGTGAAAATGTTGAGGGTTCAGGTACAAATGCAGGAGTATTTTACTATTTACCTTCAACACCGTCTAATCCTAGACCAAGGAACTGTCGTTTTCTTGGTAGTCAAAATGGTGATATTGCTATTAATGCTCGTATGGATCGAGAGTATAAGTGTACTGATTTTTTTCACAGTAATGAAAAAGGAGAAATTGCATGGCGTAATGCTCAGCAGTTGATAGAACAAGATTTCCTTGATGATCTAAGAAGATTGAACGGAAAAGCCTGCATTCTTAAAAGTACAGATATTCAATGTGCTCCATGTACGTATTCTGACAAACTCATTGTTCGGGTACAAACCGTTGCACAGGCGAATAGTTGTCCGTCTAACACATTTGGTACCGTATCACCATAATTTTGTGTAAAATGACAAGTCTAAGCAAAGTGAATAAATCAGTTTGGCATGGGTACTGAGCTATGCTATGTAGGGAACCTTCGTTGCATATTCTCAAAGCAAAGTTTAGGAACAGCAGAGGGTTGTTGTAACCTACCTTTCGTTTCAGGGAAATTTCATCTAGCGCCTGCTTCAGCGGGATGCTCACATGAGTGACTAAATTAAGTCTAGAGCTTAGTTAAGTGGAATGTACGCCGAAGTAAGCACCCCTGAGCTCATTCCCATTAGGTTGATTGTGAGTTGATTGTTAATAAATCTGTCATTAATACAGATGGAAGGGATTTATGAATAAAAATATTTTAAGGTTTTTTGTTACCTTAGGCATTTTAGGACTGGTTTTACTAGCAAGTTGTACTCCTGCCACAATAGGCAGTACTCAAACTAGTACAGTTCAAGCTCATTCACAGTTACCACCCTACAATGGACCCAAAGCTAGCGTTGTAGTCTCCGAATTTGAGTGTAAGGCTGCTAAGTGCATCCACAGAATAGGCCGTGGCATGGCCGATGCTCTTATTAGTTCACTTGTCATGTCTAATCGTTTTGAGGTACTAGAATCAAGTGGTAATCTAGGTGTTTTGCAAAGTGAACTAAACGTAACAGGTGAGAGCAGCGCCTTTCAAGGTAGTGATATTGCTATACTTGCTGCTGTAACAGCCTTTGAACCAAATGCTGCTGGTGCTGGTGGTGTTGGTATAGCAGCACCTTTACCATTTATTGGTGCTGTAGGAGCAAGCAAAAAAGAAGCTTATGTAGCCATAGATTTGCGTTTAGTGGATATTAGAACGCGTCAAGTTATTGCTGTTTCTAAAATTGAAGGTTTAGCCTCCCGTTTTGGTGGAGGTATTTTTGGTGGGGGTGTTCTTGGTGGTGTTGCCATTGCTGGCTACCAAAATACACCAATGGAAAAGGCCATTGCAGATTTGATAGACAATGTTGTTTTGGACATTGTTAACAAAGTACCTGCAAGTTACTATAGTAATTCTCGTCCAGTAAATGCTCCAGCAGCTCCACAAGCTGTACAACCAGTAGAAATTACGCCACCACCAGCACAGACTACACAACTACTACCTGTTGATGATGTTTCTCTTGTTGGTGTTATTCCTAGTGTATTTTCGCTCGATGGGGGTGTTTTTGATGTTACTGTATCACCTAAAGATGCTAATGGTGAGTTAATTACTGGTGGTGTAACTTTAAGTAACTTCTCTTTTAGAAATATTTCTATTACCAAAGCTTCTGATCCTAATGTTGCTACTGCATTTGGAGTAGCTGATCCAACTAAAGTAGAAATTATAACAACTAGTAGTAATGAGCGGGTAAGCCTAGTTCTTGATTTTGACTCGAGTGGAAGCATGGATGATAACGATCCACAGAAATTACGTGTCAATGCTGGCAAACAAATAGTTGATTTACTGGCGTCAAATGACCAAGCTGCCATAGTAGATTTTTCTGCTAGGATTAGGTTATTACAAGGTTTTACCTCTGATAAAAATGCTCTAAAAGCAGCTATTGATAGGGTCGGTAATTCAGGTGGTACATCTCTCTATGACTCACTTTTGGCGGTTCTCAAGCTCTTTCGAGATTCTGGTGCTGTTACAAACCCTGTCATTGTTGTATTAAGTGATGGAGAGGATACTGACTCTGCCTCCACTGTCAATGATGTAATTAATCAAGCAACCCTTCAAAGTACTCCTATATTCCCTATAAGCTTAGGTACAAATATAGATTTTTCCGAGTTGCAGAATTTAGCTGGACAAACCAATGGTACTTTCGGTGAGGCCAACAAGGCTGAAGACTTACAAAAGGTTTTTGAGGCTATTGGTGTTGGCCTTACTCAAGGGCGTATTAAGGTTGTTGGTGAAGGGAGATTTAATCCTGCTCTTACTAGTGCTGGTGAGTACATATTTTCTGGTGAGCTTGTTACTACTCTAGGTGGACAATCTGTTCCTACGCCCTTTAGTTTTCGGGTTAATGTTACTCAATAAAAATAAAAAGCCTATTTCTCCTCTGTTCCGAAACAGAGTTTCGGAACGCATACTCAAATGCTTTGTGTTGTTTCTTTCAAAGATTGCCTTAAGTTAAGGAAGATAGCAGCAAAATGAGATTTCAGCGTGCTGCAAAGTGTAAAGGTGGCGATTAGGAAGATGAGCTATGTTGGTTATTAGAGAAGAGCAAATGGAAGTTTTCCGGAAGATTGCACTAGAAAACTTTGAGTCCGAGATGGTGGCTCATAGTCAGGAGGTTAGGCCTAGACTCTATAAGGTACTTGGTGAAGAGCAGCTTCGTGTGGCACTTCGTCAGGCAATGCAGCGGGCTGAAGGCTACGGATTTACAAATAAGGGTCCTGTTCGTTTCTATATTGACCTTATGTTTCTTTATGGCAGTGGTTTTGATACTGATCCACAGTATCCAGCGTTAAATAAGGTTTTGAATGCTTCTGGTGATCAGATGACAAGAGCAGAACAAATATATGAAGGGGTTATAGAGTATCAATCTAAAGTTTCAGGACCTGATAATATCAACGTAACAAATGCCTTTGAAGCTTTGTCTGTTTTTGCTAAGAAGCAGATTACATTTTCTATGAGTAATTTTGAAACAACAGTGCTCGAGGAAATGAACAATGCCTTCCCCCAAAAAGTATCTTATGTTGGAGAAGAAGCACTCACTAAACTTATTGTAAAAGGGCGAGCTGAAGCACAAAAACACAATTTACCTACATTACGAGGAGAGGCTTTAATAGTGGTATTAATGTTTGCATTTGGTCACGGTTGTACAAATGATCTGCTCTACCCTTGGATTTCACGAACTCTTACAGATCCTAGAATTAGAAGTTTGGCTCGAGCTAAACAACTAGGAAGAAAAGCTTTGGAGTGGCTCGAGTATGGAAGACTCAAAAAAGGAAAGTAAGTATGTGTGTTTCCCCAACCCCACCAACTTCTGGACCTGATGCAAGTGCTCCCTGCACTGATCCAACACAAACATGTCCTGATCTTTCTAATCTAATTGTACATTTGCATGAAGCTACTGTAAGTGGAAGAGCTATTGAAGGTGTTACAGTTGAAATTAGAGGTCCAGAGAACAGATCGTGTCAAACCGATCCTTCAGGTATAGCAGCCTTTCTTGATATTGTATCTGGCAGATATGTAGTTATAGCTAGGAAAGATAGCTACTTTCCTGATCCTGCTGAACGCACTAAATTTGTTCCTGCAGGTGAAACTAAAAGAGTTGACCTTGTTTTAAGTGTTGCTGGTTACCATATGCATCTAGATGCTGATCGTGATGGACAGGTAGACGATGATTACACAACTATTAATCAGTGGGAATGGGGTAGGGAAAATAAAGGTGCCATTATCTTGTGCAACAATGATGGTGATGGAACCCCTTCTAGATCAGATAATGAAGATAATGTTGTCAATACTGGCAATGATAGAAATGAATTAGCTCCTTTGGTTTTCCGTAGGATTGGACCAATGCCTACAACAGCATGGAGAGCATCTTTAGAGGTTGCCCCTGCAATGAGAAATAAAATACGAATATTTGAGAGCCGTACTGCTGGCGCTCAACAAATTCTAGGAAAAGATATGAGTCGTAGGTATAATTTTCCAGATTTAAACTTTGCTGAAAAAGAATTTGGCATGGAAGCTGTACAATATGCTGGGACAGATTTTGATGGTGAAATTACCTTAACTTTCACAGTTACAAGGGGAGATGGTACAAGGTATAGAGAAAGAGGTAAGGTTCGTGTTGCACCTTGGATAATGCCCAATCACTTAGACCAAGCAGAAAAGGTTTACGTTGTTAACTCGAGCAATCAACGCTTTCGCGGAGAGTTGAGAAGATATGTGGAGGCAACAGGTTGTGAACTTCGTGAGCACAGACCACCCCCTGATAGTGAAGGCAAGATAGATATATGGATGCAAGATTGTATGGAATGGGGATATTCTTCAATGCCTGGAAATGTTGGGTTCCGCAGTGTGATGCGAGCGCCGCGTGTAGGAGGATTACAAACATTCCCAAGAAGTCTAAGACAAGCTGATCTTGGTTATCACGAACAAGGGAGAATGATTCGTACTTCTACTCTTGATTCATCTGGCAATTTAGAAGTTTCTCCCCCTATTACAGGTTATCCTTGGGGACGTATTTATTATGGGGGAGTAAGTAGACCAAGAGAACACTTTGATAGTGATTTGAGGAACTTTTTGAGGGCGCAAATTGTGCAAGACCCAATTTCTATAGATACTAGTTGGCTTGCTGTTGCTCATGTTGATGAGATTATTAGTTTTGTTCCATCTAATAGAGGAGGAAAAGGGTTTAAATTACTTATGGCAAGTCCTGATTTGGCATATGATATTTTAGAAAGAACTAATAGAACAAATCCTCAAGCAAGACTTCTTAACGGGCGTGAGGTACCCAAATATAATCGTCGTGGTCGGATTGATCATTGGATTGATGTTGAAGTATCTGTACAAGATTTCTTAAACAGAGGACTTACTGTTTTGGGTAGCAGGTTTGATGCTACTCATTTAAGAAGATATAATCGTGATACACAAGACAAACTTAATATAATTAAAAGGCAATTCGAAACAGAATTAGGATTAACTTCTAATGATATTATTGATCTTGCAATATTATTTATAGATTTTCATTCTGCACCTTTAGCTGATGCTTTAACTGCTGGCAGTGTAAATATGTTAGTGATTAATGACCACTGTATTTTCCCCAAACCTTTTGGGCCAGTTGTTAACGGTAGAGATCTTTTTCAAGATGATCTTGAGAGAAAACTTAGAGCAGAAGGGCTTGTGCCACATGGCATAAATGATTGGTATGACTATCATGTCTGGTTAGGTGAGGTGCATTGTGGCACTAACGCCCTGAGAACACGTACTTTTACAAAGTGGTGGGAATTTGAACCTTAGTTTGCATAACTTCGAATTATGTGTAGCTGTAGTATTTTTATTGCTAAATTGTACATCAATAAGCAGTGTGGAAGTACCTTTAATAAAGGTTTCGCCTGATAATTATGAGGTTGGTTTACAAATGGAAGATATAAATATAATTTTTAATAAGGCACTTAAAAGTAGAGGGAAAGCTTATTTGGATGCAGAATATTTACTTCGGCAAGGTGGAAAAGAAACCCTAACCCTGCTTTCTCAAAATAAGAATCATAAAGATCCTATAGCTCGCCTTATGGTAGGAACTCTAATGATATGGATGCAAGAGGAAGAGCCTAAGTATCAAATAGCATTAGATTATCTTGACAACTTACCAAAAAAATATGCACGGACACCCATAAGTGCGCCTCCTCCTATAAGTGTAGCTTATATGTTAAATGAGGATTTTTATAATAGTGTTGCAAATGTACTTGCTCTAAGGCTTATTAAGGAAAATGAATGGCCTTATTGGCGTATTATTGGTGTGTTATTATATCTTAAAGAGCAAAAGCTACCTTCTACTACATCTGCATTAATTCGTTTTGCTATAGAAACTAAGGATGATGAAGCAAGAGGTTATGCTATAGAGGCAATTCAAGCCATTAATGATCCAGATTTAAAAGTAAAGATCTTAATAGAAAAAGAGCGCTTAGATAACTTGCAAAAAAGTTTTCCGCCAGAACTTGACAGTTTAATTTATTAAGCTTGTTTCTTTATCAATTGTTGTTAGTGGAAACTTTACACCTAAGAATAGCTAAGTTAGCTAAGCTGAAACACAGAAATCAAGAAATTCTAAAACTAGGTTATACAACTCAAGCAATTGTAGGTAGAGGTTTTCGGACGCTTAATGAAAAATAGAGGCAATAACTAATGGGCATAAAAATACTGACCGACGGTGCCACCTGTATGTGTCCCCATGGAGGGCAACTCCAGTTTATAGTTACCCATAAAACAGCAGATGGTGCAGATGGCGAAGTATTAACCCTAAAAGACTATGGTAATGCCCTAGTTTCTGGTTGTGCTCTACCTCCAAATGCTGGAGGGCCGTGTTTGAAAGTTGCCATGGTACAAGACCCTGTGGGACAAGTTATGAAAGTTAAGGGTGACACGGTAGTAACAGAAATGGTTATATCCATGACCGATAAAGGTTACCCAATTACTGTTGTAAGTCCGGGTAGGTCTGCTATTTCCATTGATTTTGCTCCTGTTGGCTCTACTCCCCGCCAACCTGGGCAACATGAAGTTGAAAGGCAGAACCAAATACTTGCTTTTGGGCGAGAGCAAGCCCAGACACTGGCAAGAGCGGCTGAGAGTGGTTTACCTTTCTGTGAGGAGTGTAATAGGCTAGCCGGACAACCCGACAAAAATAAAAAGGTTATTTCTGCTCAGTGGGGTTCAGATTATGCCAGACGAGATGAGATAGTTAAGCTACATGGACGCACCAAGGGTTTTGGTGATGGCACACCAGCAACACTAGAAATCTACGAGCAAGATGCTGATGGTGAGCATGATTTTACTAAAACACTAACTTCGACGGTGCAAGGCAATCGAGTTAATGCTGAATGGGCTTTTGAATACCAGAAAGATGTTGACGACCTCCCAGATAAGGTAGAGGGTGATGAACACTACTATTATCCAGAATATTTCTTTGATTTAAAAGTAGGAGGTAAATCTGCTCAATCGGGTTTGATTAGGTTTATAGATTGGATAGAGATAGAACTAGTTACTGAGGAAGGAGAGGTGGTTCCTAATGCGGACTATGTTGCCTATTTTGCAGATGGGAGTGAACGAGAAGGCAAGCTTGATGAGGAAGGGAAAGCAAAACTGGAGGATATTCCACCGGGTAAGGTTCATTTTGAATTTTCTGATGGTTCTCAAACTTCTTCTCAGAACAATGAGAGCAACAACTACTGATGTTACTCGTAAAGGTGAGGACAGAACTTTTATGCGAGAGGTAAGTTGAAAGGAAATTACACCTGATGGTACTGTCACAAATCATAAACTAACATTTGGCAATTTTCACACAGAGTGTAGTTGTGAGGCACAAAATATTTCGTCAACAAATTCAGAAGAAGCTGCTGAGGTAATTGATTTTGAAACTTAGAAACGAAAGAAAAAATAGGAAATATGGATATTGAGTGCAATAATTTAACGGACCGCAGAATTGCTGCGTCTGATGAGACAATCTCAGGAGCAGGGAGAAGAATTTATGCACGTAGAGCATATCTTTCTGGTGGCACTTACCGTTATTATATAGATGAAAGCTTAGAAAGAGATAGAGAAACAAATATAATAAAAGCAGTTATACTACATCAAACAGCAGTTGCTCCCTTACTGCCACCTGATCCCTCAAGTGATTCCTCTGCTGTAGATCGTATTGCTGCCCACTTTGTTGTACTAAATAATGGAGAAATATTTTATACACATGATGTTGAGTTTAAAATTAACAGTGCAGGTGGTAGGCATGGTATTGATATTGAATTTTCTGGTACATTTTCTAGTAGCAACTGCCCTCCAGCAATTGGAGAAAACAATCGACTTAGTTGTGCAGCAATATTAGCTGGTAGAAATTTAGTACGTGAATTGAAAAGGCAAATTCCATCAATTACACACATTCACCCGCATGGACAAGTGCAAAAATTTAATATGAATGGAGAAAGATGTGGTCCTCGTAATAATCCAGAGGGACGACCAGTATGTGGAAAGCTTGATTCATGTCCAGGTCCAGATATTTGGGTAAATGTTGGAGAGTGGGCAGAAATAGTTTGTGGTTTAATAACAGATCCTTCATTAAGATACTATACCAACAATGGTATTTCTAGGCGACAAAGCAATAATGCTTATTATCAAAGGGACTGTGATGAGCAAGTACTTCAAGAACTTGCTTCAGATTTATTGGGCTCTGATTAGAACAATGTTATTTTTGCTTTAGAAATTAGTTTAAATGAGTAGACAAACATCCTGAAAGTTTGGTTTGGGTGCTCGAGCCAGTCCAACTTATCAAGTTTGCTGGGAGGGCTCGAGCCCTAACAAAACCCAAAACAAAATTGTGGACTATGAAAACATTAAGCAAGTAGCTAAGTCTATAGTATATTGCCCGAGAAGATATGGACTTTGATTATATTGCAGCTTGTGCAGAACACCCTGCTCAATAAATAATATTGGTTTTTTATAAATCTTCCAAATCAGCTAAATTCAGCCCTGCTAGCTCAGCTACTTCTTTATTTGAAAGACCTTTGGCCTTTAAATTCTTAGCTATCTCCAAGGCTCTTTCTTCAGCCCCTTTTTCTACACCTTTATTAAAACCAACTGCTTGACCCTCAAAAAAACCTTCTTCTCTAGAAGTATTAACTACACTTTGAAGATCTTTGTATTGGTTTTCTGTACTAGTTAATTGTTCCTTTGTATAACCTAACTGTTCTTCAGCATCTTTATATCTGTTTCCTAGAGAATCATACCAGTACAACACTTCTCGACTTACACCCCTTACTCCTTTGCTAAACCTTCCTATACCTAAGCCAATTTCTGGCATAAAGTAAGGCTCACCCAAAACATGCTCATAACTTCCATCAATTAGCTTATAAAGCTCAAAAGGTTTTTTGTTATGGCGTTGCCAATAATTGGGATTGTAGATTAGATAATAAAGTACACCTAATCTGGCATAGATGGCTGCTTTATTTTCATATTCACTACCATAGTTATGAGAAACCATTTCTAGTACAAAGCTAGGAGCAATATCTCTTTCTTCCCAAAATACATAACTTAAACGCCCTTGAGATTTGCGTCTTTGTACTCCCAAACTTAAAAAGGCATCAGGGACAATGGGAGGGACAGGCTTTTTACGGTTATAGTAAACACCCATATCAACACCAAAGTACCAATCTTGACGTTCTGCCCAAATATTTTCCAATAAAAATAGTAAAAAGTTGGGTATAAAGTTCTGATCTTCATTGTCCACAGGGGTATCGTCCGATGAGGGTAGCTCCAAACTAGAAGGTAAGTATAAATTTGGTAATACTGCAGCTGTTGCCGACATCTTTCCATTATAGCAATTAATTATACCCACACACAAATGTCGCTCTAAATCTCAAGCCCTCTATCAAATTATCAAATTTGCTTTGGGTGCTCGAGCCCCTATACTATCAAGTTTGCTGCTCCTAAGCTGCCAAATTACGATAGTGTCATCATCGCTGCCTGATGCTAAAAGGCTGCTATCAGCGTTGAAAGCTAGTGCATTAATAGCACTTTTGTACCCAGCTAGAGCGTTAACTTCATGACCAATATTCATGTCAAGCAATTTTAGTTCATGGAATCTAATTCACTATGGCCCACAAAACCTACCTTCAAGCTAGCGCTGAGAGCTGGTTAACAAATGAGGCACTCCTGCTACAAACACTTCCCTTACACAATCCTCTCTTGCCAAAGTAAAAAGTGCACCTAGTGAAACTTCTGCTGAAGTACTATGGGTTAACACCTTAGCTAAAGTACTATTACTAGGTGGCTCAATAACTACAAAATCAGCTTTTTTACCCACTTGAAAATCTCCTACTTCACTAGCCATGTTTAGTACTTCTGCACCAGCTTTAGTGGATAAATACAAAAGGTGAGCTGCTGTTAGCAGATAACTATCTTGATGCAACATCTGTCCTTGATAAGACACTAAGCCCTCTTTCAGAAGGCTAAAACCTGTACCGGCACCTACATCTGAACCCAAAGCAAATGGAATTTTGTGCTTTAAGTGGCGTTTCATGTCAAACAAACCACTTCCTAAAAACATGTTGCTACTAGGGCAGTGTGCTATAGCTGCTTTTGCTTTTGCTAGACGCTCGAGTTCACTATCACTTACCTGCACATTATGGGCAAAAACTGAGTAATTGTTTACTAGACCAAATTGTTCATAGGTGCGCAAATAATCCTTAGCCCAAGGAAAAAGCTTGCTAACAACATCTATTTCTTTACTATTTTCATTAATATGCGTATGAAACATTATGTCAGGGTGCTCATTTAAAAGTTGCCCACAGACTTTCAAGATACTCTCAGAGCAGCTCACTGAAAAGCGAGGCATTACGGCATACTGCAAGCACCCACGCTTATGCCAGCGATTAACTAGGACTTTACTTTCTTCATAAGCCTTTGCTGGTGTAGTTTGTAAAATTTCAGGAAGGTTGCGATCAGAAAGAACTAAACCACTTATTATGTTTAAGCCCAAAGCTTGCGCTTCTGTAAAGAAAATATCTTGAGACGCTGCAAAGTGGGTTCCAAAAACTAGAGCTGTAGTAGTACCATTACGCAAAAGACTATTCAAAAAATCTTTGGCAACCAGCTTAGCATAAGCACTATCTATTAACTTACTTTCTTCAAGAAAAGTGCGTTTTTCTAACCATTCTAAAAGCTCCATCCCTAAAGCGCCAATGATGGGTACTTGTGGGTAATGAACGTGAGTATCTATAAACCCCGGCAGTAAGATGGCATTGCGCTCATCGATAACTTCCGCTTCAGGAAAGTCTTTGCTTATTTTAGAGTAATCACCCACACCTAAAATCACACCATCAGCAAAGGCTATAGCACCATCAGCAAAACTCATGAGTGCGTCTTTAGTATCAAAGGGATTTTTTGGAGTGTGCAAGAGTTGGGAGCGTATTATCTTAGTCATTGACTTGTGCTTCATATACCTTCTCATAAAGTGGTACTACACAGTCTTCACAAAATGACTTTTCAGCACGTTCCCTAGCTGCTTTTGAAAATTGTAAATGTAAGCTGTCATTGCTCAAGAGCTTAGCAGCTGAATTAGCCATTGCTGCTACATCACCTAAAGAGTGCAAGAAACCAGTTTTCCCACTTGACACTACCTCAGGAATACCGCCTATATTGCTAGCTACTACAGGAACACCACTAGCCATGGCTTCTAAAGCAACCAAGCCAAAAGACTCTTTGGCACTAGGTAGCAAAAATAAATCACTGATCGCTAATAAAGACTCGATCTGAGGAAAGGTACCCAAAAAAGAAACTCGGCCACTAATGTGCAGTTCTTGGGCTAGCTCTAGGCATCTAGGTCTTTCAGGACCATCCCCTAACATTAATAACCTAGCACCTATTTTTTCAGCAACTTTGGCAAAAATTTGTATAACATCTGGTGTGCGTTTTACAGGGCGGAAATTGGAAATGTGAATAAGCAATTTTTCCTCAGGATGGGCGTAGCGTAAACGCAATTCAGGATTAGCATGAGGCTTAAAGCGTTCTAGCTCTACAAAGTTAGGAATAACTTCAATCGCGGACTCTACTCCCATTTCTTCATGAGTGTAATCAGCCAAGTATTGGCTAACAGCAGTCACTGCATTGGATTTTTCTATTGAGTATTGAGTAGTACGTAAATATGCCCTGTCTAAACCTACAAGGGTAACATCAGTTCCGTGTAGAGTAGTAATCACTGCCGGTGGTTTGCAAGTGTTGCAAACTCTAATCATATCTTTGGCCAGTAAAGCAGCAGTTGCGTGGGGCACAGCATAATGGGCATGAACCACTTCGATTTGATACTCTTCAATTACCTCAGCTAATTTTGAAGCCTCTGCTAATGTAGTCAGTGGTGCGCTAAAAAGCGGATAGGTCATATTTTGCACTTGATGGTAGTAAACATTGTGCTTATCCAAATTTGTCAAACGAAAGGGCGGCCTGTCAGCTACAAAATGTATGGTATGACCTAGTTTGGCAAAGCAAAGGCCTAATTCAGTGGCCACCACCCCACTTCCCCCAGCGCTGCTGTGCAGTAAAACTGCTATGTTCATGTGACTATAAAAGGTTTTAAGCGTTTGCGCAGGTCTTCAGGCACAGGCACAGGCTTGTTAGTCTTATAGTCAAACCGCACTATTACCGAGTTTGCTTCTGCTGCTAGCTTATCATCGGCATAAATATTATGGTTCATAGCAATGCTAGTATTGCCTATTTTTTTAATGTAGGTTTCAACATAAACTTTTTGCAAGTAAGTTGTTTGGGCACGGAAGTCTATCTTTAAGCAAGCTAGAATGAAGTTACCTGCTAAAGCACCAATATGCTTAAGTAGCTCTAATCGGCCAAGTTCAGCATAAAGGGCGTAATTGCTGTTATTGATGTGTCCCAGAGCATCTGTATCGTTAAAGCGGACTTGTATATCAGTACGGTGTGTTTGCATAGCTAGCAATCATTTTACCCTTTTCTTTGCAACTTGGCCCAAGTATCTCTAAGTCCTATAGTACGGTTAAACACTAGCTTTTCTGGCTTGCTGTCAGTATCTTCAATAAAGTACCCTTGGCGCAAAAATTGATAGTGAACATTGGGAGGCATAGTTTTTATGCTGGGCTCGAGCTTAACCCCCTCAATAACTTTTAAGGAATTAGGATTTATGTTACTGGCAATGTCTTCCTCAGTGTATTTAGGGTTTATTTGATTAAAAAGATGCTCGTAAAGCCTAATCTCAGCATTTAGCGCATGTTTAGCACTGGCCCAATGTAGAGTACCTTTTACCTTACGGCCATCAGGAGAATCGCCTCCTTTGGTTTTAGGGTCATAGGTACAGTGCAGTGCTATAATATTGCCATCTTGATCTTTAATTACTTCATTACAAGTAAGGTAATAAGCATGCATCAAACGTACCTCGCGTCCTAGGGCAAGGCGAAAAAACTTTTTAGGTGGATTTTCTAAAAAATCACTACGTTCTATATAAATTTCACCACTAAAAGGAACTTTGCGAGTACCGGTACTTTCATCTTCAGGGTTGTTAATGGCGTCTAGTTCTTCAGTTAAGCCCTCAGGGTAATTGGTTATAATAACTTTTAAAGGGTCTAATACAGCCATGATCCGCTGAGCAACCTTATTTAGGTCCTGACGGACAAAGTACTCAAAACGCTCTATTTCAATAGTACTCTCATTACGATCAACTCCAACGTCTGCAATAAAAGCACGAATTGCCTTAGGAGTGTAGCCACGGCGACGCATTCCTGCTAGCGTTGCTAAACGAGGGTCATCCCAGTCTTTCACATAACCATTGTCTATAAGGCGTTTTAGGAACCTTTTGCTCAAAAGGGTATAGGTAATAACAGTAGGAGCAAACTCAGTCTGATAAGGACGGGGCTCCTTGATCTTTAATGCGTCTAGAAACCATTCGTAAAGAGGTTTATGATGGGCAAACTCGATGGTGCAAAGTGAATGGGTCACACCTTCTAGGGCATCACTTTGACCGTGCGCCCAGTCATAAGTAGGGTAGATACCCCAAGCATTACCAGTACGCTGATGAGGTGCCTTTATAATGCGATACATTACTGGGTCACGCAAGTTTAAATTCCCTGAAGCCATATCGATTTTTGCTCTAAGCACATGCTCCCCTTCTTTAAACTCACCAGTTTGCATTCTTTTAAAAAGTTCTAAGTTTTCTGCTACACTTCTAGAACGATAAGGACTTTCTCTACCCGGCTCTGTCAAGGTGCCTCTATAATCTTTCATTTCTTCAGCACTTAGTGAATCCACATAAGCTTTTTGATCTTTAATTAGTGCTATAGCCCACTCAAATAGCTGCTCAAAATAGTCTGAAGCGTAGCAAAGCTTATCCCACGAAAACCCTAACCACTCTATATCTTGTTTCATGCCCCTAACATATTCTTCGTTTTCTTTAAGGGGGTTGGTGTCGTCAAATCGCAAGTTACACTTGCCTCTGAAATGCTCAGCAAGACCAAAATTTAGTACAATAGGTGTAACATGACCTATATGCAAATAACCATTGGGCTCAGGAGGAAAGCGTGTAACTACTTTAGTGAATTTACCTTGGGTCAGATCCGAAGCTATCATTTTGTAGATAAAGTTGTCAGATTGCATTTGATTCATAATACTTGATTAAAATCCATACCATTAAAGCGATTCATAGCTGCGGCTAAATTTTTTGTTAGTAAAAGCTCAATTGCCTCTACTGCTCCTATAATAACCTGCTCAATCACTGCTACCTCTGCTTCTGCAAAAGGACTTAAAACCCAATCAATAACTGGTGTATCTTCAGCAGGACGACTTATACCCAGCTTTAAACGCAAAAAGTCACTGCCTACACAGTCAATTATGTCTCTAATACCCCTTTGCCCACCTGCTTGCCCTCCTTTTTTAAAGCGTAAACGCCCTAAGGGCATGTCAAGATCATCATGAATGACTAACACGTTTTCAAGACCTAGTGCATATTTTTGGATATAGGCCTTCACTGCTTTGCCTGAAGCATTCATAAAGGTAAGTGGTTTTATAAGATATATATCCTCGAGCTGAGCCTCCAGTGCTAAATTACTCCTGCTACGAAAGTTGAGTTTATAGCGTCTTGCTAGTAAGTCAGCAACCATAAACCCCACGTTGTGTCGGGTGCTTGCATAGCGTATGCTAGGATTTCCTAAACCAACCAGCAGCTTAATATTCTGATTGTTAGAGAAACCCACGTTATGTATTTATGCCTACTTAGCTAGTTTTATCAGCTTCTTCAGACTCCTCTTCCGTTGATGCCTCAGTTTCAGTTCCAGCAGAAAGAGCTGCACGAGTTGGCACTACGGTTATAAGGGTAAGTTCAGGATTGTCTACAAAGCTCGAGCCCTCGGGCAACTCACTTTCAGCATCTTTAATGTGAATGACTTCACCAATATTTAAGCTAGTGATATCTACCCTGATTTTCTCAGGGATACGCCTAGGTAGCACACTAACTTTAATCTCACGTCGTTTAATGTCTAGCTGTCCACCGCTACGAACACCCGCAGCTATACCTACATATTCAACCGGTACAGCAACGCTTACCTTTTGACCACGTGTGATGGCATAAAAGTCCACATGCTGCGGTTCACGGCGGCGCTTATTCATTTGAACTTGCTTTACTAAAGACTCAACTGTTTGACCTTCTATTTCTAAGTCTATAATGCCAAACTGCCCTCGGCTGCGAAAGGCCTTGTCAAAAGCTTGCTTATCTACACTTATAGTAATATTTGTTTCTTTATTATAAACTACTGCTGGCAAAAGTCCTTGCTGGCGCAGATGATTTGCTTTGCCGGGCTGGCGCTTACTTGCTGCTAATTTCATAATTCACCTTAGTGTTTGTCGATTTTTTAGTAACTATTACTTTCCTATCAAACTAACCGTGTCAATCTACCATCATTTAGTATAATCCTCAAGTGTTTAAATCTTTGTAGCCTTCATGGTCCTAGTGCCCTTGGCAAGGATTTATTCTCCCAGCAATACATCTAAATTCCTAGAACCGTGCAGTAGCTAGCCACCAAACTACCTGCACTAACTACTCCAAACATTCACAAAAGTTTATACCTAGGTTTATGATATCTCTATGAAGATGCTTATTTGCCTTTGTAGGTATAGAAGCTGGTTTTACCACCTTTCTAGGCTTGTACTACTCTTTTTTGTACGTTTTAGATATGGTCTTAGCGTAACTGGCACAAATAACGTTCCTAAAAGTGGTGGGGCGATCATAGCTGCCAATCATAGTTCTTATCTTGATCCACCTGTATTAGGAGTCTACGTTACTAGAAGGATAAGATATATGGCTAAGAAGGAACTCTTTGAAAACCCTTTTGGTCATTGGCTTATGTATAGCCTTTACACGTTCCCTGTTGACAGAAGCCGTAGTGATATGAAAGCTATTAAAGAAGCCCTACACTTACTAAAAAATGGTGAGCTTATAGGTATATTTATTCAGGGAACACGTAATAAAGGTGATGCTGAGGCTATGAATGGGGCTGCCTTTTTGGCTCAGCGAGCAGGAGTACCCATATTACCTGCTGCTATATGGCGGGAGGGGCGGAGGTTTAATGTTGAATATGAAAAAGCTATTTTTCCAGAAGGTAAGAGTAAAGCTGAGATGAAAGACCTAACTCAAAAAACTATGAGGCAGATAAGCATTCTCTTACCTTCTGAGGGAAGTTAGTGTATGATGGTAAATCTTAAAGAAAGGTTGGAAATGTGGTTAGATCTTTTTTAGAATACACTTTTTTAGGAAAAAAACCTCTTAGCAGTGATGTTTTAAGAGAAACACAAGATCGAGGTTTTGATGAGGCTGTTGGTGCTGCTCGAGCAAGGAAAGCAAAACAACCTACTGCTTTAGCCCAGCCAGAAGTGGAAGAAGAGGCTGCTGAGGTAGCAACATCAGAATTAGGAGCAGCAGAAGAAGCACCACCGCAACCAAGAGTGAGTCCCGTAACTGATTCGGCTCGCAATAGACTAATAATTCTTATCAATGTGGTTTTGCTCTTAGTTTGCTTAACTTCTTTTGGTACCATACTTTATTATGCTTTTAGAGGTTTAGGAGAAGCACCTTGTACTATACAAAGTACTCTTGTAGCAACACTAGGCTATTTTGGTAGCGCTCTTATAACATTTATTGAGAGCAAACCTTAAGAAGGAGCTGGATTGGAGTAGGTAGTTACTCTTCATTAAGTATTTCTAGGACATTGTATTGATGCGTTGTGACATTGATATACTTGACGAAGTAGGTTACCCTTTATTAGCAGAGCTAAAGACATCGTTAGAAAGCCTGTTAAGGAAGTTGGACTTGCAAAATCGTGAACTTACTGTGGTACTTTGCAGCGATGCTAAGATAACTACCTTGAATCTAAGAGACCGCAACATTAATAAACCAACTGATGTTCTTTCCTACCCTACCTTTGAACCTAATGACCTTAATAATGAACTTAAAATGCCGCAAGTAACCCATCTAGGAGACATTATTATTAGTATCGATACTGCAGCACAGCAAGCAGTAGCTATGGGGCATAGTCTAAATGAAGAAGTCAAAATTTTGGCTGCACATGGTCTAACACATTTACTAGGCTTTGATCATCAAACACAAGAGCAATGGGAAATATTCAAAAAACATCAAGATTTAATGCTAAATCTCCCTTAGCAGCGCAAACAAAAGCACTCTCGCTTCAGCGCTTAAAACAAACTTTTACTTATGCTTTCATAGGGCTAAAAAGTGCTTGGCTAAACGAAGCAAATTTTCGTATAGAGGTAAGTATTGCTTTACTAGTTAGTTTATTAGCTTTATGGCTTAGGGTAAACCTTATACCTATTTTGCTTTGCTCTGCTCTAGTTTTGTCTTTAGAGTTAATTAACAGTGCTTTAGAAAGTTTAGTCGATCTAGCAAGCCCTAGTTTCCATCCTTTGGCCAAACGAGTGAAAGATACAGCAGCAGCAGCAGTGCTACTGGCAGCAATCATGGCAGCAATTGTTGGTTTTATAAGTTTAAGTCCTGCTCTTTTAGAAAAGCTAGTAGTACTCAAATAATGAACTTTGTTCCTTTCTTAGCAGTTCGCCATGTACGTCGTCGCCCCTTACAGAGCACTCTTACTGTTTTAGGGGTAGCTGTAGGGGTAATGGTGCTGGTAACAGCTTTATCATTAACAAATGGTTTTATTGAAGAGCTTATCAGCAGTACTCTAAAAGCTACACCACACGTCACTTTAAGCTCTTTTAATGCTAGGCCTATTCCTAGTGATGAGTCTGAGCGTAAGGCATTACTGGAGCATTCACAAGTAGAAGCAGTCAGTCCTTTTTTAGAAACCCAAGGATTAATAGCAAGACGAGCTGATAAAGAGCGAAATATAAGTGGAAGGCGTAGTTTTGTGCAGTTGGTAGGCATTGATCCTGAGCGTGGTCAAGCTATCTTTGATTTAGAAATTTTAAAGGAGCAAAAAGAGGCCTTGTTGAACAGGGATAGTATAGTATTAGGTGCTACTTTGGCTAGAACCCTCAGTGTTTTTGAGGGTGATGAGGTACTCATAGCTGATATAGATCGTAGCAGACGTAGTTACACTGTAGTAGGTACCTTTAAAGTAGATAATGAGTTAATAGACAGTGTAGTAGCTTATGTATCTATTCCTAGTTTACAGGACTATCTAAAAGCAGAGGGTAAGATTAGTGGTTACCATGTGCGCTTAGAAAATCCTGAAAATGCAAGGTCAGTGGCTATAGAGTTAACTAGGGAAAGTGGTCTTTTTGCATCTTCATGGCAAGATTTATTTGGCTTACTTATAGAACAGTTGCGTTTGCAAAAAGCTTTAATAGCAATAGTTGTTTTCTTGATCGTTATTGTTGCAGCTATGGGCATTGCTAATATACTTATTTTAACTGTTTCTGAAAAAACTGAAGAAATCGCTATTTTAAGGGCACTAGGCACTTCTCAAAAACGTATATTAACCTTGTTTACTTTAGAGGGACTTTTTTTAGGAGGTCTTGGTACCCTTTTAGGGGTTTTGTTGGGTTTAGGTCTTAGCCTTTACTTTAAATTCCAGCCCTATCCCTTACCGGGAGATTTGTATTTTATTACTCAGCTTCCTGTTGAGCTGCAGGCTTGGGATTTTATTTGGGTATGTACATTTTCTTTAGTAACAAGCATTTTTGCTGGAATTATGCCAGCTAAGAGGGCCAGCGGGCTTAGACCAGCAGAAATTTTGCGATGAGGGCTAAAAATATTTTATATTTGCAGTCTAGTGTATGCTGGGCACCTATATACAGACTGGGAAATCTTGAGGTGCCCGAATTTGGGAGGTTTTAAAACCTCCCAGGTTTCATGAAAAAATACCTATTTAGCGGCAATTTGGTCCAGTGCAAACACAATCACCACTTGGACAAGTAGAAGAACCACAACTCGAGCCAGCCTCGCAAGTTAGATGACAATCTCCGCCTAAACAGTTAGAGTCACAAGTAGCCCCTTGCTCACAAGTTAGACGACAGTCTCCACCAGAACAGTTAGAAGTGCAAGTACTATTCTCTTCACAAGTTAAGAGACAATCCCCACCGGGACAGTTCATACTACCTACAGCAAAAGGCTTAACAATTAGATGGCAATCTCCCCCAGTGCAATTTACAGTACATGATGAACCCTCTTCACAAACCTGACTGCAATCTCCTTGGGGACAATTGGTTACAATACCAGATCCAACAATTACAGTACTTTCTACTCTCTCTGAAGTATTATTTCCAGTAGCACCTAGAACACCTTCTAAAATGGAGCTAAGAGGATCATTTAGTCTATTGCTAATGTCTATAAGCCCAGCAATACCACCTAGATTAACAGACAACTCAAACTCTGCTAAAGCATAATTTGTAGGCACCTCAAATAAAGAAGCATCTTGAAGTCCAACTTGAACATTACTTAGCTCGAGCTTAGCACCTATTGGTTGACCATCAATATATTCAAGCACTCGCATAGCCACACCATCATCAGATATCCAAACCTTAGCTTCATAGGGTACTCCTGCTCGAGTTAAACCTGTAGCCCTATAGTGGGCTGTAGGAATGTCATTTACGCCCTCTCGCCCTTCTAGTACAATAAGAGGCTGGCCATCAGGTAAAGGTATAAGCTGATTTATTAAGGGATGGTCAAGTGTTGTGGTTACATAAATTCCCAAGGTAGGAAGTATTACCCAAGCCAAATTATGATCTTGTCTTGCTATAGTAGTTATAAGCAGGTTCCCCACATCTAGTTCAATTCTTTCCATGCTAGGTGCACGATATACCCTACCAGTAAAAGTATCACTACCATCTACAAAACTTACATCTGCTGAATACGCTAGCTCAGGGTTGTTAAAAAACCCTTCAACAATCATTATTTGTGCTTGAGCTAAACCAATTAATAAGCTAATAACTAAGGTGCTAAAGATTGGTAATCTGAGTAATTTCATAATTAATTCCTTTCTTTATTTTATCTATTTCACAATCTATAAAAATCAAATCCCCTTAGACCTAGTAAAGCTGCTCTAGCTTGGCTGTCAACTACATAGAGTTGTTCCCTTATAAAAACCTATGTGCTAGACAAGAAGGTTATGTGTTACAAGCACAAATGTCATATCATACGATCTAATTTAGGAACACCTCTAATAGGTTTTTAATCTCAGACAGGGTTACTGTGGTGCTATATCAATGTTAACGATTATTTCCTCACCATTGCGCCACAACTTAAGCTCAACTAAATCACTTTCTTCTTTAGCAAATACTTTCACTTGTAATTCATTAACGCTGACTACTGCCTCACCATCAACTTCTAAAATTACGTCACCACCTAGCTCAAAGCTTTCACCTTCTACTCGAGTATCAAACTGTGCCCCTATTAGACCTGCTGCCTCAGCAGGACTGCCTTCTGCTACCTCAATAACTATTACCCCAAACTCAGGCAGTCTAACTGTTTCATGAATAGCTACTGGATAATCTTCAAGATTACGCACCTTTATACCAAGACGAGGATGACGGTTGCTAGTACTGTCTACTATGCTACCGCCTGCTTTAAGTGATGGGAGGATTTCTGCTACTACATTACTAGGCATAGCAAAACCTACTCCTAAGGATTTACCTCCTACTAAGGGGAAACGCCCCTGCAAAACTGCAGTATTGATGCCTACAACCTCACCCTTAGAGTTTAATAAAGGCCCGCCAGAACTGCCTAGATTTATAGCTGCATCAGTTTGAATCATAGGCATACCTTTTTGTTCCAAAGTTACAACTCTATTAATGGCAGAGACCACACCAGTAGTAACTGTGGCACTAAGACCAAAAGGATTACCAATAGCAATGGTTTTCTGGCCCACAAGTAAAGAGTCTGAGTCTCCTAGATTTAAAGAGGTAACGTTTTCAGGAATATCTTCAGGGTTTTTTATTTGTAGCAAAGCTATATCATAATCACTGTGAGCACCAATTACTTCCACATCAAAATCCTTATCGCTTTCTGGAAAACGCACTGTGATGGTTGCATGCTTTTTAAGCTCGAGCTCACCCCTTACCAAAGCTGGGCGTACTACATGATAATTAGTAAGGATGTGCTGGTCGTCAACTAAAAAGCCACTACCTTTACTCTCAGGCAGTAATCCTTCAGGAAGCACAAAATCTACCATACCGTCAGGTATATTAAGGGAAAAGTTTTCTGGTAGGTGCTCGCGCAAGCGATCCTCTACTTCTGCAGGCAGCTCTAAAACTAAATCTTCCTCATCACTTCCCCCTCGCCAACGGAACGAAAAGCGTCTATTGCCCTCAGAATCCTCTTTCAAAAAGGGTAAAGGAAGTTTAAGATCATCTAACTCGAGCTCTAGTTCAAAATCTTCAATACTCTCTTGCCAATTACCGCTAGCATTAACTGCCACTACACTTGGTCCATAAAGTTTAGCGATCTCTACGGTATTTTGTTCATAGTCTAAAAGAGCTGATCCTTCATCTATAGGACTAACTTCTTGGCTGAGGCTAAAAAAGCCTGTAAGCAAGAGAACAATTAGTAAAAGTCTTACAAATCCATTTTTTTGATACATTATGACTCCTTATCTCCCCATCCCCCTTGCTAATTCCATTGCAACTCTAAATTAAGAACATTTTTATGCTGTTCAAAGCATAGTCTTAAAGCCAATGACCATCTGATTCTTTTGGTCTAGACTCCCTCCTTTCTTCTGGATTTATCTCTATTTTGTTTGAAGCATCTTTTGAATCAATCCTAACACTTACAGAAGGGGAAGCTATTAAATCACTCCAAGTTTTTAAACTAAATATATCTGGCAAAGCTAAAGATACTTTAGTATTATCATTGTCCTGTGAAACAATAACTTGCCAACTAGGATCTTGGTGATCAGATGCTAGAGTAAGCTCAGGTTCTTGTGAACTCATAATTTGCCACATTAAGGCAGCTACTTCCTTATCTTGAGTAGTTGAGGGGCTTTCTGCTAACAGTGCTTTTGGCAAAGTAGGATTTAAGCTAGCTAATAATATTCCTAAGCTACCCATAGTTATTAAGCCTAGAGTGTACCAAGGTTTAGAAGCAGTTCTGATTCCTTGAAAAGCTAATATTTCTTTTAAACGTATTTCTAAAGGAGGTGTCCTTGCCATCAAAGTAGACATGTTTCTGAGGCGAAGTTTTGCTATATTTAGTAACATACTAGCGTACTCTGAGGGTTTTATACCCAAAGCTAATACTTTGCTATCGCATGCTTTTTCTTGCTCGAGCCTAAGTTGCCAAGCTAGAACCCATACCAAAGGATTAAACCAATATAGTGCACAGATAAACGAAGTGAAGATTTGTGCCAGCCAATCAGCACGCTTTATATGAGTAAGTTCATGCAAAAGAACCATACGAGATTGCTCTTTTGACCAATTCAAAGCACATTCGGGCAAAAGGATTTTTGGCCTCCAAAAACCCCAAGTCATAGGAGTACTGATATTTCGGCTTACCAATAAACTAACTGAGCGCCTAAGTTTTAGATCCTTTTGGAGTTCAACTAGTTGCAATTGCAATTTGGAACCATCTATCAGTGAAGTTTTTTGTGAAAGACGCCTTGCTCTATGAATCCCTAGACCTAGGTACCCTAAGAGAAAAAGTGTTACTACAAACCAGACACTAAACATTAATGTAAAGGATTGGAGTGTTTGAGATGCTTCTGTGTTTAGAATTGGGAGTAACTCACTAGCATTTACTAAACCTGTAGGCAAAGTTAGATTTACAGGTGGTAGAAACAAATTTAATAAGGGTAGTAACCCAATACCTAAAAGCCCTCCTAATAAAAAACGATGTCTAAAAGCAGGAATACCACGCAAGGCAAAACTCAAGCCCAATAATACAAATAACCATAAGGTTGACTTTAGAACCACGCTGACACACCATGTTAAAGATACGGCTTCTGACAAAAAGTTCATCATCTGCCCTCTTTTCTAGCATCATCTATCAGTTGGGATAAACGCTCTAATTGCTCTTGGTTTAGATTTGCCTCTGGCATACTGATTAAAGTAGTGACAGCTTGTTCAGCAGAACCTGCGAAGAATGTATCCAACACGTTTCTCAAAGCAAAATGACTAGCTCTGTCCTTATTAAGGGTAGACTTATAGCAGTAACGCATACCCTTTTGTTCGTGTAAGACGTAACCCTTGTTTTCTAATATGTTTAAAAGTGTTCTAACAGTTGAATAACTTGGTGGTTCAGGCATACTATTCAGAACATCATTTACAGTGGCTTCTCCCAAACGAAAAATGATGTCCATAATTTGCCGTTCTCGACGGCTCAGTTTTTCTAGTTTCATAGTTTCACCTAAAAATTATGCTAAAAACCTAGCACTTAAGTGCTAAAAATCTAGCACTTTCTAAGTATATTGTCAAGACCCCCAATATTTAAGCCATAATTTGCTATAAGGAAAGCTCGAGCACCCAACCAAAACAAAAACAAGAAAATCCACAGGCCATTTAAGGAGCATAAGAAGCTATATATCTTCTTTGAAATTCAAAGCAATTGCTCGAGCACAGTAGGATCTTTAATCTCCTTATCCTTAGCTAGCAGCAGTATTTTAGAAACCACCTCGGCCGTTTTAGGGTCGTCATCAGCAAAGGGTAGAAATAGCCTGCCTCTATGTTGTGAAGGTACAGGAATAATACACAAAGCTCCACCAGGTTGCCTATGTACTGTAGCACTACCTAAATGCACACTATAACTCCCAAGCTCACCCTTTATAAGTGCATGGCTACGTTCTAATCTAACGTTGTCAACTTTTAACAAAGCTAAAGTTTCCCGCAGGAGTGCTGTGCGCATTTCTACTGTAGAAGCACTTGCCTCAGGGTCAACTCCACCACGATGGGCGACGCTTACTACCAAGTCAAGGTCACGCATTACCTCGCTAAAAAGTCTAGGGGGAATGCTTTCTAGTTCAAGAGGTTGCCACTTGCCCCTTTTAGAAAAATGTACCTGATCTACAGTTAGACCATCTACCTCAGCAGGAGTATAAAACCCTTCGTGAAAATAAACCCATGCTGAAATATTTTCAGCAAAAAAGGTGCGCCGTACACCTTCTTCAGGAACATTAACCCAGCCCCTTTGCCCTAATAAAGCTAGGGCTTGCCTAGGGTTAACTTGATGTCCTTCGTAACGCTTGGAGTGCTTTTTAGCTTCTTTTTCTTTTGAGGTAAGTACATAAAGCTCGCGGAATACTTGTTTAAAGGGTTGCTGACGTTCTTCACTAAAGCACTCTTGCTGATAGGTGTGCCACTCGGTACTCTCGAGCAAGTCATGGGCATGGGCTATACGCACTTTGGTTTCACCTAGTGTAACCTCGCTGCCATCAGCACCAAGCAATAGTTTACCTTCTTGTTCAGGATAGCCAAGAGCACCACCCTCAGTTATAAAGACTAGTTTTGTAAGCATAGGTTTAAGAACTGGGTGCTTAAAGAGTTCTTGCAGTTCAGTAGCGGTAAACTCATCACCTCGGCACATAGCCTCTTCTAGCGAGCTGCGCATTCTCGAAGTTTGCTTAGCAATATCAGTCTTACGCTCACGTAGCTTAGCAATTTCAGGGTGTTTGCGTAATTTGGCAGGAACATTTTTGAGTGCTTTACTACCTTTTTTGGTTTCTTTGCTTATTTCAAGCTGGGGCACTCCCTTAGCGTCTATTAAAAGTGACACTGTCACATCATCTTCATGCACACTTACTGGGCCTTTGGCAAGGTCAGCAATAGCCTCAGCTTCCATAGCCCAAGTTAAGCGTTGGGGATCGGGGTAATCTGCTGTGCGTGCTAGATTTTCCATAGCAATACTTGCAGCTAGTTTTTCACTGGCCTGACGTTGTGAACCAAATTTCTTACTGCCTCGTAAAAACTCTTGGATAAGCTTATAGCGTGATAAAAGTTGCTGGCGACGCTTATTTTTACCTTTTGATATAGGTAAAAGTCCTAAGGACCTCAAAGAATCTTGATGCCGTTTGTCATTTATTCGCTCTATTAATTCTTTTTCGTTTAATTTACCTAACAGTGCGCCAGCAAAGAGCTGCGCTCGCTTATGGCCACCACCACCAGAAGCATATTTAGTAGCTTTATCAAGCTCTGCCCAGTGCTTTTTACCTAGGCTTTTATAAACTTTTTGAAACCACGTTACATCTACAGCACCATCAAGCAAATTTTGACCAGTCAAAGGTGTGCGCTCACGTACCTCTGCTTCCCATATTTCGCGCACTTCCTTATCCACAGTCCAGCTAGTATCTTTGGTGTGGGCGTGTAGCCAGTAAATGGCATCTTCTAGATTCTTCCAGCCTAGAGTTTTATCAACATAGCTAGCCCACTGCGGTGCAAAAACTGCTAAGTCGAGCAAGCGCTGATCGCTAATTTTCAAAGCTTTGGCCTTTTGGCTAAAATCTTCGAAAGCTTCATCTTCTTTAGGAAAGCTTACTCTAAGCAAGTGACTAAAGGTGGCTGTTTTACTCAGGTTATCAGCAGTATAGCCACGAATGAACGGCTGCTTTCCTAGTGAGCTAATAATGCCTAGGGCATTGTCCATGCCATAAATGCTACGCAGGGCTCGAGCAACTCCCGAAGCTGCTGTTGGCAAGTCACCTCGAGCTAACTCCACCTCCAAAACACGCTCACGACAGCGCTCTACATACTCTTTTAATGCTGGATCATCTTTAAATTCCTCAGGCTCTTTATGCTTGGTAAGCCGGCGCAGTTCTCGAAAGGAATAATAAGAACTGCCTTCACGAGGACCAATAAGATGATCATAAACATCATGTTCATTAGCAGCTTTAAGTTTATAAGCTTGTAATAGTTCAGGAAAAGTAGCGCGACAGCGTGGCGCAGCTTCAAAACCTTCATCATAAGTACACAAAAGATTCCATAAACGTTTATGGTGATCAGCTGTCCATATTTCTGGGCGTAACTTATAGCTTTGGCGAAGGAAGTTTAAGTAGTTAAATAGTATAGTATTAGTTCTTAAATAACCTTGGTAATACCAATTCTTATTTTTTTGAGACTCCTCAACAAACTTTTGCCACTCTAAAAAGGCATCTTGTGGAGTTAAAGCTAAACTTGTTTCAAAACCATCTAGCAGAAAGTCTAAAGCTTCACTATTTAATTCAATTACAAAAAACCAGCTCACTAGCCTAGTAGTTATTAACTTCTGCTTTAGTTTTGTAAAATCACAGCTTCCATAGAGCTTTTTGCTAAATTTAGCCAATGTATCATTATCCCTAATGAATTCAGTTGGAAAAACTGTTTTAGCACGCACAACTTCCAACCCATCATCGTCTCGTAGTTGTTTGGAACGGTCTTGCCACCAAGCAAACCAGGTGTCCCATAATGGGATCTGCTCGAGCTGCTCTGCTAGGGACTTATGTTCCTGTGGGTAAGGGAAGAATTTTAAATTCCCCAGTAGCTCCTCACGCTCTCCTTGCCATGTAGCAAGTTGAACTGGTGTTTCGCGGTACTGGTAAACAAATTCATCAAGCGCCTTGATAAGCTTAGCAGTTCTCTTGCTAATAAACTCTCGTCCAGCACCTTTAAAAATTCCTTTTAATTTGTTCTGAGGTGTTATAGGTCTAGATCTCTTAGCAGGATCAAAAAGACCTAGTCCATTGTCCAGCGTGGCCACTTCTCCCTCAGTTTGCAATATCTCAGCTAGCAAGACCTGTTCATTATTAGTAATTTTAGGGCGTTCCTGATAACCTTTGGCTATTTCCTCTACAGCTTTGGGACTTTGCTTAGCATTTTTAAGCTCACGTAGCATTTCCAAGCCAGCTTGTCTCTGCGGGGCTTTGGAAGCAGAGAGTAAACGCTCTACACTTTCAAATGGGTATTTACCCTCTTGTTGAAGCAGCAAACCAATTACACCACGACGTAGGTCTCCTGCTTTGCGGGTAAGCAAGGGTTCTAGGTTTTGAGCTTCTGTAGGATTTATTTTAAAATTTTCCAGAGATCCTATAGCTGCCTCACGCACATCGGCAGAGGAATCGGCTACAAAACTAAAAAGTGTTTCTCGAGTCAAAGGGTCAACATTACCCTCTTTAGCTTTTTCAGCTAAAAGCTTTACTACATTGCGACGAGCATAGCTATCCATAAACTCAACATAGGGCAGCAATCTCTTAGGGTCTCTATCATCTAAAATTCCTGGTAACTTGCCGACAGTTTGTGCTTTGCTAATAGTTACTTCTGTCCAATCCCAAATAAGTGAGGGTAATTTTTCCTCTTTGGGAGTGCGAGTTATGAGCGTCTCGAGGCGTTCAAAGAGGTCAGGAACATGCTCCAATGAATCTTTTTTATAAAGTCCTACCAAAGCTTTAAAAGCTACCCTCAAATCAACATCTGCTAAGGCAGTAGCTAAAGGCTCTGCTGAGCTTGCCAAACCTACCTGTGCCAGCAAATAAACTGCTGCAAAACGCTTTTCGACATCAGCATCTTTTAGTAGAGGTTTAGCCTGTTCAACTGCTTCCAAAACATCTTCAAAAGCTAAAACCCATAAAGCTAAATAAACACCTTGACCATCTTCAGTTTTTAAGGCTGCTCGGCATGTTTCTGGATTATCTAAAAATTCTATTACCTGCTCCAAAATTTGCTTGATCTGCTTGCTATTACCTGTTTCAAACTGAAAATTAAACCATACATCCATAGCCCTAATTACTGCAGCAAAACGACTTAGATCCTCTTTATAAATTAACTTAAGCATTCGCCTAAAAGCTTCTGGATGAGCTTCATCAATAGTTTCTAAAATAACTTGCCTTAAACCCTCTTGCCGTTGGGCAGCTAGGAGCATCTTTTCTACAAACTCCCATGCCTGCTTATCACTACAAGTTAGTAGTGCTCTAGTAACATGTCTACCCATAGCACCAGTTTCGTGCTCGCCGTTGGCAGAGGCTCTTAGAATGTCAAAAACTACCTTACCTTCTTCGTTGTTATTATCGATAGCCCCAGCAAATAAGTAGCCTAAAACATCTGCACCATAGCCGAGATACGGTGTCCAAGCAGCAAACCAAGCAATGTCTTGCTCAAATGGCAGGGTAAAAGTTAGCAGCTGAAAGAGCCATGTGACTCGAGATGGCAAAGTAATTTCCATATCAGTTGTGCGGAAGGCTTTGCGAGTATAGCCCATTTGATAAGGCATACTTTTACGTAGCTGCCAAGCGCTCTCAACTACTTCAGGGAATTTAGGGAAAAAGGCGCTAAAAAACTGAAGGCGGTCTTTGGTTTTTAGGTGCTCGAGCTTAGTAAAGGTATTTAAATAATCCTTCTCGCTTTGAGAACCCCTTCTGGAATAAAAATAGGAAATATAACCAGAATGGTCTTTTTGTGCTTGAATGTCAGCTAATAATTTGTTGCCCAAACTGCTAATAGGAGTTGGTAGTTTACTTAAACGCTTTTCTGTGCGTTTAAGAGCATCTTTTATACGAAATTCAGCAAGCTCTTTCTGAGACTGTTCACGGCTAAGCATGTCAACCTCCTACTAAGGGCACTAAGCGTAAAAATAGTATATGACTGTTAGGGTATAGGGTAATTTCTTCTGCTAGCTTCTCGATTTGCTTTTGGTCGACAAATACATAATAAAAGCCATCTTTGAAGGCTAGCAAGGCATTCTCTATAGCCTCTTGTGGTTGGACTTCTTGCTCCAAATCACGGCCACCCATATCAATTTTACCCTTGAGTGTTCCTGCTGCTATCTCTTCTTTACTTAAGACCTGTAACAGTTTGCGCTCTTCTTGACGAATTTTAAAGGCTTCAACTTCTTGTAAAACCACACGGCGCAAGAACTTTTCTAGGCTTAGAGTTTCAACTTTGGACTCAAATAGATTTAATTCCCAAGGTTCAAAGGGACGCTTGCGTTGGCCTAAGACTTTACTTTCAATCAGCATTTTATACTCCTTATTAAATTATACCTTAAATTTTAAGTGCGCGCTAACTATGATTTAATGACATTTAGAACACCAAAAAGGAAAGATATATTTTCAGTGCTTTAATTTTCTTTGTCATTATTTTACTCTAAGTTGCCTAGTTGATAGCTAGAAAATGCATTGAGCAAACAAACATGTCACACATTTTATTAATAGAAGATGAGCCAGATATTGTGCGAGTGGTGTGCACTTACCTTGAAAATGAAGGTTATGTTGTACAAATTGCTAGTAGTGGTCTTAATGGATTAGAAGCAGCACTTGCGCAACCGCCCAGCTTAATTATCCTTGATTGGATGTTACCTAACTTAAGTGGTCTAGAGCTTCTAAAACAACTTCGACAAGAACAACAAACGCCTGTGATTATGCTTACTGCTAAAGGTGAAGAAAAAGATAAACTCACTATCTTTGAAGCAGGTGCTGATGACTATGTACCTAAGCCTTTCAGCCCACGTGAATTAGTGGCTCGAGTAAAAGCAGTTCTAAAAAGGCAGCAGGGCACAGAAGATGTGATTCGTGCAGGTGAAATTGAGATTGATAATGCAAAACGCATCATCAAACGTAGTGGGCAGGAACTCGAGCTAACCTCTCGTGAATTCGATCTTATGTACATTTTGGCTAGCCAAAGTGGCAGAGTGTTTAGGCGAGATGAGCTTTTAGAAAAGATTTGGGGACGTGACTTTTTTGGTGTTGATAGAGTAGTTGATGTGCACATTTCTAACCTAAGACAAAAAATAGAAGTTAATCCTAGTAAACCGCGCTACTTACACACAATTCGTCGTGTGGGATATGTTTTTAAAGATGATGAATCTTAGAAGGTTTTTAAAGGGTAGTCTTTACTGGCGGCTGATTCTTTCTTATTTGTTAGTTATATTAGCAGTTAGTGGAACACTTTATGTTGCTAGTCAGTTGTTTGCTCCTTTATTCTTAGCACGTCACATAAATACTATGGTACGGACTAGTCACAATTTGGAGCTTGCCCTAACTGTTGAACCAGAAGAAGGGCAACATATGTTAGACGACTTAGAACGTGCTTATACACGAGCTGTGGGGCAATCTTTGTTCTGGGGTTTAGCTATTGCTGTAATTGTAGCTAGTGGTATTGGTTTTTTCGTGACAAAACGTATAGTCACACCTTTGAAAGCAATGCAACGAGCTAGTAAGCACATTGCTTCGGGATATTATCATGAGCGTTTAAACATACTTACTTTTGATGAAATAGGTGAACTGGCAACTACTTTTAATGCAATGGCTGCCACCTTGGAGCAAGTTGAAGCCCAGAGAGTTGAGCTTCTAAGCAATCTAGCTCATGAATTTAAAACACCCTTAAGTAGTTTGCGTGGTTACATTGATGGTATAGAGGATGGTTTATTTAAGCCGGATGGTGAAACTATGACTGCTTGTAGAAAACAGCTTTTTAGACTCGAGTACTTACTAAGAGACCTTGCATTACTTTCTAAAGTAGAGTCAGGGCAAGATAAGCTGAAACCTCAAGTGTTTCAAGTAAAAGACCTTTTTGATCAGGTATTAAGTACTTTTAAACCTCATTATGAAACCAAGAAGGTTGCACTATTAAGTGAGCTTTCCAAGCCAGATTTATGTGTTTATGCCGACCTTGAGAAGAGTGTACAGATTTTGAGTAACCTGATTCTTAATGCCCTAAGGCATACGCCAGAAGGTGGTGAGGTAAACGTAACTGCTAAAGAGCAAGAGAACCACATACATTTCACAGTAGAAGATAATGGCATGGGAATAGCTACAGAGCATTTGTCACATGTCTTTACACGTTTTTTTAGGGGTGATGAAGCTCGTCAACAAGATGGTAGTGGAAGTGGTATTGGGTTAACCATAGCCAAACATTATGTTGAAGCGCATGGTGGAAAAATAGGTGTAAGTAGCAAAATAAATCACGGTAGTCGTTTTTATTTTGATTTGCCATGTAGAGACATGATTCATCATGTCTCTACATAGAATTTATTGGCTGTAACCTCGTAAAAAATTATAGTGTCTAATTTGATCATTGCTAAGCAGTGGTGTTACTTCTAAATGTGCAGTTAAGTGTGTTGCACGCAATTCACCATAAAGCTTTGCTAACTCAAAAGTTTTCTTCTCTAGGCTAACAGCATCAATTTCCCCTTCAGCAAAATCTTTACTTAAAGCAAGTTCTAGTTCAACAATATTTTTACCTAAAAGCCTGGCTTCAGCTTGCATATCTTCAAAAACTGCTTCAATTGCTTCTAGCTGTGTTTTACTTAAGGAGAGTTCATTTGACAGTTCGAGCAAATGTTTCGGGCCGGGGTAATTGTTCAACTCTGCCACTCGAGCAAAACCCATGCCACGCCCATTAAGCAAGTCATTGACTTCCTTAGCACTCAAGCCTTTAACAAGACTATCTAGTTGATTTACATATGGAGAAAGTGGTTCAGCTTGCATTTGCATGTGCTGTTCGTGATTGTGCTCCTGCACAAAAGAAATTCCCAAGAACATAATCACCAATAAAATCACTATTTTCCTTATTAACATTAGGTTTAAACTCCTTCAGTTTGATTATTCTTAAGGCTAGCTACACTCAGCAATATGAGGGCCTCACTAACAAGATTATGTTTATCTTTTGGTATATTTGCTAAAAGATCATTGAACTTTTTTTCTCGAGCAATCTGAACACAATCAGCAACCTCTGTGCCTTTTGGGCTTAATGATAAAAGCAGCATACGCTTATCTTTCTTACCACGCTCACGCTTTATCCAGTTGTTTTGCTTGAGCTGTTTTACTAAACGGCTCACGGTACTCTTTTCCAAATTCAAGCGTTCTCCTAATACCTGCTGAGAAAACGGTGCATCTTTAGCTAATTCCATAAGCGCATGTGCTTCCGATACTGATACAGGTTGACCACAAGGTGTGCACTCACCTTGGTTTAATCCAAAGGCACGAATAAAATCAATGAGCTGCTGCTGAATGTCTGGGGTGCCGTCCATTAATAATAGTTGTACTCTACAACTAATTAGATGAGAGATATCATAATTATTTTTTGAAACTCAACTTTATACAGGCTAAACATTTGCCATTTAGCATTAGCTCAGGACAGGAGGTTCCACCATGATGCAAGGTATGTATTTTGGTTGGCCTTGGATGATTTCAGGACTCCTTTTAGGATTGTTAGTCATTATATGGTTAATCAAGGTTATGTTCCCCACAGAAAAGGAAACACCTCTAGAAATTGCTAAGAGGCGTTATGCCAGAGGAGAGATTAGTGGTGAAGAGTTTGAAGTTATTAAGCAACAGTTGCACTAAAGGAAAATTGACATGAAATACCTTATAACTATGCTGATGGTGCTAAGCCTATTTGGCTGGGGAATCACTCAAAATAGTAAGACTTCTATACAAGAAGAAACTCTTGGTGAAGTTATTCAGACAGATCAGGGAAGTTATGTAGATATAAGCCCTGATGACTTACAAAGTATGCTGCAATCAGCAGGGAGTAATTTTCTATTCATTAATACGCACATTCCTTATGAGGGAGAAATTGCCAATACAGATAGTTTTATCCCTTTTAATGAGGTTGAGAGCTTTTTCCCTACATTACCCAAAGATAAAAGCAGTGAGATTGTTGTTTATTGTATGAGTGGACGCATGTCGGAAATAGCCTCAGAAACACTGGTCAAGCTTGGTTTTACCAATGTTAAGAACCTTGCAGGTGGCATGATTGCATGGCAAGAAGCAGGTTACGAGTTACATGATGCTTTTGGTGAACGAGAAGACCTAACAACTCCTGATATGGATAGAATCAGTAGTCAAATAGGTGTGCCTCGATATAGGTTTGTAAAGGTAGATACTGCTGGCGATCCTTATATTGGTTCTTTGGAAACACCTTTGGTATTAGTGGAGTTTAGTGATTTCAATTGTCCCTACTGCGCTAAATTCCACGATGAAACTCTGCCTGAAATAATTGAGACTTTTGTAGAAACAGATCAATTACGCTATGTTTATCGTGATTTTGTGAGTGTGGGAGGAGACGCTTCTTTTGGGGCTGCTGTTGCTGCTGAATGTACTCGAGAACAAATTGATGATGAGGACTATTTTGTGCTTATTCATCAGCTTTATGCCTCTTCTGGACGAAAAAATATGGAGAAGTTAATCAACTTAGCTAGCGACATGGAAATTGACCAAGAACTCATATTAGATTGTATTGAAGCTAAGAGTTATGAGCAAGAAGTTGCAGATGATTTAGAAGCAGCAAGGAGTGTAGGAGGTCGGGGCACACCTGCATTCGTATTAGGTTTTCAGAACGAGGAAAACCTTATCGAGGGTGTATTTTTTCAAGGAGCGCTTCCCTTACAAGCTTTCGACAATTACATAAATGCCTTTCTTGAAGCTGCTGCGTCACAATAAGCAATATTTTTAGATTATTTATTAATTTCTTTAGCAAGATAATTTTTATCTAGATTAATTAAGTCTAGTACTTATAAGGAGATTATTATCGAACACTTTAAAATGCACCTTAATTGGAAAGCTTTGACTGTTACTGGTGCTATTATCGTAGGCCTCTTTTTGTTTGCACCACAAATTGCCCTTGCTGCCCTGCCACTATTATTTTTTGCTCTTTGCCCAATAATGATGGTCTTAATGATAGTTCAGATGAATCGTATTAGTCAGAAAAATCTACCTGCAAATCCTGAAGAGGAATTGGCTTCCTTAAGAAAACGTCAGTGGCACATCTCAAAGCGCATTGTTGAACTCGAGCAAAATCAGCAAAATAATACGGATCAAAATGCTACTCTCGAGCGATCTTAGGAGTATTCACTAAATGGACAATTGTTTTCTTTTGGTAGTTTATGATTCGTAAGAACGGTCTTTATCTAGCTTGGCTAGTTGCTATTGTAGCTACAGCAGGCAGTCTTTACTTTAGTGAAATACGTAATTTTATACCTTGCACTTACTGTTGGTATCAGCGTATTTTAATGTACCCCTTAGTAATTATCCTTGGAATCGCTAGTTATAAGCAGGATAAAGGAATTGTTGTTTACACTTTGCCTCTAAGTATTCTTGGTATAGGAATTGCTACTTATCACTATTTAGGGCAGAAAACCCCTGAGCTTTTTGCTAGTGGTGGTTGTAGCACAGCTGTACCATGCAGCTACATGTATATTAATTGGCTTGGTTTTATAACTATTCCCTTTTTGTCTCTAGTTGCTTTCACGTTAATTAGTTTTTTTATGATGGGTGGAAATATGGGGAATAGTGCGAATATAGATGAAGATACTTCCATGGATACAGATGATAATGGTCAGTAGCCGTGATTTTAATGATGGCTCAAACTTGCTGAACTTGAGCAAGGCCGAAAAACGATGACGTTTGTGATACTGTGTTCAAGCAAGCTTAAGGTGATTCAATAAGGCGAGCAATAGCTTTCTTTAAATTAAATTCTTGGAGATTTTATTGTGTTAAGAAAAGCATTTTATATATTAGCAGTTGTGTTTTTAAGCATTGGAACTAGTTTCGCAGACGAGGACAATGCCAAAATGAGTGATGATATGCACATGGGTATGGAAGAAATGGAAAACATGAACATGATGCATATGCAAGACTTGCAAGATATGAGACAAGAAATGATAGATATGATGCGAATGCATGGAGAGATGATGAAGTCTGGTGAGTTACCTGATATGAGCCCTGAAATGATGGAGGAAATGATGTCGCTTATGGAGCGTCATATGGCACTTATGAAAGAGCATATGGGTGACAGCATGATGAAGGACAGTATGATGGGTAACAATATGAGCAACAACATGCATATGGGCAAAGACATCTCTATAGGTATGGATGACCGCATGAAGGGTGAGTGTTCTCCTGAGGGTGATTGTCATGAAGGTGAAGAAATGGGCATGGGTGACCATCAAGAAGAGGGAGAACATGGGCATGGGCATAGTGATAGTGACCGTGCTGGCATGCTTGAAGATTATACCCCTGACATAAGCTACACCTTAAGTGCAGATCTTAGTGATGGCAAGATGATCTACACAGGTGTGGGTGGTGAGATTGATGGTCTCGTTAATCCCACGTTAAATGTCCAAAATGGTCAAGTAGTTGAGATTACACTCGTTAATAATAACGTTTTAGAGCACAATATTGTTTTCCCTGATCTTGACACCCATTCAGAGCATGTTAATGCAGAAGTTGATAGCACAACCCTTGCATTTCGTGTTGGAGATAAAGAGGGAAATCTTGAGTATTATTGTTCTATAGCTGGGCATCGTGAAGCAGGTATGGAAGGTCTTTTAGCTATTAATAAAGCTCAAGAAAACCATGAAGAGGAACATGCAGAGCAAGAAGAGCATGGTGATGATGACCATCACCAATAGCTAAAGCTGACCATATAAAATGGATGTGTTAGCGAGGAAATTATGTTTAAATTTTCTAAATTCTTTATTGTAGCCCTGTCTGACATATTGTTGGTAGGTATTTTTTCTTTTAGCTTAGCCCAATACAATGATGCCTCGAATGGCTCAGACCACTCCCAACACAATGAGCACAGCCAAAAAAGTAGTGACAAGGAAAGTTACATGAACATGAATGATCATCAACATAAAGGCATGTCAGAAATGCCAACTGAGGATGATGTAGATGTAAAATTCACGTTGGCAGCATCTTTTTTCGAGAAAAAGCGAGTGTTTATTGGAGTAAGTGGTAATATTAATGGGCAAATAAATCCAGTACTCGAGGTACCACAAGGTGCAGTAGTAGAGATAACTTTACTTAATGATACTGTTTTGCAACACAATTTTGTTATTCCTAGTTTAGCTCTTCACTCTGAACATGTTAGTTCTAGTGACGCAGTTACCTTTACCTTTCAGTAGCTTTCCCGATTTATTCGCCATAGCATTAACGCCGATACTTAGCTTGTTGATAACGTAATAACATGAAAATTATCCCTAAACAACTTGCCTCGTTCCGAAATGCCCCTATCTCATCAGACCTTTGCCTAAAATCTCGAAAAAATCGCTCTAAATGATTTGTGGTACGTATGTGTTTCCACATCTCTTCTGGTTCATCATAGTACTCTAACGTTTTTTCTTTCCCCCTAAGAAAGTTCTTCACTGCCTTTGGTTCCTTATCCTTCCACTCCTCTTCAAATTCCTCTAGTTTTTTCTCCGCCTCTTCCTTTGTTTCTGCTTCATACACCTCATACGCATCTTCTATGATTTCACTTTTCCTTTTTGCCTTTGCTTCTTCTTCTGTTAGTTCCTTGCCCTCTTCATCTTCTTTCTTCAAATTGTTGTATTCTAAGTTCTGCTCTATGTTTCTAACCTTGTGTGCTATACATCTTTGTTGTCTTCCCTCTGGTAAGTATTCTTCTATTACTTTTGCTAAGCCATTTGCCCCATCACTGCTTACTATTCTTACTTTACTGGCATCTAATCCCCTTTCTATCATGTTTTTGAACATCTCCTCCCATGTCTCTTCACTTTCCCCTTCTGCTACTTCATAATGTATTATTTCTCTCGTACCATCTTCCCATACTGCCATTGCTACTAGCACTACCCTTCTTTCTACCTGCTGACATTTCCTTTCACTCCCTGCTTCATCTATCTTTGTTTCTCCCGTAGGATACATTATATCTACCCATACCCCATCTACTACTATGTATGCAGGTGTTTTCTCTATTCTAGCTTGTCTATGAATCTCCATCTGTTCTTGGGCCTTTAAACTCACTCTGTTTATGGCATTCAGGGATAGTGCTTCTCCTAGCAACAAACACATCATTATTTGTATGTCTGGTAACGATAATCCTAGAAAATACATTTGACTAGTCAACACAAACAAGCTTGCTAAGCTACGTTGGTGGCGAGTCAGTATGTTCCATGAACGATCTTGATTGCCACTTCTTAGCTTTGGTACCTTCAAATCTTCTATTCTGCCATGTTCAGTATCTAATTCTCGTGTGTAATGACCACTACGTCTAGGACGTTCCCCTTTAGGAAGGTTTTCTAGATGTTCATCTAGCTCTTCTTCTAGTGCTTCTTCTATAGTTGTTTGTACTACTTGTTTAATTTCTGTTTCTAAAGTCTCTTTTAACTTTTCATTTAGAGTCTCATCAAAGCATTCTTGCTCTATTCTGATAACTTGTTCTTTTTTTCTGCTACAGTCATTATGGGAAACACTCCATCTATAAAAAGTTTTTGCACAATAAAACTTGTGTTTCCCTATTCTAACCCTTTTGTTCTTATGGCGAATAATTAAGGAAAGCTACCCTTTCAGGCTGATTTGGAAAGTGGTTCATCACACCCTTATTACTGCACTGTTGATAATCACAATCAGCAAGGCATGGAGGGATTAATAGTTATCAAATAAAATCCTGTATTTAACTTTGAAATAAGAAGCCAATCTAAAGCACTATGAATGGGATTTTCTACAACAATGCTCTCAGTAATCCCTACCACTAAGTCACATGCTGATGCAATTGCATCAATTCATAAGCAGGCTTTTCCTAGGCAGCAGGATTCAGAAGCTTGGGTTTCTGCCACACTTCGTGCACATCCGCGAATTCTCTCTTTTGTTTTGCTCAAAAGAGGAAACGTTGTGGGTTACGCTTAGGAACTTGTATTCCGCAGATGAGGTATTGATGGTTGCAAGAATCAGCGATATCCCCAATCAGGAGGATTAATGGAGAATTATGACACGTAGAGATTTTCTTAGGACCACATTGGCTCTAGGGTTGTCGGTAGCTACAGCAAATAACCTTTGGTCTTTAGCTAAGAGTGACTCTACATCTTTAGAACCTCTTATCCTAAAAGCTCAAAAAACACCATTTAAGTTCCATGAGAGCATCCCTGCAACTGAACTTTGGACTTTTGCTAAGGACAACATTTCTCCAGAGTTAAGATTCAAGCAAGGTGATGTTTTAAAACTTCAGGTTGATAATGGACTCGAGCAAGACATAACAGTCCATTGGCACGGTCTACGTGTACCTAATGCAATGGACGGTGTGCCCAACATCACCCAAGCTCCCATCAAAAAGGATGAAAGTTTTAATTACGAATTTCCCTTACAAGATGCAGGTACTTACTGGTATCACACGCATAGTAATAGCCCTGAGCAACTAGGCAGAGGTCTAGCAGGCGCACTTATTATAGAAGAAGCCGATGGTCCTAAAGTTGATGCCGATGTAGCACTGCTTATTCAGGATTGGCGCTTAGATAATGATGCTCAAATTGTTGGTGGCTTTAATAGCACTCATGACATGGCTCACTCTGGGCGTTTAGGCAATGTTGTTACTGTTAATGGTGAGATCCAACCAACTTTAGATTTTGCCTCCAATGCTCGAGTAAGGCTACGTTTTATAAATGCTTCTAGTGCTCGAGTCTATGCCTTTGATTTACCAAAATGGTCAGTTTGGACAGTTGCTTTAGATGGTCAAGCCGTTGCACCTAAACCTTATGAGCCTGTTCCACTTGGTCCGGGTATGCGACTTGATGTGATTATTGATATGCCTGAGAAAGTAGACACAATAGAGGATGTCAACGACAATGGTTATGATAGTTACAATATATTCAAGCTAAATACTAAAGGAGATGCTGTAGAACCTTGCAGTGAAAATCCTAAACGTATTGCTGATAATCCTATTGCCATGCCTGATCTTTTTGATGCTGAGAGGCATGAAATATCAATAGAAGGTGGAGCCATGTCATCGAGCAGTATAGCTAACAGTATTTGGGGGCTTAACGGTAAGGGATATCAGCCCAATGGAGTTGAGCCTTTGCTCGAGCTAAAGCAAAACAAAAGTTACATTCTAAGCATCAAAAATAACACTGCTTTTGTTCACCCTATGCATTTACATGGACACACTTTTCTTATAACTAGTCTTAACAAAACGTCACTAGGCCAACCTAGATTTAGCGACACTATCTTTTTAGAACCAAGAGAAGAAGCGGAAATTGCTTTTGTAGCAGATAATCTGGGTGATTGGATGTTTCATTGTCATGTGCTTGGACACCAAGCGTCAGGAATGATGGCTGTTTTTCGTGTTACTTAGTTTACTTCATGCCGCACCTTAAAAAGTAGTTACCCTCCTTTATTTCAATGTTGCCTGCTATAGGAGCATTTTTCTTGGTTTATTGGTTGCCACAGCACCTTATCAACAAGGTATGGAAGGCTTAATAGTTATATAGGAGAAAAATAAATGACTAAAAGAAATCTTTTTATTATTATAGGAGCAATTCTTGCTGTAGTTTTTGCTGTACTTCATACACTTGTTCCCGATAAATACGCTCTTGGTTTATTAGCTGTGTTAGTTGCTGGGCTTGGTGGTATCTATCTTGGAATAGGTTTATCGTCTAAGGATAGAAGGAAATTGGTGCTACAGATTGTGGTGACTGTATTCTTTATCGCATTTGCACTTTTGGGTTTATGGGTTTCCCCGCTGTTTCTGGCATTAGCTTTTTTTGCTCATGGGGTATGGGACATCGTCACAGTACATCCTAAGTGTCTCAATTTCTCAATAGTTGGCTGGTATATGCCTGTGTGTGTTGGCTATGATTTTCTGTTTGCTTTCTATATCCTTATTTGGTGGTATTTCACTTAATGATATATAGATGTCCATATAAGTTTTTTCCCAAAAAACCTCGGAGGTTTCCAAAACCTCCGAGGTTTGGGCAACCCAAGATTTTTCTGGAGCACTATATTTCCATATTGCTTAATTTATTCCGTGTCATACACTAAAAAGTATTTATTCCCTTTCCTTTTCCTTGCAATGCTTTTTATAGGACTTTATTTGCTAGGAACCCAGCTTCCTTTTGTTCAAGATTTTGCGATGAGGTTATATGCTTTGGGCAGCAGATTTTATGCTCTAGTAAGCGGGCCTATAGATAGTCTAAACCGCACGCTTAATGTACCTGCCATAGGAGCATTCTTACTTGGTTTATTAGCTGCTACAGCACCTTGTCAACTTTCTACCAATGCAGCTGCTATTGCCTATTTTTCTGGAGGTGCAGTAAGAACAGAAACCACAAAACAGCAAGTCTGGGGACGTGTTCTAACATTTGCAATAGGTAAAATAGGTGTTTATTTAACTCTAGCTGCCATTGCTATTTGGATTTTTGATGGTGATTTTGCTCCACCTGTAGCACTCTTTTCTTTCGTGCGCCAACTTTTAGGACCGCTGATGCTTATTATTGGTTTGGCTATGCTTGGGTTTTTTCGCTTAAGAGGTGGTTTACCTGATGGCTTAGCAATAAGGCTGAAAGCTTGGTCGGAGGCTCGAGGTGGCTATTTAGGAGCGTTTAGCCTTGGCAGTGCTTTTGGTTTAGCTTTCTGCCCTACACTGTTTTGGCTATTTTTTGGTTTGATGTTACCTACAGCTATAGAATCTCGAACAGGGCTAGTTTATCCTATGCTTTTTGCAGTAGCTACCATAACACCACTTTTTTTAATGGTTGGTCTTTTAAGTCATTTTAAAAAGCGAGATGTCCTAGTTAAGATGCGTGGTTTTCACCGAATGGTAGCTACTATAGCAGGGTGCATACTTGTAGTTGCTGGTTTGTATGACACAGTTGTTTACTGGTCTTTTTAGTTTAGGTAACAAGTAGTGCGAACCTTTTCTCACCTCATCATGACTGCTGCTGCTAGTAAGGCCTTAAATCTCCAGCCACGTTCCGCTATGACTGGCTGTTTAATAGGTTCAGTGTTACCAGACGTACCACTTACGCTACTTACAACTTATACTTACTTGACTACCTCAACAATTACAGAAACACATCTAGTAATGCATAATAATTACACAACCAACCCCTTTTGGATTGCTTCACACAACGTTTTTCATAGCTTTGTCATTCTTGGGCTTATTGCAGTTCTTGCCTTTAGCTGGTATCGAACACAAGCAGGTAAATTACTGTTTTGGCTAGCCATTGCTGCTAGTTTTCACACTACCATCGACATTTTTACACACCATAGTGATGGCCCATACTTTCTTTTCCCTTTAAACTGGACTATTCGTTTTGAGAGTCCTATAAGCTACTGGGATACAGCTTATTACGGTGGTACATTTCGTATTCTCGAATATGGCTTAGATATTGGGTTACTAGCTTTCATGTTGGGATCTTTGCTGGGGTCTTATTCTGAAAAAAAACGAAGGAGTCTTTATGACAATTAAAATCAACCACTCCATTTTCTTTTCACTTTTTATTTACACTTTTATTGTGTTTGGGTTGTGGTCACAGGTTAAGGCGCAAACTAACGCTCAAACTGAAGTAGATAACTCTCAAATAGTAGAAACCACTTATGAATTTACTTTTTCAGAAGAAGAGCAACCCATTCTTGCTCTAGGCGAAAGGCTTTTCCAAGCCAACTGTGCTAGTTGTCATGGCGTTTCTGGAGAAGGCTATGCTGATGAAGATTTGCCCGCACCTGCAGTTAATGGCTCTGAACATGCATGGCATCATGGAGATGAACAAATCTTAGGAATGATTCAAAATGGTGGTCGCTTTATGCCTGCTGTAGGTGCTGAATGGGCACAGGAAGAGCGTGAAGCTGTGTGGATCTACGCAAAGCATTGGTGGACTTCTGAGCAGCGTGAGTTTCAACCCGGTGATTTGGGTGAGCATATACTTTCTGAACTAGCACCTACAAATGAAAGTACACCTTAAAACTTGAAGTAGCTTAGGCGGTCGTGCCCCCGACAACTGCGGATAAATAGATTGGGAAAAGTATTGTAGTGAAAGCAGATAAATAATATAGATTGCTATAATAATCATTACTCTAAAGTGGATTGCTCGAACCTGTAGATTGATTGATACTGTATTTCTCCAGTCACCTAATGCTTTTCCCCACCCTTTACTAAATTCATCCGCAGCTTACCCTTGGTTTAAACACCCTCTTTTTTGTCTAGCTTAACCACCCTTTCTGTCTCCAAGGTGGTACTCGCTTCATCAATACCTCCTCCAAACACCATACCTTACTTGTTAATCCTGCTGACATTCCAGGCGTCTGCTTTTCCCACTTGCGATTTCCTCCTGCTGTTAGCTCTTTCCGTAAACTGCCGTGTGGTAAGCAAAAGTTGTAGTATAGCTGAAACAATGCTAATTCCGCAATTAGCCCTTTTTCTCGACATTAACCTCCTGACCTATGTTTTCAAATTTATCATAGGGAAAGAACACTATGAAAAAGCAGGACGACCTGCTAAAGACGCTAAACCAACAGGATACACCTATCACATAAGTGGAGAAGTAGTTGCTGATGTAAGTGCAGGGAACAAAGTTAAGAAGGAAAGGGCAGTATTTATTTTAGCCACGAATGAGCTGGACCATAATACTTTGAGTGACGCGGAGATTTTGAGCACCTATAAAGGACAGGCAAAGGTTGAAAGAGGTTTCAGATTTCTCAAGGATCCGATGTTTTTAGCATCAACGTTGTATCTGAAGAAAGAAGAAAGGATAATGGCTTTGCTGATGGTGATGACTTGTTGCTTATTAGTTTACTCGGCTTTGGAACATCGAATTAGATTAGTTCTTTCTACACATAATCAAAGTGTACCCAACCAGAAAGGTAAGCCTACTTATAGACCTACTACCAAATGGGTATTTGAGCTTTTTATAGATGTACACCTTTTGTTTATCACCACTGACAATAATGTAGAGGTATTAACCATGAATCTTAAAGGTGAACTAAAATCCCTACTAGCTTTGCTTGGTCCTAATTATCCTCGAATTTATTTCAAAAATTCTTAAAAGGGGGGTCGGAAAGTCGGTTAGAAATTATAGAGAAATTGGGCTCTTTTTTGAATATCTATAATTCCCTCAGGTACATGATTCGTTTTCTACAAAGGATTAGAAGTGTACGGTTTTGAAAAAGATGGATGCAGATTTGTGGGAAATTCGTAGTTATCTCAGTGGCAGTCAAATTGCACACATGTTTTTTAGCGTTCGTTTGAGCGAGATGGTGCTTTTACATGGATTTATTAAAAAGTCGAGAAAGACACCTCAAAGTGATCTAAAATTGGCACGTAGCTGAAAAAACCTTTGGCAAAGTGGGTGATTATTATATGAATAAGTACAGTGGAAGTAACTTTGACGATCTTCTTGAAGAAGAAGGTATTCTTGAAGGAGTCTCTGCTCGAGCACACAAGCGACTTTTAGCCTTGCAAATTGAAGAGCTCATGAAAGAAACCAGTATAAGTAAAACTCAGCTAGCAGAAAAGTTAAATACCAGTCGCTCACAAGTGGATCGCTTACTTGATCCTAGTAACACAACTATTACGCTTGAGTCTTTGGAAAGGTTAGCTCGAGCTTTTGACAAGCAACTTAAGGTAGAGCTTGCCTAAAACTAATTCTATATATGGGTTTAGGTGCTCGAGCCGATCAGCACCTCCAAATGCATAAACTTAGAGTTAGTGTTGTGCTCGAGGATAAGTACAAAATTAGCTTCTTGCTCAAGCCAACCACCACCTCCGAATGCATAAAGATTTAGAGTTAGTGTTGTGCTCGAGAATAATCACAAAGTTAATTTTTTGCTCGAGCTAAACATTATCTTCAAGTGATTGTTGGGAATCTTGGGTGGGTGCTCGAGGGAAAACAAATTTAGACTCAAGTGCTCGAGCTAGCCACTCATTCTTTCCCTCAAATATCAAACCTGCTATCCTTAAGCTATGAATCAGAAAATGATTGGTCGCTATATAGTCACTGATCCTGAAGTCTGTCATGGCAAACCAACGTTTCGTGGTACAAGAATTATGGTTTGGCAAGTTTTGGAACAGGTTACTAATGGTATGGCATGGGAAACTATTGTCGAAGAATGGCGTGGTAAAGTTACAAAAGAGGCTATTGCTGAGGCAATACGTTTGGCAAGTCAAGCGTTTATAGAACATGCAGACGAATATGCCTTTGAGACAGTATCTGCATGATTATTCTTGATGAGAATTTTCCCAATAGTCAGTGCCAACTTTTGAAAGGTTGGCGCATTTCTTTTAAGCAGATTGCTTTTGGGATTGGTAATGAAGGCATGAAAGATGATGCCATTATTCCTTTGCTTCATCAGTTAAGTCAACCAACATTTTTTACTCTTGATGCGGATTTTTTCAAACCAAGGTTATGCCATGCGAAATATTGTCTAGTTTATGTCAATGTGGCTCAATATGAAGCAGCAACTTTTGTTCGCCGAGCCCTTAGTCATGAGGAATTCAACACTAAAGCTAAACGAATGGGAAGTGTGGTTGGTATATCTCATCAAGGATTATCAGTTTGGTATCTTCATGCAGAAGAAAAAGTGAAATTTTCTTGGGAATCTTGAAATAATCACCAGACTAACTTTTTGCTTGAGCCAACCACCACCTCCAAATAATCTCTAGGAATCTTGGGGGTGCTCGAGCCAATAATCACTTTTAATCCCAAAGTTTCTTAGGGGCTTAGATAGCGGTCAGAAAGCACGAGATTATTTTAGTATCTAGATAAAGAAGCTTTACCTTTGCTGGTCAAAGTGTATGAACTTAGAACGTTTAAAGGACGCTAAAGGAACGCTTAGAGATACGCTGCTTAGTTATCTTTATTAAATATTATGTATCTAAATCTTAAGAATAGATTTTCATTAGGTTTAGATTGAGAAAATAAATAACATGTTTCAAGACCTTGACAGCACTCTAGCGGCTATGCTTGCGGACTCATTAGGACAAACTACAGATGTTGATTTTGAAACACCAGATAAGAATTATGCCCCTCAGTCAAAGGCAATTAATCTATTCCTATATGATGTTAAAGAAAATCGCAAACTACGTGATCCTGTGCCTATCAGGGAACAAACAGGGGATGTATTCAATCGGCGTATGCCACCACTGCGTGCTGATTGTAGTTACTTAGTTACTACATGGTCAGATGATGAGGGGGAAGATGATGGAAACATGGGGGGGGAATAGTAATAATGTAGCAGAAGAGCATAGACTTTTGGGGCAAACACTGAGGTGGCTAAGTCGGTTTGGTACTATCCCAGAAAATTATTTTCAAGGCAGTTTATTAGGGCAACCTTTCCCACCTCCCACACTAGTAGCCCAAATGGAAGGCAAGCACAATTTAGCTGAATTTTGGAGCGCTTTAGGCATTGCTCCTAGGCCAGCATTTACGCTAGTAGTAACCATTGCTATGGAATTAGATGATTCAGTATCAGAAGGCCCACCAGTTGCTACTAAGAAGATACAGCTAGAACAAGAAGTATTTTTTGAGATTGCGGGTACAGTTAAGGATACAAATTTTCCCCCTAACCCTATTAATGGTGCAGAGATTACACTTATAGAAGTTGAGAAAACACTAACTACAAATGAAAAGGGTCAATTCCGCTTTGCAGATTTAGAAGCAGGATCTTATACTTTGCAAGCTACAGCCACAGGATTCACACAGCAGAATAAAACTATCACAGTTCCAAATACCGTACTAAATCAGTACGACTTGAGTCTAACACCTTAGGAAAGGAAGTTCTAATATGCCACAATATCTTTCACCCGGCGTTTATGTAGAGGAAATTCCCGGCACCCCACCCATAGCTGGTGTAGGTACAAGTACAGCAGCATTTATAGGTGTGGTAGATGAAAATGCCATTAATCCTGCTCCAGACAGTAGTCCTTTTCAAATGCCTTTAAAACCAGATAGCGACACTGACCGTTTTGATCTTGCTGCTATTAATGAACCAAAATTGATAACAAATTGGGGGCAGTTTAAAAATAATTTTGGTGATTTTCATACTGGTAACAGGACCCTAGCACATGCTGCATATGGCTTCTTTAATAATTTGGGCACTCGTTGCTGGATCATTAGAGTAGATGATTTGAACAATGCTACTAGTGTTAGGAGTGCTTTGGAAGCACTTGAAGCTGTTGACGAAGTTGCAATTGTTGCTGCGCCTGGAGCACTAACAGCAGATGCTCAGCTTGCAATTGTTGAGCATTGCGAAAATTTAAAAGATCGCTTTGTCATTATTGATGGGCAGCAAACAACCACTATTGATGTTACTAGTATTCAAGGAACAATTAGAGATAGTGAATATACGGAGCTTTACTTTCCTCATATAGAAGTTAGTGATCCTATCAGTGGTGGACGCATATTTGTACCCCCTAGCGGACACGTAGCTGGTATTTATGCACGTGTTGATGGTGAGCGTGGTGTTCACAAAGCTCCAGCGAATGAAATAGTACGTGGAGCTTTGGGACTAGAGTATCTGGTGACTAAGGCAGAGCAAGATGGTCTTAATCCAGATGGCATTAATATCATTCGTGGGTCTAATGGCAATATTCTAGTTTGGGGTGCACGTACCTTAGGGGGTAATGCAAATGGGGAAAGCAAATACATTAATGTGCGCAGATTGATGAATTTCTTGCGTGAGTCTATTGATGAGGGCACACAGTTTGTGGTTTTCGAACCCAATGCTCAACCTTTGTGGCAAAGAATTATCCGTAGTGTTACTAGTTTCTTGACAGTAGTTTGGCGTGATGGAGCTTTGTTTGGTAATACACCAGAAGAAGCCTTTTATGTAAAATGTGATGAGTCAACAAATCCACCTGAAGTTTGTGAACTAGGCCAAGTAGTTACTGAAATAGGTGTAGCTATTGTTAAACCTGCTGAATTTGTAATTTTTAGAATTTCACAGCTGACCGGACCAGCCAACTCATAGGAAGGAAACTTAAATGGCTACAGGCGAACGAGTCGATCCTTATATTAATTTTAATTTCTTAATTGAGCTTGACAGCATTACTCGAGCAAGATTCCAAGAATGTAGTGGTTTTGATTCTACTATAGATGTTATAGAGCATAGGGAAGGTGGAGAGAATACTGCCTTGCGCAAATTGCTGGGGATGACCAAATATAGCAATATCTCGCTTAAATGGGGCATGACCGATAGTATGGAGCTTTATAAATGGCATCGTCAGGCAGTATTAGGCAATATTGAGCGTAAAGATGGTTCTATTATAATTTTAGATCGCAAAGGTGAAGAAGTAGCTCGCTGGAACTTCTTTCAAGCTTGGCCAACAAAATATGATGGCCCTGACCTTAATGCCGAGGGTAATGATGTTTCCATAGAAATGGTTGAATTAGCTCATGAAGGTCTTGAAAGGGTAAGTTAATGTTTCAAACCGAGCATGAGTTTAGTTTGCCTATGGGCTATTTAGATGCAGATGGCACACTGCATCGTGAAGGTGTAATGCGCCTAGCTACTGCTGCTGATGAGATTTTGCCACTCAAAGACCCTCGAGTACAAAAAAATCCTAGTTATTTAGTGGCAATACTGCTTGCTCGAGTAATAATCCGTTTAGGGAGCGTAGAGCAAATCACCCCTAAGATTATAGAAGATCTCTATGCTGCTGACTTGGCTTACTTACAGAATCTCTATAATAAAATCAATCAGTTAGAAAGTGACCAATTACAGGCAGTTTGCCCTCAGTGCCAGTACAACTTTGGTGTGGAGCAACCTGAATGTTTCTACAGGAACAATCAATCAGCTCCTTAGTGGTGTTACTGCAGAAAGTGTTACTAACCCTCGAGCAGCCGAAGGAGGAGCTAATAGTGAGCCTATAGACAGTGTAAGCACAAGAGGACCAAAGATTACACGTCACCGTTATCAAGCTCTTTCACTAACCGATTATGAAGCTCTAGCCCGTGAGGCTTCCCCAGCTGTGGCTGTAGCTCGAGCTCTACCCACTACCCACCCTAGTGGTAGACCAGCACCGGGTTGGGTCAAAGTTGTTATTATGCCACAAAGCCAAGATCCTCAACCACAACCTTCATTTGGTTTACGTAGGTTAGTAAAAAATTTCCTAGTACAAAGAATGCCTGCTGCTATTGCTGATCAGATTAGCGTTGAAGGACCACGTTACTTACCAATAGGCGTAGAAGCTGTTGTTGCCCCAGTAGATTTAACAATGGCTGGTCCTGTTTTAGATGGTGTTAAGATTGCTTTAAAGAATTTCCTTCACCCACTAACTGGTGGTCCTGAAGGAAGTGGTTGGCCTTTTGGTAGAGATGTCTACTTATCTGATGTTGCTGCTGTGTTAGAAATCCAAGCAGGAGTAGACTATGTAGACACTATTAACTTATTACTTGATGGTACTCCTAAAGGGGAAACTATTGCTGTGCCTCCTGATCATCGTATAGTTGTTGCTGGACTACTTGAAATTACTGTTATTGGGAGTGAGGGGTAAGATATGCCTTTGCCTTTGCCTAATCTAGATTCAAGACGCTGGGCCGATATGGTTGAAGAGGGTAGATCACTTATTCCTCGCTATGCACCTAATTGGACTGACCATAATGTTCATGACCCGGGCATTACTCTTATTGAGCTTTTTGCATGGTTGATAGAGCAGGACATCTACCGCTTAAATCAAATTCCAGAGCGGCATCGCCGTAAATTTTTAGCCCTGACTGGCTTTACTCCACTGCCGCCAAGGCCTGCTCGAGTAGCTTTAACATTTACCCCAAATACAGATACAGACACAAATACAGACACTTACCCTTTGCTTGTGGGAACTATGCTAGCAGCCTCTCAGGGTACAACTCAAAAACTTCAATTCCGCACAGTAGAGACCTTAACCATAACACCTTTAGCCATTAAAGCAGTTCAGGTTTTTGATGGTGCCAACTTTAATAATTATACACAACAATGGCAGGATGGAAATGCATTTCCAGCATTGGGTCAGAATCCTGAGCCATCTACCTCCTTAAATCTGGAAGAACACCCTGCTTTTTATCTTGGCTTTGACCATCTTGGTTCTAACCAAACTTTTCCTGTAGGAGAAGATATTAGTCTCTGGCTTCAGCTTGTAGGTGAACGTACTGACTGGGCAGAAAAGCAACGAATTTTGAATGAAAGCAAAAAGGCTGCCTTGGCTTGCCAAGATCATAAGTTTAAGGTTAGCAAAATGCCTCCACCAAATTCAGATAATTGGTGTCCTCAAGAAGAAATTGAAGAAAGTACCAACAATACAAATGAAGTTGCCGAAGTTGATCTTCTCCCTCTTCATCATTCTGTAAGTACAGTTTGGGAGTATCATGATGGCTCAAGCTGGCAAGCACTAAATTCTGATGCTAATGAAGTTCTGGATGAGACTAGGTCGTTAACTTTAGCTGGCAAAGTAAAGTTGAATTTACCAGTTCCAATGGTGAAAATGGCAATTGGAACAGTGACAGAGGAATACTATTACATACGTTGCCGCTTAGCAAACGGTCTTCCTGATTATCCACCAATTCTAGATGGTGTTAATCTTAATACAGTTGTTGCTGAGCAAATTAGTCATGCAAAGGCTTCTTTCACCATTGCACAAGGAGTAACTCTACCAGAGGAAAGCTTAGAACCTGAGGTAGGCAGTTGGCAAAACCTTTACTTAAAATTGAACGCAGGTAGTCAAATCACTGACTTAAAAGTAGGCTCAGGAGCAAATGGCCCTAAAGTGCTTATACTTAATTATGAACCAGCTAAAGAAAATGAAGAAGGTTCTTTAGAAGCCTCTTTAGTGCTAGTTGGTTTAAGCACAGGGTTACCTAAACAGCAAGTACTCTTACCAAATACTCCTATTGCTTATGGAAAAGCCCAAACTAGAAGGCACACCTAGAATTGAAGATAAAGGGTTACATAAGGGTTTGAGTAAAAATAGACTTTCAATTTGGCCTAATTATAAAGCTCCATAGCATATGGAAGCCTGTGTAATTGGAACGTTATTGCTGCTCAGAGACTAAAGTTTCTCTAATAGCTAGTGGTGACAAAGCTAGTGTAGAGCAAAATTTTTCCATCTTAGTTAGTGAATAGGTAGGTACGGCGCTGTTGTGGAATTGATTTTTAGAAAAGAGTTTTAATCATCCTTCAGATCAAACCTTTGGTAAGTGCTGGACTATTGCTGAAATAATACGCCCTACTGAAAAAGGTTTAACAATGTAATCCACTGCACCCTTCCACAAAAACTCTTTAATAATATCCAACTCATTGCTAACACTCACCAGAATGGTGGGTACATCCTTAGTCTCAATATCATTTTTAAGACAGTCTAGGATTTGAAAGCCATCATAATATGGCATATCTATATCAAGTAAAACTATATCAGGCTGACAATCAGAGATCCTCTTCTCTAGTCCAAAATCATCTGATAAATGCGAGGATACAAGGCAACCTTCTTTTTCTAAAACAGTTTTTAGTAATCGAATCGTCTTGGAGTAATTTTTAATTATTGCAACCTTAGGCATTCTTAGCTCCTACTTGCCGATCTCAGTGAAAGTCAGCTTCTTCTTAATATAACTTATTATAGAAATAACAATACTAACAAAATAATTAATCATTTTTTAGAAAGAATTAATCGCAAACCAACAACATTAATCAGCTTTCGATAAGTGCTGGGCTATTGCTGAAATAATACGTTCTGCTGTAAAAGGTTTAGTGATGTAATCGACAGCACCTTGTCTTAATCCCCACTGTACATCACTAGGCTCTTGTTTCGTACTAGTAAAGATAACAGGAACATCCTTAAGTTCATCACTTCTTTTAAAGGAACGTAAAACGGCATAGCCATTGCGTTTTGGCATTACTACATCAAGAAAGATTAGATCAGGTGAAAAGCTAGACACCTTATCCTCTATGCCATCGGTGTCTGTGCACAACAATACAGAATGGTCTTCTTCTTCAAGAATATTCCCTAGTAAATTAACTACTGCCTTAGAATCATCAATTACTGCTATTTTTGCCATTAGATAAGTCTCCTTTAGTTGCTTGTAATTAATTTTCTCTAACATATCTTATAATAAAGGTAATGACTATTACAAGATACTTAATTATTCTTTGAAAACAAGTAGCGTTACAAACTATAAACATAACCACAGTACTTACAAGTGCTGTCTAGTCATAGTTTTCAGAAAGGAGGTTACCTTACGATACAAATAGAGCAAACAAAACTTGGAAAAAAAGAGGCTAACAGACCAAAATTAGAAATCAACACCATGCTTTTCTAAATTCGCCACTGCTTTCATTCAAAAACACTTTGATCTATTATTATTGACATGTTTACCTCTCCTGTAATGCACCACCCACAGGATAAGGTTTTGAAAATTGGCAAGGCAGGCTAAACTTTCACTTTGGGAGCTACCCCAACATTATTCAGAGCGTGGAGCTGCCCTATAAGCTTTGATTAACTTTTCATACTCAGCATGGCTAACAGAACCCAATGGTGAAGAAATACCATGCACCCTCAGCTATGGTGAATTCGACTTTTAAACTGAAGGAGCAAATCATGCTATTACCCACAGCAGGTAAAGCTATCTAATAGAAAGGAATAACATGGATCAGCAAAATTGATACTGTAACAGTAAACAGTAATGAAGTACTCGATTCTAAAACTAGTAAAGAAGTTTTGGAAACCATTCTCCAAGTAGCCAAATTAGAAGCCAAAATGAGAACATTAGGCAGAATCAAGCACGACATGAGTTTAGCAAAAGAACTCACGATGGTTTGTGACAAGCTATATTATTACAGCGCAATGTTGTATCTGAAATAAAGGGAAGTGCGAACAAAGTGCGAGTGTGAATAGTAAACTAAGATCATGAAAAGAGTTAGCGAAACACACAATAAAATAGTAGAAGAGACAGAAGATTTGAGTCTGCCAGAATGTAATTTAGTTGAAGCAGATATAGAAGTGCTAGCAAAAGAACTTAAAGAATACGTAGCAGAATTTGAAGAAGCATTCAAACGACCTGAAAGTTTGACTTGGACAGGACATTATCTAAAAGGCTTGCTAAGTGACCTTGATCGAAAAAATATAGAAGCAATAGCACTATCAATGGGACTGAATGCCCGTAGCATGCAAAGTTTTATAGGAAAAAGTCCTTGGCAGATAGAACCTGTAATCGACACACACCAAAAGCTAGCTGCAAAAAGCTTAGGTAATGAAGGAGTACTGATAGTTGACGAATCAGGGAATGTAAAACAAGGAAGAAACTCGGTAGGAGTAGCAAGGCAGTATTGTGGATCAGTAGGAAAAGTGGAGAACAGCCAAGTAGGAGTATACTTAGGGTATGCCAGCAACAAAGGGCATACTCTAACAGAAGGGCAACTGTACCTACCTGAACAGTGGTTCGATGAAGAACATAAACAAAAAAGGGAAGAATGTAGAGTGCCAAAAGACTTAGAGTTCAAAACCAAACCAGAAATAGCGTTGGAGATGATAAGAAAGACAAAAGGGAGGAGGCATTTGAATTTTGAATACGTACTAGCAGACGCATTGTATGGAGATAACATAGAGTTTAGAGATGGAGTAGCTGAGTTAGGGAAGCAGTACTTTACAGCAGTATCTTGCAACACGAGGGTGTACCAAGAGAAACCAGAGATGAAGGTGCCTGAATACAGAGGTAGAGGAAGAAAGCCTAAACTAGCAAAGGCAAATACTGAGTCAATACGAATAGATGAGTTAGCGAAAGAAATAGAGGAAGGAAAGTGGAGTAGACATGTAGTAAAAGAAGGGAGGAAAGGGCCAATAGTATGCGAATTTGCCTTTGAGCGAATATGGGAAACAAGAGGAGAAGGAGAACCAGTGGAGTTGTGGTTGGTAATCCGCCGTAATCTAAATGAGAATGGAGAAATCAACTACTATTTTTGCAATGCTTCAGAAGAAATCAGTCCTGAGACTTTAGTGTGGTTAAGTGGTATGAGATGGCCAATAGAAACATCGTTTGAAGAATCAAAGGAAGAGTTAGGACTTGACCACTACGAAACTAGAAGTTACTTAGGCTGGCACCATCATATACTATTAACTTGTTTGGCACATCATTTTCTGGTGAGAATGCGTTTAATGTTAGGAGAGAAAGCTCCAGCTTTGACCTTGCCACAAGCAAGATTACTAATCAAGGCAGCAATACCACTGCCTGAGTTAACGATAGCTCAATCACTAAGTCTAATTCGTTACTACCAGCGCCGAAATTATACTGCCTATGTCTCACATCGAAAACATACTCTTGCTACACTGTATAGGAACTATATTTCATGACATTGCGCTGTAATAATATGAAGAGGCAAAAACTAGAGCACTCCAACGCCACGTTGCTAAATCAGACCCAGCAATTAATGACAGGCTGTTTTTGAGGGCTAAAGGCCTATTAACATGTATGGGCATAACTTACCAGCAACTAGGAGAGTTTTATAAAGAAAAGACTGGTAAGGAATATCTTAACTTGTCTAAGAATTTTCTTGCTTCGTTTTACCTTGAGAGAAAGAGTTTTGATTAAATTTAGACATAGCTTGTTGGTAGCCTGTGGGATTAACTCACAGGCTTTTTCTTGGTATTGGGAAAATGTCTTCATCCTTAATATTTGCTATTTGCTGCGGGGTCATTGGTTTACTGATACCATGTTTCTCAATATTCTTAAGGTTTTTCTCTTTGTCCCATTCATACATTTTTGACAGTTCAACGCATTAGACTGCCTATACTTAGGTAAATACAAATTGTATTTACAATCAAGTGATGCCACAGTGCTTTACACTGGTAGTACCATTGTACCGCTATTGTGATCATATTGGGTGTTTTAGGTCGGCTTGACTATGCCCGTTCTTTATCTCAACTTTACATAATGTGCTTAATCTATTCTCAGCAAGGTAAATACACTGATTTGACAAAATACTAGGATATTGAAAGTGAAAAGAAATGGCCAAAAAAGCACGTCAGAAGCAAAAGAGTGAAATTAACGGGAAAGACAATCAACATAGGTCCTTTTTTGAAAGGCATTTCTCAAAGTTAATAATTACTACAATAGTTTTAGGAATTGCTATTTTAGCTATTGCTCGATTTTATACAAATAGAGATCCTAAAGAACAGAAACCCCAAGTAAGTGAAGAGGTTCTTCAACAGGGAAAAACTCTTTATCAAGCGAGCTGTGCTTCTTGTCATGAGGCTGATGGTGCTGGAAGGCACACAGATAATGTACCGGGATTAAATGGCAGTATGCATTCTTGGCATCACCCTGATGAATATCTAATCAGGCAAATTCGTGATGGTGGAATAGCTATGCCTGCAGTAGGGGCAAATTGGAGTAATGAAGATATTGAGGCTGTAATTAGCTATTTCAAGCAGTGGTGGACTGGACAACAACGTAGGGCTCAACAGGGCAATATTGGTGAATGACCGCTATCTAACTGAAAAACTTTAGGGGCTTATGGTGTTTGTGCTACTTGCCACCATATTTTGTGACGCTATGTGTACTAAGCCTGTTTCAAAAAACCTGTAGTGCCTGAAGCTTTTTCCTTCGGCCCATTTGTTATACCTACTCTGCGGGTAGGTACACTTTTGGCACTAGTTTTGGCAAGCTGGTTTACAGCGAGGCTAGCTAAGCAAGGTAATCTAGCTATGAATTGGGTTACTACCACAAACGAATGGGCACTCTGGTTGGGGCTAGCAGGGGCTCGACTTGGCTTTGTACTGCAAAATTGGCTAGCCTACCAAGATACCCCTTGGACAGCCCTTTATCTATGGCAACCGGGTTACTCGCTAGTTTATGGGTTTATTATCAGTGGTGTTTACCTGCTATTACGAGTCTGGCAAAGGGTGCAAGGAAACAGTTTGGCTTACCTTTGGGTATTTGCCAGTGGGTTTGTGTTGTCGGCGGTACTCACTATTGGGCTAACACTATCTACCAAATTAGATTTCAGTTCAGAGTCATTGAGGGTAGGTGACTTGGTACCGAATTTCCGCTTACAGAATATTAGTGGGCAAACTGTAGAACTCGCCGATTTTGAGGGTAAGGTCATCGTACTGAATTTTTGGGCCACTTGGTGTCCGCCCTGTCGCCGAGAGATGCCTATGCTTGATGCTATGAATAAAGTCTACGCTGACAAGGATGCAATCATTATTGGAATTGATGTGGGAGAGAGTGTCCAAGTGGTTCGGCGCTACATTGGTGAGATAGGAGTTAGCTACCAAATTTGGGTGGATGGTCCTCCAAACGAGGGTTTTGATAGCACCCAAGTGCTCCTTCGACAATTTGGTGGTGTTGGCTTACCTACCACTGTGTTCATTGATTCTGATGGGGTGATACATAGTTTTAAAGTGGGTGAGTTGAGCGCAGGTATTGTGCAAAGCAAGATAGAAGCGATGCTGCGCTAGCAAAAAGGTTATTTGCAGGACTAACTCAAGTAGGTATAAAAACAGCAAAAGTTCGTCTTGGTCTCATTGTGAGACTATTTCTTCTATAACAAACTTGGCAATGCTGTTTACCTCTTCTGTACTCAAAATACTTCCAAAGGCAGGCATGAAACCTTTGCCATTAGTTATGATTGCTGTTACCCTAGCCTCATTAGCTAATCGCCGATTACCCTGTAAACGTGGTGCACTACCACCTCCACCGCTGATTCCGTGGCAAGCTGCACAATTAGCTTGGTAAAGCCTTTGCCCATTATTAACTAGAGGCTCTTTCTGATTACCCTCCAATCTTGCTCGAGCTTGAACAATCAAACTAGGTACTCTACCAGCAGACTCTTCACCACCTGCAATTTCAATGTATTCTTCCCATACAGTGATGGCATCAGCGTAATTTTCTAGACTAAAATAAGCATTACCTAAGAAAAGCAGTGTTTTCAAGTTTGGAGAGGTTTGCTTCTTTTCTTGCTCTCGAGCCCTAGCTAAAAGTACTATAGCGTTTTCAGCATCACCACTTGTAAACATAGCTTGCCCTAATCGGCTCAGCGCTAAAATATTTTCGCTATTGTATTCCTTTATAACTCGAGCATAAAAATATTCAGCAAGGTAGCGTTGTTCTAAATCCCAAAAATCATTGGCTATATCCATTAAATTGTTTTCATTGGGGTTTTCTTGAACAATCTCATTCTTAGAAACTAGGCTTTTTACGGTAGCTAAACGCTCTTTAGTAGCTTCATCTTTTGCGCCTTCAGAAGTATCAAGGTAAGATTGCCAAAGTTCTACTGTATTTTCTAAGTTCCCTAAAGAAAGATATATCTCTCCTAAAGTGGAAAGTATTTCTGGATTACTTGGCTTAAGTTTACGAGCTTTATCAAAGTTTGCTAGAGCTTTATCAGGTTTATCTTGAAGTTGAGTTAAGCCCAAACGAAAATATACAATTGCAGGTAAGTTTTCATGTTGACCTACTAAGCTCTCATAGATTTTAATGGCATCTTGAAACTGTTGTTCATTCTGAAAGTCACGACTAATTGCCCAATGCGCTTCAGCCAAGGCTAGTTGATTCTCAATACTAGGGTCATTGCTAACTGCTCTTTGCAATTTCTTTAGCTCGAGTCCAGCCTCTATCTCTTCTTCAGAAAAAGCAGTAACGGTTGTGTCTAAGCCAAGCCTAGGCAAAACATATCCTCCCATAATTGTTGCACTAGTAATCATGACTACTAGAAGGCCTAAAATTGCATATGGAAAAGAACGCTGTTTTGTCTTAGGAGTTGTAGGAGCCTCTTGTGGCTGGGTCTGCCTTTCATCTAAAGCTTGAAGTACTTTAGCAGCTTTGGCCTCATAACGCATTTTCAAAGCATCACGTCTTTCTGTAGGCAAGTCTTTTCTGGATTCCAATTCTAGAATAGCTCTAAAAAGGGCTTCTTTTTCCTCTTTTAGTTCAGTAGTAATTGGATCGTTATTACTAGGTAACTTATCAGCTTGCTTAGGGAAAATTAATGGTATAGCTACATAGAAAAAAAGGAATAAGGCCAAGACAGCAACAACTATAAATGTAAACATCTATGCACCTGTATCCTTTAGAGTCTGTCTTACACGCTCTAAGTCTTCAGGAATTACTTCTAAAGGTACTTGCGATTTTCTCAGCCACTGCCTAAAGATTACTACTAGAAAAAGAAGTGCTATTACACCTACCATTATGGGCATTAGCCACACTACTAAGTGTAAACCTCTTTTGGGTGGTTGTAGCAGAATCCAATCACCATAGCGTTCTCTAAAGAAAGTCAATATTTCAACCTCATTTTTTCCTGCTAGCAACTGCTCTTGAATTATGTTACGAAACTCAATGCTAGTGGTGGCGTTAGAATCTGCTGCTGATTCGGCACGACAAACAGGACAACGAAGTTGGCGAGCTATTTGAAAAACTTTTTGCTCGAGTTCCAAGCTTTGACCATAGACTAATTGACCAACAGAAAAAATAACTACTAGAAACCAGCAAAGATAAGTTCCATTTAATTTTTGATGTCTTTCTATCACCTTAATTTGCCAATCTCTTGCTTTAAAATAGCTTCGGTAACAGGACCTTTAAAAGAATAGCTGATGGATAAGTCTGTATTGATAAAGAAAGTTTCTGGTAAACCAAGAACTGCATAATCAATACCAATACGATTTCTTTGGTCTTGCGCATTAGGAAAGCTAATCTGAAACTTGTCTAAAAATTTTTTTGCTTCTTTAAGACTATTATCTTGAGTATTAATTCCTAAGAACAAAACTTTATCTTGATGCTCTTTCCATGCTTGCTCTAAAAGAGGGGCTTCTTGATAACATGGTCTACACCAAGAAGCCCAAAAATTTACTACCATTGGCTTAATTAGCTTTTCATTCACACCTAAGCTTCCTCCATAGCTTTGTTGATAACGTTCAAACAAAGTAGCAGTAAAAGTAGGAGCTATTCTGACGTTGGTTTTAACCTCATCATGCCTATTGGGGTCACGCAACATACCATAAATGAGTAGAGCAGCTAAGGGAGTAATGACAACAATAACTATAAGTAAACGTTTCACCTAGTACCTCATTAAATAATTGATTTGTAGTAAATTCTCAAGTACTTGAGAATTCAACATTCCACATATAGGAACTTTTGTAATGACTTTTGATTATCTAAGTGTATTTGGAAGCGGAGTAAGGAATCTCTGTATTTATCTTGTTAAGGTTTGCTCTAACATCTGGTAAAAGTGCGTATATTGTACCTATAAACATGATTAAACCTCCTAGCCAAATCCAAGCTATGAGTGGGCTTTGCACCAATCTAAGTACTACAAAATCTTGTTCAGGGCCTACTGTACCGCTTACATTCAAGTAAATATCATGCATAGGTCGATAAAGCACATCAGGGGTAGGTATGGGTTGACCTCTGTCTTGCCTATCATCAGTAAAAACGTTAATGCGTGGACGTAGAGTAGCTAATTTGTTGTCAGCTTTCCAAACTTCAACCTCTGCTCCAGCAGTAATACGTCCCGGTGTGCGCTCCATGAATTTATCAATGGCTTTAAGTTCATAGCCTTGAAAATCAATGCTCTTGCCAAACTCAATTTTTACTTGCTCATCTACACGGTATCCGCCTGAACCCACAACTCCTAGTGCCACAATGATTACTCCAAAATGTACTACCATAGAACCAAATCTGCGCCGATTCTCAAAAGCATAGCGTCTAAAAACACTAGCCATGCTGCGACCACTAGCTTGCATACGTGGTAAAATAGCACCTGCAATAAGCAACCATAAACTCGTAAGATTGTAACCAGCAAGGGCTATAGTTAGAAGCGGATAAGGCTTCTTGATTCCTAAGAAGTAAGCACTTAAACCAGTTATGAGTCCACCTATAAGTAACAAAAATAGGTTTTTGATAAGGGTTTGATTAGGAGCTTTGCGCCAAGGTAATAGTGGTCCTATACCCATAAGTCCAAATAAACTTAACCAGATAGGTATGCTTACCTGATTAAAGAAAGGGGCTCCTACAGTTACTTTATTACCAGAAATAGCCTCAACAATTAGTGGAAAAAGTGTGCCTAAAAGTATAGTAAAAGTTATAGCTAAAAGTAGTACGTTGCCAAATATAAAGCTTCCCTCACGACTTACAGGAGAGTCTAATTCGGCATTATCTCGTACCTGATCCCATCTAAGAGCTAGTAAGCCGAAGGTGAAAGCTATTACTATTATAAAAAATATCAAGAAAAACGGCCCTACGGGTCCATCACCAAAAGCATGTACTGAAGAAAGGACTCCTGAGCGAGTTAAAAATGTTCCTAGAATAGAGAGAGAGAAAGTCAGAGCTATTAATAGAATATTCCAACTCTTTAACATGCGCCGTCTCTCTTGTACTTGTACGCTATGAATAAAAGCTGTTGCCGTTAGCCACGGCATAAAGCTAACATTTTCTACAGGGTCCCATGCCCAATAACCTCCCCAACCTAGGACCTCGTAGCTCCACCAACCACCAGCAACTATTGCAGCAGTTAGAAATCCCCAGCCAGTAAGAGTCCAACGTCTAGTTAATTGCATCCACTCATTACCGGGACGTTTAGTTATTAGTGCTGCTATGGCGAAGGCAAAGGGTACTGTCAAACCCACAAAACCTAGGTACATAAGTACAGGATGGATAGCCATCATCCAGTGATTTTGTAAAAGAGGGTTAGGACCGGGACCAATGTATTGTGCTAAGGGTACGATAGTAAAAGGATTAGCTACAAAAGCTATTACCACAATAAAAAAGAGTTGTACTGATTGCATAATAATTAGTGCCCAAGGACGCAAAATGCTGTTAGGGGTTAGCAGAGCTAAGGCAGCCGTATAACCTGTTAAAACCCAAGCCCACAGTAAAATTGAACCTTCAAGTGCTCCCCAAAGCATAACAGCTTTAACCCAAGTGGGTGCTGTAGATGAAGAGTGCTGTGCCACGTACTGAACACTAAAGTCATTTGTTAGTAAAGCTGCTTCCATACTAAACATAGCTACAGTTAGCGATAAAAATATTGCAACCCCTGTATATCTAGCACTGGTTTGAAGTTGGGCATTGTGACGCAAAGTACCTAGAATGCCTGCAAATATGCCATAAACAATTAAGGCAAAGGCTAATATAACGCTAGCGCTACCCAACTGTCCTAGGCTTAGGAATGTGTTAGTAGTTTGTAATTGTAGTAGCTCGAGAAAATTCATTAATCTCCCATAACTTATGTAAGCTTGATGCGTCTTAAGAGCATGGCATTAACTGCAACAACGATTGTTGAAAGGCTCATAAGCAGCGCACCTACAGCTGGGGACAGATAGAAGCCAATTCCTGCTAAGACTCCAGCAGCTAAAGGTAAGGCGAAACTGTTATAGCCTGTAGCCCAAAAAAGATTTTGTAGCATTTTGCGATATGTTGCTTTAGATAATTTAAGAGCTGCCAGTACATCTTTGGGATCATCTTCTACTAAAACAAGATCAGCTGACTCAATAGCAACATTAGTACCAGCACCAATAGCAACCCCTAGCTCAGCCTCTAAGAGAGCAGGTGCATCATTAATGCCATCACCAACAAAAGCAACCTTGGCAGCTGACTTTAGTTCCTTGATTTTTTCTGATTTTCCTTCTGGTAAAACTCGAGCATAATAACGTGTTAAGCCTAAATCCTCAGCTACAGCTTTTGCTACTGCTTTAGCATCACCTGTAATCATGACTGGTTCAACACCAATTGACTGAAGACCTTTTATTGTTTCCTTAGCACTTTGACGCACTTTGTCTGCTAAGGCAAACAATGCAATGACCTTTTCGTCATCCATAAGCACAATAACGCTTTCACCTCTTGCCTCTGCCTCTTGCAAGCCTTGACTCAATTCACTAGCAAAATCAAGTTTTAGTTCCTCTGCCCATTCAGGACGGCCCATACGATAAGAATCATCTTCGATTTCTGCTGAAACCCCTTTACCTGCTACAACATCAAATTGTGACACAGTAGGAGGATCAATACTTCGCTCTTTAGCTGTTTCCATAACAGCTTTAGCTAGTGGATGTTCCGAGCGTTGCTCGAGCCCCGCCGCTAACCGCAGTGCCTCATGCTCAGGTATCAAGCTATAAATTTTACGTACCCCAAAAGCCCCTTCTGTAAGGGTACCTGTTTTGTCAAAAGCAACAATGCCAATATCTTTAGCCCTTTCAAATGCTTCGCGGTTACGCACCAAGATGCCATTTTTAGCAGAGAGGGCTGTAGCATTGACTATGACCAAAGGAATTGCTAAGCCAAGTGCATGTGGGCAAGCTATTATAAGTACTGTAACAGCTCGAGTAATCGCAAAAGGCACATTACCTGAGATAATTATCCATACAACAAAAGTAAGTAATCCTCCTGTTAAAGCAATGTAGGTAAGCCATTTAGCTGCCCTATCTGCAAAGTTTTGAAACTGACTACGTGCCCCTTGCGCTTCAGCTACTAGCCTCTGAATTTGGCTGAGTGTAGTGTTATCACCAATACGAGAAACCTCTATTGTTAGTGCCCCATCACTATTAACCGCTCCTGCTACAACCTCGTCACCAACTGATTTAGTTACAGGCTTTGATTCTCCAGTTAGGAATGCTTCGTTTAGGCTCGAGCTACCCTCAACAACGAAACCATCAGCAGGTATTTGTTCACCGGGGCGAACGAGAATCCTATCTTTGACTTGAAGTTCACTTACAGGAATATCCTTAATTGCATTACCTGCCAATTGGTGTGCTTCGTGCGGTATCAGCGAGGCTAGATGGTCAAGAGCATTACTAGCTTGCTGTACTGAACGCATTTCAAACCAGTGCCCTAAAAGCATAATGGCAATCAGTGTGGCAAGCTCCCAATAAAAAGGCTTACCTTCAATAAGACCTAAAGAAATGACCAAGCTATAAATATAAGCAACACTAATCGCAAGTGAGATTAAGGTCATCATTCCGGGCGATCTGGTTTTCAGCTCATGGATAGCACCTTTTATAAAAACTAAACCACCATAGAAAAATAGGATCGTACCAAGAATAGGATTGATCCATGCCGAAGCAGTAAAACTAATTGCTTCATAGTTAAACCATGCTTGGAACTGCTCGGAAAAGTAAATAATGGGTAAGGTTAAGAGTAGGCTCAGCCAGAAGCGATCACGAAACATTTCAGGGTTGTGGCCTGCATGTTTATCGTGTCTAGTGTGTCCAGCGTGAGAGTGGTTTGCGTAATTGTGCTGATGATTATGTGACATTAGGAAACTCCTATAAGCTTCAAGGTAAGTTCAAACCCTGTACTTGAGGTTTCTAGCTGTACCCTAACAGTAGTAAGCTTATTTAATATGCGCCCTGCTTGAGTAGGACAACTTGCATAGGTCATACCCAAAAATACTATTTAGGCTATGTAAAGTTGATGTAAAGAAACAAGGCTTTATCTTTGATTAAAGGTAAAAAGCCAAGTTTATTAGAAGAGGCTGTGAGGAATGTTCCTTTTTTGCTCCTCATACTTTAGTGTCAGCTCAGCTAGCTCCTCCTTGAGAGCTAAGCGCTGATTTTCAGTTAGGCCTTCCTTGGCTAGCTCGAGGCGAATTCTTGCTACTTTTTGCCTAAAGTCCTTTTTCAAAGCAGTAGCAAAAAGTTCTGCACCATTCTCAATGATTCCCATATCAAATCTACTCAATATATAAAGATATTATCAGTACTCCGCAATTAAATTCGAACAGGCAAGGGGATGGACTTACGAAGGCCTAGACGTTCTTTAACCACTTCCCATAACCATATAGAAAAGGGTTCTAAAGTAAACAACTCACACAAGATTACCCTAGGTCCTAGTTGCCTCAAATGTAAATACGCCCATTTCAAATATGTCCATAAATTCAATAGCATAAACCCTAAACCCATGTAGAATAAGCGTACTATCGCTAACTTCGTACAAGTCCTGATTCTCACCTTATTAACCATTCGATAACTTGATTCTATCCCAAAACGTCTACGATACTCCTCATATACCTGCAATGGTGGCATCCTTAGCTTTCCTGTAACTATGTATGCAAATGTTTGTATCCCTTTCTTTCCATATCTTCCCTTGCTGTACTTACATGCTACATATACCTTAAACTTAACTTCCCCATACTTATCACTCTTACGACTAAACTCCGTTTCATAACTCTGTTTTGTATTCAACAAGTCACGAACTTTCTTACCTCTTCTTACCAAAGGTACTATGCAAGGAAAGTCTAAACTTTGTAGGTACTGTATCACAGCATTATTATCAAAACCCCTATCCAACAGTAAACGCTTGATTTTCAATCCTATAGCATCAGCTTCAGCCAACAAACGCTTCAGCACATCCAATACCTTCTCATCTTTATCCATAAGGGTAATTGCTAAGGTGTAGCGACGATTCTTCTTGGTCACATATAAAGTAGCATAGCAGTGGAACTTAGGGTTTGAGTAAAAATAGACTTTCAATTTGGCCTGATTATAAAGCTCTATAGCGTATGGAAATCTGTGTAATTGAAACGTTATTGCTGCTCAGAGACTTAGTAGTACCATTCTGGGCTTTACCACCACGTACAGACTCATCAGCTCTATCACCATAATAATTGATCTCAGTGATGTCAATAGCACAACGCAAAGGAGTCTTGAAGAGGTCTTTAGGCAGATTATCTCTCATTGCATCATTGAGTTGTGCCTCTAAATATCTATTCTCTTCAGGCAAAGCATCTTTAATGAAATTACGTACAGTGTTAGGGGAAGGAGCATCTTTGAGGTCCTTACAGGCTTGTTCTATAGAAATATTTCTAGTAGCAGCAGCTAGTACAACGTCAAAAATATTTTGAGTTGAGTAGGTATGACCAGAATAATCAAAATCAAAGTTCTGATCAATAACTTCACTAGCTTGTTGATGAATATCAGTTGCTTAGAAGCAACTGGGTGAGTTAAGATTTGCTAGAGTCACAATAGTCTCCTTAAGGAATTCACTATCCTTTAATTTATGACTTTGTTGACTCTTTTTCATGTAGCTAGCTCACAGCTATTTCCTTGTTTTTTATGTTATCTATCTATTTTGCGGAGTACTGATTATAGCAGGTTAGAAAGCCCAATTTCTTCGCTCGGCTTGGGCATCAAGAAGTAAGTAAACTTGCTCGAGGCATTTTGGGTTGGCTCAAGCAACAAAATCAAATTGGATAGCTCGAGCAGACAAGAAAATCGGAGAAATCAAGCAAATCAGCTTAATCACAGTTCAGACAATTAGGCAGGGCTCGAGCACTAAAAAAGTAAGTGGGTTAGCTCGAGGCATTTTGGGTTGGCTCAAGCAACAAAATCAAGTTGGATAGCTCGAGCAGACAAGAAAATCAGAGAAATCAAGCAAATCAGCTTAATTGGAGTTGGTCGGTTTCAGTGGACACTTAATGTAGAGAAAAATATATTAAGGAGTCCAAAATGGAAAAGAGTCAAAAGAAACGGCAGTACACTATAGAGTTCAAACTCGATGCAGTGCGTTTGGTATTGAATGAAGGCTACAGTGTAGCGAAAGCTGCAGAACGTTTAGGTATAAGTCCCAATAACTTGTATAAATGGAAAGAACAATATGAAGAAGGACGTCTAGTCCCTGGGGTGAAACAAGCCCAGCTAACACCTCAAGAAGCTGAGCTGAGGCACTTACGTGAGGAGAATCGTCAGTTGAAACTTGAGGCAGAGATACTAAAAAAGGCGTCGGCCTACTTTGCGAGGCAGCTCAAGTGAAATACGAGTTCATTAAGATGCATGCTGAAGATCATCCTGTAAGTTCACTGTGTAAACACTTAAAGGTTTCTAAAAGTGGCTATTATGCTCACTTCAAGCGTGAACCATCAATAAGACAACGAGCCAATGATGATCTTATAAGCTCTATTCGAGAGATTTACGAGCAAAGTAGGCAAATCTATGGTAGTCCTAGAATACATGCAGAGTTATTGAATAGAGGAAAACGTTGTTCCTTGGGACGGGTTAAACGCCTCATGCGTCGAGAAGGTATCTATGCCGAGGTAGGTAGGAGTTATCGACGTAAGAAAACTGCTAAACGTGAGATTGAATCAACAGAGAATCTGCTGATCAAGGAGCAAATCCAAGTCACTAGGATTAATCAAGTTTGGTATTCAGATATTACACAAGTCAGAACGACAGAAGGCTGGTTATACTTGGCTGCTATCATAGACGCTTTTTCTAGAAGAGCAGTAGGTTACGCCATGGATGATAATATGGAAACTGATCTAATAATAAAAGCTTTGAGAATGGCGATTAAGGAACGAGGTTCAGTCAAGGAGCTAATCCATCACAGTGATCGGGGTTCTCAGTACACCAGTTATGCTTTTGAGCGAGAACTCAAAAGTCAAGATATCAAGGCCAGTTTTACTGCAACAGGTGCATGTCTTGATAATGCATTTATTGAATCGTTTTTTGCTAGCATCAAGAAAGAATTGGTTTATAGGACTGCCCTCACCACTCGGGAAGGAACTAGAACTGCTATCTTTGAGTACATTAATATAACTTACAACCGTTTTCGCTTACACAGCTCGATTAGTTACAAAAGCCCTGAAGCTTTTGAAGCTAATCAGCAGAATAACTTGAAGTAATGAACAGTTTATTCTATACTTTAAGTGTCCACAAAAATAGACCAACTCCAATATGTAAAGTTTAAGTTCTGATAATGTCCAGTATGGAAAACTTACTACATCAATCAAAAAAAGTACTTGCAATATCACCTTGAGGTGGTATACTGTTCGAAGGTGATATTGGGTGCTAGGAATAAATGGCATTTACAGTTAACACATCAGAAGAATTTGACGAGTGGTTTGCTGGTCTGGATGAGGATTTACAAGATGCCATATTGTTTTCAGTTGGCTTATTACAGGCACATGGGTTTCGTTTAGGACGTCCCCATACGGACACCTTGGAGGATTCAAGCTTAAGTAACTTAAAAGAGTTACGGGTACAGCATCGAGGAGAACCGTGGCGCGTTTTATTTGCTTTTGATCCAAAGCGAGAGGCACTTTTACTCATTGGTGGGAACAAGGCAGGTGATAAGCGGTGGTATAAGAAAATGATTCCAGTTGCAGAAACCATTTTTGCAAAGCATTTAGAGCAGTTGAAGAAGGAGGAAAACAATAGCAAAGCCCATTAGTGAACTCACAAAGAATTTTAGTCCTAAACGGAAGGCCAAGATTGAAAAGGGTACTGAACTTTTACTGATGGAATACGATGTATTATCTCAACTCAGGAAGGATCAAGAACTAACTCAAAAGGAATTGGCAGACATTTTGGAGATACGGCAAAATGCTATTTCCAAGTTGGAAAATCAGGAGGATATTCTGGTGAAGACGCTTGAGAAGTATGTCAAAGCATTAGGTGGTGAGTTAGAGATTAGGGCACGGTTTTCTGATCGAGTGGTAGAACTTCATCAGTTTACTGAGAGAATGGTAAGTGAAGAAGTAAGACCGCAGCCTCACTGATTTTAAGCTTGATAACGTACAGTATGGGAAATTCCTGTGTAGTGTTTTCATACAAACAATTATCACATTTGCATTTTAAAAATTTTTGTAATCGGCTGTCACTCTTGTCGTCGAGTAACAAGGAGCCATTGCTGGCTCCCCGTCCTCTAAGAACCGTCCGAGCGACTTTCACCGCAGATCGGCTCAAGCCTCTCAAAAACTCCTATGGAGGAGCCGACTTTTTCAACAACTAAACCTTGGCTATGAATTTGCCTATGGCAATTGGGATGAACCAATACGAGGTTCGAAAGCTCGTCAGTACCACCATTGACTTTCTTTAGGATGTGATGCAGATGCCAACTTGTTTCCTTTGAGATAGCCTGTTTGCAAACGGGACACCTGCCATTCTGGCTTTTCCAAAGGGTAAGTAATTTCCTATGTCCCCATAAAGCAGCGAGCATCTTACGCTTGAGTCTATCCTCAAAGTAATTCTCCCACTTAGGGTCATAAGGATGTGCTTCACCTTTGACTTTGATGTACCGTTTTATAGGTGTATGACTAGCTTTTACAAGATAGAGCAACTTACATTCTCCATTGGAGTTCAGTTGCTCTGTCTCTACAGCAAACGCCCAATTTTCCGTGAAAGATGTCTTAAAGTATCTGTCTTTAATCCATTGGACACGCTTATTCGGGTGTCGCCTTTTTGCCCATTGCCATAGCATTGACCAAATCTTATGATCCACCGTTCGGTAGGTTTCCTTAGCAACTATATGGCGATGATAATTGGCCCAACCCCGTATAACTGGGTTTAAGGCTTTTATCAAATCCTCTTGTGAGGAACTGCGATGTAGTTTGATAAGTCTTTGGACCTTATCTAAGAAAGCCTTGGTGTTCTTTTTAGAAGGCTTTATCAAGAGTTTCCCCTTGTACTTACGTATGTTTTGCCCTAGGAAGTCAAACCCTTCACTAATGTGCGTGACCTGCGTTTTCTTTTGAGAAAGCTCTAATCCTCTTATCTGAAGAAAATCCTCAATAAGTGGCTTTACTTCTTCCTCTAAGACCTCTTTAGAGGCACCTGTCACGATGAAATCGTCAGCAAATCTTGCTAGATGTACCTTAGGGTTGATATAAACTCCTTTCACTCTCTTCACTTTGAAGTGTTGTTTCAGGAGTTTTTCTAACCCATCCAGAACCATATTGGTTATGGCAGGCGCTATAGGGGAGCCTTGTGGTACACCAGCCTCTGTGGGATAGAAACTTCCATTGTCTATAAACCCTGCCTTAAGCCATTTACTGAACACTTTCTTATCTAAAGGTATGTGTTCTAACATCCACTGGTGGGAGATTTCATTAAAACAACCACGGATATCGCCCTCTAAAATGTACTCTGATGAGGTTACTTTAGATAGCATAGTGAAGCAGTGTCCTATGGCATCTGCTGGACTTCGTTCGGGACGAAATCCATAAGAACACCTATCTGCTGTTGTTTCTGAGATTGGCTCTAATCCCAGTAGATATAAGGCGTGCATCGCCCTGTCAATCATGCAGGGGATACTTAATGGGCGTTTCCCTCCTTGTTTAGGAATATAGACCCGACGTAGAGGTTTAGGTTTATAGCCTTGGCGCTTCAGTGACGCAATTGCCTCTGATTTGGTTTTAGGAGTTGACCATGTTTCCCCATCAACTCCTGCTGTATTCTTACCTTTGTTTTCTGTTACTCGTCTTATCGCTAATGCCTTAGCTGAAAACGAGTGAGTTAGCAGCCATTGTAAAGCTTTAGCCTTACCATATTTACCTTCTCTAAAAGCCTTCGCTATACGCACCTGTAGTTTCTTAACCATCTTGTAGCATTTGGTCCAGTCTATGCCGTGCCACTCTACTTGTTGGTTGATCGGCGCACACATTGTTTGTGCAATGTTCATTTGCTTTCCTCTCTTAAGAAATTCCACAAGCTCTCTAGCGACGAGAGACCTAACGGAAGTCTGCACCCTTTCGGGTCGAATATCTCTGGTGGGGATTACCAGTCCTATCTTGGTCATTACAACCAAGCTTTCGCTTTTTCCGTCATCCTTTACCCACAGTCCCATTGGTTTGCTTTGCAGCTCACTTTCCCAGAGGGAGGACTATGGGCTTACCGTGTTCCACTTAGATCACACAGTGACTTAGACTCTGCCTGTCCACCGATGGTGCTTTTATCCGTGCCATCCATATATCAGTAGGATGAACTTGACCATTCACCTTTTGGTCCAAGCCTGTCAGTATCTTTGGCTTGTTTGCCATGACGGTAGCTACAGCAGTTCACATATGTTAGTCGTATCACTAAGCCATGCCTTTGACCGCATGATACTAGCAGTCAGCATCCTTACTTCACAGTCAGGGTGCGGCTTAAAGCACAGACATTTGTCTTGGCAGCTTCAAACCCAGAGATTACTCTCTACGCATGTGCCAATAGGCTACAATTGACGGAACAATTGGTTTTATCTTTTCTCCTTCCTAGAGTTGTAAAACAATGACCTAAATGACTTTTCACGTCGCACAGATAAATGAGCCTGTTTTTGTACGATAAATGGGCCTCTAAAGTTTTGAAACTTGAGGTTTGTCAAAAACTGGGCCGTCTGTCACGTCATTCCCGCGAGTAGTTGCTTGGAGTGGCTCCACTGTCTGGGAGACTGCCCGTACATGCGTTTGAACTCTCGGCTGAATTGAGAGGAACTCACGTAGCCCACTTCCATAGCCGCTTCGTTCACATTCATTCCTCCGACAATCTTCATGGCGGCGTTGTTCAGCCGCATAGACTTCACAAACTGGATGGGCGACATTGTAGTAGCCTGCTTGAATTTGCGGTGGAACACGGCCCGGCTCATCCCCACCTGTGCGGCCATATCTTCGATGGTGACCGCTTCGTCTAGGTGGGAAGACAAATACTCAATTGCCCGGGCGATTTCATTGCCCACTCCAAATGCGCGCCTTGCGGAATCCCCCGCATCCCCCTTCAATATAGCGTAGTACACCTCCCGAAGCCGACCGTCCCCAAGTACCGCCGTATCCGCCGGGCTATCCCCCAATTGCAGCAGCCGCAACAGCGCTTCAGTGAATGCGTCGTCCCAGCGAGCGAGTGCAAACCCCTGCGGGAGCGGGCCGCCCTTGGGCTTTCGGATGGCACCAGCAGCGCTTTCCATCTCAATTGCCAGTTCGGTCATCACTCTCGTATCTAGGGAAATATACACTCCCAAGAGGGGATTGTCCGACGAAGCTGTGGGTGTCCCCGCCTCCACTGGCATCGACATGGTGCAACACATGTATTGACTGCTGTTGTATACATGTGCCTTACCATCCAATATAGCTTCCTTGGCCCCGTTCACGATGGCCACCACAGTGGGTTCGTACACCGCAGGGGTGCAGGGAATCGGATTGGTAATCCGGAAGAGTTGCACCCCCTTCACCCCGGTTTCCACCATGCCATCCTCGCTGACCCTGTTTTCAATGAGTTGTTTTATTTGTTGTTTGCTCATACAATCAACGTAGCACTACAAAACGCATAATTCAACTGTAATGATACAATTAGGCATGTTTTCGAGATTATTTCGCCTAGATATACCCGGCTTTGAGAGTTATAGTTATTTCAGACGGAGGAAACACCTGTCGCACAAACAACTAGCTGCCGCTGGCAGGAGCATTAAAATGGAAAACAAAAATTTTTCCAGCGGCACTCCAACTAAGCACGCAAAACAAGGAGTTTGAACAATGATCACCAAAAAAAATTTTGGACCAAAGGGCTGGACACCGGAGCGACTCGGCTCCCTCGCAGGCAAAACATACGTCATCACTGGTGCTAATAGCGGTACAGGATTTGAGGCATCGAAGATACTGCTGTCCAAGGGGGCAAAAATAGTGATGCTGAACCGTAATCCCAAAAAATCAGCAGACGCCATCACGGCATTGAAGCAAGAGCTTGGTAACAATGCAGATGTGTCATTCATACGTATGGACCTAGCGGAAATGGCTTCTGTACGAGAAGCAGCGGCAGAGGTATTTGAGCAGGTTCCTCACATTGATGCGCTCATCTGCAACGGCGCCATCGCCCAAGTGCCTAGGCAACAGTTCACTGTGGACGGCTTTGAAAGCCAGCTTGGCGTGAACCACTACGGTCATTTCTTACTACAAGGTTTGCTCTACCCACGGCTGGAAGAATCTAAAGGACGTATCGTGGTTGTAGGAAGTGAAGGTTATAAAATGGGCATCAAGACAATCCAGTTTGAAGATATGAACTGGGATAAGAACTACCACCAAAATAATACATACTGTCATAGTAAATTAGCTCAGCTCATGTGTGTCTATGAATTACAAGATAAATTGAAAAAAGTTAACAAGAAGGATGTCAAAGTTTATGCCTGTCACCCAGGTTCTTCATCTACATCATTGATTGAAACCAGTGGAAATCTTATGACTAGGATATCTTTCGGTTTGATGTCCATGTCACCACTGGTGCAATCAGCAGAAAAAGGTTCCTATCCTGAAGTCATGTGTGCCACAGAAGAAAACCTAGACCAGCGTGGTTATTATGGTCCTACAGGCTTGATGGACTGGGTTGGTCCGGTTGGTGATTGCGTAATAGAACCACATGTCTTGGATAAACCTGTAGCGGAAAAGCTTTGGACTTTGTCGGAAAAAGAAACTGGTTACAAATGGAATATTTAAACAAGAGTTTGACATGAAAAAATATTGCTTTTCAAGACAGTATTATCAATAGGTAATGGTGCAGGAAGTTCGGTCACCATCGGGTATTTTTTAGAGGGGCAGTACTCTGCCTGTGCCGGATAAAACGCCAACTAGGCACTTAAACTCTTCACTGGACTTGAGTGAGGATATTGATAATTTGCTTACCTTAGGTTCTTATCGTGAGTGTTGTCTATTAAGCAAGCCTCTGACAACATAATTCTTGGGCTTCTCTTCAAGAAAGTTTTGGACATTCTTCTTTTATTATGCTGACTTGATGAAATGCATCCAGACACAAATCTGCATGCTTTAACTGAGCAGCATAGGTTTGGCACTGACATGCTTCAAATCCAAAGTTTTGCTTTAGTAGTCTGTGACTAACTTCATCTTGCCATCTTGCCTTATGTGCTTTTATCGCATTTTGTCATCAAAAAGTAGGGTTTTTGACCCCCAAAATCCCGTGCTATTTGAGGTTTTAGGGCGAAATTATTTTTTATAAAAAATGGCTACACGGCGATCCCCATCAGGTCTAAGATATATTTTTGCTCTTCGTCTGGAACAGTGTTCCGATAAAAAAACATCCCATTCGCTTCAATTCTATTTCTGGTGATCGTTTTCAGTGTTTCGATTACTTGTGCAAATGTCCATCTTCTTTCCCATACTTTTTTGTTTTTCTTAAACAATGGTTCTAACCGTTTTTGCATATGCCATTGGACATAATACGCCAGCATACATAAAAATACGTGTGCTTTGATACGATGATCTAGATTATGATACACAGGTCGCATTTCTAGCTGCACTGTTTTTAAATTGCGGAATGCTATTTCTACTTGCTCTAGTTTCTTATAGCTAGTCACAACCTCTTCTTTGTCCATGGTTTTTTCATCTACTTTGGTTGTTATTACATAACATCCATCTAGATCCTTAGCTTTTGCTATTGCCTCTTCTTTTTTACTCCATAACAACTTATGTTTGGTTGATTCCTTTTCTTTTTTATCCCCTTTAACCTCCCAACTTATATATTTACCCATTTTGTATTTCTGCAGCACTTTTCCTACTCGTGCTCCCAATATTTCTACTGTTGTTTTTTGCTTGTAGTTCGCTATTTCTTCAAGGCCCTCAATCGTCAGTTCAATCAGTTTTTCCCTCGTTTTTGCATCTCGTTTTGCTGATTCAAGATTTTTGCATAAACAGTATCGTCTAGCTGGACTTTCAGGATCTACTACCTCTTTTATCTTCTTTTCTTTGAACTCAGAGGGCTTTATTATTCCTTTTTCTATTAGTTTCTGTATTCCTGCTCTTGTTAATGCTCCTATTGTCTTTACACCTTTTTCCTCTAATTCTTCTGCTATTGCTTCTGTTACCATTCCTCTATCCCCCACAAATATTGCTTGCTTTATTTCATACGTCTCTTTTAACTCTTCTACCTTGTCTGATACTGTTGTCTCATCTTTGGTGTTGCCTTTGAATACTTCTACTCCTACTGGACAACCTTCTCCATTACATATTAACCCTATTACTATTTGTTCATGTTTCTTCTTTCCGTCTCGGTTATATCCATATTTGACCAATTCGCTATTTGCGTATTGGCCTTCCAAATAACTGCTCGTGACATCATACAGTACAAGATTTCCATTCTTAAGATGCTTCTTGGCTAACTTCTTCTGGATTCCTTTTTGTCTTGCTAGCAGTGTATCTAATGCCTCATAGCAATGTTTTCTTACATCTGGTCTTCCTTCTACTCCACATTGTTCCCAAAGACTACTATTATTATATTGATTGCATAATGCTAATTTGCTTCCAGCAAATATTATTCTGCCTATTATCATAGCACTTATGTTACTTACCCATGGTTGCGGTTGTGAATACATTGCCTTATCTAATTCTATTTCCTTAATCATTGACAATATCGTATAGCTTGCTCCATATTCTTTACTGCCTACTATTTGTACTGCTTCTGGGTCACTTTTTGCAATAACCTCATTACGAAAGGTTAGCTGTAACATTTTAAGCTGCTCTAGAGTTTGTCCTGTTATTCTTCCAAATTGTTTGTGTTTTATCTTTCCATCTTCACGATAGCTGCTACGTATTACTCCTACTGGCTTATCTGTATTCGCATACTGTATCTCTAGGTGCATTTTTGTTGTAGCAGGCATTGTGGCTACACTATAAAAAATATATCCCTATCCTGTCAATTATATGCTGTGGCTACTCTAAAAAAGCAGAAAATTGGCGTTGCTAGCTTTGGTAACAGTGTTTTTGAAGATGAAAATTGCGTTTTTGAGGTACAACTTGCGTTTTATCACCTCCTGTATACCTGCTTCTAGTGTGCTGACTAATACTGATAATTTGTTTTCCTCTCTTTCATTCCACCATATGATCACTAGATCAGCTTCCCCTACATCTGAAAACTTTACCCTCACTCGTTTTGCGTAGCACTTCAAATTCTTGTACCATCTTGCTATTCCAGATTTGAACTCCTGTGCTAACTTTTTTATACTTGTTTCCTTTTCTTGGAAAGTAATGGTGTTAGTTGTTTTTGTTCTTCCTATAAAGGGTATTCCTTCCTCTTTGAGTTGCTTTAGATCAGGGCGAGCTGTTATTCCTCCATCAAATACTACTGCTTTAATTTTTAGGGCTTTATTTGTCTTTCTGGTCAGTTCTAACATTAATTCACTTGGTGTTAGTGATCTGTACCTATTACTTGCCATTTCATCGTATAGGTAACCTTTAAACCCTAAAGGATACGGGCACTTTTGCTTTTCTGTCCATACTAAGGTTGCATCTGCAAAACCCAGACCTAAAGCTACACTATTGCCACTGTAGTACTTGTTCAGCCCTTCAATATTCCAACCTTGGTGTTCACTAGTAAGGATATCAATAGCAAGATAAGCATTGTTTGGAGCAATGTTGAGCCGTTTCTTAAAACCTGTGCCATCAGCATGTTTATCCTGAGAAAACAATCTACAAGCATGTTTGATACTACAAGGAAGTAAGCCATGCTTATGCATTTGACGCAAGGTTTTATGCTTAAGGGTAAGTAAGCCTTTCTGGTAAGCTTTTTCAAAAGAGTTCCAAGTATCATTAACGTGATTATTTAAATCATTCTTTTGAGTATAGCTGTACTGGATAAGATAAACAAGTTAGAGTAGGGTAGTTTTATCTTGAAGATTTTTGAAAGAAAGACCGTGAAAAATATTTGCTTTTGAGAAGGCATTTATAGATACGAAGAGGTGATAAGCCTGTTATGTACAAGGAAAAGTAAAGATCGATTCTTGTACATTTTTACCGAGTTTTACTCAGCATAATTTTTTAGATCATTGTCTTGAAAGCAATTATTCCTTATCCTAAATTTCGGCCAAGAAATTGAGAAGGCTTAAGATTGTATCAAAAGGCAATCCTAGAGGTATATTGTCAGGGAAGCATCCTATAAATAGCATTCATAATACAGCGTAAGGCAAGTCGATTACCGATACTCTCAACTCCAGCGAAGGGTTTCAGTGCCCAATATGCGTTTTGCTAGATGCAAACGGAGTATTATTGCGCTAAAAAATACTCGATGGTGACCGAGCTTTCCGCTCTATTGCTCACTGATAATATCGTTCTACAAAGAAAAATTTTCTATGTCAAACTTTTGTGTGAAGCAGAGAGTAGTGTATGGCACTAAAGAAGCAGTTGAGAAGGTATTAGCAGTAAGTGTAGGGAACGTGATAAATACGGCTTACATAGAGAGGTTCAACTTAAGTTTGAGGCAACATGTGGCAGCACTAGGAAGGAAAGTGCAGAGCTTGGCAAAGAGAGAAAAAGGGCTAATTGCGGAATTAGCATTGTTTCAGCTATACTACAACTTTTGCTTACCACACGGCAGTTTACGGAAAGAGCTAACAGCAGGAGGAAATCGCAAGTGGGAAAAGCAGACGCCTGGAATGTCAGCAGGATTAACAAGTAAGGTATGGTGTTTGGAGGAGGTATTGATGAAGCGAGTACCACCTTGGAGACAGAAAGGGTGGTTAAGCTAGACAAAAAAGAGGGTGTTTAAACCAAGGGTAAGCTGCGGATGAATTTAGTAAAGGGTGGGGAAAAGCATTAGGTGACTGGAGAAATACAGTATCAATCAATCTACAGGTTCGAGCAATCCACTTTAGAGTAATGATTATTATATAGCATTTTCCTTTTTGATCTGATACAATAACGTATTATTAGCTTGTAGCACAGGATTATCACTTTCTCATGAAAATATCTCATTTTCAAAAAATCTTTCCTATAGGCGATTTAAGTAAATTTTTGCATTTGCAAGAAAATTAGAGTTTTAAATAATTGAGCAAACATTCAGTGTAACCTTCTTCCAAAGGTGGAGGATTTGAATAACCACAATTACGGAACCAGCCTTGAATATCTTTTGTAGTAAGAGTTTTCAGGGCTTTTCTAACAGCTGGTTTCATCCTTTTTTTGTCTCGAACCTCTAATTTACGCAAACAGGATTTTACTTTTGACCAGCAATGCTCTATTGGATTGAATTCAGGACTGTATGGTGGCAAATAGACTAGTTTAGCTCCCCTGCTCTCTATTAACTCCTTGACTTCCTTTAGTATATGTGCTGGCGAATTATCCATCAAAACTATGTGTCCTGCTTTTAAAACTGGGCACAAATCTTTCTTCAAAAATTCTATAAATTCTTTGCCTGTAACAGATTTATCTATAAAACGACTAGCAATTATCCCTTCCAAAGTTATTGCTCCAATTAAGTTTGTACTTTTACGTTTCTTGGTTGGAGCAAAACCATATGCCCTTTTCCCTAGTTGTGAACGAGCATGAGTCCTAGTCATATTTAAATAGAAACCTGTTTCATCAATAAATACAAGCCTGTTAGGATTGAGTGTTTCTTGTAATTCTCGAAAGGCTTCCCTTTTGGCTGCAACATCTTCACGAAGTTGTTGATCATCTCTTAAAGTCTTTTTTTTTGTAAGACCAATTAAGTCTTTTTATTGCTCTCCACATGCTAGTTATACTAACTCTAGTACCAGTCTTTTTCTTAAAAGCTTTACAAAGTTCGTCTAAAGTCATGTCGGGCTGTTTGTTCAATAAAGTTTTTACCAAAAATAAATGTGTGTCACTTACAGCAGGTTTGCGTCCAGCAACATAACTTTTAGGAAGTAAATCCTCCTTTTGTTTGTAAAGTTGAAGATATTGATAAACAGTTACGGGACTGACCCTAAAGCGCTTTGCTATTTCACGTATGGATCCTTCGCCGTCTAGATAGGATTGAACAATGCGTTGTCGCAAATCTAAATGATAATACATGATAAGGAAAAGGATAACTCAGATGTAGTGCTCAGGACAAAAAATAGATGCCGATATAAATTAATTGAATAGGACAAGGGAAGCAAAATAATGTTTCTAGGAAGGATATTTATATTAGAAAAAACTCTCATCAAACATCAGTGCTACACAATAATTATCAATTGTTTCTATCACGATTAAAAAACGAGGTGCATTTACAATAATATTGACCTACTATATATTTAGAGCCACTCTTGAAAACTATAAAAAATGAGAATATTTGCGTTTTGGGAAAAATTGACAAGGCATCGAAGAATACTTTATAAGACAATTATAGAAGCAACTTTATCATTAAAAGAAGTTGTTTGAATTTTTCTAAAATTACTTAAATCAGGGGTTTTGCCGATACTTGTATCAGGTAAAAAAGGAAAATGCTATAGCAATCTATATTATTTATCTGCTTTCACTACAATACTTTTCCCAATCTATTTATCCGCAGTTGTCGGGGGCACGACCTAACTTTAGTTTAAGCAAGTAATATTAATCTAATTATGAGTCATTTGTTTAACCGTCCTAGTAGCAAAAAACAATGGAGCCAATGGTCGGATTTGAACCGACGACCTACCGATTACGAAATGTGCGTGGGTCATTTCGGCTCATTCCTTATTATTCCAAACGGTGCCAGAATATACCTACCTGCCAAGGTTGTCAGTATATTCTGTATCTTCTCATACCGTTTAAAACCTTTTAAGTTTAACTTGTTGGCTGTAAATTGGCCGTATTTAACTAGCCTTTTTTTGCTGTCCTCCACTTTCTTCCTGTTTTTCCCAAGGAAATGGTAATTCCTCCTCTTTAACACTATTGGAAAGAGATTTCTTGGGACACCAAGGTTCAACTCGAGCTTTTACCCTTTCATATTCCTTCCTGAGATTTCTCCTAGCATTTTCCTTATTTTTTATTTCATCATTAGGCATTAACTCAGCTCCATATGCAGGCATTTCTTCACCCCTACTTGAAGACTGCTTCCATTCAAGCCAACGTCTTAAACGCTCAGACCAAGAGTAAGCATCAATAGGCATTTCGTAAACTAAATGTAATAACTTTGCCTGAGAAAAACTAAGTTTTTTTGGATTCATTTCATGATGGTCTAAAAAACCTTTATAGACTCTAAAAATCTCTTCATTAGTTGCTGGCCCACAGATTGTTAGCGTGATAGTTTTTATAAAACCATCTGAACTAAAAGTCCAGTTAGGGTAAACTCCTGCATAAGGAACACTGCCGCATAAAACAAATGCTAAAGCATCATCAATGCTCCACCACTCTGTTTGTTTAGATATGTCATCACAAACTTCATAGAGTTTGTCGAGAATCCCTACTAGGGGTACAGAAAAATAATACTTTCTTCCATTAGAAAAACGCATGGCAAGGAAGCGGCGATTATTACCACTATGTGAAAAGCTGACAACATTTCCCTCAATGAGTTCATTTTTAAAAAAGTCAAAACACTGTACAACATTATTATCATTATTTATGAGTTCACTAGCTCTTTTTATAAAACCTGCAGATTCTTTGTAGTCTTGAGGTGTGTCTACCTCAAAAGTGATTTTGTGCCTTCTTAGTTTCCCATAAAGTTCTCCTTCTTTTGACATAAGTTCATGGAGCCAAATGCCTGCAGCGTCTTTTGTTTTAAAAGGGGTTTCGGGTTTCCCCCAAATCTCTAATCGAAATTTATCAGCAATTGGTTGTAATGCTCTTGCTATTTCAAGACCATGTTCCATTCCTGAAAATGAGGGTTTATCTAAGCTGTCAATACTTCTACTTTTATTTTGGAGTTGCTCATATTCCCAATCCGTTACAATTTCCTGAATAGTCGCATCTTCACTAGAAGCGACGTCATCAGCGTATCTTTCTTCAATATTAGCTTCAAGCCAATTATCAGAAGGTGGAGGGAGTCCTTTTTTTCTTATAGCCTTTCTTATTTTAGCTAATTTCTTTTTGAAGACTTTCTGTACTTGTATTTCTTCTTTATCAAACATCGTGTATAAAATGATATACTATTTACCCCCTGCTTACAATAGGGGATTGGAAGGTATTACCAAAATACTTTTCGAATTTACAAGTCTTAGGAGGACTTAATGGAAAATAAACCACTTCTTTCAGTCGACGAATATCGAGCAGCTATAGGTTTTTCAATAGGACGCAATAAACTTTTTCAGGCTTTACATAAGAAAGTTGAGGATGGTGGTATTAAGCACATGCGCTCAGGAAAGAATTTCAAGATATTAGCAAGTGAGGTAACCGATTGGCCTACAAGGCAAGCAGAGTTTGCTGATCGAAAAAAATTGGAAGGAGAAATTAGTTGAGTAAAGAATCAAACGGCAAAGTATATAACTCGAGCACGTTTAAGAGTTTTAGCAGACTAAGACGTACTCGAGCTTCACAACAAATTCCTTCTTATAGGAAGAAAGGACCTGTCAGTGAGTAGTTTACAAAGTTATCAGTATTTGAATAGTGAATTAAATCAGAGAGGAGGTACAAGTGAGACATAAAGAGAAGCGGCCCCCTGAGAGGGGCCAACCAAAATACGCTCACTTAAACCACAAGAGAGTGGTGCTTGTGGGCATTATAACACAGCTAAAGGAGGTAAATTATGAGCAGTGCAACTACAGTAACCACAAACCTCGAGCATAAAAAGTATCTGTTGACAGATACTTTTAAGAGGGAAGCAAAAACCTTTCTAGAAACTTGTAGCTTTCCCGATTTATTCGCCATAGCATTAACGCCGATACTTAGCTTGTTGATAACGTAATAACATGAAAATTATCCCTAAACAACTTGCCTCGTTCCGAAATGCCCCTATCTCATCAGACCTTTGCCTAAAATCTCGAAAAAATCGCTCTAAATGATTTGTGGTACGTATGTGTTTCCACATCTCTTCTGGTTCATCATAGTACTCTAACGTTTTTTCTTTCCCCCTAAGAAAGTTCTTCACTGCCTTTGGTTCCTTATCCTTCCACTCCTCTTCAAATTCCTCTAGTTTTTTCTCCGCCTCTTCCTTTGTTTCTGCTTCATACACCTCATACGCATCTTCTATGATTTCACTTTTCCTTTTTGCCTTTGCTTCTTCTTCTGTTAGTTCCTTGCCCTCTTCATCTTCTTTCTTCAAATTGTTGTATTCTAAGTTCTGCTCTATGTTTCTAACCTTGTGTGCTATACATCTTTGTTGTCTTCCCTCTGGTAAGTATTCTTCTATTACTTTTGCTAAGCCATTTGCCCCATCACTGCTTACTATTCTTACTTTACTGGCATCTAATCCCCTTTCTATCATGTTTTTGAACATCTCCTCCCATGTCTCTTCACTTTCCCCTTCTGCTACTTCATAATGTATTATTTCTCTCGTACCATCTTCCCATACTGCCATTGCTACTAGCACTACCCTTCTTTCTACCTGCTGACATTTCCTTTCACTCCCTGCTTCATCTATCTTTGTTTCTCCCGTAGGATACATTATATCTACCCATACCCCATCTACTACTATGTATGCAGGTGTTTTCTCTATTCTAGCTTGTCTATGAATCTCCATCTGTTCTTGGGCCTTTAAACTCACTCTGTTTATGGCATTCAGGGATAGTGCTTCTCCTAGCAACAAACACATCATTATTTGTATGTCTGGTAACGATAATCCTAGAAAATACATTTGACTAGTCAACACAAACAAGCTTGCTAAGCTACGTTGGTGGCGAGTCAGTATGTTCCATGAACGATCTTGATTGCCACTTCTTAGCTTTGGTACCTTCAAATCTTCTATTCTGCCATGTTCAGTATCTAATTCTCGTGTGTAATGACCACTACGTCTAGGACGTTCCCCTTTAGGAAGGTTTTCTAGATGTTCATCTAGCTCTTCTTCTAGTGCTTCTTCTATAGTTGTTTGTACTACTTGTTTAATTTCTGTTTCTAAAGTCTCTTTTAACTTTTCATTTAGAGTCTCATCAAAGCATTCTTGCTCTATTCTGATAACTTGTTCTTTTTTTCTGCTACAGTCATTATGGGAAACACTCCATCTATAAAAAGTTTTTGCACAATAAAACTTGTGTTTCCCTATTCTAACCCTTTTGTTCTTATGGCGAATAATTAAGGAAAGCTACGAAACTTTAACAAAAGATGGGAAGGCTACTTTTCAAACATTCCCTGATCAAAAAGGTCAAGGAAGGCAACTTTATCCCCATGTCCTACATGGCACATTAGAAGAACATATTGAAACACTAACAACTCTAAATAAAGCAACTGCAGGCATCTACATCATGGTAAATGAAGGTAACTTGAAAGGCCGTAGTGCAAAAAATGTTGTTAGAGTTAGAGCTTTATTTGCTGACTTTGATGGTGTCCCACTCCCTGAAATGTGGGTGCTCGAGCCCAGCATCATAGTTGAATCTAGCCAAGGGAAATACCATACCTACTGGTTATTAGCTGACACCCTACCATTTGATGACTTCAAACCCTTGCAAAAAGCTATAGCTGAGATTTTTGGCAGTGATAACAAAGTATGTGATTTGCCAAGGGTCATGCGCTTACCTGCTTTCTACCATCAAAAGAGTGAACCGTTCTTGACAAGGTTGATTAAGTGTGATGGTGAGCTAAGGTATAAAGCTAGCCAATTGAAAGAAACCTTTCCAGTGAGAAAGGTTAACCTTAAACCTAATCCAGTTCATCCAGTTACTTTTGAAAGTACTAGCGACAATGCTAGGAAATATGCCCAAAAGGCCCTAGCAAACGAATATGACCTTGTAGCCAGTGCTCCTAAAGGGAATAGAAATCACACCCTTAATAAAGCTGCCTTCTCGCTAGGACAATTAGTAGCTGGCGGACTATTACACTCACAAGAAGTAGAAAACGTCTTACTAAAGGCAGGTTTAATCTGTGGCTTATCACAAGGTGAGACTAAGACGACTTTGAATAGTGGATTGAAAGCAGGGGTACTTAATCCACGATATCCAAAGCCCTTAGAAAAAAGGGATTTGACCAGTGCAAGGTTAGGTGACATAGGTGAAGGCAGTCGTAGATTCTTAGCTACACCCCCTATCACCAATATTCCATATAAAACACGCCTCTATAAGCGCAAAAAGCAGATAAAGGCAAGATATGTAAAAAAAGAGGTTAATAACCGTGCCTTATAATAACAAAACTGACAAACGAAAGCTAGCTGCAAAAGACTTGAAAACAAAGTTAACTGACTTAGGCTTTGAAAGTAACATTAACCTTTCAGGTCCTGAAGAGGCTAAAGAGGAGTTCTTTAAGTTCCTAATTGAAGATAAGAAGCTCACTCACTCAGATTTGGAGAAAAACACAAGCTTAAGCAGCCTATTCAAACTTTTTAGTGAGGCTAGTGGCTTAAGTTTAAGGCCATTAAAAAATGAGTTTAAAGCTGAGTGTCTCGAGCGCAGAGAAAAAGAGCTTAGTATTGAGCTTGTTGCTTACGTGACCCACATAGAAAGTATGAAAGGTTTAGGTAAAAAGGATTTAGAGATGCAACAGGAGGCACTTTTTGAGAATATTTGTGTGGACGCACTATCTTCTCCAGAGCGGGCTTTTCTCTTAGAAAAACTGTCAGAAGTCATAGGCGTAGACAAAAAACTTCTAAAGGAAGAATTTCAGTTGTTCCAAGCAAAAAGCATTATGTCTGAAGACTTGGAAGGAAAACCTACATTGTACGTAAATAATAAATGGCTTGAGGAAATAGAGAAAGAAGCATCAGGGTTACTTAGAGACGCAAACCATGAAAAACCTGAAATATTCTCTAGAGGTGGTGACATGGTTTTTTTGAGTTCTAGAGGTAAATTAGAGGGCGTTACACCCACCATGCTAGAAGGTTTTCTTGATAGAAAAATGGGGTTTATGAAATTAGCAGTAAGAGGTGAAGAATTAATTCCAGAAAAAACTACTGTTCCTAATAGGCTGGCAGCAAGGCTTTTATCTGATTTTTTAAACCCTGAAGTAGTGCCAGAACTAGAGCTTTTCAACAGAGCACCCTTTTTCACTGAAAGTAGTGTTTTGATAAAAGATGCGGGGTATCATCCAGAACATAAAGCCTTACTTATCTTGGAGGGCTTAGAGGACATAAAAGACGATATACCACTAACAGAAGCTATTGCTGAGATTGATTACGTAATTAAAGATTTTCCCTTTGTAGGTCTTGATTGTGAACGTAAGGAGGATTTTAAAAAAGGTGACTTGTTGCCTAATAGTGAGGGTAGGGCATATTTTTATGCAGCTTTATTCCAAGTCTACTTACGAAAAACCATTAACGATATAACACCAATTTGTGTAATAGAGGCTGCAATGCAAGGAACTGGCAAAACATTGATGTGCGACACAATATCTAGGATTACCACAGGTAAGCCCGTTCCCACTTACTCCCTTCCAAGGGATGAGGATGAGAGAAAAAAGCTTATTACTACAATCTTATTACAAGATGAAGCTAATGCACTATTCGATAACCTAAAGGATTTAAATGGGGAAGCATTAGCAACACTTGTTACCTCTAATATGTGGAACGGAAGAAAATTAGGAAGTAACACCCTTCTAAACCTGAGAAATTTAACCAATGTGTTTGTTACTGGCAATAACCTAGTTATAGATGATGATTTGAGACGTAGAAAAGTCACAATAAGCCTAGACGCAAATAGGTCGAATCCTACTGATAGAAAATTTGACATATATCCTCCTGACTACGTTATGGCTAATAGACAGACACTTAATAATGCTGCGATTTCTATAATTTCGCATGCTGCTAAGAAGGGATTCCCTAAGCCTAAAAATACGCCACGCTATGACTCTTTTGGAACATGGCGCAACATTCTTGGTAGTGTTCTGGAAAACGCAGGAATCAAAGGTTTTTTAGATTTCAAACGAAACAATAGTGAGGTCTTTAACCCTGAAACCCATCAGTACGCAAGACTATACGATCTACTTTTTGGTGATGGTAATGGGCATCTACACTGGAAAATAAAAGATATTTTGGAACTGTGTGGACAATACGATTTATTGAGCGATGTATGGGGGAAATATCACCGTCCTAATGAAGACATAAAAGAATCAAAGGGTGCTCAAACTGCTTTAGGCAAAGCTTTGTCAGGGCGTAGAAATGCCGTTTTTGATGATTATTACCTTGAGATATCTCAAGATACAAAGGCAGGAGGGAATTTGTACACTGTAAAGCGTAAAGAAGAAAAAAATATATTTTCTGAGAAAAGAAACAAATCGAAAGAAAGTTCTGTAGGTTCTGTAGGTTCTGTAGATGACGATGCAGACAATGTAAACCTTCAACAGAACCTTGACGGAACCTCACCTGTAGGTTCTGTAAATGACTATGCAGATGATGTAAGCCCTCAACAGGACTTCGATGTCAACTCATCTATACCTTCTGCAAAAGTGAGAAGTTCGCAACAGAACCTTACCCGAGGTTCTGTTGAGGTTCCGCCTGTCGAAAAGGTTGTCGTACAAGTAGAGGCAGAACCTGCAGAACCTAAAGTCGATTTTGTCCAGACTCAAAAAAATATATTTTCAATTTCTGGTAAATTTGCAACCTCAAGCAAAACCAATCGTAAATATCCTCTAGGTGACGGTCTCTTAACTGTAGAACAGTTGATGGAGCTAGAAATACAAGAGGATGTTAGAGCAGCTAAGGATGATTTTTCCCTAAGAGATGCCCTAGACAGTTTCTGTGATGAGCCACAGGTATATTTGGAAACTGTGAGGGGATACTTGAATGAAGATCAAAAAGATTTTGAAATTAAAAAAGATGAAGAGGGGGTACTCTAATGAAACCCCTAGAAATTATTCAAGAGCTTAAGGCCAAACACTTAAAGGAACTGGAATTAGGTTTAAAGTTCAAGGCGAAGGGCAAACTTAGTGATGAGGCTCGAGCTCTGATGAAGGTCAATGAGCCAGTACTCATAGAGCATTTTGTTGTTGAAGCATACAAAGCTGATACAGGAAGGAAGTATTTAGCTGAGTTAGGAATGACCCCTCTCAACCTAGATGATATAAGGCTAGCCATAAGAGAAATTGATAAAGGTGACTCAGTCATGAGATGTTACTTCGGTAGATGGATCAACAACCCTACCCTTTATCAAGGGAAACTAATTGAGTGCTTAGAAGTAGCACGCAAAGGGCAACAAATCACCAATAAAGATGGTGATCCCAAGGCATCTAAGATAACCACTTTGAAGGAGGTAGCATGAAAGGCAAACCTGCTAGCTTCACCTACAGCTTTGTAAAGCCCATACCCATAACAAAACCTAAAGCAAATATAATTGTTGACACTCCACCAAAGCTAGAACTACCAAAACCTTTAAGGGAAATTGACTTTACACCATACCCACACCAAGAAACAGCCTTACAAGCTCACTTTCAAGCACTCGAGCAAGGAGTAACTAGCCAAGTATTCCACATGGCAACTGGCACAGGTAAAACTAAGACCTTTTGCTACATCTCTTCTTACTATAAGAAGTCCTTGTTTCTAGTCCACACTCTTGATCTGCTAGACCAATCAGTACAAGCAATTAGAGAGAGTATTAAGAGTACTCAAGATGATGACAGCTCTCTATTCCCAGAACAAGTAAGAGTAGGGATTATTCAAGGAAGCAACTTTGACATTGATGCCCCCTACGTTGTAGCTACTGTGCAAACTCTAATTAATAAGCTAAGTAGCATCCCACCAGACACCTTTGACCTAGTGTGCATGGATGAATGTCACCATGCTGCCAGTAAGACTTTTAAGAAGGTGCTCGAGCACTTTAATGCCATCAAAATTGGACTAACGGCAACCCCAGAAAGATTTGATGGTGCTAGCCTTGCAGACTTGTTTGATAGAGTTGTCTACACTTTCGACATAGAAGATGCAGTTGAAGCAGGTGCTTTAGTTAAACCTGTAGGCAAGAAGATTCATACCCATACTGACATTGATGAGGTCAAATCTAGCGGTGGTGACTTGAATCAAGAGCAGCTTGCTCGAGTCTTAAACACTGATGATAGAAATGCTGTTGTAGTAGATGGCTATAAAAGCCATGGTGAAGGTAGAAAAGCAATTTTCTTCTGTGTAGATATTCAGCACGCCAAGGATTTAGCTCAGGCTTTCATTGATGAGGGTGTGAGAGCTAATTTCATTTCAGGTAATTGTGCTAATAGATTTGAGAAACTCGAGGCATTCAAAACTAATGAATTTGATGTCATTTGCAATGCACAGTTGCTTACTGAGGGTGTGGATATTCCTGAAGTAAGTGTTATAGGACTTGCCAAGCCTACTAAATCAAGAACAGCATTCATTCAAATGGTAGGAAGAGGATTACGGTTAGCTCCTAATAAGTCAGATTGCATAATCCTGCACTATACAGATGTAACTACAAAGCACGCCCTAGTAGATGACTTTAACTTTTATGGTAATGGTGAAGTAGCTGAAGTTACCACTAATAAAAGAAAGCGTAAGGAGAAAGAAGAAGGAGAAGACTTACTAAGTTGGCTCGAGGAATTACTAGATACTGAATTTGATGCTACTTACTCATATGAAATTGATCAGCTAAGACCAGCACCAGCAGCTAACTTTTCTTGGAGTAGTGCATTATGGCACAAGGATGAAGCTACAGAAGCTCAATTACAACTTCTAGCCAGACACGGTTTTGACATCAACGAACAAGACTGGACAAAAGGAGATGCTGCCAAGGTTATAGGTGATTTACCTGCTACAAAGAACCAAATAAAAACGTTGGTAGCACTTGGGTTTGATGCTTTAAGCAAACCTATCACTAGGAATATGGCCTCATTAATGTTTGAAGAAGCTAAAGAGGAAGGTTTACAACCCTCTTGGAGATTAGTTAAGGAATTACAAAGGAAAGGTGCTTTTAAGAGATTAAATGATGAATAAAACAGAATTACAATCAATTGAATTAATACCAGTTGATAAGCTAAGGAGGTGAGCAAGAATAACTTTTCAATCGCATAGATTTTTCTATACTGGTTTGCATGAAGGAAAGCTTATCAGATTCAGATATTGAGAACCGTTTACAAAGGGAATACCAAATTCTTTCAGTTGATTTACATGAGCGAGGACGTCGCAAGTGGGCTGCACTACAAGCACAGCGTCTTGGGTATGGAGGAAAAACAATTGTCCATCGTGCGACAGGATTGTCATATCCAACGATTCGGAGGGGTTTGCTTGATATATCTAGCTCATGCGAGAATGAACTACAACATATGCGTAAAGTCGGAGGTGGTCGCAAAAGCTTGCTTGAGAAGTATCCTGACCTAGAAAAAGATTTGGAAAGTTTAGTAGAAGACACAACCTTTGGTGATCCTGAGAAACCCCTTAGATGGACCAGTAAAAGCACTCGCCATCTTTGTGAAGCATTGAAGGAAAAGGGTTATGATATATCTCAGCGGAGTGTATGTAACTTGCTTACAACAATAGGATATTCTCTCCAAGGCAATAGAAAAACAATAGAAGGAGGGAATCATCCAGACAGGAATGATCAATTTTCTTTTATCAATGAAAAAGTTAAGTGCTTTCAAAAGAATCACCAACCAGTAATTTCAGTAGATACAAAGAAAAAAGAACTGATTGGGAATTTCAAGAATCCTGGTCGGGAATATCATAAAAAAGGTCAATCACCTGAAGTTAATGTGTATGATTTTCTAGATAAGGAAAAAGGGAAAGTGGCACCTTATGGTATTTATGATCTGGACAAAAACAAAGGCTGGGTAAGTGTTGGAATCAGTAAGGATACTGCAGAATTTGCAGTTAATAGTATACGCAGTTGGTGGCAAGAAATGGGACAACATCATTACAAAAACTCAACTTCTATTTATATAAATGCTGATGGTGGTGGCAGTAATAGTAGTAGAAGTCGTTTATGGAAGAAAGAATTACAGGGTTTTGCAAATGAAATAGGCAAAGAAATCCATGTTTCACATTTTCCACCAGGAACAAGCAAATGGAACAAGATAGAACACAGAATGTTCTGCTTTATTTCACAAAATTGGCGAGGTAAACCTCTGATAGATCATGCAACAGTTGTCAACCTAATCAGCAACACTAAAACAGAAACAGGATTAACAATCAAAGCTAGACTTGATAAAAACACCTATCAAAAGGGCATCAAAGTTACTGATGAAGAATTTGCTCAGCTCAACCTACATAAAGAAACTTTTCATGGTGAATGGAACTATACAATTAGACCAAATTGAAAACTTATTTTTGCTCAAGCCCTAACTTTACACAGGCTCGAGCCACGTAAGGTAAGGGAACCTGACCACATACAAGACATTCTTGAAAGTATCAGAGATAATGGGTTTGACCGTAGTAGAGCTTTAAAAGTTGTGCCTGAGAATGGGCACTATGCTATCTTTGCAGGTGGTACAAGGTACAGCGCAATCCTAAAGCTTAATGAAGAAGCTGAAGAGGAAACTGAAAAGTTATTAGAGATACCTTGCTGGGTTTATAATGACCTTCTAGACTTTGATATAGTTGAACTGGCTACTAAAGATAATGACCTTAATCATCTTGCTAGACCTGTTTCTATTACTAGGATTTGGTGTGAGTACCACAACTTAATTACAGGACAGCCTAACCCTAACCCTAAAAAGGCAGCTAAGGGGAAATTTTGGTCACAGGGTGATATTGCTGAGGCTAAAGATGTTTCTCAGGGCAAGGTTAGTGAAAGGCTAAAGTTTTATAGATGTTTGCCTAAAGAGTATTGGTCAAAGGTAGGGACTGAAGAAGAAGTAAGGAAAGCATTTAATGAAGGCAAACCACTCAAGAAGTTCTTGACTGAGGAACACCTAAAACATATTTATGCAAATTATCTTGCGCAAGATAATTTTGAGGATTGGTTGACTGAAGAAATGGTGTGGCAAGAATTATTAGAATCAACCATAAGGCAGGTTGAGAAATCAGGTAAGAAACCAGCTAAAGCCATTAAACAAGAGGGAGACAATATTAGGGAGGCTATAGAATTAGCTAAGAAAACCTACAACGACTTACCAGACAACTTAAGAGGACAATTTATACAAGCTCTAGCCAAGAGAAAGGCTAGGAGTGCTATAGTAGTAGAAGAGTACAAAACTAACTTGTTGCATAACTTACCAGTTGCTAGTGAAGAAATAGACACTACAGAAAAAGTTAGTAGTGAAGTTGTTGCTAGTTTTGAAAGCGATGACTCTAGTCCGAATTCAGACGGGGTTTTAGATAATGAGCCTAAAAAGGCTATAAAGCAGCTAACTCTCAGGCAAACACAAGACATCAATATGCCAAATTCAATACACCATGGTGATTGTCTCGAGCTATTAGCACATATGGACCCTAACAGTATTGATTTTGCTTTTTTGGACTTACCGTACAATATTACGGTTGCTGAATGGGATAAAGAAATAATTGATGTGAATGAGCTATGGAAGCATCTCAACAGAATATGCAAACCACATGCAGCAATGGTGTTTACTGCCACACAGCCGTTTACATCAAAGCTTGTTACCAGCAACCCAGAAGTCTTTAAATATTCATGGATTTGGGAAAAGTCAAATGGCACTAATGGACTAAACAAAGATATACAGCCTATGCGTTGTACTGAAGATATAGTAGTCTTTTATCGTGAGCAGTGCACTTATAACCCTATAAAGACAACAGGACATCCCCTTAAAGAAGCTCGCAGAAAGCAAAGCGCTAAAACACTCTGGAATGATGACACAAAGGCCACTGACTACAGTTCTTCAGAGCGTTTTCCCCGAAATAACTTATTTATCCCTAAAGATGCATGGTCAGAGCATCCCACAGCCAAACCCCTTTTGCTGCTCGAGTACCTAATAAAAACCTACACTAACGAAGGCGATTTAATCCTTGATCCAACGTGTGGTGGTGGTGTGACTGGGTTAGCAGCTAAGAACCTCAATAGAAACTACATACTTATTAAAAAAGACAAGCAATATTATCTTGAGTCTAGAAAATTACTAGCCACTACACCACCTCGAGAAGTCCCTAACTCATCCTTTGAAGGGGTGAGCTTGTTTGGGATGTGCCAGAAGCTGTTAGTGCTCAATAAAGAGTTAAATCAGGCGAAAGTTCAGCTTGAGCAAGTAGTAGCACAAGACGTTAATAAACAAGCTTTGCTGGACTTAACACAGTCTTTTGAGCTTAAAGGCGAAGCTGAAGATGTAACTTGCATTGTTAATAATCTCGAGCTTCAGCTAGAAATCGAACGCATGAAGCTGAAAATTAAGTCATTAGAATCCGAATTGAGTAATGAGCAGGATTACAATTGGCAGTTGTGGGAGGAGATTGATAAGTTAAAGGGCATAGAACCTAAAAGATTGACAGAAAAGGAGTTAGAGGCTCTTGAAGAAGAAGAATATCAAGAGGCAAAAGTAGCTAAGTCTACTGTTAGTCAGCACCTGAAACTCAAGCATATCTTTATGATAGGACGTGTCCCTGATGAGGTTATTGAAGAAGAGGTAAGGCTTTATGGGGAAATTGCAGAGCTTAGTAATCAGCTTTCACTTCAGCTTGAGTTTGCAGATATGCCAGTGCTTAAACACTTTTATAGCCTAGCTGCCAACTTTTTAGACACTTTACAACGGGTCAAAGCTGGTACAACGTTAAAGAATAGCCCCTTCACTGATGATTTACTTGTCAAGAACCTTGAACTGCATGGAGAAATAGCAAAGCTGCGGCAGCAAGCAAAAAAAGCCTCCGATGAGCACTGGGAGCTTTGGAGTGACTACGAAAATGCTCAGGATAAGATAAAGCAGCTCGAGCAATCGAACGATAAAACCATCACAGTTTTACCAGATACAAATAAGGCTCTTGAGGCTGATAATAGTAAATTACAAGGGGAAGTCCAGAAGCTTAGAGAAGAGGATGGTTTAAATGCATAAAGATGTATTAGACGGAAAAGTAAAGCCTGAGTTTGATTTTGATGTCTATCTCGAGACGATCCATGTAACCCATAACTCAGATAAGCTTGAAGGACTTTTGAAAACCACACCACAGCAACGGGCTAAAAGAGCGCCTCTTGTTAGAAACCTGCTAAGGCAAACGGGTATGCTAGCCTTGCAACTTGCACCTGATAAGGGACATATCCTATATGGTTTTGGTGATACCCTTATGCTAACTCACAATTACCTAAGTAAAGCTATGAACAAGCCTGAAATATCAAGCGACATGGCATTGAAAGGATTAAGTAGTTATCTGACGTTTCACAGGCGTTTATTATCCGACTTCTTAGGGTTGGGCCCTACAGACATAGAAACTGGAGAAATGGATGCCTCAAATCTTAATGATGTAAATATGGGAAAAGTACATGTAGGTGAGGCTTTTGCATTAGCTGTGCTTACAAACATGCTTTCTGTTTGCATTATTGATTCTGAGTGGAACTGGGAAGAAATAAGAGATGAGTGGTTATCAAAACCTGAAGGACTGAAAGATTGCATGTTTATTAGAGACAAACAAGGTAATTTTCACCCATATCCTAAAACTAAGGCAGGTGGTTTTGATGCCTAATTATGATGTTTCTGAAGAGGGATGGCTTAATATTGGCTCGAGCTGGTATCTGGATTATGGGAAGCTAAGATCATCACAGTGTTAGAGGGTGATTATCTCAGTGCCTAGCCAGTAAAAAGAGTAGTAGGAAGGGGTGTACACTAATAATCTTCTCTTAGACGTTGCCAAGCTTTAATTTTATTCTCAATTTGTGCCAGCTTCTTTTTTGCTCTTCGCTTAAATTCTTCTTCGGAAGGGATTAAGTGTCCCATATCGTTTTTTACTAGGTATGCACGCATTGACTCTACAGTTTCTCGAGCTAATTTTTGCCAATCTTCTTCAGTTTCCACGAACTGCACCAATCGTACTGAAGTCTTCGTGCAGGACATTCAGTTGTCCTATCCTTGCAGACATGAGCTTCTCTGTTGCTCTGACATCAGCAGAGATCTTTAGTGCTCCTGTAACAGAATGTATCATCTCAGGACTTAGTTCATCTGACTGTGCTGCTCTTTCAATGAAATCTAAGCAACTGTTACAGGCTTTTGTTAATCTTATAGACAACTCCTCATCATAGCTATTCTTCTTTTCAGTGTAGAGGTAAGCTAAATATGGGTCTTCACCAAGTCTAGCCTTATAATTTGATACTGTTCGTTCACTAACTCCAAAATCTTTTGCTGCTTGTTTTATGCCATTTAGCAAACAACTAAACAGTACATTTGCTGCACGCTCATAATCGAAATTCTTGCCTGCTTTTCTTTCTAATTCTAGTGTCTCAGTAGGGGTGTTCACACATTTATTATGACATAGCTTTTTTAGTAGGAAAAGTATTGCAAAGATTTGGGGGAGAGCTAGTGAAAGCATTTACTACAAAGCTTTAGTTACTTTTCTAGGTTGAGGTTTTTGTGAGTGCTCGAGCAACATCAAAAGATTTTCATGCAAATGCAATACATATGCATTACATTAATAATGAGATGGATAAGACTGAGCAAATACAAGTACGTATTAACCCTCAAACGAAGATGGCAGCAGAAGCAGTGTTTGCCAAACTAGGAATTAAGCCTAGCGAAGCTGTGCGTATGTTTTACCATCAAGTCGAATTAAATCAAGGCATCCCTTTTGATGTACGTATTCCTAATGCTAGAACTGTTCAAGCTATAAAGGATATTGAAGAAAATCGCAATTTAGTAAGGCACACTTCCCTTGAAAGTTTCAAGCAGTCCCTAAAGGAAGATTAATCTTGCGTGACGTTGTAACCACTTCTGCCTTTCGCAAGGATGTTAAGCGTATGCGAAAGCGGGGTAAGGACATTGAAAAGCTCGAGGATATAGTTGAACGTTTAGTCAATGATATACCCCTTGAAGAAAAACATAAACCTCACCCTCTATTAGGTGATTGGAAGCCCTTATGGGACTTGCACATTGAACCTGATTGGTTGCTTATTTATCAAGTAACTGATGATGAAGTATATCTAGCAGCTACAGGAACTCATTCAGATTTGTTTGAATAAATTAGCGTCTTGGGAATCCTGTCCTGTCACATTAGTAACAAGCTGTGTCATGAGGACTATTCTATAGCTCATACAAAGGTGTTTTGACTAAAGCCTAAAGGTATCAAAAACATTATTGAAAAACCGTGGATCGAATCTCACAGCACAAGTTTTTTAGCATTTAGCTAGCCAAAGGGATCACGATATCTTCTTTGGGCTTTCTTAGCTTCCCTATTAACTCACTAAATAGCTTTAGTTCTTCGTCACTTAAGTTAGAGTAATCAAATTCTTCCTGTTGCTGCTGCATCCTTGCTAATTTCTCTATGCTACTCTCTCCATTTAATTGCTCGAGCTGAGTAACAAAAGGCATTTCTAAAGCTCTTCTACCAAGTTTACTGTGCTGTTCAATCTTAGCTTGAATGTTTGCAGCTATATCATGAGGCTTGTAAGTAGTTTTGGTTGACTCTAAAACACTGCCCTGCTCATCCCTAACGTAGATTTCTTTTACAACGGTTTCTAAAGGTGCTTCCTGTGCAGATTCAAAAAGCTTGCCTATGTAAGCGTTTAGCTTTTGGGTTTTTTCTAATTCTGCTTCTTGATGATCTAATCTGCGTTGAATTAATTTATCTTCCCATACCTTACGTTGTTTTGCTTCTAAATGTAGGTCGAATGATTTTACTCTTGCTTGCCAATCGAATTTTACAGACCAAACTTTTAGCCATTTAATATAGTGCTGATTTTGGCCTAGTTCTAGCCTAGCTTTTTCTAAACTTCGATAAAATCCTAAGTCCCTGTAAACGCAAAAAGCCATATAGCTTTTATGAGTCTCTTCAGGTTGCTTCTCCCAAGGGTCATTTTGGTTCATCGTCTTCAATGTTCCTTAAGGCATCTGCAATTGCATCTAATTGATTTCCTGTACTTTCTGTAGGTTGCGCCTCTAATGGCATATTTAAGGCTCTCCTACCTATTTTACTTGCAGTTTCAACAACCTTGGGTATCTTAACAGCTAATTGATGGGCAAAGTTGTTTGTGTGTTCCTCACTGATGATAGAGGCTTGATCAACTTGATCCATAACTTTGTGACAGTAAGCGAATAACTGCTTACTCATTTCCAGTTCGTCTTTTCTGTGCTCGAGTCTTCTGTTAATCAACTGATCCTCAAAAGCTATGCGCTCTTGTTCCACAAGGTAAAAGTCATAAGCTTCTACTCTTTCAGGCCAATTGTATTTTGAAGACCATGTACCAAGTTGGCCTAAGTATGTATCATTCTTGTCCAGTTTTTGTACTAGCTTTCTTAAGCTTCTATTTAAGCCCATGTCACGGTATTGGCAAAACATTAGATATGCTTTGGTGGTTTCTTGTGGGAGTTTATCCCATAGGTTTCTACTCATGGCTTTATTTTAGGCTATGTGTCGGGGAATTGGCAAAAAATTCTGTGGGCTCGAGCAACTTAGGAGAATAAGAAATAACAAGACAATCTTTCCAATTATGATAGATTGAGACAGAAGATGCCTCCAATAGAAGTTTTGGGCATACCGCTGAATAACCCATTTTTTCTGTGATATGATTGATCTAACGCCAGAACTAGCTAGAACCTACATAATTGTTGATGTTTGGGCTGAGTATTATAGGCTTTCTAAAGAGGAGGGATGGACTCAGAAGAAGATTGCTGAAGTAAAGCAGGTTGGTAAAAATATTGTTAGTAGTAGAGTAAAGTTTTATCAGTTGCCAGACAAAATAAAAGAGTATTCCCGTCAAGGTTTGTTAACCGAGGCACATTTAGATGAAATCACCTCTATTCCCGTCAACGGGAATTTTGAAATTTGGCTAACCCCTGAACAAATCACCTCAGAACTAGCAGAGAAAATCAAGCATGACACAGGTAAAAATGGTTCTAAAACTGTGAAAGCTACCCGTGAAGATGCTAAAAAGTGGAAAGAGTTTATTGCTTATGCTGCAGAAGTCTATGAAGATTTACCAGAAGAAACTCAGCTTTTTGTAGGTGCTGATAATGGTAATGCACAATTTGAATCATTTGATGCTCGAGCCTAGCCAAACTAATCACTTTATTTCCAACATTAGAATAAGAAAGAGCATATTCATCAAGTTGTGAGTGAGTTGAGGGATGGATATTAACAACTTTTCAGGAGGTATCCGTAAAAGGTGATGTTAAGCACATTGGTCCAGAAACAGGCTCAATCCATCACGGTATTATCTACTGCTATACAAACATTAGCTCCTATTCCTGTTAAATCTCAAAGATATTAAACCCTCTTGTAGCAAAACTAGAGGCTAGTTTCTCTTGCTCTAATAAGATAATATAACTAGGAACTCGAGCCACAGTTCGATAAAGCATTTGAAACTTGATGTAATGCGCTGGGAAATCAATGTCTAGCAAGTCCTTAAAGATATACTCCCGATTATTGCTCTCAACAAGGAAAAATCCCAAGGCATGCTTGTTTCGCTTGCTAATCAAATGTTCTGGAATGTCACTCTGTTTATTATCGTGCCATAGGCAAAGCTCAATACTCATGTCTTGTTGAGGCTTATCTAGATTAACTTGACGTACAATGTAAGCCAGAATACTTTGCAAGTCAAAGCTTCTGATGACATACCAAGCATTATCACTACCTAGAAAGTTCACACTACTTGTTAAAGGATTTAGTCTAGGCAAGAATTTAGCTACTTCTACTTGTACACCTTTTTGATGCACATTGAAATGTACCGCTTCAAGCTTCTTTTCAAGCAGGGCCACACGTCTGAGTCTACTCTGTCGTACAGCTTTAGCTCTTGCTGCTTTTCTCTCAGCTTCTCTTTTTTGTGCTCTGAGGTAGGACTTCTCTCTTTCTTGGTCAAGCATCTTGTTTAATAGATTGCGCTCGAGGCTACTTAGGGAGTTAGTTTCCATAGGATTATTATAGCACTTGAGTTGCTAAAAGACATTCTTGGGCTTAGATTATTATTGTCAATTCTGAAGGTAGATTTGGAAGGGATTCTTAATGGTATTCCTATAGAATGGGAGTTGACTTCTGGTTATGAAGCTGCTCTTATTAGATTTTTAGAAAGTAGAGCTAACAAGCTTCCTGAGTACATTGAGCAACGTTTACAGAAGGCAAAGTGGTGGTTATGACACGTTTTAAAGCAAACTACTCAATCATACGCTTTATTCCTAATATTTTGCGTGAGGAATTTGTTAATGTGGGTGTCATTCTTATTTGCTCTGAAAAAGGCTATCAAGGGATAAAAACATTGTCTGACTTTGGTAAGGGAACCAAAGTAAAAGCCTTGGATGAAAAAGCTGATGGTAACTTTGTGAGGCATGCTATGACAGGGTTAAGAAATGCTATTGAGCACAAAAGAGTTAGTGAATTGATTGGTAAAGACTTAGCATCAAATGGTTTACTGGAACTTAGAGGGTTTGAAGTTCTAGTGGGGTCTTACCAAAATAACATTAGATTAACCCCTCCTAAACCCTTGTTAACAATTGACCCTAAAGCAACCCTCGAGGAAATCTATAAGGATTTTGTAAGTGGAAAAGATCAGGAGTCCAAAATCTATTTCTGATCAGCTGTAAGTATAGGGCTGCATTGATAATCTTAGAAAGACTGAAACAGCATGAGAATCATCACCTATAGCGATTTACATTTAGAGTTTGGCACTAAATTCAGTTTACCAAAAGATATAAACGCTGACCTGATGATCTTAGCAGGTGACATAATTACATTTGCCAATTTTCAGCCGTTCACAAAGTTTTTGTCTGACTGGACTAAGCCTGTATTATTTGTAACTGGCAATCATGAATATTACACTAACAAGCCAATGCAAGATGGGGATTCTAAATTTAAGTTTTGGTTATCAGAACAGCACCCAAATGTAACTTTTTTGCAGGATGAAGCTATTATTATCAATGGGGTAAATTTCTTTGGAGGAACTATGTGGACAGATTTTAATCAATCAAACCCACTAGCAATGTTTGACGCTGTGACAGGAATGAATGATTACAAACTGATAAGAAAAGGTGATGGTAAACCAGTTACACCTTCTGATACCATTGATATGCATAATGTCTTTGTACAGAAGATAAAGGAATGGTTTGCTAAACCTTTGACTGGCCCTAGAGTGGTAATCACACATAATGCCCCTGTGATTAACCCAAAGACCAAGTATAAGGGTAGCCCCCTGCAACCAGCTTTCAACTCATTGGACATGATAGCGATTATTGAAAAACACCAACCTGATCTTTGGGTGTACGGTCACACGCATGAATGTGACCATCAATGGCTAGGTAAAACTCAAATAATTTCCAATCAGCTAGGGTATGCAAATAATAATGGTGGGTATGAATGTCCAGAATTTGATAGTGGTGGATTAGTATTAAATATTATATAGGATTAGGTCTTACTCAAAAAACTTCCTTTCCCTAGCTCTAGCTTTCCTCCTTTTTAACCGACAATACCGACAATGGACTTATTTCTTGAGATTGTTGGTATTGTCGGTAATATTTTTATGGGGATTTGGAAATTTAAGCCTGTTTAATGAGCATTACATCAAGCAAATAGCCTGTGAGTTAATCCCACAGGCTATTAACAAGCCATTTTCTAAATCCTGATTAATCAAAACGCCTTCTTTCAATGTAAAACGAAGCAAGGAAATTCTTAGACAAGTTAAGATATTCCTTGCCAGTCTTTTCTTTATAAAACTCTCCTAGTTGCTGGTAAGTTATCCCCATCTGCTTTAACCTACCTTTTGCAAGTAGAAATAGTCTGTCATTGATTGCTGGATCTACCTTATAAATATACCGTTTTAGTGTTCTAGTTTTTGCTTCTTCTTGTAGCTTGTCATAAACCATGGCAAGCTGTTTTGCTAAACTCATGTCGTGTTTGATTCTGTTTACAGCTCTTCTTTGCCCTTCTGATTTAATTGTTTGAAGAACTGTTTCCAAAGCTTCTTTACTAGCTTCAGAATCGAATACTCCATTACTACTTACTGTTACAGTTTCAATTTGCTGATCCATATTATTCCTTTCTGTTAGGTTGCTTTACCTAGTGTTCCCTTAAGGGTGCTGAAAATAACTTTTAGAGCTTCTTTTCTACTTGAAGCTGTGCCAATAACAATACTTACTCCTTTATAGATAGCTGAAAACCAAAAATGACTATCTATCTTCTTAATTGAGAGTTTCATAGCTTCCTTTCGGTAGGTTGATAACGCTCTCATACCATTGAATGTTCCTCACAGGTGTACCATCACTGTGTTTCTTGCCAGTGTCCAGATAGATTCCATACTTCTTGCCTTTTTCTGTTAGTTCCCAACGCTTCTTAGTTACATTTCCCTTGCCTATATAAGATGTATGTACTTGTAAACCTAGTTGCTCGAGCATTTTGTTAACTTTGATCGAAGATAAACCACCTAACCTTTCTCCTATTTGTTTAGGGATGAGTAATGCTTCTTGAACCTCTGCTGCTAGTTGACTTGATTCTCCTAGAGCTAAGGCATCAATGCCAGTAGTGTTTTTTGTGCCCTTGTTACAAAAGAGTGTTAATTGATTGCCTGCAAAACCTGCTAGTGTGCCTATAGAATGGAATGATTCAAATACCAAGGCTGTGGCTTGCATTTCTGTAGCTTTTTGGGGTAGTTGCTTGAATTGAAAAGCTTCTTTGTGATGTTCCATCACTATTTCTGTTACTGATACTGCATACTGTGGTGAGATCCACTGTCCCAGATTGATGGCTACTTGAGGATGACCCCATGTACCACGCCCTTCATTAGCTCCTGTTGTCACAGAGTCTATTAAGAGGTCGGTGCTAATATTCACCGACCTTGAAAGCTCCTCTAGAAAAGCTTTAGTGGTGTCTATCCTGTGATAGGATTTGAATTCCTTGCCAGCTTGCTTGCATAAAGCAGTGAGGTTAATGTAACCATCGTGATCACGAAATAAAACCTTGATGTTGCCTTGATTAAGTAATGATAAATCGTTCATTTTTTACTTCTCCTTCTTTGAGTTTGATTTAATTGTTCTTGCCAGAGCTTGGATACTTCCCACAGCTTTGACAGGGCATGTTCTCTATCACCTACTAAGTAATCTGAAACGTAAGCTAAGACGTAAGTACTAACATCAGCAACTCCATTGATGTTTACTGATAGGGTTTGGGTACTAGCAGCACTTAACAGGTTCCTAAGCTGCCAAGGTAATGTAGGTATGCAATTAGTGTGAGGTGCTAAGTACTCTATCAACTCTTGCTTATGAGCTTTGATTAGTGCTGCATCTTCAGTAGAAAAGCTAGTACTATGATTAATTTTTAAGTTAAGTTCTAATTCAATGCCTTTACCTTTGAGTTGTTCAACAATTTTTTGCATTAGATGTACGTCACCTGCATTCCTCCTGAAGTTTCTTCAGGTGTGCAGATAGCTTGTAATTGCTCGAGCTGTCTAATCTGTTCATCCTTCTGGTTAAGTTGTTTGCGAAGCTCTTGCATTTCCTTAATTCGTTGTGCATTCTGCTTTAACCACTTGTCTTTTTCTTCTTGGACAGCTTGGGTTAGGTTCTCTATTTGTTGCTCGAAGTCTGAAATAATCTCTTTTAGTTCTTTATTCTCTTTTAAAGCTCGAGCTAGCTCACTCTCTTCTAAATCCTCAGTTTCTGTAGGTTCTTCTTTGGTATCTTCTCAATTTCCTCTGTATCCTCTTGTATGGGTTCTTTGGCTTCTTCTTGGGGTTCTGTTTCCTCCTTTTCTTCTTTGGTGTCTTCTTTAGCATCAGTACCTTCTTTCTTGGTTTTCTCCTTGGCTTTTAGGGTTTCAAGTGCTCCTAGAGGAACAACCTCTCCACTTTCTAGTGCTTTGTATAGTTCACTGTCTGTTTTGGCTGCTAGGGTTAGTTTGTGGGCTGCATGGGTGCTTAATTCTTCACTTTCCCACGCTTCCTTGACAGGTTTGGGGGCTTCATTTATAATCTTGCTGCCCTTACGCACATCTTCTCTGTTGGTGTTCGCCATTTCTGCAAGAACGGAATCAGTTTTTCGCTCATGAGCCTTGCTGTTTTGTGAATTACTTGATTTCTCTTCGGAACCCTGTCCAAAATTTTGGACAGGGTCTTCAATTTTCTTGCCAGCTTTTTCTCTAGCTTCAGCTTGTTCAGCAATTGCTTCCTTCAAAGAAAGAGCTATTGCTATCCTCTGTGGCTTGCTTAATTGCCTTCTCTTGTTAGATGAAACGATAAAATAGATTTCTACAAGTTCATCCTGAAAAGACTTTGTTACAGCATCTACTTCTCTAAGCCCTACCTCTTTAGCTGCTTTAACTCTTTGGTGTCCATCTACTATTACGTGCTCACCTGTACGGTTTGAAACTGTAATCGCGTGTTGTACTCCATTTTCTTGTATATCTTCTAGAAACTCTTGCCAAGCTTCTCCTTTCATGTCAGGAATGTTCTTTTGCCAAGGATGGATTCTTAAAACCCCTGTATTAAGTTTTTGTACTGTTTTAGACACTGCTAACACTCCTTGCTGTGGGTAATAGCATGTTTAGCTCCTTAGGTTTAAAAGAAGAGAGGGCTGTACTAAGCAGCCCTTTTAAGTTTTAGAGGGGGAGATATCTTTTGTTGAGGAATTATAAGTTTGCCTGTGGCATTACAGTGGTCACAGTAAAGGACTATGACACCTCTATTTTGAGCTAAGAAACCTTGGCCACGGCATTTGTGACAGTTTTTCATTGTTGCCCTCCTAGGCTTGTACTGGTGATTAGGGCTTTTGCGGGTAGGATGTTCTGCTTTGGTACGCCGAAGTCAAGCTCTGGAAACATTTCCATGATGTCTCTATCTTTTGGTGGTTGGGTATCTTTAATGCTGTAGTGGATTTCGTTCCTACCAAAGTAAGGATGTACTTCACAGTCTGTCTTTAGGTCTTTTATTTGTGCTCGAGCTTCCTTGATGGTGTTGAATTCACCATATTTGAGAGTGCAGGGTACTTCTTCGCCATTGGTTTCTGTTAGCCATGCTGTGGCTAGTACGTGATAGCGTTTGGGCTGTGGGTTTAAGAGCCAAGCAAGCTCCCCAAGAGCTTGCTGGTCTGTGTTTGGGTTAGGGAGGTGGGGCATTAGTTGCCCCCTAGTTTTGCTTCTTCAGCATCCATGTAGCCTTTGATCCATGCACGGCTGTAGGCTTTTTGATGATCTTCTGGTAGGGCTCTGAAGTCATCACCAAGGCTCCAGTTGCCGAACTCCTTACCTTGGTTGAAGGCGTTGATTCCTTCCTGTCTTGCTTGTGCCTTAATTGATTCTACTGTGAGAGGTACTGTGCTAGAATTTGTCATTCTATTTCTCCTTGTGGAGTTTGGATTTCAGAGCTTGGCGAGCTTCTTGGCGGAATGAGCGCCTTGCTTTGATATATATAACTATACACTATAAAATTTATATTGTCAAGACTACTTGACAATATACACTATATGATGTATATTTTATACTATGACAGATACTATGAATCACTTCATAAAAGAACAGGTACGTGTTGCCCTTGCTAGGCGTGACATGAAGCAGAGTGAGTTGGCAGACAATATTGGTAGATCAAGACAGCAGATTAATAATGTTTTAAAGAGAGATAGTGGTCAAGTAGCCTCAATTTGGTTAGATATCTTTAATGAACTTGATCTTGAACTAATAGTTGTGCCTAAAAACAAAATGGAAAAGATAAAGGAGGTTACTGGTAATTAACCATGGATCAGCAAATGGAACTAGAAACGATAAGATTTCAAAACGATGAAATAGTGATTTTGAAACATGACGGCAAAAACTTAGTTGGTTTAAAATCTGCAGTTGAAAATTTGGGGTTAAATTGGGAAGCGCAAAGACGAAAAGTTTTATCTAATCCTGTACTAGAAAAAGGTACCCTCCATACGGTATTTCCAAGTCAGGGTGGGGCACAAAAAACCCTACTTATGGAGTTTAAATTTTTCTTGTTATATCTTGGGGGAATTAATAGCGCAAAAGTTAAGGCAGAAATTAAACCAAAATTAGAGTCCTATCAATTGGAGTTACCTGATGTGTTGGAGGCGCATTTCTTTGGTATGCTCGAGCAAAGAAAAGATCAAGCTAAAGAACTAAAAACCATCTACGACTTACCAAAGGAACAACGAGAGCTTTATACTGAAACATTTCGAATTTTACAAACATGGTGGAAATTATCTATTGGGGCAGCGGTAAAACAAAGAGTTGCACCAGAAAACGTTATCCAATTTGCTATTAACTATATGCAATCTGTAACGAATATGGATTTAGATATAGGCGAATTTCTAGTTGCCAAAAATTGCAGATTATTAATTGATCCAGATGGGAATCCACAGTTAAAACCGGTACGTGGAGAAACCAGTACTTTAGTTTGGGCGGAAACTGATTATGGCTGGGTTAGAAGTATAATTTTAGACAAACCCAGATATGATTGTAGTGTTTATTGGGTTGCTGAAGATGTTTGTCAGTTATTTGGTGGCACTATTGCGGAGTATTGGAGCAACGTACAGCAAAAAGTCAAACATTGGAATAGTTGTCCTGTTGTAAATGCGGTTATATCCTCTGATAGGTACTTATTCAACTTGAAGAATTTTTCTAAGGTCGTTAACGAAAATGGCTTACGTAGATTAGTTGAGAAGTCTGAATATGAGCGCAGTAAAGAGATTCCTGAATTACTTCTTGATGCTACTCAGGCAGCTAAGCTCAAAGTTTTAGAGAAGGCAGCATAGGGCAAATCTGTGAATTATCAGTTTGAATGGGATCCAGAAAAAGCAAAGGCGAATTTAGAAAAGCACGATGTAAGCTTTGATGAAGCACAGACGGTTTTCACCAATTCCCTTGCAAAGATTTTTGATGACATTATGCATTCTGCTGATGAGGACCGAGAGATTATAATAGGCCACTCGCATCAAGATCGCTTGCTTGTGATTAGCTTTACTGAAAGGTCTGAGACTATTCGCATAATTAGTGCACGTCAGGCCACCAAGAATGAAAGAAAGGATTATGAAGAAAATGCCCTCTGAACAAGATGAACTCCTTCCCGAGTATGAATTTGATTACAGTAAGGCAAAGCCAAATCGTTTTGCTGAGGACAATCAGAAGAGAACTTTTGTTGTGCTTGATGAGGATGTGTCTCAAATTTTCACGACCTCAGAATCGGTCAACAAGGCTTTGAGGGCAATTATTGATGCTTTTCCTTCAGGTATTGATAATGTTACCTCTTGAAGACTTAGAGCGCCTTGCTAACAAGTTTTATAGTGATAGGGAGGTGGTTTAAGGACAGGGTGTAAAAATTACATAGCTCAACCAGCTTTCAAAACCCTACTCTGTAATTGGTGCATTACAGAAAGGCAGTAAGCTATGTATTTGATAAAATTGGTGTCGAAAGTGGAAGAGGGGCAGGTTTCTATAGCTGCCCAGAAGATTGCAAAGTCTCTCAATGTAGACCCTGCAAAAGTTGAAAAGAGGTTGTCTAAGGAGCAGGCAATTATAGGGAAAGCAAAAACACTAGAAAAAGCAGAGGATATGGCTAGTGTTTTTCGGAATGCTGGGGTCAAGGTTGCTGTTATTGAAGATCAAAAACCTGCTGAGCTTGTTCTTGATGATGATATTGACAAACAGGTTTATAAAGTTGAGCAAAATAGCAAACAAGAGAAAAAGGTGATTGGATTTGGGTTGGGCCTAGGCATATTTTTTATGCCATATATATTTGCATGGGTAACTTTACAAAAGGGTTATTCTAGTACCGCAAAGACTAAGGCTTTTGGCTATCTGTTTGGGCTTGTTGTTTTAGCTATCGTTGTGCCATTGCTTACTGCACCTCCAGGAGAGCAACAGTCTCAAAAGAAGTTGCCGAAATCCAGCCCACAGACACCATTGAGCTGGTTAAAGAAGAGTCACCAAAAGAAGAAGTTGTAGAGCCCATAGAAACTGTAGAAAAGGAGCCTGAATCAGAAGAGCCTAGGGATGACGTTATAATTTTAGCTTCAACAGGAGAAGAGTTTCAGGATTATGAGGCTCATGCCATGTGCAAAAACGCAATAAAAGAAAAATTGGTTTCCCCTTCTAGCGCAAAGTTTGCAGGTTGGATTGTGGGGGATTGGCCCGTCAAAGAAGGGAATAATTTTGTCTTTGAAAGTTATGTGGACGCTTCAAACGCATTTGGTGCAGTAATTAGAAGAAATTTTAAGTGTACAATTAATGGGGATACTGAAAGAGTTTTTACAGAGTTCCTTGAATGAACAAATTCCTACACCCGCAAAGACGGCACTAGAGTCAAAGGACATAGGCGTTGTAGGTAGAGTCTAATAGGGTGCTAGTAGATTAATGAGCCAGAAAAAGCTTCATATTATCCAAGATATAAATACAGGAGAAATATTTATAGGGCTATCTGGTCGAGGAGTCAAGAATCCAAGAGAGATCATAAGGCAGGAAGTAGATAACTTACGTGAGTGTGAAGAGGATTTACGTAGGAGGTTTCATAAATATAAAACTTCAAGGGGGAAGAAATGGTTTAAGTTGCCATCTAGTGCTATCAGGGAGTTGAAAGAAGAGTTTTGTGTTGGACTAAAAACGACAGAATATTATGAATAGACCTTATGCACAATAAGAAAATAAATAGTGTAAACTTTGTTAATTACGAGGGAAGAGAGTATAGGAGTTAACAAAGCATGGTTAATGAAGAACAACTTAAAGAAGATGGAAAAATTAAGAACTTTACAGGAATACCAGACAAAGTGTTTTGGGAAATGATGAAGGAACTAGAGGAAAGATTTCCCGAATACGAGCAGCATAGGCATGAAAACGATAAAAGAGAGCGAGCTTATGGTGGAGGGCCAAAATACAAACTGTCTTTGGTAATGCGAGTAGTAATGCTGTTAACTTACTTACGTTGGTATAATACTCAAAAACAAATAGCCATGTTGTTTGGTGGAACCCAGTCAATGCTATCAAGAGACTTAAAGCGTCTATTACCTTTACTCAAAGAAGTATTACCAGTACCAGAAGTATGGGAAGTAGTTGAATCAGAAGAGAAGCCTGAATTATCAGAAGAGGATAAGTTAGAACTAATGGAAATAGGAGCGAAAGTTCTGATAGATGCCTTTGAACAACCAGTAAACAGACCTAAGAATAGTAAGGGAGGGAAACCATATTACTCAGGCAAGAAAAAGACATGCACAGTAAAAACACAAATGGTAACAGATGATGAGCACCATATAGAGGCGATAAGTGAGGTGGTTCCGGGCAGTAAACATGATAAGAAGCTATGTGAGGAGGTGCAAACGATAGAAAGGATGCCTTATGGGAGTGAGGGAATAGGAGACAAAGGATATCAGGGGTTAGACAAAAAAGTAGAAAAAGTTGAGGTAGTAGATGAAGAAACAGGGGAAGTGAGGAAAATACCAAGGGTAGTAGTAACAACACCAAAGAAAAAACCAAAGGGAGGGGAATTGACAGCAAGTGAGAAAGCGTTCAACCGAAGCATAGGACGAATTAGAGTAAGGATAGAGCATTGTGTAGGATGGGTAAAGAATTAGAAAGTAGTAAGGGAGAAGTATCGTTGTGCTAAGAACATTTACACCTCTATTTTACAGGTGGTGTGCGGCTTTGTGAATGCTCAGACATTACGTTGGCAAGCTGCTAAACTAGAGACTGAATTAGCTTAAGTTATTATGCATAAGGTCTAATACCTATCTAAACAGATAGAAAGAGAGGATAACTTAGTAAACAATAGGATTAATTGGATGCTAACCACACAGGGCTTTCTGCTCACACTTTTAGCATTGATTTTTCGTACTGGGGCATGTGAGGATATAAGGATTTCCTCCACTATTCCATATATTCCAGTCTTAGGTATTGTTTTAGGGGTTATGTACTTTCTAAGTGTTTTTGGAGCTAGATTAGCACTTGGCAACCTCAAAGAGAAGTGGGAAAGGTGGAGATATAAAGAAGGGTTTCCACGACCTTTCGGTTTGAGATGGGCTTCTCGTTTAGGATCTGTACCCCACTTTCTGCCACTTGTTTTCGTTCTTCTGTGGGTGTTTATTGGTGTTGTTGTTTTTGATTTGCATAAGGTTGTTTTAGGCTTCATCCAGCTAGTAGGATCTGTGCTTGACTTTCTAGCACCTGTTTTTATTATCCTGTGGGGACTTATTGGTGGTGTTGTTTTTGATTTGCGTAAGGTGGCTTTTGACCTCATCCAGCTAGCTTTAGAGAAGTTTATGGGATTTTTACAGGGGAGGTGAAACGCCTTTTCTTGGTTTGCCAGCTCCATAGTTGATTTCTAATGAAGTGAAAATTTAACCTGCTAGAAATCTTTTTGCTGCTCTATCCTGTTACTTGGTGCATTACAAGAAAGTGGTATGAAATGGATCTGATAGATAGAGTAAGGGAAATTGCCTCTAGAATACCTCAACAGCAAGAACATATTCAAACTGAAGAGGCAACAAAGAATGCATTTGTTATGCCCTTTATTAGCGCACTTGGCTATGATGTTTTCAACCCCCTAGAGGTTATACCAGAGTTCACAGCAGATGTAGGCACCAAAAAAGGTGAAAAGGTTGACTACGCAATAAAAAAGGATGATCAAATTATTATCCTTATGGAATGTAAGTGGAGTGGGTGTGACATACATCAGGAACATGCATCTCAGTTATATAGGTACTTTTCGGTTACTGAAGCACGTTTTGGTATATTGACCAATGGAATAATCTATCAGTTCTTTTCTGACATAGATGAACCGAATAAGATGGACTCAAAGCCTTTCTTTGAGTTTGACATTCTCGCTTTCGAGGATCACCAGTTAGCAGAATTGAAGAAGTTTGCTAAGTCTGCATTTTCATTGGAAGATATACTGACTACAGCAAGCACTTTAAAATATACACGTGCCATAAAGAAAATACTTGAGGATGAGCTAGAAAACCCTTCAGAAGCTTTTGTTAGATTTTTTGCTTCACAAGCTTATGATGGTCGTTTGACTCAATCAGTTATTGAGCAGTTTACAGATATAGCTAAGAAAGCTTGTAGTCAATTTATAAAGGAAAAGGTCAATGCAAGGCTAAAATCTGCACTGAATGTGGAAGAGTCTTCCGAGGAAGAGCAGGAAGCTGTTGAGTCAGATCAAGCTGAGGAATCAAATGATGGCATTGTAACAACTGAAGAGGAGATTGAGGGGTTTAATATTGTAAAGGCAGTACTAAGAGAGGTTGTTGATCTTGATCGTGTTGTGATGCGTGATACTAAAAGCTACTGTGGAATTTTGTTAGATGATAACAATAGGAAGCCTATATGTAGATTGCATTTTAATTACTCAAAAAAGTACATTGGTCTTTTCTCTAATAAGCAAGAAGAAAAAGTTCCTATTGAGTCTCTAAACGATATTTTCACCTATGAAGATAGACTTAAGGCAGTGATTGCTGAGTATGATGCTGGTGGGTAGTTAAACGAAGGATAAGTAAAATTACATAGCCTAGTTAGTCTTTGGCCCCTTCTGGCTGGTTTGTATTACTGATTTGACAAATCTTATATACCCATAGTAGACTTTAGAATATATTGAATTATAGATTATCTATCATAATCTATAATTTTAGATTTAGGAGTTATGATGACAGAAAAAGGTAAGGAGAATAAGACTACTGGACCAAGGATGTCTCTACAAACCCTCAGGGTTTTAAATATATTTATTGCGAATCCTACTAGTGATCACTATGGTTTGGAGATCGCTAAGATGATAGGTGTAAGTGGAGGCACGCTGTACCCAATACTTGCACGCTTAGAGTCTCATGGGTGGCTATCAAGTGATTTTGAAGTCATTGATCCTAAAGTAGATAAGCGCCGTCCTAGAAGGTATTATAAATTAACAGGCTTAGGAAGCAAAAGAGCAAAGGAAGAGTTACAGAAGCTTTCTAGTATTGCGCGACCTGCTCTTGATCCTGCCTTTGGGTTTGGAGGGTGAGAGCAATGAAAAGATTCTTAGGTAAATTACAGAGGCTTCTATTAGAAGAAACAGATTTAGTAATAGTAATAGGATTAGGATTAGTAGGAGGAATAGTAGGAGGAATAGTAGGAGGAATAGTAGGAGGAATAGTAGGAGTAGGAGTAACAGCGGAAGTAGTAGGAACGGTAATGGTAATAGAAGAAAGATTAAGAAGAGAAGGATCAGGATTAGAAGCAGGAGTAAAGGAAGTAATGGGACTAATGGGAGTAGCAATAGGAATGGGAGTAATGGGAGAAGTAGGAGTAATGGGAGTAGTAGCAGCAGCAATAGCAGCAGCAATAGCAATAGTAGGAGTAATAATCGTTGAGGAATTAATGAAAGGGCAACTTGAAGTAGTTTTTTTTAGTTTGCTAGCTAAGGTATTTATCCCTAAGCAGGACAGAAGTAATTATTTAAACGAGTGTCTAGGTGATTTAGAGCATTTAAGAGTTGATATTTCCCATTCTAATAGCTGGGAACATTTTCCTAAGCGAATTGAGTATGTAGCACATGTTATTACTGCTATCTTGTCAATCTACCAAACGGGGAAAGAGCTAAAGAAGAAGTATGCACGTTGGGAAGGTCATCAATAGCAAACACACCCTACTTTGCATGGTCGGTGTGTTCACTACTTTATAAGTCACGACACAACAATGTTATGTCTTATCAAAGTTATTTAAGTATAACGTTCTGGAAAATTTTATGTCCACATCCAATAGTTGTGTTGTTAAGGGACGAGCTTCTTATGATATAGAAAGGAGAATAGTTATGGAAGTTGTGGCGCTTATAGCAGGCTGTATTGCCCTTACTGCTGCAATTATTAGCTTAAGAGCCTCTATAATTCAGCGTAGTAACAGTCAAAAAGATTGTGAATAATTTGGATTTAAGGGTAAGTCTAGAAAGGCTACCCAGCTATGGCCTTTCTAGATAACTTTGTGCAGGATCATGCTTCCACAATTGAAGATAGACTTAAGGCAGTAATTGCTGAGTATGATGCTGGTGGGTAGGTAAATTGTTGAGACTATTGACTTGCATGCTAAGATGTCCTCGAGGCTTTTGGATTTTCTATTAGCCTTGTGGACATTGATGAATTAGGTGGCTAGATTTGTGAAATAAGAGTAGGTGGTAGGCATAAAGTTATATCTTAAAAAAGCTAGAAGAATTATTCTTTACTAAAGAAAGGGCGTTTATCTTGTGATAACAATTAAATCAATCATAAAAGCATTTCAATTCCCAGCTTCAAGATCTCAAACCTCTCAGGAATTCTTAGAAAAACAACAAATCTTGATTAGGCGTTTGGTATCAAATAAAGGGTGTGGGAATCCATCACTACAATTAGGTAGGTATAGTACAAAGGCAGACATTGATGCACGGTTTAAAAGGCTTAGTGCTCATGATTTTTACTTGGGAAGGATGTGACAACTAAGCAATTAAAAAATGAACTTTCTTTGGAATGTTGTCAGGGACTTTATTCAAAACTTTGGCTGGGCAGAGGGAATGTTTGCGATATTTTTCTTCCTTGCTCATGCATGGATATGGCGCTTGTATGTTGGTAGGCTTAATGATCGACAAAAGGAAATAGATCGACTTGCTCACGATAATAGTGAGTACAGAAAAATGTTTTTGAAGATGGTCGGTGAGAAGTTTAGGTTTAAGGAAAATCAGAAGGAAAGGAAATAAAAGTGTTGTTTTATGTATTAATGATTCCAATAATGATTTACTTAATCTGGCAAGTAGGGAAGTTAAGGGAGTTTCGCAAACATGATTTGCACCTATTCAAATTTTGTCAAATCAGGCGAGATATTATCAGTTATGCAAGGGAAAACTATGAAGATTTTTCTGAAGAAGAATATATTGCTTTTAGAAAGTTGCTTGATATCTTGAATGATCTTATTCATAGTTATAAATATTCAAAGACTGTGATTTTTGATTTTAGGTTGTTTTTGAGGTATGTAAAGAATAATAGGCTTATCTCTGAGGAATTTGCTCAAATACCTGAAACAAACAATGAGTACTTTAGGGAGGTTTCTTTAAGGTTAAACAATGCTGTAATTGACGCATTTTTTGCTTATACACCTTTCTTGCGCTATGAAATTATATTAAAAATCAGTTATCAAGTGCTTCTAGTGCTTTCAAAAATGGGAATAACAGCACTTCAAAACCTTGCTCTTAACTTAAGGGAAGCTCGAGTATTTATACGAGAATCTTATGCTAAATATGCTAGCATAAGCAGCTAAGTCCGATTTGCCCACAACAGCACCGTACCTAATCTGAAAGGAAGTAAGCTGAGGTAATGACAACCTCTCCTAACCAAGCAGTACGCTTTAAACTAAGCTACAATCATTTAGTTGTAGGATACCTTTCCTTAAACAATGCAGTGTGGCAGTTTGAGTACTCTAATGAGTTCAAGAAGCAAGATATGATTAGGCCTATAATCATTTTCCCTGACAAGGATGAAATTTACAGGTCTGAGAAGTTGTGGCCCTATTTTGCAGCACGGATACCTAGTTTAAAGCGACCTGATATACAAAGGGTACTCTACGAAGAAAAAATCGATGAAACTAATGAGGTAGAACTGCTTAAACGTTTTGGTAAAAGGACAATTTCAAATCCTTTTTACTTAGAAGCTTGATTGCTGGAAAGGAATGTTGATATGTCTGAGAAATCAAGCAAGCAAAATTGGATAAGACATGCACTGATAGGGGCAGCCTCAATATCTCTGGATCCTTATGTAAAAATCGAAACACCCATCACCATAAAAAATCCTCTAGATGGTAGGTCTAAAGGATTTAAAGGTGACTTAGAAGCTTTACGAAGTGACAGTTTAAAGCTACAACAAGATTTAAATAAAGCTATAGAGGAATTACTGGGTGAGTAGAAAGACGGGGCGCACACCGCAAAAGAGAGTTGCGCAGCACCAACAACATTCACAACAGCTCAAAGTTGAAGTTAGTCCATTTTTGCTACCAGAAACCCTTAAACAGTATGAGTCTGTACAAAAGGGCTTTGCCGAAAGAACTATCAAAATGTTTGAAGGGGAACAGGAACACAGGCAATTCTTAGAGAAAAAGAACTTGGAGACACATTTAGAGTTTAACAAGCTTGCAATAAATAATGAGTACAAGGTTAAGCGATTTGGGCAAAATGCCACTACTTGCATAGCTTTAATAGGTTTAGTAGGTGGTATGGTACTGGTATTTTTCAACAAACCAATAGGGGATTGGCGGCTTTTTTACCAGCTTTGGGTACACTTGCTGCAAGTATATGGCGTGAAAATCGCTATTCAAAACAAATAGAAAGACCTCAATGAAAAACAGTAACCTTAAGCTCCTTGAAAAACTGCTTGCTTAAGTTATAAGTTAAAGGCAGTAATTGCTGAGTATGATGCTGGTGGGTAGTTAAATGGAGGATAAGGTGTAAGGGTGTTGTTAATTTGTTGCTTTGTCCTTTCTGAATGGGAATTAAGATTTCGTAAGTGTTATTCTTTTTAACATAAGGTTATGTTGAAAAGAGTTAACTGTAATGAATTAGTAGGTAGGGGATTAAAATAGCGAGGATTGCAGTTATTGATGACAATTTAATAACAATTAAATTACTTAAAGGCATTCTTGAGAGCGATAGTCACTCTGTGTTTTCGTGTGACAACCTTTTTAGAATAGAAGAGGAGCTTGCTGGTTATCAGCCTGATATCATTTTCCTAGATATTAATATGCCTCATCGAAATGGTTTGGAGATTTTGTCTTCTCTAAAGAAGACTAGAAGGGTTAAGGATATTCCTGTTATTTTAATAAGTGCTGATGGTAACTTGGAAACTATTAAAAAGGGTTTAAAGAAAGGTGCAGTAGATTATGTTGTTAAACCTTTTTCAGTGGGGCGTGTTGTTTCAGCAATAGCTCCACACTTACCGAAAGTTTGATCTGAAAGGTGATATCCAAATATAGTGCCATTTACCTCGCAAAAAATAGTGCCATTTATCTGTGCGACGTGAAAAGTCATTTAGGTCATTGTTTTACAACTCTAGGAAGGAGAAAAGATAAAACCAATTGTTCCGTCAATTGTAGCCTATTGGCACATGCGTAGAGAGTAATCTCTGGGTTTGAAGCTGCCAAGACAAATGTCTGTGCTTTAAGCCGCACCCTGACTGTGAAGTAAGGATGCTGACTGCTAGTATCATGCGGTCAAAGGCATGGCTTAGTGATACGACTAACATATGTGAACTGCTGTAGCTACCGTCATGGCAAACAAGCCAAAGATACTGACAGGCTTGGACCAAAAGGTGAATGGTCAAGTTCATCCTACTGATATATGGATGGCACGGATAAAAGCACCATCGGTGGACAGGCAGAGTCTAAGTCACTGTGTGATCTAAGTGGAACACGGTAAGCCCATAGTCCTCCCTCTGGGAAAGTGAGCTGCAAAGCAAACCAATGGGACTGTGGGTAAAGGATGACGGAAAAAGCGAAAGCTTGGTTGTAATGACCAAGATAGGACTGGTAATCCCCACCAGAGATATTCGACCCGAAAGGGTGCAGACTTCCGTTAGGTCTCTCGTCGCTAGAGAGCTTGTGGAATTTCTTAAGAGAGGAAAGCAAATGAACATTGCACAAACAATGTGTGCGCCGATCAACCAACAAGTAGAGTGGCACGGCATAGACTGGACCAAATGCTACAAGATGGTTAAGAAACTACAGGTGCGTATAGCGAAGGCTTTTAGAGAAGGTAAATATGGTAAGGCTAAAGCTTTACAATGGCTGCTAACTCACTCGTTTTCAGCTAAGGCATTAGCGATAAGACGAGTAACAGAAAACAAAGGTAAGAATACAGCAGGAGTTGATGGGGAAACATGGTCAACTCCTAAAACCAAATCAGAGGCAATTGCGTCACTGAAGCGCCAAGGCTATAAACCTAAACCTCTACGTCGGGTCTATATTCCTAAACAAGGAGGGAAACGCCCATTAAGTATCCCCTGCATGATTGACAGGGCGATGCACGCCTTATATCTACTGGGATTAGAGCCAATCTCAGAAACAACAGCAGATAGGTGTTCTTATGGATTTCGTCCCGAACGAAGTCCAGCAGATGCCATAGGACACTGCTTCACTATGCTATCTAAAGTAACCTCATCAGAGTACATTTTAGAGGGCGATATCCGTGGTTGTTTTAATGAAATCTCCCACCAGTGGATGTTAGAACACATACCTTTAGATAAGAAAGTGTTCAGTAAATGGCTTAAGGCAGGGTTTATAGACAATGGAAGTTTCTATCCCACAGAGGCTGGTGTACCACAAGGCTCCCCTATAGCGCCTGCCATAACCAATATGGTTCTGGATGGGTTAGAAAAACTCCTGAAACAACACTTCAAAGTGAAGAGAGTGAAAGGAGTTTATATCAACCCTAAGGTACATCTAGCAAGATTTGCTGACGATTTCATCGTGACAGGTGCCTCTAAAGAGGTCTTAGAGGAAGAAGTAAAGCCACTTATTGAGGATTTTCTTCAGATAAGAGGATTAGAGCTTTCTCAAAAGAAAACGCAGGTCACGCACATTAGTGAAGGGTTTGACTTCCTAGGGCAAAACATACGTAAGTACAAGGGGAAACTCTTGATAAAGCCTTCTAAAAAGAACACCAAGGCTTTCTTAGATAAGGTCCAAAGACTTATCAAACTACATCGCAGTTCCTCACAAGAGGATTTGATAAAAGCCTTAAACCCAGTTATACGGGGTTGGGCCAATTATCATCGCCATATAGTTGCTAAGGAAACCTACCGAACGGTGGATCATAAGATTTGGTCAATGCTATGGCAATGGGCAAAAAGGCGACACCCGAATAAGCGTGTCCAATGGATTAAAGACAGATACTTTAAGACATCTTTCACGGAAAATTGGGCGTTTGCTGTAGAGACAGAGCAACTGAACTCCAATGGAGAATGTAAGTTGCTCTATCTTGTAAAAGCTAGTCATACACCTATAAAACGGTACATCAAAGTCAAAGGTGAAGCACATCCTTATGACCCTAAGTGGGAGAATTACTTTGAGGATAGACTCAAGCGTAAGATGCTCGCTGCTTTATGGGGACATAGGAAATTACTTACCCTTTGGAAAAGCCAGAATGGCAGGTGTCCCGTTTGCAAACAGGCTATCTCAAAGGAAACAAGTTGGCATCTGCATCACATCCTAAAGAAAGTCAATGGTGGTACTGACGAGCTTTCGAACCTCGTATTGGTTCATCCCAATTGCCATAGGCAAATTCATAGCCAAGGTTTAGTTGTTGAAAAAGTCGGCTCCTCCATAGGAGTTTTTGAGAGGCTTGAGCCGATCTGCGGTGAAAGTCGCTCGGACGGTTCTTAGAGGACGGGGAGCCAGCAATGGCTCCTTGTTACTCGACCGCAAAGTGACAGTTTGTGCTAGGATACTTTTTTGGAAACTCGACTTTAGCCAAAATTAAGAAAAAAGTAGTAGGCAAAGACCTATAAAGAAAGGTTAAATGCCTACATGACAATACCAAGTGTAATTGTACAATTATTGGCAGCATTTTCTGAAACATTAACAGTACCAACTTTTGGCAATGTCCTAGTACTTGTATGTGGAGTGATCTTAAGTAATAAAGGCACTATAAGTGCAGCACTGAGGGTAATGAGGGAAGATCAGGATAAGGGTTATGGGAAATATTACCGAGTGATGAATAGAGCAGTATGGTCATGTTTGAGCTTAAGCAGAATCTTATTGGGCCTAATAGTGGTCACCTGCTTGACACCCAGTATGCCTTTAATGCTGGTAGTAGACGATACCTTAGAACGTCGTAAGGGAAAGAAGATAGGTAAAAAAGGATGGCACCGTGATCCTACACACTCATCAGGAAGTAGAGTAACAAAAGCACAAGGAATAAGGTGGTTGTCAATACAAATACTAGTACCAGTACCATGGTCGAAGAGGCGTTGGAGTTTACCGTTCATGACAGTACCAGCACCATCAAAAAAGACATGCGAGAAATTAGGAGTAAAACACCAGAGCTGTGTAGAGCTAACGTGCATACTGATAGGAATAATAAGGCGTTGGAATCCAAGACAAGAGATGTATCTAATAGGAGATGGGGCTTTTACAGCAGTAAAACTATGTTTAAGATGTGAAGAGCTAGAGATAGTACATATAAGTAGAGGACGCTTTGACCTGCAGTTATATGCTAAGCCTAAAGCGCAACCAAAGGGAAAAAGAGGGAGGAAGGCTAGAAAGGGGAAAAGACAAGCATCATTGCAAGAAAGGTTGAGTGATGTAAAAACGGTTTGGGGAATGATGTTAGTAAAGTGGTATGGAGGAAAAGAGAAAGAGGTAGAGATAGCAACAGGAAGGGCATTATGGCATAGGAGTGGGTTTGATCCAGTGGAGATAAGGTGGATAATAGTAAGGTGTAGTGAAGGAAGCATAAACCCGATGTGCATAATCAGTACAGATATAGAAAAGGGAGTACAGGAGATAGTGGAAAGCTACGTTGCTCGGTGGAATATAGAAGTCACGTTTGAGGAAATGCGAGCACAACTAGGATTTGAGGAACAAAGGCACTGGTCTGAAAAAGCAATAGACAGGAGCACACCATGCTTGTTTGGAATGTTCAGCATAATAGTGTTGATAGGGATAAAGCTGTATCCAAAGGAATTGCCAACAAGGTACAGTATTTGGGAAGAGAAAGAAGAAGCAAGTTTTGGAGATGTGTTAGGAGCAATAAGGATATACATATGGGAAGAACAAGGGATAGAAAAAGTGAGTGAATTAGGGGAAGAGATACAAATGCCGAAAGAGGTATGGCAAGCAGTGTTGGCAATATTGTGCTAGAAGCAGTTTAAGCGAAGGGGTATAAAATTTTGTAGAGAAGGCAAGAAAGGGTAAGTGGGCCTATAATAAGATAAGAATAAAAGGCTTCTAGTATAACAGACAAAGGGAAAATCAGTAAAAAAGAGAACTATGCAGAAAAAATATCTCGGCAAAAAGGAATGAAAATCATGATTTTTCTGACAAAACAGCGAATAATTAGAGGAAGTCTAGTGTAGAAGGAACAGTTGTGCTATTTTACAATTTGGTATGGATACTCCCTTTAGGAAACAAGCCCCTCTTTACAATTAGTTGGTATAATGGATAAAGTAGAGTTGGAAAGGAATGTCGCTTATAATTCAATCATGCCACTAAAAACTATGACTCAAGCCCCTCAGACACTAGAAAAGGGAGTGGATAATAAAAAAGACAATCTCGAAAATGCTTTAGATAAAGCATCAGATTCTTGGGAAGAGCAAATGGTTTGGGATGTTGAAAAAGGCAAGCTTGATAAGTTAATTGAGGAAATTGATGCTGATTTTGAAAATGGTGAGCTTGAAGAGCTTTGAAACATTACGCTAGACGTTCTTTCTGGGAAGGATATCGTAAGTTACCTTTGCCGATTCAACGGTTAGCTGATAAGCAGTACCAGCTGCTGAAATCTAATCCTTCGCACCCTTCTTTGCACTTCAAGAAAATCCATAAGAGGCTGTGGAGCGTTAGAGTAAATTTTGATTATAGAGCATGTGCCATTCAGTTAAAGACAAAAAGTGACTTTGCTTGGTTTTTTATTGGACTTCATGCTGAGTATGAAAAGCTAATAAAAGCTTATAGGGCAGCTCCACGCTCTGAGTAATGCTGGGGACTAGGTTATGCACTTCGCAAGAGAACAAACAGTAAACCCAAACCCTAAGTACATCCCCAGCAAGGTAGTAATGAAAGAGGGACATAGGCTCGAGCTTTTAGAGGAAAGGGAAGATGTAGAGACAGTTATTAAGGGTGATGGGAGGTGAGGTTCCTGATCAGAATGTGGAGGCATTTAAAGCTTATCTCGAGCAGCTTGAGGGGATAGATTCTTTTAGGTTTGGGGTGATTAATTGAGCTTACTTGTTGTGGGAGTAACTTGTGGGCCTTAACTTTATTTAAGCCGTTTAGGACCTTCGTTACTCTTTAGAGACTCTAATCCGAGCCACTAACCTAAAACTATCTTACAACTTAAAATCTGTGCATGGTTTTGACGAATAGTGACAGCCATTCCCCTAATAGAAGTCTTAAACGAATCAGAGATTCCCAACCCTCTCAGATGCGACATCTATCGAGAGATGATAGGTCCTCTAGAAGAAGAAGGTTGGGAGGCTCAGGATAAATGTTTGGGGAAGGATGAGGTCTTTGATGCGACCTTGGGGGTTATGAGAAAGGAAGCCTAAATATGCTAAACTAGAAACAATTGTTGTTGAATCAGCTACCAAGCTGATTCGCAGATATTCCCTCATATCAACAGTTTTTAGTTTTTCCTAAATACATTTGTGGTTGTGGTACCCTCTTCCACAGAACTTTATTTGACTCTAAGTCTACATAATAGTATATGTCGGGCTCGAGTGGTGTGTCCTCTGATGGGTGTCCCACTTTTAAGAATTCTTTATCACATGCTAGATCTATAGGAACTCGTTCCATTGCATTTGTAGCTTGTTTGATTGCGTCTTCAGCAAGTTTATTAGGCGGACAAATTTCCTCTTTTGATGGGGCAATATTTTGATGAATGTGCATCACTGCACCTGTTCGGTAATCATACACAACACACCATTTCCTGTAAAGTTTGCCTTCTGGGCTATCAATTTCTACTGTGTTTATTGATTCCATGGTTGTCTCCTACGACCAATAATGAACCATAAACCTAGCGGAAGTATAAGTATTTATGGCGATAATACTGAAGGTCACACCATAAACATCTCTGAGGAAAATTGCTGGCCGAAAACGCCCCACATTTGTTCCTCCTCCATGCACAAGCTCGCTAATATAAGCAAATGATCCACCATGAAAAAAATCTCCACCATTGCCACTTGTGTCGCTGAGGGCAATTTCTGCTAAGATATCCCGACCTCTAGTTTGAATAGTAACAGAATGACTATTAAAAAACTGACCTGCAGGAGGTCTAGCCCATAGCCAGTCACCGTGTTGTCCTTTTATTGACATTCTCGCACTCCTAATGTAGAAATTATTAAAAACTTTGAATAAACTACTAGACTCTTTAAAAGAAAGCCTGTGCAAATGATATTATTGTTTTACCAATAATGCGGTACTGTTTTTTACAGTGGGTCTGCTTAAAAATTCACCCCATGTACTTAGACGTGGGATTAATTTTTAAGGATTTCTACAAGAAAATCTATCTTTTTTTATCAAATTGTAAGCGGTGAGGAATTGGAGAGTCTGTGCAGGTAGGCTATATCTTGAAATTGGTGAATCACATGATTTACGAAAGTTGTAGCGGTTAGCATCCTTTCTCAATAGCTGCTACAAATTTTTTTAAGCAAATTCCCACAATAAATATTAACCAAGATGTTACTATGCTAACTGCATCTAGCATTGCCCCCCTTTTACCCCCTTTAGCGCCTGACTGCGGTCAGGCGTTTTAATTCTACCTACCAATGCTTTTGTGAGTGGGAAAAGTCTGAACTGAAAGCTTTTTCTGAATTAAACCACAAACTTAGAAAACAAACTTGGCAAGACATTCTTCAAACAGGAGGTAAAAGAAACAAGGGTAATCAAACAGGTATAGGATACACTGGCAGGCTTGACCCTGATGATGTTCCCGATTTCCCTGATAAAGATCAAATCAGTAAAGATGTTAGCTTTGCTGAAATGAGGATCACACGCACAGCACGTATTTTTGGATTTCGTATTAAATCTTGCTTTTTTGTAACTGCTCTAGACAGAGGGCACAAAGTTTTCAAATGATGTCATATGTAAATATAGTTGGTTAGCAAGTCTATATCAACATTTTGAGAAGAGAGTGGTTCCTAGGCACATAAAAAGCTTGCAATTGCTCGAGCTCAAACCACTTTTCGCTTCTACTTTCTTAGTGTACCTAAAGAATTTGAGGTGTACCTATTCAATTTTTCTTTAGGTACGCTGTTAGCATTGTCTGGTATGGAGGTAGTACCTATTGTACCTATTGTATCTGAAACTGTAGGAGAGGTAGTCTCTATAATTTCTGCAAATTAACTCACTATCTTGGAGCAGTTCATCTTCATTTTGGAGCAGTTTATTTTCTGAAGTGCTCCAAAATTTATCTTGTCCCTCACTGCTAGATGACTCCTTTGGAGCACTTGGAGCAGTTGGAGCACTTTCTGTAAGATAAGGGTGGTCTAGGTATCTGACACTCTTCCTTATTGTTTTAAAAACCTTTGACCTTAATCTAACTGACCAAATTCTGCACTTGCAATATGTGTTCTCCAAACACATATGACTACATAAAAGCCCCTCTAACGTTACAAAACACATTGTTTAAAGATCAATAGATTGAGGAACAAGAACAACAAGCCTTGTCTGGGCAACAAACCAATTTCACTAACCGATTTAACTCTGCACAACTCTTCAACCTGCTAGAGGATAAAACCCAACTATGATAAGAAGCTTTACATGCTCATTTTACTATGTAAAGAAATTTGGATTTTCTATACATATGGCAAAGGTGGGAGTGCTCGAGCTAATCAGCTAATGACAATTACTTTGGGTTTTTAAGAATTTCTAAATTTTGAACCGACAATGCCGACAATGAACCTATCTTTTGAACATTGTCAGCATTGTCGGTGCTATTTTAGGGGAATCTCCAAAATTTTAAGCAATATTCTTGAGCATTGTCAGTATTGTCGGTGCTATTTTTCTATACATTATGAAAAAAAAGAGGAGCTCGAGCTTAGCAATTTGCCCTTAGAAACTTTTACTAGCAATCCTCAGTAATCTGAGCACCTATTGGAGCAATTCATGTCACAAATGGCTATTAGATTGTGCAGGCATCAAATTCTACTACATTAGTACCACATCTTGACAATATGGATAAACAGTGGTAATATGGGCAATGAGGTGATAATATGATTGGACTTATGCCCGTCCAATGGAAAATTAAAGAATTACTGGAACAACATAATATTACTACCTATCGCTTTATGAAAGCATCAGGTCTAGCCAAAGGAACTGCTTATCGTTTGGCAAACGGTAAAACAGAGATAGTTAATGTCCATACTTTAGATGTGGCAATAGAGACCTTGAGGGAACTAACAGGTAAACCTATTGATATCAAGGATGTTTGTAAGTATATTCCTAGAAGCAAACGTCAGGAAGGAAATTGAGAAATTGGCTAGGAAACGTGCAGATGGGGAAGGCTCTATTTATAAGCGCACTGTAAGCCGTAAGGATGGCACTTCTTATATCCGTTGGGAAGCTGTTTATCAGCTTGGATATGATGGTAATGGTAATCGTAAACGGATTACTCGCTATTCTAACAGCCAAGCTGGAGCTCTTCGCAAGCTAGAGGAAATTAAGAAAGAGTTGGCCAGTGGAGCAAGTATTGAGGAAAAACGTACTGTATCAGAGTACCTTAAAGTTTGGCTTAAAGATAAAGCTCTAACTGTCAAACCTCGTACAGTTGAGTTTTACACCTACCATGTTAATAAATACATAACTCCTGAGCTTGGTAGTATAAAGTTAAAGAAGCTCACCACCCCTCAAGTCAGAGCTTTTATGCGAACTACCCAAGAGCGGGTCAGTAAGGATGCTGCTAATAAATCACGTACAGTCCTTAAAGCTGCCCTCGAGCAAGCTGTAAAGGATGAATTATTAATTCGTAATCCTGTAACTGCTGTAGATCCTTTTAAGATAGAAAAAAAGGTTAAGGACATTGAATGGTCTAGTGAAGAAGCATTGGAGTTTCTTGATCATGCTCGAGCACACAGGCTTTTTGCAGCTTTCCACTTAGCTTTAAGCACTGGCATGAGGCATGGTGAGGTCTTGGGTTTAAGATGGCAAGATATAGAAGGTGATACCTTGTATGTGAGACAATCCCTGATACGTTTGGAAAGTGGTTGTGCAATCAGTACACCTAAGACTGCTCAAAGCATACGTCCAGTTAAACTAGATCCTGAAACAATAGCAGTACTTGAACAACATAAGCAGAAACAACAAGCAGAGGCTCAACAACTAGGTGACTCTTGGGGACCTGCATCTCCAGAGTTTAGCGATTTAGTATTTACTTCTTTAGTTGGAGGGGAAATAGTCCCAAGGAACTTTGACAGGGTATGGTACAACCTTCAAAAACAAGCAGGTGTTCGCAGAATACGCTTTCATGATTTAAGGCATATGTATGTAAGTCTGCTTAACAAGCAAGGAGTTGATGCTAGGACCATAGCTGATCGTATAGGGCATACTGATCCAACATTTACCCTGCGCAGGTATGCACATGTTTTTGATGAGCAGCGTCAAGGTGCTGCTATTCCCTTACAAAAACTACTATCCTCTAACAAAAATAAGTCCAATTAAACTTGTGGCTGTAAATTGGCTGTATTTGATGCTAAACCAATAAGCTTCTTAAGATATGAGTAATTTGCTTAACCGTACTAGTAACAAAAAACAATGGAGCCAATGGTCGGATTTGAACCGACGACCTACCGATTACGAATCGGTTGCTCTACCCCTGAGCTACATTGGCTAACTGGCAAAATCATACATTGGCATCCTAGTTTTTACCACATAATCTAAACTTGGTGGTTAGAGGTGGGAATTGAATCACCAACACTGCAATTTTCATTTTCTCTCAGTGCTTTCCCACTTTAAAAAGGCAGCAACAAATGGTGCTCCAAAGGCAACCATGCTACCCACTTTCATAATGACCCCTGCCCAAGCTTGATCTGCTAGTACAGAAATATTCCAAACACGTATAGGGGCGTTCATGTAGGGAGCATAAAGAGGTTCTGGAGCAAAAGTTATAAAGGCAAAAACTATAGTTTGCACAATAGGCAGTACAAAAAGATAAAGAATCTGTCCACCATAATGCAGAGCAGGCAATTCTTTTAAGGGGCTCATTATTGGCCACCACACAATAAGCGAAACACTCAAAAAAACTATGTGCTCAATATGGTGCAGTGCAGCATTATCAAGTGCACCCTCGTAAAAGAAGGGTAAGTGCCAAATAGAAAAGAAGAAACTAAAGACAAACCCTGCTACTAACGGTCTTACTAAAAAGCTAACAGTAGGTTTTATATACTTATTAATTAGCAAGGGTTTCAAAAGCCACTTAGGCATTCCAGTAATTACTAAAGGTGCTGCAACATAGCTAATTAGCAGGTGCTGCAACATATGTGCACTTAAAAGATAATTAGATAAGTCATGCAATAGTGAGCCTTCAGCAAGATAAAGCACTATTAATGCACACAAAAAAGTAATTGCCTTTCTTGTAGGAAAGGCAAAGTTATCGGCAAATTTTTTTCTTAAGGGCCCTACTGCTAAAAAATAGCAAAGGGCAGAGGTTAGTAACGTGCCTATTAAAAAAGGGTCAAGTTGCCAACTAAGAACCATCTAGGGAAGATTTGGGCGCAGCTCAAGCACCTCTTGAGCTGAAATAGCATTTTCCCTTTCCCTTTCCACTTCACTTGGTAAAATAGGATCAAACTCTTCCAGTAATTCATCATTACCCCAGCTATTTAACTCATGATTTAATACTGCTGCTATTTGCTCATCACTTAAGAAGCTGTGCGATGTCATGGCACTGTTGTAACTTGTGCCTTTAACTTCTATCTGACCTTGTAAACCGTAAAGGACTGTATTGATAATGTATTTGCGTCCCCCTTCAGCTTGGTAAAGCTCAGTTATGTGGCCTTTAAGTGGAGGAAAGGCACTAGGAATACCTTCTCCATTAGCTTGGTGGCAAGCCAAGCAGTTATTGTAAGTGGTTTCACCTAATTCTTGCCACTCAAAATTTGCACTAACTTCTTCTAATTCTTCACCAGCTTCAGCACTCTCTTCTTCTGATTCTTCACCAGCTTCAGCACTCTCTTCTTCTACAGCACCATTGCCTTCTGCAGTGTCAGCTTCTTCGCTTTCTTCGTTTGTAATTATCTCTTTTTCTTGAGTATCAGATTGGCTAGCATCATCTGTATTGCTTCCTGTTGCTAAAGAGCTTTCAGTTAAACTTCCAGCAGTTATTTGTTCATTGGCCCCATTAGTTTCATCTGATGAGTTTTTTCCTCGATTACAGCTCCCACCCATTATCAGCAAGCATAAAATTACAAAAAGAACTCCCCCTATTTTGTTTAGTAGGAAAGGGAAGTTTCTTTTTAAAATATCATTCATTAAAAATCTCCTTAGATATTTACAAAACAATATTGCCAAAAAATATGTGGCATGTGTGATGCATCATGCCACATACAAAAATATCAAAGCCTTAATAACATGAGCCTAAGGAAGATCAGGCCTAAGCTCGAGCACTTTCTGAGGTGAAAGGGTACTCTCCCTTTCAGCAGCTACTTCTTCAGGCAGGATAGGGTCAAAATCTTCTAAAAGCTCATCATTACCCCAGCTATTTAACTCGTGGTTTAACACGGCTGCTATTTGCTCATCATTCAAGAAATTTTGAGATGTCATAGCACTGTTATAGCTGGTACCACCAGCCTCAATTTTACCTTGTAATCCATAGAGAACTACATTGATAAGGTACTTACGTCCTCCTTCAGCATTATAAAGTTCAGTTATGTGGCCTTTGAGTGGTGGGAAGGCACTAGGAATACCTTCTCCAGTAGCTTGGTGGCAGGCTTGACAGACATTATAAGTAGTTTCACCAAGTTCCTGCCAATCAAAGTCTGCAGGTGCTTCTTCTGTCTCTTCAGCAGCTTCTTCAGTGTTTTCAGGGCTTTCTGATTCTTTGGCTTGCTCGAGCTGACCCTCTAAGTCCTCGAGCTCTTCTTTAATCTCAGCAACTCTTTCTTCATCATCTGCTCCTTCAGCTTCCTCGAGATCAGCTTCTAATTCAGCAATCTGAGTGTTTAAAAGCTCTGTATTAGCACTATGACCTAAACTTAACTCTCCTGAGCTTTCAAGGTTATCAAAATCTGGTAAAGAAGCACTGGGCGTATCTCCTATGACACTAGCTCCCACTACAGACAAAGATTCTTGGGTCTTTGGTGCAGGACGGCTAATGCTCTGTTCAAAATCAGCCTTGGGAATTTCTACATGGGCTTCATCACCATGAGCTGAGATTTCTTCCTCAGTACTAGAACTTCTTAACTGGTCAATGTTATGTGCAGTAAACAAAAAGAGTAAAAGAGCTACAGTAGCTCCGCCAATTATCATGCCCATAGTAAAAAGCTGGGAAAGCATCTTGTGGTCACTCTTTAAGTGCATAAAAAACATAACCACTAATAAGAATTTAGCTATAGAAAGTATGTAAAGTCCACTAAAGGTGATCCCACTACTAAACGTTGGCCATTGAACAATAGCAAATTCAACAAAAGTAATTGTACCTAATACCAAAGCAATTGTTGTGTAGAGGACAACGCCTCCAAAAGTTCCTTTTTTGCGCATAATATAAATCCTAAGCTACAAACTCAATAAGATAGACAATAGTGAAAATGACAATCCAAACAATGTCTACAAAGTGCCAATAAAGTCCAGCAACTTCCAAATAAATGGCGTCTTTTTCTCCACTCATAGGTCTAACATAAGAAGCTACTAAGAAAGAAAGTAGCCAAATAACACCGATGGTAACGTGTAAACCGTGTGTGCCTGTTAAAGTGAAGAAAGTTGAGCCAAAAAGATTTTGCTGTAGCGTTAATCCTTCATGTACAAAGTGGGTAAACTCAAAGACTTGAAAACCTAGGAAAATAGAGCCAAAGAAACATACTCCAAAGGTCCAAAGTCTAAATTTGGGAATATCATTATTCCTTAAAGAATCTAATGCCAAAACCATTAAAAAGCTACTCATCAGCAACACAAAGCTGCTAACGGTAGTAAGGGGTATATTAAGAATATCAGTAGGATAAGGCCCTTCTAAACTACGGCCTTTATAAACTAAGTAAGTAGCAATTAAAGAGCCAAAAAACATACAATCAGAGGCTAAAAAAAGCCACATCAAAAGTTTTTTGTCATCAATAGGCGTGCTGCGGTGCTCGCCGTGGGCAATTTCTGCACTTGCGGTAGCTGTAGCCATGTTTACTCCTCTGGGTGGACATGTGAACCACCCACGCCTTCAAACGCCCAAGCATAGGCACTGATTAAAACAATACCCAAACCTACTAAGGCAATACTCAAGCTATCGTACAACCCGCCAAACAAGCCTATGAAAATGCCTAATGGCATAATAAAGGGATACCAAGACTGTCCGGGCAAATGAATGCCATGTTCTTCATCATGTCCACCATGCTCTTCATGCTTTTCAGACGATGCTTGACCATGGCCGAATTCTGGATGCTTATCTATCCAAAACTGATCGCGGTGGGTTATTTGTGGGAGCTTAGCAAAGTTGTAAACAGGGGTGGGAATGGGCAGGCTCCACTCGAGTGTTCGCGCATCCCAAGGATCTTTAATAGCCTTTTTTCCGCTAGCCCAATCTCTTAGCACATGAATTATAAAGAGTAGCACTCCCGCAGCAAGGATAAAAGCACCCAAAGTAGCAAGGGCATTTAATGGTCCAAATCCTAGCTCCGGAGAATAACTGTGTGTACGACGAGCCATACCGTTTAAACCTAAAAAGTGCATAGGAAAGAAGGTAATATTAAATCCAGCAAACATAATCCAAAATACCCACTTGCCTGCTTTCTCGCTTAACATTCTGCCTGTAGCCATAGGACTCCAGTAATAAAATCCTGAAAAGAGGCCAAATATTGCTCCACCTATAAGCACGTAATGAAAGTGAGCTACTACAAAGTAAGTATCTTGTTGCTGGGCATCTGCTGGTGCTGCTGCATGCATAATTCCGCTTATACCCCCAACAGTAAACATAAAGATAAAACCAAGTGCAAAAAGCATAGGAGTAGTTAAGCGAACCTTACCACCCCAAACAGTGGCAAGCCAGTTGCAGATTTTTACCCCTGTAGGAATGCCCACTGCCATAGTAGTTACCGCAAAAACGCTATTAGCTACTGCTCCCAAACCAGTAGTAAACATGTGGTGTACCCACACTGCAAAACTCACAAAAGCTATAAGAGCACCAGACAGTACTACCATGCGATAACCAAAAAGAGGTTTGCGGCTAAAGGTAGGTAAAACTTCAGAGACAATGCCCATTGCAGGCAGAATAAGAATATAAACCTCAGGGTGACCAAAAATCCAAAAGATGTGTTGCCAGAAAATAGGCATACCACCACCACTAGGCTCAAAGAACAAAGTGCCAAATTGCCTATCCATCATAAGTTCTACCAAGGCAATAGTTATAGCAGGAAAAGCCAGAATGACAATAAACTGCACTACTAAGGTCATCCAAACAAAAATTGGCATCTTCCACATAGTCATGCCTGGCGCACGCATGTTAATAATGGTTACAATGAAGTTAAAAGCTGCTAACAGAGAGGCAACTCCCAACATCAGCAAGCCAAAAATCCAAAAGTCAACTGCTATGGTGGGATTAACATTGATGCTAGTTAAAGGGGAATAGGCAAACCAGCCTACGTCTGGTGCGCCACCTAAAAACCAGCTAAGGTTAAGTATGGTAGCCCCAAAGAAAAAACTCCAGTAACTAAAAGCATTAAGCCTTGGAAAGGCTACGTCTCTAGCTCCTATCATTAGTGGAGTTAGGTAATTAAAGAAGCCTGCTGACATTGGCATTACAGCCAAAAAGACCATGGTGGTGCCGTGCATGGTGAACATTTGATTGTAAACATCAGGACTTATAAGGTTAAGTTCAGCAGCTGTTAATTGAGCGCGAATTATTAGGGCCTCTATCCCACCAATAACAAAGAAAATTATGCCTGAAACAAAGTAAAGTATGCCAATACGCTTATGATCTATAGTAGTTAGCCAACTTACTAAGCCTGTTTGGGCATTAGGACGTTTTATAAGTCCCACAGAAAAATCTGGGACTTTAGATGCTGGTTTGCTAGCAACAGCCATTCATTCTCCTTTCTTTATCTACTTGATTGGGTAAAATCTTCAGTTCCCAAACTGTGCAGAAATGCTACAAGAGCGTTAATTTGCTCTTCTTCACCATCTGCACCAGTCCAAAACGATTCCATATAATTACCAGGTTTAAATTTCTGTGGATCACGTATCCAAGCAGCCAAGTTTTCAGCAGTATTTTCTTTAATACCAGCCCCAACTGTTTGGCGCAAACCAAAATTTGTTAAATCTGGTTTATTGTCCGCTCCAACAGAAAAGTTGGAGTTGGCAATTCTGTGGCAACCTACACAACCCTTTCGTAAAAAATGCTCTTTGCCTTGGCTAACAAGAGGATCAGTGGAAATAGGTTTCTCTTCAACTTTTTGAAATTTCTCAACCCACTTATCAAATTCTTCAGGAGTATCAACTGCTACCCAAAAACGCATATAAGCGTGTGCTCCTAAACAAAGTTCAGCACACTGCCCATAATAAACACCTGGCTCATCAGCAATGAACCAAAGGATATTTTCTTGATTGGGTATGACATCCTTCTTACCAGCCAATTTAGGCACCCAGAAGCTATGTAGCACCTTTTGGTTGTGTGGACCATTAGCGCCAGATTTTAAGTGCAGAGTTATACGACGATCTTGGGGTACATGCAACTCATTAGCAGTTACTATGCCATATTCAGGATATTCAAATTTCCACCACCACTGATAGCCTGTAACATTAACGACTAATTCACCTTCAGCAGTACGCTTTTTAGCAGCTTCTTGCTCCCAAGTCAACTTCACTGTAGGGACAGCAATAAAGTACAATAAAACTACAGGCAGAAACCACCAAGCAATTTCAGCCAAGGTATTGCCATGAACTTGGGCTGGCACCTCTTTAGCCTCTTCGTCATTTTTGGTACGAAATCGCCAAATAATATAAGCCATCACTGCTGCTACAGCAATGAAAACCACCGTTCCCAACCAAAAAGTAAGCATAAAGAGGTCTAGTTGCTTTTTTGCAATTTCCCCTTTAACATCGAACGTTGAGCCGGGGTCAGTAAGGGAGCAGCCCGAAAGTGTGAGCAGCATCCCATAGTACAACCATTTTCTTTTGAGCACCTGTCCTCCTATCAAATGAATCTAAACATAGAGCTTAGCACAAGTAGTAAATAACCAGTAGGAAATGTTAATCTTTTCAAATTCACAGCTAAATGCTTGACTCTAACTTATAATGACAGCTACTAATTTTGTAAGCAAAGCTTAATTTTATTAATACTTCAAAATAATAGAGTCAATTCTTATAGTGTATTGTAGCGCCTTGGCAATAGTGCCCTAGAGGACGTTTGTCCTCAGCAGAGGCTTTTTTTGTACTTTGATATTCTTTACATTAATACAGCTCTTTTTTTTATTTTATACTCCTGCTTATCCTACACATCCAAATAAGCCTTTATCTTTTCTAAAACTTTAGCAGTATTTTCTCGAGCTTGTTCACTTAGGTCGTCTTTAATTAGAAGAGCATTATTTTCACGCTGGTAAGCATCAAAGCCAGCCACAGCTATATAAGATTTCTCCCGATAAAGTTCTATAGCTTTATCAATAGGCACTTCATAAAGAACCCCAGCTTCTTGGTAATTAAGATAGTAGGAATTCAAAGCTTTATCACAAAAAGTAAGGTAGACTTCTTGGAACTCACGATCAACATAGTCTTGGTAAGACATTTCAACCTTGCGAGTTTCAAAGTATTGTAGATCTTTAAGCTCTAACTTTAGACCTAATATTTGTTCAATCCTATCAATAATGTGTAATAAAGTCTCGCTAGTAAAAAAATGGCTGGCTATACTTACCCCTACCTTATTGGGCTCTAAATGCTTGTGTTCTGAACGACGCTGCAAAAGTATATACTTCTTTTCCTTGATAATCCATAAATGGAAACTTTTGTGCCAGTTACCATCGCTATGAATAGCTCTGTAACCTTTTTGTTCACCTGTTTCTTGACCTTGCTCATCAAGAACATTAATAAGCTGGTCCACTGCTTCTGACATAAACATTAGTTTAGCAAAAGAAAGATTAAAGATGGTTTTGTTGGTTAGCTCGAGCCCTTCCTTTTATGCTAGATTATTCATAGATTCCCTTATTAAGGGAGGTGGATACGTCAACTCCTGAGCTTTGTACCTGATATAAAGAATGAAGACAACGTTTGAGCAAAAATCAACTATAGCAGAAATACAAAAGCGTTTCGATACAGATGTGGAACGTTTTTCTGATCTTGAAGCAGCACAAGCAGCCATAATTGATGCTCCACTTATGATGGAACTAATAGCAAAGCTAGCACCTAAACTTTGTCCAGAAGCCAAAAACCTACTTGATATTGGTTGTGGTGCAGGAAATAATACTATAAAAATTGTTAGAGAGATTAGTAATCTAAATTGTGATCTCAACGACCTTAGTATGCCAATGCTAGAAAGAGCAAAGCTGAGGCTCAACGGTGAAGACACGGGAGATGTTCGTATTTTTCATGGAGATTTTCGCCAATTAGATCTACAACAAAATCATTACCACATAATTGTAGCGGCAGCTGTTTTGCATCATCTTCGTGAAGAGGCTGATTGGGAATATGCTTTCAGAAAGATTTATGACATTCTTTTAACCAAGGGAGCTTTCTTTGTTAGCGATATGGTATTTCACGAATGTACACCTGTTCATCAATCAATGTGGTCCTATTACGGTGACTATCTTGAGTCAATAAGTGGCAAAAGTTACCGCCAGAAGGTTTTTGATTATATAGATAAAGAAGATTCACCTCGGAGTGTAACTTTCCAAATCGAGCTTTTAAGGAAAGTTGGTTTTAAGAAGATAGACATCTTACATAAAAACTCATGCTTTGCGGCTTATGTTGCCATAAAATAGGTTCAAGGATTCTAATAACTGAGAGTTTGTTAATGTTTAGCTATGAGCCTAAGTGATATAGAAATAAGAATATTAGGTTCCCTAGTTGAAAAGGAACATACTACACCAGAAGGATATCCACTTTCTACAAATGCCCTAGTTCTTGCTTGTAACCAAAAGTCTAACCGCAACCCTGTGACAAGCTATAACCAGTTAGAAATCGAAGAAACTTTGCGATTACTTCGTGATAAGGGTTTAACTAACACTATTCGAGGTACTGGTGATCGTACCTTTAAGCATAGACACAAGCTTGGCGAAAGCTTCTTTAGTGTTGATAAAAAAGGATTTGCCATCTTAGCAGTTCTTATGCTTCGTGGTTTACAGACCACAGGAGAGCTGCGAACTCGCACTGAAAGATATGTTCGATTTTCAGACCTTTTAGAGGTAGATAATACATTGAAATTACTTGCAGAAAATAGGCCCCCACTGGTCAAGAATCATGGGCGAGGTCCCGGACAAAGCCAGGATCGTTGGGGGCATACTTTAGGTATTGATCCAGAGAAGCAAAAGCCTCGAGCTCGAGCCGCCCCACTAGCATCAGAAGATAGCAAGTCCCCTACATCATTAGGAGAGAATAGATCTACTGAGCTTGATGAGCTTAGTCAGGACTTCCAAGAACTAAAATCAAAAGTCGATAAGATCATTAAGTACCTTAAGCTAGAGGAAATGGAGTAGGCTTAAGGATACTTGCTCGTAGCGCTTTACCTCTACCATCTCCAACTTAGTAAGTAGTATTACATGACTAGAAGCGTCTAAGGTAGGAATTCAAGTAGAATTTGGGAACTAGTTATGTAGTGAACATTGCACTGTATAGTAGTTAGTTTATTCAAACGGTAGTTGTAATATAATTAACTTTGAGTAGTTGATTTATTATCCTAAAGGTTGATTTTACTTAAATTTATTCTTTAGTAATATAATTTCCTCAAAATGGTGAAGTTATAGTAATGTATCTACTCTTTGCTCAATCAGTAGGGCACTAGGATGCAACTACAATTTAGTAGTAAGGAGAAAATTATGCGCATATTTTTTGCTTTTGTTGTATTTGTGCTTCTTTTGGCTAACTTTCCTATAATGTCTCAAGGCATACATAACTCTTGTGGAGAAGGCCTTGTATTAATTGTCAAATCAGATGAAGGGGAAACCAACAAGTCTTGTGTTACCTCAGACATAGCTGAGAGATTCAGTGCCCTAGGTTGGCAAGTTTTTACACCAGGTTCAAGCGCTGTACCTAGCATGACTGAAGGAGTGAGTGAGGATGCTGAGGAAACTGCTGAAGAAGTAGCTGAGGGTGCTGAGGAAGCAACTGAAGAAGCAACTGAGGCCGTGGAAGGAGCAGTTGAGGAAGTAGCTGAGAGTGCTGAGGAAACAACTGAAGAAGTAGCTGAGGGTGCTGAGGAAGCAACTGAAGAAGCAACTGAAGAAGCAACTGAGGCCGTGGAAGGAGCAGTTGAGGAAGTAGCTGAGGGTGCCGAGGAAGCAGCTGAAGAAGTAGTTGAAGGTGCTGAGGAAGCAGCTGAAGAAGCAACTGAGGCCGTGGAAGGAGCAGTTGAGGAAGTAGCTGAGGGTGCCGAGGAAGCAGCTGAAGAAGTAGTTGAAGGTGCTGAGGAAGCAGCTGAAGAAGCAACTGAGGCCGTGGAAGGAGCAGTTGAGGAAGTAGCTGAGGGTGCCGAGGAAGCAGCTGAAGAAGTAGCTGAGGGTGCTGAGGAAGCAGCTGAAGAAGCAACTGAGGCTGTGGAAGGGGCAACTGAGGAAGTGGTTGAAGGTGCCGAGGAAGCAGCTGAAGAAGTAGTTGAAGAGGCTGATGAGCTTATGGGTGAACCATAAGCGAAAACAATGAAGCCTCAACTCGTTTAGGGCTACGAAAAGTAATACTTTCCCATTCCCCCTCTTCTATAATCCTTAATTGGGGGTTGTGGGCTTTGAAAAAAGATACTACTTCCTGTACCAAGTCATCGGGAGTAGAAGCTGCTGAAGTAATGCCAACACTGCTAGTGTTATTTAACCATTCTTCTTTTATGTCCTTGACACTTTCTATTCGTTTGGCATTGCCAGTTAGTTTATCAGCAAGCTCTAGAAGCCTCATACCATTTGAGCTATAGTTACTGGTTACCACTAAAAAAAGATCAACTTTAGAACCTATATTTTTGACAGCATCTTGCCTATTCTTAGTGGCATAACAAAGATCATCTCGAGCAGGTATTACAAGTTTAGGAAAACGCTCTTTTAAAACCTCAACTGTTTTCATAGTGTCATCTACAGATAAAGTAGTTTGAGTCAAGACAACTACTTTATCTGGGGTAGGTACACTTACAGTATAAGGGTCAGCAAGCTTGGAATCTTCTTTGCTGTTACCAACAACGCTTACAATAGTGGTGCTTTTAGGTGCTTCACCATAAGTGCCTATTACTTCTTGATGTTGGCTTGAATCTCCAATCAACAAAATATGATATCCCTTTTGGGCGTACTTTCTAGCCTCGCTATGCACTTTTGTTACCAAAGGGCAAGTTGCATCAACAGTAGCAAGGCCAAGCTCTGCTGCTTGGGATCTTACAGCAGGACTAACACCATGCGCAGAGAAGACAATAGTATCTGAAAGGTCTGCAACATTTTTTCTTAAGGCATCAATTTCAGCTAAGTCTTCTACAAAATGAACATTGTGCTGCTTTTCTAAGCGGTCAAGCACAGTATTGTTGTGAACAATAGCATGATAAACTGTAACTTCTCCCTTTTCAGAAGAGGCCATTTCTTGGGCAGTATGCTCTACTGCTTCTATGGCCATTACTACCCCAGCGCAAAAACCACGTGGTTTGGCTAGATAAAGTTGTTCAATCATAGATTTTTATCCACTATATGTAAACCAGACACACCAAAAGCCTGAGATTTAAAGTTGACTTTGCTAAAACCAACCTCGTACATAAGCTCAGAAAGTGCCTTTGGATTAGGGAAACTTAGTACTGACTCAGGCAAATAGGTATAGGCATCACGTTTGCCTGAGAGTAAACCACCAACAATAGGAACTACCTTTAAGAAGTAAACTCTAAACAGCTGACCAAAGAGGCCTTTGGGAGGAGGAGGGAATTCTAGTACCACCAATCGGCCCTTAGGTTTCAAAACTCTATAGAACTCTCTCAAACCCTTTTCATAGTCCGTAAAATTCCTAAGTCCATAGCCAATAGTAACAGCATCAAAGCTTTCATTAGCAAAAGCTAAGTTTAGGCCATCTCCTTGCTCCAAATGAATATCTAAACCAAGCCTAGCTATTTTTTTTCTAGCTATATCAAGCATTGCTTGGGCAAAATCTACTGCTACTATCTCAACACTTGGCTTGCAGCGTTTTAAACTAATGGCTAAATCTGCTGTGCCTGTTGCTACATCAAGAACACGCTTAGCATTATTTTCTAAAGCCACTTTTGCTGCCTCGCGCCTCCACAAATGGTCAAGACCAAAACTAAGCAAACTATTTAGTGCATCATAACGATTTGCTATGTCGCTAAACATTTTATGGATTTCTATAGCTTTATCTATAAGACATCAACTCATCTTCAAAAAAATGCCAGAGGTGCAAATGTAAACATCTCCGTCAATTAGCTCGAGCCAAACTGCTCTGTTTTGGAAGCTAATTTTTAGTATTAGAGAGATTCCAGCTTAAACGTCCTGTAGGCTTACGTCTTTGGACTCCTAAGCCTAAGAAGGTATCAGGAACAATGGCTGGAATGGGTTTTCCTATTATAGTAAACGCCCATATCAACCCCAAAGTACCAATCTTGGCGCTCAGTCCAGATATTTTCAAGTAGAAAGAGTAAAAAGTTAGGGATAAAGTTCTGATCTTCATTGTCCACAGGGAAATCGTCCGATGAGGGTAGTTCTAAGCTAGAGGGTAGGTATAGTTTTGGTGATAAAACCTCTACTATTGCTGGCATATCTTCATTATAGCAATTACTGTAGCTCTTATGTAAGAGAGCAATTAGCTTGAAATCTAAAGCCCTAACTAATTTCATCTTTTTTAGATGCTCGAGCAAACTCCAAAGCTCGAGTCCTATTTATTTGTTTTGGGTGCTCGAGCGTCCCTTTATTTTAGCTTGAGCCAGAAAAACACTGCCTCCCACTTCCGAAACTCTGTTGCTATAATATTTAGTATACTTTAAAATGGCTAAGAATTGGACGTTTTCAAAAAGCTGAAACTTGAGGTTAAGTAAGGTGTGAAGCTTGTTCCTCTACTTTTTCCTCATCGAGTTCCTTACCTGGAGCACAACCTACTTTGAGGCGTTTGAAACCTAGTTTCTTGAGGAATTCCCTTACCTGGGTAGGGCTTTTATGCCTGTAAGTTCTTCTAGGGTGGTAACAGCTTCATTAATGCTGCGAGGAGGGTTATTTAAGGTAAAGGGCAAGCATTCTTTGTTGGACTTTGGGGTGGGGATGATGTTATCTTTCATAGTCGAGGCTTCTATGTCTGCAGGTTCAAAGTTGATATTAATTAATAATGCTCAGATTATAGTGACTTATTTTCTACCTGCTTGTCTAGCCCTCCACTATCTGAGCCTTTCTCTCAAATGTTCATTGTTAACCCGTTTTTAGTATATGAGCAAATAATTCATTTGCAGAAAGGTTGAAGTCCTTGTCAATCAAAACAAGAGAACAAATTTAATGTTTGGATTACTAAAAGCTAGCCTATTTGAAATATTTAGGCGTAAAACACTTGGGCTAGATGCCTACAAGAGTTCTGTCCTATCCTACTGTATACTAATCAACCTACTAAGAAGCAAGATATGACAGCAAAGGTGTGAATAATAGTAATTTTATGGAGTAATGAATATTTATAAATTCTTTTGTATTAGTTTCTTAGTCCTGATGATCTGGGGAGTAGCACAAGGAAGTTCCTTTAGTGTTGTGGGAGTCAAGGGTTTTATTGTAGTAGATTGGTTTCAAGCATTTCAAGTAAATGACTTTGTAACGTATGGAGGTAGTGAAGGTATCTTGGAAAATGCTGCAATAAGTGGCCAACTAGATGTTGAACTTAGAGATTTTAAGCTTGGATTTACTATGAAAAACCTAGGCTTAGACCGCCAAGGTCTTAAATTTCAAGTAACACACCAAAATGTGATGGGGCTAATCACATTTGATAATACCCCACCAGCGCCTGAAAGTGATGCTCGCAAACTTAATTTTTTAAGTGCACTCTCACTCAACTTTGAGGATATTCCCCAGATAGCTGTTACCTACCTTCGCAATGTCCAAGAAGGAGATAATGGTTTTGTTTTTAGCACACTCGAGCTAGAAGTAGATGACCGTTATAAAAGAGTTACGTCATTCCTTCCAGAATTGCGTTGGAAGCTAGGTTATGGTTTGGAAACTTCAGAGTTTAATATTAGCGGTATTGGGGGTGAAACTCAACACAGATTTTCTGCAAGATTAAAAGCAGAGGTTTTAACTGGAGAAGGAGGGATTGAGTTTGTTCCTGAGGCTCGAGCGGAACTGACTTATATCTTCCCAGAGGATGGTGACTCTAGCCTTGAGCAGGAATACTCATTTGGAACAAAGGTTTTACTTACTAAAACGGAAACTATTGAAGCAGGTTTTAGCCTTGACCTGAAAACAGATAAGGAATCTGAAGATGAGGAAAGCCTAAGTTTTTCTATTACCCGTTTTTCACCCTTAACTTTTACCACTAGTGCATCGCGTAGAGGTGAAGAAGAGGGACAGCTTTTTACATGGGGTCTAGATGCAGATTATGATGTAAGCCAAGAGCTTAAAATTGGAGGTTTTTATGCTGGCTCAACTGGTTTGGGTAACCTAAGACATTTAGTAGGAGTAAGTGTTGCTTATAATGAACAGCCTTGGTTTGCACAGTTGAGCGCCAGTGCTGGTTTGCAAAAAAACGAAGGCGAGGATTTTAAACCTGATATGCGTTTTGCAGTGTCTTTGAATCATCGTAATCCAGATGATTTATCAATAGGCATTAGAGGTAACTTACAATACCAAGCTGAGCTATTTACCAGCTCACTTGATATAACAAGCAGCTATCAAACAGAACCCTTAGAAATTAGTGCTTCTGGTGGAATACTATATTCACAAGATTTTTTGGCAAGACTCAGCCTAGACACATTTTATAAAGTATTTGAGGATATTTCTTTGCACTTTATAGCAGGCTATCGCACAAACTTAAGTACAAATGACAGTAACATTACTTTAGGTGTAGGTCTGCGCTACGATTTTGGAGGTAGTAGCAAGTGATACAAAAAGTTTTATTAATCCTGATTTTGGCTTGGACTAGTTCAGCACTAGCACAAGTCGACATTGAAGCAGCGCCTAACCCAGCCGAAGTTGGTGAACTTGTTACAGCAAGTGTCACAGGGCTTCCTAGTATTGGTGGTGTTATTGATTGGGGTGATGGTAGTAGTACAGAGGTTATTTTCTCTGATGGTGATTACACCCATAGCTATACAGCTGCAGGTAGTTATATGATTATCCTTAGCGAAAATACTTCAGGTTTACCAGGACCAATACTTGCCCGAGAGCCTATTACCGTACAACAACCTGCCATTGACTTTGAAGTAGATCCAAACAGTGCTGAGGTTGGTGAAGAGGTTACAGCAACAGTTGGAGGAATCCCAATAGGCTCGAGCACCCTGATTATTTGGGATGATGGTAATACTGACTCTATAGCAGGTGATGGGGATTATACACACACCTATGATAGTCCTGGTACCTACAATGTCCAACTGACCGATGCAGGCGGGAACGTTTTAGGGCAAGATACTGTAGTAATTAGAGCACCTAGCATAGATTTTGAAGTAAATCCAAACAGTGCTGAGGTTGGTGAAGAGGTTACAGCAACAGTAGAGGGACTTCCAGCAAATTTAAGTGCTCTCATCAATTGGAATGATGGTAATACTGACTCTATAGCAGGTGATGGGGATTATACACACACCTATGATAGTCCTGGTACCTACAATGTCCAACTGACCGATGCAGGAGGAAACGTTTTAGGGCAAGATACAGTAGTAATTAGAGCACCTAGCATAGATTTTGAAGTAAACCCAAACACTCAGCAGCTTGGTGAAGCTGTCGAGGCTAGCGTAGAAGGTTTTCCTGATAACTTTAGTGGTTTTATTCAGTGGGGTGATGATACCTCAGAGCCAATCAATAGTGATGGTAGCTATCCACACACTTATGATGCACCTGGAACATATAATGTTCAATTGTTAGATACAGAGGGAAATGTTTTAGGGCAAGATACAGTAGTAATTAGAGCACCTAGCATAGATTTTGAAGTAAACCCAAACACTCAGCAGCTTGGTGAAGCTGTCGAGGCTAGCGTAGAAGGTTTTCCTGATAACTTTAGTGGTTTTATTCAGTGGGGTGATGATACCTCAGAGCCAATCAATAGTGATGGTAGCTATCCACACACTTATGATGCACCTGGAACATATAATGTTCAATTGTTAGATACAGAGGGAAATGTTTTAGGGCAAGATACAGTAGTAATTAGAGCCCCTAGCATAGATTTTGAGGTAAATCCAAACAGTGCAGAGGTTGGTGAAGAAGTCACAGCTACAGTAGGGGGACTCCCAGCAAGTTTTAATGCTTCCATCGATTGGGGAGATGTTAATACTGACTTTGTGGCAAATAATGGGGATTATACACATACCTATGGTAGCCCTGGTACCTACAATGTTCAATTGCTAGATACAGAGGGAAATGTTTTAGGGCAAGATACAGTAGTAATTAGAGCCCCTAGCATAGATTTTGAGATAAATCCAAACAGTGCTGAGGTTGGTGAAGAGGTTACAGCGACAGTAGAGGGACTTCCAGCAAATTTAAGCGCTCTCATCAATTGGGATGATGGTAATACTGATTCTATAGCAGGTGATGGGGATTATACACACACCTATGATAGTCCTGGTACCTACAATGTTCAATTGCTAGATACAGAGGGAAATGTTTTAGGGCAAGATACAGTAGTAATTAGAGCCCCTAGCATAGATTTTGAGATAAATCCAAACAGTGCTGAGGTTGGTGAAGAGGTTACAGCAACAGTAGAGGGACTTCCAGCAAATTTAAGCGCTCTCATCAATTGGGATGATGGTAATACTGACTCTATAGCAGGTGATGGGGATTATACACACACCTATGATAGTCCCGGTACCTACAATGTCCAACTGACCGATGCAGGCGGGAACGTTTTAGGGCAAGATACTGTAGTAATTAGAGCACCTAGCATAGATTTTGAAGTAAATCCAAACAGTGCTGAGGTTGGTGAAGAGGTTACAGCAACAGTAGAGGGACTTCCAGCAAATTTAAGTGCTCTCATCAATTGGAATGATGGTAATACTGACTCCATAGCAGGTGATAGGGATTATACACACACCTATGATAGTCCTGGTACCTACAATGTCCAACTGACCGATGCAGGCGGGAACGTTTTAGGGCAAGATACTGTAGTAATTAGAGCCCCTAGCATAGATTTTGAGATAAATCCAAACAGTGCTGAGGTTGGTGAAGAGGTTACAGCAACAGTAGAGGGACTTCCAGCAAATTTAAGTGCTCTCATCAATTGGAATGATGGTAATACTGACTCCATAGCAGGTGATAGGGATTATACACACACCTATGATAGTCCTGGTACCTACAATGTCCAACTGACCGATGCAGGAGGAAACGTTTTAGGGCAAGATACAGTAGTAATTAGAGCACCTAGCATAGATTTTGAAGTAAACCCAAACACTCAGCAGCTTGGTGAAGCTGTCGAGGCTAGCGTAGAAGGTTTTCCTGATAACTTTAGTGGTTTTATTCAGTGGGGTGATGATACCTCAGAGCCAATCAATAGTGATGGTAGCTATCCACACACTTATGATGCACCTGGAACATATAATGTTCAATTGTTAGATACAGAAGGAAACTTACTAGGGCAAGACACGGTAAATATTGTGGTGCGTGGTGATCTGGACGCAGATCCTACTGAGGCTGTGGTCAATGAGCCTGTTACATTCACCGCAACTAATTTGTCCCCCGGTTTCGAGCACCTGGTGGATTTTGGTGACGGTAATGAGTGGTCATTTATAGCTGCTGCAAATGGTACGAACACAAACACACACATCTATGATATGGATCACCCTATCGTAACTGCTCAACTTTTTAATATATTAAATGGTGAAAGAATTCTACTTGACATCGTTAGACTAAGCGTTGGCCGACCTGAAGCAAACGAAAACCTTAGCCATGAGGCAGCTAGTACACCTGCAATAACTATTCTAATTGACTTTACGGCTGAGGAGCTGCTTTTAGGTGAAACTTACCTGCTTAGATTTGGCGATGGTAATGAACAACTGTTACCAACTGTAGCAGAGACTGAAACCATTCAGCATGGGTATACTAGCGAAGGTACCTACACCGCACAGCTTTTTTTGCAAACAAGTAATGGAGAGTTGCTCGAGGCTACTGATATAGTCAATGCTCGCTGGCCTCGAGGAGACGAAAGCTTAAACCTTATAACTGATGAACCTAAATCGGGTGAAAATACTGAATTTGAAGCAAATGAACTCATTTCAGAGTACAGCTATGATATTAACTTTGGAGACCCTGCCAATACTCAGACTACAGCATTCACTGGCGTGAACGAGCAGAATGCCACTGTAATTTATCCTGAGGCTAATGTTTATACAGCACAGCTATTTGCTACTTACCCTGATGGTTTGAAAGAACTACGAGATACTGCCATTGTCACAGTTGAAACGGGCTTTGTGATTACTGAGCTAGACTGGGAATTCTCAGGAGATTCTAGTCTTATTGATGATGATTTTTCAGGTATTAGTGAAGCTGTTCAGCTAAATGAGGGGGGGCTTACCGCAACACTCGATTACATCTTTGAGGGCGTAGGTATTTTTGAGGCGACTATTAATATTGAGCGTAATGGTGCTGTGTTAGAGACTGTTAATGTGGTACTTAGTGGGCCACCTAGTGACCGTAGCTATACCACACTGCCATTACCAACAGATCAGGGAGGTAGCTATACCTTAACATTGTCAGTATTAAATCCAGAACAGATTTTTGCTTTACCTCCCCTTGCTTACACCGTTGTAGACAACTCTAATGCTCGGGACGTTAGCGATGCGAATATTAACGACATTACAAATGGTAACAATACCCAACAGACTAATTTTTCAGATGTTCAAAAACTTAACTTTGCTGGTTTTATTGTAGCTGTAACAGAGGTGAGTAACAGTGATTTGGACAGTTTTAGTGGTGAGGGTATATTAGAGGATTTTGTTTTTGCAGGCAGGCTACAGACAGTAGAGGTGCGTGTTGAGTTTGACAATTTAACTATACAAGAAGGAAATATTGCTGGCCTTTATAATGTTTTAACAGGTCAAGCTATTCAAGATATTAGTGATAGTGTAAATCTTTCTTTGCCTGCTGTTGTTCAGGGACTTGGCATACAGCTCAATGGTATGGTGCTTGATCCTACTGGTGCAAGAATTGATGGTCAAGCCTTTTTGCCTTTTAAGAAAAGTGGTGGAATTGAAGGGTTTAAGCTTAATACTCAAAATAGTCAGAATAGTAATAGTGAGTGGACGTATGTTCCTGTTAGGCGTTTTAGTGTAAATGATGGAGGCTCGAGTGGTGGTGTAGGTAATGGTAATGGAGCTGAAACCCTAACTTACAAAGGTGTGCCTGTAACAGGGAAAGGCGTTTTTACAGCACTCGATCAAGATGCTGCAGCTATACCAACCGTTCAAGGCTTAGATTTTGAAAATGCTGGTGGGGGATTACCTCCAAATCGTGTTATTTTCAAGAATCAACCATTATCACTTGAAGGTGACTTCAGCTATAGCGGTATTGCCCGAATTGACGAGGATTTTGCAATTGGTGAGACAGGAGTAGCTTTTAAAGCTAGGCAATTCCCTGTGCTAATTGATTTGTCAAAAGTTACTAATGAGGACCAACCTACCCTAAATAGTGCCTATCGTGCTTGGGAAGAACCTGATCAAGATCAAGGAAATGGGCCTCAAGCAGGTTTTAACTTTGCTGACGCTGGCAGTCCTCCTGCCACACCTTACACGAGTCCCCAATGGATGGGACTTGTTTTTCCAGATGCACACTTGCGATCTAATAATCTTGGTTTGAATCAAATAGAGACTGATACAGCTTGGGTTGCTGCTGGCTTTCAGAGTTTGATAGCTAAAGCAGGTGATGCTGTAGGTGAGGCGGAATTTGGTGACTGGAACGTTGATTTACTCAATTTGGTTGTTGGCATTAAAAACTCCATCCTAATCGATGCAGGTGCTTTAGGAGAGGTTTACTTACCTTTCTTCGATGAGACTATGCGTGTAAGGTTACATCAAACTAATGGGGGTGGAAGCACAATGAAAGCTATTGCCCCTGTTGCACATGTTTATGGCCACACAGCCATCATTGGTGAAGGTGCGGTTTTCTTTACCTATTCAGGAAATGTTTTACTAGGCTTTAATGATGCCAAGTGGGCGTTTAATGGTAACTTGGATGCTCCTACACCTCCTTCTTCACCATCGCCGGGTGAAGGTCTATTAGGCCCAAATACTTTCAAAGCACCTGGCACACAAAATGTAACTAGGATAGACTTTATTAAAGAGAATTATAAACGTAAGTTCCACATTCGTAACCTTGTGCTGGAAGCTAATGGTGATGCTAACATGGTTCAGCAGCAGGGCAATAACCTTGTTCCGACAGATAAAATGACACTTTGGGAAGTGCCCAGTCTAGACTTTTTGGATTTCCCCTTCTTAGATGGTGGTGCGTGGATTTCACTCGAGCAACAGGGGACAACCTACACACTGGGTTTAGAAGGTAAGCTCGAGCTTGCCAGTAACCTTGGAGGTATTAGCGCCTCGACACACTACAGCTTCAAGAATGGTCAAGAACAAATATGGGAGTTTGAGGGAGCTGTAAATGCAGATGTAAAAGCGGTTCATTTCAGTCTTGAGGTAGGTGGTGAAGTTGACTTAACCAATAGGGATATATTTTTCTATGCTGTGGGTAATTTAACTATTGAGGAGCTTTTCGAAGTTCAGGCAGAGGGCGCGTTTGGAAGGCAGCAAGGTGAACGCTATTGGTTTATCTCTGCGGCACTAAATTTCGATGGTTTACCCATTGTCGATACAGGTTTTGTAGCTTTCTACTCATTTAAGGGCGGGATTGCACATCACATAGAACATTCTTTAACAGGCAATTGCTCGATACTTGATACGCAAACACTAGTGAAAAATGCTAATGACTGCGTTGATTTTAGTAATGATTGGACTTTTCTAGCTGGAACAGTTATAGCACCCTCAGAAGGATATGGTGGCGATACTACAATCCATGTTTCAGGTGAACTTATCATTTCAGAACAGGGAGGTGTAGATATAGTTGGACAGGCTTGGTTGGGAAAAAGCTTTAATCAGGGTTACAACGGTAACAAAAATCCCCAAGCTGCTGCACACTTAGGCTTCAGCAAAGAACGTGTGGTTCTGACAGCTTGTGTAGGACCCTCAGGTAGTAGCCAAGGTGCACCTGATAACGCACAAACTATCAGCTGTGAAGGTCTTGACCCATTGCGCTATCCTACTGATAGTGTGGCCATAGCAGAATTTAAAGGTTGGGGTGGCCTCTTGATTGACTGGACTAATGATCAGTATTATTTGGCTGTTGGGCACTACAACAATCGTGTACAAGCAAAATTCTTTGGTCTAATATATCGTGAAGGCTACCTTGTGGCAGGGACTGGCCTTCCCTCGAATTGGTTACCTGATATTGCCCAATCACAACCTGGTATTGGCAGCGGTTTTTATGCAGGTCGTGCTTCGGGTTACAAGTGGGATTTTGAGTACTCTTGGGGAAAGATCTGTACGAGAACTGTTTGGGCAGATGTTGATATAGGTAGTGAGATGAACCTTTTCCTTGTTCCTAGCCCTTTTTCTATGGGTGCAGATGTAGCCTATTGGGTGAATGCTGGTGTAGGTTATGACGGCTGTGTTATTCACTTAGGAGTACGAATAGCCGGTAATTTAGACGCAAGCATAATTGTTTCACAACAACTAGGTGAGCTTACTGGTAATTTTGATGGCAAAATCCAAACTAAGAAGCTCTTTGGAGATGGCTATAATAATTTGATTAGTATTGATATAGGTGTCAAGATCACCTTATGGGAGTGATGAGAAAAATGCGTAAATTTCTAATACAACTCTTGATAATTCTAAATTTTTGTTTTTCTGGCTTAAGCCTAGCACAAGAGACATCATTGCTAGCACAAGGAACAGAAAATAGCGTAGTTTTAAGATGGTTCCTACCAGACAACTACTTTCCTGATAATGGTTTTACTATAGAAAAAACAGGGCCAAATGGTGAACTGAGTCTTATTGAAATTGCCTCTCCTATGCCCCAAGAGTTAGCTATTGCTAGTAACTTAGTAAGTGAAGGGGAATATTCTGAACTTGTAGAAGTATTTACTCGCACTACTAATGTTCTTTCAGAAGAAGATGCTGCCAATGAAGCATTCGGACGGGTGGCATTAGCACTAGGCACTTTTACTAGGTCAGGTTGGGCACAGGTTCTTGGCACTTTTTATGAAGATATGGATGTTCAAATAGGAGAAACTTACACCTATCGCCTCTTAGCAACAACTCAAAACATTCCAATTGTAATGGGTGAAGCACAGGCTATAGTTGCTCCTCAACCACCCTTACCAAACGTGCAAGGTGTAATTGGTAGTACAGATAGTGCGGGCATTAATCTACGTTGGGATCTTATAAAAGAAGGGCTTGTGGTTGGCTATAAAGTTTACCGAATAGGCCCTGATGGGCAAGAACTGGACCTTGCTGTAGATGGTCTTTTTATTACTGAACAAGAAGATCCATATACAGGAGAACTAGTACTACCTGAGGTTTTCTTACAAGATAGTGAGGTACTTGCAGACACAACCTATAGCTATACAGTGAGTGGCATAACTGTTTTTGGACAAGAAACCCCACGTTCTGAACCTCTAGAAGTCTTTTTCCCTGATCCTGTAGGGCTTGAAGTGCCGCTCATAACAGCTGTTGATACCACAGATAATGCCCTCGAGCTTTTCTGGGTGCCACCTACCGATGAACGTGTTATAGGAATAGGTGTAGTTCGCTACCTCGATCCTTTAGGGGACTTTGAATTACTTACACCTAATTACTTGCCTCCTAATACAGCTTCTTATTTAGATGACTCTGTTGATGGTGGAGTGCATTACTATTATGGTCTCATTACAGTTGATAAAAACGGGCGAGAGTTTGGTCCTAGTCCTGTATGGGCTGCTCGTGGTATAAACCTTGACGCTCCCTCAGCTCCAAGTAATCTGCGGCTAGAGCCTTCTGAGGAGAGCCTTAAGCTTACTTGGGATGCTTCACCTGAAAAAGATGTGTTAGGTTATCAGGTTCTTTCCGTTCGTGATGATGATTTGCAGAATCTGGTGTTGTTAACTGAAGAGTATGTACTAACCACAACTTACACTCTTGATGTTCCTGCTGGTACCCTTAATGAATTTGGTTTTGTAGTACGTGCAGTGAATACCAGCTTTGTGGAAAGTGCTGTTTCTAACGTGGCAAAAGGACGATTGATTGATAAAACCCCACCTGATCGCCCCTTGCTTGCTGATATACAAGCACGTGAAGGCAGTGTTTGGCTCGAGTGGGCTTTTACCTCTAATCCAGATATCACGACTTACCGTGTGCTACGTAATTTACAAGGGGAAGAAGATTTCATAGTTATCAAGGAAGGTTTATCAGCAAAAACCTTTGAAATAATAGATGAAGATGTAACCCCCGGACTTGTGCATACTTATACTATTGAAGCAATTGATGCCAGCGATAATGTTTCAGAACAAGCTTTTGCTTTATCTGCAACGCCTTTTGATCTCACTGCTCCTAAAGCAGTTCAGGCTGTTAGTGCAACTTTATCAGAAGGTGGTGGTGTACAAGTGGCATGGCAGCTTCCTCCAAATGAAGAGGTGCTTTTCTTTATAATAGAGCGTTCAAGAACACTAGATGGTAGCTTTGTACAAGTTTCTGACATTTTATTGCCAGACAACCTTGAGTTTGTTGATGCTTCTGGTAGAGAAGGACTTTTCTACAGGGTAATCGCTATTGACCCAGCAGGTAATTTCAGTTTGCCATCTGAGGTAGTTGAAGTAGGACCATGAATCATAATGTGCTAGAAAAGTTTTTTTCTAGATGAAAAATCCTTGTTAAGGGGGGAATATAAGAAATCCCCCTTAACAAGAACAAGGGGATTTAGGGGGGTTGATTTGCCTTACGAAACTCAACCTCGTTTGATTTTGCAATAATAAGGCAAAGATTTATCTGGATATCTATAATTATTTTTCTGGTGGTTCTATAAAATGTAGTGATAGGCTATGGACAGTTTATTTTATGGGATTGACTACCCTTATAAGCCATTAAGGGAATGCTTAGTTAGGGCAAAGGTTCATTAGGGACAGCTTTAAAAACTTCTGGCGGTCTCAAACCACGCCAATTCACCTTTCCTTCACGTGCTGGTGGCCAAATAATAGTGGTGGCTTTACCTGCAACAGTAATAGTGGGTATAGGGCCAAAATAACGTGAATCTACACTGCCTGTGCGAGTACGGTTATCACCCATCACAAAATAGTGACCTTCTGGCACAATTATTTCATGAATAAAGGGAGCGCTTGGTGCATCTTCAGGAATAGGTGCCAGTGCACCAATAGTACTGTTGGGATTGTCCTTACGGCCATAAAAATATTGAACTTCTCGGTTGTTTATATTAAGAGGATGTGAACCTGAGATCGGCTGGAAAGCTGTTATTTCACCATTTTCTACTTCTATACGTGGAAAGTTAAAAGGATAGGGAGTTATCTCGCCGCTTTCAGTTATGAAGCTTTGATCTAGAGCATAGCCGTTAACATAGACTTGACCTGCTTCAATGTAAATACGATCACCCGGCAAACCAATAAGACGCTTTATAAAGAAGGGGCGACCTTGCACATAGGGAATTTCTTTGAGCAAGGGTACATTTTGTAACCACTCGATTCCTTTTCTTCTGGTGGGGGAGTTTTTAGGCTCACGCACTACCAAAATATCGCCACGCTGATAACTAGGCAATACACCTATACGGCGCAACCAAGTATCATATTTAGGAATAAATACTCGGTCTCCGGTGAACATAGCTACAATTAGTCCCCGACTAGCATCCCCCCCGTCTAAATTAGGGCGCATTGAACTACCTACCACCCCTACTGTAGTAAATATAAAAGTAACTATAACAAAAGCTATTAATAGCGCTTCAGCATAGCCTTTAACTTCATGCCAAAAAGCCTCTTTGGCAGTACGTTTTTCCTTAGGCTTCCTCTTGTCTTGTTTGGCTCTTGACTTTATCATCGTAGTTCCTATACTCTAAAAAATTCTTGAATAGCTGGAGGCTTCAAATTGCCTCAAACCTACTAACTCTATTGTTTTTTTATGAGTTTGAAAGATTCAAGATTACTGTACTTTAGCATGAGCTTACTTAGGTTTTACTTTATCTTTCAAAAGCTTATATTCAATGGCATCAATCAGCGCTTCATAGCTTGCATTAATAATATCAGTACTAGCTCCCACTGTACCCCAAGTATCTTTCCCGTCTGTAGTTTCTACTAGTACTCTAACTACACTACCCGTACCTGATTCAACCCCAGAGAGCACCCGTACCTTATAATCAGTGAGTTCTAGGTCATCAATACTAGGATAAAAGCGCACTAACGCTTTTCTTAAGGCTTTATCTAAAGCATTCACTGGTCCATTACCACTAGCAGCAGTGTGTTCAAACTCTTTATCTACCTCTACTTTAATGGTTGCCTCAACTACTGGTATAGGATCAGCATCTCTTTTGGTTAAGTTAATGTTAAAACCATGCAGCACAAAGTAAGGTTGGTACTCCCCTTTTACTTTACTACTCATAAGCCTAAAAGAGGCTTCAGCTCCTTCAAAAGCATAGCCTCTATTTTCCAGCTCTTTCATACGCTCGAGCACAGCCTTAACAGTAGGATCGCTCTTATCTACATCCTGCTCAAATTCTCCTACCTTGGCTAGCACATTAGCACGGCCAGAAAGATCAGAGAGTAATATACGGCGTTTGTTGCCAACTTGCTCAGGGAAAATGTGCTCATAGGTTTCAGGATTCTTATTAACGGCTGATACATGTACTCCTCCTTTGTGAGCAAAGGCTGCATCGCCCACAAAAGCAGCACGGACATTAGGGTGCAAATTAGCACGCTCATCAATATAGCGACTAGTTTCACGCAGTTTGCTCATTTCTTGAGCTTGTTGAAACCCAAGTTTTAGAGACAGATTAGGAATAATGCTAATTAAATTAGCATTCCCGCAGCGCTCTCCATAACCGTTCACTGTACCCTGAACATGACTAGCACCTGCCTGAACACCTGTTATTGTATTAGCAACAGCCAATTCACAATCATTATGCATATGTACCCCGATGGGCACAGAATAATTTTCTTTGGTTTTTGTAACAAGCTCTGCTACAAACTGAGGTAAAGAACCACCATTAGTATCACAAAGCACTAATCTATCGGCACCACCACTAGCAGCTGCTTCTAGGGTGCTTAGGGCATAATCACTATTAGCCCTATAGCCATCAAAAAAGTGCTCTGCATCATAGATAACCACTTTTCCTTGCTCCTTTAGATAAGCCACTGAACTGCTAATCATTGCTAAATTTTCAGCCAGAGTTGCACCTAGAGCTTGGGTTACATGTAAATCCCATGATTTGCCAAAAATTGTTACTACTGGGGTCCTAGCCTCTATAAGCTTTTGTAAGTTTGGATCATCTTCTGGTTGATTATTTTTATGGCGGGTACTGCCAAAAGCAGTTAGTTTTGCGTGTTCCAGCTTTACCTCGAGCATCATCTCGAAAAATCGCATGTCTTTTGGGTTTGAGCCCGGCCAACCACCCTCAATATAGTCCACTCGAAACTCGTCTAAGCGTTTAGAAATAGCTACTTTGTCTTGAGCTGTTAGATTAAAATCTAACCCCTGCGTGCCATCGCGAAGTGTAGTATCATAAATTTCTACAGAATTCATATTTAAGGTTGCAATTCACTTATATAGAGGTTGTAACTAGTTGCTTGGCTTTCATCTTTTTCAAGAGTACCTATATAAATCTCATAACTTCCTGCTTTTGTTAGCTCGAGCACTGGAACAATACTCCTAGAATCAGAGGGATTATTACTACTGCACAAAGTAGAAATCCCAAAGGTTGTATGGTGTAAAGCTACCAAAATAGTGTCTGCCTCACTTTCAACATGTACATGCAAATAATACTTACTTGTTTCATAGAATCATTATTACCTAAATATCTAAATTGCTCATAGGCTAAGCATAAGCACCTAATAATTGTAACCTTATTTTGACAAGTGGGAACAGGAAGTATGACAGTTTGAGCAATAGATGTTGCCAAGATGAGTTAGAGCGAACATTGAAAAGTTAAGTGCCTATACATAAACTTTTACACCCCTGCTTAAATCAAAGTTAACTTGTGCTATGATATTCCTAATGATTTATGCTAAAGAATCATTGAACTTAAGGAGTCATAAACAATATGGCAAGAAACCCATCTGCTATGAAATACAAGCGTCAGTCAGATAAGCGTCGCGAAAAGAATCGCTCTCTCAAAAGTAAGATTCGCACCTTTAGCAAAAAAGCTATTGCTGCTGCTGAATCAGGTGATGCAGAGGCAGCACAAAAGTATCAGAAAGTAGTGGTAAAAACCATTGACAAAGCCACTAAGGGAACAACTTTGCATAAAAACACAGCTGCTCGTAAGAAATCTCGTCTAGCTAAAAATCTTAAGAACCTCAATTTAAAACCCCAAGCTTAGCAGCTATACCTGTATTTGCATTGCTGTTTAGCATGTCTTTACGTATAGTTCTAGTACATACTAAACTACCTAGTAATATAGGTAGTAGTGCAAGAGCAATGAAAAACTTTGGATTTGAAGAACTATATGTAGTAGCCCCAAGACACAAATTAAGTAGGAAAGCCTATGCTCTTGCTTCACATGCTGCTAATGTACTTGATAATGCTGTGGTTTGTAATACCCTAAGTGATGCTTTAGCCGACTGCACTTTTGTACTAGGGACTACTGCTCGAGCTCGCAAAGACAACTATAAAGTCTATACTGCTCGTGAAGCTGCCACCCATTTTTACAATTTAAGCAAAAAAGAAAAACTAGCTCTGGTTTTTGGTCGTGAGGATTGGGGACTTTCCAATGAGGATTTAGATTTGTGCCAAGGCTACATTCAAATCCTCACTGCTGAGTATGCCTCATTAAATCTTGCTCAGGCTGTGCAAATAGTTACCTATGAGTGGTTCCATGCTTCCCAAGAAGTCCTCTTGCCAAACTCGAGCTTTAGTAATAATCCTGCTCCTCGTGAGGCAATGGAAAGGATGTATGATTTGCTACTAGAAACTTTGCATCTTATTAAATACACTGATAAACAAAGGGAAAGCAGTGCTATGCATTTAATGCGGCGCATTTTTGACAAAGCGCAGCTTAGTAAAAGAGAGGTCTCAGCCGTACATGGTTTGTGGCGACAAGTGGTGTGGGCTGTTAATCACCAATTCAAGCAGCGTTGACACAAAAGGTATTTAGCTTGTATACTTTAGCCTTGCTGTGGAGGGTTGGCTGAGTGGTTGAAAGCGGCGGTCTTGAAAACCGTTAGGTGTGCAAATGCCTCGGGGGTTCGAATCCCTCACCCTCCGCCAATTTTTAGTTTTAGTTCCTTTTTTGGAGAGGTGGCCGAGTGGCTGAAGGCGCTCCCCTGCTAAGGGAGTATAGGGTTAAAATCTCTATCGAGGGTTCGAATCCCTCTCTCTCCGCCAAAAAAATCTTGCGCCCGTAGCTCAGTTGGATAGAGCGCCTGACTACGGATCAGGAGGTCAAGGGTTCGAATCCTTTCGGGCGCGCCAAAGAAAAACACATCAGAGACAGTAAAATTTGAAAGGGTTTTAGTTTGAGGCTTCTTACTATTTATAGAAATTACAGCTAACAGCTATGAGATTTTTTTGGCTTCTTGGAGGATGAAGAATCCAAAAGATCAGACATGCCTACTGCAGAATCTTTACGTTTCTCAGCGAACATGTGAGAGTAAATATCAAGAGTGAAGCTAGGGTTTGTATGCCCTACACGATCAGCTATAGCTCGAGGATCTAAGCCTTTGGATACTAACACATGCAAATGTCTTAGACCATGAAAGCGTATGTTACAAATGCCTGTTTGCTTGGTGAATTGTCTAAAAGTTCTTCCAAAATTTCTAGGGTGAATTGGAGTACCAACTTCAGATGTGAAAACCAAGTCCATATCTGTTAAAGACTTACCTAGGCAAGCAAATTCAGATATTTGTTTCTTTTTATGTTCAGCTAAAACCTCAACTACATCTTCTGTTATAATTACAAAGCGCTCTCTCTTATGAGTTTTAGGAGTAGTAAAATGAGGTTTACCTGATAATACAGTTAGTGACTGCTTAACACAAATTACATCATCACTTATGTCTTGCCAGCGTAAACCCAGCACCTCACCACGTCTAAGGCCTGTGAAAATAGTAGGGTAAAAGGCAGCAAAAAGTCTATGTGAGCAAGCTTTCTCAACAAAAGCTAAAGTTTCATCAGTTGTCCAAATGACCATCTCTTTGGGTTCTTCTTTTAACTTAGCCACAGCCTCACAAGGATTTCTAGGAATTAGCTGCCATAGGACTGCTTGTTTAAGGGCTCCAAATAGTAAAGTCCTTACCTTATTTGCTGTATTTATACCGACTTCATCTGCTAGTTCACTAACTAAAGATTGAATGTGGAGATGTGTAAGTTTAGTTAGCTCTCTCTGGCCAATATTAGGGTAAATATAGCGCTGGGCTTGTTCACTATAGAGGATGTTTGGAAAATAGTTATAAATCCTATCCCACACTAAAATTGTGGCGAGTCATGAAAAATACTCTTTTCTAAGTCTTAGACACAATTCTACTTAGAATATTTAAACAACCTCTAGATGGAGTGTTTCCCATAGGTGTTTTGTTATGGGATTATTTTAAGCCTAATGGGAAAAGTGTTAAAGCTCTTTTTATTAAACCGTAATTTAAGTGTAAAGAAGTTAAGGGCTTTCGTGTCAAACTATAGCTCTATATAGAGTCAATCACAATACCTAGGAGGAAACCACCTCTCTGAGAGTGATTATTTTATAGAAGGGGTGTGTCCGAAAATTTACAGTTAAACTAACATAAGATGGATAAAAAGTGGAAAGAAAACATCATAGCACAAGTAAAGCAGGAATTAGAAGATTTGGAAACAAGGGGTAAAGAAGCAAAAGATATAGTTGAGCTAGAGGCTCTAATGATGAAATTTTCAACAAAATTTACACAGGAAATTTGGGAAGAGTGGATGAAAGAACGAGCTGAGGGCAAAAAATTTTCCTCCAAAATGTTATCAATGTGGCAAAATGATGAGCAAGCAACGGTTAAGGTTTAAGCAAGTAAGAAGTGTGTGGGGTATGGTGGGAATGCCAGTGCAATATAATCACTGCTCTAACTGTGGAGTATATTCCAAAAGTTACACTGAGCTAGGAATGGATAACAGTGGCTTTTTGCCAAATGCTTTGGAGAAAGCTATAGATTTAACGGTCCGTATGGGATTTAGAGAAGCAGCATTAGTAGCGAGCAAATGGGGATTGCCTATTGGCAAAAGCACCTTAGAATCAGTGGTGGGGAAGTATGCGAAAGTAGCTTATGAAGAGGGAAAGAAGCGCTATGGGTCGTTAGCAGAACAGCCTTTGAGGAGTTGTAAAGAGAAGGGGAATAAGATACCACCTAGACGCTGGATTATCCAAGCTGATGGCACATATGTAATGGAAAAAGATAAAGGAGGAAAAGGGTTGGGAGAAGGGAGAGAAGTAAAAAGTCTAATAGCTTACCCTGTCAGTACACCAAGTGAAAGGGTGAGTTTAAGTGCAGCGATAGAGATAGAGGAATTTCGACCATTGGCACACGGATTACCAAGGCAAGCAAATATAAGGCAAGAGGATAAGTGTTTAGGATTAGGGGATGGAGCAGGTTGGGTAGTAGACTTGTTGACAGAGCTAGGTTGTGAAAAGGTTTTACTGGACGTATATCATGCAGTAGATTACTTAGATGAAGTGTTTAAAGAGCTAGGTCTAGCTGAGGAAGAGCGTTTAGAAGAAAGAAAGAATTGGCTTAAAGGAAAAGTAGATGGGAAGGAATACCTAAAGGGTTTGAGAAAGGACTTAGAGTTAAGTGTTGAACCTAAGGCAGCTTGGAGCGATAAAGGCAAGGTAGCATGGAAATACTTACATAAACAGGCAGAGCGAGGGGCACTAGAGTACATCAAGTATAAAGAAGCAGGGTGGGATATAGGTAGTGGACAAATAGAAGGTTACAACAAATGGGCTATTGGGCAAAGAATGAAAGGCTCTGGAATGCGTTGGACAAAGTCTGGTTTACAAAGAATGGCTTTCTTACGCTCTGAATTTGCTTCTGCTAAGCCTGTGACAAGCTTTCACGCCATCAGATTCTTGGCTTTTCCTACTATGACTCCTGTGAGAAAGGTAATCCATTGATGACTGTAAAAAGTCGGACACACCCTTATAGAAGTTAATTGTGGAGATTTTTACAGAGTTATGGTATAAGTAATGATGAAAGAAGTATTAATTTTCTTTCATTTACAAAATAGGTTAATTGCTTTTATATAGTGGTGCAGGTTAAATGGGCATTTTTAAAATACTTACCTTAACAACCAATATTTTGTTCTCTAGATTATTGTTAAATAAAGAGGCTCTTAAAGATAAGCTTTGGGATACCAAGTTTAGTAAAGAGAGTGTGGGGTGAAGTTAGTGTGTAAAAAAATGTTCAAAATTAAACTGTGGCTAACATAAAGGAATCAATAAGGAGGTTATAACCTATGGTGCAGGTTCAATTATTGGGGCATTTTGCTCTTCATTATGGTGAAAAACCAATTCAAGTTAGGTCACTGCCAATAAAAGAGCTGCTTTCTTATTTACTTATCAATAGGAGGTGTGAGTACTCGCGTGAAAAGTTGGCAAATGAGCTATGGGGAGAGCGTTCAACTGCTCAATCTTTAAAAATGCTTCGTCAAGTGCTCTGGCAGTTTAAAAAATTTCTTGAAGATAAGGGCATTAAAGAACTTACCCTTTGTGATCGCGAGTTCCCTAGGCTCGAGCTTTGCCCCACAGTTAAGCTAGATATTTCCCTCTTAGATGAAGTAGGAAACCTTTTAGGTCACCACCAAAATCTAACTACTGAGAATATCACCAACTTGCGTAAGGCTGCTGCTATATACAAAGGTGATTTGCTAGAGGATTGGCAATATGAGTGGTGTCTTATAGAGCGTGAGCGTTATAGGTCTTTACATTTGGCTATCCTAGATACCTTGGTAGAGGCTTCTATTCTCAATCAGGAGGTACAGACTGGTCTTTTTTACACTCACCAAGTTCTGGCACTCGAGCCTGACCGTGAATGCACGCACCGTCAACTTATGGAAATTTACCTTCTACAAGGAGATCGCACAGCTGCAATTCGTCAATTTGATCAGTGTGCAAAGTTACTAAAGGAAGAATATGGAATAGAGCCTGCTGAGAGCACCATTGCTGTATATCAGCTGGCACGGGGTGATACTAGAAGCACAACATCTCAAACAAATTCAAAAAATGATCTTAATGTTATGGTTGATAAAGCTCTTGGTTTATTAAAAGACATAAAGCACATGCTAGAGCCTTAAAAGACGCTTCAAAGACGCTTCAAAGACGTTTATAAAAATACGCTTTGCTATTTTGCGGTAGAAGGTATCTGCTATGCCTAACACTGGGAAAGTTCTTTCTTCACTATCATTTATTATCAGGCTTTGGTTTGATATGGAGCCACCCCATAATCTGCGAGGGCGCATCACTCGAGTAAAAGGACAGGAGCAAGACAAGCAGAAGTCCTTTTCTGAACTAGATGAGATTAATAATTTTATTGAGGAGTCACTCGAGCAAGAGGGAGTTGTAGTGAAGCAAAAACAGCGAATCTGGTTTTGGGCAAGGCGCAAGCAGCAACATGTGAAGGAGGTAAGGCACTAAATATCTAAATCTTGTCTTTAATCATAAGGCAATTAATTGTGCAAGTGGATAGCGTTTTAGGCTATTGCTATACAATAAGCGCTCTTCTAAGGTAAATGTTTTGTGTGTAGCTGTGAATCAGCAAATTCTATGTTTTACATGTGCTTACTAAACAAAGCTAGGAATCTAAAATCTCTGCTTAAATCTTTTCAGTAAGTACAAATCTACTGTTTTGAAAGGACTTAAATGATGAATGAACTAACTTGGAATCTAAATGGGGGAATTAAGGGAGGACCTACATTTAGTGCAAAGAAGAGTAATTTTGAAGTAGATGCTTATGACAAAATAATAGTTGACATAGACTCTGGAGAAAGCAATAAGCGTGTTGATATACAACCAAATGAAGATAGGCTCTATTTCCTACTAATTGATTTACTTGTACCTGAAGACGAAGGTGATACAACCCAAGATGATAATGCAACACCAGTAACTCCACCTGCATCTCTTCCTACCTTAACTTATAAGGTAAATGGCGAAGGTAATTCTATTACTCTTAAAGATCAACATATTTTGATTGGTAATTGTGCATGGCAATTGCTAAATGCAGTACCTAAGTGGCTCACCTTTACAAGCACTTATGAAAAAACAGTTGAAGTGACAATTTTAGTTGCTCGCCAAGCAACTGAAAGAAGTGAAGATGAAGATTGCACTTCAGAGTAGCCTAAGTAGCTTAAGGTAGTTGATTTCTAAGCAAATAAACGGGAAAAAATGAGTGGTCATTTAGTTCTTTCAACAGTTAGTAAAAAGCTGCAAGAGATTCTTTGGGAAGCTTATCAGGATGAGCCAGAGATTCTGGAATTTGTAAGTAGTGATGCTGACATTGTTCTCACTAATCCAACTCAAACAGCACAAGATTCTGCCAAGCGTTTGTCTTTATGGCTTTATCAAATTAATGAGAATGAGTTTCTTAAAAACCAGCCTCCTAGAAGGACTAATGGACATAGTACTTTACATGATGCTCCTTTGGCACTGAATTTATTTTACCTAATTACCCCCTTTGCTCCATCTGGTGAGCTAGATCATATACTGCTAGGCAAAACCATGCAGGTGCTTTATGACAACGCCACTATTTACTTAAACGATGTAGATAATAATGTTTTTGAAGAGCTGCGCATTATTTTCTGTAGACTTTCACTAGAAGAGTTAACTCGTATTTGGGAAGCACTGCGTGAACCCTACCGCTTATCTGTGTGCTATCAGGTAAAGGTTACTAGCATAAGCTCGCAACAAGTTATGGACAAAGCCAGAGTTGTTGAGGTTAGCAGGGATCATGGTTCTGTTCCTGATAAAAGTCAGAGGAATTAGTAATGTACAGGGTATTTGAAAGGCAAACTACTAGGACAACATTAATTTTTAATCTTGTGGATGCCTTTGCTAGAGGTCGCCTAGGCCCCAATGCCCATCCAAGGCCTTTAGGAACATTAAGATTTTGGCTGGTTTCACAAGATGTAGCTGGTGTTCAGCAAGTCTTTGAACCAAATAAAGAACTATTAATGAAGAAGAATCCCAGTGGCTATTATTTATTTTTTGCAGAAGAGAAGTTACCAGATGGCTCTAAAAGGGCATTGGCTCTGCCAGATGGTAACTACCAAATTCTTGTTACAAGTCGCTTTTATCAAAGTGTGGAAAAAGAGTTTGTTTTACCAATGCCAAACCTAAACCAAGATCTTCCTGATGGCTCTGATCCTATGTTGCAGTATAGTCTTGATTTAGAACCTAACTATGCCTATCCTTTTCCCAATACTTATCCATTACGTTTTGGGGTAGGAGATGATTGTGCAGATGTACCAAGTAGGCAGGGTCCTACTTTATTAAGAGGTAGTTTACATACCAAAGAGGGACAAGGGTTAGCAGGGGCTAGTGTTCAGGTTGTTGGGACATCGAATGTATACAAGACTGATGAAACTGGTCAGTGGGTACTTTGGTTTCCCAATGACTATTCAACAAAAGAAGAAAAAGAAGCTGTACGTGTAGATTTGCCAGATGGTTCTCAGGTTGATGTAGCAGATGTATGTGTTGTAAAAGGTAGAGAAACTAGTTTAGCAGAAACAGCTTTACGTGGTCATGTTACTAAAGCAGGTAAAAACGTAGAAGGGGCCACCGTTAAGGTGGCTGAAGATTCAGTAGAAACAGATAAAGATGGAAAGTGGTTTTACTATTTTGACTTAAATCAAGGAGAAACTATGGTTAATGTTGTTGCAAGTTTACCAGATGGCGGAACTCCTGCATCAAAAAGTGTGCAAGTACGCCCTAGGAGCACCATTGTGGTGCCAACTTTTAAATTCCAGTAAGGAGGAATTATGCCTGAGTATCTTTCACCGGGTGTTTATGTAGAAGAAATTAGTACTGGGCCAAGGCCTATTGAAGGTGTGAGTACCAGCAATGCTGGTTTTGTTGGTCAAACAGAACGTGGTCCAACTGCACCACGGTTAGTTACAAGTTGGCCAGAATATCAACGTTGGTATGGAGGATACATTGATCCACAAGTATCATATTTACCTTTTGCGGTCAAAGGTTTCTTTGATAATGGTGGACAGCGAGCATTTATAGCGCGTGTGCATTCTGTAGATGCAGGAACTTCTAGCTTAGAAGTTGGTGGTTTACGTGTAACAGCTATTGCTCCGGGAGCATGGGGGAATCAGATATATATTCGCATTGCCAACCCAGGGCGAGAAGATGCAAACCGCTTTAAGCTAACTATTCTTTATTACTCAACACCGCCTGCTGAAGCAGGTGAGCCATTAGAAGACCCGCTAAACCCTACTCAAGTCAACCAGCCAGATATTGTTGAGGATTATGACGGATTAGGTTTTGATGAGACAGGTGCTAATTATGTTATTTCGACAGTAAAGGGCATGTCTAAGTTAGTAGAACTCAGTTGGGTGAACCCATCAAGCCCTGCTCGTCCTGATAATACGGCAAATTCTACTTTTACACCACTCGAGGAAGGCAGTGATGGAGGAGGAGTTACATCTTCCGATTATTTAGGAGAAGATGCTGATGGTAATCTCCCTAATTCTCCTAATGACTACACTGGACTAGCAGGACTTGAAGTAATTGATGAGGTTAACTTATTATGCGTTCCTGATCATGTACACTCTACACTATTCCAAAGCGTTGGTGCAGATGCAGCGCGAATTAGGATCACAACTGCCATTACCAATCAATGTGAACAATTGAAAGATCGTTTCGCTGTTCTTCAAACTTTAGAAAATCGGAATGATGCTAATTCTATAGACCCTCCTATAGATTCTTCCTATGGAGCTATATATTATCCTTGGGTTAGGGTATTTGATCCCCGAATTAATGATGCCGTTAAAATTCCACCGGGCGGTCATGTGACTGGAATCATAGCTCGAACTGATATAGAGCGAGGAGTACATAAAGCTCCTGCAAATGCAGTAGTGCGAGGCATTATTACTAGTGACTTGAGTGGTAATCGTAAACCTGTTGAATACCAAGTTACAAAAGGCCATCAGGATATTCTCAATCCTAAAGGAGTGAATGTTATAAGAGATTTCCGCAGTGATGGTCGTAGCATTCGAGTGTGGGGTGCTCGCACTATGTCTAGTGACCCACAATGGAAGTATGTTAATGTACGTCGTCTATTCCTTTTTGTTGAAGAATCTATTGACGAAGGTACACAGTGGGTGGTTTTTGAACCCAACCACGAACCAACTTGGGCAGCTGTACGCCGCAGCCTTACTAATTTCCTTATAACTGTATGGCGCAGTGGTGCACTTATGGGCGTAACCCAAGACGAGGCCTTTTTTGTTAAGTGTGATCGCACTACTATGACCCAAGATGACATCGATAATGGGCGACTTATTTGCTTTATTGGCATTGCGCCTGTAAAACCCGCAGAATTTGTTATTTTCCGCATAAGTCAAAAGACGGTTGAAGCAACCGCTTAAGGAGGATTTTTATGGCTGAAACTGGTAGTCGCAACGATCCGTACTCATCTTTTAATTTTCTAGTTGAAATTGATGGGGTTATTCAAGCAGGGTTCTCTGAGTGTAGTGGATTAACTTCAGAAACTGACCCTATAGAGTATCGCAATGGTGATGAAGACATTACTGTGCGTAAACTTCCGGGCCTAAAGAAATTTACTAATATCTCACTAAAACGTGGCTTTACAGATAGTAAAGAACTTTGGGAATGGCGCAAGAAAGTTATGGATGGCCAAACTGAAAGACAAGCAGGCTCCATAGTGCTTTTGAATGAAGCTCGAGAAGAAGCCTTGCGCTATAACTTCCGTGAAGGGTGGCCTTCTAAGTGGGAAGGTCCTACGTTAAATGCCAAAAATAATGAAGTTGCCATAGAAACTATGGAGATTTGTCACGAGGGGCTCGAGCTAGAGTAAAGCCCACACAAAGGTCAAGTTAATGCATAAGAGGTTCAGTTAATGGTTTATAGTACACCGGGCGTTTATTTTGAGTGGCGAAAGGCAGGTGCCCCTGCTATTTTGCCAGAACGTACAGATGTTGCTGGCTTTGTTGGCATTGCTCAAAAAGGGCCACTGCATGAACCTCTACGTGTAGATAGCTGGACAGAATTTACCCGTACCTTTGGAAAGCACATCCCTCAGGGTTATCTTGCCTATGCTGTTCAAGGATTTTTTGCTAATGGTGGGCAAACTTGCTATGTTGTGCGCGCCACAAATCCTAGCTGGGCAAAAAAGGCAAGATTAGTTCTAATTTTCCCTGAAAGAGAAAATCAAGCTAAAAAGTGTGTATTGCTCACCGCAAGTAGTGAGGGTGTTTGGGCACATGATCTTTTGGTAACAGTTCGTTTCACTAGCCAAGAAACTTTTACGCTTAGAATCGATTTACCAAGCGGCGAGCAAGAACTCTGGCGTGATGTAACTTTAGCTGTAAAAGATGATAGCGGCAAGGAAAACGACAATTACATTATTACTGTACTAAATGGTCAAAACGCCCGCCCTAATAGAAACGCTTTGGCAGGTTCACAGTTTGTCAGTGCCCAGATTCTAGACAAAGTAGGCTGCGATGAGAACATTTTGCGCTTAACACCTAGCTCTACTTTTCAACAAGCCCGCTTAAAGGGTGGTGAGGATGGTGTTTGGACCTTGGAGCCTGAGCACCTAAGTGGTGAGGGAGCCCCAACTAATAGGACGTGGGGTTTAAAGGCGCTGGAGGAAATTTCGGAGGTAAGTATTGTGGCTATACCTGATTTAATGCCTCCTAAGTTACCAGCTAGACGACCAAGGAAATATAAACCGCCACGCTGTGATTCTTTAGAAGATACACCTCCACCTCCTAAAGATGATAAAGATCCTGATAATCCTCCAGTTTTCTCTGATTCTGAAATAATGGAATTACAGCAAGCACTTGTTAGGCATTGCGAGAGGCTTAAAGATCGTGTTGCACTTATTCATCCAAAGTATGAAGATCGTTTACCTGAAGACCTTCTTGAGTTAAGACAAGATTTTGATAGTTCTTATGCAGCCCTTTATCATCCTTGGTTAAGAATGCCAGATCCGCTCGAGCTAAACGGCATACTACGCGATGTTCCACCAGATGGTCATATTGCTGGTGTTTATGCTCGAGTAGAAACACAAACCGGACCACATCAACCACCTGCAAATAAAGGTCTTGAAGCAGTTCAGGATGTAGCTATGCCTATAGACAATGTTTGGCACGGCTATTTTAATGATAACAGCATTAATGTCATTAAAGCCTATTCAGGACGAGGCTTACGCATTGGTGGTGCTAGAACACTCAGCAGTGATTCTTTGTGGCGGTATGTCAATGTACGTCGCCTTTTGATAATGATTGAACGTTCTATAAGGGTTCATACCCAGTGGATAGTTTTTGAACCCAATAATTCAAGGCTTTGGCGAGATGTTGATAGAGTATTGCGCAACTTTTTAGATAATCTGTGGCGTCGTGGGATGTTAGATGGTGCAACTGCTGATGAGGCTTACAGTGTTACTTGTGATGCCACCACTAATCCACCAGAAGAAACAAATGCTGGGCGTTTAATAGCTGAGGTAGGTGTAAACCCTCCTTGGCCAGCAGAGTTTGTGATTGTACGAGTTAGCCTTTCAGAAAATGGTGCAGAGTTACTAGAAGGAACAGAGGTGCGTCGTGGCTGAAACAGGTGCTAGAAATGACCCTTTTTTTGCTTTTCGCTTTGAGGTTCGTATAGATAGATTACCTATAGCAGGCTTTAGTGATTGCACAGGACTATCTTTAGAAACCGAGATTAAAGATTATCCAGAAGGTGGTCTAAACACCCATCTATTAAAGTTCCCCGGACGCATAAAGCAAAGTAACATAACCCTTAAACGCGGTATAGCTGGTAAAGAGTTGTGGGATTGGTTTGATGAGCTAAACCAAGGTGTTGTGGAGTTTCGTAATGGTTCTATTTTGGTCAAAGACCCTGCAGGTGATGAGGACCTAGGGGAATGGCAGTTTCAAGATGCCTTTCTAACTAAGTGGCAAGGGCCAGAGTTAAGTGCTACACAGAACAACGTGGCAGTAGAAACCTTAGAGCTTTGCCACCAAGGTCTTAAGAGACTCAAGTAAGGGAAACTATGGCAGTTCATGTTGAAGAAATGAGTAGTGAAGTTGAGGTATTTGATACTAGTGATCTACCGCTTAGTGATGAGCAGTTGGAGAAACTTATCAACATTGTGATGGTACGGCTCGAGGATAAAAAACGTGAGGCCAAGCATATTAGCGAGGCAACTTCTTTGCGTTCGCAAGCTGCCCCACCCTCACATGGAGAAGAGTAAATTATGGCCTTAACAAAAGCCAAAATAGAAATACTTGATTCTGATGCAATCGGCACTAACTTGCCAGACAGATTTTTCGAGGTGCAGTTTAACCCTACTGAATACACCTTGAATAAGGCAGCACAGATTGCTGAAGTTGGTATTTATGGCATAGATTCGCCTATTTTGCAATTTATTCGTGGCCAAAATGAAAAACTTTCTATAGAATTGTTTTTTGACACTACCACTGAATCTGGTATGGGTGAAGGTGCACGTGATGTCAGAGAGTTAACTAAGCCCTTCTATCAACTAGTTAAGATACAGCCTAAAACCCATGCACCACCTCGCATTCAATTAACTTGGGGTCAGGGATTGTCCTTTAAGGCCATTGTTGAGAGTGTACAACAAAAATTTGACCTTTTTAATCCCCAAGGCCTTCCCTTACGGGCTACTTTAACACTATCTTTGCGCGAGTATAAGACGCTCGAGGAACAACTTGCTGAGCTGAAGCTCGAGTCAGCTGATCACAGCAAACAGCGTGTGGTGAAGCGTGGTGACACGCTTAGTAGCATTGCCAATGAAGAATATGGTGATCCACGTGCGTGGCGAGAAATAGTCAAAGAAAATCCTCACATCACAAATTTACGCAAGCCCACTCCCGGCACACTTTTGTTAATTCCACCTTTAGATGTCTTTAGTCAGCCATTAGTGAGACGAGGATGACTGAACCTTTACCTATTTACAAAGACCAAGACTTTTATGTCCCTATGTTTGAAGTCAAAGTGGGCGAGCGCCCCCTTGAACGCGATGTTGTTCGTGATATTACTCAAGTGAGCTACAAAGATAGCTTACAAGAAATTGATAGTTTTGAAATCACCATCAACAATTGGGATGCAGAGAAACGAACATTTAAGTACAGTGATGGAGGTGTCTTTGATCCGGGTAAGAAAGTTGAATTGTGGATGGGCTACTTTGGGCACGAGAAGCTAAGGTTGATGCTCACAGGGGAAATAACCTCCTTGAGGCCAACTTTTCCTGCTGGAGGCCAACCAACTTTAAGTATTAGTGGTTTGAATTTGCTCCACCGCTTACGTAAAAAGCAAGAGTCACATGCTTATGAAGGAAAAACAGATAAAAAGATTGCTGAAGAAATTGCTGGCAGGCTTGATGTAAAAATTGAGCCAGAAAATTTAGAAGAGGGTGAGGAATATCCTTATATTCTTCAAAATAATCAGTATGACATCATCTTCCTGATGGAACGTGCTAGACGTATAGGCTACGATTTATTTGTTATAGAACAAGGTGATAATGGGCAGTCACAGGAAAGTAAACTTTATTTTGGGCCTTCAGATAAAGTAAACCGTACTACCTATGAGCTTAAGTATGGCCTTTCTTTAATAGACTTTCAACCCAACCTGACTACTGCTAACCAAGTAGGTAAAGTAACCGTGTTTGGTTGGGATTCTACTAAAAAAGAACCCATTAAAGAAACAGTTACTCGAGCTGACCTAACCACCCAAGGTGTTGGCAGTGAGGGCGGGCAAGAGGTTATAGAGCAAAGCTTTCAACGTGAAGAAATCATAGTAGATAAGCCTATTCACAGTAAACAAGAAGCTAAAACACTGGCTAGGGAAACGCTAGAAAATATTGCCAAGGATATGGTCAAAGGCAGTGGCTCAGTAGTTGGCCTGCCAGATTTACGTGCAGGTGGTGTGCTGTTTATATCCGGTTTAGGCAAACGATTTAGTGGAAGATACTTTGTGACAGGGACTAATCATAGCATTGGTGATAGTGGTTATACGACTAAGTTTGAGTGTCGACGTGAGGAGTTGGAGAGTTAGATGAAACCTAATGGCATGGTTATTGGCATTGTTAGTAATCTTGATGACCCAGAAGGTCTAGAGCGTGCCAAGGTAAAGTTTCCTCATTTGGGAGATCAAGAGAGTGATTGGGCTCGAGTAGTCTCGCCAATGGCTGGACCAGAAAGAGGCTCATTCTTCAAACCTGAAGTGGATGATGAAGTATTGGTGTGTTTTAATCACGATGACATTAGACATCCATACATACTTGGTTCACTATGGAGTCAAACAGATAAGCCACCACCTTTTGAGGGTTCTCCTACAGATAATAACTGGCGCTTTATCCGCTCACGTTCTGGTCATGTAATTTTACTTGATGACACTCCGGGCAAAGAAAAAATTGAACTAATTGATAAAGATGAAAAGCGTCGGGTAGTTATTGATAGTGCCAATGAAAAAATTCAAGTGCTTTGTGAAAGTGGTGATGTTGAGGTGAAAGCCGATAGTGGCAGTGTAAAGATTGAAGCAATTACTGTAGAAGTAAAAGCTAGTGGCAACATGAATCTAGAAGCAGGTGGCAGTATGACTATTAAAGGTGCCACTGTAAATATAAATTAAGGAGATAAGGAAACACCGTGGGACAACCAGCAGCAAAACAAGGTGATCAAGTTACAGCCGTGGATACACACATTATACTCATTCCTGCCCCACCGGGTCCACCAGTGCCTACGCCATTACCCCATCCATTTAACGGCATCATCAATGGCAATTTGAGTAGTGACGTGATGATTGAAAATAGGCCTGCTGCAACAGTAAATAGCATTGCCCAGAATACCCCACCACATATCCCACAAGGTGGCCCCTTCCAAGTCCCCCCTAGCAATCAGGGCACTATCATTATGGGTAGTGGCACAGTTTTTATAAATGGTAAACCAGCTGCTCGAGCTGGCGACACAGCCAAAACCTGTAATGACCCAACAGATTTGCCTAAAGGCACAGTAATAGCAACCAGCACGGTGTTAATAGGAGGCTAAGATGGCAGAGAATGTTCTAGGTTGTGGTTGGCCTTTCCCAATAAAGCCTAATCTAAATGGCAAACTAACTTATTTAGCTGGTGCTGACAAAATACGTCAGAGCATCTGGCTGGTTTTAAGCACTGCCAAGGGTGAGCGCCTTATGTTACCAGACTTTGGCTGTGGCATTCACGATTTGGTATTTGAGGCAAATACCGCAGCTTTGCGTGGGATTGTACAAGGAAAAGTTCGTGATGCACTCTTACGCTGGGAGCCACGGATAGATGTACTAGATGTTCGGGTTGAGACACCACCTACAGAACGCAATAAATTGCTTATACATATTGACTACCGTATTCGAGCTAATAACTCGTTTTACAACCTAGTTTACCCCTTCTTTATCAATGAAGGTGCAGGCTAAGGAGATAAATTAATGCCACTAGATACAGTAATACCTAAACTAGATAATCGCACTTTTGAAGATATAAAACGTCAAGCGCTTTTACGTATTCCTCGCTATACGCCAGAGTGGACTGACTTTAATGAAAGTGACCCGGGGGTCACTATTATTGAGTTGTTTGCTTGGCTTACTGAAATGATGCTGGTGCAAATGAACCAAGTGCCAGCTAGAAATTATTTAAAGTTTTTGCAACTGCTAGGCATGGAGCTAAGACCTGCCCAACCTGCTAGAGCTTACCTTACCTTTACCCCTCAACCAAAGGCTCCTTTACAAACAGGTAAGGCGGCAATTAGTGTGCCAGAGAGGACGCAAGTAGGTACGCAACCACCAGATGGTGGTAACACTCTTATTTTTGAAACGACTGAGGGGCTTGATCTTATTCGCTTAGAGCTTAGTGATGTGCAAGTTTTTGATGGCGTAGGTTTTACTAAGGTCACTGCTGCTAATGTTGCTTCTGGCACAGAGTTTAGGCCCTTTGGGTTTACTCCACAGGCCGGCAGTGCTCTTTATTTAGGTTTTAAGCCACCGGAATCACCGCTTGCAGGGGCTTTGTTTCCTCAAAAGATGCGCTTTAGAGTGTTCTTACCACTACACCTACTTGAAGGACAGCCAATAAACTGCACAAACGTTCATGAAGCACCCGAACCACCAGTAAAGCTTATTTGGGAATATCGTCCTGAAGGAACTGATGGGGTATGGCGTAGACTTAATGTCTTTGCAGACACAAGTGCTGCTTTTACTCGAGAAGGCGACATAGATGTGCAAGGCCCTGTTGATATAAAAACTAGCACCGAAGGAATTATTGATGAAGAGCCTCGCTATTGGTTGAGAGTCCGAATTGACTCTGGTGCTTACCCTGCAGGTACAGAGCCGTTGGTTGACTTCATTCGTCCTAATGTTGCCCAAGCTAAAAACCTTTCTACTGTAGTAGAAGAGTTTGTAGGTGTAAGTGAAGGCACTCCAGATCAGACTTTTACCTTGCAAAAACAACCTATTCAAAGTAGCTCTTTACAGTTAACTATTCAAGATGAAAATCAGCAGGCACAGGATTGGTCGCAGAGAGCGGATTTGCTGGCTTCAGGTCCAGAAGATAAGCACTACACTTTAAATGCTAACTCTGGTCAAATAAGTTTTGGCGATGGCAAAACAGGGCAAATCCCTGTTGCAGGTGCAGAAATAGTTGCCAAGCAATATCTTTTTGGTGGAGGAGTAATAGGTAATGTAGCTGCAGAGCAAATCAATTCTCTACTAAGCTCTCCTGCAGGAGTTGCCAGTGTCATTAATGAGCGCCCTGCTGCTGGTGGTGGTGATGAAGAAGCTGTAGAGGACTTCTTAAAATTTGTGCCTGCTAAGCTTAGGCACCGAGATCGTGCTATTTCGGCAGAGGATTTTAGTGTGCTAGCTAAAGAAGTTGGGGGTATTTCTAGAGCAAAAGCTTTACCTCTTGTCCATCCTGATCATCCAGGTGTAGAAGTTCCCGGTGCCATAACGGTAGTGGTTATTCCTGATAATAAGGATATTCCCCCTAAACCTTCTCCGGGTGAACTCGAGGCTGTATGTCGCTACCTAGATGAAAGACGCCTGCTCACAACGGAGGTACATGTCAAAGGACCTACTTACAAAGCAATTCGAGTTGAGGCTACTATAGCTGCTGAGCCTTCTGCTGCTTTTGATGAAGTTAGACACTGCATTATAGCAAAGCTTAACTTACATTTAAATCCTCAAAACTGGCCTTTTGGTCAGGATCTTTATCCTAGTTCTTTGTATGGGGTTATTCAAGATGTACCAGATGTGCGGAATGTACGCTTCTTGCAAGTTCGTGTGAATAACCAGTTACATGACAAAGTTAGTCAAGCAATTTGCTTACCGCTTGACGGTATGGTCTATGGTGAGCCCGAGCATGACATTACTATTGTTCCTTACCAAGAAGATGATAGGTGCCTTTGATGCCTGATTCACAAGAGCCTACTAGTTTATTGCTTCATGGCAAGCTAAATTGGCCAACACAAGTTAGAAGTGATGTAAGTGTCGGGCAAGGTGGCTTGCAGCTTAAGGCAAACAATCAAGGGTTACTATCACTAACCTCAGCTGATGGCAGTATGGGTGGCATTAAATTACCTAGAGGTATAGCATTAGATGCTCAAAACAAGGTTTATCTACTAGATAGTGCCGCACCTTGGCAAATTAAATACTTTGATTCAGAAACAAAAACTTTTGTACCTTTACCCAGCATTGGTGGTGAGGGTACAGAGGCTAGACAATTTAAAGAACCTAGCACTATTGCTATTGTAGATGGCTTTCTATATGTTGCTGATACAGGAAGCCACCGTGTTCAGGTTTTTGCACTGGGTGATTTAAGTTTGCACCACTTGTGGGACAAATCTAGCCCAGCACTAACTGATTGGTTGCCTAAAGACATTACTACCCATGCTGGCCAAGCTTATATTTTAGACAGTCATCATGGCTATGTTTACAGGCACATTCCGGGTACAGATGGGCTCGAGCAAATACTAACTCCTACTAACAGCAAAAACACCTATCAGAAAATAGCTGTAGATTTGAAGGGGAATATTTATCTGCTTAATGGTAATAATGATGAACCTGAAGTAGATATCTACAGTCTAAATAGTGATAAGGTAGGAAACACAAAAAATGCTGGTGACATCCGAGATCTTTTTGCCCCTCCTGCTATTAGGTTTTTTTCTAATAAGAACCAAAACTATTTTTGTTTGCCTGAAAGCCTTACTAGTGATTGTCCTCAAGTACCTCAAGCACCCCCTTCACCTGAAAATCCTTTAGCTGCTTGCTTGAATAAATCAGGTGTGGCATTTGATGCTAATGGAAAGGCAGTAAAACTTTCCCCGGCTGATTTAATAAGCCCGAGGTTATATATTAGTCAGGGTACTTGGCTTAGCAAAGCCTTAGACAGCAAAATATACAATTGCCAGTGGCACCGTATTGAACTTAAGCTCAAATTACCCCCTGGCTCGCAATTAAAAGTTAGTACTTATACTTCGAATGAGCAGAGTATTGGCCCTAGTGGAGTGGCAGGATTGCCGTGGGAATTAAGTTATTTGGCTACTGGGGAAATGCAGCCATCAAACAACACTAATGACAACTCTAATAATAAAGATAACCCAGCACATGAATTTTTAATTCAAAATCGAGAAGGTCAGTATTTGTGGCTTAAGCTCGAGCTAACTGGTGACGGTCGCAGCTCACCTATTGTTGAGTCAATACGTATTCACTTTCCTAGAATCTCTTACCTAGAATACTTACCTGCTATCTACTCTGCTGATGATGAAAGTAGACTCTTTTTAGGACGCTTTTTGTCTATCTTCCAAGCTGAATGGGATAAAATTGAAGACCAAGTTGCCAATATTGCAGCCTATTTTGATCCTTGCGCTGCTCCAGAAGAGTTTTTAGATACTTTAGCAGCTTGGTTTCATGTTCCCTTAGAACAATCATGGTCAGCGAAGCAAAAACGTACTCTTCTAAAAGCATTAGGGGAACTTTTTGCTACTAGAGGAACTCCTAGGGGGCTTAAACGGTATTTGCAAGTATTTATAGAGAACTTTACTGGTCTGCCTGCTGAAGAGCAAGGTGATTATCCTATGCTCATAGAAAGCTTTAGAGAAAGAGAGTACACTAGATTATCACAGAGTGTTATAGCCCAAAGTACTACTCCCTTGTGGAGTGCTAGTGTTACAGCTAGGCTACAAAGCGATGTTTTTGCCCAAGCAGATGAAGTTCGGCTTGTTTCTACTGGCGACCCTGCTCGAGACATTTTCCATGAGTTTGCACACAAGTTTCGTGTTTTTGTGCCAGCTGCTTGGGTTAGCTCAGAAGAGCAAGAAAATATGCTCAAAAGAGCTTTGAATGCAGAAAAGCCTGCACAAACTAGCTTTGAGCTGCACTTAGTAGAGCCTAACTTTACAGTAGGTATGCAAGCTAGATTGGGGCTTGACACTATTCTAGGCGGTTATCCACCAGTAAGGCTAGGTGATAAAGAAACATCTGGGGCAAGCATTTCTAAACTTGGCTATAACACTTTTTTAGCTAGTGAGGCTATGAAAGACCGCTCCCATTCAAAACTAAAGATGCGTGTGGGTAAGGGTATGGCTTTAGCATGAAAGAAAGGATGAGGTTAATGAAGCAAAAAGCATCAAAAAGTAATAAAAATCAGCATGAGTCTTGTGGTGTGGTCACAGCTGAGCGCAATCGCTATTTTACAGGTAAGTACATGACTGCCAGAGATTTCCAAGCTGAGCAAGATTACTTTTTAAGTCGTCATCGGTTGCATAACCGTTTGATGCATGGTTGGGGCATTGTGTGTGGTTTAGAGGTTAAACCTCATAAGGATGAATCCTGTCAAGATAGCTGGGTAATTGTAAAACCCGGCATTGCCATAGATTGTTGTGGTCGAGAGCTTATTCTTAAAGAAGAAACTTTAGTCGAGGTTCACAAACCAACACCCAAAGATAATGACGGAGTTTCTGAGAAAACTGACGATTGTGATGACTCAGATAGTGAAGTAAAAGAGTACTTATTGTGTTTGGAGTATGTAGAAAAGCCTATAGAAGAAGTACCTGCTCTTGATAGTGATAATTGTAGTTCTACAAGGCTAGAGGCAAATCGGACTCGTGAAGAGGTTAAGCTAAAGGCGTATCCCTTTGAGGATTTTGATAAAGAGTGTTGGTACGTGCCAAATAAAGAAGCAAAACTTGGGAAGAAGTTGGGCTCGAGTGGCTGCTTAGAACCACATTGTCCTTGTGGCAACTGTGTTCCCCTAGCGTTAATAACGCCTAATGAGGAGGAGGGCAAACTTACCATATCAACAGAAGGCAGGCGGAATCTACCAACACCTAGCGATTATCTAACTCACATAGTTGGTATCAATTGGCCTCATGGTGGTGAACTGAGCTTAGCTGAATTATGTAAAATGGACGGTCGTCTAGAAATTACTTTTGACCGAGATATTAAGTTCTCTGATGATGAAGGAACTGGCATAAATGAGCACACCTTTGTTGTTCAGTATGGAGGTGTACAAAGAACGCTCGAGTTCCTGCCCGCAAACTGCGACCCTACTCTTGATGAAGATAACTGTCGGGCAGTTTTTACTATAGACCCCAAATATATTGATGAGTGTAAAGAAAATATTGCTGGTAATATGGTCTATATAACACTGAAGTGTGATTTTGTCATAGACTGCAACGATAACCCTGTAGATGGCAATTTCCTCAAAGCAAACTGTCCAACTGGTGATGGCATTCCCGGTGGAGTATTTGAGAGCTGGTTCAGGGTCATATCTGAAACCAAATCTAAACCCAGCACTTATGAAAGTGAGGTGGAGTGATGTCTAGCACAATTACCCTTAGCAAAGAAAATAAAGAGCCTTGCCCTTGTGGTTGTGCCCCTTGTGAAGAAACTAGTTGTAGCCTTGATTGTTTAGAAAAACCTAAATTCTTTTCTGGACAGCTCTTAAGTGATCAAGATCTTACTAGCCTTGTCACTTGGGTAGAAAACAAGTCCCGCCTAAAGCGCTTTTATCTTGGTTGGGGCATTGTGTGTGGCTTAGAGGTATGTTGCCATCCTGAAAAGGAGGGGCAGGTAATTGTCAAGCCCGGTTACGCTATTAGTTGCTGTGGTGATGACATTGTTGTTTGTGAAGATACAACTGTTGATTTGTGTAAGGAAATTCCTCGTCAAAAAGATTGTCCCAAAACTGATGAGGACAAGCCAAGTGATGTAATTATAGGTGATGTTCCATTTCCCGCTAATGAAGTGCAATGCTTTAATCTGCACATTCGCTATGAGGAAGAAGGGGCAGCAGCTAAAACTGCTTTCAAGCAAGGCACTTCTCAATGTGAACCAAGTCGTTTACTTGAAAAATTTACTATAGACATTCAACCTATTCCTGCAGATGAAAACTCTAATAAAGGCAAGCATAAGCATAATCATAAAGACTGTTTTGAAGTTCTAGATGCATTCCCTAGTAAATACAAAGATAGCCTAAACCCTAAGGAAGTATTAGATCAGAGTCAGGAGGCTAAAGATGCTGAGCAAGAAGCCAAAGAAGATAATCAGGCTAAAAAAGAAATCGATGAAGTTAAGCAATTGGCCACAGACATCAAGGATTGGTTTGACAAGTGGTTAAAAGAAAACCCCTTGCAGAAACTCTGTTGGGTGAAAGTCAAAATTAATAAATGGTATGAGGATACTAAGAATAAGACAATAACTGCAAAAGAACTCAAAAAAGCTATGAGAAAAGATCTTGCTAAGATCATTTTTTACATCATCCAAGATTGCCTTAGCATCCCTCCTAGCTGTTCTTGCCATACCTGCAAAGAAGACGACCATTTACCCATTGCCAAAGTTTGTGTTTGGAGAGATAAGGATGAGTGCCACGTTGTGTCGATAGAGACTTCAGCACCTTACCGTCGCGAATTGTCACTGGATTGTCAAACTAGGCAGTCAGAATGTGTAGATGTTGGTGAGATTCTTGGAAAGTCTTTTAAAAAAGCTAAAGAGCACCTCAAGCAAAAGAGAGTTGTTGTGAGCAATTCCTCTATCTTAAATGATCTAGATGACCTCGAGAAACTAAGAAATTGCTCCATATCACCACTTTGTAAAGGTAGTGAGGTAACTTTAATAACTTGGAAAGATCCAAAAACAGGAACTGAACAAGTAATTGGTGCGTGTGAAGGTAGCAATAGTGTCTAACTTAGGTTACCGAGTTAATTACCAAGAGCGTCAGCCTCTAACAGTAGCTGATCTAAATGACGAGCAAGCCTACCGCATTGCTTTACGAAGGCAGCATCGTTTGGCAGCACATGGCTGGGGAATTGTCAGAGGGCTTGGTTTAGAAGTTATTGACAATAACCTAGCAATCAACCCCGGCATTGCTATAGATGGTTTTGGACGTGAACTTAGGGTAGGGGAAACTCTTAGGGTTGATAAGACCACACTGGATGAATTAGTTAAAGATTCATCAAAAGACATTGATGTATGGCTTCTATATGCTTGTGTGCCCATAACTACACAGCAACAAGGTCGTTGGAGTAGTAGTAACCACAATCGCTGGCGTGAAGAGACGCGGGTGCGACTTACTAGTGGTGTAAAAGTAGACCCTCGTAAACCACCCGGTGTTTCTGAAGAGTATTTAAGCTCTGGTCTTTTCAAGCAATCGCCTGATAAAGATATGCCAGAATGGCCAGTTTATCTAGGGCGCATAAAAAAGGCTGGGGACTATACAGTAGAAGAAGTTCATCTAGCCTATACAACACTAGTTGGTAATAGGATTACTGCTGCCTCACATAGTGTACAAATGCATATTGATAGGCAGCAGGGGCAAAATATTAGACAGCTTGCTATTAGTTTTCCTGATGAAAAGGGGGATTTTACAGATGATCGTTTAGTTATTGACAATCAAGGTCAAGTAAAAATTTATGGCGATACTAAAATGCTTGCTTGTAAAGATGAGCAGGGTAACGAGGTATTTAGTAAGTTAACTTTTTTAAACCCAAGTCCTGAGGGTGGCAACAACGAAAGGGCATTAGGTATAGATTTTCGGCCCCTTAAGCAGGTTCCTGAACAGGCTGCTCCTTGGCAGGTTTATAGAGTTGATGAGGCAAATAATGGCAATGATGATGAAAATAGTGCAAATGGTAAAAAGCAGCTACGTTTTGAAATTCCTAATCCCGGTGAAGAAGGTGATCCCGCAGGCAATGCTTTAGTTATTGGTGCTCGAGCCGAAGAAGGAAAAGAAGATTTTGAACCATGCCTAACAGTCGATGCTAGCTCTACAGTTACTGTAAACACTTTAAAAATAAAAGGGCAACTTATTGAAAGTCCTATTTCAGCCAATATAGATGACCCACAATTTGTTGACCTGATCACCCGACAATTGGCACAAGATGAGGAGGAGAATAAAAGATCTGATTTACTCGACATTAAACTTAAGAGCACTAAACTTGAGTCTCCTACAAATGATGTAAAAGAAGCTACCTATAATTTTAGGGTTGAGGTTGAAAGCTTTAGTAAAGAATCTATTAATAGAATTTTGATTTTTGCACATGTTTTTGACGCTGCAGAAAGACGCATAAGATTAATCACCTTGCTTGAAGATGGTTTGAAGTTAGGGGCAGAGGAAATCTTAGAAACAGTAGAAGAAAAGTCTCTAAAACTTACAGAGTCTAGTTTGTTAGTAGTAACAGCAATTGGTGTTGAGGCATCAGCAAATGTTGTACAAGCCTTTGTAGCCAAGCAAATTAATGTACCTAAAGAAGGGTAGTGGCTTTATTACAACTTTTTGCTTTCATACTATGCAGATTAAGGATTTCAGAAGGGAGTATCACATATGAATAACAGTGGTACTGTTCGTGTACGCTATTTTGAAGAACAGTTTTTACGCACAAAGGACTTCATTGCTGAACAAAGTTACCACCTGACTAAACAGCGCCTGCATGTTATAACGCAGCATAGCTGGGGAATAGTATCAGGGTTAACTATCCAACAAGATGAAGATAACAACCTCTTTGTAGCTCCGGGTATAGCAGTTGATGGGTATGGACGAGAATTAATTTTACCTGTAAGGCAAACTATTTTTGCTGGGGCATTTAATGAACAAGCCACAGAGGTCTTAGATGTTTGGCTTGTTTATACTAAGCAAGAAAGCACAGAACCCCCCTCAGGTTATGCACCCTGTGATGACGAGGGTAGTACGCCCTATCGCATACAAGAAAAAGCTGAGGTGGTATTGCGCCGTTCTGACACAACCTTTTTTGTGGATCCTAGCAGAATTCCAGAAAGACGCCAACCTGAAGGTGTACCAAAAGAAGACCTAACTTTTAAACCTGTACCAAAAACCAGCGATAGTTCAGAAGAACCTTGGCCCGTTTTTCTAGGGCAAATTGCTCGACAAAAAGATGGTGAAGAAGTTAACTACTTGATCACTGAAGATGGTCGGCCCTATGCAGGGCTTTTAGGCGAAAGCATGGAGGCTCCTTCTGGGAAAGCCAGATTACAAATAGGGGCAGAAGGAAAAGAGGAAAATGATTGTTTTGCAGTTTATCTAGAAGAAGACACAGCTTGTGAAAAAAGCCTGCCCAAGTTGGCTGTTGATAATAAGGGCAATACCTTGCTTAGAGGAGAAGCTACTTTTCACGGTGATCTAACGTTAGATGGGGGCAGCATGGAATTTAGTGCTGGTTTAGCTGGTGACAGGGCGAGGCCTTGGCAAGTTTATCGTGCTGAAATCCCTGCCTCAAGGGATGAGCCAAGAAAAAGTCAGTTACGCATTGAAATGGGCAGTGCAGATGAAAACAGTGAGGTAGTAATTGGTGCTTGGTCAGAGGATGGAAAGTTTGAGCCTTGTTTCACTATACAAAATGATGAAACTAAAACTGTTATGGTTCATGGGGATTTACTAGTTAAAAAGGAGTTTTATCCTCCACCTGCTGCTGCTGTTAAGCTAGCAACAGATGCACAAAGTTTAGCTGTTTCAGCCCTTATGCTCGGGGCTACCTCTGCTATATCTTCTCAAATTGAAGAAGCTGTAGAAAAATCTGATATAGATGGTAAGCCTAAAAATAAGATTCCTTGGCTCTGGATTTTTGGGGGTGTCATTATTGGTGTAGTTCTAACCTTAATAATTGGAACTGATGTCCTTTCTGGTTTGTTAGAGCAAAGTCCCTTGGACCTAGCTTCCTTGGGTTGGTTTATTGGGGGTGTAATTTTTGGTGCAGTCCTAATTAATTGGGTTAAGTCAAACTGATTTAGTAAATGGTAGTAAATTAATAGATCAATCTTTAAGCAAGAAAGCCTAATATTGTGAACTCTAGCATAGGACACTTACACTACCACTACCGCGTAGCAAATAAAGCTACTTTTGCTAGGCACACTTCACGCCTCGAGCACCTAGCCAAAAGTAGACTTCCCGAAGTTTATGGTGAAATGCTGGGGCAAGTCCTAGGGAATGACCCAAAGGTTTATATAGTGCGTCAGGTGAAATTTAAAATTCCTCTGCTTTTAAGTGATCAAGTTACTGATGAGCAGTTAGTTAAACGCTGGGGTAAACGAATGACCAGTTCTGTTTTACACTCAATAGCTAAAGGTAATGGTGAGGTAGTGCAGTTTGCCAATCAAGCTGAATTTGTTGCTCACTTCATAGCACTTTTACTGCAAGGCAGGGCGTGGGACACTTGGTATCTAAGATCTTTTTTTAAATATAAGCAGCACAGCCATGAAGAGGTTCTACAAGCTGTTTTATTAGATAATTACTCTTACGCAACTGAAGTTTTCTGTTCTTTGCATAGAAGCAAGGTTTTAGAAAAAGTGTTAGCTGAGCTTAGTAAAACAACTCTAGTTGAGCTTTGGTCAGGAAAAGTTACTTCGAGACAAAATATAGAAGCCTATCGCTCCCTTTTTATGACTGCTGTAAAGTTGCTTAATAGTTTAAATCTATTCCAATTATCAAACTACAATAATTTACTGCAAGATTACCTAACTACTAAACCACCAGAACCTGATTGGCATGATCCTAAATCCCTAACAGAAATAGTTGTTGACAGCTTGCGTTTTTTATATGTTAAGCACTCTTTTACATTTTCTGAAGAGCATTTGGTTGAGTTGGATACTGTTTTAAGTGAATATGATTGGTTAGATATCAAGTTACTAAAAGTAGGTTTCCTAGGGTTATTTTATGAGGATAAAAGTCATGAGGTACTACCGACACGGCAAATTAGGCAAGGTTTGACGCCAAAGCAAAGCGAGCTTTTCAAAGACTTGAAAGAAGCTCTGGCGAATGTAAAGTTAGATGCTACCTTTCCCAATAGTATTGCAAATGCGGTGCGTTGGTACTCTGCTCTGCTGGAGCAAAACCCTGACTGGGTAGATGATGCTACTGCAAAAGTGGTTTTGGAGAGGGTGCTCGAGCTATGGTCAATAACTCAATCAGTTTTCAAGAAAGAAGATATAGAAAGTTTATCCCAAAGCTATCTCGAGCGAATTATAAATAATCTGCCTGAGGAGCACAAAGGTAAAGCTGAGCAAGCCCTAAAAGCAGTGCAGGATCCTGGAATTGAGCTATTAAAACAACTAGCAGAAATCACACCCGATAAAACTTTGATTACCAGCCAAGGAGCAGGAGTTGCTTTATTAATTAGAGCTATTTTGGATTTACGCCTTACAGCCCTTATCAAAGAAGTCTTTGCCCAATCAGAAGAAGTCTTAAACTCGTTCCTATTAACTTTGTACATACGCTTGGCAGGAGCAGATAGTGTAGTAGATGATGAAATTGATAGTGGTTTGTGTTTGCTAGCTGGCCTTAGTGAGCCTCAAAGAATAACAGACTTACAGGCTTGGTGGTCTAGAGAACTAGATAACATTGAAAAATTTCAGGCAGTTTGGCTAAATGCTCTAGTGGGTCAAAGGATGTTAAAGGGTTGCACAATGCACCTTTTCTTCATTGAGGCTGAGAGCATTAAAATGCTTTTGGCAAGTGATGAAACAGGTGTACTTTGGCCGCTAGGCAAAGTCATTAACTCTTCTGCTGATGTTAAGTCAACTATTAAAAACTGGTTGCAGCTATGGCAAGATGCCACAGGTTATAAACCCAGTGTAGTCATAAGTCAGAAAACCTTAACTATAAACATAAACTATAGTGAAGTTACCTTAGTTGATATTGAAGCTAATGATGGCTTGTCTAAGGCTCATAAAGAAGGATTGGCTGCTTTACAGGAAGCTTTAAAAGCATTGCAGTTTACTAAGCTTACTTTGCCTGAAGTTGATTTACTGACTTTTCTAGTGGCTACTTCATTACTTCGTTTGTGGTCTCGTTGGCTAAAGGGTTTTGCAGATTCTAGCTCTCCCTATATGCTTGAGAACTTCATTCGTCGCTGTGGACAAATAAAAACGGATAAAGATCATCTTCTGGTTGAATTAGAACCTAAACCCTTTGATGTTGTTACACAAATGGCTGGTTATCTAGAAACTATTGAACATGTGCCTTGGCTTGGTAAGTCTATAAGGTTTTGTGTTTAACATATGCAAAATATTCGGGAGATGGTGTAGGAAACGAAAAGTTATTTCCCTTAAGGACGGTAGAGTTATGGATGAGCGAAAAGCGATACCAAAATCTAGTAAAGACGATGCTACTCAGGTACATAGGCAAAAGCCAATTGACCCAAGCTTGTTCTTGTTTGATGAAGAAGAAACACCAATTACTGATAGTCCCTCTACTCAGGTAAACAGGCATAAACAAAAGCCAATTAATCCAGGTTTGACGCATGGCAAAGAAGAAACACCAGCTACTGATAGCTCCTCTACTCGAGTAAATAAACACAGGCAAAAGCCTATTGATTCAAATTTGACACGTGATAAAGAAGAAACACCAGCTACTGATAGCTCCTCTACTCAGGTAAATAAACATAGGCAAAAGCCAGCTAATCCAAATCTGACACATGATGTAGAAGAAACGTCAGCCACTCATAACACTTCTGCTCAAGTAAATAGACATAAGCAAAAACCAACTAATCCAACTTTGACCTATGATGCAGGAAAAACACCAGCTACTGATAAATCTTATAGCGACAGTAACGAACATTTGTGTGATGAATTGAACCGTGTTGACTATCTGATACGGGCACAAACATTGCTGTGGCGTTACATGTTAGCCGAGCACAAGCCTGATAATTTGTGGGGCATGGTTCATGTTACCGACTCTGAAATTGACAACTATCTAAAAACTCCATTTATTCCACCGGGGTATATTCCCAAAGAGCTACAAAAGCATACTGAGCCTTATCTACAAAAGGCTGACTGTATTAAGCAACTCATTAAAGAAAAATGCAATAAGGCAGATATAACCTTACGACTTAACAGGTTGCAGCATATTTTTGGGTTATCTGACTTAGGCAAGGAAGTCTTGCTTATCTGTCTGTTACCAGAACTTGATGACCGTTATAGGAGGCTTTATGCCTACCTTTTAGATGACGCCTCTAGAACACAACCTACTATTGGTTTAATAATGCAGATCTTAAGGCTCTATTTGCTAACCCAGAAAGCATGGGCAGCTAAGTGGCCTTGGTACTTATTTGAAGCCTCTGCACCACTCATTAAACACCAGCTTGTTAGGATCAGTGAGCCTCGAGGAGAAGGTCCTTTACTATCACGCTCTATTAGAATAGATGACCGCATTAAGAGCTATTTACTAGGTTCAGATCAAGTAGATGCACGCCTTGATGATGTTATTTTGCAGTCTGACCAAGCTGTTTCTTGGCAAGAACTTGTAGTTGATGATGACAAACTTAGTCAGTTACAATCCTTAGTTCAGCGATTAAGAGAATCCCCCACAACACTTTTTTTACAGGGGCCTTATGGTAGTGGTCGGTTGAAGGCAGCTCGAGCCCTATGCACTGCTGCTAGGCTACCTTTGCTAACAGTTGATGTTTCTAAGGCCTTGCAGGGTTCTTTACCTTGGGAAGCTTTGGTTGAACTAGCCTACCGTGAAGCTCTTTTGCAAGATGCTGCTATCTATTGGTCGAATGTTGAACTTTTGCTCGAGGATCAGTTTCAACGCCAGTGGGATTGCCTTAGTAAAGCCTCTGAGAAATTTAAATATCCAGATAAAGCCTCTGAGGAATTTAAATATCTAGATTTTTTAGCTAGTAAAAAATCTTGGGATCCAGCAGGTCGTTTCCAAAACAAAGTTTTTATTCAATTAAACTTCCCAGTACCACATTACAACTTGCGCATAAGGCTTTGGGAGTGTTATTTGCCTCCTACTGAACACTTTGCTGATCCAGCATTAAACCGCAGTGCTTTAGCCAAAGACTTAGCTAATAGCTTTCAATTTACTGAAGGTCAAGTACTTGATGCACTCACTACAGCCTACAGCGAGGCTTTCAAACGAAGTCCTTCAGCCCCCTATCTAACGCCTGCTGACATCTACGAGGGTTGTCGTCGTCAATCTTCGCGCAAGCTTATTGATTTTACTAGGCGTATAGAACCACGCACAACCTTAACTTTTGAAGACCTTATTTTACCAGAAACAAATAAATGCCAACTCGAGGAACTCCGAAGTCGCATAAGTCACCGTAACCATGTATATGTTGAACTAGGTTTAGGGCAAAGGCTAAGCTTAGGTAAAGGTTTAATAGCACTTTTTACAGGCACTTCTGGTACAGGTAAGACTATGGCTGCTGAGCTACTAGCTTGTGAGCAAGGTGTTGATCTTTACAAGGTTGATCTTTCTGCTGTGGTGAGTAAATATGTTGGTGAAACCGAGAAAAACTTAGGACGTGTTTTTGCTGATGCTGAAGATGCCAATGCTATTTTATTCTTTGATGAAGCCGATTCTATTTTTGGTAAGCGTGGTGAGGTTAAAGAAGCCCAAGACCGTTGGGCAAATATGGAGGTTAATTATCTTTTGCAACGGGTAGAAGAGTATGACGGAACCGTTATTTTGGCCTCCAACCTTAAGCAAAATATTGACGAAGCTTTTAGACGTCGCATTCAAGTTTTAGTAGATTTTCCTTTTCCAGATGAAGAAGCACGTTTGCATATTTACAAAGGTATGTTTCCTAATAATATTATTCATCCAACAGATGAGGAGTTAGATAAATTAGCTAGGCAATTTAAGCTTTCTGGAGGCAGCATAAAAAATGTTGTAGTAGATGCGATTTTTCGTGCTGTAGCTAGTAAGAATCAACTTAGAGATTGTGAAGTAAGGGTAAAGACTGGGCATTTAGTGTTAGCAATAGCTAGAGAGTACCAAAAACTAGGTAAGCCTTTAACTAAAGGGGAATTTGGTCAGGAATTTTATCGTTTGCTTGAAAGGACAATTTTGAGGTACAGATCCTAAATCTTTGTAGAGTGGAGAATGACAAAGCAATTCTTTTACAAGTATTCAGCATTCCTACAAGTGTAGGAGTTGGATAAACACATTCAATTCCAAAATCTGCTTTAAGTAACTAGAAATCTAATTGTCTTTTTGTTTTACAGGAGCTTAATCAAGGTAATAAAATATGGGTAAAGTAAAAACGCAAGCTGAAACAACTAGTAAGGCACCACCTGCTCAGAGTGTTCAAAGGCAGCAAGCAGCACCTGATAAAGAGATAGGGCCTATACAAGCTATGCGTGGCGCAAACTCATTTTCCGCCTCTTCTAATGGTGTTCCCCAAGCAATGCCTAATGTGATGAAATCTCCTGTTCAGGGGCATGGTGCAACGAACCGTGCTCAGGGGATGACTGAGATGCAACAAAGTGTAGGTAATACCCATTTATCTAGGATGCTTGGGACTAAAGTTCAAGCTAAGCTTACAGTTAATGCACCCAATGACCCTTATGAAAAAGAAGCTGATCGTGTAGCAGAAACAGTGACACAAGGAGGGCAAGGATCTGGTCAGAAAGTCACTCATATTTCTCGTATTGCTGGAGGTGCTTTTAAAACATCGGCAAATCGAAAGGTTGCAAAAAAAGATGAAAAAGTTACACAACAATTAGGCAATAGGGAAGCAAATGGGGTTTTACAAGCTCAATCAAATGTTGGAGATGTAAAAACTGACAATGATAATGTGGAATCCCGCATCAAGTTTCCTAATGGTGGTAAAGCATTACCTGAAGGTATAAAAAGGGAAATGGAATCTGGTTTAGGTGCTGATCTCTCTAGCGTACGTTTGCATGACTCAGCTACAGACCAGGCTGATGCTAGTGATTTAAATGCAAGAGCCTTTACTCATGGCAATCATATTTGGCTTGGTTCTGGAGAATCTTCTAGTGACAGAAAGCTTATGGCACATGAGCTCACACACGTTATACAACAAAGTGAAGAACATAGCAGTGTTGATCAGGGTAAAATTCCCACTGATAGAAAAAAAGAGCATGTAGCTAGGAAGGCAGATAAAGAAGCACTTTTAATGCCATCAGCTTCTGTCTCAGATTCTCAGGCACCAGTTGGATTTCTACGAAATGAAAACTTCGATACCCAAGCTATTCAACGGCAAGCTAAGGTTTCTCCCCACCATCAGAACTATTTGAACCCCCAGAATAATAAAAACGGGAAAGGATTAGTACAAGAACCTTTGGGCAATGGTTTTGGAGAAGCAGCAAATACAAACGTACTGCAAATTGAAAGTAATGGAGTGGCTCAAAGTTTTGCTAAAAAGAATGAAAAAAATATTGATGAGAGTTCATCCATAGCAATTCCAGACCACTCTAATTATCAAAAAGTAGAAAAGCCCTCTAAAACACCTGAGTCAGTTAAGGTACCTTCTCAAAATGCAGAGGACAAAATTGATGCTTCCATAGATAATATTGTAGTACCTGATGCTGACCAAGGAGCTAATGAAGATTCACCTGATAAGATCAATGAGAATGAGGCAGGAACTTCTACACCTCCTGAAGCAAAAAACTCTGAAGAAAAAACTTTAGGGGAAGTATCATCAAGCTCTAAAGATAAAGCCTCTATGCTTTCTACAGAAATACAAGGTGAGGAAGGGATAAACGATGTTGCTGAAGACAACCTTCTTACTTTAGATGAAGTTGAGTCTGACGAAGGGGTTGGAGACTTAACTTTGACAGAAACATCTTTGGAAAATGAGATGGGATCTGTGCTCTTGCAAAAACCTGAGGAAGCATCATCAGAATCTTCGGTAGCCTCGCAGATTATTAGTGAAGTAAGATTGTTTGTACACGGAGTTCTTAAAAACATAGTAGCTCAATCGAAAACGCAAGTGGGTGTAGTACGTCAGCAAGCTCAGCAAACTATAAGTAGTGTAAGATCTACAGAGGTTACACAAAAGGCTCAGTTAAAAGGTGCTATTGCTAGAAGTAAGGCCCAAGCCACTCAAAATGTTAGTACTGTTCGTGCTCAGGTAAGAGGAGCAGCAAGACAGTATAAAAACTTATTGGTTACTAGTACTCAAAACACATTAAAGAATGTGTCCCAGAATGTACAGACTAATCAGGCCCAAACAACAAAAGTAGCCTTAGATGAAGCCAATCAACTTTCTACACAAGCCAATCAAACTACACAAGCCACACAGAAGAAATTTCAGCAAAGTGCAACTACTGCACAACAAACTAGAGGCAATACCACCAGTAGCTTGGCTTCGGAAGTAGGGGAAGCTAAAGACAAAGCAGCTCAAGAAATGGGGACAGAAGCTGCTTCTGATGTCCAGAAAGCTGAGCAAAATACTAATAGCACCCTTAGTTCTCAAGCAAATCAAGCTGTCCAAACCTTCCAACAACAAGGACAAGTAGCTGCTCAGCAAATTCAAGGAATGCTTCCTCCAGCCCAAGGTCACATACGACGAACTAGCCAGCAAGGACAACAAGCTCTTCAAAAAGCCAAAACCCAAGTATCTAGTACTTTACAGACTACTGGGGGACAGATGCAAGCTCAGTTAAGTAAAAGCGAGAAACAAGGATTGAACCTCCTTAGCCGTGTGACTCGGCAACATAGTAAGAAAATTAATGAAACTGCTAGGTATATTGCTGGACAAATTCAGAAGAAAACTCAGCAAACGATTCAACAAGCACTAACGGCATTGAGGCATCTAGAGAAGCAAATTAGAAGCACCCAGATTCCTAGAGAGCAAGCTCCAGGTGTGATCAAGAAAATTCAAAGCCAAATTACTCCTGCTCAAGAAAAAGTTCTTGGAGGCACTCAGGAAAATGTTAGCCATAGCCAATCAGGTTTACAACGAGGTGCAACTAATGTTGCACAAAATCTCTCGCAATTGACTAAGGAGTCTCAAGCTCAAACAGACCAAAACGTACAAACTTTTTCTGGTCATTTAGGTACCTTGAAGTCACGAACTACACAAGGTATGTCTCAAGTTAGTGCAAAAACTACTACAGGGTTAAATCAAGGGGCTGCTTCAACTCAGAAATCTCTTGAGAAGGCTGTGCAACAAAACAAAACCAACTTTGCCAAAGGTAGAGAGCACTTTGATAAAGCTCTAAAACAAGATGGAGACAATGCTGCACAGGAAACCAATCAAGCTATCTCGCAAAAACTGCCTGCCCAGATGGAAAAGGGACAAGGTCGTATTGAGAACAAAGCTAGTCAGGAAAAAGATAAACTTAAGCAGGCAGGGGATCAGAAAGACCAAAATGCTAGAGCACAACAAACACAACAGTCTACTGGTCAGGCTGTAGTACAGCGTAGTTGGTTAGGTGAAGTGTGGGATTGGTTTGAAAAGAACTGGAACAAGATTAAGGATACTTTTACTAGCCCAGGTTTTTGGGCAGGCCTAATTACTGGTTTAGTAGTGGCTCTTGCAGTGGTAGCAATTGCTGCAGCAATAATTGCCTCTGGAGGTGCGGCAGCTGGAGCCTTATTAGCCTTGGGACCTTTTCTTCTCCCTGTTGTTGGTGCTGTGGCAGGTGCAGCAGGAGGTGCCAGTGCAACTATAGCAAGCTCTGTAGTTGAAGGGAGACCTATTGATTGGTCAGAAGTAGGCAAAAATGCAGGAATTGGGGCGTTAGCAGGCTTTGGGTTAGGATTTGCTCCAGCTAGCTTACCTTGGGTAATTGGAGGTGGTGCTGCTTTGAATACAGGGCTTGGGATTTACGAGAATATAAAAGACCCAAAAAAAGATTGGCATGAATCCATCTTGGCAGATGCAACTATTGGTGCATTTACAGCAGTTATAGGACTTGGTGTTTTTAAAGGGTTTGCCGGTGTAGCAAAGGGTACTCGTTTCGATCCAACTAGGATTCCATCAAGAGAATCTAAAACTGACACGCCAGAACCAACTAAAACTGATACACCAGAACCAACTAAAACTGATACGCCAGAACCAACTAAAACTGATACGCCAGAACCAACTAAAACTGATGCACCAGAACCAACTAAAACTGATACGCCAGAACCAACTAAAACTGATACGCCAGAACCAACTAAAACTGATACGCCAGAACCAACTAAAGCTGATGCACCAGAACCAACTAAAGCTGATGCGCCAGAATCAACTAAAACTGATACACCAGAACCAACTAAAACTGATACACCAGAATCAACTAAAACTGATGCACCAGAATCAACTAAAACTGATACACCAGAACCAACTAAAACTGATACACCAGAACCAACTAAAACTGACACACCTGAACCAACTAGAATCAACATGCTTAAAGCAAAAATAGACAGACTAAATAAGGTAATGCAAGAAGCAAGGGATGCCGTTGAAAGTGCCAAAAGTGCATTCCGAAGCAAGGAAGTAAGTGAATTAAATGAATTGCGCAAAGATTCAGCAACCAAAAAAGATCTAGCGAGACGAGAGGCAGAAGTGGATGCTCTACAACGTGAGTTGCGACCACTTAAAGAAAAGGTGGACCGCTTGACCAAGGAGGCAAATGATCCCGAGGTAGCAAAAGATCCCGACTTGGCAAAGCTTGCTAGCGAAGAAGCAGATGGCTTACACAAACAGCTTGAGAGTATCAAAGCGAAATCAGAACGAACGAAACAACTACTCCAAGAAGAAATTGATCAACATAAGGCGCACAAGTTACGACAAGAGGAACTGAAGCGTGCAGCAGAGGCAAAGGCAGATGAGGCAAAGGATTCCGCTAATAGCATTTGCGATGAAACAGATGGTACCAACCGACCAGCTGCCAACATCGGGGATGGTTCTACAGAGGCAGTTCTACGAGCAGAAATTGAAACAGGGAAACCAATCAAGAGTCCGGCAGGACACCATATCAAGGTCTCAGAAAGTTTGAGGGGCTTGCGAAAAGCGGTTACTGACATGAACGACGCGAAGCCTCTAATTGATGATCCAGGGAGGCTCAAGGGAATTGATGAAGCTATCGTGCGCGCCAACGATCGCATAACGAAATTACAAACCGCCTTAAATGAGTGGAATCAAAGAGCGACAACTCATGATACAGTTTGGAATAAAGATGGGAAATCAAAAGTGACACCAAACTTTCCCTAAAATTAGACTACTCAGTGCAACTAAACTCTGAAGTCCTAACAGATTTAATAATAAGGAGTATTTCATGAAGCGATCTGATGAAGCGATAAAGGCTGATATAAACTCAAAAGATCCTGAGCGTATCCAAGCTGCAATAACGGATTTGAAAGAAAGAATGGAAAAGGTTGACGAATTTGACATTGTGTCCTTTGGACCAGAAATCCTAATCCCTTTTGGTGATACCGTTCCCGTGGAGACTCAACTCGACTTTCTAACGATTATTAGGAAATATCAATCCTTTGTCCCTGAAATATCCGATGAAGACAGAATGCACGCTATGATTGCGATGGTTTTGGGTTACGCTGAGGGTTATGTTGCTTTCGATGTTGCACTAAAGCTTAAGATTTCGGCGCAGCCAGTTCATGTAGTTGAAACTGCTATGCAGGAAATAGTCCGCCAAGGCCTGCTATCTTCAACTAATGTCAAAGGTGCCGCATATTTGGTTAGTCGCTTATTGGATGGTAAAGACGAAGTACGACAAATCACTTTACAGAGTTTACATCAGTGGCCTGATAAAACCCCTTATCAGGAAGTGATAGAATATATTAAACCGCAATTGGAGCCTGATGAGCTTGGATTTCTTAAGAAGGGCTAGTCTTGAATTTTGCACTGTGTGAATTAGACTTGTTGACTATCATGTTGGGTGCTCGAGCCAACCACCATCTTCAAAATACCTTAGAGCTATTGCTGTGCTCGAAGATTTTTAGTGGACACTTTAACTAGGCTATGGTGCTCGAGCTAGTCACCATTTCCAATTGGTTCTTAGGGATTTTTGCTGGAGCGCTCGAGAATAACCGCAAGGTCAACTTTCTGCTCGAGCTTTCAAGTGATTTTTATGGATTTTGGGTGGGTGCTCGAGCCAACCACCACCTCCAATTGGTTCTTAGAGACTTTTGTTGGGGTGCTCGAGAAAAAACAAGTTTACTGAGTGATAATTTATGGTTGGAGTGCTCGAGCCAACCACCCCAGATAGTTTTAGACCTCTTCCAAATCATTTAGATTCAGCCCTGTTAATTCGGCTATCTCTTTGCTCGAGAATAATTAGGTCAACTTTCTGCTCAAGCTAATCATCAGCTCTAAAAGGTTTTAGGAAATTTGGATTAGTGCTCGAGACTTGCTTTTGGAGTACTCGAGCGAGCATCACCTCCAAGTTATTCTTAGAAATTTTACTTGGGTGCTCGAGGATCTTTAGTGACAACTCTAACTAGGTTGTTGTGCTCGAGTAAAAAATTAGCTAGCTGACAAGGTGTATTCTAAATTTCCTAACTGTGCTAAACTCTTTAAATAAATTCCTTTGTTAAAAGGAGGCCTCCATGACAACAGCAACTATAGAAAAACGTGTTACAAAAACAGAAAACCGCCTAGAAAAGATAGAACAGCTTATTTTACAGCAATCTATCAATATTACTAAAGGCCAGCAAGAAACTGCTGAACTTAGAGCCTCTATCACTGAACTTAGGGCCTCTGCTGCCGAATCGAATAAAAGAATGGAGCAAGGCTTTGCTGAACTTAGAACTTCTAATGCAGAATCCAATAGGAAGATGGAGCAAGGCTTTGCTGAACTTAGGAAAAGTCACAAGCAACTGGATAAACAGCTAGGAGAACTCTCTAGACGCTTGGGTACAATTGTTGAAGATATAGTTGCTCCTAGCCTAGAAAGGATATTCTTTAAGGTTGCCAATCTACCAGATGAAAGCAAACCATTAGTTAATGTTCGTGTCAAAAGAAGGCACATCATTACTAAAGAAATTCGAGAGTTTGACGCAATAGCAGAGTGCGAAGAATATCTACTGGTTAATGAAACTAAAAGCCAACTAAAGCCTGAAGACATACCTAAGTTTTTAGGTGCCTTGGAAGAGTTTTACAATTATTTTCCAGAACACAAGGATAAAGGTTTAATGATTATAGGAGCGATGTCATCATTACGCTTAGATAAAAGCCTTATCACAGCATTGTCAAAGCAAGGCTTACTTGCACTTGCAATTGGTGACACTATTACAACACTAAAGAACCCTAAAGGATTTAAGTGGAAAGCATTTTAGTCTTAAGTCATTCGTTGTGCTCGAGCCAACCACCCCAGATAGTTTTAGACTTCTTCCAAATCATTTAGGCTCAGCCCCGTTAATTCGGCTATCTCTTTGCTCAAGAGACCTTTAGCCTTTAAACTCCTAGCTATTTCCAATGCTTTTGCTCGAGCCCCTTCTTCTTTGCCTTTACTAAAACCAGCTTCCTCACCTTCAAGAAAAGATGTATCAATTACATTTTTTAGGTCCCTGTAATGCTTTAAGCTTTCTTCATATGCCTGTCGTTCTTCTGGTTTAAATTTGGCTATCTCTGCTGCTAAAAATAACTTATCAAAGTTTAGATGGCGGTCAGAAAGCATAGAGTTATTTTAGCATTCTTAAGCTTGCTTGAGAAATTTGAAGATGGACAAAAATCAAGTTTACTGCTCGAGCCAACCCATCAAATTAATGATAATTCTAGTAGAAGTGTTATTAACAGAATAATTTAAAGTTTTTCTATCTCTTCAACAGTTAACTTTGTGAACTTGATGATCATATTTACGTCTAATCCTTCTTTTTTCATTTCCTTTGCAATCATTTTGCGTTCTTTTCCCCGCTCTTCTTCACGCCCTTGGTCTCTAATCTTTTGTAGATAAGGAGTATTGAGTAACAAATCATCCTTTTCTAAATACGTTTCAACCATATCCATTAGCCTCCTGTCTGGCACTAATTCTAGTAGAAATGTAAGTAATTGCTTCTTATGCCTGCCTGTTGCTCTTCGTTTGATTATATCTATTGCTTCAAAGTGCTCTTTCTCTGCTTCTTTTGGAGTAGTTAAACCTATCAGTGGCAGCAAAGAAACCCTATCCATGTCTAACAACTCTCTGGCTTGAATATCTTGCAGCCTAATTACTTTGTACTGCCAAGTAATCTTCTCCTCTCTGTGATTTCCTGTATCATCTTTACCTTTGTTACCTAAATACAACACCACACTAATTGGCATTTTAAACTTTTCTGCCAACCTTGTCATGTATTGCAACATCCTCCAGCGCATCTCTTGGACAGTGCTGGAAGCTTCAAATTCTAAATGCATTATTATTTCTTTACCATCAGCAAGGGTAACTCTAAAAACTTGATCAGAGCGAATGTTACTAACAGGTAACTCTATGTTTTCTTCATGTTTTACACTTTGCACAGGTTGATCTAACAACCAAGGAGCTGCTTGTTCTATCACTGCCATAAAGAAGAGCTTGAGAGGAGTATTGGTCTTGGACACAAATCTTATCTTGCACTAATTCTAATAGAAATGCTACCAGCAGTTTCTACGCAGTTGCGAAACCCGTATGCTGACACACCTCTGGTGGTTTGAAAACCAATACAAAAATTAACTTCTTGCTCGAGCTAGCCATTACCTCCCTGTAATTGTTGGGGATTTTGGGTGGGTGCTCGAGATTTGTTATGGGGTGCTCGAGTTTACCACCATCTCCAATTGGTTTTTAGGATTTTTGTTGGGGTGCTCGAGAGAAACCAAGTTTACTGAGTGATAATTTATGGTTTGGGTGCTCGAGCCAACCACCCCAGATAGTTTTAGATCTCTTCCAAATCATTTAGGCTCAGCCCTGTTAATTCGGCCATCTCTTTGCTCGAGAATCAAGGTCAACTTTTTGCTCGAGCTAATCATCGGCTCTAAAAGGTTTTAGGAAGTTTGAATTATTGCTCGAGACTTTCTGTTGGAGTACTCGAGCGAACATCCTTCTCAAGAGGTTCTTAGAAATTTTGCTTGGGTGCTTGAGCCAATCATCCTAGATAGTTTTAGATCTCTTCCAAATTATTTAGGCTCAGCCCTGTTAATTCAGCTATCTCTTTGCTCGAGAACAATAGCAAGGTCAACTTTTTGCTCGAGCTTTCAAGTGGTTTTATGGATTTTGGGTGGGTGCTCGAGAATAATCACAAGGATAACTTTTTTGCTCGAGGAGTAATCACAAGTAACTTTTTACTCGAGCCTATAATTATGCTAGCATTTAAAGAGACGTATACTTGTTCTAGGAAATAATATGACACAAATAACTATTGATGTAAATGATGAAATTACCCAGCGCATACAAGAGGTTGCTAAGCAAGAAGGCATAAGTCAGAGCCGCTGGGTTGCTAAGTTAATTGAACAGCACTTAGCAACTGACTGGCCTGAAAGCATCAAAGAACTTGCAGGTGTTTGGGCTGACTTACCTGAAGTAGAAGAATTAAGATACTTTGGTGAGGATATTCCTCGTGAGAGTTTGTAAGAATGTATGTCCTTGACACCAATACAGTCATTCACTATCTTAAGAACAAAGGACACGTAGCAGAAAAACTTTTAGCTACACCCAAAAGTAAAATTGCTTTACCAAGTATCGTGGTTTTTGAACTCCACTATGGAACTTTACGCTCGGCAAGTCCCCAAAAACGCCAAAAACAACTTCATGCACTATTAAATGGTATAAGAATTCTACCCCTAAATGAACTTAGTGCAGCAAAGGCAGCAAGGATAAGATATGACTTAGAAAAACAAGGCCAAACCATTGGCCCAATGGACGTGCTTATTGCTGCCACTGCACTAGCCAATAATGCAACCCTAGTTACACACAACATTAAGGAATTTGCTCGAGTCAAAAGGCTCATGGTCGAAGATTGGTATGATTAAGGGTACTGTTTGATGAGAAGCTTAAGGGAAGCCAAGTTTTCTAGGTAGTAGGTCTATTGCTGGGGTGTTTGAGCTAACCATAATCTCTTCATAATTGTTGAGGATTTTGGGTGGGTGCTCGAGCTAGTCACCATCTCCAATTAATTCTTAGGGATTTTTGTTGGGGTGCTCGAGAGAAAACAAGTTTACTGAGTGATAATTTATGGTTTGGGTGCTCGAGCCAACCACCCCAGATAGTTTTAGACCTCTTCCAAATCATTTAGACTCAGTCCCGTTAATCGGCTATCTCTTTGCTCGAGAATAATTAGGTCAACTTTCTGCTCGAGCTAATCATCAGCTCTAAAAGGTTTTAGGAAATTTGGATTAGTGCTCGAGACTTGCTGTTGGGGTGCTAGAGCGAGCATCACCTCCAAGTGGTTCTTAGAAATTTTGCTTGGGTGCTCGAGGATCTTTAGTGACAACTCTAACTAGGTTGCTGTGCTCGAGTAAAAAATTAGCTAGCTGACAAGGTGTATTCTAAATTTCCTAACTGTGCTAAACTCTTTAAATAAATTCCTTTGTTAAAAGGAGGCCTCCATGACAACAGCAACTATAGAAAAACGTGTTACAAAAACAGAAAACCGCCTAGAAAAGATAGAACAGCTTATTTTACAGCAATCTATCAACATTACGAAGGGTCAACAAGAAACTGCTGAACTTAGAGCTTCTATCACTGAACTTAGGGCCTCTGCTGCTGAATCGAATAAAAGAATGGAGCAAGGTTTTGCTGAACTTAGGAAAAGTCACAAGCAACTGGATAAACAGCTAGGAGAACTCTCTAGACGCTTGGGTACAATTGTTGAAGATATAGTTGCTCCTAGCCTAGAAAGGATATTCTTTAAGGTTGCTAATCTACCAGATGAAAGCAAACCATTAGTTAATGTTCGTGTCAAAAGAAGGCACATCATTACTAAAGAAATTCGAGAGTTTGACGCAATAGCAGAGTGCGAAGAATATCTACTGGTTAATGAAACTAAAAGCCAACTAAAGCCTGAAGACATACCAAAGTTTTTAGATGCTCTAGAAGAGTTTTACGATTATTTTCCAGAACACAAAAATAAAGGTTTAATAATTATAGGAGCGATGTCATCATTACGCTTAGATAAAAGCCTTATCACAGCATTGTCGAAGCAAGGCTTACTTGCACTTGCAATTGGTGACGCTATTACAACACTAAAGAACCCTAAAGGATTTAAGTGGAAAGCATTTTAGTCTTAAGTCATTCGTTGTGCTCGAGCCAACCACCCCAGATAGTTTTAGACTTCTTCCAAATCATTTAGGCTCAGCCCTGTTAATTTGGCTATTTCTGACGCTAGAAGTAACTTGTCAAGCACCCTCTCTGGCAATTGCTTTAAGTTATTCTTTATTTGCACCCTATAATTGTAGTAAAATTGCCACTATGAATTCCAGCACTACCTTAAACGACACTTATCAAATTACTTTATCAAAAGAAATATGTTCTGCTTTGGGAATTCACTCTGGTGATGTGCTAAACCTTGAAGTTCTCAATAATACCCTTATAGTCAAACCAAAAACACCTAAGACACAACAAATTTTTGGAAAAGATAAAGATATTTGGGAAAAAGTTGATGCTGTTGACTACATTCGTGAACAACGTTTGTCATGGCGCGATTAACCTTGCTAAAAGGTAAAATAATTGCTTTAGACAGCGTAATATTTATCTATGCCCTTGAAAATCATTCTGAGTTTGGCAAGATATCTATTGAGATTTTTGAGAATATTGAGAAAGGTTTACTGCAAGCAGTTGCTTGTGACTTAATACTAGCTGAACTCATCGTTCAACCATTAAAGCTTGGCCATAAAGATATAGCTGAGCGCTACATCAAGCAGCTTCGAGAATTTCTAAATTTAAGATTTTTGCCCCTGACCCAAGATGCCATTATAGAAGCTGCGTATCTTCGTGCTAAACAAACTATTGGCTTGGTTGATGCGTTACATATTGCTTGTGTTAATCATGAAGCAAAGATTTTCATCACCAACGATCGTAGGTTAAAAAAAGACAATTTGGGTATTGATGTGCTGCTTTTAGATGACTTAGACTAGCTAGTAAATTTGTGGCTAGTTATGGGGCGAGTGCTCGAGCAAGCCATTACCTCCCTGTAATTGTTTGGATTTTGGGTAGGTGCTCGAGCCAACCATCCTAGATAGTTTTAAACCTCTTCCAAATCATTTAGGCTCAGCCCTGTTAATTCGGCTATCTCTTTGCTCGAGAGGCCTTTAGCCTTTAAACTCCTAGCTATTTCCAATGCTTTTGCTCAAGCCCCTTTTGCTATTCTCTTCTCTATTGTGCTGTACTCGAGAACGCTTTCCTTTCAACTATTGTTCTAAAATACTTGAGTAGATTTGGTAATTACATTATAATTACTTAATGAGCAAACTTATTCAGATTGGTAACTCACAGGGCATTCGCATTCCCAAAGTTCTAGTTAAACAAGCAGGTTTAGAAGGAATTGACTTAGAACTGGAAGTGCTTCCACAAGGTCTTTTAATTAAGCCCTTTAAGAAAGCTCGAGCCAATTGGCAAGAAGCTATTAACACTGCTATAAGCAAACAAGAAGTTGATTATGATCATGAATGGTTAGATGCAGATCTAGATAGTGAAGATAACAACACCTGATGGACGATGTCGCACGATTTGATGTTTACTTAGTGGCACTCGAGCCAATAAAAGGCAAAGAAATGAATAAGACACGACCTTGTGTAGTCATTTCCCCTGATGAGATTAACATGCTTGCTACTGTCATAGTAGCGCCCCTAACTAGTAAAGGCTTCGAATTAGTGACTAGAGTTCCTTGTAAATTTCAAGGCAAGCATGGTTTAGTGCTTTTAGATCACGTTAGAGCTGTTGATAAAATGCGATTAGCTGAAAAGCTTGGTAATATTGATGTAGAAGTTCAGAAAGAAATTTGTGAGACACTGCAAGAAATGTTTGCTTACTAGCTGGGAGCTTTATTTATAGTCGTAGCTGAATTGGGGTGCTGAAGCTAGCTGTCATCTCTAACTCAAATTTTGGGGTAATTTTGAGTTGGTGCTCGAGCTTACCACCATCTCCAAGTGGTTTTTATGGATTTTGGGTGGGTGCTCAAGAATAATCACAAGGATAACTTTTTTGCTCGAGCCTACAAATTAATAGAGCACGCTTCACTAGCTAGTAATTACCTGCAACTCTTCTCGAATAACTTTTCTTAATGTTTTTTCAAGCGTTTGATTCTTATGTTGAACATAATCTTGAAGGGCTTTATTAATCAAGGTTTGGTAATTACCACCCTCTGCCTCATGAACTTGATCACGAAACCAGTTTAAAACATCAGTGTCTATACGGATTGTGATACGGGTTTTATTAGGAGCTGTTTTCACAACAGCTCCTTGCTCTGCATTATCAAAATTATAATCTTTTTTGCTCATAAGTTCTCCTTTGCTGTTTTGTAGCATTGCGAGCTGAGATCAATCGAATATCGTTACCTCTATAAGTATAGACAACTACTAACACTCGACCAAGAAAATCTGTGCCCAAGGTAACAAAACGTTGCTCACCATCTACATCTTGTTCTTCAATGGTCAAGGCCCATTCATCTTCAAGTACACCAATAGCATCAGCAAAATCCACATTGTGTTTTTCAAGATTAACAAGGGCTTTATCTGGATCCCATTGATAGTCCATAAATAATTGTATGTACAAACAGTGTACAAGTCAAACATACTAGTTTGTTGGGAATTTTGGGTTAGTGCTCAAGCCAACCATCACCTCCAATTGGTTCTTAGGGATTTTTGTTGGGTGCTCGAGAAAAAACAAGCTTGCTGAGTGATAATTTATGGTTTGGTTGCTCGAGCCAACCACCCCAGATAGTTTTAGATCTCTTCCAAATCATTTAGGCTCAGCCCTGTTAATTCGGCTATTTCTTTGCTCGAGAACAATAGCAAGGTCAACTTTTTGCTCGAGCTACTCATCAGCTCCAAAAGGTTTTAGGAAATTTGGATTAGTGCTCGAGACTTGGTGTTGGAGTACTCGAGTGAGCATCATCTTCAAGAGGTTCTTAGAAATTTTGCTTGGGTGCTCGAGGGGAAACAAATTTTTTAGGGGTTTATGGTTTGGATGCTCGAGATGCTATGATGTTTTTATGTCAGCTGTCAGCCTTCAATTACCCTCAAAATTGTATCAAAAAGTACAAAAGCGTGCTGCCAATACTAATCGCTCTGTTGAAGATGAAATTATTGCTGTTATAACTAATGCGCTCGATGCCCATGATGATTTGGCAAACTTACCTGTAAATATAGCTGAACAATTAAAGCAACTTCACTTTCTAGATAATGACAGCTTGCAGCAAGCCGCACAAAAATCTGTAGAGACAGAAAAAGCGGAGCGTATGCAAGAACTTGCCTTAAAACAACAGGCCGAAGGGCTGACAGAACTAGAAATACAGGAAGCCAATAATCTAAAAGATTATGCTAACTTAGTTATGATGGTTAAAGCAGAAGCAGCTGTCCTGCTTAAAGAACGTGGTATTGACATTCCCAATTTACACTAGCTTCTGAAAACCTCAAACTCTGGTGTAATGTATGTCTAAAATAAGTATTCCACAAGTATTGCGCCAGCAAGTTGCTAAACGATCACTCTATCGCTGTGTGTATTGTCAAACACAAGAAATTGTAGCAGGCGCAAAATTTACAGTTGATCACATTATCCCTGAATCTTTGGGCGGTCAAACTAAGCTCGAGAATTTGTGCCTTGCTTGTTGGGATTGCAATCTTATTAAGGGGCAACGTATAGCAGCACATGATCCTAAAGAAGACAAAATGATTGCTCTCTTCCACCCAAATAAACAACTTTGGGATGAACATTTTGTCTGGCAGGAAAAAGGAGTATTTATTCAGGGAATTACATCAACAGGTCACGTTACTGTTAGTACTCTAAAACTAAACCGCTCTTTACTTGTCAAAGCTAGGAAACGTTGGATTAAAGTGGGTTGGCATCCACCTAAAGATTAATTGTGAGTGCCTTTAAAAAGAAGCTGGTAGTTTGAGTCACCACCTCCAATTGATTCTTAGGGATTTTGTTGGGTACTCGAGAAGAAGCAAGCTTGCTAAGTGATAATTTATGGTTGGGGTGCTCGAGCCAACCACCCCAGATAGTTTTCAAATCATTTAGGTTCAGCCCTGTTAATTCGGCTATCTCTTTGCTCGAGAATAACAGTAAGGCCAACTTTTTGCTCGAGCTAATCATCAGCTCTAAAAGGTTTTAGGAAGTTTGGATTAGTGCTCGAGGTTTATTGTTGGGGTGTCTCGAAGCAACCACCACATCCAAGTGGGTTTGGGGAAATTCAGGTGGGTGCTCGAATTTGTTGTTGTAGTGCTCGAGTATAATCAAAGTTGACGCTTTGCTCGAGCACACTAAATCTTTTCCTCAACCACTTAAAAAACACATGGATGGCTTTGGTATTAAGCATCTATTGGAAAGAGAGGTATCTTTGGAGGATGAACCTGTAAACGAATCCATAACTTACGAACGTGTACTATTTGGGAGCGATTCATTTTTAATACTTCAACAGTGGCCCTACCTGTAGAAGTTAAACCTTTAATTTGACAAGCTTGCTCAATCCAAGTGAAATGCTCAGACCAGATTTCCTCTTGGGGGTGAAATAAATGTGCTATTTTTTTAGTTTGTGGGTCTGGGGCAGTTTGCTTTATCCCTTTGTGACGATTACAGGTAGGACAAGTTAAGCAAAGGTTGCTAAAGGTACTTTGTCCACCTTTAATTAAAGGTATTTATTATGTGCTCGATTTCAAAGGTGACTGCCATTAATCGCTCAGCGCTTTGACAATAAGCACAACCATAACCAAAGTGTTGCCTAACCTGTTGCTTCAAAGCTACAGGAATGTAAGCACTCATTCAATTATGTTGAGAAAGTTGTTTAAGTGTGTACAGGGCACGAGCTTTTATAACAGCTAGTTGATCAGTTTGCTCGAGTAATTCATCAAGCAAAGCTTCTTCCTCAGTGGAAAGCTCAGCCCTTGAGTTTTTTTGTAAAAGCTCACTAAGTTTCCCTTGTTCCGCTAGTGCAAGTTTGCTGTTAGCTAAAGCTTTTAATTCAGCTTCATTTAAACTCAACAAGCACTCAGGGTCAGAATGTTGGTTTTGGTTAGCAAGATTCATTTCTGATGACATAGCCTGAATTATAAACGATTTTTCTGTCAAGTGGGTTTAATGCTCGAGTCAACCACCATACTTAAAATCATTGCTGTGCTCGAGGGTTTTTAGCTAATACTTTAAGCTATAATGCTCGAGCAAGCCATTACCTTTGTGTAATTGTTGGGGATTTTGGGTGGGTGCTCGAGCTAGTCACCATTTCAAATTGATTCTTAGGGTTTTTGTTGGGTACTCGAGAAAAAACAAGTTTGCTGAGTGATAATTTAGAGGGTGTTTGAAAATTATATAGACCTCCAAGTAGGAGTGTTAGTATTAGCCAAACGCTTAAGCATGATGTCACAACTAGCCATGTAAATAAAAGCTTCACTAGATGAGGTTAAATGTTCATAGTCCTTGCTAAGCCGGCGATAATTACCTAACCATGCAAAGGTTCTCTCTACTACCCAACGTCTATGTTGCAAAACAAAGCCTTTACAACTTGTCAAAGGAAAAACAATCTCTAGTACAACACCAAAGCATAGTAGCATTCGTTTCCTAAACGCCAGACCTCGATAACCTTGATCAAGCCAAATATGGTGCAACCTTGGTAGCAAATGCCTGATGTTGCCTAGTAGAAGTGATAAACCCTTTCGTTCAGGCACATTAGCCCCTGTAACTAGAGCAATTAGTAGAAGCCCTAAAGTATCAACTAGTATGTGTCTTTTTGAGCCATTAACCTTCTTACCACCATCATATCCATTACCATACAAGCTACCTGCCTTAACTGACTGGCTATCAGCACAGCCAGCACTTGGTTCTTCATTACGACCTAACTCCTTTCTGAGCTGCCTTCTCAAGTATTTATTCAGCTTAGTCCATATTCCTAGTTTACGCCATTTGGCAAAGTGATAGTACACTGTTTGCCATTTAGGAAAGTCACCCGGCAAGTCTCGCCATGTACAGCCATTTCTAAGCACATAACGCATGGTATCAATCAACAAACGCAAGTCCAACGCTAGAGGCCTTCCTCTATGATTTGTAGGCGGCAATCGTTCTAAATAAGGTTCTAGAATATCCCATTCTTGGTCTTTCAAGTCTGTTGTATACTGCTTTCTTTGTTTCATCAACCCTACTTAACTATAAGTAGGGTCTATTTTTCAAACAACCTCTAGTCTCTTAGGCAACTCTCACTCTTCTTGCTGATTGTATCAAAACATGAGGATTATGGCAATTATGTGTGTTCACCCTGTCAATCTGAAGATTCATTCAGCTTATTTAAGATAGTCTTAGTAAAAAAGCTTATAAAATTAAGGGCACCTCTTTAAGAAAAGTTTTATAAAGATGGTGTCAAAAAGGTTTTATTATGAAGTAAACTAACTAAAACCTTTAGAAAGGAAATCCCAGTGCTACAGAGAGGACTTCAAAGTGAATAAGATAAATATTAAAACCAATATTTTTAATAGCGTTGGGAAAGCATTTATGCAGAAGGTATTTAAAATTAAAAGCACCTTTATAATTTTTAGTTTATGCTTTTGCTACTTTGGATTGGCCCAAGAGCTTAGCTTGACCCAAGAATTTACACTAGTACAAGTAAGTGATGTTTGCACTAGTTTAAAAACGACTATCCGCAATAAACTTACCAGCAAGCCAAATTGGCAGATGACTTTAACAGATGAAAACAGTAATATTCTTGGTTATGGCACCTTAGGTAGTGAAGGTATCGATATTAATGTTTACAATAATGGTCATAGAGAATTTTACATCTTCTTTTTTACTAATAGTGGGCCCATTCATTTTGCCGATGGAAGTACTGGTTTTCGAGCAAACCACTTTGTTAGCAATTATGAGAGTAGAATAGTTATTACCCACAGATTAAAAGGGAATTCTCTTTTGCACTTAAATGACTGTAATATCTCTTTAAGAGATCTTTTTACAGGCTATAGAGTGAGCATATATTAGTAGCATTAGAGTACGCAATGGTATTGATGCAAAGGGCAAACCCCTGAGTTCTTCTTCACAAAGGGAGCTTGCTCTATATAAAATAGCTAAAACCCCCAAACAATAATTGCTTTTGAAAAGGCAGGGTAAACCTTTTCTTTGGGCAAATAAGTTAGTTACTGACAAAGATTGTACAGTGTAAACTTTATCCCAACAATTCAGTCCAAGCTCCAAATAAGCCTATGCTTACAAGTAGGAGTCCTGAAATACGGGTCAAAAATTCATGGTTATTGATAAGCCACTTTATCGAGCGCTGCTGTAAAGGTGCAGCAAGAAGGGGTAAAATTATCAAAGGCCAACCAAAGCCTATCCCAAAAACTAGGAAAAAAGTAAGCTCATTAGCAAGCGCTAGAGAACTACCAGCACCTAACACAAAAGCACTAAGAATAATTGGGCCTGTACAGGGCAAAGTCATGGGAGCAAGTAAACAACCGTAGAAATAAGCGCTGAGATAAGGATTACTTACAATAGGTACTTGTCCACCACTAAAGCGATAAAAAGGATTGATGCCTATGAGCAATAGTAAACCTAGAACAATAACTAAGCCATAGGTAAGAGGCAATAACCAAGGTAACAAAGTTCCAAAAGAACTTTTTAGTAAGTATAGTAAAAGTCCAACTAAGGTCATAGTTGTTAGTATCCCTGCTAAAACGAAAAGTCCTAGCCAAGGAGTTGCTGCTTTAGTTCTCTCATTACTAGCATTTCCTGCTAAAAAGGCTATCAGGCCAGGGTAAAGAGGCAAAAGACAAACATTGGTCAGTATAGCCCCATTACCTAAGATAAAAGCCTCTATATATAAAGCCATAGCGTTTTTCTCCTGAGTTTATTGATATTATTTTTTTACTATAATTTATGGGTAAGTTTTACAAGTCCTTCCTAAGCTCAAAATATCCTACCCCAAGAATTTTGCATTTATGTATAGTGAGCGACACTATATTTTATTCTGTAGACTCTTCATCCACCAGATCTTCTCGCTGGGAGTCTTCTTCATTCAATGCCAATTTCTGGCGGAGTTCTGCTTTAATTATTGAACCCTTAGCAACATTAATACGATAACGACCATTTTCAAAAAGCCCCTCGGGACTAATATTTTCATCAAAACTAAGCACTACCTTGGAGTCCTGAACTTCTAGATCCACTTCACTTTTAAAATGCTTAATCTTACTTGTTTGCGAAGGGGGAGCCTGTGAAGGTACCTTAGCCTCGTCAGCAACTTGACTACTTGGTTTCTTTAGGTGTGGGAGGGTAATCTCAGCCAGTAAATCTACCCACTCACCATTTTTAGGTAGTTCTACAAAATAGTCTTTTTTTAGTGCTTCCATCAAGGAGTAGCGAGCATTTCCCTCTGCATGCATAAGTACTACCCTGGGGCTTGGATACCGCGACAAGTGTGCAATAATGCCAACACGGTCAGCATGTGCAGAAAGGTAGTAGCGAGCCACTTGACAAAGGGCAGGTACTGGTTCAAAGCCTTCTCCTGTTGGATTTGGCAACAGGACCTCACCTCCACGCTCGAGTTCCAAAAGCCTGCGTCCTGGTGACTCTGCATCCTGATAACCTACTACAAATAGAGCAGAATTTACCTCTTTTAAGAGATGTCTTGCATAAATGGGGCTTGGCCCTCCAGTAAGCATGCCTGAACTTGCAAGGATTATTGATGGCTGATAGGCTTCAATTATACGTTGACGCTGTTTAGAATCTTTTACCATTACCACATTGTCTTTTAAAAAAGGAGAGGTCTTTAAGTTCTCAGCCAAATTTTGCAACTTCTTGGGCATTTCTCCCATAAGCTCATCAAAAGTAGTGGTAAGCTTGCGTACCAAGCCATCAAGATAAATAGGGACCTTAGGCAGTTGGCCATTAGACTGATGATTTAACATTAGCAAGATGATTTCTTGTGCACGTCCTAATGCAAAGGTAGGAATCAATACTCGCCCGCCACCCTCAACAACAGTTTTAACTGCTTCAATAAGCTCTCTGATTTGTTCCTTGCGGCCCGGTAAAATAGTATCACCATAGGTTGCTTCGCTAATCACTGCATCAACAAAAATAGGTGTAGGAGGCCTATAGGCTTCTTCAGTGGTAAGGGTGGTGATATTGGAAAAATCACCAGTATGAAATATTTTCCCCTCCTCTGTTTCAATAAGAATCCCTACTGCACCTAGAATGTGCCCTGCTGGATACACGCTAAACTTTACGCCAGCAAAGCTGAATGGTTCAAAAGGTTTAATAGTACGCATTTCCGCCACTGCGTGCATGGCTTCACCAAGCTCATATATTATTGCTCCTTGGGCCTTAGCAACTTTTACGGCGTCAGTTAGTACCTCAAGAGCAAGACGTTGGCTAGCTCGAGTGGTATAGATGGGCAAATTAGGAAAAAGCTTTTTTACCCTAGGAATAGCCCCTACATGGTCTAAGTGAGCATGGCTCAAGATCATTAGGTCAGGAGGGTGCTCTTTTAGGAGCTCGAGCATTGGCAAAGAGGCTTCACCAATCATAGTAGGACGCATACCAGCATCAATTAGCAAACGGGTATCCCCAAATTCATAGAGGTAGCAAGAGGCTCCAACTTCATTAGTGCCGCCAAGACCAAGAAAACGCATACCTTAGGATAACCCATTTTAAAAAATGTATTAGGTTTATTCTATGATATACTTGCTTGTTTAGCCTATGCAGCTGATTGTGAACACAAGATCACAGTTTTAAATGCATAAGATTATTTGCTTGAAATATTATGATACAATTAAAAGAAACTAGAAACAAAATATCTGAACTCAAGGAAAAAGTAGGGTCTGTAGCATTCATTAAAGGCTGGCTACATACCAGGCGTGATCTAGGCGGTGTTCGTTTTGGAGTAGTGCGTGATAGTAGCGGTCTTGTACAATGTGTATTTGACAAAAGCTTTGATTTGCCGCTAGCAGAAAGTTGCATAGCTGTCTTAGGCAAAGTGGTCGAAAACAAAAGAGCACCAAATGGTTTCGAAATTCAGGCTGAGAAGCTAGAAGTCATCAGCGAAGCAGAGGAACCCACACCCATAGAGATTCCTAAAACTGATTGGAATGTTCACCCAGAAACAATTCTAGAGTATAGACATGTAAGCTTACGTGAACCAAAAGCTAGAGCCATTTTAAAGGTACAAGCTGAGCTAGTACGTGGTTTTAGAGAGTATCTTAATGCTCAAGACTTTACAGAAATTTTTACCCCTAAGATTGTTTCGGCTGGTGCAGAAGGGGGTGCCAACCTTTTTGAGGTAGACTACTATGGTAAAAGAGCGTACCTAGCACAATCACCACAGCTTTACAAGCAAATTATGGTGGCTGTTTATGAAAGAGTTTATGAGGTTGCACCTGTTTACCGTGCTGAGCTTAGTCACACTAGTAGACACTTAAGTGAATACCTGAGTTTAGATGTAGAGATAGGCTTCATTGCAGATGATAGTGCAGTAATGGACTTGCAAGAAGCATTGCTTAAACACATAGTGCAACATGTATCAGAAAGGTGCCAGTTTCAGCTCGAGCTACTAAAAGCCACACTACCGAATACTGAAGTCAATTTCCCACGCATTACCCTTCTAGAAGCTCGCCAAATAGTAGAAGAACGCTACAAGCATAAAACAGGGGGGAAAGACCTTGACCCTGAAGCAGAAAGGCTAATTACTAAGTGGGCTAAAGAAGAGCACAACTCAGATTTCGTTTTCATAACACATTACCCTCAGGCAGCACGTCCCTTTTATACTTATCCTATAGAAAACGGTTTAACTAGGGGACTTGACCTTATATTCAGAGGCTTAGAAATAACCTCGGGGGGACAACGGGTACACCAGTACAATGTGCTAGTAGAAGAATTACAAAAGCGCAAGATGGATCCCGAGGCTTTTAAAGGCTACTTAGAGGTTTTTAAACATGGTATGCCACCACACGGAGGCTTTGCTATAGGTGCAGAGCGTTTAACAGCATTGCTACTAGGTGTTGAGAACGTGCGTTTTGCAAGGGCTTTTCCTAGAGATGAAGGTCGCTTACAACCCTAAAAACCCTAAAATCGGGGCAACTTTCTTAAGATCTTTGACCACATCTTCAGGCATTCGTATGCTGATGGTAATCATAGGTCTATCTTGGCTCAATCTTTCTTTTAACTTAATAGCCTTCATATTGTTTCCTTTCTGCACTGGTGGCCTGACGAGCTGAAATTAGTCTTATACTGTCACCCCGAATTGTGCTAATGACCTAGGGCCAAGCGGAACCCGATGAAGAAGAGGCGCTCGTCAGGCACGTCGCTGTAGCGGGCCGCTGAACGACAGCCCTTAGCGTCACTGTACCACAAGCCACCACACAGGACACGGTCCTGGGCACTTTTAGGACCCGTAGGATCAATCGCCTGAGTTTTTTCATAGCTGCCATACCAATCCATACACCATTCCCGTATGTTGCCATGCATTTGGTATAAACCCCATGCATTACATGGCAATTCCTTAACTTCTACTGTGTCTTCTCTATATTTCCCCTTGGAACCTTTATAAGGGTAGTTACCATCATAATGTACTTGGTCAGTACTTATATCCTCACCAAAAGAAAATGGTGTAGTTGTTCCTGCACGACATGCGTATTCCCACTCTGCTTCTGTTGGTAAACGTGCTGTTATATCTGGGCGAAATTCGTTTGGCTGACTTATAAATTTCATAGCATCCTCCCAGCTCACTTCCTCAACTGGTTTTTCCAAACCTTTAAAGTTACTAGGGTTTTCTCCCATTACTTTTAGCCAAAACGCTTGAGTACAAGTAGTATCTGCTAACCAATAACCCCTAGTAAGTGTTACTTCATGCTGGACCTCATTGCTACCTCTATATTTTTCGTTCTCAGGCGAACCCATCATAAATTTTCCGGGTTTTATCCACCTGAAACGTTGTGTTACACCCTTTACTCGCAAATCTGCGTAGTGACCATACTTATCTTCATGTATGCCTGTTTCAGGCCAGTCCATCTATATCTTGGTTCATTAGCATCTATATTGTAGCATTCAGAAAGGTATTAATTCACCTTAAGTGCTTTGCCTCTTTAATGAACAATTAATCACTCATGCTTTAAAAGCATACGCAAATAACCATCATCAGCACAAGAAATCATGAACTCACGGCAGCGAAAAGTAAGGGCCATATCAGGTAAGCTTGGATGGAATCCTAGCTCGAGCCTATCTAAAGGTAAATTACTCTTACTCATTCTGCTAGGGGGACCATAACAAGTGTCAAGATTAGCCTCATAGCGCTCGGGTTGTAAGTTTAGCAAGAGATTCTGACTATCAAAAGAATAACTTCCCGTTTCATAGGCTTCTACCTTACTACTACAGCCATAATTTGATGCAGAATAGAGATAGAGAAGCTCGTAGCGACTATCTTGGTGAAATAATAGTGACATACCATAACCACTAGAATCATAGGTTATCTGTCCTGTGACAACATTTTCCCAAGTACCTTGTGAAGGTGTGCTAGCTGCTTCTGACCATTTACCAAGTATGATGTTAGCAGCAACACTCTGGCGGTTTTTTATGACGCACTGGTGCTTATCATAGTCAATGGTTAAATCATTATAATTGGAGTAAGAGCCCAAAAAGTCTTCACAAACTAAAGCACCACCATAGCTAGCTGTTGGCTGGTTACTTGCTAGTTGATTAGGATCTTGGCCACCAAAAGTTACAAAAATAAGTGAAGCCCCACCTAATTCTTCAAAGCGTTGGGGTGTAGCAGCAAATACCGCTAACCTAATAACACCAAAAGCTGTGTCGTAAAACGAAAGAACAGCAACCTTTGCAGAGATTCCATCCACCATGCCAGTTGCAGTAACTAAAATTCCTCCATTATTATCTACCAGATTTTGCTCAATAATTTGGAAATTAGTTACAGTACTCGTCAAGAAGTTTTGTGCAACTACTTCAGGGGTAAGATTTGCTTGCTGTGGGGTGGTAAGCATTAATAGTGAAGCAGCAGCAGGGTCATTAGGGTTTTCATTCATACTAATAATGCCTTGCGCCTCATCAATTGCCACAGTCCAACCTTGAGGTGCGATCACTTGCGTATTACCTTGCTGGTAAGGTATAAGTGGTGGAAAAGCAAAGGCATAACTAAACAAAAAGAGCCATAAATATCTAAAGTAGACCATACTTAGTTCCTCTCAGCCTAATGAGTAGATACAGAAAGAGTCAGAATCTGTCGATTAGGCTCATAATACAATACTAAGCAAAATCAAACTCAAAATTGTAACAGCCTTGAAACAGATGCTTCCTATGCTTGTTTTTGCAAGCAGAATTTCAAGTGCTTGTTAAGTTACTACAATACGAGATATGGATCCATTTTGATTTTTCAGGTGCTGTGCCTAGGTTTTTATAAGCCATCTAAAGTAATCTTGTGCTGTATTGACAAAGGATCATAGAAAACTAAGGAGGTTTTCATGAAAGTTCAAAAGTTTAGCAAGTTTTTAATAAGTGCAGTGTGTTGTTTACTATTGTTTGCTTGTCAAAACACTAGTGTAAATGATGGTAACATTAACACTAGAACTCAGGACGAAATGCCGGTTTATACCATTGTTGAAAATGGCTTGAACGGCGAAAATTTAAGGACACTTTTTGAAGTTTTGGAAGTGGAGTTTGATGAACAAATTAGTCAGGTTGATAATTTGAATCAGGCGTTACTTTTTCTAGACAATGAAAACTTTATGGATATTCCTAGCCAAGTTGTTGCTAAAGGAAAATCTGAAGAGGGAGAGGGGGAAACTGTTATTGAAGAATTTGATTTTGCAAAACTGCAAGAGGTCGAACCCATTGATGGTAAAGTCGCCATAGAGCTTGCTGAAGATGCTTTGAGTCAAGCGGGCATGCTTCCTAATGATCTTCCCCTACCTGAGGGCTTGGCAGTAGAAAGCCGTAGTGATCATAGTGTATTTGAGGCTTTTAGTGCTGATGGTAAAGAAATTGTAAGTGCTAGGCTTGATACTCATGTTCTTTTTGACTTAAGTTTGAGTATAAATAAACAGCCTGTTCCTCTGACTGGTCCAGGTGCCAAGTTGAAAATGGTTTTTGATGGCGAAGGTCGTGCCACACAAGTTTTTTATAGTGTACAAGGCTTAGAGGAAGCAGGCTCTGTATCTGTGCTTTCAGAAAGTGAAGCTCTTAAAGCTTGCCAAAGTGCTTATAAGGAACAGGAAGGGGAAATTACTCGTCAGAGCATAGGAGCTTTACAAATTGAAGCAAGTGCCCAATTAGTTTATCATGTGCCTGCTTTTGAAAGTAAGGCCAGAAAGCTTTTCCCTTCCTATATGTGTAGTGGTAACTTACAAACTAAAGAAGGTGAGGTGCAGTTGCGTCATGTTTTAGTTAATGCCGAAACGGGCAAGGTGTTAACTCAATCTTCTAACCAAGCAACTATTGCAAGACCTAATGAAGTACAAGATATAAGTACCCAAAGATTAGGTCGTGTTGATGTAGGCCTTGAATGGATAGGCACTTCACAAGGCTTAGGTGGCTCCCAGAATAATGCTGGTGGTTTTGATAGTACTATGCGTAATCGTGGTATTCCTGTAGAGTTCAACTGGGGTGACTTTAACGCTTGGGAAAGGGATTTCAAAGATCCTAGTAAGGGCGGTAATGATAATGCTTGGGTGGATAATGTAGATATGGTGTTCTATACAGGACATGCTAATGGCGATGGCTTTACCTTTCCGGGAAATAATGATGATGGTTTCTTGCACTATAGTGAGGCTTACTGGGGTAACCGTGACCTTGAATGGTTAGTAGTAGCTGCTTGTGGACCATTGCAAAGAACTTCTAGTGGTCTTGCTTGGTGGCAGCGTTGGGGACCTGCCTTTGGAGGACTTCATCAGCTCTTGGCTTATGCCAATGTTAGCTGGGATAATACTAGTGAAGGTCGGCTCATAGCTGAATACCTTTTAGGTAAAAGAATAAACCTAGGGATTGTTACTATAACTTTACCACCTATGAAGGTGCGTCAGGCTTGGGTTGCTACTGCTACAGAAGTACAACCTAGCTCAGTAACTTGGTCAGTGATGGGTCCTTCTTCAGGTAGTACTAGCAACTACAATGACTATTTTTGGGGTAAGGGTCCAGTAGGCGCAGACATTCCTAACCCCACAGGTTTTTGGCGAATATCTGGACCTTCTTGAATCACAAACTTTTAAGTGGATGACCCTTAGGCTCGAGCAACTTGCTCGAGCCTGTAAACTTTACACCTGCAATGACTAATTTTTGTTCTAGTGCCTCTTCAATGGTGGTTTGCAATACTTCTAAATTTTTTAAATCTCTTTTAATTTCTCGCGTAGAGTTCCATTAAAGCATTCTTGTTCTATAATTTGATAACTTGTTCTTTTTTCTCTACTATAAAATAATTATTGGGAAACACTTCATTTTGTAGAAAGTTTTTACACTAGAAAACTTGTGTTCCCTATCTTGGCCTTATTATTGCTATGGTGAAAAGTTAAGGAAAGCTGGTAAGTAAAAAACATTTGCTCCATAGGGCTTTTTATCTTAGCTGTGAATGGAGAGTGCATTGAAAACTAATACAAAACCTAAGGGTACATGGTTGCAGCGCTTTGCTGTACGGTTCTTTACTGTTGTCCTTACCTTGCTTATATTCTGGGTTCTGGGATTTCTGGTTGAAGATATCCAAGCTATTCGAGGCCCTGACTATACCACTATAGAAAAGAAGTACCTAAATAAAGAACTTATATCAGAGCAAGAAGCTTTGAGAAAGCAGGTCGCTGACCTTACACGTCAGATTGAGAATCAGACAGAAAAGCAGCGCATAGTTAGAGATAGCTCGCAAAATCTACAACAGACAATTAACCAATTGCTCGAGCTGCAAAGACTCAGCATACAGAAAGGCATTACTTTTTCCAATACGGAACAGGCAAACTTCACTAGCAGTTTAGACCTCTTTTTAGAAAATCAGAGAGAATACCAAGAATTGAGTCAGACTGTATCGAACATGCTTGAACAAAAGCAAGAGCTTAGTCAAAATAAAGATCAGATAGAGCGAGAAATTGAGAGGCAACGTCAACCAGCGCGAGATGAGTTTAACACTCTTCGCCAAAAACACCGACTTAAACTAGCACTCCTACAGCTTGCGATCTTATTGCCAATTCTAATTGTGGCAGCTTTTCTCGTTGTTAAGAAGCGTTCTAGCATTTACTTTCCATTGTTTTTCGCCCTTGCTGCAGCAGCACTTATTAAGGTTACTTTGATAATTCACCAGTACTTTCCCAACAAATATTTCAAATACATACTTATTGGGGGATTATTGCTTGTAGTAATGCGATTGTTGATACACTTCATTCAGTCTATTGCTTTCCCCAAAACACAATGGCTAATCAAGCAATATAGAGAGGCTTACGAGCGTTTTTTGTGTCCCGTATGTGAGTACCCAATACGCATTGGTCCTCGTCGTTTTTTATTTTGGACTCGAAGAACAGTTAATAAGATAGTTGTTCCAATGGGTCAGGGAGATCAAGAAGAAAAGTACACTTGCCCCTCTTGTGGCAGTGAGCTTTTTGAGGAGTGCTCATCCTGCCACAAAATTAGACACGTAATGCTGCCACACTGCTCGCACTGTGGCATGGAAAAAGAAGTTAGAGAAGCTGATAACTTGACAAGCAAGCTCTAATAGCTGAAGTACTCAAAAGGGGTTGGAATGTCGGATAACACATAACAATAGTTAATTCTTAGTTTTTTGTAGAGCTGCTACTACCTTTTGATGAGCAGATTGGCTAATAGGATAACGCCATACCCACAAAATAGTTGAAGCGAAAAGTAAGGCTGCTACAGGACCAACCATCAGTATAATACCTTGATTGGTAAGATTGTTTTGAACGACTGCATCCCTTTGGTAACCAATTAGCTCGAGTACTTGACCATTTAAGAAAACTGCTAGTGCAAAGGCTACCTTTTGTCCAAAAGTGAAAATAGCATAGAGAACACCCTCACGCCTATTTCCTGTAGCCAACTCATCAAATTCCACAACATCAGGTAACATAGCCCAAGGAAATAAGAGTACTGCTCCTAGACCTAAACCCATTAATATAGTAAAGGTAACCAGCTTTGGTGAGAGGCTAGCTCCAGCCGACACCCACATTAATAAGGGTAAGTTTAAAGTTAGAAACACTAAGCCCAAAGTAAAGGCTAAACGTTTACCATATAGCTTAGATAGCAGATTCCATAAGGGCAAGCTAACAATAGCAGTAATAAAAAGTAAGCCTATGACGAAAGTTTGCCATTCAGGATTAATGCTAGAGATACTTTCTAAGTAAAAAGGTAGCAGAGAAGATACTATACCTAAAGCAATAGTGACTGTCATAAAAATACCTAAGATAGATAGAAAGCCCTTAATTTTAAAAGCACTACTATAATTTTGCCAGAGATTCTGCTTTACCTGCTTAATTTTCTGCACAGGTTCTCTAGTGCCTGAAGCCATAAGCAAGTAGCATAAGCTACTAACACCACCAAAAATCACTCCCATTATTAGCCAACCAAAACGAGCATCAGCCTCTAGACCCTGAAAACTATTTAAGCTTGCTACTAGTATAGGTGGTGTGGCAGCGGCTATTAGTGAGGCAAAAGTGGCAAAGCCTGCCCGGTAACTAGTCAGGGTAGTACGCTCAGTATAAGTAGGTGCTAATTCTGGGGTTAGGGCTAGATAAGGAACTTGCACTATAGTAAAAACGGTGGTATGGAGTGTCAAAAGACCTGCTGCAAACAGAAAGGTTAAAATCTGGCTGGTAGTAGTTTCAGGTATTGCCCAAACTAGAGCAAGGGTTACCCCAAAGGGTATAGCCCCCCACCAAATGTAGGGCTTACGTTTTCCCCAGATGGCTCGAGTGCGGTCTGAAATTGCTCCCATCAAAGGGTCGGTAATGGCATCAATTAAGCGACCAATAAGCAATACACTGCCTGCTAGGCCCGGCCTTAAACCTATTACATTAACTAAGAAATGAAGTAGAAAAAAGTTAATGGCAGTAGTAGAAATTGCAGCCCCAATGTCGGCCACACCATAAGATAATTTTTCGCGAAACTTAAGATTGGACATCAAATTGGGGTATTTTGCCAGAGAACTCTTAGTTTTATTAAATAAACAGAAAACTTTGCTTAAACTATAGCATAATTAACGAATGAAAACACCTATCATAAAGTACATAGTGTAGGGGTTCAAAATCTTGCACCCCTACAATTGATGCTCATATGGTCCAAAACAGGATCTTGAGGGATTTGAGAGTGCATTCAGATTTTTCTAAATTTTTGAGCGAACTAAGAGTAATGCTTGCAAGGGCTTTGTAGATAGGCATTGTGCAAGCCTTACATTTACGCAAACACAAAGCTTGTGTAAAATAGATATGTGGAACCTCCCAATTTATTGCTTGCCCTTCTGGGCCTAGGTACACTTATACTCAATGCCTTTTTTACTATGTGTGTTTCAGCTCTGTCATCACTGCCGAAAGATGAGCAGCAACCCTTGAGAGTTTTGTACTTAGCTAGCGCCCAGCTAGGGCAAAGTTTTAGTACCCTCAGCTTTGCTTTTTTTATTATTTCTGTTTTAGAAAGGAGCTTGTTGCTTATAGCTTGGCCTCCTTTATTACGAGTGCCTAGCTTTGTGCTTAGCTTCTTACTGCTTACGCTCATCTATGCCACTCTTCGCCAATCAGTTAAAGCCTATGCTGAAAGTGACCCTGCTAGCGTGTTCTTACGTTTGAGGCCCCTGTTAAGTCTCTGGCATAGAATAGTTTATCCATTCACTCAACTAACTGTCCAGTTTTATAAATTGGGTTTTAGAATTTTTGGTGTTCAGAAAAAGGGTACTGTGTCCCAATCTGAACGATTACGCCATTTTTTCGCTTCTAATAGTAATTTAGATAAACATGAGCAGGAACTTTTTCAAAATGTCATAGACTTTAGTGAGACGTTGGCTAAAGAAATTATGGTGCCTCGTCCTGATGTCGTCTGGATTTCTAGTGAGGACACTTTAGCAGAAGCACTTCATAAAATGAAAGAAAGTGGACACACTCGTTTCCCTTTCTGTAAAGCCAATCCTGACAGTGTCATAGGCTATTTGCATGTCAAAGACTTGGTTTTCGCCGAAGATGCCGCAAGTGATTTGCACTTACTGAAGCGCGATGTTACTTTTGTACCTGAAACAGCTGGGGCCACTACTCTTTTACAAAAATTACAAGGTGAGCAGTCGCACTTTGCCGTGGTAGTAGATGAATTTGGTGGCATGGCAGGGATTTTGACTTTAGAAGATTTGCTCGAGGAGCTAGTAGGAGAAATTCGTGATGAATTTGATGAAGATGAAGCCCCAGAAATTGTTGAATTGGCTACTGGTGAATTACTAGTAAATGGAGGCACACAGTTAGAAGACCTCGAGGAAGTTTACGGTTTTAATTTTGGTGAAGTTGAAGAGGACACAATTGGTGGCTATATTTTTGGGCGTTTGGTCAGAGCGGCTAATGTGGGGGAAACCTTGGAAATTCAAGGAGCATACTTAAAAGTTGAGGAAGTAAGTGGCCTGCGCATAACTCAAGTAAGAATCATTCCCTCCAAAACAGAATTACTGAGTTCTACTCTTCCTGCAGAGCTTTCCTCTGCTCAGAATGACTTCCAGCAAGAGGTCTTTTCAACAAAGTCAAATTGAGGCAGGCTTGCGATTTGCACGTAACCACCAAGCTAGAGCCAAGCTAAATAGCAAAGTAATTGAGGCAATGAGCAAATAGTCTGTGCGAATAGTGAGCTTACCAGCAGAAAATTCACCCTCTATAGCTGAACCTGCAAAAATAACTACCAGCATGCTCGGAGTACCTCCTACCAAGGTGCCCAGCAGAAAACCCCAATAGTTAACCTTTAAAAAACCTGCACCGTAATTTACTAGATCACCTGGTAAAAAAATAAGGCGGCTAATTAAAATGTTTTCAAAGCTATGGCCCTTGGCAAAGAATTTGAGATACTTACTTTCAAAGTTAATGTTTTTGCTAAAGTAATGTCCAATTATGTAAGCAAGGCTGCTTGAAACTAGTACAGCAGCTTGTCCATAAACAAACCCCCAAAACACACCATATAAAAATCCCATAACCCCAACTAAAATAGTACTTGGCAAAAGTAGTAAGGGGCGAATAATAAAGAGTAGTAGCAGGATAATGGGACTTAGAGGATGCTCCGCTAAAAAGTTTAGGTAACTGTTTAAAAGTGCCAGGAGGTTTAGATCTGATCTTTGAGCAGACAGCCAAAAAGTAAATATAATTACTAGCCAAAGCCCAAGTATAATTACTCTTTTGAAAGCACTTTTGCTTAACAATACACACCAAGCTCATCAAAAAACTTTTGGACTTCTTTTAAAGATTTAAATTCATAAATTTTGTTTTGCATTCCCATTTCGGGCAAATTGCTAAGTGATAGAGAAGTAAGTTTGGGTAAGTTTTTCAGTGCCTTGAGGCTTTGGAGGTTATTGAGGTTTGATAGTGATAGAGAATTGAGCTGAGGTAAGTTCTTCAACCCCTTTAAGTTCCAGAGGCCATCAAGATTAGAAAGGGATAAAGAATTGAGCTGAGGTAAGTTTTTCAGCACATCTAAACTTTGGAGGTCATTGATGTTAAAGAGGGATAAAGAATTGAGTGGAGGTAAGTTTTTCAGCACATCTAAACTCTGAAGATTAGTGAAATTGTAAAGTGTTAGAGAATTGAGCTGAGGTAAGTTTTTCAGCACATCTAAATTCTGGAAATTATCGGAACTGGAAAGCGATAGAGAGTTGAGTTGAGGTAAGTTTCTCAACCACTCTATACTTTGGAGATTAGCAAGATCATAAAGCAATAAAGAATTAAGCTGGGGTAAGCTTCCCAACTTTTCTAGGTTCTGGACATTGCTGAGACGGAGAAGCGATAGCGAATTGAGATGTGATAAGTTGGTTAGCCCTTCTAGATCTTGTAGATTAACAAGATCACTAAGCGTTAAAGAATTAAGCTGTGGTAAGTTTTCTAACCCTTCTAAATTTTGTAGATTAGCAAGGCTGAAAAGTTCTAGAGAATTAAGCTGTGGTAAGTTTTCCACCCCTTCTAGGTTTTGTAGGTTAGCAAGGCTGAAAAGTTCTAGAGAATTAAGCTGTGGTAAGCCTTCTAACCCTTCTAAATTTTGTAGATTAGCAAGACCGAAAAGCCTTAGAAAATTGAGCTGGGATAAGTTTTTTAGCCCTTTTAGACTCTGGAGATTAGCAAGAAACATAAGTATTAGTTCTTTGAGCTGGGGTAAGTTTCTTAGCTCCTCTAGATTCTGAATATTATCAAGGCTGGAAAGTTCTAGAGAGTTAAGCTGGGGTAAGTTTTCCAATCCCTTTAGGTTTTGGATATGGCCTAGGTCGCTAAGTGATAGAGAATTGAGCTGAGACAAGCTTCCCAATTCCTCTAGACTTTGAATATTGTCAAGTAAACTAAGTGTGAGAGAACTAAGTTGTGGTAAGTTTTCAAGTCCCTCGAGGCTCTGGATATTCTCAAGAGAACTAAGTGTTAGAGAATTAAGTTGTGGCAAGGGTTTCAATTCTTTGAGATTTTGGATATTCTTAAAAAGACTCAGCGACAAAGAATTGAGTTGTGGTAAATCTTTAAGAGTCTCTAGGTTCTGGATATTATCAAGTCTAGAAAGTTCTAAAGAATCAAGCTGAGGTAAATTTTTAAGAATCTCTAGATTCTGGGTATTATCAAGAGAGGAAAGGTTTAGAGAATTGAGCTGAGGTAAGTTTTTCAACTCCTCTAGGTTTTGTAGGTTAGCAAGTCTATCAAGGGATAATAACTTGAGTTGTGGTAAGTTTTTAAGAAAGCTTAGATTATCAAGCTCATTATGGTTGATAACTTTTAGTTGTCTAACTTTTTTACCAAAGTATGTAAATATATCGTCTAAAATGCGGTTATCTAGTTGTTGAGATAATGCAATCAAAACATTAATAACAGGCTCAGCATCAGTAAAGCTACTATAAGGTTGATAATCCTTGTAACTTTCTAGTGCTTCTAGTGCTGTAGGAGTAGCAATACGAGCTAGGGTTTCTACAGCATAAGCTGTCTGCTGGCGCTTACATTTTCTTTTTGGCTCAAAGCGTAAATAAGGTACAGCCCAATCACCTGCATAAGAAACCAAAATAACTTCTTGGGAATTTTTTAGAGGCAGGACTATCTCAACAGCTTTTGAGATAGCCTTTTCAAAATTGGATGTTAGAGGTAATTTACCCTCTAGGCATGAAAGTAGAAAAAGGCAAATATCTCTTTGCTTATTGTCCTTCTCATCTATTTTTTTGGCAATAGCATAAAGAAGTTTTTGGTGTTGCTCTTTGCGATCTTGTTTACTGTGCCATAGGGCAAAGCGAATAGTCTCATACCAAAGATCATTACTTAAGTAATTGGCTAAAACACTAGCTTTAGACTTTTCTACAAACATTTTAGCAGCTAGATACTCAGCTAGTGTTCTATAGGTAAATTCAATGCTTTTACCACTAGTGTGACTAAGCAAACCAGAACGCTCTAAAATATCCTTTAAGACCTCTTCACTTTTTAAATGTTCTTGATCTTTTGCACGTAAATTTGGCCATATAGAATCAAGATGTTCTTTAATCTTTGATTCTTTGGCAACAAACGTAAGTGTTTGATAGTTGCCCTTAGCTAGCATCCAATAAGCTAACTCTTGTACTAATTCGTGCAGTTGACTATCTTCAAGTAGCCCAGAAGTAACTTTACCATCATCTCTTTTCTCGAGTAGCAAGTTAATAAAAGCATCATATAGTTCCATCTGGTTGCTAGGTATGTTGTCACTATCACGATTAAGCGCACATAAAGCAGTACAGAGTAAAGGAGATTGTGCTAATAACTGTAGTGATTGATGTTGCTCTATGTGCTCTAAAAGCTTTTTGGCATGCTTGGGTAGTTCTACTTTATCAGGTGGATCTAACTCAGCAACTGCTTTGTGCCAATCATCAATAAAAGCTTTAATACCCTGTTTTTGTATAGGAAGCAGTAAAACATCACTAAAACCCTCTGCCTTGAGCCAGCCTTCTTTAATGGCTTCTTTACGTGAAGTGACAATAATAGGAACTTCAGGATATTCCTTGCGCAAATCATTAATCCAGCTCTTTACCTTACTAAGGTTGTCAGTAGGTATCTCGTCCAAACCATCAATTAGTAACATACCTTTTCCATCAGTCAATTTATGTTGTACCCAATTTTTAGGTATATCAGAAGGCAAAGCTTCTTCTACTAGATACATGAAAGTGCTGGGGTCTTTTAGATTAAAGTTCTCTTGATTGCACATCCGTAATAAAAAGGGTGCATACTTTTTCCACTTGTTCATCAAATACAAACCGGGGAATTCCCTACGTGCAGCATGGATGGCTAGCCAATTTAGTATAGTAGTTTTACCTGAACTTGCCTCACCAAGAAGTAGTAAATGCTTATTACTAAACAAAATACCATCAATGCTATCAATGTTGCGACCCATGAATGACAAACTCATGTAGGCTTTAGATAACTTATGCTGCCTTAATGCTACACCAAATAGATCTGGCTTATTTAGAGTTGCTTCTATTGCCTTTCTATATTCTATTTCAAAGGTTTGCTCATGCTCATTAGTTTGGTCATTAAGTTTAACTTGTTGTAAAGCAAGATCAGGTTTCTTTGCTTTATCTGACTTACTAGTTTCCCTATTTGGCTTAGTAAGTAATTCTTCTTTTGCTAGTTGACTAAAATTAGAGGATAAGTAGTCTAAGATAGGCTTTGCCTTAGAGTCTTCCATTATCCCAAGTGGAATGTCTTTTATGGGGTTGTCTCTAAGATATAGGAATTTTAGGCTGAAAAGCAGAGTTATTTCTGGAGGGAGATGCTCAAGCTTATTATTCCTAAGGTCTAGTTCTTGAAGCTTAGAAAGTTGCCCTATTTCTTTGGGGAGATGCTCAAGTTTATTGCTTCTAAAGTATAGTGTTTGCATTTCTGAGAGTTGACCTACTTCTGAAGTAAGGTATTCAAGTTGATTACCATCAAGCTTTAACCATTCTAGGCTAGAAAGTTGGGCTATCTCTGAAGGAAAGTAATTGAGTTTGTTACCACTAAGGTCTAGAGAGCGCAGGTTAGAAAGTTGCCCTATTTCCGGGGGAAGGTGCTCAAGCTGATTTTCACTAAGTTGTAATTCTTCTAACTTAGAAAGTTGACTTATTTCTGAGGGGAGGTGCTCGAGCTGATTTCTACTAAGCCGTAATTCTTTCAACCAATGAATCTTTCCTATTTCTGCTGAGAGGTTCTTGAGTTGGTTTGCACTTAGATCTAGTGATTCTAGGTTAGGAAGTTGGGATATTTTGGGGAAGAGGTATTCAAGCTGATTTTCACTTAGGTTTAGTGATCGCAGGAAAACAACATCAGTTATTCCTGCTGGGAAGTGCTTGAACCGATTCCCACTAAGGTCTATGAAATGCAGTTGAGAGTCAGAGGGTTGGTCTATTTCTAGAGGGAGGTGCTCAAGCTGATTACTATTAAGGTGCAACTCTTCCAACCAAGGCAGTTGACCTATTTCTGGAGGAATATGCTTAAGCTGGTTACCACTAAGGATTAGATATCTTAATTCAGGGAGTTTGCCTATTTCTGGGGGGAGGTGCTCGAGTTGGTTATTATCAGCAAAAAAGATTTGCAGTTTAGAAAGTTGACTTATTTCTGAGGGGAGGGATGTGAGTTTATTATTACTAAGGTTTATTCGATGTAATTTAGAGAGCTGACCTATTTCTGAGGGGAGGTGCTCGAGCTGATTTTTGTTGAGGTATAGCTCTTTTAGATTAGCAAGTTGGCCTATTTCTGAAGGGAGGTGTTTGAGCTGATTATCACTAAGGTCTAGTATTTTCAAATTGTATAGTGAAAATACTTCACTAGGCACTTCTATTAAATCACAATAGTTCAAGTTTAGCTTATTTAATTGTTTGTCTTTTGACTCGTTAATCCTGTCTTTTGCTTTTTGGGGGATAGAGGACATACTTCAGATGTTTTAACATAAGAAGTTAAATCATTACATCAAAGACATTATATATTACTAAATTCAGGGTGCTCACTTTCACTTGCATTGATACAACAATCTGATTTTTGCCAACCAAACCTTGAAGACCTTCAAGGTTTTTCCAAGTACCGTTTCAGAAATGTTTAACTATTTCCTGAAATGTAGTCAAATGTATTCATGAGACTTCATCTTGCACCAGTTTTTTCCCCTGCAAGCAAGATTGCACTCTTACCTGTTCAGGGTTATTTAACCCTAGCTCCTGAACCAGATTAACAATAGGATTACCCAACAGATCGAACTTTTCTAACCGATCAAGAATAGTAACAATATCACTAGGCAAACAAACCAACTGATTGTGAGCCTCAAGTGGAATGTAAGTTGGTAGATAACAATATATGAAGAATTAGTTTTTTCTTCAGGCTGAGATGGCTATCGCTCGTTAGAATCAGGTCTTGACATAATATAATAGAGAGTGCTAAACTCGCTGCTTAACGAGCCGAAGGGGCTTCGTTACCCTTTAAGTCGTGGGTTCGATTCCCACCTAACCCATGGTTAGTAGCTCAGTTGGTAGAGCGAAAGGCATTAAATTGAAGTCTCACCCCTTGCTCGTAATTCACCCGAACATTCTGCTGATGAGCCGAAGTAGCTAGGTTATCGAATCTTACGAAATTTGAAACTACTCCACTGAGTGGTTAGCTCCTAATTACACCCCTTGCTCATCATGCATATTCTTGTAAATTACAAGTGGGCCGAACAAGGTTTCATTATCGGTAAAACGTTTGTCTGTGAAACAAAAATTATAGGTTCAAATCCTATCTAGTGCTGGGAAACTAGTACTGGGAGTTTAGAGAAGCCTTAACAACTTGCCCACTTTACTATTTTGACTTGATAGGACGCCTAAAAATGCACAAATTGCACAAGCTTTTTCAGTTCAACAAAACTCCGCAGAACCAACCTATTGATAGTGCTCAGATTCAAAATACTGCTGGTGGCTATGTGTGGGAACTAGATGTATGGCAGCGTCTTGACCGCTTTTTGATTTTAGGTACAGAGGGAGGAACTTATTATATCAACGAGAGAAAGCTCACTACAGAAAATGCCCAGAATGCTATTTCTTTACTTAAAGATGATGGTAAAAAGGTTATCGAGCGTACAGTAACAGTTTCTGGACAAGGTAAAGCTTACAAAAATGATCCTGCACTTTTTATACTGGCATTAGCATTCACTGTCGGAGATGATGAGACTAAGAATGCTGCGGCAGATGCCTTAACTAAAGTAGCTCGCATTGGCACACACCTTTTTACTTTTATGACTTATGTCAATGAGATGCGTGGTTGGGGCCGTGGGTTACGGCGTGCTGTAGCTAATTGGTATCAAAGCAAAGACTTGAACAAACTGGCATACCAAGTTACTAAATATCAGCAACGTAATGGCTGGTCACATCGCGATGCACTGCGTTTGAGTCACCCTAAAACAACTGCTGATAGAGATGCCCTTTATCAATACATAACGGGTAAACAAGAAAAGCTGCAAGGTGTTAATGGTGATTGGGCAAATTACTTAGCAGCAGTAGAAACTATAAAATCTATGAGTAAGGTTGATGAGGTTGTTGAAGTAATCCAAAGTTACAACTTACCTAGGGAAGTAATTCCAACTGAAATGCTAAATAGAGCTGAGGTATGGGAAGCACTGTTAGAAAAAATGCCTATGACCGCTATGATCCGCAACCTTGCTACCATGACTAGGGTGGGGCTACTAACGGCTATGAGTCCAGCAGCAAACACCATTGCTGAACGCATAACTGATGAGGCACGTCTTCAAAAAGCCCGTATTCACCCTATTCAAGTTCTGGCTGCATTAATGACTTATCAATCTGGTCGTGGTGCTAGAGGCAAAGGTACATGGACACCTGTACAAAGTATAGTTGATGCTTTAGACAAGGCGTTTTATGTGACTTTTGAAAATGTTGAGCCTACTAAAAAGCGTATTATGCTAGCACTGGACGTTTCAGGATCTATGACTTGGGGTGCTGTAGGTGGAGTTCCTAATTTGACTCCTAATGTAGCTAGTGCTGCTCTAGCTTTAGTCACAGCAGCTAAAGAACCCCAGCATGTGATTACTGCTTTCTCACATAAAATGGTAAATATTAATATCTCACCAAGGCAACGTCTTGATGATGTAATTAAGGCTACTCAAAATTTACCTTTTGGAGGTACAGATTGTGCTTTGCCTATGCAGTACGCTTTAAAACGCAAGCAAGAAATTGATGCTTTTGTTATTTTAACGGATAACGAAACTTGGTATGGCAAACAACATCCTGCTGAAGCTTTGCGCGAGTACCGCAGTAAAATAAACGCTACTGCCAAGCTAGCAGTGGTGGGTATGGTTTCTAATGACTTCTCTATAGCTGACCCTAATGATAGGGGCATGCTAGACTTTGTTGGTTTTAGTACCGATACTTCTAATGCTATCAGTGACTTTATTGCTAGTTAACCTTTCCACAGCTTGTTTCAATGACTCTTATAAAAAAGTTGAATCAAATCTGCTCTAAACAAAAATTTTTGCTTTTGAGCCTTTTGTGCTCCTATGCTATGCAAGGATTGGCCTTAGCACAAGCTCCAGATTTAGCAAAGTACAAAGATGAGTATGTCCAAAAATTTAGTAATGTTGTAAGTTTTGTTATAGACCGCTCCTTAACTTCTGAAGAGCTGAATCGTTTACAAGAAGCTAGTGCAGAAACCTACCTTAATTACAGCCCTGAAGGAAAAGTGTTTTATAAAGAGACTTTAAAAGAAGTCGCCCAACAGATAGCAATTGTTCAAGGACAAACTTCTTAAGCAATAAACTCTGGAATTACGTACCCAAACCCAAAAGGAATTAACCTAAGGCTAGGTGATCAAAGAATAACTCTCTTTGCCAAAGCAAAGAGAGTGTAGGAAAGTTACGCTTCTAAGGGTTTTAAGGTTTGGTGAGCCTTAAATACGTTACTAAACCCCAATGATCAGATACATAACAACGTAAGGAAGACCTGTCAACAAGCCAACCATGAACTGGAGGACCTGGAGCACGACACAAACGAGTATCAAATTGCCTTGAAGGACCAGAGGTATTATCCTCTACAAATATAGGTCTAGCATTAGTATCATCTAGCGTTAACTCGTAGCGAGTACCTTGCTTTACTAGAAAATAATCAATTCTTTGCCTGTTTGGACTACCAGCACCATCATTCCAATTAAAGCCATAGGCATTTACAGTATTATCGGAAGTAAAGCCCGGAGTGGTTTGACGGTTAGGAAAGCGTTGGCGGAAGATATCAATCATGCCTAGTGTTGAAAGCATGGTGTTGTACTGACTCGTTACACTGCCACCATTGCTAAGCTCTCTGGTATTTAGGTCACCCATTAATAGTATTGGGTGAGTAGCATTGGTATTGCTATCAAGAAAACTTTTAATCTGCGCAAATTGTAGAGACCTTGTAGCAGCGTCTGATTGACTGCCAGCGTCAGCATCTAAGTGAGTATTGACTACATAAAGGTATTCATCAGCATTGGAGCCAACTTGTACCTTATCTAAGCTAAAACCCTTCTGTGCTAGACAATCTGCATTCAATGCATCAAAAGTTAAGGCTCCTGCAGCTACATCTGCCAAATCACCATTACAATCATTAAAAACTACTGCTTGATGATCAGAGCTAGGCATAGTGAAGCTGCTTCTTGCAAAGAGCAAAAGCCCGGAAGCACCTTCAGGTAGTTTAGGATTAAAAGGATTAAAGCTAGCAGCTTTCTTTGGTGGGCCAAATGAAGAGTTGTAACTACTGCCTACTCCACTAAGAAATTGGCTTACATTATCTTCATCAAAAACTTCTTGAAAAGCCACTATATCAAATCTTTGCATATGGCTAAGCATCATGTTTGTACGCTCTTGGTTGTCATCAAAGCTATTAGGCACTAGGGCATCATAGACACCTTCGGCAATAGCTAAAGGAGGAAAGAAAACGCTCAGAGCAGCTACTTCCGCTGTTGTTAGGGGTAAAAGATTATTAGGTCTAAGTTGGGCATTTTGATTCCACACACTAAAGGGAATACTTATTTCAAAGGAGAAAGTGAGCTTGGCACTGTGACCTATACTCGAGCTAACCTCGAGTTCAACCTCGTGTGTACCAATAGGTGCATTAGCGGCTATAGTGCCTTGCAAACTAGCCACGCCTGCATTTTGCACCAATTGCAAACCTAAGGCATTCAGTGAACCCCTAATGACTTGCCATGTATAGTTACTGCCATCACCACCATAGGGTTGGGGTAAGTCTAGTCTGAAACTTTCATTACGATCTACTGCGAAATCACGTTGTAAGGCTGCACGCTCAGCAGCAAGGAAATGTACTGCCACTTCAATAGCAGTATTTTTATAAACCTCTTGTGATCCCTGTCGAAGGCGTAGTCTACCAGATACTGAGTGTTGACCCTCATTAAGTTTACCTATAAAGGTCAGATTGCCTGTTTCTGTACCCTGAGAGTCTTTTTCAGGTGCTAAGCTTAAGGCTAGAGGTAATGTGCTATCTAACCAAGCCCACTCAAAGGGACCTGAAACGCTTATCTCATCACCACTAGCATAAAGTACTTCATCTATGCCCTGATTAGGCCACAGCTGCCATGTAAGTGCAGTACCACAAGAATCACAACCTCTATGAATACCAAGTTCTATAGGTTGAGTGACTATGAAATCTACATCATGCCGTTTAGCCACCTGTTGTCCTGTAATAGGATTTTGAACACATGCTTTCATTAAGCTGCCCCCAGCATCGTAACATTTGCTTACACGCACAGTGAAAATTTTGCTGTGAGCATCTTTAGCAATTTTACTAGAAGATCTTACACCTCTAAGGACTATGTATTCATCTAAAGGCACACCATAAGGACTGAAACCTTTAGGTAAGTCGCCAATAACCTCAGAGCTGCTAATCGGCAAAAGGTTTTGTGGATATTCCAGTGCTATAGGTACAATGCGTTTATTAGCTTCCAAAGGCGGTAACAATAAAGGATTAGTAAGGGAATGAATATCCGCTTTTGGTGTGCAGGCATCAATGCTTTGCTGCGAAACAGGTAACCCTGACCTTAGCAGCATAAAAATTATCTCGCAGTCGATGAGGGGGGCTAGTTTTTGGCGCATTTCTAGCAGTTCACGATAAGCACCCATTTTTAGGTCTTCTCTTAACTCGAGCAACCCAAAATAACCCTCTAACAAAATACCCTTATTAATTTTTTCCTTTTCATCGAAATCATCGAAGCCCCTAAAGCTATCAATAAGCTTTTTAGTACGGTCATAAAACTCGTTTATGTCAAGCTCATGCAGCTCGCGCCACTCACCAATTATTTCGCCATTAATGCCTTCTATTCCTCCATCGGGTATATCTGGCTTTTCAGGAAAAGTTTTTTCTTCAATTTTTTCTTCATTAGAGATTCTTTCAGCAGGAAGCTTATTAGTAGTGCAAGCACCTAAGAAGGTTAAAAATGCTAAGAATAATAATGTACTAAGTAGTTTCATCATACCCTCCTAACGAGCTGCTGCTTCAGGAGCTTCTAGTCGGTCTAGGGACAAATTTTGTATTTCATAAGGGTTCAAATATCCTCTAGGGCAACAGGATGCCAAAAGAATGGTGCCTAAGAGAGCAAGGATAAAATACTTACTGCTCAAACTTACCTTCAATACGCTTAGGATCTTCATGACTTACTCCTTTCAAATTCAGGCTAGGTTATCTTTTGCCTGATTAGTACCAGTGGTACTTACTTTCAGTAAGCATTTAGTTTTTGCTTACTAAATCAAGGTTAGTACCTACTTGTTTCAAGCCGGTTACAGATTTAGTCAAAAGGAATCAGTGCTTACAAATTGCCACTAGTACGCACAGATTATGGTTAGAAGCTTGCCAGTATTATTTTTGAGGGGAAATATAGTTGTGGTGATGCCAGTATTCTTGTAGGTAGGGCTCGAGCACCAAAACCAATTTGGATAGCTCGAGAAGTTTGAACTATGATTCTTGTGATTCAATGATGGACTATGATTTGACCATATCAGACAGTAAATACAAGGATTCTAAAGGGGAAATTATGAAAATCCCATAATCAGCTTCATCACAATTCAGACAACTGGGTAGGGCTCGAGCACCATAGACCAAGTTGGATAGCTCGAGCAGACAAAAAATCAGGGAAATCACAAAAATCAGCTTAATCACAGTTCAGACAATTAGGTAGTGCTCGAGTAAACCCAAACTTAAAGTTAGCTCGAGCTACAAGAAAACTCTTACACCAGCCCCCATATCACACCTTCTAGAAAAGGCTATGGGGAATGTTCCTTTTTTGCTCCTCATACTTTAGTGTCAGCTCAGCTAGCTCCTCCTTGAGAGCTAAGCGCTGATTTTCAGTTAGGCCTTCCTTGGCTAGCTCGAGGCGAATTCTTGCTACCTCTTGTTTAAAGCTTTCTTCTAAAACCATGACAAAGAGTTCTGCACCGCCTTCAACAAGCCCTTGGTTAGATTCATCGAACATTATTTCTCCTTAGAGCCTTTTACAAATTATTAGGTAGGGCTCGAGCACCAAAATTCAAGTTGGGCAGCTCGAGCACACAAAAAAATCAGGGAAATCATACCAATCAGCTCAATCACAGTTCAGACAAGTGACATGAGAAGTAAATAGGTTGGCTCGAGCACCAAAATCCAAGTTGGATAGCTCGAGCAGAAAAAATCAGAGAAATCAAAATAATCAGCTTCACCACAGTTCGGACAATTAGGTAGGGCTCGAGCACCAGAACAAACCTACCAACTTTGCTGCAAAAAGTAATTTAAGGTGTGGTAACTATCCAAATCAATAGCCATAAGAATCCTGAACAGATAATTACAAAAAGAAGGTCTCCCCAAACTCTTTGATAGTATTTTTTCTTAGAGCGATATTTAGTAGGTACAAGGTAATCCCAAATCATAAAATCCCTCTTTTTGCGCCTGTGCCTAATTTCTTTGCGCTTAAGGACAAGCACAGTAAGTACAAAAAAGACTAATCCATAATTTAAATGCATGTACCAAGGTAAATCAGAAAACCAAGAATAAATGTACTGAAGTGAATCAGAAATCCAAATAAGTATTTGCATTATTTATTTTTTCCTTAACTCCATAACACAAGTGACAAAACCAAGAGGTATTTTCCCTTTCTAACTTAATAAGGTGTGCAATTAGGAACAGCAGGGGTTGTTACAACCCATTGTGCATTTATCAGTTCTGCACTGGCGGTGGGGGAAGCGATTCCCCTATCGACCATAACCCGCTGGTCCTTAACGGGTAAAAAATCCTGACTTCTTTCACTACCCGCAATTAAAGTTGGAGGATCAGGGCAAAAAAACCCAATTAGAAATTAAAGTGAGAAAAGGGGATATTATGGGAGGCGGAAAAGCATAATTAACAGGATGGGAATGCTAAGTATTAGACCCGACACAACTCCAAGCATGAGTGTTGATCGAACTACCTCCCAGTATTTTCTCTCTGGATAGGGACGACCTCGTAACACATCACGCCAAGTGGCACGCATTTTTGGATTTATCGGCACGATGAATGTGCTACATATGAAAGTTACTATGGAAATAGCAATTACAAGTTTCATAAGGGGAATTATTAATTCTGCCATTAGGTTTATTATATCGATAAGTGTAAAGTAACTTTGGGTATTTTCGCTATGGAGGTGAGCAAGAATAACTTTTCAATCGCATAGATTTTTCTATACTGGTTTGCATGAAGGAAAGCTTATCAGATTCAGATATTGAGAACCGTTTACAAAGGGAATACCAAATTCTTTCAGTTGATTTACATGAGCGAGGACGTCGCAAGTGGGCTGCACTACAAGCACAGCGTCTTGGGTATGGAGGAAAAACAATTGTCCATCGTGCGACAGGATTGTCATATCCAACGATTCGGAGGGGTTTGCTTGATATATCTAGCTCATGCGAGAATGAACTACAACATATGCGTAAAGTCGGAGGTGGTCGCAAAAGCTTGCTTGAGAAGTATCCTGACCTAGAAAAAGATTTGGAAAGTTTAGTAGAAGACACAACCTTTGGTGATCCTGAGAAACCCCTTAGATGGACCAGTAAAAGCACTCGCCATCTTTGTGAAGCATTGAAGGAAAAGGGTTATGATATATCTCAGCGGAGTGTATGTAACTTGCTTACAACAATAGGATATTCTCTCCAAGGCAATAGAAAAACAATAGAAGGAGGGAATCATCCAGACAGGAATGATCAATTTTCTTTTATCAATGAAAAAGTTAAGTGCTTTCAAAAGAATCACCAACCAGTAATTTCAGTAGATACAAAGAAAAAAGAACTGATTGGGAATTTCAAGAATCCTGGTCGGGAATATCATAAAAAAGGTCAATCACCTGAAGTTAATGTGTATGATTTTCTAGATAAGGAAAAAGGGAAAGTGGCACCTTATGGTATTTATGATCTGGACAAAAACAAAGGCTGGGTAAGTGTTGGAATCAGTAAGGATACTGCAGAATTTGCAGTTAATAGTATACGCAGTTGGTGGCAAGAAATGGGACAACATCATTACAAAAACTCAACTTCTATTTATATAAATGCTGATGGTGGTGGCAGTAATAGTAGTAGAAGTCGTTTATGGAAGAAAGAATTACAGGGTTTTGCAAATGAAATAGGCAAAGAAATCCATGTTTCACATTTTCCACCAGGAACAAGCAAATGGAACAAGATAGAACACAGAATGTTCTGCTTTATTTCACAAAATTGGCGAGGTAAACCTCTGATAGATCATGCAACAGTTGTCAACCTAATCAGCAACACTAAAACAGAAACAGGATTAACAATCAAAGCTAGACTTGATAAAAACACCTATCAAAAGGGCATCAAAGTTACTGATGAAGAATTTGCTCAGCTCAACCTACATAAAGAAACTTTTCATGGTGAATGGAACTATACAATTAGACCAAATTGAAAACTTATTTTTGCTCAAGCCCTATGGTAAAAAGGAGGGTTACTTTGCCACTGTCAGAAGCAGGGAAGAAAACCCGTAATTCCAAGATGCATTGCCCCTTCACTCCCTCTAAAAGCGAATAAAGCCTTTCTAGAGTACTATAGTTGTTACTACTATGGACATTGAGGTGCTGGTAAAAAGCCTTTGGAGATATATGCAGTTGTTATTACACGTAGCCCTGTATCAACTTGAGTAGTGCCTTCAATAATTTCATGGCGTGGTCTTTCATCCAAAAACACGAATTCCGCATTAGGAACACTAGATTCAAGAATTTGGCCAATTTCATCAGGTGAGGGATCAAGAGATATAAATCCTGTACCTACATTTACTTTTGATGGTATGCTTTGAACAAAAACTTGTCCACTGAAGGGTAAAGGAGGAGACATGATAGCAATCGTTGTAGAGCCATATTCTGTGGCTTCTTGACTAACACAGTCAAAAAGATCATTATATGTAGTCCACATAGCTGCTGCCGACATAATCCACGCTCCCGTTGTTAGAGTAGCTAACGAAACTCCTCCTGCACAAGTCAGAAAAACTCCTGCTGAGCAAGTTGTTACAGCAGTATGTAGAGCAGGTACCATAGAAATTAGAGTTGTTCGGAAATAGAGAGGTGTGCTAAAATAGCAGCCACCATGGTAACTTTTAACACAAGAAACGACAGGCAAGTAAGAGCTCTAACAGGCTTGCCAGAAGAAAAGATAGATGAGTTAGAATCAACCTTTGAACAAGCCTACAAAGAGCAAAGTCAGAAAGATTATGAAGAACAACAAGCTAATGGAGAAAGAGAACGCTCTCTAGGTGGAGGAAGAAAAAGTAAGCTTTCTTCAGCTAAACATAAACTTGAATTTATCCTCTACTATCTCAAAAGCTATCCTACTCTTGATGAATTAGCAGAAAAGTTTGATATGTCTCGTTCTAGTGCACATTACTGGGTACACAAACTACTACCAATTCTCTCAGCAGCGTTAGCAAAATTAGGGATGTTGCCTAAACGAGAATTCAGTACACCTGAAGAATTAAAAGAAGCACTTGAAGAAGCAAAGAAAATATTGATTGACGCTACAGAGAGGAAACATAGAAGGCCTAGTAAAGATGAAACCCAAAAGGAGCTCTATAGTGGAAAGAAAAAGCAACACACAGTAAAAAACACAGTAATAGCAACAGGAGAAAGGGTAATTATCTATGTAGGGAGGACATTTGCTGGGCGAAGACATGATTATGGGATGTTCAAAGAAGAATTCCCACCTGAGCAGGAGTGGCTAAAAGGTGAAGGAGAAAGAGCGAAGCTAGATTCAGGATATCAAGGTATCAACAAGGATTATGGAATAAAAGCAGGGATACCACACAAGAAACCTAGGAAGAGTAAAAAGAATCCTGACCCACAGTTAACAGAAGCAGAAAAAGAGAGGAACAAAGTACTAAGTAAAGCAAGAATATATGTTGAGCATGCTATAGGAGGTATGAAACGTTTTAATATATTAGTACATGCCTTTCGGAACCGCAAAGTGGGGTTTAGAGATAGCGTTATTGCTGTTTGTGGTGGGCTTTGGAATTTCTTGATTATGTGAGTCATTTATTTCCGAACAACTCTATTGAACTAATAACCCACCCAGTAATTGCCCATCCGTATGCACTTCGCTCTTTAGAACAATCTACACAATCTGAAGCTTGGGGGCTTAAAATCGAGGAATTAGTACTTAATGATGCAAAGATATTTGAGGGATCATATAGGGAAAGAAGCTTTTGTGTTAATTCATCTCGCTTGCTAGATGAAAGGGGTTCTGCATATTGTGAAAACATATCCAACCGTATATTTCGAGTCCTTAAAATATCTGATATGAACAGAACATCATAAGTTGCATTAAATGCATATCGAACTATTTCGACAACTTCTCCTCCAATAGTCACAGCTGTAATATAATTATACTTACCTTGTTCAGGAACAATAATTAAAGTGCCACTTCGATACTGATAGGCTGCTGCTTCTAGTAGATTAAACTCGAATTCATAAGGACTTAGCTCTAGCCTTGCTTGAACAAGTTGCCAAGCAGTTTGCACCGAAGCTCCGTTGAAAGGTAACATCTGAGCACTTCCATCAACAACAACAGTATCGTTGATTTCTTCACTTATGTTACTTTCATCAGTCACGGTAAGTTTAACGGCAAAATCATCGCCCTGAATATAACTGTGCAATATAGAATTATTGGATTGGCATTCATCAATCACCTGAATGTCGAAACCATCCCCAAAATCTAATTGACAAACTAACGTGTCTCCATCTGGATCTTCTAACTCCCAAGTAAAGGTTACCTCTTCACCTATTTGGGCAGGGTTGGGTGTCACAACAAAACTGCTAATAACAGGAGGATTATTAATGTACTCAAAGGCCACAGCATTACTAGTACCACTAGGTGAAGTCACAGTAACACCCACAGTACCCACACCATGAGCAGGACTAGTAGCAGAAATTTCTGTAGCACTATTTATAGTAAAGTTTTGTGCAGAAACACCACCAAACTCTACTTTGGTCACATTATCAAAGTAACTACCAGTAATTGTGACCTCAGTTCCTCCTTTTGTAGAGCCTTTGGAAACTCGAGCGCAACTCCAAAAATTAGACTATGTTTAGGCTCGAGCGCAATTCCAAAGCTAAAACCATGTTTAGGCTCGAGCATAGTTCCAAAGCTAGATCATGTTTAGGCTCGAGCATTATCCTAAAGCTAACCATGCCTAAAAGCTCGAGCACCAAAATCCAAGTTGGATAGCTCGAGCAGACAAGAAAACCAGAGAAATCAAGCAAATCGGCTTAATCACAATTCAGACAATTAGGTAGGGCTCGAGCGCAACTCCAAAAATTAGACCATGTTTAGGCTCGAGCATTATCCTAAAGCTAACCATGCCTAAAAGCTCGAGCACCCTAAAATTTTTAACAAGCACTAAGTGATATTGTAGGGCTCGAGCTACAATAAAGTTTCAGGGAATAAAGACAGGCTCGAGCCCTAAAGAAGTGAGCAAGCTTGCTTGAGGCATTTTGGGTTGACTCGAGTAAAACAAAACGATGGCATTACTCTCCACCACCATCCCCACCCAAATCAATACCACCCCATTCGAAATCAAACCAGCCACCATCATGTTTTTTCCTTATACCGATCATTAATATTCCAATAACTATTACCACCATCCCTTGCCAAATAGTGCCTATAGCCTCAAACAGCATTATGATGCCACCCACTACCAATACATATCCAATAAATTTTATCATTTTGGTATTCAATTTCCTGATTCATTTAGAGCGCTTACCTGTATAACTATTTTGCTTCCTTAACTTTCCATAGCTTTATAAAACCCTGTGCATCAAGAGAAGCTAGTAATTTGCCATCAGGGCTAAAGGTTACTGACTGAACATAATACCTGTGTCCAACCAAAGTGTCAATTAAAATCCCACCCACAGTCCACAGTTTAATAGTTTTATCTCTGCTGCCAGAAGCTAGTAGTTTACCATCAGGATTAAAGGTTACTGATTCAACAACATCATTATGTCCATTAAAAACATTGACTAACTTGCCATCTATTTGCCATAACTTGACTGTTTTATCCCAACCACCAGAAGCTATTAGATTTCCTGCGGGACCAAAAGCAATTGACCGTAAATCGTAATTATTGTTTTTCTCAGTAGAATTATTAACTAAGGTAGCATCATTTACTTTGAGTAATCCAATTGTTCCATAATTGTCATAGGCTAGCAATTTACCATCAGGACTAAAGGTCACCAATGAAGGAAACCAATCATCCCCCCTAGAAAAGCTACTTTCTAAACTACCATCTGTATGCCATAGCTTGATCGTTTTATCTCTGCTAACAGCAGCTATCAAGTTATTATTAGGACTAATGTCTACAGATGTAATTGCCTCTTTGTGACCTGCAATGGTAGTCATTAAACCATCATCCTTATGCCACAACTTAATTGTTTGATCTGAGCTACCTGAAACTATTAGGTTACCATCAGAACTGAAAGATAAAGATGAAACCATACCGTTGTGTCCTACAAATGTATCAACCAAGTAACCATTTACTTGCCAAACTTTTATTTTTCCATCCAAACCACCAGAAATTATAAGATTACCTTCAGGATTAAAAGCCAATGATTTGGCACCATATTGGTGTGCAGAAATAGTGCGCCAAGAAAAATCCCAAGGACCCCACAAAAAAGTAATTGTTATTGCCCCTATTAAGCAAAATGAAGCAAGAAATGCAACCCTTCTCAAAAATTTCCAGCAGAGCGTCAAAAATTCTGCTGGAAATAAGCTGTAGTTTCTTTTTGGAATTTTAGTAGATTTTTTAGGTTTATTCATTCTTAGCAAGGTTAAGCAATTGTGCCAGCTAGTACCTAACCACTCAATTAGTAAGTGCAGGAGTATGATAAGGACCAGAAGGCCTACCAAGTAGATAGTGCCCAATACTGGGGTAATAAAAGCTGGTGGGCAAACCATTGCTAGTAGGTAACTTATAATTATGATTACTAAGTAAGTCAGAAAAACTTGGAAGAAAAGCCAAGCTGATTTTTTCTTTTGCATTCCTAAAAGGAAATTTCCAACTAAATAAAAGATAAAAACAACCATATGTACCCAAAAAGGAGTATTGAGGTAGAGATAGTCAATTGCAATAGATATTGGAAAGCACATTGTAGTTATTTATAATTTATAACTTAATAACCTTGACAAATGGGTGGGTTACGATGAGAATAGTACTTTGCATTTATAGTTCTTAGGTTGGGATTAATTTGAGTAGTGTCTACAGTAACAAGGTTAACATCTTGCCATTGTTCTTTAGCTTCAGATTCAGCTAACTGTAATAAGATGTAAACCTCTCCAAGGGTTTTACCAGGGCCTGATTCACCAATATTTACACCACTAGCTAAAGAACGAACAAATGTTAGGCCAGAGAATATCAGAGGTGGTGTTGCAATGGCAATAGCACTAGAACCTGTAGAGTAGGTGTAGTTATTTGATTGATAGCAATTAAGTACTTCTTGAAAGGCAGTACTTGCTCTAAAATGAGCATAAAGAGCTCTAAACCCCTGATAAATTGAATAGGATAATATTCCTTTTCCGCATATAGTTTTTAATAAACCGGGTCCAGCAAGCAAAAAGGTGCAAACTCCAGCTACAGGTGCTCCTATAAAAACAAGGCGAAAAATGGCATCATCTGACATTTGAGCAGTACGATAAGCTTTGTCAGCATAATCACTTAATTCTCCAGAACAATCACGATTGCAGCTTAATGTTTGCAGACTAGTTGTAGCCAATGCTATACTACCTTCAGGCATTACAAATTCATTTAAGAACAGAGGAAGAAGACTTTCTTGTACTGCTTCACTATCAGACTCACTGAGTGTGTCAAGGTTATTAATAGTGATACTAAACATATCCAGAATATTTGTAACGATAAGTGTGTTTGCATCAGGATCGTAGGTATAGAACATAATGATTGGTTCACCACTAATAACCCCAGCAAGCATATAAGTAAATTGATCTACCTGTGGAACAAAGAATTGGTAATCACTATTACCTATAAGCCAAGCATATCCCTCGCTAAGATTAAACTCAATACCTAGCAAACTAAGCTCAGGTGTTTGGACAACAATATCCCATGCTGCCTGCGTTGCAGGATCATTGAAAGATACCTCTTGTATATTTGGTAAGACAACATTAACAGCTGTGCTAGCAGTTGTTATAGCATCATAAGTATCACTTACCTTGAGGGTATAGATTTGTTGTCCTGGATCAGTATCAATAAAAATACCTGTGCTATTAGTGCTTAGACAATTATCAATAGTAGTTTCAAACCCTTCTTCTTCAGCAACAATAGTACATGTTAAAGAATCGTTGTTTGGATCACTAACATTCCATGTGAAAGTTAATTCATTTAGAGCCTCAACAGAATTAGAAGCGGTGCTGAAACTTGTATAGCATTTTCCTTTTTTATCTGGCCCAAGTATCGGCAAAACCCCTAATTTGAATAACTTTAGGAAAAACTAAAGCTATTTTCCTTCCTGAAGAAATCACCTTTACAATTTTCCTATAAGGTGTTTATTGATGTTTTCATTAAATTTCCCAAAATGCAAATATTCTCATTTTTCAAGAGTTCTAGGACTCTTGTTAAATCCTGTGTGAGATAGGATATCTCGAAACAGATCTAAACTCACTGCCCCTCTGTAAAGAATTGAAAAAACCTTGCTGCATTGCTCAAAAATTAGAAGATTCTCTAATGAAAAATTCTTGCCTAGACGTATTTGACTATCATAACTGTCTCACTAAGGAAAACCTCGTTATGCTAATTCCTTATGGGAACTTACCCTTTAGCTTTACGTAAACGTATTGTCGATGCTTACCTTGCTGGTGAAGGTTCTCAGAGTGATATAGCAAAACGGTTTCTAGTTAGCCCAACTACAGTCAAAGCATACCTCAAACTTTATCAAAAAACAGGTGAGTTATTGCCTAGAGCACATAATAGAGGTCGCAAGCCTGCTGTAAACACTAAACAGCTTTCACTAATAAAAACCTTGCTGGAAAGGCACTCAGACATAACCTTAGCTGAACTCTGCACAGCTTTTGAGAAAAAGACTGGTATTAAAGTTAGTAGCACTAGCATGCACAGAGCGATCAGCAGGATTAACTGGACCTATAAAAAAAGACTTTACGTGCTAGAGAGCAAGATCGAGAAGACATTGCAGTAAAGCGGAAAGTCTTTTCACATTTGCAGAAAGCACTTAAATCAACTAGGTTAGTGTTTATTGACGAAACAGGCCTGTATCTAAACATGACCAGAACGCATGCCCGATCAAAACGTGGGGAGAGGGCATATGCTTCTGTACCAAGCAAGAAACATAAGATTGCAAATTTGATAGGAGCAATTACTCTAGAGGGAGTAATTGCTGATTTTTGTGTGGATGGAGGTACAACAGGAGAAGTGTTTACAGTATTTCTAGAAGAGGTTTTATGTCCAGTATTGAAAGTAGGGCAAATAGTGTTGATCGATAATTCACCAGCACACATAGTAAAGGAAGTAAAGGGATTAATAGAGGGTAGAGGGGCTAAATTAATCTATTTACCACCATATAGTCCTGAGTTCAATCCAATAGAACATTGTTGGTCAAAGGTAAAGTCACACCTGCGTAGATTAGAGCCTTGGGACGAAAAAAGGTTAAATTCTTCAGTGAAGAAAGCTCTGAAAACAGTCACTACTGATGATGCTCAAGCTTGGTTCAGTCACTGTGGTTATTCCAATCACCCACCTATGGAAGAATGTTACTCTAAGTATTTATTCAAGTATTCACAACTTTGATTTCTTATAAGTGCAAAAGCATGTTCTCATCTTTAGCTAGATCACTATCGAGAACTGTTTTTACTGTTTGTGATTTAGTGACATGATTTTATGAGAAGTCACTAACACTGTGCCACAAGCCGAAAGCTCAGTAGTGGGTCAGGTTAAATAGGAAAATGCTATAATTATTGGAGGATCATTAGGTGGCAACACATAGTCAAAGGTCACAGCATTACTCACACCACTAGGCGTAGCAACAACCACATCCACAACACCCTCACTATGCACAGGACTAGTAGCACTAATCTCCGTATCACTAACTACATTAAAGTTTTGTGCAGAAACACCACCAAACTCTACTTTGGTCACATTATCAAAGTAACTACCAGTAATTGTGACCTCAGTTCCACCTTTTGTAGAACCCTCTGTAGGTGAAATATCTGTTATGGCAGGTGGTGGCAGGACATAAGTAAAACCTAAAGGATTACTAGGACCACTTAGGGTAGTCACAACTATGTCTACAGCACCTTCATCATGTGCAGGACTAACAGCAGTAATCTCTGTATCACTGTTTCTAGTGAAGCTCTCTGCAGGTGTACTACCAAACTCCACCTTTGTGATATTAGTAAAGTTAGTACCAGTAATAGTAACGGTAGTGTTACCTTCTGTTGAACCCTCTGTAGGTGAAATATCTGTTATGGTAGGTGTTGGCAGGACATAAGTAAAGCCTAGAGGATTACTAGGACCACTTAGGGTAGTCACAACTATGTCTACAGCACCTTCATCATGTGCAGGACTAACAGCAGTAATCTCTGTATCACTATTTCTAGTAAAACTCTCTGCAGGTGTGCTGCCAAACTCTACCTTTGTGACATCAGTAAAGTTAGTACCAGTAATAGTAACGGTAGTGTTGCCTTCTGTTGAACCTTCTGTAGGTGAGATGCTTGTTATGGTAGGTGGTGGAATAACAACATAAGTAAAGCTTATAGGGTCACTAGTACCACCTGGTGTAGTTACTGTAACATTTGCTGTACCCTCATCATGTGCAGGGGTAATAGCAGTAATCTGTGTGTCATTGTCTGTGGTAAAACTCTGAGCAGCTAAGCCTCCAAACTGTACTGCTGTTGCTCCATCAAAGTTTTCTCCTGTTATCTGTACACTTAATCCACCCTTAGTACTACCTTCACTAGGAGTCAGGTTGTTTATGACCGGAGGAGGGCTTAGTACCTTAACCACCAAAGATCCACTTTTAACAGTTGTCAAACCATCATTGACACTAAACCTAGTAATGTAACTAGTAGCACTTTCATAAAGATGGCTATAGCTGTTATTAGTTCGACAGTCATTAATTTCTACAGTATTGCCAAGACCAAGATTCAAAACACAACTTAAAGGATCACCATCTTCATCTGAGACTTGCCAGTTAAAAGTAACCTCTTCACCTAGGATTATTGGGTTAGTTAAGGCTGTAAAACTTTCTATCACTGGATAGTGTAGGACTTGGTAAGGATAATTCCATACATTACTAATGCCATAGGGGGTTTTGATGGAGATATTAACCTGGTCAAGAAAAACATAACCAACTAGTTTAGCAGTTAGGCTGGTACTGCCTTCTACTTGTGTTGGAATAATTTTTGTTAATATACGACCATCGGACCTGAAAAGACTTATTTCCATGTAGGGTGTAAAGTTCTCACCTGTTATAGTAATGTCTGTGCTTCCTATATTAGGGGCATTTTCTGGGTTTATGGCGGTAATACTTGGTGGTGGAGGTATTTCCCCTAGGACATTTAAGGTGGATGAAAAAGGTTGTGTTAGAGTTTGTGCTCCTACCTTAACCAACAGATCACCAGTTAATAGATAGTTTGTGTTTGTTGTTGCTAGAGGCTGAGCGAAACTAAGGTTAGCCTTTACCTTTAGCCCTCCTGTAATAATGTCACCAGATATAGCACCAAATATCCCCGAGAGGTTTTCAGGATTATTTGCCTCACTAAAGATACCTCCAGTTTCACAAGCTAGCCACTGCATATGGGTAGATTCTATCTCTGCTCCAAAACCTATAGGGTAAATAGGGATATTGTAGGCTTTGCTTTTTTCTAGTACATCGTTAAACCTAAGTAAATCACGATCTTGCACTTCACCATCTGAAAGCACTATCAGAGCTTTTAGGGGATTTTGGGAATTCTGTTCTAAATGATCAAGAGCGTTGAGTAGATCTGTGTACATCAGGCTATAAGAGGTGAGGGTACCAGCTCTATCTAGTCCGCTGTTTATAGCTTCTTTATCAGTAGTAAAGTCCTGCAGTACTATTGATGTGGAGCCAAAGCCCCTATCAAAAATGGCTACTGCTACCTCATCAGTATTACCAAGTTGTGCCACTAGTTCCTTTGCTGCTGCTATGCGCAGTTGATCAGGATCATTTTCAGCCATGCTGCTACTAGCATCTAGTAAGATCATCAGGCTCAAGCTTTCTTGGCGTTGATCTACGCTTATGAATTCACTGGCAGTTAAACTAGCAGAGTATATGTTGCCATTGGTGTCTTCTAAACTGTTTACCAGTACATTGGCAAAATTAATGTCGGTTAGTTCTATGCCTTCTAGGACAGGAGTATTAGTTTCATCAGTGATCAGGATATTGGTGTTGAAAACACCACCGTTGTTATTGACACTGCAAGGTACAGCACCAGTGATACTAGTGGTATAAACCTCAGAAGTATCTTCTACGATAATTGTGGCATTAGTTCGGTCTTGTCGAGTTATGTCACTGACTGTTAATTCAGCTTCATATTCACCTACACTTTGGAAAGTATGTGAAACTTGTTGTCCAGTAGCACTTTCTCCGTCTCCAAAGTCCCATGTGTAGCTTAGGCTTGTTCCTACTGAGTTGCTAGCATCAAATTCTACTGTCAGAGGTACTTCACCACTAGTGGGTGTGGCAGTAAAAGCAGCCTGTGGTGGAGTGTATGGCTCTATAACTACGTTACTAAACTGGGCTTGGGCTGTTCCTTCTGAGGTACTTACAAACAAACCTGCTAGAACAGGATCAAAAGTGATATTTACAGTTCCTAACAGTTTCCACTCTGTCTGGTCAGTAAGTTCATAAATACTGACTTCATCAGCAACTTTCTCTACCCTGAAACATACTGGCAATTCACTAAGCTCACCTGCTATTTCTTGTACTTCTGATATTTCTACTACTTCTTCTGTGCCTTCTGCACCTTCTACTTGTGTAACTGTTTTCATTTGGTATTCAATCTTAGGGCTTGAGCAAAAATAAGTTTTCAATTTGGTCTAATTGTATAGTTCCATTCACCATGAAAAGTTTCTTTATGTAGGTTGAGCTGAGCAAATTCTTCATCAGTAACTTTGATGCCCTTTTGATAGGTGTTTTTATCAAGTCTAGCTTTGATTGTTAATCCTGTTTCTGTTTTAGTGTTGCTGATTAGGTTGACAACTGTTGCATGATCTATCAGAGGTTTACCTCGCCAATTTTGTGAAATAAAGCAGAACATTCTGTGTTCTATCTTGTTCCATTTGCTTGTTCCTGGTGGAAAATGTGAAACATGGATTTCTTTGCCTATTTCATTTGCAAAACCCTGTAATTCTTTCTTCCATAAACGACTTCTACTACTATTACTGCCACCACCATCAGCATTTATATAAATAGAAGTTGAGTTTTTGTAATGATGTTGTCCCATTTCTTGCCACCAACTGCGTATACTATTAACTGCAAATTCTGCAGTATCCTTACTGATTCCAACACTTACCCAGCCTTTGTTTTTGTCCAGATCATAAATACCATAAGGTGCCACTTTCCCTTTTTCCTTATCTAGAAAATCATACACATTAACTTCAGGTGATTGACCTTTTTTATGATATTCCCGACCAGGATTCTTGAAATTCCCAATCAGTTCTTTTTTCTTTGTATCTACTGAAATTACTGGTTGGTGATTCTTTTGAAAGCACTTAACTTTTTCATTGATAAAAGAAAATTGATCATTCCTGTCTGGATGATTCCCTCCTTCTATTGTTTTTCTATTGCCTTGGAGAGAATATCCTATTGTTGTAAGCAAGTTACATACACTCCGCTGAGATATATCATAACCCTTTTCCTTCAATGCTTCACAAAGATGGCGAGTGCTTTTACTGGTCCATCTAAGGGGTTTCTCAGGATCACCAAAGGTTGTGTCTTCTACTAAACTTTCCAAATCTTTTTCTAGGTCAGGATACTTCTCAAGCAAGCTTTTGCGACCACCTCCGACTTTACGCATATGTTGTAGTTCATTCTCGCATGAGCTAGATATATCAAGCAAACCCCTCCGAATCGTTGGATATGACAATCCTGTCGCACGATGGACAATTGTTTTTCCTCCATACCCAAGACGCTGTGCTTGTAGTGCAGCCCACTTGCGACGTCCTCGCTCATGTAAATCAACTGAAAGAATTTGGTATTCCCTTTGTAAACGGTTCTCAATATCTGAATCTGATAAGCTTTCCTTCATGCAAACCAGTATAGAAAAATCTATGCGATTGAAAAGTTATTCTTGCTCACCTCCTTAGTACCATTTTGACTAAAAGAAGCATAAAGGTATGGTGCAGTTATTGCACTAGCATCTGGCAATAGTAATATTCCTGCTGCAGCTGTGGGGTTATTTGTTAGGCTTTCTATACATCCTTCTGCCAAGAAGTCATAATTACTTTCTTGGTATTGGTAAGCATATTGTGTGCTGGGGCCTTCTGTAGTATTTGTGGCATTGGTACTTAACTCAAAGGTTTCTGTTTCGCTATAGTAGGAGGATATTCCTGTTCCTCCAATATCTACACTTTGCCAAGGCTCTAGTAGGGGTGGGACAATTTCTACTGTAATGCTACCAGTACCATTTGCCCCATTGCTATCTGTTACTGATGCAGTGATCACATGTGTACCTACAGGCAATTGAGTAGTAATACTGGCTGTTGCTTCTGTGCCTAAATCCACACCTAAGTCTGCCCTATCAGCTGACCAAGTTACTTGTGCAGACAGGTCACCATCTTCTAAATCAGTAGCTTTGACTGTAAAGGTAACTGAATCTTTAGAAGTGAATTTGGCGTTGTTAGCAGGATTTGTAATCTCTACTATGGGAGATACATTAGCTGCACCTTCTTTAATATGAAACTTAATTGGTAAAGTTTGACCATTAGTTAAATCTATAATGCTATCTTGGTCACCATCACTTTTCTTCACCTGTCCTTGATTTTTCCACAGTTGTACATCAAAGTAGGCTAGAGGTTGTTTGAAAAATAGACCCTACTTATAGTTAAGTAGGGTTTATGAAACAGAAAAAGAATTATACAACAGACTTGAAAGACCAAGAATGGGATATTCTAGAACCTTATTTAGAACGATTGCTGCCTACAAATCATAGAGGAAGGCCTCTAGCGTTGGACTTGCGTTTGTTGATTGATGCCATGCGTTATGTGCTTAGAAATGGCTGTACATGGCGAGACTTGCCAGGTGACTTTCCTAAATGGCAAACAGTGTACTATCACTTTGCCAAATGGCGTAAACTAGGAATATGGACTAAGCTGAATAAATACTTGAGAAGGCAGCTCAGAAAGGAGTTGGGTCGTAATGAAGAACCAAGTGCTGGCTGTGCTGATAGCCAGTCAGTTAAGGCAGGTAGCTTGTATGGTAATGGATATGATGGTGGTAAGAAGGTTAATGGCTCAAAAAGACACATACTAGTTGATACTTTAGGGCTTCTACTAATTGCTCTAGTTACAGGGGCTAATGTGCCTGAACGAAAGGGTTTATCACTTCTACTAGGCAACATCAGGCATTTGCTACCAAGGTTGCACCATATTTGGCTTGATCAAGGTTATCGAGGTCTGGCGTTTAGGAAACGCATGCTGCTATGCTTTGGTGTTGTATTAGAGATTGTTTTTCCTCTAACAAGTTGTAAAGGCTTTGTTTTGCAACATAGACGTTGGGTAGTAGAGAGAACCTTTGCATGGTTAGGTAATTATCGCCGGCTTAGCAAGGACTATGAACATTTAACCTCATCTAGTGAAGCTTTTATTTACATGGCTAGTTGTGACATCATGCTTAAGCGTTTGGCTAATACTAACACTCCTACTTGGAGGTCTATATAATTTTCAAACACCCTCTATACAACCAACATTTGCATCTGCTCCATTGTTACAGGCTGCTGCATCGCTTGGGGCATTGTCTAGTCTTAATTCAACACGTACTATTGCCCCATCTTCTTTATTAGAAGCGGTTATATCCCAATTACCATGGTATTTTTCCTCAAAACCTGGATCGTAATCTACTTGAATTGAACCGTCTTTAGTAGTTAGTTTAGGACCAACTGGAGCGTCAGCCACCTGACCATTAACTAAATCAAAGATCTCTATGTTAACCTCAACATCTGCATCAAAGTCTCCAGTCAATTCAATGGCCTCACCTATAGGTGGTAGGAACCCTACATCTGGTAGAGCACGTAGTTCCTGAGGTTGAACGGCGTCTGTTCCTGTTTCATTTACATTATCAGCAGGTTCAGGTTCCTTACTGTCTTTACAGGATATTACTAATGCAGAAAATACAAAACAAAATATAAAAGGTAAAGCTAAAATTCTAATAAAGGTTTTGGATTGCAAGATAAAACCCCTTTCTATGACTGCCTTTAGTCACAAGAAAAAATAATTTAAACCCTAATGTATTGAGTGCTCTTCCCTAATTTTTTACAAATACCAAGAAAAGCAAACTAACAAAGTCTCTTTTTCCTTTCAATAAGTGTTTTTTCAAACACCTTCAGAATAATATGTGGATTAGCCACATAACACTAACATGTTTCAAGCCTTGTACAACCTAGAGATTAAATTCTCAAAATAAAAACATGTAATTGAGAGATATTTTACTAGGTAATGTTTAGTTTAGTCAAGGGGTAAATATCTTTAATGTCTTTCCAGTAATATTGGCGTGTTGGGAGGCTCGAGGAGATCGGCAAAAGGTAGTGTAGTATCCTTTAAGGTACAATATATGTGTGCCACAAAACCCTAGAAACACAGCTAATACTTTTAAAGAGAAATATGAGGCTGGTGAGCTAAAGGAATTTTATCGACTCACACCACATGATTATCAGGGAGCACTGCAAACTGAGCGTACATTCGATAGGGCTTTACTTGCTGAAGTCTTAAAGACTTATGCTAAAAGCTTAAATGCTCCTAAGGCTGTTTTTAAAAGTCTCGAGCAACTAACTAATTCCAACAGCCGTGCTGTGGTAACAGGGCAACAAGTAGGATTACTACTAGGACCTACCTATACTTTATCTAAAGCAATTAGTGCTATTAAACTAGCACAGAAACTTTCTACGGAAAAAAAGCCTGTTGTTCCCATATTTTGGCTAGCTTCCCAAGATCATGATAGTGCTGAAATTAATCATAACTACCTGCTTGACATGAACGAGCGCTTAACCCGTCTCTATATCCCTTTGCCTGAAGGGATGGCCGCAGGGCGAATTAAGTTAGAAAGTCAATGGCCTAATCAGATAATCGACAAAATACTAAACTTAAACTTTCCCCATGCTTATCGTAGGGAAGTTATCAGCTTATTGCAAGAAACTGCTGAAGCTGCTCAAAATATAGCAGATTGGTTTGCTGCTTTGTTTTATAGACTTCTAGGTAATGATGGACTAATTATCATTAATCCACTCGATGCTGCCACTGCTGTACTATTTAAAGATCTCATAAGAAAAGAGTTAAGTAATCCTCTTGCTTCTTCTAAGTTAATAAATGGGGCAGGTGATGAGCTTAAGACTCTTGGTATAGAACCTCAACTTAGGCGTAGTGAGGGTGCTAGCAATGTATTTTTTGAAAATGCTGATGGTAAGCGTCATTTACTACGTTTTAGCAACAAGAATTTTCATAGTTTGATACATAGCTATAAACTAGCTGACCTACTGGATATTTTAGAAGAAAATCCTGGTCGTCTTACTCCTGCAGCAGGTCTAAGACCAATAGCACAAGATTATGTGTTACCGACGGCAGCTATGGTGGTGGGGCCAGGGGAATTACGTTATATAGCACAGCTTAAGGGGGTATATGAGCTTCATGGGATGAAAATGCCACTTATTCAGCTTAGAATGACTGCTACAGTTTTAGAGCCTCCAATTAAACGCATAGTGGATAAATTTGGCCTTACTTTAAGTGAGTTAGCAGAGAATTTTCTAGAAACTAGAGAAGAAACCTTACTTAAAATCTCAGGGTACGGTAAGGACTTTGAAAAGCAATTAACTAATTTAGAGGATAGTATGGAAAAAATGCTTAAGAAAATAGAGGTTATAGACCCTACTCTAAAGCCTTTAGTCATTCGCAGTAGAAACAGACTTAAGCGTACACTAGAAAATTTAAAGCATAAGAGTGCAGATAAACTTTTAAAAAAGGATAGCCTGACCAAAAGTCAGTTTGAACGTTTAAAAGTACAACTCTTTCCCAATGATGTTTCTCAGGAACGCTTATTAAGTCCTTTTAGCTTCTTTTTAAAGTTTGGGATAGATAATGTTCTTAACGCCTTCCTAGAACTGCCTTTTGAAGGTGACCATGAAGTGTACATTTGATAGCAGGCACCTAGACATAATTTATACTTAGAATTATTCAAGGGTTACTCAGGTAAGGCAAAACTATAGAGCACAAGCTCATTACCTTGCTGAACTAGTAGATAGTCTTCATAAGCCCAGCGTGGGGTGCCTGCCACCACACGCCATGCTTGACCTGTTTCTTTTAAATGTAAAGTAGTGTATTTGCCATCAGGAATTGCAGTCCAACTTTTGCCTTGTAGGCTGCCATGAATAGTTGGAGTGTTAGACGACAATCCTTCAGTAACCTGCAAATCTAAGATGACAGTATTCATACCCTTAGGTATGTCATCAGTATAGGCACGGTCAAACCACACTAGATCTGGTCCTGTCGCAGCTATGGGTACTCCATTATTATCACCTAGCACAGGATATTTCTCAAATAGGCCATTTTTTAAGTTAAGACGCTCAGCTCGTACTAGGTAGGGCTTTCCTGTGCCTGGTGCAAAGAAAGTATATTCTTCAATTTCCTCGAGGCGTAGCTCCAGGTCACCAGCTACTGTAGCTAAAGCACGGGACTCTTCTTTAGTGAGAGCACTAGCACTTAATTCACTAAAATAGTCTGGCCAAAGTGGAGTGCTATAAACACGTACTATAGAACCATCTTCACTGGGTGCAGCTCGCCATGCTGAGAAAGAGTTATTTACAAAGTCCGGACTTAGCACTCTGTACTCTGCCTCTAACCATTCTCCCTCATAACTACCTTGAAAGCGTAAAGCCCTTTCTTGTCCCCAAGCCACGATTCTAATACTAGTTATACCTGGAAAGTAGGGGTAGCTAACAATAAGCTCTGCTAGTAAAGGGATAAACCCTTCGGGTATAGCACTAAGCAATACTGGAATGGGGGTTGTTTCTGTACCCTCACTCATTTCCTTAGAAAATGCAGCAGCAGCTTCACGGTTAGCGAAAGCCCCTACACGTACACGGAGTAAATTACCTTGATCTGTACTAGCACTAACAATATATGCAGGGTAACCTTGGTTAACCAAATCATTGCGGAGCTTTAAGACAGCATCTTGATCAGAAAGTGCGGCGACTTGTACAGTATATGGCTCAGCAAATGCAAAAGTTAGGAGTAAGCCAAAATATAAAAGGCTTTTTTTCATAAATTTCACCTTAGAAATACAAAATAGGGCCATATTTAATGTGGCACCTTTTTCTTGAATTATAGCTTAACTTTCCTCCATCTGAGATTTCTGACGATTTCGTTATGATAGAAACAAACGATAATCTATAGATGTCCAGATAAATCTTTGCCTTGTTATTGCAAAATCAAACGAGGCCGAGTTTCGTAAGGCAAATCCCCCTAAATCCCCCTTGTTAAAGGGGGCTTTTTGTATCCCCCCTTAATAAGGGGGGGGGCTAGGGGGGATTTTCATCAGGGGAAAACTTTTCTGGCACACTATAATCTACCCCTAAATTACTCACAACTAATAGCAATAATCTCTAAAGCTTTGTCCTGCTCACTATGGCCAAGAGTCAAGTGATAGTCATCAAATGTTTGACCTACTCCGTAATAGTAAACCTGATTGCGAAGATAAAGGATATGGTACCACTTTGGTAGACTTGCATATAATTCTCTCATCTTTTCTGGTGAGGTTATACTAATTTCGCCTCCCGAAAAATTGCTTTCTAGCCAATGCCTTGTTTCTAAAATGCCCCAAGAAAGATTTACCTTGGGCAAAAGCCTGCCAGAAAAGGCACTAATCTTATTTATACTATTCATATTCTTATTAGTAAGAAAAATAGTAAGAGTTAACAGGTTTTGCTCATCATCAATATAGGGTGGCCTAAATATGAAGCTCATACCCTCATTAGCATAGTTTGCATGAGTAGGGGTGTATTCATTGACTAAGATACTTTTACGATTAGTTGTTATTGTAGGCTCACCAAGTAGCGAGGTAATATCTCCAAGTTCTAGCTCACACAAATGAACATCATTGATAGTAGCTCTAGCTAGGTTAATCTCAATTTGTGTTACAGCGCTACCTGAAAGCCAAAAACATATTAGCAGTAGTAATAAATTGGCCTTAAGTTTCTGTAGGCATTTTTGGGACATAATATTTTTTCTCCATGAATGTTGTACAAATATTACTATCTTACCTTCTGAAAGAACGATTCGTTTGCAGCTAGTTCAAATCTATCTATACCTACCGGTATATTAGCAATATGAAGTAGGCATCAAACACTTACTTTTGCTATTTAAAGTCGAAGATGGCCGTGAGTTCCACGGTGACAGCCTTTGAAAGTATCTCATTAGAGAGTCTGTAAAACAGAAGTACAGCACCAAGGTTACTGCGAGTAGTTTCGGGTAGGTCTGTAAGAACAGTCTTTCTTAGATTAGCACTGTTTAGCGAGGTAATAGAAAGTGTAGATTTGTGAAAACTTTGTGCGATTAGCGTTGTTAGCCTCAGCTAGTAATGCTGCTCAAGTGCCAATTCCAGCAACCTTTCAACTAAAACATTATAAGGCAATCCTGATGCTTCCCAGAGTTTAGGGTACATACTTGTGGTAGTAAAGCCGGGCATGGTATTAATTTCATTTAGATACAATTTGCCAGCATTCTCATCATAGAAGAAATCCACCCTTGCCAAACCAGCTCCATCAATAGCCTCAAAAGCTGTTATAGCTATGCTACGACACTTATTAGACAGTTCTTTGGGAAGATTAGCAGGAATTATTAACTGAGCTTGGCCATCTGTGTATTTAGTTTCGTAATCATAAAAGTCACTGCTAAACTTAATTTCACCCACTACACTAGCTTGTGGATTATCGTTACCTAAAATAGCTACTTCAAGCTCCCTAGCCTTTAACCCTTTTTCTACAATAATGCGGCGGTCATGCTTAGCAGCTTCTTGTAAGGCAAGGGTTAACTCATCTTGGTTTTTGGCTTTACCTATTCCTACGCTCGAGCCCAAATTAGCAGGCTTTACAAATACGGGGAAACCAAGCTCAGCTAGATCAATAAGCACTTTCTGAGGTTCACGTTCCCAAAGACCTCGTCTTACTCCTTTGTAAGGTACTTGCAGCAGGTTTTGAGCCTTAAAAACTGCTTTCATCATAAGTTTATCCATACCCACAGCACTACCCAAAACATCTGAACCTACAAAAGGTATGTTTAAGAGTTTAAGTAGGCCCTGCACCGTCCCATCTTCACCATAAGGGCCGTGTAACAATGGGAAAACTACATCAAAAGAAGCTGTAGGGAGTTTGCTTAGGTCATTTGCCTCAGCCATATGTGATGAGGAAACATTGACTAGAGCCTTTTGAGACTCTTCTAAGGACAGAATTCCTCCTGAAGTAGTTATTACCAATGGGGTAATCTCAAAGTTTTCACCAGCTGCTGCTAGTACTGAACGAGCGGAGTTTAGGCTTACTTGGTGTTCGCCAGATTTGCCCCCGCATAGTAGTAGTGCTCGAGCCTTAGGCATTATTATCTGCCACCTTTACCTCCAACTGCTAAGCGATCAGAAAGCATAGGATTATTTTAGCACTCGATGCAAAGGAATATGAAGGAGCCCTAAAAATATCAAAATGCATACAAACCAATAAGCTAAAAATGGGAAAATGCCTAGTGAAATAAAGTTATGGAGATATTTAAATGAGCAACTTTCACAGCATAAATGGTAATATAATTCCTCGAGTAGAGGCAAAAATTTATCCTACAGATTTAGGTTTAAGACGGGGTTTCGCTGCTTTTGACTATTTACGTATTTTTAAAGGTAAACCTCTCTTTTTAGAAGATCACCTAGCTCGCTTTGAGAATTCTGCTCGTTTACTAGGTCTACAGATGCCTTTAAATCGAGAAGAGTTAAGGGCACATATTCTCCAACTAGTAGCTAAAAACAATCTTGAAGAAATGGACTTGCAATTATTTCTAACTGGTGGATATTCTGAAGATGGCTTTACCCCCAGCAAGCCAAATTTGCTAATGCTAACAAATCCTGCTACCAAGCATCACCCTGATTCCTATGAAAAGGGTGTTAAATTGATTAGCTATGCCTATAAGCGAGACCTTCCAGAGGTTAAGAGCAGCAATTATCTTATGGCAGTTTCTTTAAGCAAAGACATACAACAATCAGGAGCAAAGGATGTGCTATATCATTACGATGGCAAAGTGCTCGAGACAACACGTTCAAATATATTCGTAGTAACCCCTAATGATACTCTAGTAACCCCTAAGGAAAATATTCTTAAAGGCACCACTCGTAAACAAATATTGCACCTAGCTCGTCAACACTTTGAAGTTGAGGAAAGAGAAGTTGAGTTAAATGAGTTAGCAAATGCCAAAGAAGTGTTCATTGCTAGTGTTACCAAAGGGGCAATGCCTATTTGCATTATAGATAATAATGTTGTAGGAGATGGTAAGCCTGGTAAGATAGTTAAGCACCTAACAAAACTTTTCACTAGACATATTGAGGTTTACATGGGGCATGAGTAAAGAAGTCTAAAGCTTTAACTAAGCTAAAATAGCTTATAAATATGCACTGAACCTGAATCTTTACCATTATCATCATCTACACTAGCTCCTGCCACTATTGTGTTTCCACTGATGGTAATGGGGTCACTGAAAAAATCACGAGCTGCTCCATCTGCAGCTACAAGCCTCTTAATCTGCTGCCAGTTTTTGCTGTTTCCTTGAGCGCGTACAAATACATAGCCTGCGCCTGAGTAATTACCTTTGTCATTTTTGCCAGATGCGCCTACTACTATTTTGTTACCACTAACAGCAACAGAAATACCAAAAGCATCAAACTCTTCAGTGTCATTTGCTATTAGTTTTCCTGTTTGTTTCCAGTTACCTTGAATCTGTTCAAAAACATAAACTAGGCCTGAGTCTGTGCCACTAAAATCATTACCCCAAGAACCAACCACTACTATGCCTTTACTAATATCCACAGAGTAACCAAAGGAGTCATCAGCTTTGCCATTACTGGCTAGGAGTTTTTCAACTTGCTGCCAGCTTTCCCCATTACGCTCAAAAATATAGGCTGCGCCCGCACCTTCACCCTTATCATCATCGCCCCAAGCTCCTACTACCATTTTGTCTTGATTAAGAGCTAAAGCAATGCCAAAAGAATCTGCAATTGCTCCATCACTAGCAGTAAGCTTTTGGGTTTGCTGCCAGTTTCCTGCTTTGCGCTCAAAGATGTAACTCGAGCCGGAAAGAAGACCCTTATCATCATCTAAAGGTGCTCCTACAGCGATAGTATCACCACTTATATCAACAGAATAACCAAAAAACTCATCGATGCCACCATCATTAGCACTAAGTTTCTGAGTTTCTCCCCAGTTATTTGCACCACCTTCATTGCGTTCAAAAATATAGACTGCCCCTGAATCACTACCACTAACATCACTACCATTAGCACCAACTACTACACTGGTACCGTCCACAGCTACAGAAATGCCGAAGTGGTCATCAGCTGCTGCATCACTGGCAGTAAGTTTTTTAGTAAAGAGCCAGCCTATAGGTGTGTGCTCGAATATATAAGCTGCCCCTGCACTTATAGCCTTATCATCATTGCCACTAGCACCAACTACCATTATATTGCCATTTGTGGCAATGGCTGTGCCAAAAGAATCTTGAGTTTTGCCATCAGCAGCTATCATTTTGGCTACATTAGCTAATGTAGTATTAGCTAAACCAAGATAGCTATTAGAGTCGCTGGTTGCAAAGTTTACGTGCTCAGTACAAGCTGTTAATACTAACAGGAGAACAGCCATTAAAAACTTTATTAAGTGATTTTTCATAAGGTTTCCCTTTCTTAACATTCGTCTCTAATTCTAACATAATAAGCTCAAAAGTGCTCACTTTTGTGTATATTCCCTACGGCTACACTCAAACTCTCTCAAATGCAAACTCATATAAAATCCCCAAACAAATTACTCAAGCTTGACGCCACAGCAGTTCTCTTTTAACTTCTTCAATGGCCTGAGTTATTGGTATGTCCCTCGGACAAGCCTCAGTGCAATTATAAGCAGTGCGGCAACGCCACAAACCATTGCTCTGATTTAATACCTCCAGGCGCTCTTCTGTACCTTGATCACGATTGTCAAATATAAACCTGTGGGCATTAACAATGGTTGCAGGTCCTAGGTAACGCCCATTCACCCAAAAGACAGGGCAACTAGTGGTACAACAAGCACACAAGATGCACTTGGTCGAGTCATCAAAAACCTCGCGATCTTCAGGGCTTTGATAGCGCTCTGCTACTGGAGCAGGTTCATTATTTATAAAGAAGGGCAAAACTGATTTATAGGAGTCAAAGAAAGGCTCCATATCTATAATTAAATCTTTGAGTACTGGTAGTCCACGAATAGGCTCTATATTTATTTGTTCGCCTAAATCCTTGACCAATACTTTACAGGCCAAGCGATTAACGCCATTAATGAGCATGGCATCAGAACCACAGATGCCATGTGCACAGCTACGACGATAGGAAAGAGAGCCATCAATTTCCCATTTGATTTTATTAATGACATCTAATACTCTATCAGTAGGCAATGCTTCTAACTGATAGTCTTCCCAGTGGGATTTCTTATCCACTTCAGGATTAAAGCGTTTAATTCTTACATAAATTTGAGTTTGTTGCATCAATAATTTTCCTTCAAAAATTCAAGTCCACATACTCTTGAAAATCCTTTTTAGGATTATAAGAAAAATAGCAATTAAATGGTAGCTTGCTAAAATAAATAGTACAAATGAAACTAAGATCATAAAGTTAGTGAAAATTACTGGAAAATCTAGAGTGGCTCCAACTACCATCAAACTTGCAAAAGACCCTACGGAACTTAGTAAAAATTTTTTAAACCTTCTTCTAAGGGATACTCGTTTTTTTATTATCTTTCTTGGCTTAGTAACGTGCTTTTCATCAAAATCCTCATCTGAACTTTTGCTAGGTGTCTCATACTTGTGTACTACAATTTTTTTCCTGTTAACAAGAGCTGCTATTAGTCCAATAATGGCAGCTAAGAGTGCTAGTAAACCTTCAAATCCTTGCACTTTAAAACCTTAATAAACCCTTGGCTTGGGCTTATACAATCCTAGTGTTACTGGTTTATAATCAATGCGTACCTTATGACCATCTTTATAAACCAGTGTATGTTTTAGCCAGTTTTCATCGTCTCTATCTTTATAGTCCTCACGCGAGTGTGCCCCTCGAGACTCTTGGCGGTTATATGCTCCATGTACTAGCTGCTCAGCATTATCTAGCAAAAACCCGAGTTCTAGTGCTTCTAAAAGCTCAGTGTTGTAAACCTTGCTTTGATCTTCAACTCGAATATTGTCATAACGTTTTTTAAGCTCTTTAAGCTTTTTGATTTGTTTAGAAAGAGTCTCTTTAGTGCGAAAAACACTGGCATTTTCGTGCATAGAATTTTGCAATTCCTGACGCAATTGTCCAACCTTCTCTTCACCATTACCATTTAGAGCCTTAGCTACCAACTCCTGAGCAAAATCTTGATTATCACTTGGCAAGTCACTAAAACTGTTGCCTGCAGCATATTCAGAGGCAAATCTACCTGACCTACGGCCAAAGACTATTAGGTCCCCTAAAGAGTTGGTTCCTAAGCGATTGGCACCATGTAAGCTGGCACAAGCACATTCTCCTGCTGCATAAAGCCCTTGCACAACAGTGTTATCACCATCACTAATAACTTCAGTATTGATGGTGGTAGGAATACCTCCCATTGCATAGTGTGCGGTGGGTTGTACAGGCACAGGCTCCTTAACAGGATCTACCCCTAGATAAATACGTGCAAACTCAGTAACATCTGGTAAACGCTCCTCTATAATATCAGCACCTACTTGGGTTAAGTCTAGATGAACATAGTCTTTATCAGGTCCTATGCCACGTCCTTCACGCACCTCTAAATATATAGCGCGACTGACCATGTCTCGAGGTGCTAAGTCTTTAATAGTAGGAGCATAGCGTTCCATAAAACGCTCACCCTCACTATTGTGTAATATGCCACCTTCTCCTCTGGCCCCTTCAGTTAAAAGAACCCCTATTTTGTAAAGGCCCGTAGGGTGAAACTGGAAGAATTCAGGGTCTTCTATGGGCAAACCACGGCGATAAATTATACTGGTCATGTCACCAGTTAGAGCATGAGCATTAGAGGTTACCTTGAACATACGCCCCCAACCACCTGTAGCAATGACCGTTGCTTTTGAGTGGAATGTGTGCAACTCCCCTGTAGCAAGTTCATAGGCCACTACTCCCAGACACTCTCCACCTTCTAAAATAATATCTAGGACATGGAATTCATTGAAAAAGGTGACGTTATTTTTTATGGACTGTTGATATAAAGTTTGCAGAATCATGTGCCCTGTACGATCAGCAGCATAGCAAGCCCGTTCAACAGCACTTTTGCCAAACTCACGGGTATGACCACCAAATTTACGCTGAGCTATCTTGCCTTCAGGGGTTCGAGAAAAAGGTAAACCCATGTGCTCTAATTCATATACTGCTTCAATAACATCATTGGCAAACATCTGGGCAACGTCTTGATCAGTTAGATAATCACCGCCTTTAATAGTGTCAAAAGCATGCCACTCGGCACTATCTTCATTTATATTACCCAACGCAGCCCCTACACCACCTTGAGCTGCACCTGTATGACTACGAGTAGGGTAAAGTTTGCTAATAACTGCTACAGAAACGCCAGGGTGTTGTGCGGCATAACGTGCTGCCATTAGCCCAGCACCACCTGCGCCAACTACAATTACATCGTATCGGTGAGCCCTAGGCATTAGTGGTTCTCCCCTAAGTTACGAATTGCTTCCCCCATCTCTTCATATGTAAATGCCCAAAGAGCAGTTGTACCTAATAAGAAAACAATGCCAGCTACAAAGAAAAGGGTTGTTTTAGCTAAGAAACGAGCTTTAGGTTTGCTGAGATAATCTTCTATACTATAGCGTAAGCCATTTACGCCGTGTAACATGGCAAAAAATAAAATGAAAGTATCATAAACCTTTACCCATGCTTTACTAAAACGGCTGGCTACATAGTTATAATCCACTTCAGCAACGTTGATTAAAATGTTATTCATAAAAATGTGTCCAAAAACTAAAAAGATCAGTAGTAAACCAGAGACACGCATAAATACCCACCATGCTAGTTCACTATTAGTGTTGTAAGTAGCCTTAGCTTGACTTAAGGTTCTAGGTTGTACAGCCATATATTAACCCTTAAATATTTCTGGAATTACTTTGACTAGTATAGGGAAACCGATACCAGCAGTTAGAACTAGCACTGCATACCACATATGACGTTGCCAGTGTACACCCCACTCGGTAAAATCCATAATTATTATTCTTAGGCCATTCAAAGCATGATAAACTACTCCTGCCATGACTAAAACAAGGCCTATGCGAAATGGCCACTGGTGGTAAAAAGCCAAAAATGCATTAAAGGGACCATCTGGGCCAAACATAACTAGGCTAATATCAACTACATGTAGTAGTAAGTAAAGTGCAATAGCCACACCTGATAGACGATGCAATATGAAGGCCCATTGTCCTTCTCTGCCTTTGTACATAGAAGCCTCCTTGTTGTTTTATGATTTTATGAACTCTCATCTCACCTCATTAACTTTACCATTTATAAAAACATATTGTGTTTATTAGGGCGAGTCATTTCCGATCAGTCGTAAAATTTGCTCTAAATAGTTATTAGGTAAACTGCAACATTGCACTGCAAAATTAAACTAAAGATATATAGCGTCCACTGGGTAGTCTTTTTATGATGCCTTTTAGCTCGAGCAAAGTCAAAGCAGGTAGAATTTCACCCACCTCTTTCCCTGTAGCACTTACAATATCATCTAGTAAGAGTGATTCTTTGTTTTGAACTATCAAGGCAATACTTTTAAGAGGCTCTGGCAATTCTTCTAAAGGTGAGTTAGTAACCTCTACAGTCTGACTCCAGCCAAACTCATCTAAAACATCTTGAGCGCTGTCTACTAAAACAGCACCTTGCTTAAGTAAATCCAATACTCCTGCAGCACGGTTATCTCCAGCACGGCCGGGAACAGCAAATACCGTTCGTCCTTCTTCTAGTGCGTAGCTAGCCGTAATCATAGCACCTGACTTTCTATTGCCTTCTACCACTACCACACCTCTGGTTAGACCACATATTATGCGGTTGCGCCCTGGAAAATTCTGGGCATTTGGAGGTGTGCCGACAGGATATTCACTTATAATTGCTCCATAGTCCTTAACTATTTTCTCAGCTAACCCTTTATGTTTATAGGGGTAGATAATGTCAACACCTGAACCTAAAACTGCTATAGTTTGCCCTCCTTTTACCTTAACAGCACCTAGATGAGCAGCTCCATCAATACCTAGTGCCAAGCCAGAAACAACTACTACACCTGCTTTTGCTAAAATTTCTCCTAGATTGCGACTAAAATTTAGAGCATAATCGCTGGCATTACGAGTGCCCACCACAGCTATAGAGCGTACTTTGTCAAAGCCTTTGTTTAGAGTTGGGGGCAATTTTCCTTTGATATACAGTAGTGGTGGCGGGTCATAAATCTGCCTTAGGCACTCAGGATAACTAGGGTCACTGAAAGCCACTATGCTAACATCTAGTTTTTCAGCTAGTGCTAGCTCCTTATCGGCTTTTTCTGAAATGCTGCTTTCCTGTAGAGCCCTTATAATTTTGGGTCCAATGCCCTCAACTTTGCTAAGTTCTTTAGGGCTGGCTGTCAAGACCTTTCGAGCATCACCAAAATGTTCAATAAGTAACTTAATCTTGCGAGCCCCTAGGCCAGGTGTAAGACTTAAAGTGAGAATAGCTTTTTTCATAAAATCTTTACAAAGATGAGTATTTTCACCGCTAGTTAGATTCCTTCGCCTAATATGATAAACATATGAAACGTATAGACAAAGCTACTGCGCTTAATTTGTTTACAGCAAGAAATCAAATGAACAATAATTCCGATCTGCGTGCTCTAGTAGAGGACATTTTGAATGAAGTACGTACTAAGGGTAATGTAGCTCTAAAAACATTCAGCAAACGCTTTGATAGTGTATCACTAGATAGTTTTTTGGTGCCAAAAACTAGTATAGAAAAAGGTTACCGAGAAATCACTGACGAGCTTAGAGAGGCTATTAACCTGTCTATTGGCAGGGTCTGTGAATTCTATCAACATCAGCCTAAAGAAGGTTTCTTACAGCCTAAGGAAAGCTCTCTCTTAGGACAAATAGTAAGACCTTTGGAAAGATTGGCTTGCTATATACCCGGTGGGACTGCACCACTTTTTAGCACCCTCATTATGACAGCTGTACCGGCCCAAGTAGCAGGTGTAAAGGAATTGGTAGTGGCAACTCCCCCTCAAAAAGATGGCAGTGTGGCACCAGAAATTTTAGCCACAGCTTATATGTTAGGTATAGACACTATCTACCGCCTAGGCGGTGCTCAAGCCATTGCTGCACTTGCTTATGGTACTGAAAGCATTCCTAAAGTAGATAAGATTGTCGGTCCAGGTAACATTTATGTAGTTTTAGCTAAACAAATGCTTTTTGGTGAAGTAGGTATAGAAGCCTTGCCTGGTCCTACAGAGACCTTGATTTTAGCTGATGAGTCAGCCAGTGTACGACATGTGGTTGCTGATCTATTAGCCCAAGCAGAGCACCTTGCTGCACAACCCATTTTAGTTACCACTAGTCAAACTCTTGTTGATAAACTAACTATAGAAGTAGAAAAACAAATTAGTGACTTGACTACTGCCAAACATGCTAAAGAAGCCTTAGAAAAGCGTGGCTATGTTGTCAAGGTAGATAATTTAAAAGAGGGGATGGAAGTTGCTAATGTGTATGCTCCTGAACACCTTTGCTTGTTAGTTGAAGATCCTTGGGAACTTCTCTCTTCAGTTAAGCATGCTGGTGGAGTATTTATAGGAGAAAACAGTATGGAAGCCTTAGGGGATTATATAGCAGGCCCTAGCCATGTAATGCCCACTGGTGGCACGGCAAGATTTTCTAGTGCTTTAAATATCAGGGATTTCCAAAAGGTTATTCCTTTAGTAAGTTTAAACCAAGAAGCTCTAACTGACATTGCTCCTGCTGCTGTACATATGGCTCGAGCTGAAGGTTTAGAGGCACATGCTCGAGCTATTGAGTCAAGGCTCTGACACTCCACAGCTACAGTAGTGGAACAAGTCCATTATTGAGGGGCTTTTAGGGTAGCACCTGTCATCACTAAATACCAAAGATGGCGCTGTGCCTTTAGGGAACTAACTATTATGACCTTTTATAGTTTAAAGGAGGTTGGCTCGCAACTAAGAATAAGCTTATAATGCCTTTGCTTTAAGCTCGAGCAAATAAGTCATGATCAGCTTACTCATTGTTATTCCCTTAATTACTGCTGTAACCACTCTTTTTTTCAAAATAAGAGTGGTAAAAATCTTGGCACTGATAGCTGCCATACTAAACACCCTACTAAGCCTTGCTATGTGGCTTAACTTTGACCTGAATTCAAAAGGCTGGCAGTACCTACAAGAGATTTCATGGATCCCTAGTTTAGGCATTAATTACATAGTTGGGCTAGATGGCTTAAGTTTACCTTTTATATTTTTAAGCTGCCTGTTAACTTTACTAGCTTTACTAGTGGAGCAGCATAAAGAAGGTGCTTTCTCAACACTATTGCTAGTTCTGCTAGCTGCGCTTATTACAGTATTTACTGCCCTTGACCTTATTCTTTTCTTTATAGCCTTCGAGCTTGCTATCATCCCCTTATTTTTCATAATTGGTGTTTGGGGTTATGACAAAAGGCGTTACGCTGCACTAAAGTTTCTACTTTACTCACTAGTAGGATCTATCTTTTTGCTGTTAGGTACTTTACTAACTGCTTTTTTAGCTGCCAAAGGTGGTCCCATTAGCTTTGACTACCGCATCTTAGTTGAAAATACTGAAACCATAGGCACTTTTAGAGCCCTGATGCTATGCCTTGGCTTTGCCATAGCTTTTCTCATCAAATTACCCAGCGTACCTTTCCATACATGGTTACCTCACGCTCATACTCAAGCACCTACAGCAGGATCTATTCTTTTAGCAGGAGTGCTACTTAAAATAGGTGGCTATGGCCTAGTTCGCTTTAATTTGAGCTTTTTTCCAGAAGCTATGCAAACCTTACAACCTCTTTTGGCCACTCTTGCGGTATTAAGTTTACTTTATGGTGGTTTTGTGGCTTTGGGACAAACTGATCTAAAGAAGCTCATTGCTTATTCTTCTGTTAATCATATGGGGTTTGTGCTCTTGGGTATAGCCTCTATGACTGCTTTTGGTTTGCATGGAGCTGTGTACCAAATGGTAGCACATGGGGTCATTACAAGTTTACTGTTTATGCTGGTAGGTATGCTAAATCACCGCACTCACACACGTACTATAGCTGCTATGAAAGGTATATATACTGCTATGCCTATTCTTGGGGGTATGATGTGGTTAGCTATGTTAGGTGGAGCAGGCATACCTGGTTTAGCAGGTTTTATTGGTGAATTCCAAGCTCTTTTAGGTGCTTTCCAAAACCCCAAAACTACTGTTTTTGCCGTTTTAAGTTGCTTTGGTATCTTAATCAATGCTGCATTGATGCTCTGGGCCATCCAGCGGGTATTGCAAGGGGAACCTACTACCCAAATGCAAAAAGATTATGATTTAAAAGACATGAACAGCTTAGAAATTGCTGTAGCGATTCCTTTAATAGTGCTAGCAATACTGTGGGGAGTTTGGCCTCCTGCTTTGAGTCCATTTATTGATAACGGCTTGATACCTTTACAAGTAGTCCTATACAAATAATGATATGCTGTTTAATCTTGGCATTGCTAGAACCATCGCTTCATCATTGCATGAAGGGCACTACCTAAAATTATTGCTTTGAAATACTCCAAAAACTACCACTAAAAATAATAAAAACCGTTACTATTTCTAGACGCCCTGCATACATATTGAAAATAAGTAGACCTCGACTAATAGCAGAAAGGTCAGCATAGCTTTCCATAGGTCCTACAGAAGCTAAGCCAGGACCAATATTGCCAAGACAAGCAATAGAGGCAGTAAAAGCAGTAACAAAATCTGCTCCAAACCATGTTAAAGCCACAGTACTTAGAGCAAAAATACCAATGTAAATCATAACAAAAGCAGTAACACTACGCATGATCTTATCAGTTATTATTTGTTTGCCTAGACGAATAGGGATAACTGCATGGGGATGTAGAAAGAGAGTTGTCTCACGACGTACATTTTGAGTAAGCATAAGCCAGCGTACTAGCTTTATGCCCCCAGCAGCACTGCCTGCACTGCCACTTATAAACATTAGCATTAAGAGAATGGCCTCTGTTTTTTGAGGCCATTGGGCAAAGTCTGTTGAGGCATAGCCTGCACCAGTTATAATGGAAAGTGTTTGAAAAATAGCATGCCTTAATGCCTCAAACACACCACCATATTCGCTTGAAAGCCCTATGCTTAAAATCACACTAGCAAAAATAATTATTATTACATAGGCGCGGAATTCTATATTGCTTAATAATGCTTTTGGCTTACCATTAATTGCTTTATATTGCAAAGCAAAGTTTACCCCTGCAAAAAACATAAAGACAATGCAAACCCAGCTCAAAGCAGGGCCGTAGCCAGCAAAGCTCTGGCCATTAGGGCTAAAGCCACCTGCTGCCGTAGTAGTAAATGCATGAGCAATAGCATCATAAAGAGGCATACCTGCTATTTTGTAGCAGATACCACACAAAACAGTTAAACCCACATAAACTATTAGTATAGCATTAGAGGTGTTTCTTAGACGAGGAGTTAAACGCTCTTCAGTTGGCCCAGGGGCTTCTGCAAAAAAGAGTTGTCGTCCTGCAACTGCTAGTTGTGGGAAAACAGCTATGAAGAGCACAATGATGCCTATGCCACCTATCCACTGAGTTAGGGCTCTCCACATAAAAAGGGTTTTAGGAAAATTTTCAAAATCCTTTAGAACGGTTGCTCCTGTGGTAGTGAAACCACTCATAGATTCAAAAAGGGCATTTAAAGGTGCTAGATTGCCACTGATCCAAAAAGGTATAGCACCAACTACAGGAATCACTAACCACAAGGCTAAAATAGCTGCAAGTGCCTCACGTCTTTTAGGGTCATGTTGAATTGAACCAAAATGTAAAAGGGGTAAGGCCAAAGCCAAAGCCACAATAGCACTATTTAAAAACCCCCAGATAGGTTCTTGTAGAATGAGGGCATAAACTAAAAACCAAACCATTAGGACAACTATAAATAAAAGTCCAAAGCCAAGTATATATAGGAGGAATTTCATAATTTACCTTTAGGTTTTACTCGAGCTAAACTTCTTAGTGAAAGATAAAAAACCTTATTAAGGAAGACCTCGCCTTGTAATACTAAACTCATGTATAAAACTTTCTATGAATCTAGGTACTATGAAGATAATGTGTGAAATCATTTATGGTAATTTAGTAAGATAGTAAAACCAAGTTATCAGTTGGGCCTTTACCAGAATATAAAATTATGTAGTATTATAAATCTGAGGAAAGAACTATGCAAACACATGTCATTAAAATTGGCAATGTAAAACGTGCACTCCCCATCATCAATGTTGGAAAAGTTTCTATTGCCCTTCTCAACTTGTTAGGGGATCCTGAACTTACTGAAGAAGCTGCCAAAGAGCTAGTTAAAAAATTAGATGACAATATCGATATTATAATTACACCTGAAGCCAAAGCTATTCCTTTAGCCCATGCTATGAGTGTAAAAGCAAAAATTCCTTATGTAGTAGCGCGCAAAACACAAAAACCCTATATGGTTGGTGCTATAAAGAAAACCGTTATTTCTATTACTACTGGTAACCCACAAGACTTAGTTATTGATGGTGCAGACATTGAACGCTTAAAAGGAAAAAATATTGCCATTGTTGATGATGTAGTAAGTACTGGGGGCACCTTAAAAGGGCTTTCTGAACTGCTTACCCAAGTAGGTGGAAAAGTAGTAGCTACTTTAGCTGTTTTAACCGAAGGCGATAAGCGTAAAGATGTTATAGCACTGGGACACTTGCCACTATTCTCCAAAGACCCCTCAATCTCCCCGTTAACATAAAATCCCATGAATAAAATTTTTCACCTTGTGATCTGTGTGGTAAAAACATGTTAAACTTGTGAAATAAGTAGCCTTTTTGATTTATTTGCCACTTCACTCAGCTTAGTTGTTAGATAGTAAAAAATTGCATCTAGAACAGATATGACCAAAATGTTTATGAGGATTGTTTCCCATAAATGTCTGGTGGCAAAAAACTAAGGTAAGCTACCAAAATAAAAGATTTTAACTGATGTGAGTGCTATGAGACAACAATCACGCTATCAAATAGGAAACCTTTTAAGTGAAGAAGCAGGCGTAAAGATCTATAAGGGTCTTGACCCACTTACTGGTTTACCTGTTCGCTGCTACGAATTTTCAGGAAATGCCATTGATGATGCTGAGCTTCTCAGTTCTCCACATATACCTGATATCTTGGCTTCTTATGCTCAGGATAATCAAGCTTGGGTCTTTACTAGTGATTTAGATAACTGCAAAATTGTAGAATCTTACATTGCTGTAAGGCAGACAGAAGCATTTTTATTAGATACTGCTCAAGCCCTTAGTGATGCTGCTTTATTAAATATTGTTCATGGTGGGATATGCCCAAAGCGTTTCTTATCTGATGGAGTGCAATTTTATATTGAAGGCTATGGAGTACGTTGGGGAAAAACCATAAACTCTTACTATCCAAATGAGCAGAGCTTGAAAGATGACATCTATGCTTGGGCAATTTCTATAAAGGAAATAGTAGGAAATACTTTTCCTAAACCAGTAGAGTCTGTTATTAACCTTTGCTTAGCTGAGACTTCTAATGTGCGTCCTAGTGCTCAAGCGCTTCTTGAAAAATTAAGTAGTGCTTATTTCTATCTTTCTAATGACCCTAATTTTGATGATAGTTTTGCTCAAGAAAACAAAAAATCTTCACTAAAAGAGAAAAAAAACTCTGACTTAAGCTTCAAAACAAAGCCTCCTTTAATACCAAATTTTTATGAAGATGACTCTAAAAAGCAAGAAAATAGTAAGGATATTACTGATTCTACGCCTCAAAGCTATAATGGCAATAATGTAAACACTGCAAGCACAGCAATTTCATCTAAAGAAAAAGAAGCTGAAGATATCGAAGGTAATAGTTTGTTGCTTGAAGCTGAGGATTTAACTAAGGCACCACCTTCAAGTACTAAAATCTTAAAGTCAAAATCTGCAGCTGAGAGTGAGTCAAGTAAAGAGTTGATCAGGAAAGGGCAGGATTCAAAAGAAGCTTCCTCTGAAAGCTTAAGTAGCTTATCTGAAAATAGAATGACTGTAGATAGCAAAAAAAGTTGGATAGAGGCTTTACTTGAAGAAAAACAGCATGAGGCAAAATCAATAAGGGCACTTTCGGCAAATATAAAAACACAAAAAGTTGATGAAATCGATTTTGAAGAAGATAGTAGTGGTAATTTGCAAATGACAGCAATTTCAGGAATTTATGAGACCAAGGAAGAGTCCAAAGGTAAAGGGAACATTCCTCTGAGCATAGCTTTGCTTATTATAGGTGTGCTTGCTGCTACTGCCATTACTCTATACTTTTTCTTTTCAGAGGAGCAAAACTCCCTCCCTTTACCTATATCAGTAAGTCCCACACCAGGGGTGCGCTACATCATTTACCCAGAATTCCCAGCAGACTTGCGTTTAGTTGAATTAATAGTTATATCTAGCCCTGAAGGCTCGAGCTATACATCAGGTAGTATTTTAGGTACATTAACTAGTTCTGGTCAACCTATTTTTTTAGATAAAGAGGGCAAATGGCAATTGCAGGCACGCTTTGATGAGCATCTTTCTAACATAGTAGCAACCACAGTACCACTTAATAGCTTCCAAACTGGCCTAGTTTTTGAATTCCAATGAGTAGCATAGTTGTTCTTGATTATGGTTCACAATATACTAGGCTTATCATTCGAAAATTAAGAGAGCTTAAGGTTTATGCTGTTATCCTGCCTGCTTCAGCAAACTTAGCTGAAATTTTGTCACAAAAACCTAAGGGCATAGTCCTTTCAGGAGGGCCAGGTAGTGTTTATGATGAAAATTCTCCAAGGCTGCCCCAAGGTTTGCTAACAGCAGATTTGCCTATATTAGCTATCTGCTATGGGATGCAACTATTGGCTCAAGAACTCAAAGGTGAAGTGATAGCAGGGACTACACACGAGTATGGTAAAACTGTACTTAGTCACTATCAGGGCAGTTTGTTCAGTGGCGTAATTGGTGAATTTGTTGCTTGGATGTCGCATGGCGATATAGTTAAGTGCTTACCTGCTGGCTTTGGAGTAATTGCTACTACAGATAATGCCCTTATAGCTGGTATCCAAAATGAAAATAAAGGATTTTATGGTTTGCAGTTTCATCCAGAAGTGCAACATACTCCACAAGGCACTAAGCTACTAGCGAATTTCATTGAACGAACGGGTATAGCTCAAGATTGGCAAGCAGATAACATAACTGAGAAGCTTATAACTGAGGTACGGAGGAAAGTTGGCAGTGAAAATGTACTCTTGGCTATTTCTGGTGGAGTTGACTCGAGCACTTTAGGACTTTTACTTCACAAAGCCATAGGCCCTCAACTCTCAGCAGTTTTTGTTGACCACGGCTTACTAAGAGTTGGAGAAGCAGAAAAAGTAATAGAAACTTTAAAGCAGCTTGGCATTACCTTAAAAGTAATCACTGCTGCAGAGAAATTTTTGATGGCTTTAAAAGGCATTATAGACCCTGAAGAAAAACGTAAAATTATTGGTCATGAGTTTATTAGTGTTTTTAAAGCAGAAGCCAAGAAACTCGCTGAAAAACATGGGGAAATAAAATTTTTAGCTCAAGGCACCCTTTATCCTGATGTTATTGAATCTGCTGGTGGACATGGGGCAGCCAATATTAAAAGTCATCATAATGTAGGGGGATTGCCTGCTGAACTAGGCTTTGAGCTATTAGAACCCTTTCGTACCCTACTAAAAGACGAAGTGCGTGAAATTGCTAAAACCTTAGACTTGCCCGACAGATTACGCCTAAGGCATCCATTCCCTGGTCCTGGTTTAGCTATTCGTTGCCTTGGTGAGGTTACTGCAGAGCGCTTAAGCATACTGCGTCAAGTAGATAAAATCTTTATTGATGCACTGCATGAATACAATCTCTACCAAGAGACTTGGCAAGCACTGGCAGTACTTACTCCTTTGCAAACTGTAGGAGTAATGGGAGATGAGCGCACTTACAAAAATACTGTTGCTTTAAGAGCTGTTTCTAGTGTAGACGGAATGACCGCTGACTGGACACATCTACCCCACAAATTCCTTGCTACTGTTTCTAACCGCATTATTAATAATGTGCCTGAAGTAAATAGGGTGGTTTTTGACATAACTAGTAAACCACCAGGCACTATAGAGTGGGAATGAACAGGCTCAGGCTTTTAGGGTAAAATGGTTTTGATGAGGAGATGAGGGAAATAATATGCTCTTAAAGGTGTCATTCTCCTTATCTCCTACACTTCCATGCAAATTATAGTGTACCAGTTGCATATTTAAAAATCTACCGTGTAAGGAATAATCGGGGTAAAATACGGATTAGGGTAGGTTAGGAGCCGGCAATTCACCTAGAACTTTTTCTAAAGCTAAACCTATTTGCAAGAGGCGTTTATCACTTCCTTGAGGACCATCAATTTCTATGCCTACAGGTAAACCCTCAGGAGTTAACCCTATGGGCAGGGTAAGAGCTGGAAGGCCTGCATTGCTAGCTGGTTCAGTATTTTGAGTATAGACTATAAAAGTAGGTACTTGCCTGCGATTTAGCTCAACCGTTTCAAGGCCATCTTTTATTAATCTTGCGGGCAAAGGAGTGGTGGGGAAAATAATAGCCTCTGCTTCAATTTCTTCAAAGTACTCCTTGTAAGCCTTCTGTAAGGCAGGGCGGTGCTTATCAATTATTTCTTCATAAGTCTCTTTATTAACATTTCCCTCTATTGTTAGAGTAGATGGCATCAGCTGGATCAAAGCCTCATCTACCTTCATTTGAGGAGTAGCTTTGGTTAAGTAATCAGAAAACAGCTCTAAAGCTTCATACTTTGCTAAAGGTCTTATAGCTTCGTTTAGAGCACTAATGTTTTCAATATCAGCCTCGATTATCTCTACTCCTGCCTCAATAATTTTGGTTAGCGCAGGAGCAGTTAGTCTTTCTGTATCTTTATCTAAGTTGTCATAAAAAAGTTTCTGGGCTATACCTATGCGTAAACCTTCTAAGTTTGCAGGCTCGAGCGCCTCATTTTCACCACGTATTACTCCATCAAGTAGCACAATGTCATTTACTGAACGAGCAACAATTCCTACTGTATCTCGTGTGTTAGAATTTATAACCACACCTGCTAAAGGATAGCTACCCACAGTAGGGCGAAATCCTACTACACCATTTAAACTTGCAGAAATTCTTAAAGAGCCATTGCCATCGGTTCCAAGACCTATAGGTGCCATACGAGCAGCTATAGCTGCAGAGCTACCATCACCAGCTAGGGTAATGGGATTATAAGGATTAGTTACTGTGCCAAAAGCACTGTTATCACTAGCTATTCCTAGGCCAAGCTCGTACATATTAGTAGTACCAAGAATAATTGCTCCAGCATCTAGTAAAACTCTAATTACAGCAGCATCTTCGTTTGGTACATGTTTCAACAGTGCAGGTAAGCCGATAGTATTCGGCAAACCTGCAACGGCAATGTTGTTTTTTATAACGATAGGTACACCATGCAAAGGGCCTAAAGCTTTACCAGTTTGAACGGCTTCATCAGCAGCTCGAGCTGCTAAGAGCACACTGGGTTTATTGACAGTTATAAAAATATTAAGGTGAGTATTTTGCTCTACCTGCTCTAAAAGCTCTGCAGTCAAGGTTTCGCTACTAAGTTGACCAGTAGCTATTAGGTTTGCTGCTTCATTAGCAGTAAGACTTATTATCTCTACTTCTGATTGAAAGTTTTGATTATGCCCTATACTAAGTATCATAAAGCAAAGGAAACTAAAGATGAAGCAAGTAAATGTTGTTTTCATACTTAGGTATTTTATGAGGTATTAACCAGCATTATTGTTTGCAACAATACCCACAATACTATCACCCATTGACAATGCTCCTAAACTCGGGTATCATTTCGCTTGCTGTTTAGGTTTAGAACCGCTAAACTAATCTATAAGTTTAGTCAGCAAAATAGGGCTAGATAGCTCAGTCGGTAGAGCATGCGACTGAAAATCGCAGTGTCGGCGGTTCGATTCCGCCTCTAGCCACCAATAAAAAACTCTATAGGAATAGTGAAAAGTGGTTTAGGTAACTATTTTTGGCTTTTGCTTTTGATTAATATACAACCACAATACAACACTGTCGCTGCAGCAGTATGCTCACACGGGTGGTTAAATCAAATGTGGAATTAGTTGTGGGGGCTAAAGGTTGTCTAAAGGACTAGAAACTGCTCTTCCACCTTTATTTAGTACATGTATATAAACCATAGTTGTTTCAACACTTTTGTGTCCTAGTAGCTCCTGAATAGTACGAATGTCATAACCAGATTCTAGCAAATGAGTTGCAAAAGAATGTCTGAGAGTATGGCAGCTCCCTTGTTTATTGATTCCTGCTTTTTGAATAGCCTTTTTGACAGCTCGTTGTAAAACCTGTTCACTCCAATGATGTCGTCTTTGTTTCCCAGAGCGGGGATCAGTAGAAATCCTATCTGCAGGAAAGATGTATTGCCAACGAAACTCTTTATTTGCATTAGGATATTTGCGTTCCAGAGCATTAGGTAAGTACACTTCTCCAAAACCATTTGCTAAATCTTGTTTGTGCAAAATGCTTGCTTTCTCAGTTTGTTGGTGTAGTTGTTCTATTAACTTCTTAGGTAACATAGTAAGCCTATCCTTTTGTCCTTTACCATCACGAACAGTAATTTGCTTATACTCAAAATCTATATCCTTAATGCGTAAACGCAAGCACTCCATCAAGCGTAATCCTGAACCGTATAATAATCCTGCCATTACCCTTTTTTCACCATCTAGCAATGTTAATGTCCTCTGTACTTCGTGAACAGTAAATACTACTGGCAATCGTGAAGGTTGCTTGGCAGGTTTAATATTATCTATCCAAGGCATTTGTATTTGTAGGACTTCTTTGTATAAAAAAAGTAAGGCGTTGAGTGCTTGATTTTGAGTAGAGGCAGCTACGTTTCTTTCGGTTGCTAGATGTGACAGGAAAACTTCAATTTCTGCTGCACCCATTTCTTGCGGGTGACGTTTACCATGAAAGAAAATATAGCGTTTAATCCAATAGAGATATGCCTGCTCAGTACGAATGCTGTATGGCTTATAACGAATCTTTGTCCTAACTTGATCTAAAAGCTTTGGTTTTGACATTTTTGTTTCCATTTTCAATATTAGACGTAATTGCTCATAAGTAATAATAATTAAGGTAATGATTCTTACTTCTGGATCTGTATATTAAGCAGTAAGCCTAATTAAATTTAAAGTATTATACACCTAAAATGGTAAAATATTAAACTTAATGTTTATATTGTCCTATTAAACAAATTAAAAGACAGTAAAGTCCTAATAATAGATTTATTATCCCTAATTTAGGGTATATATTTGGTTTATTTCCAAAATTGGTCCATTAAATTTGACTTAGAGTTGTTTTTGTTGTAATAATCAATTCAGGTATAGAATTATTCATTTTAGGTATGTGAATGTGGTACGGGAGTTTATCGAATATGAAAGTAGTGAAGTGTATAGAATTAGATTCCTATTTAGGCGTTCAATACTAGTTAGGCCTGTTAATTAGTGCTCAGACTTTGTTAAAGTGTTTGTGGTTGATTGCTCAAGTCGAATCAGTAGTGAGCATTAAGACCTGCTTGGACGCTAGCCGACCCCAGCGAAGAAGAAACTTAGGAATAGTTGTTGCATGAATATCATCGGAGAATCAAAAAGTCCACTCAATCAAGCAGGCGGTTATTGGTGCACACTGACAAGTCTAGACGGAGTTAAAGAGTGAATCAGTTTGGTACGGACTCTGAACTATATAAGGAACCTTTGTTGCATGTCCTAGGAGCAAAGCTAGGGAATAGCAACAGGTTTAGTTGTAATCCGAGTTAGTGTTGGAAAAGGAATGGCCGAACTACCGCTGCAGCGGGATGCTCACACGAGGGCTCAAATCAAGTCTAGAGCTCAGTTAAATTGGGTGTACGTAGGAGTGAGCACCCCTGAGCTTAGTAAGGTTAGACCTGTTCGTCAGTGCTCGAGTTTTGCGAAATGGTTTGTGCTTGGTTGCTCGAGTTGAGCCAGCAGTCAGCATGAACACCTGCTTGAACGCTGGCCTACCACAGCGAAGAAAGAATTTAGGAGTGGTTGTTGCATGAAGATCGTCAGAGAAACAAGTAGGGCTACTCAAACGAGTAGGCGGTCATTGGGGTATACTGACAGGTCTAGGCGGAGTTAGTGAATGAATCAGTTTGTTACGGAGCTCGAGCTATGTAGGGAACATTTGTTGCGTGTAATCGGAGCAAAGTTTGGGGATAGCGAAAGGCTTAGTAGTAATCTTCATCTCGTGTTAGGGAAGGGTTTGTCTAACCGCCCGCTTCAGCGGGACGCTCACACGAGTGGGCGAATTAAGTCTGTAGCTCAGTTAAATGGGAAGTACGTAGAAGTGAGCGCCCCTGAGCTTAAAGCCGTTATCCTCCATTATGTTTGACCGGATTATATTTGCCGTGGTGTTGATGGTCGGGGCGTTTCCTGCTGCAGGAATTATGGTTGCATCTACAATCGGTGAATACGAATATTTTCTACCCTATCGATATGCAGGTGTCGCTTTTCTTTTTTTCAGTCCGTTGGCAGGATTCTTCATGCATCCTTTGTGGCAAAGAATCACAAAGTTAGACTCTCCAGCTCTCCAAATAGTGCTAACAGCGATGTTTGCATATGGTGTGACTTGGGCTTGCCTAGCTATGATGAATTTCACCTCGCTTTGTATAGGACTAGAAAATGGAGATGGAGAAAATTCGACAGCTCATTGTATGGTAGGTACGATACTCAACGGGATAGTTTTTGCGGTTTTCGCTTTCTTAGGTAATCTTCCGGGGGCAGCCATTTACGGCTACCTCAAAAAGAGGAGAGGATAACAATTCGCTGCACCGAATTTTCGGCTTCAAATTCCTGTGTTATACATAGCCCAGTGCTTACAGAAAACTGGTGAGCTCAAAATCGTTAGGGGATAGAATACGTAACTATGCTATATATCAAGGAGATACAATATGGCACTTCAGAATAAGCCTGTTACAAAAACGCAAATGCTAATTCGTAAGCCAGTTGCTGAGGTGTTTGAAGCTTTTGTGAATCCTGCTATTACAACAAGATTCTGGTTCACTAAAAGCAGTGGTAGATTAGAGTTAGGTAAGATGATTCGTTGGGACTGGGAAATGTACAATGTTTCTGCACAGGTAAATGTGAAAGAAGTTGAGCCTAACAGGCGATTACTAATTGAATGGGATGAGCCACCTTGTCCCGTGGAGTGGCTGTTTACTCCTTACACAGATAACAAAACTCTCGTTAGTATTTCTAGTTGGGGGTTCAGCGGAAGTGAAGATGAAGTGGTAACAAAAGCCATTGATTCAATGGGAGGGTTTACGCTAGTGCTAGCGGGACTCAAAGCACTACTTGAACACAATGTTGTTCTAAACCTGATAGCAGATCATTATCCTGATGCCCACAGGGAAGAAGGTAAATAAGACACATGAGACTCCTTCTTGTCAATAGGGAAAAGTAAACAAAAGAGATATACTTAACAAAGTGAACCACTACAGGAACTATTTATCAAACATTTGACCTAAACTGCGCTCCACTGTGACAAGAAGCTATTTGTACAGCTGTTAAACAGCTAATTTCGAAAGGAAGGAAACAGATTTAACCAAATGTCCCACCCTTTGCACCCTCCCAAGATGTGTATCACTGGTAATGGTGTTGTGCAAAGCTCTTTCTGTATCAAACCTAACTTGGCGCTTCAGTGTGACGCACACACGTGGGGCGCAATTAACTTTGAATTGAGTTCAGGAGAGTATAACTAAACCTGAGCTTTATGCTGTTAGATTGTCATCACTAAGGATCATATGCTTATTCGAAAAGTTTTTTCCCTCATCCTATTACTTAGTTGGCTCATAACATCATTTGCCAATTCAACTAATTTGAATACGCCGTCCGTTGGTTCCTTAGTACGTGTAATAGCACCTCACTTAGGATCAGAGTGGCTTTACGGTATGTTTAATCGACTGCGAGTTGAGCCTCCTTGTTATAGAGTGTTAATATTCGAGGCTGAAACAAATCAGGTAAAGTACAATTTGAAACTCGAAGAACTAGAACGACTACAAACTCATTTCGTATATGACGGGTCAATTAATCCATCGCTTTACAGCAATTCAGACCAATGGGATACAAAGGATTGGCAAGAGGTTCCACTGGTTGAACTTCGAAAATTGAGCTGCAAAGGTAAGAGACTGAAATAGCTGCCTAGCAAACACATCAAGTTTAGCTGTTAAGCTCTTGAGGTAGAATTCTAAGAGTTTGGTGGGAGCTCGAGATAAATTAAAGCATGAACTACTACAGGAACTACTTGTCAAACGTTTGGCCTAACTCTCGCTGCAGCGGGATGCTCACACGAGTGGCCAAGTTAAGTCTATAATCCAGTTGCAGGGGATGCATCCAGAAGTGAGCACCCCTGAGCTTAGAGCCGTTAGAGCATCTGACCAAACTAACCTTCAATGACTTTAATTCCAGAACTCTATGTAACCAACCTCAATCAAAGTTTGCAATTTTATGTTAATTTGCTAGGATTTGAAATAAGCTACCAACGATCTGAAGATGGCTTCGCTACGATTAGTCTTGATAATGGTAAATTAATGCTTGAAGAGTTTAAGTCAAAAAGAGAATCTTCTAAAAAGGAGTTTCAACAAGGACATTGGCGTACAGGTAAGTTTGAATATCCTTTAGGTCGAGGTATCAATTTTGAGCTCACTATTTCCGATATCGAGCCTGCTTATTTAAAACTTAGAAAGGCAAAGTACCCCATTAAACTAGATTTACACCACAAAGAATATCGGATAAAAAATCAATTGGTTGAAGTTAAACAGTTTCTTGTTATGGATCCTGACGGCTATCTTATTCGCTTGGCACAGGAATTGGGCACAAGATTGTTATGATTAAGTATTACAAGGAACAACAACTTGTTAAAATGAGGTAAGGATTATTGCAATGGTTAATTATAAAGAGTTAATCACTATTGAACCAGGAAAAAGGTCTGGAAAACCTTGTATAAGAAAACTAAGAATTACAGTATATGATATTTTAAATATGCTAGCTGATGGGATGACCTTTGAGGAAATAATAGATGACTTCCCTAAAATAACTAGAGAGGATATACTTGCTTGTTTAGCCTATGCAGCTGACCGTGAACACAAAGTCACAGTTGTAAGCGCATGAAATTGTTACTTGATAATAACTTATCCCACAAGCTAGTCAAAAGACTCAACGACGTTTTCCCGAACTCAACTCATGTAATGTTAGAAGGCCTAGATGAATCTGATGATACTGACATCTGGAGTTTTGCAAAGAAAGGCAATTACACAATCATAACGAAGGATTCGGACTACAGTGATTTAAATATACTGCTAGGACATCCTCCCAAGGTTATTTGGTTGCGTATAGGGAATTGTAAGGTTAAAGAAGTAGAAAACATTATTCGCAGTAACATTTACAATCTCAATAAGTTCTTTGAAGATTCAGATATGGGTCTTATCGAAATTGACTAAAACTTTTCAGGAGCATCAGTTAATGGTAATTGTGTTTTGTAAAGACTTTGCTGCAAACTCTAACTATCGCTACAACGGGACGCACAAGCGAGGGCTGACTTTAAGTGTAAAATGAGTTTTAGGAGATTGCAACTTGAATTGTGCGCCCCTGAGCTCTGTGCCGGTTAGACCAAGCAATTTGGAGAAACATATAGAGTAAAACGCACTATGATTATGTCAAATGTTAGTTAGGAAACTAGGATCTAAACTCTCAAGGCTAAGTAAAGGTTAAGATATGAACTTTTTCGATTATCTAGAACTCATTATAATGAGAATTGCACGGATAATGAGAATTAAACGGGACATATACATTTTGAATTTGTCCGATCGTTATTTAAAAGAGTTACCCACTAGGGTATTTACCCTTCATTATCTAGAAGAGTTATCCTTTGCTAATAATAAACTCGAGCACCTCCCACCTGAAATAGGCCAACTCACTAACCTAAAAAGATCATATATTGGTGGTAACAAGTTCAAGAGCCTCCCACCTGAAATAGGCCAACTTTCTAATCTGCAATTGTTAAACCTTCACGGAAATGACCTTGAGCAACTTCCACCAGAAATAGGCCAACTCACTAATTTGAAAGAATTAGACCTCGACTATAACAAGTTAAAGCACTTCCCACCAGAAATAGGTCAACTTACTAACCTCACATCACTAGAAATTCAAAATAATACGCTTGAGAATCTCCTACCAGAAATAGGTCAACTTACTAACCTCACATCACTAAACCTCAGCAATAACAAGCTAGATCACCTCCCACCAGAAATAGGTCAACTTACTAACCTCACATCACTAAACCTCAGCAATAACAAGCTAGATCACCTCCCACCAGAAATAGGTCAACTTACTAACCTCACATCACTAGAAATACGTAATAATAAGTTAGAACATCTCCCACCAGAAATAGGTCAACTTACTAACCTCACATCACTAGAAATACGTAATAATAAGTTAGAACACCTCCCACCAGAAATGGGTCAACTTACTAATCTGGAAATACTAAGACTTAGTGATAACCAGCTCAAGCACCTCCCACATGAGATAGGTCAACTTACTAATCTGAAAAAACTAAGCTTTAGCGGTTACCAGTTAGGCCACCTCCCACCAGAAATATACCAACTCACTAGCCTCACTTTGCTAGAAAGCCTTTATGGCCAGCTCGAGCACCTCTCACCCGAAATAGGTCAACTCACCAACCTAACATTGCTAGCCTTCAGCAATAACAAACTCAAGTACCTCCCACCAGAAATAGGTCAAATTTCTAACCTACAAGAGTTATACCTTGATGATAATCAGTTAGAGTACCTCCCATCAGAAATAGGCCAAATCTCTAACTTACAAGAGTTACACCTTGATAATAATCAGTTAGAGCACCTCCCACCAGAAATAGGTCAAATCTCTAACCTACAAAAGTTACACCTTGTTAATAATCGAATCAAGCACCTACCACCTGAAATGAGCCAACTCACCAATTTGAAAGAATTAGACCTTGAAAAAAGCTCTATAGAAAACATCCCACCTGAAATCATAAAAAGTTCTAATAGATATGAAGTAGCACCTATCCTTGATTACTTGAAACGCCTTTATCCCACTACCCAAAAAACCACGAAACCTATTCCCACACAAAAAACTTCTACGAAACCTAAGCAACCCATCACCCCACCAGAAACCTTTACAAAACCCCTATCACCAGAACCCCTAACCCAACCCCTAAACGAAACCAAACTAGTAATAGCAGGTGAAGCCACCACTGGAAAAACCTCCTTAGTAAAGCGCTTAAAGTACAACACCTTTAACGAAGGTGAAACTACTACAGAAGGTATAGTTATAGAGCCTTGGCAACTACAAATTAACGGCAGCAATGTAAAAGCCAACATCTGGGACTTTGGTGGTCAAGAACTAAAACATGCCACCCACCAATTCTTCTTCACCGAACGCACTCTCTACGTGTTAGTACTTAATGTCAGGCAAAGTGAAATCCAAAACCGCCTTGTCTATTGGCTTAAACTAATCACCAGTTTTGCCCCTGACTCTCCTATTTTGTTAGTGTTAAACAAAAGCGAAGAAAGTCCCTTATTCCACTTAGATGAAAATCAGCTAGCTGAAGAATATAATATCAAAGGCTTTCACCGCACCTCCTGTGCCACTGGTGAAGGTATTGCTGAACTTGAAACTGCCATAAAAAAAGCTGTTGCCAATATGCCCCATGTCTTTGATAAAATCCCTACCCCTTGGCTAAAAGTGAAGATTGCTTTAGAGGAAAGTCAAAATGACTTTATCAGCTTTAGTGAGTATCAAAAAATCTGTGAAGTAAAGGGAATTACTGAATATACTGAGCAACGCACCTTAATTAGATTCCTACATGATTTGGGGGTAATACTAAACTTCAGTGATGATTTGCGTTTAGGTGATACCAGTATTCGTAATCCACAATGGGTTACTAAAGCCATCTACGCCGTCATTTTTTCTACTCTTGTTGCTCAACAAAAAGGTGAACTTCACATAAAGCAGCTAGAAGAAGTCTTTGTCCAAAGTAAACAAGCTAATCCTAAAGACTACCCTCCTAACAAATGGTCTTTCATCATTGACATAATGCGTAAATTTGAGCTGTGCTTTGACCTTCAACAAGATAAGGTGCTCATTCCCAGTTTGCTACCAGACAATGCACCTAATGGCCTAGAGGACTATCAAAAAGATGCTCTGGCTTTTCAATACCACTATGACATATTGCCAAGTAGCGTAATTCTGCGTTTGATGGTTCGACTTCATGAATTGATAGATGGTAATTTGCGTTGGAATAGTGGCGTGGTGCTTAGTAATTCTGAGCAACAAACAAAAGCCCTAGTCAAAGCGGATAAACAAGCCAACAAACTTTTTGTATGGGTAATAGGTAACAAACCAAGACGCCGTGAAATGTTTAGTCTTATTAACCATAACCTAGAACATATTCACAGTAGTTTTGCTGGCATCAAGGTTACTCCGATGGCATCCTCACCAACTAACCCTAATAAGACTTTTAGCTACGCCAATTTGCTTAAATTAGAAGAAATGGGCAAAAAAGAATACTATGATCTTGAGACTGACACTAAAATTAACGTTTCAGAATGGCTTAGTAGCATTGCTAGTTATGAGCAGCGTGAACTTCATCAGCATTTTCATGGCCCGACCCACCTTGACCAAAGAAATTCTAACATCACTATAGAACAATTAATACTCTATCCTCAGCTCGGTCAAGAACTAACTGAGTTACGTGATGCAATGCGTAAGCAAATACCCTATGGTCAAGGTACAGAAGAACAGTGCCAAGACTTAAAACATGCAGAAGAGGCTATTGAAGGAGCTAGAGAGAAAAACCCTAGCAAGGTTAAGCGAGCACTGAAGCAGATGGGTAAATGGGGAGTCGATATAGCTACTAATATACTAACGGAAGTGATAAAGAAGTCTGTGGGTTGGTAAGGTTATGCTCAGAACCTTTGATTTGAATCCGTGCTTTTGTCTGGAATGATGTATAATGATGTGAGGCTAGGGTAGCGCCCGAAAAACCAGATATTCTGGCTGGTCTGCCTCACTTTAATAAACCAGAAAAACCTAACAGGAAAGGTGAATTATGACTGAGCAAAAAGCAATTTATTATGGGCAAATTGAATTGGTCCCTGGAGTTATTTGTGATGGCTATGTTTTGAATGATAATACAGCAGTTTTGAGTGGAAGGGGTACAGCAAATTTGCTAGGTATGGATCACAAAACATTGCAGGCCATGGGGGGAAACTTACCACCAAAAACCCTAAAAAACTTTGTTGGACAGAGTTGGAGCATGGGGGGAAACTTAGTTATAGTAGACACTCGAAACAGTCCTTATTATGGTCGAGAAATCGAAGTTTATACGACTGAAGCAATACAAGTTTTGATACATGCTTATGCATCAGCATTTATAAATGATGGCCTACGTAAAAATCAAATCCATATTGGAAAAAGAGCTGTATCTCTTGCTGTATCTCTTGTAAAAACAGCTCTTGATGTTGCAATAAAAGAAGCTTGTGGATTATCCGTTAACATTCAGCAAACTGCTCAAAAGAACTACATAGATGCAGTCAAACTAATTCAAGAAGTTGGCTTTACTTGTTCTGTCAATGATAAAATTGCTACTAAGAAAGATATTGTTAAATTCCTCGATATTCCAGAAAGCACCCTCAACAGCTACCTTAGAAAACACAAAGATGATATAAAACCTATTAAACTAGACTTGGAAACTATTCGTTCTGTAGGTGGTAAGGCATCTCGTATGAATGGTTATAATTTGGATGATGTGCCCAAAATTGCTTTGGGAATGGACAGCGTTGTTGGCATAGAACTCAAGAAAAAGATGTTTGGTCAAATAGGCAGTTTTATGAAACCTGATACCTCAACTGAAGTCCAATGGCGAGAAGTCCTATCCCAAGTTTTCAAAGGTTTTGATCTACACTACAATTACCCTATTGGCAAATACAAAGTTGATTTCTTTGTTGGAGAATTAATGCTGGTACTAGAGTGCAATGGTTATTGCCATCGCTATTACGACCCCAAGCAAGAAAAAGAGCGAGAGCAGCTAATTACTCAGCGGTATAGTTTAGTTCGCTTTCATCATAAGGTAAGTCTAGAAACATTATTCAATGGCATTTTACAAGCCAAGTCTGGAACGGTGGTTAAGCTATACGATCTAGAGAATCTTGGTCAAGGAATGGATTTTAATGCCTCAAATGCACAAAGCGCTTAGTCGTTCTTATTCGTTTGTGGTGCGTGCTTTTTCTAGTCTAACTAGGCGCTTCAGTGTGATGCACACACGTGGGGCGCAATTAATCTTGAATTTAGTTCAGGGTAATGTAACTAAAAGTGTGCACACCTGAGCTTTATGCCGTTAGACCCGTTAATTAGTGCTCGAGTTTTGCGAGATGGTTTGTGCTTGGTTGCTCGAGTTGAGTCAGTGGTGAGCATGAACACCTGCTTGGACGCTAGCCTACCCCAGCTAAAAAGGAATTTAGGAGAAGTTGTTGCATGAAAACCGTCAGAGAATCAAAAAGGTACCTTAAACGAGTAGGCGGTTATTGGTGTATACTGACAGGTCTAGGAGGAGTTAGAGAATGAATCAGTTTGTTACGGAGCTCGAGCTATGGAGGGAACATTTGTTGCGTGTAATCGGAACAAAGCTAGGGAATAGTAAAAGGCTTAGTAGTAATCTACGTTTCGTGTCAGGGAAGGGTTTGCCTAACCGCCCGCTCCAGCGGGATGCTCACACGGGTGGTCAAATCAAGTATGGAACTCAGTTAAATGATATGTACGCAGAAGTGAGCACCCCTGAGCTTAGAGCCGTTAGACGGCGTTGGTGAGTGCTTAGAGTTTGTTAAGATGGTTTTGTTTGGATTTGCTCGAGCCCAGCCAGCGGTGAGCATGAACACCTGCTTGAACACTAGCCTACCGCAGCTAAGAAGGAATTTAGGAGAAATAGTTGCATGAAAATCGCCAGAGAACCAAGGAAGTCACTCAAACGAGTAGGCGGTTATTGGTGCACACTGAGGTTTCGGCGGAGTGTAGGGTGTAACTTGCACTCGTTTAGAACATAAACTTTGCTAAGTTGGATGGTTTGGTGCGTGTAATCGAAGCAAAATTTGGAAAAGACAGTGGGCTTAGTTGTAATCTGCGTTCCGTTGGAGAAGGGAGTTCATCTAACGGTCGCTCCAGCGGGATGCTCACACGAGTGGCCGAATTAAGTCTGGAGCTCAGTTAAATGGGAAGTACACAGAAGTGAGCACCCCTGAGCTCGATTCCGTTAGAGGAGCATAATCGTATGGCTTGCGAGATCACATACAAGGATCAGTGCATTTCGCTCAATAATAGGCAGTTTTCGTCATTGATTGATTTCGTAATTGATGTTGGACACCGTACTGCGTCAACAGCGTCTGAACATGGTTTTGTTGATCGTGTAACAACTATGAAAGAGGAAGTATTTTGGCCTGGGCGTGGCATTGATATTGAAGACGACTTTCCAAATATCAGCGAGCGAAAGTTCTGGGCTCAGGTATTTCTTGATACAGCAAGACATATCTTTGACAGGGAAATTGGTTGCCACGATCATTCATTTTGGCAGGCCCAGAGAATCTGGCAGGCATATGGCACAGGACAATTGTTTATCGATGCGGTCTGTGACACTGAATATGGTTGGCTGCCCAACTCAATTGACTACTGTGAATTTGACAATGTTGTCAACGGCATAGACCGCAAAATGCAATAAAACTAATGATGCCATGTGCCATACACTCACCCCGAGTTAGTGATTACCACACTAGATGGATTAATTAGTGCTCAGAATTTGTTAAGATGGTTTTGTTTGGATTTGCTCGAGCCCAGCCAGCAGTAAGCATCAACACCTGCTTGGACGCTAGCCTACCCCAACTAAGAAGGAATTTAGGAGAAGTAGTTGCATGAAGATTGTCAGAGAAACAAAGAAGTTATTCAAACGAGTAGGCGGTTGTTGGTGCACGCTGAGGTTTCGGCGGAGTGTAGGAAGTAACTTATACCCGTTTGGAACGTAAACTTTGCTAAGTTGGATGATTTGGTGCGTGTAATCGAAGCAAAACTTGGAAAAGACAGTGGGCTTAGTTGTAATCTACGTTTCGTTGCAGGAAAGAGTTCATCTAACGGTCGCTACAGCGGGATGCTCACACGAGTGGCCAAATCAAGTATGGAGCTCAGTTAAATGGGATGTACGCAGAAGTGAGCACCCCTGAGCTCGGTTCCGTTAGACCCTTTCGTCAGTGCTCGAGTTTTGCGAAATGGTTTGTGGTTGATTGCTCGAGTGAAGCCAGCGGTAAGCATTAAGACCTGCTTGGACGCTAATCAACCCAGCAAAGAAAAAGCTTAGGAGTAATTGTTGCAGGAATATCGTCAGAGAACCAAAGGGCTGCCTCAAACGAGTAGATCGTTATTGGTGTAGACTGACAACTCTAAGCGGAGTTAGGTTAGAAAATGAATCAGTTTTGCACGGACTCCAAATTGTATTACATAGAAGTGAGCACCCCTGAGCCTAGTAAGTTCGGGTGAGGGAAGTGAGAAATGGCTGAATACGGAGAGTGGAATCGCAAAGGAGCCACGCTCAGCGACATTACAGCGAAAAAGGAATATGGAGTGGATCGTGACTTCATCGTTCATGGCATAAAAACAGGTAAGCTCGAATACAGAGAAGGGGTAATGTGGGGAAATCCATATCTTCGACTTTTAAGGAGCCAGCTTGAGGACTTCATTACTGAGGAGCTTGGTTTAGATCGTTTGTCATACAATAAAAATAAAACAGAGCTCCGCAAGGTCAAGAGGGAAATGACCAAGCTGAAAAAGAAATTAAATGAACTTCAAGCTCGAAAAACAGAGCTTGAGAAGCTGTTAAATGAAATATAGAAAGAAGAAAAAGCTTAGGAGCAATTGTTGCATGAATATCGTCAGAGGATCAAAAAGCCCACTCAAGCAAGTAGGCGGTTATTGGTGCATGCTGACAAGTCTAGGTGGAATTAAAGAATGAATCAGTTTGTTATGGAGCTCGATCTATGTAGGGAACATTTGGTGCGTGTAATCGGAGCAAAGCTAGGGAATAGCAAAAGGCTTAGTAGTAATCTACGTTTCGTGTCAGGGAAGAGTTTGTCTAACAGCCCGCTTCAGCGGGACGCTCACACGAGTGGCCGAATTAAATCTGTAGCTCAGTTAAATGTGGTGTACGCAGAAGTGAGCGCCCCTGAGCTTATTGCCGTTAACTTTAAGTTGGTGCCGAGAGTGGGACTTGAACCCACACGCCTTTTCAGGCAACAGATTTTAAGTCTGCAGCGTCTACCAATTCCGCCATCCCGGCCCAAAAATAGCTTAGCTAGTATAAGGGGACAAAGGTCTTTTAGTCAATATTTTAATTGCTAATGCTTATGTCACCAAAAAAACAATGAGTGTTGAGTTTAAGAGTGGTACTTACGTTACCTTTTTGTTGACTATGATTGATTACATCACCTAGAAATTTGGTGTTAACAGTTTCCACTTGCCAATCTGTAGGTATTTTTATACTGGCGTAGCCAAAGTTACAAGTCACTGACATGTAAACAACATCTCCTTTAGGTTTAGCTTGTCGTAAGTCAACATCTAAATCACCAAGTATACACCTTCCAGAACCATTGCTAAAACTAGTAGCAACATAGGAACTTGATCTAAAAACCGCATTAGCTGAAATATTAGGACCATTAATGTTTTGCTGAAAGTCTTCTTTTTGGCTAGGATTGGGTTTGAAAATACTCTTTAAACCCCTCATAGTTCTTCGAACAGTAAGGTTAGCAGCTTTTGCAAAGCCTCCTAACATGAAGCTGGTTATTCCTTTGCTACCTCGAGCAAGCAAATAAACCCCAGCAAGAATTAGCGCTACAGGTCCAAAGATATTAATAAGTTTTAGGATGTTTAAAGTAAAAAGTAATAAAATTGAGCCTACCAACATAAATATGTAGGCTTGTCTAGCGTTATTGGCAATTTTAAGCTGATAATACCCAACAGCAATTAAAACTAGAGGCCAGAGACTAGTAATAATTCCCCACAAGGAGCCTGTCATTCTAAAAATAAGCAGCAGAGCACCCAACACAATAAAGGCTATGCCTATATGATTAGTACTCAACTGTTTAGGGAGCATAATTTAAAAGTTCTATTGGTGCGAGAAGTGGGACTTGAACCCACACACCCGAAGGTACCAGATCCTAAATCTGGCGCGTCTACCAATTCCGCCATCCTCGCTTAATAATAAGAACTTCCACATAATAAAAAATTGGGGTGGACAATGGGATTTGAACCCATGACTTCCGGAACCACAATCCGGTGCTCTAACCAACTGAGCTATGCCCACAAACACACCTTATAATTAAGGTGCGCTGCGATAGCAGCTTTGATATTCTACGCAGAGTTTGGCCTTTAGTCAATAGAGTTGTTAGCTAAAGAAAAGTATGCTAGAATAGCAGTCATGGTGGTACTTTTCAATGCATTATAACAACTGTGATTTCTCTAGCGATGCTGTATCCTTTTTATCATGAATATAGTTATTGTTGGTGGTGGCGAGATAGGCGTGCTTTTAGGTGAAGCTCTACAGCACTCAAATAATGTAACCGTATTAGATATTGATGCTGAAAAAGCCAATAGTTTTTCTAGTTTAGATGTGCAGTTCTTAGCAGGGAGTGGCTCTGATCCAAAAGACTTGCAAGCTGTCAAGGCTGATAAAGCAGATGCTTTTATTGCTTGCACTTCTAATGATGATATTAATGTCCTTGCTTGCCTAGCTGCTAAGGGTTTGGGGGCTAAGAAAACCCTAGCCTTTGTAACTCGTCAGCGATATGTGCAAGCCTTTTCTGAACAGGGACCAATGGAGAGTGTAGGATTAGTTATTGATCGCATGCTTTGGCCCCAGCGCCTTTTAGCCAAGCAAATTGTAGATATTGTTCGGGTGCCTCGAGCAGTAGAAACAGCCTTTTTTGCTAATGGTAAGATTAAATTAGTTGAATATAAACTAGCAGAGGATGACCCTTATGTAGGTATGTCTTTACTTGAGGCTAGTCTACCAGAGAGTGTATTGATGGTAGGATCAATTCGTGATGATGTTTTTGACGTACCCTCTGGAAATACACTACTGCATGTTGGCGATAAGGTAGTATTTATGGGCATCACTACTGCTATGAAGGCTCTTGAGTCTCATTTTGCCCCCAAGAGACATAAGTTAAAGATAAGCATTATTGGTGGAGGTAATGTAGGAGCTATGGTTGCTGAGCAGTTACAGCACGATAGAGGGGTGCGTTTGACTGTCTTGGAACAAAACGAACCTCGCTGTGAAAAACTTGCTCAGAAACTATCTAAGGTACTGGTCTTAAAAGGTGATGGTACAGACTTAGAGCTTTTAGAGCAAGAAAGGCTAGATGAGACTGATGTACTAGTGGCAGTTACTGATGATGACAGTAAAAATCTTTTGGTGTCACTTTTAGGTAAGCACTTAGGCATTCCCAAGGTAATTACTCGTATAGGTAGAGCCAAGAATCGCCGCCTCTTTGAGAAAGTAGGCATTGATTCACTTTTAACCCCACGTAGTGCAGCAGTGCAAGATGTGCTTAACTGGCTCGAGCTTGATGAGGTAGACCATCTAGCCAGTATCGAAGGCCGTGCTGAGGTAGTAGAAGTTACCTATCCTCAATATTGCTGTTCTGGTAAGATTAAAGATTTGGGCACGCCACCCAAAAGCCTTATAGGAGCAATTTTACGTGACTCACAAGTAATAATTCCAAGTGGTGAAACTGTTATTGAAGAGAGTGATCATCTTTATATCGTTACTACTCCTGACAATGTTGAAGCTGTTCATACTTGGCTCGAGCAAAAGCGTAAAGGGAAGTAAGGTGTAATTCCTTGTTTACCTTTATAGTACATAGGTTGCTTACTTTACCCTTAGTACTTTTGGTAATCACCCTTATTATTTTCGCGCTTTTACAATTTCTCTCACCTGCTAAACGAGCAGCTACTTTTGTACAAAACGAACAACAAGCACAAAATACAGAGCGCATCATAAAACAGTTTGGTTTAGATGAGCCTATCTACATTCAATACAGCATTTGGTTGCGTGAAGCTCTAAAAGGCAACCTAGGCTATTCTCGCACCTCTAATGCACCTGTTATGGCAACTATAAAAAAACGTCTGCCTGCTAGTATAGAATTAGCTTTATATGCCCTTTTGCCAGTTATTGGCCTTGGTTTTTGGCTAGGTACGGCTGCTGCACTAAACAGAGACAAACTAATTGACCAGTGCTTGCGAATAATGGCTATTTTAGGTTGGTCAATACCGGTTTTTGTAGCTGCTATTTGGTTTCTGATTATATTTTATGGTGGGTTAGGGTGGTTTGGTATAGGTCGCGTTTCCTCTAAGTTTATTACTGAAATAGCTAGTGGCTCTATTAACACTCCCACAGGATTTATGACTGTAGATGCCATTATAAACCGTCGCTTTGATTTGCTGATAGATGCAGCAGCGCATCTTGTTTTGCCAGTAACTACCTTAGCAATAGCACTGAATGCTCAAATTATGCGTGTTATGCGTTCTTCTTTGCTAGAAGCGCTTTCTCAAGATTATGTACGGACTGCTCGAGCCAAAGGTTTACCAGCAAGTATAGTAAACCTAAAACATGCTAGGCGTAATGCCCTAATTCCAGTCATCACCCTTTCGGGACTAACTATAGTTAACTTATTCAATGGTGTTATAGTTACTGAAACAATTTTTGATTATGAAGGCCTAGGTTCTTGGTTTATAAAGGCTGCAGGACATTTAGATATACCTGCAGTAGTTGGCTTTGCACTGCTAACAGCTGTTATAGTGGTGCTGGCAAATCTAGTAGTGGATATCCTTTACATTATTGTTGACCCTAGAATTAGATATGACTAACTCAAAGGCTTTTAAGCGCTTTCGTAGAAATGGCCTAGCCATTTTAGGCGTAAGTTTATTAAGTTTTTATGTAGTTGTTGCTATTTTAGCACCTGTAATTACCGCACCACTAATTGCTGAGCGCTATCGTGGCCATAGGTGTGCTAGGGATCTGACTCAGCCTATAGATTCTGCTAATTGGTCTTGGTATCTAAGCTTAGACAAACATCAGTACAGATTAACCTCAAAACATCTACCACATATCCAGACAGCGGAATTTGCCTTACCAAGGGGGCAAGCTGGTGCTGCTTTCTTGCGCAATCCACATAAAGCTATTTTCTGGCGAGCTATGCTCATACCACCAAGAAGTTGCCTTAGTGTACCTAGAGAAAGCTTTTCCCCCACCCCGCAACCACCTTCTAGAAAACATACTATGGGTATAGTAGCTGGCTATGACATCTTTTATGGTGTCATTTGGGGTACCCGAATGGCTTTTTATGTGGGGGTTTTGGTGTCTATCATTAGTTTTAGCATTGGTATGCTTATTGGGGGGATGGCAGGTTTTTTTGGCAGCTGGCTAGATAATTTACTAATGCGTCTTACAGACATTATCTATGCCTTTCCTAACCTTATTCTGGCAATAGTATTTGTAACTATTTTTGGACCAAGTCTAATTATCGCTTTAACAGCCCTAGCATTAGTGAGTTGGCCAACCTACGCTAGACTTTTCCGTGGTGATATTTTACGCATAAAGCAACTCGAGTTTGTTGATAGTGCTAAGGCCTTAGGTGCTCAAAGGAGTCATATTTTTCTTAAGCATATTTTGCCTAACTCTATCACCTCACTTATAGTTATTGCTAGCCTTGATATTGGCAGTGTGGTGCTACTCGGTTCAACCTTAGCCTTTCTAGGCTTAGGAGCTGAAATAGGCACGGCAGATTGGGGGCAAATGATTAGTTTTGCTCGCGACTATCTGCAAGGCAAACCCAACCAACCATTTGCATATTGGTATATTTCTTTTTGGCCGGGGTTATTCATAGGGCTTTTCGTACTGGCATGGAATCTATTAGGTGATGCTTATAGGGATGTATTTGATCCACGTAGTCAGTAAAGCAGGGCACAAAAAGTTAATTTGGTCACTTTTGAGCAAAAGAACTGCCTATAAATTAGTTGACTCCATTTTTAGGTAGGTAGTTAACTGCAATCAAGCCCTTTCTTAATATAAGATATAAATTATGGTATATGTTTTCCAACAGTTAGGTTACACTTATAATGAGGTCAAAGCTCAACCACTTTAAAAATAATCTTTATAGAGTGGATTACTGCTTTTATGTTTTGTCCTAATAGACTAAAGTCTTCAAATCCAAATGTATGAAACTTTTGGAAATTATAGAAGCTAAATGATTATTTTGTGACCTAGATTGTTGAATACTATTGAATGAGGACTTGAATAGACCTTGATAGACCTTATCAATGTTAATTCCTATAAACTTTTCTTTTAATTGATTCGAACCTTAAGAATAAACTTATAAAGGATAAAATTATGAATACGCAAAAGCTAAAAAATTGTGTGGAAACCTTACAAAAAGACTTAGGCGAGCATCTACTCTCAACTGACATCTGGGGATCTGATGGTCTTTCTTTTGCATCATATAATTCAAAACCTGCCACAGCAGCACTTTCTGAAGAGTTGACGAAAAATCTGAGAAATTTCCTTGACAGAAGTAACTTGTCTAGCTTGGGTAGTTATTATCTTATAACCCTTGAGAACAATCAAGTTTTTGTCGTGTTGTTTACCAAAGAGTTGCGTTGGGGCTTTCTTGTTGATAGTAATGAGCTGAATTTAGGACTACTCTTGGGAGTTGCTATTCCTAATGCTCTTAAAGGTTTGCAAGATGCCATTAAGGGATAAATATGGCTATTTTTGGTACTTTAGCAGAAATGCCTTTACCAGAATTACTGCGCACTTTAGAGAGGCGTACAGGGAAGTTAAGCATTGAGGTACTCCCTCAAAAGAGTGATTATAGTTTATACCTTAATAAAACTAGATTAAGGGCCATGTATGTAGGTAATGAGATTTTAGGAAATGGTATTTTGATAAGACAAGCTGTTACTGAGCTTTCAGAGGCAAAACAAGGTAATTATATCTTTAAATCTATCTCTGAAGAAGCTTTACCAAAAAGCTGTGATATAGAACTTGCATTCCTTTTGCTCAATATAGCTAATACCGATACAGATGAAATAACTCGTTACAAAAATCGCTTGCCTGCAGCTAAAACTTACTTTAAGCGCTCTAACTGGCAAAGTGTAAAGGTGTGGCCAAGTAAATCCTTGAAAACTTTCTGGGAAAGAACTGCTTCTTGGTTCACTGAAGGTTGCAGTGCTGAGAAAGTTGCTAGGGAACTTAACTTAGATGTGAATCAAGTTAGGTTAAATTTTTATAAGTTACGCTCTCTTCGTCAGATTTCTCCAGTACGTAGTTTTGAAAGCACATCACCTGCTGTTTCTTCTGCAAGTAGCTTTGAGGGTAAATTACCTCCTCTTGATTCCTCAATCACTGCTGCAATGCAACAACGTTCAGCTAGTGCAGAATTTGTAAAGAACATTTCTAATATGAGTTATCAAGAAATATTAAAAAGCCTAGCAGAAAAACCAGCGTCACCTTCGATACAAAAACAAAAACAAGAGCTAGCTCCTGTACAAGTACAGAAAAAACTTAGTAAGCCCCTAGCAAATCAAAAGGGGCTTGTTGATCGTCTGCTAAAGGCTCTATCAAAACGTAAGTAAGCCCTATTTCCTTCCTTAGATCACAATTAAGCATACTCAAAAGCTCAAGTTTCAAAACTAATGCTATTAGTTTTTGTCAATGCTTCATCTAAACATTTCCTTGTAACACTTTGCAGATAGCTTAAACACCTTACTGAATAAATATTAGAGGATGTAAAAAATCGAAAAGGCTCGAGCTTAGCTCGAGCCTTACTGCTATAAATTTCTAAACTAATTTAGCTTGTAAAGGAATACACCCACCAACCAGTTATAGAGCCACTAGGAATATCAGGACCTACAGAACCCTTACCCCAAAAATAATCATTAAAATTACTAGCACCATCAGAACGGATAGGACCCATAGCTACTGCTACCCTACCGTTAGATTGATGGCTGTCAGTAGCATCAAACCAAGCAACTCTCACTTTCATAGGTTCATTCCACCATAAAAACTGGTTACGGAGCATGTTATGAGCAAACTCACCAGTAAAGCCCATATTTGCACCTGCGTTAGTATGAAAACCTAGCAATATATGCAAACCATCAAACTCTTGTCCCCAACGACCGACAACTGACGGACTAATATCAAATTTGAGTACCTGACAAGAGTAAAGCGCTAACCACTCTAAGTCTTTATCTCCCCAATCACCAGTAGCATCATTGGTGTCTATAACAGTGTCTTGATTATTTCCATTAAAGGTAAAACCACCACTCCAGCCATGACCTGTATATAGGGTTATATCAGTGTTATCTATCCAATTACTATCATTAGGTGATTTAAAATCTTGTTCCCAAGCATTATTACCAGTCCAGAAAAAGCGCTGGGTTACACCATGGCCACTCATCTCATTGGCAAAGCTTTGTGCTACATTGCCAAACTCCATAGCAGGAATTTCAATACCATAGTCACGCACTCCACCAACTAACAGCTCGAGGTTTCTTGGCTTAATTTTCGCTTCAACACTAAAAGTTTCACTAGTGTTTACCTGAACGCCATTAGCATCTACTACAGTAGCAATGAGTGTTTCATTAACAACGCCACCTTCACGAGTTTCAATTTCATAGTCTATATCAAAGAAGGAATCTGCAGAAAATTCGCTTAAATCAGCATTGCTAGAAGCCCAGTTAACAGTATAGGGTGCTTGACCACCTTTAATTTTTAAGCCAGCACTTACTCTAGAACCCTGTGCTGAGGCCCCTAATTCTACTACAGGTACAACACTCTCATCATCAGTAGCAGGTATAAGTTGTTCTAATAGTGAAACCTCTTCTCTGCCAACCTTTACTGTACCACCACAATTATAGTGAGGGACTAAGGCTGTTGCCCTGGTAAAGTCATGTGATGGAGCATAATAAACTAGTTCAGCAGCAACATCTAGAGTTTCAAGGTCAGCAGTTTGCAATTCTTGACCATTCAAACTTTCTGCTAGCTTCTCTTGACACAATTTAGCAGCTTCAGCTTGCGAGAAAATCCCAACCTCTTCTCCTTTTGCCAAACCACGCATAGCATATCTAAGCTGGGTTAAACCTTCACCATCAAAAGTAGCTGAAAGTTTTGCTCCCGGTCCAACGATAGCAGAACCATTAAATGATAAATCCATTGTCACACGGGTATCTACATTAGTCTCAGGAATAAGTGGCTTGCCTTCAAGGTCAAAGGCAGAAAAGGTACTATGATTAGTGTTCAATTTTGCAGCAAATGCAGAATCCCCTCCTAAAAATCTACCTTCAGGAGAAAGTTCACTTTCTGCTAAGGCTCTTTGTAGGTTTGCTATTGCTTCTTTGCTCTCAGGGATTTTAAGTTCTTGAATTTCATCAAGTAGTAGAGCTTGCAAAAGAATTTTACCCTCATCTTCATTACTTTTGCCCTCTCCTAAATCTTTTACAGGTAACTTACCAAAACGCTCTTCATCAGCATAAAGCGCAACACCATTTTCTGCTAGGACTGTTCTTTCGCCTATACCTATAGCGCTAATAAGTTTTGCTGCCTCACCCTCTGTTAAACCACCGTCTGTGATTTTAAGTAGGGGCATGGTTTCGCCTCGAGTGTTATTGTTATTATTATTGTTGTTATTAACATTCCCACCAGTGGTGCCACAACTCACTAATAGTACTGAAAAAACTAAAATTAAACCAATTACAAATTTTTGCACTATTCTTTTCCTTTCTAAAGTTTTGCTATAAAGAATTCCTAAACAACCCTGTTCAATGTAAATTACTACTAAGCTTAGTAACTGATACATACTCTTTTCCTTTTTTCCTTTCTTAAAACTTAAAACCTCATAGTGTTTGCCAAAATTTTTTGTAGATCCACTTTTCCTTTCTTTTGGCACAAAATGAGTTTAGGAAAGAAGGCGTTAAGAGAGCGTAAAGTCTTCGTCCCGTAGGTGCTTTTATGATGATTGTTTTTATAAATCGGAAATTGATAAGCAGACTTATAAGAAAGGCATTAAAATAAGTGACAAGCAGTTACAAGAGATAAATTTAGTAAAAGATGACTTTCACGGTGAGTGGAATTATACTATAGCTTTTTCAATATGACTTGGGCAAGTTATTTATTTACACTTTCTAAAAGCTGTAAACGCTCAAACCTAAGTGCCAAAGGGCGTGTGTCTCCATTTTCTAGTATAGTCAAATAGCCATTCCAATCTTTATAATAAAAAGATATCTGATTAGTTCCCTTGGAGGCTTCTAAGGGTAAGATTTCTGCTAGACTTTGATTTTCACTAAGACCTTCAAATTTAGCTATCTCTTTATCATTAAGTTTTATAGTTAGGTTTTGGCTAGGAAAAGGGTTGTTGAAGTTCAATTTAAGCCACAGCTTTTGGGCTTTTTCTACATGAAAAGTTATGGTGCTACTTTCCCCAAAACTCCAGCGTTTTTTGCCTACTACCTCCCCCCAACCAGCTAACACAATGCTTTGGGGCAAATTTGTACTAATCAAGTCAGCTTCAGCTAGGTCCAAAGGTTGGACTTTTAATTGATAAAGTGCCTTATCGCTTAAATTTGTAAGGTATAGCTCTCCACTTTCATCTTCGCCAAAAGAAACCAGTGAGCCATAACCTTGCCATACCTCATCAAGGTGCCAATACTGGTAACTACCTGCAAGGTCGCTTTGCTCTTTTGCTGTCAAAGTCCAGATACGCCCTGTCATGTCAGCAAAAAAGTAGCGTCCTTGTAGGCTAGGGTAAAGTTGACCTCTATAAACATAACCTCCCACCACAGCCAAACCCCCTTCAGGATCTATGTGGAAATGAGCATACTCATGAATAGGTGCTTTAAAGCGCCCTGCCCCGCACTTATACCCAAGACGATTATCTCGGCAACGGCTGGCCTCTAAAAAAGACCAACCATAGTTGCCACCTTGCTCAACTAGGTTGATCTCTTCATAGCGAGTGGAACCAACATCACCCGTAAAAAGCCTTCCACTGCACTTATCAAAGGTAAAGCGCCAAGGGTTACGAAAACCATAGGCCCAGATCTCTGGCTTTGCTTCTTTAGCTATAAAAGGATTGTCTTTAGGGATACTGTAAGGTGCACCTTCATTAATATCAATACGAATTATCTTGCCATTTAAATTGTCTAGGCGCTGGGCTAGGTTAGAATAACCTGCATCACCTAAAGAGGCATATAAATAACCATCAGGGCCAAACTGTAATTGTCCCGCACGATGCATGGTAGAGGCCTCAACCTGAGGCACTTCAAGGATAACTCTTTCTTCTTTTAAAGCAATATTAGGGGTTTCTGGGTGAACTTGGAATTCACTAATCACGGATGCAAAGGGGTCATTACGAGTATAGAAGACAAAAAAACGTCTGTTTTCAGAATAGCTAGGATGAAAAGCTAAACTTAGAAGCCCTTGCTCATTGTCAGTAGCTAGGTTATGAGAAAGATCTAGAAAGGGCTCGAGCAATACCTGACCATCTTTTAGAATTTGAATTGTGCCCATTTTGTTAGCTACAAAGAGTCTCCCTGAATTATCTCCTGCATGCGTTACCTGTAAAGGTGTATCAAAGCCACTAGCAACTTTCACTAAGGCTATAGGCGGTGGTATACCTTTAGCGCTCTCTTGACAGACTGTTTGGGCACTTACAGTGCCTATAGAAAATTGAATGAAGCTTAAAAACAGTAACTTCTTAAGTGATAAGATCATGATTTTAGTGTAAGTAAATATTATGAATGATAACACCTGTCACAAAAACCGTGTTGTAGGGGTTCAAGATTTTGAACCCCTACGATTAATGCCCAAGTTACAGCAAATTTTGTGAGATTTGAGAGGGCATTTGGGTTCTTTAGTGCTATTGACAGTTGTTGGTCAGACAATATTGTAATGAATCTATTAAAACTTCTAGTTCGTAGCACAGTATTCACCTACTATAAGTTCCTCAAAAAGCCTTGGCAGTTGTGGGGCATGTAAGATGTCTGCTAAGGCTTCCATGAGCTTTAGATAATGTCTTGGCCTAGCATTTTCTCCCATTAAACCTAAACGCCAAATTTTGCCAGCAGTTTCTCCTAACCCCCCAGCTACACTGATGTCGTAATCGTGCCTAAGTTGATGACGCACTTTAATGTCGTCTATATTGTCAGGCAAGCTGACTGCTAGAACAGTTGGTAAGCGATACTCTCTTGGGATATAAGCTTTAAACCCAAGGGTCTCTAAAGTTTGCAAAGTTACTTTTCCCACTACATACACACGCTGGGTGCGGTTATTAATCCCCTCTTCTAAGGCAGCACGAATGGCTTCACCTGTAGCCCAATGAAGTTGTACTGGTACCGTGTGGTGGTATTGCCGTCCGCCATCACCTAAACCCCAGTAACCAAGCATGTCTAAGGCATCATTGTACCAAGTGCTAACTTTAGTTTTACGATTTTTAATAGCCTCTACCGCTTTAGCACTAAAGGCCACTGGAGCCAGACCGGGTGGTGCAGAAAGACACTTTTGTGAGCCTGTATAGGCGTAATCTACATGCCATGCTTTCATATCAAACTCGAGCATTCCCACCGTAGTTACAGCATCAACAGAATAAAGAGCGCCAACTTCATTAGCAATTTCGCCAATTTCAGGTGCAGGGTTTAGTACTCCTGTTGAGGTTTCACCGTGAACAATAGCCACAAGTTTTGGCTTTACTCTATGAGCTTCGGCTCTTACCTTATCTATATCAATAGGGGTGCCAGCTTCAAAACGCAAAGGAGTGACGATAGCACCAAGGCGCTCGGCCATTTCTATTTTGCGTTCACCAAAAACGCCATTACTAATGATTAGCGCCTTTTCGCCTTGCTCCAGTAAGTTAGAAAAGCCCGCTTCCATGCCCAGAGAGCCTGTCCCTGAAAGTAAACTAGTAAAGCCATTGCCGCCTGTTTTGTAAAGCTCATGTAAATCTTCTACAATGCGGTCATTGTAAGCAAAAACATCAACATCCATATGCCCACGCATAGGCCAACTCATGGCATCTAGTGACCTAGGGTGGATAGGTGTAGGACCGGGTGTTAGAAGCAAAACTGGATTTAGGTTTTTCATAAGCACATCCTAATTTAGGGTTTTATGTAAAGACAATAAAAAACGACCACACCAAATTGATGGGCCATCTTATCAAACAACATACTCGTTTAAGAGAATGTTGTTAGTGAAATGCTCGAGCAAAGTATAAAAGCATTACTAATTAATTTACTTGAAAAGAAAGGTCTTGTAAAGTTTTATGTGAAAAAGTGAACATGTTTGAAAAAATCATTAATTTCTTTTCATATGTAAGCCTAATCCCTCGACTTAAACTGAAAAGGTTATGTGGAAAGTAATGTTTGTAGTTGGTGTTACCTTTGTAATTTTGCCGTGGCTAAGCTTACAAGGATTGAAACAGTATTTGATCATAAGTAGTAATTATGCTAAGCAAGTAACCACTATGGGTGAAGGCATCACCGTACAGGTGTTAAATACTACTGATTCTGATAGTACTTTTAGAACGGCTCGAGCTAACCTACCTAAAAGAGTTCCTTCACATAGGGCCAATTTAGACCGAGCAAACACTAACAAACTAACAAGCTCCATAATAAATTTGAAACGACCCATGCCTATACCTATTCCTACTCCTAGTATAAGCTTCCTTGCTCAAATTCCTAATGCTAAGTCTGACATGGGTTTAGATGCTGGGATTTCCCTAGATTATGGATGGCCCCTTCTTGCACAAGGTGTTATCACCTCTAGTTTTGGGGTGCGTTACTTAGGGGCAGGAAGAAGCTTCCATTATGGTATAGACATCGCTGCTATTACAGGAACAGCTATTGTAGCAAGCCAAGGTGGTACAGTCACTTATGCTCATTGGCAAGGTGGCTATGGCCAAGTAGTTTTTGTAAGCCATTCTGACGGCAGTGAAACAAGATATGCCCATATGAGTCGCATTTTAGTGAGTGAGGGGCAGCAGATTACCCAAGGTGAAAAGCTTGGCGAGGTAGGCAGCACGGGTTTTGCTACAGGGCCGCATCTGCATTTTGAGGTACATATAAATGGTGAGGCTGTTAACCCTACAGACTATTTGCTAGGCCTAGAACAAGGATCTGCTGCTAAAATCCTACCTTTTGAAAACAAACAAAATAAGATAAAGGCTGGTTTAATAAGCAGAGGCGTAAAAGTTTTTGTGAGAACTTTAGTGCCTATAGGAAGTTAGTAGTTAGTATACTGTACCTAGTGCTTATAATAGATTCTTTAGCTATCCAATACCCAACTTTGCTACTATATTTTGGGTAGCAGAAAGTGAGCTATAACAAATGTTAGAAGGCCTTTTGGTTGAGTTAATAGCAGTTATTGCATTGTCTGTAGTTATTTATTTGTATCGTCTTGCTGTTATAAATCAGTTAGATGATGTTTTTGGCGCAAGTATTTTGTTTATTCAAGAGGAAAAGGGGAGATGGTTTCGTAGAGGCGTTGGGCTTGGTGAAGGACAGATTAGGGGGCATTTTCTTATTCAACATGACAAAATAGCAAAGTTTCTTGAAGAAGCTGCAGCAAAAGCCACACCAGAGGATCCATTTATCCGTATAAAGAATCAATCCCGATACAATGCTCTTGTCAGCACTATGATAGGTAACGCATCTTTATTGTTTCCTGATCGGATATACAGTCTTGTTGATAAGATGGAAGGCAAAACTTATGAGCGGTATCATGGAGAAGATAAAGTATTGATAGTTTTAATCAAAAGGTTTAAAACGGATGATGATTTGTCTAAAAGAGGTATCAATAAGTTAACGGCAATAGTGATCTTTGAAAAAGATCTTCTTGAAGAATTTGAGGAGGAAATTGATGTGGATCTAAAACATTTTGGAACCAGAGAGAAACTACTTAAGGAGCTAAAGGAAATTGTGGTAAATTCTCCTCGAGAAAAGGATGGAAATCTGATTCTTCAAAATGAAAATGGTATGGTTGGATTCACCTTGATGCTGAGTTAAATGCTCTATTGAGTGATAAAGGAAAAGGATGTGTGTTCAGAGCATCTGCTAGGTGTTGCTGGTAAACATCTCTAGGAACTTCAATTGCCCCAAATTGTTTTAAATGAGGTGTTATAAACTGCACATCAAACAATACAAATCCACATTCTTTTAAGAGTCTTAAAAGGGTCACCAGTGCTACTTTACTGCTATCACAAATATGACTAAACATGCTTTCCCCAGCAAAAAACCCTCCAACACTTATACCATAAATACCACCTACTAGTTTGCCTTCAAGATAAGTTTCTAAACTATGGGCAAAGCCCTTAGTGTGTAAGGTAGTGTAGAGTTCTATAAGCTCCTCATTAATCCAAGTTCCTTTGCGCTTATCAGTAGGTTCAGCACATTTTTCCATTACCTGAGTAAAGGCAGTATCAAGACGGATTTCAAACTTACCCTGCTTTATAGTGCGTCTCAAGCGTTTTGGAACATGGAAATGCTCTAAGGGAATGATAGCTCGAGGGTCAGGATCATACCAATAAATTGCATCATCTTCCGAATGATGCATAGGGAATATGCCTTGGCAATAAGCATTTAAAAGCATCTGTGGAGTGATTTTTTGCTTCACTTAGAGGCTATTCATAGGCAGACGAGCATAAATACTTGTGAGTTTCCATTTGAGTTAAACATGGTAGCTAGAATCCAGTAGCTAGTAATCAGTAGGGCTTTATCTATGCTAGCTACTGACTTCTGGCTACTAGCTACCTACTTATAGGTATTAATTACTGCTAAGTTATTCACAAAAACTTTCACCCTCCTGCTTATCTTTGTTGTAATCTAGAGGGGCATCAACCTCGACTTTCATAACTTCACGTAAAACACTAGTAGCAAAAGCACCTTTGGGTAAGTCAAAATCTAGCCAATAACCCTCTTGACTAGGTTCTAGTGAGACCTCTTTAGGGATTATACGAGTGATTCGCCGACTACCTCTTAAACTTAAAGGATTATTAGCAAAGTCAAGCCACCTTAAGCCAAAGTTTTCCAGAATCTCTCGTTCAAAAACGCCTGCCTGACTATCACTAAGCCTCACTTTTTTACCATATAGTGGTAGGACAGCACTTATCTCAAGATTAGTTGCCCTAGGAAGTTCTTTTAGATCTTTAACCACAAACATTCCTCCAGTATTGTGCTTTTTGGCCCAATCACCTAGCAAAAGTTTGTCAAATAAGTCTCTTTCTATACGGATTTTAAGCAAATGGTTAAATAGAAAAGATTGTAAAGCAGAAATAAAAAAGCGTTTTAAACGGTACCCTCCAGGAACTTCCTCACCCCTTAATAATTTGTAACCATCTATAGCATTGCCTCCAAAACGCCCAAAGCGTTGGGGACCAAAGTAATTAGGGGTTCCTTTAGTTTGTAAATGATCTAGTATCGCTCGAGCTTTCTCCAAAGCTTCAGCCTGGGGTTTTCTGATGTGTATATTAAAATGATTGCCAAACAAGTGCCCTAAACCTAGTCTATTCTTGTGCAGGGAGGTTTCTAATACTCTCACCCCTTCAAAGTCATCAAGTTCTTTAAAAGCTTTCAAGTGGGCCTTGGGTACACTAAACCATTGAATAGTTATGGCATGCTTATCTTTTAAGCCAGCGACTCCTATACTTTTTTCAGCCACACCTAGATTAGTTAGAAAGTTAACAATGTCTTGGGTAGTTAGGTTTTGTTTTTCTACTAGGGCATAGGCATGAGAACCCTTGCCCTCAGGTTTATAAACTGGCAACTCGACTACTTTAAAATCGGTTACTTCTGTGCGAATTGTGCCCCCGGTGCCGGGTAAATGAGCGCTAATAGTAGGTAAATCAGACCAGAGAAAACGTAACCTTTCTAATGTTTGCTGAGAGTTTTCACTCACTATCTTGATAAGGGTGGGCTGTAAAGAAGCCCACCTTTAAGCCATAGCTGATTAAGCCCCCTAGGTATTGCTGTTAATGAAGCCTCTCCAAAATGACGCTCATAGATTTCACCATAATTGCCAACTTGGCGAATTACCTGTGCCATAGCATCAGAAGGTAAGCCAAAACCTTCTAAAACACCACCTTCACCAGTTAGAAATAGATTTATATTTTGATAGGTACTATTTGCAATAAAAAGGTCAATATTTTCGGAGCTAAGCCCCCACTCCTCAGCATAAATAAGTCCAAAAACAACCCATTGCACAATATCAAACCACTCATCATCACTATGACGTACTACTGGACCAAGCGGCTCTTTAGAAAGAGTTTCATCTAGAATTACAAAGTTTTCAGGTACTTCAAAGCGTGAGCGCAAGCCTGCTATTGAAGATTTATCTGTTGTAAAAGCATCACACAAGCCTTTCTCAAAGGCCCCATTTGCAAAAGTGATTTGTTCAAAGATTATGGCATTATAATTTAGATTTTTTTGCCTAAAGGTGTCAGCCAAGTTTCTCTCACTAGTGGTGCCTTGAGTTACACAGATATCTTTGTTATGCAAATCTTCTAAACTGCCTATGCCCTCGCCATTTCTAACAATAACCCCCTGGCCATCATAAAAAGTCGTCTGCACAAAGTTTAGGCCTAATTTAGTATCACGACTACTAGTCCAAGTAGTATTGCGAATAAGCACTTCATAGGCCCCTTCAGAAAGTTGAGAGAACCTTTGCTGGGCGTTTACAGTAATAAACTCAACAGCAGTAGCATCCCCCAAAACTGCTGCAGCAATAGCACGGCAGAAATCTGCATCAAAGCCAACATATCCCTCGGTTTCGCTAGGGCTGCTAAAACCCGGCAAGTCACTATTTACGCCACAGCGTAAAGTGCCACGTTGTTTAACTTGCTCGAGTGTTGACTGCGCTAAAGTACTGGAAATAGAAAGGAGGAGAAGAAGTATGGTGTATTTATATATTTTCATAATCATATTTTAACTGACAACTTTTCTAACACAAATAAAATTATGTTGAATAACGTACTTCGCACTCTGCTGGTCATTAAATATAATTTTTAACATATGGCGAGTGAGCTACAAGGAGAGTTGGGTGAGGGAACTGTAGAAAATATACTACAATTCTTGGGTTTAAATAGTGCTACAGGTTGTTTGTTACTCAGCACGTCTACTCAACAAGGTAAAGTCTTCTTAGAAAAAGGGCGGGTAGTACATGTAGCTGCAGGCAACTTGCGAGACATATCTGCGCTTGCTACTCAACTTTCATGGCAAGAAGGAAACTTTTTCTTCGATCCTAATGTACCAATACCTGAAAAAACTATTAGGCTAGCTGTTGATAAATTGCTTCTAAAAGCATATCAAAGTGATATAAGTGCAAAAGATGGTAAATCACAGCCTCAATTAGATGCCTTTAGTAAACTCATTAGTAGTGACTCTCAAAGCAAAGTAAAAACCACAGTGGAAATTAACATACACTCCCTAAGAATTTTACCTTTGCTTGATGGTAAACGTACTTTAACTGATGTTGCTAAAGATTCAAATTTGTCTTTGGAAAAGGTAATAGAAACGTCTCAGAAGTTAGTAGAAAGAGGTCTTGCTCAGTTTAAAATGTAGAAAGCTGAAAGTTGTCTGCAAATCATTTATGGCTTACTCCAATGAACCATTCTCTTAGACTAGATAGGAATTTAACAGGCGCTAAGGTTGCCAGTCTCTTTTGCAATATACTAAAAACGAGTAAGAAATGAACATTTTACAGAAACTTATGCCATGCTCCTCATCTCCCTTTCAAATTTCATAGCAATTTCCAGTGGAAAAGTCCATTTTTATATCGTCGAAAGTATGCAGATTATTGATGAAGAGAAATTGGCAAAAATTTATAATTTAATATTGTGGTGATTTGAGTAGAATTATGAAAGTTGGAAACTTTAATGCCAGCAAAACTTGAAATTTCTAGACTTACTACCTTTACTAAGTTAGACCTGAGGGAGATATTGTTGTGACAGACCAAAAATTTTCTGTGTTTTTGCTCGAGCCGGTTAGTGAACTTCTACGTGCTAAAGCAGCAGCATTTGCTGCTAGCAGCTTAGGTTTGCCTGAAGATAGAATTATTAAACTCCTTTCACGCCCTCCGGGCTTCATTACTCGTGCTAGCGGACGTGAAAGTACTGAGCGAATTGCTAATATTTTGTTAGAAGCAGGTTGTAAAGTAGAGGTTCGCTCTTGGAGTGAATCACCACCTGTTCGAGAGGACACAGCTACTGTTAGCTCAGGTTCTCAAGCCAGGAGTGATGTGCCTAATGAAAGTAAGCAAAGTGATATTAATAGAGACTCTTCAGAAGTGGAGGTTGTGAGAGAAGACTTTGTATCAAGAAATGAACCTTCGCTAAGCCAGGATGATAGTGGTGGTTCAACAAGCAATAAAACAATGGGGGCAATAACTTCTTCCAAACGTCGTTTCCCTATTAGCTTTAAAATGCTATTGGCTGCTCTTTTACCACTATTACTTTTTGCTGGTGTAACACTCTATATGATCTATAGTTCTGTTAATGAGTTATCCACTAGGTTGCTTAGTGAAGTGGGTGACAATGTAGCCCTCTCGCTTGCCAGCGACTTTAGTAGCTACTTGGAGGAGGAGGGGGTAACTATCAATAGTGAAGAAGCAATATTTTACTTTACAGGTAAACTGCGAGACATAGAGAAAAGTTTACATGAAACTGTAGGTGTTCACTATACCAATGCTGAAGGAGTACGTATAAATGGTAATTGGGAGCCAGCAATTACTCAAAATGCCAACTTTGATAGCTTTACAAGTGGTTTTAGCGACTTAGCAAAACAAACTTTAAGCATTAGTAACTTTGGGCAATCTGAAGATGAGAGGCGTGCTAGCTTATTAGAACGGACTAAGTTGGTAGAAGGTCGCTTGCAAGATTCCACTAACAGTGAACAAACAGGGAACTTTTATGTAGTGGCCTCACCTTTAAAAGACAAACTTGGGACCATTCAGGTAGTTATTTCTGAAGGTAACGTTATTGCTACGGCTTTAGGAGTTATTAGACCTATTTTGTTTGTTGCAGTTGTAGCACTTTTGGTATCTATCCTTATAGTTGCTATCTTGGCATTTGCCATAGCCAATAACATTCGTCGCCTAGCTTCGGCAGCAGAGCAAATTGCCTTGGGTGAACTCGAGCAACCTGTAAAAGTTCGTGGTAATGATGAAACCCGTGATCTAGCTGAATCTTTTGAGACTATGCGCAAGTCATTAAAAGCTGCTATTGAGCGCCTAAGTAGTCGGGAGAGCTAATCATAAAGTATGCTTGAGAGTCTTTTAATTGAAATAATTGGTGCTGTTTTAGTTTTTCTTTTTGTTTTTTTACTGAGTTACGTAAACTCTAAAAGAAGATGGGAACAACTTGACGACCTATTAGGCATATCAATAACTTTTTACTCACCTAAAAATGATGACTACACCTTGAAAATACGTGGTTTAGGTGAGGGAGAGCTTCAAAGAAGCACTATTTTGCCACATAGAAAGATAGGGCAAATTGTTACTAATAGTGCTCAGAAAACAACGGCTGAAAACCCTTTTTTGGAAATAAAAAATCAAGCCCAGCGTACCTACCTACGCAATGTGCTCTTAAACAATTTAACCCTTAGAGTCTGCCCTAGGATTAGACAAATAGTTGAGATAGAAAGCCTCGAGCGTTATAAGGGGGATCAAAAGGTTCTATTTGTCCTTACTAACGAAAGATTTGATGACCCTGCCCAAAAGCACTGGGAGGGGAAGAGAGTTGAAAAAATAAGGGGTATGATTTTTTTTGAAAATGATTTAAAACAGCCGCCTGATATGGAAAAGGTGAGTTATGAAGTTGATCATCACATTGATCGCCGAAGGCTTATGGATAAGGTTTCAGCACTAGTAAGGGAACATACTGTACCTGAGGAAATAGTTCTTTTTAGGTTTAGTCTTGCAGCTTAAATATCTATAAGTGCCTTTTGATAAATTCGATAGGTCTTATAAAGCTGGGCACCCGACGCCTTTATACCCTTATTCATAGCCTCATTATCTTCTAGAACCCAAGAGCACTCACCACCTATGTAACTTTTAGCTCGAGCCCGATTAGCAATTTCTTTGATTAACACTAGCTCGAGCCCCTTATGACGATATTCAGGTAGAAGCCCCAAGATACTTAAGCGAGCAGTATTTACGTAGCTCTTACGTCTTAATAAGTGAATAATTCCTAAAGGAAGTAGTCTACCATTCATACGTTTAAAGACCTGGTTAATGTTAGGAATAGCTACTGCTACACCAGCAAGCTCACCTTTTATTTTAACAAAAAGGGCCATCTGGGGTTCGATGATCATTTTTAGATCATTGGCTAGGTGCTGCATCTCGGCATCAGTGTATTTTACAAAGCCCCAATTCTTTTCCCAAGCGTGTTCATAGATATACTTTAGCTTTTTCACTTCATTATCAAAGTCTTTCATATTAGCAGGATGAATAGTGGGCTGATAACGCTTTTCCACTCTTTGGGCTAAACGTTCAAGGCGCTGGTAACTCTCTTTGCCTATTTTAAAGTCAAATAACCAAGCATAGAGGTCTTTTACTTTAATGTAGCCATTTGTCTCTGCATACTTAGGGTACTCAGCAGCATTATAAGGCATCATAATGTAAGGGCTGGTATCAAAAGCGTCTATTTGGAAACCTGCACCATCATCCATGCTAAAATTAACAGGCCCACGCACCGCATCACGCCCTAGAGATTTCGCCCATAGTTCTACAGACTCAAGAAGTTTTGCAGCTACCTCTTTGTTTTTCGCTTCAAAAAAGCCAAAAAAAGCTATATTCTCATTATGAGTAAGGTTGTGGCTATCGTTGTCAATACCTGCAATGCGACCCACCACTTCACCATCTTGCTTGGCTAAGAAAAGTTTTACTCGAGCGTGATCAAAAAAGGGGTTTTTCTTAGGATTAAACCTATCCCACTCAGCAATGCGCAGTGGTGGGACCCAATAGTTATTATTCTTATAGTGTTTGTAGGGATACTCAATAAAGTGTCTTTTTTGAGCTTTAGTAGTAGCCTCGTAAATTCTAACCATAAATTACAGTAACACACCCAATCCAACACCCAACAATAATGTAGCAAAGCTACAAATCTCATAGCAATTCCAATGGAAACGTCCATTTTTATACCGTTTGCAGTATATCAACCTGTTATTTGTCATAAGCTTTAGCTGTACTGATTTGAGCCTCAATATTTTCGTAGCTTTTTTGTAGAATTAGAAAATAGCGTTAACAATTATCCGCAACTGTAAAGGACAGGGGGCATCACTATATCTAGATTCTATAGAGTATAATGTTATTTATGAAGCGGATCTTGAATAGCTTTCTTTTTTTAGTACTTTTTACCAGCTTTTTATTAGCAGAGTCTCAGACAGCTCGAGCTGAAATCTGGGTTGTACCTATAGACACTGAAATCACTCCTGTAACAGCAAAATTAGTAAGCAGTCGTATAGAAAAAGCAAATACCAGTAACCCACAGCCGCTAGCACTAGTTTTTTTAATAGACACTCCTGGTGGACGTATAGATGCTATGGAAAACATAGCAGATAGTATTTTACTAGATTCTCTTGTGCCCACCATTGCTGTAGTTAAAAATGCTATTAGTGCTGGAGCTTTGATTGCTATGAGCGCTGAGAGTTTAGTGATGCTTCCAGGCTCTTCTATTGGGGCAGCCTTGCCTGTAACCTTAAATCCAACAACATCCACTGGGCTTTCACCGGCTGAGGAAAAAATCAATTCCGTTGTACGAGAGAAATTTGTCTCTGTAGCTCAGGCACGTGGTCGCAATGAGCAAATTGCTGAGGCTATGGTCAATCCTCGTATCGAGGTTCCGGACATCGCCACTGACAAAGAACTGGTGACCTTATCAGCTGCTGATGCTGTTAAGCATAATATTGCTGATTTAGAAGCTCCTAACTTACGCCAAGCTTTACAAGAACTAGGCTATGGGGATGTTAGCATTGTAGAGCTAAAACCCAGTGCCACAGAGAGAGTTGCTTTGTGGTTAACTAGTCCGTTGGTAGCAGCTGTTTTACTGGCTGTAGGTATAATCGGTATTTTACTAGAGATCTTTATTCCGGGTTTTGGCTTACCTGGGATTTTGGGCACGCTGTCCTTACTACTCTTTTTTGGTGGCACACTGGTAGCGAGTCCTAGTGGAATTTGGGATATAGCACTTGTTATGTTAGCACTTATTCTGATTGTGCTCGAGCTATTTGTAATTCCTGGTTTTGGCATTGCAGGTGTTTTAGGCCTAGCGGTACTGGCTTATTCTACTTGGCGCATTTTTGAGGGCGACGCGATAGCAGCCTTTGCCTACACTTCTATAGTTGGTGGTTGCTTACTAGCCATGCTCTTCTGGCTCTTTTACACTGGTAGGTTAGGACGCATCTTAATCTTATCTGATTCTATAGGTAAAAGTAGTAAAAGTCCTAAGGTAACTACTAATGCAGCACCTTTAGAAAATTTGAGTCACCTTGTTGATAAAGAAGGTATGGCCTTGAGCGATTTACGCCCTGCTGGCATTGCCAGCATTAATAATGAACGTGTTGATGTGGTTACTCAGGGAGATTTTATCAATGCTAATACCTCTATCAAGGTTTTACGCATAGAGGGTAATCGTGTGGTTGTAAAGGCTTTACAGCAGGAAGGGAATCCTGAGTAGTCATGGATCTAAAATCAGCTAAAGTATTAGTCACCGGAGGCAGTTCAGGCATTGGTTTAGAAACAGCTCGTTTGCTAAGGGCAGAAGGGGCAAAAGTTGCTATTTGTGGTAGGAATAAGGAAAAACTCGAGCAAGCAGCTGAAGAACTTAATGTATTTGCTATTTCAGCAGATGTAAGCAACGAAGCAGCTGTAAAGCACATGATACAAAAAACCATCAGCGAATTGGGTGGTTATAATGTACTAATTAACAATGCTGCTTATGGTTATTTTGCACCTTTAATAGATATAGAGGTTGAACAATTTACCCAAATGATGGCTACTAATCTTACTGGGGCTATGTTGGTTGGGCGTGAGAGTGCTAAACATTTCATTAGCCAAGATACTGGTAATATTGTCAATATAGGTTCAACAGCAAGCCTAAAGGGTTTTGCAGGTGGTACAGCCTATGCAGCTAGTAAGTTTGCCTTGAAGGCTATGACTGAGTGTTGGCGTACTGAGCTAAGAAAACATAGTATTCGAGTAATGCAAATTAACCCTAGTGAAGTAGTAACTAATTTTTCTACCACAGCAGGTAGAGGTCCTAATCAAGGAGATGGAAAATTGCAGCCTGAGGACATTGCTCATGCTGTTAGGAGTGCTCTTGAGCTAGAAGATAGGGGCTTTATAACAGATTTAACTGTTTGGGCCACTAACCCTGTCTGACATGACATTTATGTCTCTGGTAGCTGCACCATTGGTCCTAATGGTTGCCCCCCTAATAGATGCATATGAAGGTGAAAAACCTCTTGTTGGCCATGCTCTCTGCAGTTAATAATTAGTCTGTAACCTTTTATCAAACCTTCTTGCTCTGCTACTTTCTTAGCAATAGTAAACAAGCACCCTAACATAGCTTCATCTTCTGCAGCAACGTCATCAACACTAGGAATAACTTTATTGGGAATAATAAGTATATGGGTAGGTGCTCGAGGATTTATATCTCTAAAAGCAGTTACCAACTCGTCTTGATAAACAATGTCTGCTGGTATTTCTTTACGAATTATTTTGCTAAAAATAGTCTCTTCTGCCATAGGACTATTATAATTAAAAATACACTCAAAAACTAATATAATAGGTCAATGCAAAACTACTACAAAATTAGCTCACTTAAATATTTCTCAAAGCTAAAATTACTAATGTTAGGTGCTTGATTATGAAAGGTCTTATTTTAGTCGTTGAGGACGATACACAACTAAATAGTATGATACAAAGCCACTTGTCTCAAATAGGTTATGAGGTCATTGGAGTAAACAGTGGTGAGGCTGCCTTAGAAAAATTAAAAACAAACCCCACTATTGATGTCGCTGTCCTCGATATTGATTTGAGCCTGTCTGGTGGGGAAATAGATGGGCTGGATGTTGCTAGGGCTGTGTATTACCAAACAGATGCCATTAGCATTATGCTTACTGCTTTTGCCTATGATGAGTATGGAGATCAAAGCTATGCTTTAGGGGCCAAAGGCTACATTCAAAAGTCTAATTATGACTTTATCCCTATGTTAAAAAACACTATTGCTGCCTTATTAGACCTAAAGCGCTCACAAGCAACAAGCGCTTTAAGCTGTGGGCCATTAACTATTTACCTTTACAATCATAGAGTAGTAGAAGATGGTGAGCTTATTGATATGTCCCCTATGGAAGTAAAAACTCTAGTTGCGCTTATTAAAAGGTGTAATCAAGTTGTTTCTAAAGAAGATCTTCACTTAGCTCTTTATCCCAATCCTAATCCAGACACTGCACCTCCTGTAAGCATTATTGAAACTTACATTTCCTCTTTACGGAAAAAGTTGAGCTTAGTTAGCATTGAGACAGTCCGCGGACTAGGCTATAGACTGGCTGCTAAAGAACTTTGAGTTAATGTACTCACGCCCTCGTTTAGATAGCATTTATACAGTTTTTATAGTTTTTAGTATCTCAATACTAACACTAGGTATATCTTATGTAGCAATCTTTACTACCTCATATAGAGCAATAAGCAAAGTGATACAAAGTTTTGCAGGGCAATATGCTGACTCACCTACCTTTTTTGAGAAGTTTAGTAAAGAGCTAAGCTATGTAGAAGCCCAGTATGAGAAGGCTGAGACAGGATATTTTTTTCCAAATGGCCAACCTTTAGGTAAAACAAAAAATATCCCCCTTACTAAGAGAATTCATATCCAATGGCCTGACTTTTTGCAAGCCCGTTGGTTAAAATCAATACCTATTACCATCAACGATCAGGAACAAGGTACTATACGCATTGCCTACCCAGTGCCCTTACGCCAAATCACACTATCACTAATGCCTTTTATTATCTTTAGCCTTTTATTATCTTGGCTCACTTTATGGTATACGGCAACGCCATTACACAAACTAATAAAGCAGGCACGGGCTATTAACCCCAAAGCCCCTGAGCCAAGTCTTTTAGCTGCAAAAGGGCCTTTTGAAATTCGCCAGCTTAGTCTAAGTTTACGTCAAGCCCTTATAACCATAAAAGAGTATCAGGAATCCATAGAAGAGCAATATCAAAGAGAAAGAGAGCGCTACAAGTGGTTTCATCATGAATTAACGCAGCCCAATGCTTTAGCAGTAGGGACACTGCAACTTACTCCACAAGATGCGCCCTTACCCAGTAAAGAGGTAGTTATATTACAAAGCTGCCTAGAAGAAACCAGCTTTATTTTAAGTGCCTTAGCTAATTATCTAGGGCTTAGTGATTTAACTATTGATAATCCTGAAGTTTTTGACCTAAAAGAAGTGTGTTTAACAGTAGTTAAACTTTATCCAGAAGTGGAACTTAATGTAAAAGCAAATTCAGTTTTTGTCAAGGGAAGCGAGTTTTTTATTCGACGGGTGCTGCATAATCTCTTATATAATGCACGCAGAGTTGTAAGTAGCAATAAGGATATAAGTATTAAACTAAGTGCTAGTGAGCAAGTGGCTTGTTTGCAAGTCTCGGATAAAGGCCCAGGTATCCCTGAAGATGTTAAGCCTCTTCTTTTTAAAGGAGAGATAAAAGTGGAGCGTAAAAAAGGAGGGCGAGGTATAGGGCTTTGGTATGCCAAACGCTTAATTGACCTTCAGAATGGAAGTATAGATGTTACCTCTAATGAAGGTGGTGGAGCATGTTTTACTATCAACTTACCCTTGCACCCCTAAAATCAACTGTCACCATTAAACTTTACAATTGAGAAATTTCAACACTCATATTGCAAAAAACATAACTTTTAAGAATTAATTTCTGTATTGATAAGGAATGTAAGTAGTATTTTCATGTGACATTCATGAGCTTTTAATACAATTTAAGAGCAATTACAGGGCATATTAGATTAATATAAGTAACATGGCCGCAAACCCTTTTTGAATTCTCAGCCTTGTAATTACTATAAACTACTGCCTTAACTTTAAGGCACTTTTATGGAGGAGAACCATGAAAAAATTCATTAGTTTGATAGTAGGAATTTTTGCTTTCACTCTACTTATTCAACCAGTATTTGCTGCTGATGAATCTGACCTACAAGAAATGGCTGACAATGCAGACATTGCTGTTTGTGCTGCAAGCCTCATAGCTGCTTATAATGATTTAGGTAGTGTTGGTGAAGAAGAAAAAGCAGCCGTTGCTGCTTACTATAACAATGATTTTACAACCACTTATAATGAATCAAATGATGCTGATCCTGGCGTAGCTGATATACTTGCAAATCTAGATGACAAGGGTTACTACCTACAGTACTATTATCTAGCAGCTAACCCAGAAGGTTTGGGTGCTAAAGAAGTACTTGATCAAGCTGATGATGGCTCTGGTTGGTCTGCAGCCCATGCAGAATGCCACCCTTCTCTTCGTGCAGAACTTACTAATCGGGATTTATATGATGTTTTTGTTGCCGATACTGATGGAAACATTGTTTACTCTGTATACAAAGAAACTGACATAGGAACAAATCTTGCTGAAGGTAGCTTTTCTGGTTCTGGTCTTGGTCAAGCCTATCAATCGGCAGCAGCCACTGATGCTCTGGCTATAAGTGATGTTGATCCATACTGGCCCTCCTACGAGGCTGATGCTCAGTTTGTATGTGCACCAACTGGTGGTGAAGCAATAATTTGTTTGCAAATTACTCCTGATCAACTAGCAGAAAGTGGTGATATTCGCCAGCAGGACGAGTAATAGAAGGCTAGCGTATTCCTTATTGTGCTAGATTTGCCTTGTTCACCCCCACTCAAAAAGTCAAGTTTGTACTTGCGGTCGGTATGTTTGACTTCTTGAGTGGGTTTTTTAGTAGACTTATCCCAATTAAAATAGTCTCTACAAGGCTATGTACAATCCACAATACAAATAGTAAGTCTTAATTGGGATAAGCCTATTTTAGTAGACACTTTAGAACTAGAAAAAGCTTTAGTCAATTAGTCTCTTGACCTAAAAAGCTTAGAGACAATTATTGACTCAAAATACAAAGCAGAAGGAGGAAGATGGCATTCAAAAATGCCTCTGAAACAGTTACTTATTTTGAAAATGTATAAGGGAAAAGCATAGGACAGGATACTAACAAGAACACCTTTATTATTCGTGTTGCAAGACCTGCTGATCATGGCATCTTAGGTGAACTTCTAGCTCAACTATTAGGTAAGACTTCCCTCGCCTCAGAACTAGAAAGTGCACTTAACACTAATTTGCTGCGATTACTTTCTACCCCCGGCACCACAATACTGGTAGCCGAAAATGATAAGGGTATTTTAGGGTTTATATCTTTGTGGAGCTATTGGGGACTTTTTAATGATTCACCAAAAGGTATCATTGATCGAGTTGTTATTCACACAAATTGGCAAGCAAGCAGCGTGCCACAAGCTCTTTTAGAGCAAGCTTTAGGAGCTTGTCAGGCTATGGGGTGCTCGAGCCTAAAAGTATTATCTACCAAAGAAAGCTCTTTGCCCAGAGAGTTACTAGAAGAGTTTGGTTTTGAAAATCTAGGCAATAGCTACTCATTAGGCATTAGCTAAAACTTAATCTTGAAATTGCTCCCTTTACCACCCTAAGCATGCGAGGCAAGCACTTGTAGTTATCTATAAGTCAATTAGGTAAAAATTGACTTATATCACCAAAGAGCACATCTGTTATAAAATCTAAAGCCTTACCTGCACCAACATTAGAACGAAAATCTCTCTTCACTTTATCTGTTATGGAATTTAACAAAGATTCTGATACATTTACAAAAGTTGTAGTAGTTGAGTGATTTACAAAGGCATCATAAAGAGAATCGCCACTATTAGGGGGGCACACATTTCCAAATTCATCTCGTCCTTGATTAGGAGGCCATAGTTCCAAATAGTCCTCTGTATCCCAGCCTAGAGGAACAGTCCAAAAATCTCCGTACCTAGCTGCAATAAATGGCAGCACATCTCTTTCTCTATGCGCTTCATAAGCAGGGTCACCCTCATTGGCACCATCTGGAAATCCGACTCTATCAGGTGTACCTGCTGCTAGACCTTGGTTAATAAGCTTCCCATTCGAGTCATAAAGACATTGTTGACCGGGGCCGATTTGCCCCTCTTGATACCAGCGTATTTCAGTTGAGGCACCTGGATGAAAAAGCAACAAGCTGCCTATTGGAATAGGATGATAGGCTCCCCAACGACCTCCGGGATGGCTAGGTAAGGCTTGATTAATATCACATGGACAATCTGGCAGCTGCTCATAGAAGGCTAAATCTTCTTCTTGCGGTGTCCCTATGCCCAGTCTTTGAGCTGATCTATTGGCAGGTGTAGCAACTAGGCTTGATGGATTAAAGGGAACAATATTTACTGGTGAAATATTCCCCACACCTACCCCTTGCTGTGCAAGCTTAATAGTAGAGGGCACATACACTTCAACCCTTGTTTGTGTGTACCCATTAGGAAAGTAGCGGATAAAATATCCATCATTATGCTCTGCCCAACGTCCACGAGATACATAACGAATGAGGTCTTCAGCAGGAGCAACGCCTGCTAACACAGCAATTTCTTCCAAGGATTCATAGGTATGATTTGTTTGATTCAATGCACTCCGCAACTCCCGCTCTGCTGTATAAACTTGCCTGACCTCGGCAGGTAGTTGTCCATGCAATGCACCCCATGCGCTATCAGGAATTAACCCTATTGCCCCACCATTTAATTCAAAAAGTTCCTCTGGAGTCAATAAGGTGGTTGCAGTAGCCTGAAGACTAGGAGACATATTTGTAAACTGGTTTCGGGCAATAATCGACCAAATAAGAACTTGGGCTTGCCTTTGTGTCACATTAGGATAATTAGCATAGGTAGACAGAATTTTATGGACAATATCCCTTCTATCACCCTTCAAAGGGGCTGATAAATAGCCATCCCCCTCACTTGGCCCATAGGTTCCAGCTCTTAAACAAAAACTTTCTGCCTCTAGCTCATATAGTCCGGGCATAAGCAAAAAGCTACCATTTATCTTGGGCATGGAAACAAGGTTAACAAACTCTTTCTCAGCAAAGTTCATTGTGTCTAACTGAGCTGCTTCTAAATATGCATCGTCAAAACTTGTGGTGATAGGAGATACGCTAAATAAGTCTTCAATAGTAGGGAGGCGAGGCACATTCTGGTCACCAAAAACACTTTGAGTACTTCCTAGAACATCACCAGAATCTATTGATGGTGGTACACAGGAGACTAGTAAAAGCAATAATAGAAATAATGAAACTGTAATACTAGAAAAAAATGAAGAGTCCTGCAAATTACATCACATCCTTTCATGTAAGTAGAAATCATTATAAACCAAATGTACAAAAAGTTAAATTTTCGCCCTTTGCAGCTTTAGCAGCTGCGTAAAGGTTTTTGTGAATACTTCTGGGATAATTAGTGCCTATAGGAAGTTAGAATTTAGTAATTAGTAGTTAGCATAGTCAAGCTCTGCTAACTACCAGCTCAAGCTTCAACAAAGACTTACAAGTATTTATGTCTATGGGCTTACTCTGTTATGTTTATGGTTGCCCTGACGATGGAGCAGGAATAGAAGCTCCATACTGATCGAGATACGGTCCAGCAACCGCTAGCACATCATCTATACTTATTCTAGGCAACCATACTGCTGAATCTACACTCAAATCATTTCCCACAAGGTTCAAACCAAATATGGAACGAACATCGTTTTGCCATGAATCCACAGCTTGTACATCCTCTTCAGCAGCATTGCGATCAATAACAGCTCGAGCCATATACTTAGCCACCCAATCTTCAGAAACATTGAGCTGCACAAGTTCCTTACGATTACCACTAACATCATCCACTAAGTCAGACCAGTCTACAATATCTTCTAAGTCCATCTTGGTATCAAATTCTAAGTAGTCTGCTATAGCATTGCCAAACATAAGGTTATGAGTCATGATAATGCCTTGTGAACGCTTGGCGTTATCTATCGCGTAGTAGTCATTCATACCTAAAACATTGCCAGTCATAACCACTTTGACAGAGCTTTCCATTGCTACACTCGAGCCACCGTAAGTAGCAAAAGGGTCATGCTTTTCATTAAAAACACTGATGTTATTCTTAAACTCATACTGTGGCATACTACTGGCATCTGCTGTTGCGGTACTTGAACTTAAGTGGAAACCAATGCCAGTATTGTTAACTGCCATGTTATTGTTCACAGTAACCTTACCATTCTTTCCGGGAAAGAAAGCAAAGGCACCTTGTGTAGGAGCTGTATTCATCACTATGCAGTTCTCAACAACAATGTCACCATTTATACCTGTTGAGATTGTCATTCCCCCACTTTCAGGGCTTGGTGTATCACTAGCTGTACCTTTACGAATAAGCAAGCTTTCACTCTCATCACTGTAGTAATTGCGTGGGCCATTATCAAACCACACGCCATCTACAACAATACGATGCTCGGTTTCTTCACCTCTTGCTTCCATAAGTGGCGTAGCAAATCTAGAAGTGTCAATAGAAAGACGATAATCAGTAGAAAAGTTTTGTGAATTATGGACTCCAGTAAAAATGGTTTTAAACTCACCCCAAGGATCTCTAAGGTTAAAATCTTCATTCCAACCACCATAAATTTCAACAGGTATCTCTATACTATCTACACCATTTTCTGCACGGCCTAAGTAAGTACCCCCTGCTATAAAGATGCGGTCATGGGCTTCTAAACGACTAATAATATTCCCTAAATCCTTAGCAGGTTTTTCAATAGAGCCTTCCCTGCCACCACCCCTTTCAGCAGAAATAAACCAATCTCGAGCCTCAGCTATTGACAAAATACTAAACAAAAATAGACCTAAAAGGACAACCAGTTTTTTCATGATATTTCCTTTCATTAAACAAGCTAATTCTAGCAGATGTTGTTTATTATTCAACCTATCCTGCCCCTAATTCTAAAACTTTAAGTATACTCTAAATTAGAAATGAGGTTAACATGCTCAAACATCTATCTGCTATTTTGTTTCTTTTATTTTTCATTAGTCTTATTGGAGCACAAGTAGAGGGGGTAAATGATGAGGTAGGTAGCAGCACTATAGTAAGCACAACAGAAGAGTTGGTGAGTAAAGCAAAACAAGGAGGTAGAATAGAGATTGCTGCTGGGAAGTATGTTTTAGGTGAGTCTCTAGCACTGAGTAATGATGTTGAGCTTATAGGAGTAGGGCGAGATGAGACTTTTATAGTTTCAACAGCAGCAGCAGAGCATTTTGGTGTTGGTTTTGAAGGCAGTGGTAATTTTAAGGCCCAAGGCATCACCTTTGAACATCAAGGGGAGCTAGCAGCAAATGTAGTTTGGGTACATGATGGAAATGTAGATATTGATAATTGTGCTTTTGTTGGAGGCATTATAGGAGAGGAAGCTATTGAGATTCAACTGATCACTGCTAAATATGAAACTATAAGGGGTTCTGGGTTGCTGTTAACTGGTAGCATCATAGGTACAGTTAAAAATAGTGTTTTTGCAAATAATGGCTTACAGGGCATAGCTGTTGGGGGTGGGGCGCAACCTAAGCTTGAGCAAAACACCTTAAAAAATAATTCTGAATCTGGCATTGCCTACTTTGATAATGCAGAAGGCGTAGCTGTGGGCAACACTAGCGAAGAGAATGGCTTACACGGTATAAGCATTCAAGGTCAAGCACAACCTAAGCTCGAGCAAAACACCCTACTCAATAACACTGAAGCTGGTATTCGTTATTCCGAAGATGCAAGCGGTGATGCTATAGGCAACACCAGTGAGGGGAATGGCTTAAGTGGCATAGTTGTTGTAGGGCAAGCACAACCTAGCCTTAAGCAAAATATCTTAAGGAATAACACTCAAAGTGGCATTCTTTACTTAAATAATGCAGGAGGTATGACGGTGGGCAACACTATTGAGGGGAATGAGTTTTATGGTATATCTCTTCAAGAAGAGGCGCAACCTAGGCTCGAGCAAAACACCATACTAAATAATTCTGGAGCTGGCATTATCTATTTTGGAAATGCAGGAGGCATTGCCGTAGGCAACACTATTGAGGAGAATAGCACTTATGGCATAGGTGTTTTAGATGAAGCACAGCCTGAGCTCAGGCAAAACACCCTACGAAATAACACTGAAGAGGGTATTGCCTACTTTGATAACGCAGGAGGCATTGCTGCAAGCAACACTATTGAAGAAAATGGGTTTAGTGGCATATATGTAAGTGGTGAAGCACAACCTACGTTCGAGCAGAACACCATAAGAAATAACACTGAAGATGGTATTCTCTACCTTGAAAATGCAGGAGGTATGGCTGTGAGTAATACCATTGAGGGAAATGGTTTTAGTGGCATATATATTGGAGATGAAGCACAAGCTACGCTTGAGCAAAACATCTTACAAGCTAATACTAAAGATGGCATTACCTATGCTGAAAATGCAAGAGGTACTGCTGTGGGTAACATTAGCAAGGGAAATGGGGCTGGCATAGGAGTTACAGGTGAAGCGCAACCCAGACTCGAGAGTAACATCCTACGCAATAACACTTATGCTGGTGTTTACTTTGAAAGTGCAGGAGGTACTGTTGTAGGTAATATCAGTGAGGGAAATGGTAATTATGGTATAGCTGTTAAAGGTCGGGCACAACCTGAGCTCGAGCAAAACATACTAAGAAATAACGCTAAATTTGGCATTGTTTATTTTGGAGTTATAGGAGGCACAGCTGTGGGTAACACCATTGAGGGGAATGGTTTGGATGGCATAAATATTCAAGGTGAGGCACAGCCTAGTATTGAAAACAACATTTTGAATAATAATCAGCGCTATGGCATTGCTATCTTTAACCAAGCTAATCCATCCATAGGCCAAAATACTTTCATTGGTAATGAAGAAGGTGATACTAATCAATAAAATGAGTTGTTTTAGCAGCTTATTTTGTTAAAACACAACTAAAAACTAACTCCAACAGGTTTTTTGGAAACCTCCAGGGTTAATTTGCACAATAATTTTTCTGTAGCACTATAATAATTACTAGCGATTTGGAATTTTATGCCTGCTACTGTACTAATAGTTGAAGACGAAGCCCGCCTAGCAGAAATCCTAGAGGATTATCTCAAAGGTGAAGGCTTCCATACAGAAAGAGCTAAAGATGGTAAGCGAGCCTTGGAGCTGTGGCGGGCTGCCAACCCAGATATGATTTTACTTGATCTTATGCTTCCTGTCCTTGATGGCTTAGAAGTAGCTAGGCGTATTCGTGCAGAATCCAATGTCCCTATCATCATGTTAACTGCTAAGGATCAAGAAATTGACAAACTGTTAGGCTTAGGGTTAGGTGCTGATGACTATGTGGTTAAGCCTTATAGCCCACGCGAGGTTGTGGCTCGAGTCAAAGCTGTACTAAGGCGTGTAAATGGACAAGTACTGACGCCTGAAAAATTCCAAGTAGGCAATCTAAAAGTAGATTTGAGTAAGTATATAGTACTTTGCCAAGAAAAAAATGTTTCCCTAACTGCTAGTGAGCTAAGATTATTAGCAACTTTAGCCAAAGAACCCGGTGTAGTCAAACAACGTTCAGAACTCTTGACTGTTTCTGGTGATGCTGAGCGCTTTGCTGATGAGCGCACTGTCGATGCCCATGTCAAGAACATCCGCCGCAAACTAAAAAATTGTGGTGCCCAACTCGAGACCGTTCGTGGTGTAGGATATAGATTACGAGATGTTTAAGAGTCGTAGTTACAATTTCTCAAAGTATCCCCATAAGGCTCAGCCTCATAAAGCCTATTACCATAAAGGTTGGGGCAAAAAAACATCAAAACATAAAAGGTGTAGTAGGGGTTTGCGAAATCGTCTTACTGCTACTTTTGTTTTTGTTGCCCTAGCAGCAGTAACCTTAACTACCTGGATAACTTTAGGAGCAGTGTTTGATACCCAGCAAGAGCTACTAGAAGCTGCGGGATTACCTAAGTATGAAGGTAGGCCTTGGCAGTATTATCATACTAATTGGAATGATGAAACTTTTGCCCCTATACATGAGGCCTTTAAGCAAATCACTCGTAGAGCTTTTCTGGCAGCCATACTAGCATTCTTTCTTGCCTCTATGGCAGCAGCAATAGTGGCTCGTTTCTTAACTCGCCCCCTTCAGGCCTTAACTGATGGTGCTAGAAAGCTGGCTGAGGGTGAGCGTGACATTAAGCTCGAGCTACCACCAAACAAAGATGAGCTTTACTCCCTAACTGAAGCCTTTAATAATTTAGTAGAAGGTTTAGAGCGTCAAGAACAGTGGCGGCGAAACATGGTAGCAGATATTGCCCACGATTTGCGTACACCCCTAGCAGTTATGCGCAGTGAAATTGAAGCTATGCAAGATGGTATTGTAGTTCTAAATAAAACAGCCTTAACTCGTTTACACAGCGAGGTTATGATGCTTTCTCGCTTAGTAAATGATTTACGAACTCTCTCACTAGCTGAAAGTGGTAACTTACTACTGAACCTAGGAACATACCAAGTTGAACCTTTACTTAGACAGGTAATTGACATCTTTTGCTTACAAGTTGCTGAAAAGGGGGCTGAGATTAAACTCTGCCCTCAGCCAAAACTAGCAGCTTATTGCGACTGCGAGCAAGTTATTAGATTGCTTAGTAATTTAGTAGATAATGCCCTTCTCTATGGATACAAAGATGGCAAAACTAGGATTGAATTAGGAGCTAAGGCATCTGAAGGTGGGGTAGAGATATGGGTAAGAGATCATGGTGAGGGCCTGACTGCAGAAGTGCGGGAAAAAGTCTTTGAACGTTTTTACAGAGGAGACAGTGCTAGAACTCGCAAAGCTCAAAAAGGCGAGTCTAGCAGTTCGGGGCTAGGTCTAGCCATTGCTAAAGCCATTGTTAGGGCACATAATGGTGATTTAAGAACCTATAATCATCTTGAAGGTGGTGCAGTGTTTAGCTTCTATCTACCTGCTGAAGGCCGTCTTGATGACACCTAAAGATAAGTTATGTTTTATAAAAGTCTCACAAGTACTCATTAAAAATGAGCGTATACTTGCAACTGTATAAAAATGGGCATTTCATTAGGGGTGTGACAAAAGGAAAAGGGGGAGTGGATGGGAAAATCAAAGACTAGGAGCAGAATGCTCAAGATTAACCCATAGTTAGTATATTGTTTTAGCTAGGAAAGTTTGTTATGCAAAGTAAGCAAGCCATTCTTTGTGTTGATGATGAAAAGATAATTCTTGACAGCCTTAAGGCTCAGCTAAAAAAGCAGTTTGGTAGCCGCTATATTTATGAATTTGCAGAAAGTTCTGAGGAGGCTCTTGAAGTCATAAAAGAGCTTGCTGAAAGTAGTGTAAATATCCTAATTGTTGTTTCTGATTGGCTTATGCCTAACATGAAAGGAGATGAATTTTTAATAAAGGTGCATAAAAAGTTCCCAGGTATTACTAAAGTGCTCTTAACTGGACAAATTGATGAATCTGCTATCGAACGTGTCCATAAGGAAGCAGACCTGCACAAGCTTTTAACAAAACCTTGGGAAGAAGCAGAGCTTATTGAAGCTATTGAGTCAGGACTAGCTTAAAGTTAAAGTGATTGAGGCAGTATATGAGTAAACCAGTCATTCTTTGTGTCGATGATGAAAAAATGGTGCTAGTGGGATTGCAACAGCAGCTTAGGCATAGTTTTACTCGTGAGTATAATATTGAGATTGCTGAAAGTGGTGAAGAGGCTTTAGAGCTTCTCCAAGAATTACAACAAGATAAGATACAACTGCCAGTAGTAATCTCCGATCAGATTATGCCTAGCATGAAAGGGCATGAGCTTTTAAGAGAAGTCCATAAGCAATGTCCCTTAACTCGTACAGTTTTGCTCACAGCACAAGCTGATGGAACAGCGGTAGGGACTGCTGTTAATGAGGCAAAGCTTTATCGTTATATTCCTAAACCTTGGGATGCTACAGACTTGACCCTTACTGTAGGTGAGGCAGCGCGTAGCTTCTTTCAAGAAGAAAAGGTTGAAGAGCAGCGCAAAGAACTCATACGTCTTAATGCTAGCTTAGAGGAGCAGGTTGCAAAGCGTACTGCAGAACTTGCTGAGGCTACTAGAGAAGCTCGAGCTGCCAGTGAGGCTAAGGGTGCATTCCTTGCTACCATGAGTCACGAAATCCGCACACCTATGAATGCAGTTATTGGTATGACAGGCTTGCTTTTAGAAACAACACTTGACCAAGAGCAGCGTGATTATGTTGAGACTATAAGGAGTAGCAGTGAAACTTTGTTAGGAATCATAAACAGTATATTGGACTTTTCCAAAGTTGAAGCAGGCAAGATTGAAGTAGAGCAAATCCCTTTTAATCTGCGTGAGTGCGTCGAAAGTGCCCTTGATTTAGTTGCTACTAAAGCAGCCACTAAAAATTTAGAACTTGCCTATAATTATGCCTTTGGGGTGCCTGAAACCATAATTGGTGATATAACTCGCACTCGTCAAATCCTTTTAAATCTTTTAAGTAATGCCGTTAAATTTACTGAACAAGGTGAAGTGTTAGTACTAATTGAAAGTAAGCCTTATCAAGACGAACAAGTAGAGATTCGTTTTAAAGTACATGACACCGGGATCGGCATTTCACAAGAGCGTTTGGGAGGTCTTTTTCAAGCATTCACTCAAGTAGATGTTTCAACTACCCGCAAGTATGGTGGCACAGGTTTGGGATTGGCTATCAGCAAGCAGCTTAGTGAAGCTTTGGGAGGTAGTATGTGGGCAGAGAGTGAACTAGGCAAAGGCTCAACCTTTTACTTTACAATGCTAGTGCAAGAGAGTGATGGACCTTCTATATTAAGGTCAGATACTCCTGAGCTTCAGGATAAACATGCGCTTATTGTAGACGACAGTGCTACCAATCGCAGAATTACTAGTGCTCAAATTGAGCAATGGGGTATGTCAAGTTTGGCAACAGCAAGTCCATCAGAAGGGCTAAAACTACTAGAAAACCGTGTTTTTGATCTGGTACTAGTAGACATGAATATGCCTGAAATGGACGGGGTTAGCTTTGCAAAGGTTGTGCGCCAACTTGGTCTTGAATTGCCTATGATACTACTTAGTTCTCTTTTGCATTTAAGAAAAGAAGATAGGGCTATATTTCATGCAAGTCTAACTAAGCCTATCAAAGCTAGACAACTGCAAGATACCTTGCTCGAGGTAATTACAGGTATCTCCTACAAGAATGTTAACCGTGCTGCTTTTTCCAAAGAACACAAATTTTCTGAGCTTTGGCCTTTACGTTTTTTAGTAGTTGAAGATAACAGTATCAATCAGAAGGTGTCTTTGAAGTTACTAGAGAGTTTAGGCTATCGTGCTGATGTGGTGAGTAATGGCCTTGAGGCTATTGAAGCTATGAGCAATGTGAGCTATGAAGTGGTTTTTATGGATATGCAAATGCCTGAAATGGATGGCGTTTCTGCTACAAAACATATCCGTGCTAAGAGTGCTTATCAACCTTACATCGTTGCTATGACCGCTAATGTTTTGCAGGGTGATCGTGAGCGTTGTTTAGCAGCGGGCATGGATGACTTTATTGCTAAGCCAATTCGTCTTGAGGAATTAAAAGCAGCAATCATGCGTGCTAGTAAAACTATTTTTGTTGATAAAGCTGATGGTGAGGGATTGAGCACCCAAACTAAAAAATCTGATAATAAGGCTGTTGCTGATAGTGAAGAAGACATCAAGTTCTCTTATGAACATAGCAATAGTAGCTATAAAGCCCCATCAGAACTGGTTCTGGACACCTCTGTACTAGAAGAGCTGAGTAGTCATATCAAAAATAAAAACGACTCTAATAGAATGATTATTAATCTACTAGAACTCTTTTTAAAAGAAACACCACAGCAGTTTGAAGAAATTAAGCAGGCTGTGGCCAGCAGCAACAGCAAAAAGCTTTATGAGAGTGCCCATGCGCTAAAAGGCAATAGTGCTACCTTAGGAGCCAAGGAATTTTCTAGGGTTTGTCAAAAACTCGAGCAAATAGGCAAGCAACAAAACTTAGCAGAAGCATCAGAAGTTTTAACTGCAGCTCAAAAGTCTTTTGAAAGAGTAATAGTTGTTTTTAAAGAGACCTTACAAGGGTATAAATTGGCAAAAGTTTCTCCCCTACAAAATCAACTTGGTGTTAATAGGCCTTTGGTTAAGGCTCTTGTAAGTAATAAAAATCCATTTATTGATATAGAAACCATTGACGACTTACGCAATTATCAAAGCACCCAGGGTCCTGATTTAATTGGTGAGCTAATTCACATTTTTTTAGAGGAAACTCCTGAGCAACTGAATTTAATGCGTCAAGCTATTACTGAAAGGAGTGCTCAAAATCTCTGCTGGAGCGCCCACAGCTTAAAAATTAGCAGTGAGACTGTCGGAGCAAAGCCCTTAGCTGAGATTTGTGGGGTGCTCGAGCACCTAGGTAATAAAGAGGATTTCAAAGTTGCAGCTAGGACTTTAACGCAAGCCGAGGCTATCTTTGCAAAAACAAAGAAGGAATTAAAAGCTTTAACAAGCGTTTAAAAGCAGTGTAGAATATGCTATATGCTCTTAGAAAAAGAAGTTAATGCCAAACAAACGCTGATAACCTTAGAAGAACAAGCTCGTGAGCAACTCCACAGTGATGTACGCTACCTAAGTACCAAACTAGGTGAAATAATACTTGATTTAGAAGGAGAAGAAGTTTATCACTTAATTGAGGAAGAGGTACGCCAATTAACCAAGCAACTCCGCAGGTTAGAGGAAGAAGGTGCTCAAGAGGAATTAGAAGCCAAACGTAGAGAGCTGCTTGATAAGCTCGAGCAACTAAGTCCCAGCAAAGCACAAAAACTCTTGCGTGCCTTTATGCTTTACTTTCAGCTTGTTAATCTTGCTGAAGAACTGCATCGTGTGCGTGTTAATAGGATACGCGAAGGTAAAGCTACTCTTGAAGAGTCACGTAGGGAATCTATAGCAGCAGCAGTGAAAAGACTCAAGGATGATGGTTGGTCTTTTGAGGAGGTGCTTAAGTTTATTGCCAGTTTAGATATTCAACTAACACTTACTGCCCACCCTACAGAAGTAAAAAGGCAAACTGTTAGGATTAAGCTCGAGCGCATTGCTAAAAATTTACAACTTTTAGGTGAATCAAGCCTTTCACCTTCAGATAAGCGCCACAGTGAAGAGTCTATATACGCTCATATTGCTACTTTATGGCGCACCCAAGAACTTTTCTCAAAAAAGCCTACGGTACGTGATGAAATGAAATCTGCACACCATTATTTTGAACACGCTCTTTTAGAAGCAGTGCCGCGTATCATGCTTGATTTAGAGCACGCCTTAAGGATCCATTATCAGGAAGACTATATAGGTAGGTTACCAGCTATCGTTCACTTTCGCTCATGGATTGGTGGAGACCGTGATGGTAATCCTTTTGTTATTCCTGCAATGATGCATGAAGCTTATGCTAGACAAGCTCTCTTAGCAACAAGGCGTTATCTTAATGATATAGATGAAATGGTCCAGAACCTTTCCCAGTGGGAAGGCCGTGTAAAACCTAGTGAAGAGCTGAAGAGAAATTTTACTGAACTAAGTAAAAAACTTGGTAGCGCCAAATTGTGGGAACATGAACCCTATCGCAAGTACCTTTCACTTATGCATCGTGCGTTAAAAGAAGAAGAAGCCTTTCTTGAAAGTAGTGTGAAGTTTTTTGAGGATAAAGAAACTTCTCCTAATAAGGAGTTGCCCAAACAAGCCCCCTTGCATTATCCCGAGGGCATTAAAGGCTATAGCAAAGACCTAGAAATTTTAGAAGATGGCCTTTTTGAGAATAAGGATAAGAATGCAGCCAAGGCATTCGTACGCCCTAATCTTTATCGCGCTCGAGCTTTCCACTTTCACTCAGCTGCTCTGGATATACGTGAGCATTCGCGTGTTCATGAGCGTGTAGTATCAGAACTATTTAGCTATGCTGGAGTTTGTTCCGATTATGAGAAGCTCCCTGAAGAACGGCGCATCAGTCTCTTAGAGCAAGAGATATGCTCCAAGCGCCCACTGGCACCTATCGAAGCAAATCTAGGTGAGGAAGCAAGTAAGACACTAAGTTTTCTGAGCGTCTTTAAAAATATGCAAGAACGCTACGGTCAAAAGTCAACTGGTAGCTACATAATTTCAATGACAGAGGGTGTTTCAGACGTCTTGGAAGTGTTGCTACTAGCCAAAGAAGCTAATGTAAAAGAGGGTATAGATGTAACGCCACTATTTGAGACGTTACAGGATTTGGAAAATGCCCCTAAAGTCTTAAATGAGCTTTTTAAATTGGGCTGTTATAGCGAACATGCTAAACAACGGGGTGTTCAAGAAGTTATGATCGGCTACTCAGATTCTAATAAAGACGCAGGTTTCTTAGCTGCTAATTGGGGGCTTTATCAGGCTCAAGAAGGTGTAGCTGCAGTGTGCAAAGAACATAACATTGCTCTGCGTATTTTTCATGGGCGTGGCACAAGCATTGGGCGGGGTGGGGGTCCTGCTGGTAAGGCCATTCTTGCACAGCCTCCGGGCTCACTTGGTGGCAGGATGCGTTTAACTGAACAAGGCGAAGCTCTATCTGAACGGTATAGTAGCATAGCATTAGCCCACCGTCACTTAGAACAAGTAGTTTATGCTTTTATTCTTTCTTCAGCTCGTGATGCTCGAGCACTGCCACAAGTACCTAGCTATTATCGTGAGGCGCTAGGACAAGCCTCTGCTGCTGCAAAAGCGAAATATCGTGCTTTGCTCGAGGCCGATGGTTTCTTAGATTTTTACCACACCGTAACACCCATTGAAGAAATTAGCCGTTTGAATATAGGTTCACGTCCAGCAAGACGCAAAGGTGAGCGTTCTCTTGATAATTTGCGAGCAATACCTTGGGTATTTTCTTGGACGCAGTGCCGTGCTAACTTACCTGGCTGGTTCAGCTTAGGAACTGGACTCAATGAGATTGATAAGACACTTTTAGCAGAGATGTATAGCAAGTGGCCTTTCTTTAAAACGCTTATTGACTTTGCTCAAATGAGCTTGGCTAAAGCTGATATGGGTATTTTCAGTAGTTACCTTAATTTAGTGCCTTCAAAAGACTTGCGCAAGCGTTTTAGGGAAATGATCTCTCAAGAATATAATCTAACTCTTAAAATGGTGCAGCAAACCATTGGTAAAACGTTACTTGAGGACGATCCTGTTTTAAAAGAGGGCATTAAGTTGCGTAATCCTTATATTGATCCTCTTTCTTACTTACAAATTGAACTCTTAAAGCTTCTAAGAAATATGGATGAAGATAATCCTGAAAGAGAAGAGTTAGAGCATGCTGTGATGATAAGTCTTATTGGGGTAGCAACGGGAATGCGTAATACAGGTTAAGAAAAGCAATGTTGCTAAGCAGTAACTTTAACCTCTGTGACAAAAACACAAGTTTTATAGCGTTGCTTGATAATACTTTTCACTTTTTATTTAGATAACGTTCATCAAATTCTTAAGTTTGAGTAGGCTATGATGGTCTAAAATTCCGATTGTGTAATGAGCTTTAGTAAGTGTTGCTTATGGAAGACTTGTTCTTGCCTGTGCGAAATTTATCCTACTCACTCTATGAGTGTTATGATAAGATGTTTGTTAATGTAGCTAAGGAGGCCGCTTTTATGGTTTCAGTGCGCGAGCGCTTCTCACGCTTTACTAGGCCCCATGTAGAAGCTGTTGGTTTAGAAGTTGGCACAAGTGCTTTAAAAGTAGTAGATCTTCGTCCGGGTAATCCTCCTGTTTTAGAGGCTTTAGGTATTCGTCCTATGGTTCCCGGTCTTATCCAAGAAGATCAAGTAGTTGATCCTGAAGGTTTAGCTGAAGAGATTAAGGAGCTTTATAAAGACGCAAAAATTAATATTAAAAAACGTCCTTACGCTGTTACAGCCGTGAGTAATAGCTTGGCCATTACTCGTAATATTTTTATGCCTAAAATGAACTTAGAAGAACTAGGTGAGGCTGTTAGGTGGGAGGCTGATCGCTATATACCCTACCCTATTGAAGAAGTGACTTTTGATTACTATCCTTTAGATCATCCTGATGATATTGAAGATGATGGTCAAATGGAAGTTATTATTGCAGCTGCACGATTAGATTTAGTAGAACAGCAAATAAATTATATGAAACTTGCTGGGCTTGAGCCTGTAATTATTGATATAAAGCCATTTGCCTTATTACGATCTCTCAAAGGTTCTCTTCTAGGCGAAAAACTTAATAAGACTACTTTGGCAGGCTCGTCTTATACTGAAGATAATGAAATCGGGGTAGTATTAGAAATAGCAGCTTCTAGTACTACCATTACCTTAGTACGTGGTGGACGGGTACTTATGAACCGCAATATCAATGTTTCTGGCGATGATTTTACTGCAGCCATACAACGTACCTTTGGTCTTGACTTTGATACTGCTGAGGAAGTAAAGATAAGTTATGGAACAGCCACCATTCCTACAGAAGAAAATGAAGACCTGCTAAATTTTGACTCAGATCATGAGCAATATAGCCCTGGCCGTGTTTATGAAGCCCTTAGGCCTGTTTTGGTTGACTTGACTACTGAAATTAGACGTAGCCTAGAATTCTTTCGTGTTCAGGCAGGAGATGCCAACATCAATCGCATGATGATTACAGGTGGTAGTGCTAAACTACCTGGTCTATCAGAAGCTATAGGTGATTCTTTAGGTTTACGCGTAGAGGTAGGCGATCCTTGGTTGACTGTGCTAGTGGATAACAATAATTTTGACCAAAAGCAGGTTAGTGCCTTGGGAGCTGAGCTTAGTGTACCGCTAGGATTGGCGTTACGTGGGGTGAACCTTGATTGATATTAATTTATTGCCAAAAACAGCCAAACGTCCAGTTAGCTCAAAGTACTTACGCTTTGGTACAGGAGTTTTTATAGTACTAGCACTTTTGACTATGGGAGGTTTGCAGGTATGGTTTAGCTTGCAAGAACAAGGGCTTAAAGTTCAGGAAAATGACCTTGCTAGGGAGCTTAGGGACTTACAACCTATTCTCGACGAGCAAGCTGCTTTGCTTGCACGTAAGCAAGGTATAATTGAGTTGCTTAATGTTCGTGATGAAGTTAAAGAAGGAGCGATTACTTGGTCTCAGGAGATTGCTTTTATGCTGGAGACTTTGCCACCAGCAGCAAATGGAAGACCTGCTATAGCCTTTGATAATTTATCAATAAGTGCTTTGGATGATCGTGGCAGAGCTACCAATAGTGCTGCTTATGAGGAGCTTCCAGTCAGTGCTCAAATGCAGGTTTCAGGCTTAGCTCAAAATACCGAGGTGTTAGCAGATTACATTCAGGCTTTACAAGAAACTGAGCAATTGGGAGTTGCTTTTAACAACGCCTCTTTAGATGAAGAAGCTGGCTTTTATAACTTTAGCTTAGTTGTTGGAGTAGTTACAGGAGAACAAAATGGCAACTAGTGAGCGCCAAGGTTTTTTCAGTAGTTTGCAATTGCAGCCTTATCAGGTAGCTATCATATTAATTATTATTACAGTTTTGCTAGGAGTTGCATGGTGGTATCTGCTTTTTCAGCCAACTACAGAACGAGTGAGTCAACTAAAGGATGAGATTCAAACACTTGAGAATAAAATTGCTGAAGCTAAAAGAGTAGAGAAGGCTTTGCCTAGACTTAGAGCAGAATTGGAAGAACTTGAAATTGAGCGTGAAAAGTTTTTAAGTGAGCTTCCTAAAGAAAATGAGATAGCGCAACTTATTGATCGCTTAAGAATTACTGCTAGTAGCGCAAATGTCATCCTCAATCAAATAAATAATAATGGATCGCCTCGTCAAGCTGCTGATGATGTTAGGCCATTTAATTTTAGTGTCGATACAGAAGGTGCCTATTTTGACACATTAGATTTCCTAGAAGGACTTGAATCTTTTAGGCGTTTTACAAAGATACAGCAAGTAAACTTCTCTATTCAGGATACTCAAAGCGAGGATCCTTTGCTTGATACTAATTACAACTTTACAATCTATACTTTTACAGGCAACGATCCGGGACCGCCTAGGGAGGTACAATGAAAACATCTACATATTTAGGTGTATCCCAAGAACTTCGTCTTATCATAGCAATTTTCATTTTTTCACTCGGAGGATGGGTATGGTTTAATTTCTTTATTCCATCTAAGGGAGAAATCTCTCCTGAATTTGAGTTATATAGGATAGGGCAAGGTGGTAATTATGCTCAGCCTATAAACTTGTTAAATAGCAGTGAGACGAATTTGGTAAAAGGTAATATTTTTAATGAATATTCAACTACTCAACTAGACACTACTTTTGGACCAGAAAGCATTAGGCTTGTGCAGGCAGATGTCTCAAACTCTGAAGAAAATACAGGGGAAATTCATGTCTTGCCCTCTTTGATTCCAAGTGAAGAGCCTCAAACAGCATTGGAAGGCAGTAGTGATTCAACTGTTACCCCTGTACTGCCACCTCGTATTGCCAATGAAATAGAGGTGCTCGAGTTACCCTTTCTTGTTACCCAACCCCCTGCAGCTCAATCAGAGGAAGATGCACTTTCAACAAGTCGTGGAGTTGTACAACGTAGCTCAGTTAACCCCTTTACCCCAATGGTTGTAGCAGCAGCTCCTCCAGCCCCTCCAGTTCGTTCAGTACCACCTCAACCTCAAACAGCAGTATCTACATCAAGACCAATAGCTACACCACCAAGGGTTGATAATACTACCGCTAGTCCAACTCAGCTTTCTCCTGAGGTACTCCCTCCTATACCAAGGCCTGTAACACCACCCTCTTCACAAGCTACCCTCAGCCGTTTACCTCAGGCACTACCCAATGGCACTTTACCAGTAACTCCTGAGTTGTTAGCACGCCCAACTCGCCCTGCTATGGTGTCAGTATCTGCAGATAATACATCTACTCCTTCTGAAGTAGATATTACCCAAATTGTTGCTGTGCACACCCCATCAACTATGTCTGCAAATACTCCAACTTCTACAGCAAGCTCCGAATCAAGCACTATACCTCCTAGTAGTGTATCCTCACTTCCTGCAGCCTCAACAACCCCACCCAGTAGTAGTGAGGAGGCAGAGGTAGAAAGTCTAGCGCCCATAAGCCTATCCACTGCACTATCTCGCAGTTCTGACCAGACTCAAACATCAGTACTATCCGGAATTACAGCATTAAGTCGCTATCTTCGGGATACAAATTTAAGTTTCACAGGGGCAGTGCTTGGCCCTGTAAGCCTCGCAGTTTTTAATGCCAATGAGCAATCCTTTTCAGTACAGTTAGGACAAAACCTTCCTGACACGGATATTATCCTTACAAACATTAAAAATCATGAAGTTGAACTTACTCAAGGTAATGAATCGCAAATTCTTATCTTAGACCTCAGGCGGTAATTTTATGAAAAGAGTTTTTCTGTTTTTAGTAGTGTGTTTTTTACTTAGTCTAGCTGTTTCTCAAGAAGATGCTATTGATATTGGAGAGGGTGCATCAACTGAACTTGCCCCACTACCTGCAGACCCAAGATTTGACCAAAAGGTAACTTTTAGTACAGGTTTAGCTGGTGCATCTTTACCTGCTATGGTTGAGGCACTTGCACAAACAGTAGGTTTAAATGCAATCATATCTGATATACCTGAAGATATGGTCACTTATAATTTTGGTGAGAAGCCCTTTAGACAAGTTTGGAAAGTAGTTCTTTCTTTAAATAGTCTTGATTATGTGTTGCAAGAAAATGATGTGGTGGTAGTTGGCACGGTAGAGAGCATTTTGCGCTACCACCAGCGAGAGCCTATTATTGATCCTCAAATTGTGCAGCAATTTTATAGAGTTTCTGGTAATACTGAAGAGTTTGCTACTGCTTTGCGTGCTGCTGATCCCAATGTAGTAGTTGAGTCTATACCAAATATTAATACCATTTCTGTGCGCGGTACACAAGCTCAGCAAGAATCTGTAGCGGCTGTTCTTAGTAATCTTGACCCACCCCCACCAGAGCCAGAGCAAGATCCACCAAAAATCCAACGTATTTATCGCCTTTCTAATGCTAAAGCAGAAGATATTGCTGCAATACTTCAAGATACTGCTTTGTTAACCCCCCCCTCTGAAGAAAGTGACGAGAACAATAGAGATGGCTTAGTTATAGAAGAAGATGAAAATAGTCGCGTTACTAGAGCAGTGGAACAAATTATTACTACTGTTTCTACAGCGCCGGAGCCACAAGCTCCTCCAGAACTTGATTTTGTGATAGTGCCGGATACTCGCACCAACAGTTTGATTATTAATGCTACTGCTGAGCAACATGAGCAGTTTGCTGAACTTCTTCCTAAACTAGATATTCCTCAAAAGCAAGTTAATGTGCAAGTACGCATTCAAGAAATTACCAAAGAATCTGCTAGAAATCTTGGTATAGATTTAAACGCAGGCTTTGGTACTTTCTCAGCACAGTTTTTAGAAACAGGTCTCAACTTTGTATTTAATGCCCAACGCGCGATTTCAGGACTTAATATAGGGGCGGTTCTTGATACTCTAGAGAGGCAGGGACTTTCTCGCAAAGTTGATGATGCTAATGTTACAGTTTTGAATAATGAAAAGGGAAGCATTCAGTCAGGTGGGACTATTTTTATAAGCCTAGTAGCACAGGACATAGCATTGGAAAGAACAATACCTTATGGAGTTCAGCTAGACTTTGAACCCCAAATTACCAATACGGGCTTGGTTAATCTGGCCATTGAGGCTAAGGTAGAAGCAACTATAGGAGATGTGAGTGATCCTACACTCTTAAACATTTCTACTAAGCGTGTTACTTCTAATGTGACACTCGAGCCCGGCCAAACTATCCTTCTAGGTGGGCTTTTCCAAAATTCCCTTGATAAAACGACTAGAGGAGTACCTATCTTGAGCAGTATTCCTCTTATTGGTGGGGTGTTTAAACAAACTACACTTGAAGAAAGAGACTCTGAACTTTTATTAATAGTTACAGCAAACATTATTGAATAGCTTTAACTTTATCGTTTTGGCAAGCTATTGATCGACTGCTTGGAAAATCAACCCTTCTATGGTTTTCCAAGCAAAATTTTTTTGTAGACTAAAGACTTTTACAAGAGTAGATAATGGTTTATTGTGATAAGCCATTGTGTTTATTAACTAAACTTAACAAATTCTGCTCATAATTTAACTAAAGAATACTATGTTGAGCTTATGAAAAGGACTATTAAGTTTCTACAAATTTTTACTATTTTGGCTACACCTTTAGCTTTTACACAAACTAACGTTACCTTTTGGCATTCCCAAGTTGATACTATTGAAACAATTGAAGCTCTAGCTCGAGCTTTCAATACCTCTCAATCTGACTATATTATTGAACCTACTTATACAGGGTTCTACCCAGAATCATCCATTAAACTAATTACCGCTGTGAGCAATGGCACGGGTCCTGCTATTTTTGATGCAGAGGTAACAGTCTTTGCAAAGTTGGTAGAAGAAGATGCAGCTTCACCTTTAAGTAGTCTTACTGCTACCTTAACTGGAGAGTTTGTTGATGATATATACCCAGCTTTATGGAACTACGGCATAGTTAATGGTGAGCGCTACGGCTTGCCTTGGAATATGTCTTTGCCAGTACTTTTTTACAACGCCTCTCTATTTAAACAACGCGGAGTTGCCCCACCACAAACTTGGCAAGATTTTGAAGAGGCAGCTAAGCAACTCACAACTCGTCAAACTAAAGGGTATATCAATGTTAGTATGTCCTTTATTTTTGAGACAATGGTAACTACAAGGGGTGGGCGCATTGTAACTGAGGAGGGCAGACCAAATTTTAATAGCCCTGAAGCTATTGAAGCTCTTACGATGCTTAAACGTATGACAGATGCTAGACATGTTACTAATCGCAGCATTACTGAGATCGACGTGGCCTTGGTAGACTTTGTACGTACGAGGGGCATGATGGCTTTTGCTAGCTTGGCTTTCTGGACTCAAGGGCGAAGGTACAGTATTGCCTTCAAGCCTGGAGCTGCCCCCATTCCTAGAGGCACTAGCCAGGACATACCTTTGGTAGGAGGACAAATGGTAATTATGAAAGATACTAGTGAGTCTGAGCGCTTAGGTGCTTTTGCCTTTTGGCAGTTTCTAATGCAACCTGAAAACATTGCCTTGTGGGTAAAAGATTCATACTTTCTACCAGCGCGTAAGTCAGCTTTGCCTCTTTTAGAAGATTGGTACGCTGAAGATCCAATTCGTAAGTTGGGGGTAGAGCAGCTCGAGCACGCAGTAGAACGTCCTAAAGTAGGCTCCTATGCCATTTGGCAAGACTATTTACAAGAGGCTATGGAAAAAGCCCTCAAGGGACGGATGTCGCCAGAGGAAGCTTTGGCAGAAGCGCAAAGGCGAGCAGAGGCAGCGCAGTAGTAATTATCAAGCACATTGATAGAGGATTTCACTAACAGCTTTTAAGACACCCTCTCCTAAATTACTTTTTTTGAGTCTAAAACTAGGAGGGTGTTTACTTAACTCAATCTTATAGGGAAGATTTTCTATACCTCTAATGCTATAGTCAAGGTTTCCCTGAAAAATTATTTCAAAGTCCAGCATGTGCTCTTTTATAGCCAATACTCTTTTTTGTGCGGCTAGCAAACGTAACTTTATAAGTTCAATAAATGCCACTACCTCCTTAGGCAAAGGGCCATAACTCGAGCGCATTTCATTACGTATTCTGCTAATTTCTGCTAAACTATCTGTTTCAGAAAGCCTACCATAAAAGCCTATTCTTGCTTCATCATCAGCAATGTAACTAGCAGATAAACTAGCATCTATAGAAATATTAATGGTAGTAATAGCAGGGCGCTCTTTAATTTCGCCTTTTAGTTTGGCAACTTCCTCAGTAAGCATTTCAGTATACACTTCTAGTGATACTGCGCTAATATGCCCGTGCTGCTCTGCACCTAAAAGATTACCCACCCCACGAATCTCCATATCCTTCTCAGATAGCAGATGACCACTACCAAGGTCATTAAGTTCAGCAATAGCGAAAAGGCGTTTTTGGGCTTGCTCAGTAAGTTTTCCTGGATAAAGTAAATAAGCCCAAGCTTCGGTTTGTCTTCTACCTACACGTCCTCTTAATTGGTAGAGCTGTGCTAATCCTAGCCTGTCAGCACGCTCAATAATTAGTGTGTTAGCAGTGGCAATATCAAGGCCAGATTCCACAATAGTGGTAGAAAGTAGCAAATCGTAAGCACCTTCAGCAAAGTTAAGCATTACTTCCTCGAGCTCTTCACCACTCATTTGCCCATGAGCTACTCCTATACGAGCCTCAGGAATAAGCCTGCTTAGCATCATAGCTCTAGAGCCCATAGAGCCTATACGATCGTGAATGTAAAAAGCTTTGCCGTGGCGCTCGAGTTCAAACATAACAGCATCACGAATAGTATTAGGGTTATAAGCTTGCAGGACTGTTTGAATGGGTTTGCGTCCTTTAGGAGGGGTCATTATTTGCGATACATCACGTAAGCCTATTAGTCCCATATAAAGAGTACGAGGGATTGGCGTAGCGGTTAGTGAAAGTACATCGAGGTTGGCTTTTAAACTTTTTATGCGTTCTTTTTGTGCTACACCAAAACGGTGTTCCTCATCTATTACCAGTAAGTGCAAATCCTTAAAGGTTACATCACTTGACAAAAGCCTGTGAGTACCAATTACGATATCTACAGAGCCTGTTTTTAGCCCTTGTAAGGTTAGGCGTACCTCAGCACTACTAGAGAAGCGAGAGAGCATTTCTACTACTACTGGTAAATCTTTAAACCGCTCAAAGAAAGTTTCATAATGCTGTTTTGCCAGTACTGTAGTGGGCACTAGCATAGCAACTTGTTTTTTGTGACCCACAGCATGATGAGCTGCCCGTATAGCTACTTCAGTTTTACCAAAACCAACATCACCAGAAATAAGCCGGTCCATGGGTATGGGTTTAGCCATATCAGCATAAACATCTTCTAAGGCCTTTTCTTGATCAGGAGTAAGTTGGTGTGGGAAGCTTTCTACTATTTTGATTTCCCATTTTGGCAGTCGCTCTAAACTTACCCCCTTACTCATTTGACGTTCAGCATAAATTTTAATGAGTTTGCTAGCAAGCTCTTGAGCATTAATTCTAGCTCGCTCACGGGTTCTGGCCCACTCATTGGTGCCTAGAGTAGATAGTTGCGGAGGGCTATCAGTAGTCCCGGGGTGCCTTCTGAGAAATGGTAATTGTTCTACCGGCAAATAAAGTTTACCTTCACCAGCGTACTGCAACATAAGATAATCACGAGTTACCCCTATGATTTTTCTAGGTTCTAAGCCTAAAAACTTGCCAATGCCATGCTCAGGATGAATTAGATAGTCACCTATATTAAGCTGTAAGGTATTTTGTAAATGTTTACCAGGCAACCTTTTATATTTTTTTAAACCTTGGTAGCTATAGAGCAAGTCCTCTGAGATGAATATCTCTTTAGCCTCATCATCACGGTAACCACCACGGGTGTTACCTCCTACCACTAAGCTTATTACCCCTGCTCTAGGTTTAATTTTGCTAACCCACTCACTTTCTAAATGATCAATGATCTTCTCACGTAAATATCTGCCTGTCCGCTCAAAACGTAAGATCAGGTTTATGCTATAGCCATCTTTTAACCACAGCTCAGCATCATTAGCAAAGTCACTTAGTTTGCCCCGATAGTAGCTTAAGGGCTCAAGTTCCCCACTAACCTCTGCTAGGCCTAATGGGTCTCGACCAAAAGATAATACCTCTTGCTTTTCACAATGCTCCCAAAACCAAGTTAGGTTTTCAGAATCACTTTCTAGCTCACCAGCAAAAAGCTCTGAGGCATCCAAGAAAATCTTACCCTCTAAATGCTCTATAAGTTTGCTATTCCAAGTACTACTATCAATTTCAGCGTTTTCAAGGGGTGTGAGTAAGTATTTGTCAAGCTTGGAATCTTTATACTCAATGCTATCAAGCTCATTACCGTAAAACTCGAGCCGCACTATTTCACTAGCATCTTCTTCATGTAGATAAATAGTTATGGTGTCACCTTTAATAGTTGCACCGGGCATACCATCACGTTCAAAGCCATAGTTGGTTAAAGTATCTAGCAAAACTCCACGAGGGTAATCCTTGCCTAGCTCTAGGCTAAGAGCTAACTCACTAGGGTTTTTAGGAAAAGGTTTTAGGGCATGTTCTAAGCTTAAGATAACTTTGCAATGCTTTTGAGGCCAGTTTTTTAGTGTGGGATTAATGCTGCTCTGGGCACCAAAAATTTCAGTATTGTCAAAGTAAGTAAGTCTTTCCTCTGTAGTTATCAGTGTGGTGGGTTTTTGGCAGCTAGCAAAAAGACTTAAGCGTGCAATAGTAGGTAGGCCCAACCAGCGGGCTTTGTTTATCATTAGTTAATCTCGAGCTCCTCAGTAGGGCTCTGATTAGCACTCAATTCAGCAACCAACAAGGCTCCTAATAAAAAGAGTAGTAAGGTCAGGTAAAGCCACAAGAGAACAAGCAACAAACTAGTGATTACCCCATAAATTAAATTAAAACGTTCAAACTGAAAAAATACTGGGAGAATTTTCTGCATTAGCATGATGCTCGAGGTGCTAAACAGAGCTCCAAGCAATGCCCCCGTCCAACTGCTACTTGCTTTAGGTAGGTAACGAAAACATAAAGTGAAGGTTATGGTAGTAATGGCTATGCGTAGTAATTCAGTCCAGAGTGCTTGCTCCCAAGCAAAGTTAGGAGCAGGTAAAATTATGTTGAGGTTTGCAAAGCCAGTAATAATGAGGTTCCCTAATTGCCTAAAAGCTGAAAAAAAAAGGCTACCAATGATCTCTATGCTAATAACTAAGGCAACCATCATAACCAAAAGTAGCGCTACTAAGCGTTTACGCCAAAAGCTACGAGCTTGGGGTACGTTAAAAATTATCTCAAGGGCATACTGCAGCGAGGCAAAAAAGTTACTGCTAGCCCATATGAGCACCAGTAGTGAGACAGCACTCCTTAAAAATGCCCCCTCGCTAAATTGATTAAAAATAACTTCAAAGCTCTGCTTGACCAATTCTTCGCTATTGCTTTGCGGAGGCATGATTTGTGCTACTAGATCAACGAGTACTGCTTGATACTGAAAAGCTAACTCAGGACGTCTATTCAAAATTATACTAATCCAACCAGCAAAAAGCAGCAATAAAGGACCAAGTGAGAAGGCAGCGTAGTAGGCAAGGGCTGCGGTGAGCAGGGGTAAATGTGATGTTTGGAAACGTTTATATAGCTTAGTGAGAAAAAAACCTGTAGGCGTTGCCTGCAGTATTTTAAGTTTCTTGCTCATAAGCTTTACTTGCCGATTCAAATTTCTCCCATATTAGCCTGCTAGTGCTAAAAATTTTCTAATACAACTTGCCATTAATCTATACAAAATCCTAGGTTTCTAAACGCTTTCCAGACTCCTGTTTCTGTAGAAATTATGAGTTCTGATAATGTAGATATCCAGATGAATCTTCGCCTTACTTGTTATAACGCAAAGTCGCAAGAGGTTGAGTTCCGTGAGAGAAATCCTCCTAAGTCCCCCTTTCCAAAGGGGGACTTGCTTTGCTCCTTTGGAAAAAGTGGACTAGGGGGGATTTCTGATCTAGGAAAGAACTTCTCTGGCACACCATAAAGTGTTGTTTCTTGCAAGGATTTATGTTTAGATATTTAGGCATCACTATAAAATAGGAAAGGTTAAGAGTAATTTACATTAACATATGTGCTAGTTTATAGCTACTTGTACTAGAGTTAGGGTTTTTATGAGTCAAAATGATAAACGTCCTATGCTAACTTTACGAGTTCGTTTTGCTGAAACAGATAAAATGGGCATTGCCCATCATAGTAGTTATGCTTTGTGGCTAGAAGCAGCACGAATTGAGTGGTTACGTAAGCAAGGAATGAGCTATGTTGATTGGGAAGAAGCGGGCGTAGCACTAGCAGTAAATTATCTTGGGATTAATTATCGCAAACCTGCTTACTTTGATGATGAGCTTAACATAGAGACCAAGCTTACTCAAGCAAGACCAAGGCGCCTTTGTTTTTCCTACAAAATCATTAGGATTAATAATCAAGTTCTTATAGCTACAGGGGAAACCATTCATACTCCAACTAATCCCGATGGTAAGGCAATTAGTGTGCCCAAAGATTGGCTAGCACAACTTGTAGAGCTGCCATGAGCACGGATGTAAAAGTTTTTGTGAATGAGGAGGTTGACTAGATAGCACTTAATGTGTACCATAATGTTTAAATGTTCCAAATAAGTACAGTTTAGACCAATAATTTTAAGCGAAAACCAAGCTTAGTTTTAGTTGGGAAAATTTGGAACGGCTAATATACCCAGAGGCTACTGGGAAATCAACGCCTTGCCAGACATGATTACTCGTTGGAGGATCAGGGCGGGAATCAAATTAAGTGTGTGGGATATTTGCACACATTTAGGATAGCAGTTAGTGCCAGTAAGTAGCTATGTAGAACCTACCTACAACCTAAGAATCTGCTAGTATAGGGCTGTGCTCGAGCAAAGAACTTTTTCCACAGGTGACCTTATGCTTATGAGTGAAGCTGGCATGTTTGTGGATCAAAAGGTAGAACTTTTGGATGGGGTGATTTACAATATGCCAGCTAGTCCACAGCATGAATTTGCTATTGATGTCCTAAGTCAGAAAATGAATCGTGTTTTTGTTGACCGTGCCCTTGTTCGTACCCAAAATGGTTTAGATATTGGCAAGCCCCATTGGCTACCCCATCCAGATGTAATGCTAGTTGTTCCTAAGAATTATAGCCAAACACGCCCAATAGCAGAAGATGTCTTATTACTAATCGAAGTATCATTAAGTACCTTGCAGCTTGATTTAAGCGAAAAGCTTACTGCCTATGTTAGAGCAGGCATTACAGAGTATTGGGTAGCAGATCTAGCACATACTAAGTGGATCTTGCATCGTAAGCCCTCACCAACCTTGGGGAATTACGGTAGTGTAGAGCATATGAGTTTTGCTCAACCGTTTGCCCCTTTAGCCTTTCCTGATGATATTTACTTATGGCTGGAGTTGTAGGCTAAAAAGCTATGAGAATTTTGGTAATTCAAGGTTATCCAGATAAAGAAAGTTATAATTTTGCTCTTTCTAAAGCTTATGTTAAAGGACTTGTGATGTTGGGGCAGAGGTGCAGGAAATAGTTGTAATATGAATCTTTTAGTGAGTCCTGCAGGTTCAGGTAAAACCACTTATCTTATGGATATTGCTCGAGCCACCACAGAAAAAAATCAGCGTGTTTGGTGGGTGGGTTTACCTAGTCAGCGCAACTATATATACCGCAAAGCCACAGAAGAAGGTGCTCTGTTAGGCTTAGAATTCTTAAGTCAGCAGCAAGTCTATTACCGTCTTTTAGCTGCTGCCCAGAAATTGCACCCCTTGCTAGTAGGTACCGGGCGGATAGCATTAGTAGGGCAAGCACTCTTAAATTATCATAATGAGTTGCCCTCTCCGGGTGAGGCGCGTTTGTTCACCCAAGCTATTGCTGAAGCTAAGCGCTTTGGTCTCAATCACACTGAGCTTGAGTCTCTAGATGAAGAAAGCGAGCGCTTTAAACTTATTTTCCGCGAGTATGAGCGTCTAAAGGGTGAAAGGTGGGACTACGATGACTTTCGTAGTGAAGCCCTTAATTTACTAAGTAGCAAGAAATTTACTTTAGAGGCTGATTTGGTAATTATAGATGGTTTTCGTGAAGTAGGTCCTCTAGAACTGGACATTTACAAAGGACTATCTAAATGTGTTGAGGTGTGGCTTAGTCTACCTCAGTGTCCACCACAAAATAAAGCAACCCAAAGTTTAGAGACAAATTATGAGGTTAAACTAGCAAGCTACCGTGCTACTAATCCTGTAACTGAAGCCAGATGGGTATTACGCTCACTGAAACGTGATTTAGCTAAAGGGCTAAACCCCTTAGATTTAGCAGTGGTGCTGCCTGAAAGTAATATAAGAGCTTTTTTATCTCTGGCTGATGAATATGATTTGCCCATTATGAACGAGGTACCTAAAGCTTTAGCTGACACTGCTGGAGGTGCTTTGCTGCTAGACTTGCTGGAATTGCCTGATTACCCAACAGCCTCAAAACTGCTAGCAATTCCTGAATTGCAGGGCCTTGCCCAAGAGGCATTGAAGTATGGTGTGGCTGGACGTGAAGCATTGACAGCATTAGCTAAGGAACTCGCTTTGGAACAAGTGTGGCAGAAGTGGTTAAAGGACTTAGAAGTCCAAGGCGATGATGTCTTGGCTTGGGCTGAGCAAACTGTTACTAGAATCATTCCTGAAGTGTTAGGAGACTCATTATCTAAAGATTGGCCTGAGCATAGTAAGTTAATGCTCGAGCGTGCCAAGGAAGCTAGCTTTATAGGTAAAGAAGGCACTCACTTTAGAGCTTGGTGGGCTGGTCTTATCCAAGAGACCTTCCCCTTTGACCGGCCTCTAGGTGGTATTGCTTTGCTTAGTGCCAAACTGGTTTCTGGCAAACGCTTTAAACGTGTTTATTTAATGCACGCAGTAGAAGGAACTTATACTGTAGGGGAACGTGAGGATTATTTTTTAGTAGAAGAATATCGTAAACCTTTGAGTGAAGTGTTTGCTAGTTTTGGCTTACCAAAGCGTTTTTTAGGCCGTAATGATCTTTTGTTTAAAGAACTTATTACTCGAGGTGATGAAATAATAGTTACCTATCCTGAGGCTAATCAGGGTGGTCCTTTGGTACGTGAACTAGCCCTAGCAGGTAATAGTTTGCCACCTCGCTTACCTAACGTACCTGCAGGAAGCTACTTGGAGCTATCTGGCGAAGCCAGCTATGAAGCAGATTTTTCTGAGCTTGCGCTTGGTAAAAGCACTATAGAAAAGCTCAGATTCTTTGATAGCTGTGCCTTTAAGTTTTGGGCAGAACAACATTTAAAGGCCTTAGCAGCAAAGAAAGAAAAAAAGCCTTGGTGGCTTAACTTACTGAATGACCTGCGAGAGTACAAACAGCTGAATAAAGCAAGGTTAGAAATTTTAAAAAGCAACTATCCTGAGGCAGCACTTTGGCTAAGTGAATATGGTCAAAAACTTTTAGAACTTAGCTTTGGCGTTTACTTGCCGGAAAGGGACGACCCTAGAGCTTTTATAGATGCTGCTTTGCGCAAGGGTGATGAAGTTGATCTTTTCAAGTTCACTAGCCCAGACAGCATTGCAGACTCTAAACAGGCTGAAGATTACTTCAATAACCGCTGGAATGAACTTTGGGCAGCAGGGCACTTGCTACAGGGGTACCAAGGTAAGGTAAAAAAAGTTAGATTATTTGCATGGAGCTTGTTAGCTGAACCTATAGAAGCTTTTAATGGCATTGATTTTATGTGGAGGCGTATAGTTACAAAACAGAAGAAGGTTAAAGAATCTTTTAAACAGTTTTTACAAGGTAATGTTTCACCCAAACCGGGTTTTATCTGTAGAGATTGCTCGGTATTTGATATGTGCCGTAAAGGACAGCGCTGAGCATGACAGAGCAAGAGAAGCTAAAACAACAAGCTGCTATGCAGGCTGTCTCATACATCGAAAGTGGTATGACAGTGGGCCTAGGTACAGGTAGTACTGCTAAGTATGCTATAGAGGAAATAGGGGAGAGGCTTTTAAGAGGTGAGCTTAAAGATATTAAAGGGGTTGCTACCTCAAAGGCTAGTACCAAGTTAGCACAAAAACTAGAAATACCTCTTGTTGATTTGGACAAAGATATAATAGATATAGCTATTGATGGTATGGATGAAGTTACCCCAAAGCTCGAGGCCATAAAAGGTTTAGGTGGAGCACTATTACGCGAGAAATTAGTAGCTTTGCAAGCACAAACCTTTATCCTGATAGGAGATGAAAGTAAGTGGGTTAGAAGGTTAGGTCAGAAATCTCCTGTGCCAGTAGAGGTTGTACCTTTTGGTTTTAAGGCCACCGTGGCAGAGCTTAAAGACTTGCACGCAGAAGTAAAAGCAAGGACTCTAGAAGGTCAGAATTTTATCAGTGACAATGGTAACTATATTTTTGACTGTTATTTCCCAGATACTATAGAAATAACATCTCTGGCACCTCAAATTAAGCAGGTAACTGGAGTAGTGGAGCATGGTATTTTTTTTACAGCAGACCTAGCTTATATTGCTACTGAAAATGGGATGCTCGAGCTCAGGAAATGATAATTTCTGTAGGACTTGACATTATTGAACTCGCTCGCATTGAGAAGGTGTGGAACCGCTACCGTGATAGGTTTTTAGATCGGCACTTTACGCAAGAAGAAATTGATTATGCTCTAAAGAAAGCTAATCCTTTACCCAGCCTAGCTGCTCGCTTTGCTGCCAAAGAAGCTTTTCAAAAATGCTGGCGTGAGAGCTATGGTTGGAAAGAAGTTTGGGTACTAAGAAAAGGACGACGCCCAGAACTTAGATTTTCAGACCGCATTCAAAAAGAATTAGATGAGAAAGGCTGGATTACTCACTTAAGCCTTACTCACAGCAAAGAAAGTGCAGCAGCAGTGGTAATTTTGGAGCAGAAATCCTAAGGATGCAATCCAAAAAACTCTAGTCCTAAAGTTTCTTCCCAACCCATGCTTATGTTGAGTGCCTGTATGGCATGACCTGCTGTGCCTTTAACTAAATTATCAATAGCACTCATTATTACTACTCGTCCGGTGTCATTGTCTAGGGCGAAACCAATATCACAATAATTAGTGCCATCTAGGATTTTGGGGTCGGGCACACGGTGAATTCCTTTTTTGACATTAACTAAGCGAATAAAAGGCTCATCTGCATATTCTTCCTTGTAAGCAGCCATGACATCTTTATCACTGTAGCCATCGGGCAAAAATACATGGGCGGTGACAAGAATACCACGCACCCTTTCAATGGCTGTAGCAGTTAAGTGAATGGAGAAATTGCCGGGAAGAGCCTGTGCTATTTCTGCTGTATGACGGTGTCCTACTGCTGCATAGGTGCGAATAACTCCCATACGCTCGGGATGATGACCTGACTCACTGGGCTTATTGCCTGCTGCTGAAGAGCCTATTTTGCCCTCAATAAGAATATCTTTTCTAGCAGGTATAGCATGTTTCAAAAGCGGGTAAAGTCCTAAAGTACTAGCTGTGGCTAAACAACCTGCCCCTGCAATGTAAGCGGCCTCCTTTAGTTCTTCGCGATAAATTTCAGGGCTTCCATAAACGAATTTTCCTAAAAGTTCAGGTTTAGGATGGGGTTCACCGTAGTATTTTTCATAAGTGTGAGGATTTTTTAAGCGAAAGTCAGCTGATAAGTCTATTACTCGAGGGGCAAATTCAGATAACTCTTCAAAACGCTCTGCAGATTTCTTGTGGGGCAGCCCTACAACTAAAAGATCAGTTTCTTTTAAGCTATCAATAGAGCTAAAACGTAACTTGCTTACACCGCGTAAATTCGGGTGGACCATGTAAGCAGGCTGTTTGGCATAGCGCTCACTAGTTATTTGTATAACTGTAAGCTTGGGGTGTCCAAGGGCGAGGCGTAAGAATTCTCCACCAGCATAGCCAGAAGCACCAACAATGGCAACGCTTAAAGTTTCAGAGTTCTTTGGCATACCAATCTAAGATAGGCTTGGCATCTATGGCAAAATGATAGTTTAGCGAACGCCAAAAGGCTTCTGCAGCAAGATTCTCTCCATAAATGCTTGCCAGGACACGCCTTACTTGCCCACTTAAGCGCTTTTCTAGATCTTTTATGACCTGTTTACCTAAACCATTTCTTTGCACCTTAGCAGAGATCATTAGTAGATTTATAGTAGCATCTCCTTTGTCTGGATAATCCAGTTTATAGTCGAGGTAGCCCAAAACCTCTTTACCAGTTTTGGCATGAATTATATTTGTTTTTAAATTACTTTGCTGCTCACCCACTACAAGTTCTACATAACGAAGTGGATCTTTGGTAGCTATCCCTAGTTCGTCTTCTACTTCACCTAGAGTAGGCATTTCTATTGCTATGGCATCAAAGTAACAAGGTGTTTGTAAATAGATTTGGTGTACTAGCTTTGCATCTGTTAATGTAGCGGGTTGTGTTAGTAATGAGTATGGAAGTTCTGAAGTTAAATTCATGATTACACCTACTTCCTTCTGAGCTAAACTTGTTTTAAAAGCAGTCCTGTATTAACCTAATGGGTCACCAAGGGACCTTTAGTTATTCTGCCTTCTTTAATAAACTTACTGTATACACTGTATTACAAACGCACCGTATTATCCTTGACAGCACCTATAGACAATGTTTATAAGGTGCAAGAAGCATTCCCATAATATCATAGGATAAAGGTTTACACTACCCTTTAAATTCTAAAAGTTTTATCCTACTGGATAGATCAAAGTCCTAAAAGCTACTTAAGCTATTTGATTTCTAACTAATTTCCATATTAACTGTAGCTAAGCATCAATCTACAATTTTCCAGCGGAAGAACCCTAGAAAATGTGGGTTTTCTAACTTGGGGTGCCAGTGTTTGTCAGGATGACGACTTAAGGTATCGAGGCTTAATAAACGCACTTCACCTCCTTCACTAGGAGTCAAGCCTGTATGATAAACAATCATATTATTACCTAGATAAACCATACTATGGTAGCCAGAGCCTTCTGCAAGGGGATGGGCAAAAAAGAGCAGATCACCACGCTCAACCTGTGCTAGGGTGCGCCCCAAAGGTACAGTGGCATGATGCATAAGCTCAGCAGAAGATGCTAACCCTACAAGGTAGCCATTTCTTATATCATCTACTTGATAACTGCCAGCAGATATGCGAAATGTACTACGACTTAGTTTAGGTAGAGGGTAATTAAGACTTTGTACAGGAGGTAAGGTTACAGGCAAATAGTCAAACTTAGTATACCAACTTGCAGTTTTTGGTTTTAGAGATTCTATGAAAGCATAGCGCAAGAGACCTGAGCAATCTTGATATTTAGGATCCCAATCAAGTGAGATTTTTGTGTATTGTGCTTCTGCAATGGCAGCAAACCAATCAAGAAAAGCCTTGCGATCAGCTGTTGAGGTGATCTCAACTATATCTGGGTAACCATCTAGATCACTATCAAGATTATTAAAACCGTTGCCATTTTCAAGTTTTGCTGTGGCAAACAAGCTCATTAGCAAACCTACAGTGAGAAAAGCACTTTTAATGCTATTTCTAACATTGCGGAGTGTTATTATTTTTACTTGTCTAATTACAGTGCAAGGTTCACTCACTATATCCTACCTTGAACGAGTTGCCATATTAATTAGGTAGTGTTTGGAAAGAAAAAATGCAGAGCGTTTGGGTATGCATTCTAAAACAGAGTTTCAGAACAAGGGGACATCACCAACTTTATGGAATCAGCATAAACATGTAAAGGACTCATTATTTATAGTTTATCACTTCAAGCAACAATCAATGTCTTATAGATAATCAACTTCTAAAGGCTTACCCCTAAGGTCTGTAGGGCTTTTAGAGCCTTCACAAATTTCAGGGTGAGCCTTAATAAAAGCTCGCCAATTTTGCCAATCTTTTGGTTTTTCTTGGGTTTCCGTCCAAGTCCAGAACTTTGAATAGATTGCTCTTGCAAAGTGTAACTCTTTATAGAATATATAGGCACTTAGACCACCTGCTTGTAGAAATCCTGTTGTGTGATAGCTTTCAAGGGCAGCTTCTTGATCGTACTCTACAGCTTGAAAGTCCACCTGCCATTTATTTTTCTCTAAACTCATTAGTAAATACTGAGCCCTAGGATCGTCATTAAAAGGCATACCCACTGCACCAGTGTTTAGGAAAAGATAGCTTTTCCAGTACCGATGCATAGGCCTATGGGTATGAGAGCCAATATAAATATCGGCAGGATAAGCTTTTACAATTTCTTTCATATCCTCATCTGCTAAAAGACGCCCATATCCTTCGCGATAATGGCGTGGGCTACCGTGGGTGATTCTCAAACTTATTTTCCCATTTCGTTTAATAGTGTGTTGCATGGGGAGGTTTTTGAGAAGCTTAAGCCAATTTGACTCTAGTAGTTTTTCTGCAACCCAAGCAGTGCTGGTCCAAAAAGAATCTTCAAACCACCCTTGGGTTAGGCTCGAGTGCTTCTCTGCCCACTTACAAACTAAATCATCATGATTACCTAGAACTAAGATGCATTTCTCTTTGTGTAAAAGCTCTAGAACAGCAACATTATTAGGAGCACGATTAACAAAATCGCCATTAGCAATTATCTCATCTACACCTTGCTTGTGAATGTCAGCTAGCACTGCTTCTAAGGCGTGAATATTGCCATGAATGTCAGCAATAATAGCAAGCCTCAAATCTTCACCTGTAGTTTAGCCACAGCTTTTCTTTGCTACTATTACGCTCAAGAAGCTTTCTGTTCTGATAGCCATTAGTAGGTACTGAAAAAACATAATCCTTACCAAACTCTTCTAAACAAACAGACTCACCTTCAAACCAATTACCACTTCTTAGGGTAATCTTCCAATCTATACCAAGTTTGTCTTGGTGTAACCTATAGCCGTGCACCTTACCATAATCCAAAGGGTCAATATAGACACTATCTTCTGCGCTGCTAGCTCGCTTAGGTAGACAAGCAAATTTATGTTTCTCTGAAGTGCTACGTGAGACCCAACTTCCTCTAGGTGTTTGCACTACTGCGCTATCAGATTGCCCTTTATAGTTCTCACCCCAGCTCCACACAGCACCTTTAAGCCTATTGAAACCATCTATGCGCAAAATATGATCTAGACCTATAATATTAATATTGCAACTTGCTAAACCAGCAAGATCCTTTTGAGTAATTTTGCCTACTATAACGCCGAAAGGGTTAGGTGATAACTTTACCCTATCTTCATAGACTTCAGAAAACTTTCGAAAATAGTCAACTCTTTGAGTAAGATCTGTATTATTCCCACCCACACAAGTTTCAGGACGGAATCGCTTTATATAAGAGGATCTCAAGCCATCTTTATATTCCCCTGTCCACTTGCCATTAAACAGATACTTACTATTAAATTGGGGAGTGTCCTGCCATAAAATGATAACACGCTTGTTGCTTTCAATCATTTCTGCTATTGTGGGCCAGCGGTGGGGGTTTTTGTCGGTAGGTTTAAAAACGAGCTCTCCCAAATATTTTTCTATAGGATCATTTATGTGATCAGCACTGCTTTCTACTTGGTCAACAGCATCTTCTATCTCAATGATAAGAACTTCTTGCTGATTTTCCTTTTCCTTAAGCCAGGTAGCAATTTCTTTGATTGCACTCGAGAACATACGATCAGTTCTAGCACAGCCAATATGAGTATTTAGGCCATGACACAAAGAGGCTGCTGAACCTACCCAAAAGGATGAAGGAGCATAATGCACATCTAGCATGATAACTCTCATACCTATCCGTAGTTGATCGGTAATTGAATACTGTTGATTAGGAAATAAGTAACCATCTGCTGCATTATTATAGGCGTTGTGTGCTGCTAGTAGCATAACTGTATTAATAGGATCATATTTTGCAAGACTTAACTGCTCTTGAATAGCCCAATATTGCCAAGTCTTTTGAAAATCATCAACTATGTTTTGGCGGCGAGTGTCATTAATGCAGCTGCCCGGTGGGTTAATGAGTTGTTCTATTTCTAGGATAGCAATTAATTTCAAGAATTCTCCTTTTTCTAAAAGGTAAAGTTGCTTTAGGGCAGCATCAGTTGGCTTTAAACCTCTATCGCAAAAATAATTACCATTTTCCCAAAAGAAAGTGGTGTCTAGACCACAAGGCTTTTCACCTTCCCCACCACAATCATAGGTGGTTTGTAAATGGAGTTTGCTAGGCAAGTTAAAGAAACTTTCTTCTTGAGACAAAGAGACTTGAGGAGAAATAATGGTGAGCAGCAACCAAATGAATGGTTTTTTGGTAAGCCTTTGTGGGTTTAATGCTGAGAAGCAAGCGAACATTACGTTGACCTTTTTGTTGTTTACTAGTATACGAAAATATAGCATAATGTGGTTTTTATGGCATTCTATTATAGGTTTAGCAGTTGTTTTACTCGGAAAAATGCCTTATAATTTGGACTTGCAAGTATTCCCCAATGCAAACGCTGAGGGGATAGAGGGTATTGCAGTTTGCCCATAGTGATGGTGATACACCATGCGCTCAAAATTGATGTTGTGTCATAGAATCAATAACTGTAGAATTACAAGTGTCATGAAAATTAGTGAATTATTGATACCCGAACTTCAGCATGAAACTCAACTCATAGAAAAGTTTTTACGGCGTGTGCCCCAAGATAAACTAGACTGGAAACCTCATGAAAAATCTATGTCTATGGGCCAGCTATGTACACATCTAGTTGAGCTTTACAACTGGATTCCTGGCACAATGGATAGTGATGAATTAGAGTTGGCAGACTATCAGCCACTTAAAATTACTGCAGTTGATGAAATGCTTAGTAAACTGCCTGAATTTATGCAAGCTGCTGAAGCCTCTTTAAATAAAGAAGATAGTGAGTATTGGAAAGAATGGGCTATGAAGCGAAATGGTGAAGTCATTATGAGAATGCCTAAGTACAAAGTTCTACGTTCAATGGTGTTAAATCAGTTTCCACATCATAGGGCACAGCTTGGTGTTTACCTTCGTATATTAGATATTAGTGTGCCTGCTACCTATGGGCCTTCTGCAGATGAGTCTTAAGTTTGCAGTTTAGTGATTACTGTAAGGCATTTATATAAGCCCTTGATAAACTTCTTCTAAGTCTATAGTCAATTCGGGGCAAGGGATGCTAATTTCTCCTTTACCTTGCAGCCATATTCGCTCTTGCCAATCATTATTAATCCGGTAGTAGCCTATAATTTCGCGTTTAGTGCTATCAACTAGTAAGTAAGCTTGCAGAGAAGGTAAGTTTTGATAGGCTATAAGCTTTTCACGTTTATCAACTTCCAAGGTGGATTTAGAAAGTACCTCGAGCACAAAACAAGGAGCTTCTTCATAGTAATCATGATTTGAGTTTTTACAAACTACCATTAGATCAGGATAATAAAAGATATCTTTTGAGACACGTAACTTCATGTTACTTACATAAACGGTGCAGCCGTTTGAGCGAGCAGGGTCAAGCAACTTAGCAAGTATATTTATTACAATCTGATTATGCTTTTTACTAGCACCAGCCATAGCATAAACATACCCTTGAAGGTATTCATGCTTAGTTTTGGCATGTTTTTCTTGCTCGAGGTAATCCTCTATAGTAAGGCTAGAACGGACAGCATACATAAAACCAGTCTAGCATAAATTCCTAATGCACCATAAAGAAACCCAAGGAGTTAGACTCAGAGGTTGGCTAAAAAATCAAAGAGAGTAGTTCTAGCCTAAGCTCGAGCCACTTTTACTTTTTTTTATGTTTACCCAAACAGACTTTAATATTCACTGCCGATAATTATCAACATTATTAATCTATGTTTTTAACGTACGTTGAATTTGACATACGTCAAAAATGACATATTATAGTATATATGAAAGTTAATCCCGGTGGAAATGTTGATCCTAATGAAGTTATAGGAAGAGATAATTTAATTAAGCAAGTTTGGGAAACTCTAGAACGTCAGAGTGTGTTATTGGTAGCAGGAAGAAGAATGGGTAAAACTTCAGTTGTTAAAAAAATGCAGGCAGAAGCACTATCAGGGAAGGTTCCCTTTTATAGGGACCTTGAAAATATTAGGTCTCCTATAGAATTTGTAGAGCGTGTTTATCAAGACATATTGCCATACCTCAAAAAAAGAAACCGAATAGCTGCTAAAGTAAATGAATTACTTCAACGGTTTGCAGGCATTGAAATAAGTGGCATTAAATTCCCTCAAAAGGCCCTACCTCACTGGAAACCATTACTAGAAAGCATCTTGCAAAATCTTGCAGATAATCAAGAAGATTCAGACTCAGTAATCTTATTTCTAGATGAATTCCCCCTTATGTTACAGAATATTATTCATGACCATGAAGAAAGTGTTGCTATGGATGTTCTTGATACTTTACGAAGTCTACGTCAAACCCACAGCAATCTTCGAATGGTTTATACTGGCTCAATTGGTTTACATCATGTATCCTCTAAATTAAGAGCATCTGGACATGCAAATGATGCAACCAATGATATGCGTATTATTGAAGTACCTCCATTAGATGTAGATTCAGCCAAATACCTTGCAGAAAAGTTAATAGTTGGCGAGGGTCTTGAATGTGCTAACTTAGAAGAGACAACTGAAGCAATTGCAACCAAAGTAGACTGTGTTGCATATTATATTCATCATGTGATCAGTTCTGTAAAAGATCAAGGTAATACTGTGAATGTAAAACTAGTAAACAAAGTAGTTGAAAACGCCTTAGTTGATCCACAAAGCTCTTGGCATTTACATCACTTTCAAAAACGAATACCTGAATACTATGGGCAAGAGCAAGCTCTTATTGCTTTAACCATTTTGGATGAAATAGCAGCAAATGAGACAATAAAATTTAGCAAATTGCAATCAAATTTGGTAATTCAACTTAATAATCAAAGTCACACAAACCCTCTTGCTAGCAAAATAGTAAATAAGGACAAAGAGACTCTACTCAACATCATTTCGTTGCTTCAGGAGGATCATTACTTAATACAAGATACAAAAGGAAATTATCATTTCCGTTTTCCTCTTATCCACCGTTGGTGGAAGCTTAACAGAGGCTTGTAGTGAGTAAAGTAGCTTTTCTATCACGTTTTACTCCAAGCCTTGTTGATTCCGAAACGTTAGAGGCAATTTTCGTTCAACGTGAACAGTTAGCAGCTCAATTAGTAGAATCTGTTCGAACAAGTGTCCAAACAAGGAATAAGCACTACCACTTGTTAATAGGACCTCGAGGTATTGGTAAAACTCATCTTGTATCACTTGTATATTATCGAGTTAAACAATTATTAGAGCCTACTAATGATCTTCTAATTGCATGGTTACATGAAGAAGAATGGGGAGTAGCTTCTTATTTTGATCTTTTAATAAGCACGTTAAGAGCATTGAAAGAAGAATATGATAATGAGGAGCTATCAGAAAAAATACAAAACCTACGCACAAATTCTATTTCAGAAGCTGAAAAAGGGGCTGAGCACCTATTACTTGAAGTTATAGGTACAAAAACACTACTTATAATTTGTGAAAATCTAGATGAAATTTTCCGTGGAATTGAAGAGGAAGGTCAAAAGAAACTTAGGGCACTTCTACAGAATAATTCTAAATTTACAATTATTGCCTCATCACAAAGTGTTTTTAATGGTGTTTCTTTACGAGATTCACCATTTTACGGGTTTTTTAATAACCACTCTCTTAAGGAGTTTTCCCTCGAAGATGCTGTGTTGCTACTTACCAAAATTGCTGAATTAGAACAAAATCAAGAGCTTGCTACTTTAATAAGGACGCCAAGAGGACATGCCCGAATAAGAGCTATGCACCATCTGGCAGCAGGTAATCCCCGTATTTATATCATTTTTTTTCAATTTCTTACAGGCGAATCTCTTGATCAATTAGTTACGCCAGTAATGCAAACTTTAGATGATGTAACTCCTTATTATCAAGCACGTATGAGTTTTCTTGCTCCCCAACAGAGAAAAATTGTAGAATACTTAAGTGACGTTCGTTGTGCAGTTCCTGTTAGTGAAATTGCCAAAAATAACTTTATTTCTTCCCAAACCACATCAAGTCAATTGAAAAAACTCAGTGAGTTTGGATATGTAAAGTCTTTTAAAAGTGGACGGCAATCATTTTATGAGTTGTGTGAGCCATTAATGCGCATGTCATTAGAAGTTAAAAAACTTCGTGGCAGGTCCATACGTCTATGTGTAGAATTCCTCAGACTTTGGTACTCACCAACTGAGTTATATGATAAATTGGAAGGACTTGATACTAGCACATTATCAGAACGAGAGTACCTATCCTGTGCAATTGATGAGCATGTAGAAAAAACTCATAAGGAAGATCCAAAAGTTTTGGCTGGTATCAAGGATTATCACCGCTATATAGAAAATAATGAATATGAAAAAGCTTTAAAGGTTACAGATGAATTGATTGCGCTCCGCTCAAATTGGACAGATTGGGAAAAGCGTGCTCGTTGCTTTTATAACCTTGGGCACAAGGAAAAAGCTTTAGCTGCAGTTGAAAAAGTAGCTGAATTAGTTCCTGAAGCACCAGAAGCTTGGATAAGAGCTGGTATTTTTCACAATGGGTTTGGTGAATATGAGAATATAATTAGTGATTTTAATAAAATGATTTCGACTAACCCTAGTGATGCTGCTGTTTGGAATAAAGCAGGTTTTGCTCTTGCTAATCGAGGGTTTAAGAAAGAAGCAAAAGAAGCTTATAGAAAGGCTTTACTTATTCAAGAAAAAAAAGAATTAATTAGTGCTTCTGACTGGCATCACTTAATTCTTTATCTTAATAATCTCTTTAAATTTGATAAGGCCTTATCTAAAGCAGAGTTGGCTTTAAAGAAATACCCTGAACATGTGGGAATCCTAATTGAATATGCTAGATCACTTGATGAGCTAAAATACTACCAAGAAGCCTTATCAGTATGTAAAGAAGCCTTAAGACTTGATCAAAACTATGCCCAAGCTTGGTTTTGGTATGGTCGAGCCTTAATAAGACATGGTCTTATTGATCATGCTATCCTATCTTTTGAAAAAGCTCTAAGTATTGATAAAGATCTTTTATATGTTTGGATTAATTTAGCGCTCAGTTATAGTTATATAGGAGACAATTATAAAGCTTTAACAATCAATGAACAAGCTATTCTTATGTTTCCTGCTTCAGCAACCCCACATTCTCTCAAAGCTGTTTGCCAATATCGTTTAGGGCATCTTAAAGAAGCTTTTGAATCACTTCAAAAATCGCTCAAGATTGACTCAAGTGTTTCTAATACTTGGGCTAATCAGGGAGTTGCTTTAAGTAGCCTACATAAATTTGAGGAGGCCATTGATGCCTTCAACAAGGCAAAAGAACTTTTACCTAAAGAACCTGATTTTCATATATTATCAAATCTCGCAATGGCACTAGTATCATCAGGCAAGAAAAGTATAGATAGTCAATTCCTTGAAGAAGCACTAATCAAGCTCAATGATGAGAAAGGGGAAGACCCTTCAGCTAACATTGCAATTGTAAGAAATTTACTTATTCAATTTCAGGATAAGAAAGTATGGAGCAAGTTTATTGCATCTTGGATGGAACAGTTTAATAGGTATAAATTACTGGGATCTCTTGGTCAAGGATTGGCCCGTAGTATTCCAGCTCTATCTATTTCATGGATAACAAATGAAATTGCAAGGAACTGGTATGAAATTTGGGCTACCTTAGGTGGTAAGTATAAAGAACTTGAATTACCCCTTCGTCTTTTGAAAACAGCTGTAGATTATCTAGAAGAGGAAGACCAAAGGGCATTATTTCAACTAGCTGTTGAAGAAAGAAGTTTATTAGAGCAACTACTTAGGGCTTGAGCAAAAATAAGTTTTCAATTTGGTCTAATTGTATAGTTCCATTCACCATGAAAAGTTTCTTTATGTAGGTTGAGCTGAGCAAATTCTTCATCAGTAACTTTGATGCCCTTTTGATAGGTGTTTTTATCAAGTCTAGCTTTGATTGTTAATCCTGTTTCTGTTTTAGTGTTGCTGATTAGGTTGACAACTGTTGCATGATCTATCAGAGGTTTACCTCGCCAATTTTGTGAAATAAAGCAGAACATTCTGTGTTCTATCTTGTTCCATTTGCTTGTTCCTGGTGGAAAATGTGAAACATGGATTTCTTTGCCTATTTCATTTGCAAAACCCTGTAATTCTTTCTTCCATAAACGACTTCTACTACTATTACTGCCACCACCATCAGCATTTATATAAATAGAAGTTGAGTTTTTGTAATGATGTTGTCCCATTTCTTGCCACCAACTGCGTATACTATTAACTGCAAATTCTGCAGTATCCTTACTGATTCCAACACTTACCCAGCCTTTGTTTTTGTCCAGATCATAAATACCATAAGGTGCCACTTTCCCTTTTTCCTTATCTAGAAAATCATACACATTAACTTCAGGTGATTGACCTTTTTTATGATATTCCCGACCAGGATTCTTGAAATTCCCAATCAGTTCTTTTTTCTTTGTATCTACTGAAATTACTGGTTGGTGATTCTTTTGAAAGCACTTAACTTTTTCATTGATAAAAGAAAATTGATCATTCCTGTCTGGATGATTCCCTCCTTCTATTGTTTTTCTATTGCCTTGGAGAGAATATCCTATTGTTGTAAGCAAGTTACATACACTCCGCTGAGATATATCATAACCCTTTTCCTTCAATGCTTCACAAAGATGGCGAGTGCTTTTACTGGTCCATCTAAGGGGTTTCTCAGGATCACCAAAGGTTGTGTCTTCTACTAAACTTTCCAAATCTTTTTCTAGGTCAGGATACTTCTCAAGCAAGCTTTTGCGACCACCTCCGACTTTACGCATATGTTGTAGTTCATTCTCGCATGAGCTAGATATATCAAGCAAACCCCTCCGAATCGTTGGATATGACAATCCTGTCGCACGATGGACAATTGTTTTTCCTCCATACCCAAGACGCTGTGCTTGTAGTGCAGCCCACTTGCGACGTCCTCGCTCATGTAAATCAACTGAAAGAATTTGGTATTCCCTTTGTAAACGGTTCTCAATATCTGAATCTGATAAGCTTTCCTTCATGCAAACCAGTATAGAAAAATCTATGCGATTGAAAAGTTATTCTTGCTCACCTCCTTAGGATCAGTAATACCCACCAGCATTATTAGAGCAAATGTGGCATCTACGAAAATGTCCAGTTCTAATCCCTTTTTTGGTATAATATCAACTTCTATCTATGTTTAAGTACTTATGGATAGCTACAGTTAGAGTCAGTGATTTTTAAAGGGGTTGGTAAATACCCTGATAATAGTGCAGCAGCTATAGCCTCAGCTTCTGCTAGGTCACTAAGACCAGAAATCTGCCCTGAATCGCTTATGGCCCCCTGTAGCATAGGTGCTATTAGCACCTTACCATCAAGAACCATTGCCAAGCGCTGTCCAATGTGAGAGCCAGTAAAATCTACAAAGTCACTTTGGTAGGACTTTTTGACATCAAAAAGCAAACTGCCACCATAGCCCAGATAATCTATTTCGGCCTTTACAGAAGCAAGCAAATCATTTGTGAAAGCTACTTCTTCAAGGTCGTCAGTGGTAAGATCTTGAGCAGTTTTATTTGCTGCATGGGGCTTAACTAATTGAAAAGCTAGATGCCCTCGAGTTTGTAAGCTTTTTGAGAGTTTTGTATAGGCCTCAGAAGATATGTTTTGCAAGTGAATCTCAATACGTTTACCTTGTAAAGGAAGCAAGTTAGCACCTTTTATCTCTAAAAGCCTCAGGCGCTCAGCAACAACATTATAGGTTTGTAGCATGGTTTTAGCTGGGGCATTGTAAGCTTCTAGGAGCAAGCACCTATCATTATCAACTTGTGAATGTGCCAGGGTAAACAGTGCTTTACATACTAAAAATATAAAGATTACTAAAGAGTGATTTTTTAGATTAGCTTGTTTTCGACTAGACATTCTCTAATAATATCAATTTTTAGGAATGCCTATGAGCTATAGAACTTGAGTTTAGGCTCAGGCATGTTTGTTAAAGGTAGAGCAGCCCTTAAAGTTGAAACCACCTATTGTTTCAGCTAAAGGAGAGCTTATGAGGGACTATGATTGGACACTTTACCCACATAACTTACGTGTTGGTGATAGCTTGCCTATTATTGCTTTTGATCCTGAAACAGAAAAAGAAAAGATAATTGATGAACTTCAGGGTCCTAGTCTTACTTTTGCAGGTTTCCCACAAGTGGAGGCTGAAGACTTTGAAAGGCTTTTTGAGGAAGCCCAAAAGCTAGAATATGATGAGTCCCGTTATCAACCTGTTATTTTAAGTGTTATTGGTGAAGAATTAGAAGGCAGTTACTTTGGACCTAATACAGGTGGGGGACACAGTATTTTACAAGGTTTGCGTAGTTTGCTCGAGCCCACTTTTCCTGAATCAGAAGTTAAAGAACTATTAGCTTTAACTGATAATAACTACTTGCTTTACAATCAAGAATTTTACGATTTTGATTTAGAGCATGTGGATGAATTTGTTGAGAGGCCTGGTAAAGGTGAACCTCCTGTTGCCCCTGTTGGCGAAAAGCGCTTAGGAGCACAGGATCATTCGTTAGAGAATGGTTGGAGAACACTCAATGTTATTCCTGTAGCTGATGATACAGTTTATAACCCAGACACCAATACATGGCTTTACAGTAATTAGATCGCCCGTATGGAAGCTATGGGCAATAAGATGAATGCTTATTATATGCTAACTAATATAGGCCCTGATATTCCCTCTGGCTCAAGTTCACTTTCTTCAAGAAATAATCGTGTCATTTTCCGTACTCGTATTCCCCAAATGCGTGTACTCACACAATTTGGTAAGGATCTGATGGAAAACTTTGAGGGTAGTGGCTTTACTAGTTTTTGTGGTGGTAACGGCAGCTATCGTAACTCTATTCGTAGGCTTTCCAACTAGACAAAGAACTTTCACAATGAATACTGGCTTTGGTCCACCCGTCGTAGTACTGGTAATGGTGGCTGCTCTTATACCCAGGTTCTTGGTCTAACACCACGTGGTACCAGCAACTGTGGCTACATTGATAATAGAAACTATGCTAATTGTGGTGCTGTAGGTTATATAAGATTGAGTAATGGTCTTACCCAAGATAGCATTTCAGCGGTGGGTATGCATGAAACAGGTCATGCTCTTAATGGTCGTCATGACAATGATGCTTCTGGCAATACAGGGCAATCTTGGAGCAGTCATCGCTGTACCTTCTTAGGCATATGGCTTATTGGACCTACAGGACCTTCACTTATGAGCTATGCTAGTGGTACTGAAACCTTTTGTTTTGCAAGAACAAATAGTAGTGGCAGCCCTAAAAAGAATACAACTTTATTAGCAGAGTATTTACATGGTGTTTTAACTCCCTGAAGCTAACTAAAAGATCAGATAAAGTAGCTCGAGTTTAGGCTCGAGCTACTTTTACTTTAGAGTCATCTTCTCCCTACAGATCGCTCATTCTTGACAAAGCGTATAAGTCAACTTCCTTTAGGCATCATTCAACAAGTTGAGCTTGGCATATTCCAAGTACTAGCTTTAACTAGGGATTGAGAATATTGCTGATTCTATTATGAAGTATCTTGATGAAATGATTATCATTTGCTCTGAGCTGTTTCCTGATTGTATAATAAGGATACAAACTTGATGGTTTTACTAGGTCGTCGAAAAAGATGCCTGAAGTACGATTTTTATAATATACTAATAGGCAATGAAATTACGTTTGGATCCTTGGGAAGCAGAATACAATACTGCTCATGTTGCTGAGGAAGCTGCTTCAGAGCAGCCTAACATAGAAACAGATATTGAATATAAAACTTGGCAGGCAGTTGTTCCTTCTGCTAGGCTAAATAATACCTTACTTTATGATCGTTTGCTATTTGTCGATGGTAGCCGTCGCATTGAAGCAAGAGTGCTTTTAGAGGACAAAAATAGGCAGGTGGCATTTGGGGCTCTTGGTAGCTATGGGATTGGAGTGGTAAGCTGTTGTGCTCAGGGTATAGACAAGTCTGACTTTTTGAAGTGGCAAATCAAGCGTATTTGCACTTTAAGTGGTGGCCATAAGATTGATGATTTTGAACTTAAGCAAACTGTAGATAAATATCTAGGTGAGCTTCATTATGAAGTTATTGCTAGTGAAGAAAGAGATGCTGATGCTGTTTTACGTAAGTTGCAGTTTGAGATGCTTAATGCTGAGCGTTTGTTGACCTCGAGCTTAGTAGATGATTACCCTAACGCACTAATCATCAACGATGGCCCACGCCCACGCATAGGCTTTGAGCCGAGCGTCATAGGATACTTAAAAACTACCCACAGCATTCCTATAGGCCCTAAGAAGGTTAGGCTTATTCGTCAGCTCGAGCAAGGCCAACGTTCCCCTATTTATCTGGTCAAGGGCCAAGATCCCACACAAGACTATTTTGAGTGGTTTTTACGCTTGCGTGATCCTAACCCTTGGCTTTATAGCTTAGCAGGTATGGTGCGTTTGCAAGCTGTAGCTGGTAAAGAACCCCAGAAAAGATTAGATGATGTTTGTGAACTTGCTGATTGGTTAGCAATCAGGCTAGGAAACTTTTCTAGTAAGCAACATCAAGACCCTAGGGCCCCCCAACAACTTTTGCCTATACGTGCTTTAGAAGCAGAATTGAGGCGTCAAATGGGAAGCTTGCAGATAATTAGACGCCGTATTACTACATATCTATCACAACAAAACTTCAAATAGCTTAGGATTCTTAGCAGATTTGCTAGTTGATTAGATTTCTAAGAACTTAACCTAGATACCCTAACACCCTAGCTATATTAGAGGGCAAGTGAGCGTAATCGTTTTTAACTACTTCTTGTAAAGGTTTGTTAAGTTGGTGGGCCAGGTAGCAGTGGGTAGCTTGCTCGAGCTGCCCCAAATTATTTGGATCTGCTAAAGCAAAGGGTAATAATTCTTGCATTTGCTCTAGCAGGCGTTTTTTAGCAAGATGGCGTGCTACAGGAAGAGAGTCTTTATTCAGATAAGGTAAATTAACCTCAGGGTTAACTGCAAGTTTCTGAGAGCCTTCCTTAACAGCATCAGAAGCGCTTAAGCGTTGGCAATGTAAGCAAAATTTTTCTTTTGGTGCTTTAAGAACTTCGCAGATTTCACAAGGCTGCCAACCAAGAGCCCGACGTTCAGCTTTTTGCCTTAAGAAGGCTTGAGCTAAGTTAAAAATAACCTTAGTTAAATCTTTAGATAAGTCAAGCTCACTGATATGTTGAGTGAGCTTTGATAACTCTTGCTCATCTATAACTATAGGATTTTGAGATGCCTGTTTAGGTAGTGATGCTGTCAAAACCCCTACGCGAAAGCGAATGTCTTTAATCTCAATAGCAAAGTTTTCTTTATAAGATCTTAAAAAATGCTGTCTTTGTAGGGTTAAGTGGGTAGCTGTTTCATTGTCAGAAACCTCAACTAAAAGTGTGCCTTCCTTAAAGCTTTTAGCAGAGCTAAATCTAGCTACATCCTCACCCACTACCTTGGGCCACAAAATGACTATTTCAGCACGTTTGATAGCTCGCTTTATGCCATTTTGGGCAAAAGTTTGGTTAATATAGCTACTTATGCGCTGCGGTTGGTAAGACATAAAGAGTAATTATAAGCACAAGTTGTAAAAGTTTTTGTGAATACTTTAGTAATTTGTTTTTAAGAGGGCAAGCTAAATTTTTATAGTATTATTTATATTTATGGGTAATCTATATGGTTAATCAAAGTAAAATTGGTAATGATGCCTAATCATCAATCTACTATTCGCTTGTTACTTTGCGATGATCATGCCATGTTTCGTCAGGGCTTAAAAAGCCTTTTAGAAATAGAAGAAGACATTCGCATAATTGGGGAAGCTGCAACGGGACGTGAAGCTATACGCTATGCTCTAGAAACTAAGCCTGATATTATCCTCATGGACATACAGATGCCAGTACTTGATGGTGTAGCTGCTACTAAAACCATTTTGAGTGAGATTCCTGATGCTAAAATTGTTATCCTAACTATGTACCGCCAAGATCGTTATGTTTTTGAGGCTATTAAGGTTGGGGCAAGAGGATATATGCTTAAAGATGCTGATGCTAATCAACTTATAGATACCTTACGGCGTGTGGCTAGTGGAGAGACATTGTTGAGTGCTGAGATGGCGACATCAGTACTAGCAGAGTTTAAAAAGGTCAAAGAAGAGCTACCTAGTACTCCTGAACACCCTATAAGTGAACTTACTGAACGCGAAACCACTATACTAAAGCTTTTAGCAAGAGGAGATTCAAATCAAGAAATTGCTGAAAAGCTAGGGGTGAGTGAAAAAACTGTGCGTAATAGACTTTCAGAGATTTTTTCTAAGTTAAGACTTAACAATCGTACCCAAGCAGCACTTTATGCCCTGCGTGAGGGGATAGCTACTCTTAGTAAAGACCTTTAATTTGAAGAAAACTTTTTTATCGAAGCTGAATTAGCTAAACTGTATAGTGTGGAATCAGAATTAGACTATCATGTTTTTCATGCTCCACCAGAAGAACGTCTTGATATTGCTATAGCAAAAATGCTGGAGACTAGCCGTACTCGAGCTAAATCTCTTATTACTGAGGGTTATGTTCAACTGAATGGAAAGCCTGTAGAAAAAGCTGCTATGAGACTTTTGGGTAATGAGGTAATATCAGTGGTGCTACCACCACCTAAACAGGCCATAGTGGAGCCTGAAGATATTCCTTTAACAATTATTTATGAAGACGATGATTTGGCAGTTATAGATAAGCCCCCTAATCTAACAGCTCATCCTACTGCTATCATACGTACTGGTACAGTAGTCAATGCTTTACTTGGTAAGATGGCTTTAGCAAAAGAAAAGTATTTTGACCTTACTGATGATGATTATCGTCCTGGGATTGTACATCGTTTGGATAAAGATACTTCTGGTGCTATGATTATTGCTAAGCATGATAAGGCGCATCATAATATTAGTGATGCTTTTAGACAGCGCTTAGTCGAGAAGGAATATGTAGCTATTGTAGTGGGCGATTTATCTGACGATGTAGAAGTGGATGCCCCTATTGGACGCGATTTTGACTATAACTTAAAAATGGTAATAGGTGGTAATAATCCTAAAAGTGCCAATACCTATTTTAGAGGGATAGCTAGTGTTAGGCATCCTAGTTTAGGTGCACTTTCACTTATTAAAGCTAGGCCATATACTGGTAGAACTCATCAAATTCGTGTTCATTTGCAGCATTTAGGTATACCTATTTGGGGTGATGTGCTTTATGGTAAACACTCAACCATAATGCCAAGGCAAGCTTTACATGCTTTTTCCATTACTTTGCCGCACCCTAAAGATAATATGGCTGTTACTTTTAAAGCAGAGGTACCTTTAGATATTATTAAAGCGTGGCTTAAGGTAGGTGGAGAGTGGCCACCAAGCAAAGAATTTGCTTAAACATTGGTGATCAAACGATTTCTTAAATTATCTTCTACCACCACGCCCTATGCTACCTCCTTGCTGTCCACGTTGAGGTTGCTGTGAGCGAGGAGATGGTCTAGGTTGTGAGGACCTTTGTGAATCTTGGCGCTGACGGCCTAAGCTTTGATCTCCTTCTACTGACATACCACCAGTATCAACAAGGCGAGCAAATTCTTTCATATCTACAGCACGCTCTATACCAATTTGGTAAGTGATTTTACGCTGCAGATGAAGCTCTGCTAAATAAGCATCCATGGTAACCATGCCATGCTCGCCACCCATCTGTATTTGGGAGAGGATTTGGTGAGTTTTCGCTTCCCGAATTAGGTTTCTAATGGCAGGGGTTGCCGACATGAATTCATAGCCTAAAACACGGCCTTTACCTTCAGCTCGAGGTAAAAGCTGCTGGGTCAAAATTGCCTGTAGATTGTTTGCCAGTTGGACACGGACTTGTTCTTGCTGAGCTTCGGGAAAAACGTCAATAATACGATCGACTGCCTCAGGTGCAGAATTTGTATGTAAAGTGCCCATAACTAAGTGACCGGTTTCAGCAGCTGTAACAGCAGCACCAATAGTTTCATGATCACGCATCTCACCTACTAAAATAACATCAGGAGCTTGGCGCAATACCGAACGCAAGGCACCCTGGAAGCCATGAGTATCTTCACCTATCTCACGCTGATTAACAACTGAAGTTTTGTGTTTATGAAAGAATTCAATCGGATCTTCAATAGTGACTATATGTTTTGGGAGTTCATCGTTAATTTTGTCAATTAGTGCAGCCAAAGTAGTTGACTTCCCTGAGCCTGTTGGGCCTGTAACAAGCACTAAGCCACGTGGTAATTTAGAAAGATCTGCTACTGCTTGTGGCAAACCCATTTCAGCAAAGCTAAGTACATTTTCAGGTATAGCCCTTAGTACGCCACCTACAGACTGCCTCTGGAAAAAGGCATTCACTCGAAAACGGCCTTGCCCTGCTAAACCAAAAGAGAAATCTTGTTCCCTAGTTTCTTCAAAATCTCTTTGCTTTTTTTCGTCCATTATAGAATAAAGCATTCGCCGAGTTGCTTCGGGGTTTAGCTTAGAAAATTCTGTTGGGCGCCACTCACCATCAATACGTAACATAGGCGGTAGACCTACAGTGACTATAAGGTCAGAAGCCTTACGTTCTACAGTGATTTTAAGTAAGTCAACAATATCTATTTGTGAAGCATCTTGTTCGTCCATTAATTTAGCTCCTTACTGGCTATCATAAAACTACTCACATGAAAATATACTAAAAACGGGTAAGAAATGAACACTTGATTAAAATTCTCTACAATTATTTAGGGGTGCAACATGTAATAGGTATTACTAGTTAGATGTTTTTGAAAGTACTTCTTCTAAAGTAGTGTGCCCTTCAAAAGCTTTTTGAACCCCGTCTTGTCTAAGTGTGACCATACCTTGCTTAACAGCTACATCTTTAATCTCATCAGCTGATAGGCCTTTTACAATGCCACTTTGCACATCACCTTGATTGACTAGGAGTTCATGGATAGCCATACGTCCCCTATAACCACTACCACTACATTTTTCGCAACCTACACCACGGTAAAGTTTTTTACCTGCTATTTTTTCTTCTTTAAGGCTGAGGCGACGCAGCACGTCAGGATCGGGAGTGTACTCTATTTTGCAGTTCTTACAGATACGACGAACCAATCTTTGTGCAAGGACACCTAAAAGAGAAGCAGAGATATTAAATGGCTCTACTCCCATTTCTGCCAAACGGGTAGTGGCACCAGGGGCATCATTGGTGTGTAGAGTTGCTATTAGTAAGTGGCCTGTGAGAGCAGCTTCTACTGCTATTTCTGCAGTTTCAGTATCGCGAATCTCACCAACCATAATAACATCAGGATCCTGACGTAAAAAAGCTCTCAGGGCTGCAGCAAAATTCATACCTGCTTTGTTATTAACTTGAGATTGGTTTATGCCCGGAATTTCATATTCCACGGGATCTTCAATAGTAGTAACATTAACCTCGGGTTTAGCAACACGTTTTAAGATGCTAAAGGTGGTAAAAGATTTACCTGAACCTGTGGGGCCTGTTATTAGAAACATACCGTAAGGCTTGTCAATAATGTCAGTAAAACGTTGGAAATTATAATCAGCAAAGCCTAGATCCTCTACTTCAGGTATGCTATCGGCTTTTTTAAGCACACGCATAACTGCTTTTTCTCCATAGACAGTTGGTAAAGTCGAAAGACGCAAGTCAGCATTGGCATTTTTATCTTTGAAACGCACACGCCCGTCTTGTGGCACACGCTTTTCAGCAATATTTAGATTGCCAATAATCTTAACTCGAGCAATCAATGAAGGCCCTGTGGCTTTAGGGAAACGCATGTACTCTGCCAAAACACCATCTTTACGCACCCTCACTAGTATATCTAAAGGAGTGGGTTCTATATGTATATCTGAAATATCATTGATAATTGCTTCCCGAATTATATTATTAACAACCTTAACTAAAACATTATCATCAAGCGAGTCATCGATAATTTCTTCTTCTAGACTACCGCCGACTTCTTCCACTAACTCTCGGGCAAGCTCATCAATATTTGCCCCTGACTTGTAAAAGCGGTTAATAAGTAAGTTCAAAGTTTCTTCAGTGGCTACAGCAGGTTGAATCTCTTTACCAGTTAGAAGTTTAAGATCATCAAGTGCAAAGATATGACGAGGGTCTTTCATTGCCACCACTAAAATGTTACTGCTATCACCTTCTAAGCGAATAGGCATAATAGTGTAACGCCTGACAGTTGTTTCAGGAATCAAGGTAATTACAAAAGGGTCTATTTGAGCATTTTCACTATCTATGAAATCATAGCCTAATTGCATAGCAAGGCTACGAGCTAGCATATCGGGGCTGATTTTGCCAGATTGTACTAGAGTGTCCTCGAGCCTACCACCTCCGCTCCTTTGACGATTTAAGGCTACCTCAATATCTTCTTGCTCTACATAACCTAAGTCAATAAGAATTTCCCCTAAAGGTTTGACCCTGCCCAGCTTGTTTTGCTCATCAAGAGCGCGTCTAAGTTGTTCACGTTTAATTTTTTTGCTCTTTAGAAGGGTCTCTCCTAAACGCCCTTTATCCTCAGCATAAAGCTTCTCAATAAGTTCTCTAATTTCATGTTCTGGGCTACATACAAATTTTACTGAACGCTGGACAATAGATTCAATTTCACTTCTTTGTCGCGGATCTGCAGTGGCAATAATTAATTTGCCATCTTGTTCTTTGTAAGGGACAGAATTAAATTGTAAAGCATCAAGGCGCAACATTTGTGAAGAGGTATTTTCAGAGATTTCTGCATCAGCCAAACTCTCCACATAAGTTAATCCATTTTGTTCAGCCAGTAGTTGGGCAATTTGTTCTTGAGTTAAAAAGTTTTTGCTAACAAGAATACGCCCTAAAAGCCCACCTGTACGATTTTGCTCTTCAGTAGCCTCTTCTAGTTGATGTGTAGACAGAAGCCCTTTTTCTATTGCAAGTACACCAAAACGCTGAGTTGTATCTTGTGCAACACTATCAGGTGACTCTAAACCAAGCTCAGGATAGTAAGTGGCTAACGCCCATTGGAACTCCTTACGAAGGGCCTTGTAAGGCTCTACAATACACTGAGTTTCATCTTCAATTTCTTCTATTATCAAAGAATCCAAAGGGTCAGTAAAAGCTACTCTTATACGATTTTCGTCGAGGGCAAAAGGTACAGCTTCAAGATCCTGAGCAAGATCACTAGGAATCTTTGCTAAAGCTTCAGGCATAATATTAACTCTGGGCAAACTAACCAATGGGATGCCTATATTTTCTTCTATGGCCCTTGCAATGCGGTGTTCAGAAATAACTCCCATACCAACTAATACATCAGCAAGCTTGCCACCAACTTCAACCTGCTGCCCTATTGCTTCTTGTAAACTTTCATCACTTACGTAACCACTATCTAAAAGTATAGCTCCTAAACGTTTATCACCTATAGAAAGAGTTGTCACAATTACTCCTTAAGTATATACACGAATATTGATATGGTAACCTTTTTTTCAAAAAGTAATTTGGGCCTAAATTAACCTTGGGCAAAGAACTTGTAAGGAAAATGGATTTGTGCAAAATTAGTAAAGGCATCATAAAATCTTTTAAACTCGCTATTACAAAATTATTAAATTTCAAGAAGGTTAACGTCTGTCACTATTGTCACGTCACTTAAGTTTTATAATAAAGATTATAAATTACTATTCTATTACTTGTTTGCCACTTCTTTGTACACCCTTGGGTACAACGCTTTACGTTGTCTTTGGCTAGTCTCGCGCTATGGTATCAGCAGAATGGAGACTAGATATGAAACAAATTACTTTTGCTATCTTTCTTACATTTTTTTGTGCTTTTGCTGTTTCTCAAAGGCTACCCTCAGCTATGCGAGCCATAGGTACTGACAGCAGCCATACTAGCATTCCTTTAGATGAAGTCTTAAGCGGGGGTCCGCCACCACAGGGAATACCAGCACTGGGTTTTGGGGGTGATTGGCAAGGTGCTGCCAGTGCTACAGTCCAGCCAAGATTTATTTCCCAAGAAGAAGCTACAGCTTGGCTTGGTGAGAATGAACCGGTTATTGTGCTAGTTATTAATGGTGAAGCCAAAGCTTACCCTTTACAAATCCTTACTTGGCATGAAATTGCCAATGATACTGTAGGTGGTGTGCCTGTGGCTGTAACATTCTGTCCTTTGTGTAATAGTGCATTAGCTTTTGATCGACGTATTCCTCTCACTGCAACGCAACAAGCTGAAATAACTAGTCTAAATGCTGATGCTCAGCTCACAGTGCTAGATGAGGATTTCTTAGAAGTTTACTTTGAACAAGAAGGCATTACTATTGAAGACCTGAAGGGTCTTGAAGTTACCTTTGGAGTCTCAGGCATGCTTTATAACTCAAATATGCTGATGTTTGATACTCATACTAGCACCTTGTGGTCACAACTTCTTGGTGATGCTGTGGTGGGGGCTCTTAATGAAGTTTCTTTATTGCGTTTGCCTGCGCAAGTAGTTAGTTTTACTGAATTTCGTGAAGCTTTCCCTAACGCTTTAGTACTTTCACGTGATACAGGCTTTAGGCGTGATTATGGTCGTAATCCATATGTTGGTTATGACGATGTGAATAGCCCAGCTTTTCTTTTTAGAGGAGTAGTAGATGGTCGTTTAGTTCCTAAGGAGCGTATAATTAGTATTCATAGGGGTGATGATGTAGCAGCTTACCCTTTTACAGTACTTAGTGAAGCTAGGGTGATTAATGACAACGTTAATAGTGACCCCATTGTACTTTTTTGGGCAGAAGGTACTAACAGTGCACTTGACTCTGGTCGTATTGCTAATGGTCAGGATGTAGGTGCAGTAGGCGTTTTTAGTCGCAATGTTGCAGATAAAACCCTTACCTTTGTGTGGGATGGAGGAGCTTTTATAGATGAAGAAACAGGTAGTACATGGAACTTATTAGGTAATGCTATCTCAGGTGAACTAGCAGGCCAAAGCCTAAAACCTATAGTTCACGATAATACACTGTGGTTTGCATGGGCAGCTTTTAAACCTGAAACTAGGATTTTTGGTGTGAGTAATTAGGTTATAGCTGCAGTTGCCCCTGCTAAAATAGCAGAAATTACTACTTCTTGAACAGCGGTGGCAAGCAAAACAAGAGGTGGAGGCTTAACTTTGCAAGTGCTTAAAACAAAACTGCAGTCACCATCAAAAGGGGTGTGAGATGGATTTATTGCCCTAGCTATGCCAGCATGTACACTTTCAGCTAAGGCCTTAGCTTCGGCTTTACTTATGACTGCATTAGTAGTTACAACCACTAAAGTGGTATTTGTTCCTGCAAAGCTTGTAAAATCCCCTAACAGGCTTTTTTTAGGACGTTTTCCATTTGGGAGAATTGCGCCTGCAATAATCTTGCTGGTGCTGGGATCAATAATATCTCCTATAGGGTTGTTGACACTAAGAGCAGCTATTATTACCTCATCAATTTGTATAGAAGCTGTACCTAAACCACCGAATTGATAATTCGCAGCAGCACCTAAGTATTTGCCACAAGTTGCCCCTAAACCTGCTCCTATACGCCCGCTTTTTACAGGTGTATTAGTTGCTGTTTTAGCTGCTATGTATCCTGCTTCAGCATTTGGCCAAGTTGCAGAGTTAAGGGTCCTTGTTTGATAGTCAAAAATCACTGCTGCAGGAACTATAGGTACTTTTATAAGGGGAGTTGCAAAACCTATATCTAGTTCATATAAATATTGCACTACTCCCTCTGCACTTGCTAGACCAAAAACACTACCACCGCTTAGCACTATCCCATGAATACGCTCAACTGTTTTCTCAGGTTCTAAAAGAGCTGTTTCTCTTGTGCCAGGTGCTCCACCGCGAACTGCCCCTGAGGCTACACAACCTTCTGGTGGGCATAGCACTACTGTACAACCTGTATTTGCTTCTAAGTTACTCCAGTGACCCACCTTGATGCCTGTTACATTTGTTAGTGACATATGAAGTAATCCTGATTCTAACTTTTGCTATAGCTAGTGAGCAGGGGGTGTCTTTATTTTGGTTAAATCCCCTCGAGCTTTTCTTAAAAGGGAGTTATAGCAAGCCCCCTTTGAAAAAGGGGACTTAGGGGAGTGCCCTCTGAGATTCAGCTTTATAAATTTAGACCAAAATCTGCTAGGACTATAAACAATGTAAGAGGGAAAGTTATTATTTTAGATAACTTATCACTGGGCGACTCCTAGAAGCTGATTTGTAGTATTGTCATAAACATAAGCTTTTTGCAAGTTAGGCACACCAACTCTTACCAAAACCCAAGGGCTAGTTAGCGCTTGAGTAGTAATACTTCCTGCTGCAGGGTTCCTTATACTTACATTCACTCGTAAACCGTCTGATAAAGCCTCAACACTAGTAACCTCAAGACTATAACCACCAGTTGGCTTAGTACCTAAAAATATTCCTACTACGCTTTCACGTGAAAAATCTACACTGGGTCCAGCAGGCTGACGCATGAGGTGGGCGTGCCCTTGTCCCCAAAGGCCACTTAGCTTTGTTTGGGTAGTAGCAATATGAAACTGCAAGTTTTGGGCTGAAGATTGGCCACCTTGACCAAGCATGTGCCAAGAACCACTAAAATTTGAGGGAGTATTTGAGGGAATAGGCACGGTAACAGGAGGGGCAATAGGTTCAGGAGTTGCTACAGCTGGATTAGGCGATGGAGTTGATACTAATGGTGGTACAGGGGGTTGAGCAATCACCGTACTTGGTGGAGATGTTACAGGAGGATAACTTGGTTGCTGGGACAGTGTAGGTACGGGGGTATTTACGGGGGTATTTGTAGTAGGTGTTGAGCCAAAGTCATCAACTGGCTGTAAGGATTGCTGTGGTTTTGGCTCGGCTAAAGCCAGGGGGGCTTTCTCTACAGCACTTGCTTTTAATAATAGGGTGCCTCGAGTAATAAGATTAGCCCTCATTACCAAATTAGCATTTAAATCCTCATAACCTTTAAGGCTAAAACGTAGGTTGTAATTGCCATCAGGGAGCTTATGGTCTCTAACAGGTGTTGCTCCTATCAAATCACCATTTATGTATACATTTGCTCCTGTAGGAACAGTGTCTAATTGTAAGGTGCCAACTAGTGAGCTAGTAATCGGAGTAGGTGTGCTATTGGGATTGATTAGTGTTAGTAAAAAGCGACTTTGATTAATGATGGTTTTAAGTTTTTTAGCTACATTATAACGGTCTTCATCAGAGAGGCTAGGGTCGAAACCACCCCAGTGCAAGCCAATAACTTTGCCATCTTCACCAAAAACCAGTGCACCTGAGCTACCATCTTGGGTGTCACAACGGTGCCAAACTTCTGTATCACTCAAAGATTGTGGTGAGGGATGGACATAACAACGATCACGAGTAAGCTTTTTAGGAGTACCTTTTGGATGATGGATTATAAAAAGACTTTCTAAGGGTTTAGGCTCTCGAGCATTTTCTAAATCAATCAGACCGTAAGTGCGTTCTGGTGCACCTTGCACAAATAAAATGCTGTAATCAAGAGTGGAACTACTTTCAATGGGGTCTATGTCTACTTCAAAGATTTGCCCTGATTGGTCGATGCTTAAGTAACCCATACGCAAGACTGATCTAATCACTTTAAAATCAGGACGAATGCCGGGAATGCAGTGGTGATTTGTTATAACGTGCCCTTTGGCAATAAGAGAAGCAGTACAGTAACTACTGACTTTAACACCATCATCACGCTGCAATAGAATATCTAGTCTTCCTACCGATTTTGCTACCTTCCAATAAGGAGTATCACGAACGCTAAGTACCGGTTTGAAATCTGCTACAGAACCAAAAACGTTTTCGTAAGCGATAGAAGATTCGACTAAAGTCAAGTCTGCCTTACCAAATTCACTAGGAGGCAAATATAGCACTTGTGCTCCTGCAAGTGCTCCTAGCAGAAAAAATATAGTAAGCTGAGTTAACCTGCAAGTAAAATTACGAAATTTTGTTAGCATCATAATTGTTATAATACCTAAAATTTATTTTAAGATTCTGTAAAGTCCTCAAGTAATTTTTAGAAAAGAATCAGGATTTTTTAACAATTTGCTAAACTTAAGCTAGAGGTTGTTCTATGTTTCAAGAAAAGTTATTTTAAGAACTATGAAAAGCTTGATAACTAATCTAATTGCTGCGGCAATGGTAATTTTAGGATACATTTCCCCTTGGTATAGGGATACTATTTTGAGTGTAGGTTTATTTGCTCTCTCTGGTGCTGTTACTAACTGGCTAGCTGTGCATATGCTTTTTGAAAAAGTGCCTTTGCTTTATGGTTCAGGCGTTATTCCCAACCACTTTGAGGAATTTAAGGCGGGTATTAAGAAGCTTATCGTGCAAGAATTTTTTAATAAAGAGCAGATAGAAAACTTTTTCATAGATAAAAATCAAGGGGCTAGCCCTAATTTAGTAGAAAAGATTAATTTTGATAAAGTATTTACTGACCTTATAGATGTTATTCTTACTTCGCCTATGGGCAGCATGCTTAGTATGCTAGTTGATAAGGAAGCCTTAGAACCTCTAAAAGAACCAGTTACCAAAAAACTAAAGGTAACTATTGATGAAATGGCAGCTGATTTGTTAACAGAAGGGGGCGGTGATGGGGTTAGTGGGGAGCTTAGTGGTAAGCTCGAGCAAATGATAGACAACCGCCTAAATGAATTAACCCCTCAGATGGTCAAAGAAATCGTGCAAGATATGATTCGTAAGTATCTTGGTTGGTTAGTTGTTTGGGGGGGGGTGTTTGGCGGTTTGATTGGACTGGCTGTAAGCTTACTATCAAATTTAGGGGTGTAGAAATATTTATACCCAGTTACTTATAATGAAATAAGCTATGCCTGCTAAGGATATTTATCATGATACTGTTAAGCGTGCCCTTATCAGGGATGGCTGGAAGATTACTCATGATCCTTATACCCTCACCTTTGGACAAAGGAGTGTTTTTGTTGACCTAGGTGCAGAAAGGATTATAGCTGCTGAAAAGGCTAATCAACAAATTGCTGTTGAAATAAAAAGCTTTCTAAGCTCCTCTGATATTCGTGATTTAGAAGTTGCTATCGGACAGTTTGTTTTTTATAGATCACTGATTAACCGCATCGAACCAGAGCGTAAACTTTTTCTTGCTGTACCTAGAGAGGCATTGATTAGCACTTTTGATGAGCCAATTGCACGTCCTGTGGTGGAAGATCTATCTATATCTTTGTTAGCTTTTGATATTAAGGAGGAAAAAGTTGTACAATGGGTGACATAAAAAGATACCGAAAAGTTATCAAAGAAATAATAGAAAGCTACGCTAAATATAAGCCATCTGTAGGAGAGGTAGAGATAGAAACTATTTTTGATGAAAGTAAAGATCACTATGAGCTTATTTATGCTGGATGGAGTGGCCCTTACCGTATTCATGGTAGTGCGATCCATATAGACATACGCAATGGTAAAGTTTGGATTCAATGTGATGGCACAGAAGAAGGTGTTGCAGAAGAACTCCTTAAAGCTGGAATTCCCCATGAACACATTGTGCTGGGGTTTAAGTCACCAGAAGTTCGCCAACATACAGGATTTGCAGTAGCCTAGCTAGGAGGTTTTTAAGTGAGTTTATGGGAGATTGCTAATAGTTCAATAGTTATAACAATAGTGACTCTTATTGTAGGTAGTATTTTGGCTTCTTGGTTAACAGCTGTATGGCAAAGGCGAGCTAGGCAATACGATATTAAATTACAGCAAGCAGAGAAACTACTACTAGCTTATCATGAGTACATCAGGATTTTAAAAGGTGATGGTGATAAATTAAGGGGAGCTGATTTTGATCGCCTCCACTCTCAGCTTTTTGCCTTAGCGAAAGTAGCTAGCCTTGTTTTTAAAAATAAAAAAGTGGGGGAGAGCTGGAAAGTAGTAGTTGAAAAACTAGCAGAGATTCGCTATTTACGTTTGCCTACACAGAAAGGAGATGGCACTAAGCTAGAGGGTAAAAAACCTAGAGACCCTCAAGTAAAAACTCTTTTTGGAGAGGTTTATGATACAGCTCGAGTAGCCACCGAAAAAATGTTTGCTGAGCTTTTAAGGTAAAGTATGTCAGGAAACCCTAATAAGAAAAATAAGCTGACCAATAAGAATATTTTAATGCTTATTGTAGCTAGTTACCGTGCAACATTGCCCTATGTCCTAATTTTTGTTCTAATTATACTTCTAGCAACTTACCTGGTAGTTGAGTTTCTCTTAAAATGAAAGGATCTGTGTTTTCACAGAGGGTTTTTTGCCAAGATGGTGTGCATGGCACACCCTACTTCAATGATACCTCCACTTAAGTTTGATAAAGATGGGCTTATTCCCGTCATTACCCAAGATGCTGAAAGCGGACAAGTGCTTATGTTTGCCTTTGCTAACAAAGAGGCACTCGAGCAAACCCTAACGACAGGTGAAGCACACTACTATAGCCGTTCACGCCAAGAGATTTGGCACAAAGGTGCTACTAGTGACCACTTTCAAAAAGTAAAAGAAGTTCGTTACGATTGCGATAGTGATGCTGTGCTTTATAGGGTGCTGCAAGCTGGAGTAGCTTGTCATACTGGTGAGTACTCTTGTTTCTACCGTAGTATAACCCCTGAAGCAGAACCTTCTTTAGGTGAAGTTATGGCACTTTTGCAGCGTGTGGTATCTAAACGCTTGCAAGAATTGCCTGAAGGTTCTTATGTTAGCAAGATGCATAATAAGGGTCTAGGACATGTTTGTCAGAAGGTGGTTGAAGAAGCAGGGGAGACAATTGTAGCTGCCTTGCAAGGTAAGCAAGAGGAGCTTTTAGATGAAGCAGCAGATCTACTATTTCATTTAACAGTGCTTTTGCAAGAAAGTAATGTTGGTTTGCTCGAGGTAACTAAGAAGCTTTATGAAAGACACCAGAAGAGTGGATAGAAAAGCTGAAATTACTAGGAATACCAAAGAAACACAAGTTTATGTAGAACTTAACTTGGATCAACCCAGTGGCGGTAGTGCTAGTACTGGACATGGATTTCTAGATCACATGATATTCCAAGTTATCCAGCATGGCAAATTACAACTGAACGTTAAAGCTAAAGGTGATTTGCATGTTGATGTGCATCATCTTACAGAAGATGTTGGCATTACTTTAGGACAAGCTGTGAAACAAGCCTTGGGTGATAATAAGGGTATAGAGCGCTATGCTGATGCTTGGGTACCTATGGATGAAACTTTAGCTCAAGTGGTCATTGACATTTCTGGACGCCCCTTCATAGCTTTTGAATCTAGTGGTTATGAAGGAGATGCTAACGGTTTTAATGTCCATCACTTACGCGAACTGTTACGGGGCTTTTGTAATCATGCAGGTATAAATATTCATGTAAGAGTACTTTCAGGTTTAGAAACCCACCATGTTTGTGAGGCGGTATTTAAAGCTTTTGCAAGGGCGCTTTATCAGGCTACTCGAGTAACTTCAGAAGCACTTCCTTCAACAAAGGGAGTAATTTAATATTCCTAAAATATTCCTAATTCTAACTGATTGCTTGGCTCATTTCTTACCATTTTTAGCATATTAGTTAAGTACCTTCTAAACTTATTCATCTCTCACCTTATACCTCTAGCATAGTGTGAAGATGGCTGCTCCTAACCCTACTAACATAAAAGAACTTACAAAGAATAATCAAAAAAAAACAAAAACTGTAAAATTAACAGCTGCTGGGCTGGTTAAGAGATATGGTGGCCGTACTGTCGTTGATAATGTGGATATAGCACTTAAACCCAGCGAAATTGTAGCTCTTTTAGGGCCAAATGGTGCTGGCAAAACCACTAGTTTTTATATGATGGTAGGTTTTGTAAAGCCCAATAGGGGCAAGATTTATCTTAATGAAAAAGATATTACTCGCTGGCCTATGCACAAACGTGCTCAAAATGGCCTTGGCTATTTAGCCCAGGAACCCAGTGCCTTTCGAAAATTAAGTGTGCGTAACAATTTATTGGCAGTTTTAGAATTTCAAAACTTAGCTAAAGAAAAACAAAAAGATAAAGCTGATGAACTTTTAGCAGAATTTGGTTTGACCAAACTTGTAAATAGCCGTGCTAATACTCTTTCAGGAGGTGAGCGCAGGCGTTTAGAGATTGCTCGTAGCTTAACCATTGATCCTGATTTTATCTTATTAGATGAGCCCTTTACTGGTGTTGATCCAAAATCTATTCGTGAAATCCAGAATTTGATTGCTGATTTGCGTGAAAGACGTGGTTTAGGAGTGCTCTTAACTGACCATAGCGTTCGTGAAACTTTAGCCATAGCGGACAGAGTTTACCTAATGTATGATGGCCAAGTGCGTTTTGAAGGATTACCTGAGGACTTTGCTGATGATGATGATGTAAGACACACCTATTTAGGAAATGATTTCCAGCTTTAGAAGATGTATAGTGTACCAGAAAAGTCCTTTTCCAGGTCAGAGATTTTTTTTGGGAAAGTGGGTAAAGCAAATCCCCTTTCCAAAGGGGGATTTAGAGATTTCTTTCACAGAATTCAACCTTTTGTGACTTTGCACTATAAACAATAAGGCAAAGATTTATCTGGATATATAAATTATGTTTTATACCCTTACTTTAATTACTTTACTTATTAGCCTTGCTGGTGTTATTGCCTATGCAGGTGATAGGCTAGGGACTTTTATTGGCAGGAAACGCTTAAGCCTTTTTGGTATGCGTCCTAAGCGTAGTGGTCAAGTGATTGGCGTTGCTGTAGGCGTGATTATTATGCTAACAACCCTAGGCATCTCAGCCTTGGCTTTTCGTGAGGCAGCTGCGGTTGTACTAAGTGCACAACAGTCTGCTAAACATTTACGCACTTTAAAACAAGAAAAAGAACAGCTTAATGCTGAGTTAGGGGGGTTGGAGCAGGAAACTTTAAATTTGCAGCAAGAAATTGTTTTTTTTCGTCAAGAATTAAGACAATCTAGGCAAAGCTTGCGTTCTGTTGTAAATGAACGTGATAGTGCTGAAAATAAACTCAAAGAAGTTAATGACTATTTAGCCCAAGCCCAAGAAAATTTACAGAATATTGAATTGGAACTCGAGGACGCGCGTACAGAGCGTGAAAATGCTCTTAAGGCAGCTGAAATAGCTCAGCAAGAGATGGCCACTTTACAGATGCAAGTAAGTGAGGCTGAAAACCATTTATTGAATGCAACAAAAGAACTTGCAACTTTACAGGTCCAACTTCGAACAGCTCAAGACTCTTTGGAGACTAGCAAAGAACAGCTTATTCAAGTAGAAGAGGATCTAGTGGCTACTCAAGAAGAATTTGCTTTACAGCAGCGCCTAATTGCCGATTTAAAGTTTAAGGGACAAAATACGCGTACTAACCTAACTATCTTGCAGTGGCAAGCCCAGCAATTACAAGATCGCATATTTAACTTAAGTGTTCAGGCAGCAGAGCTTAGACAGCAGAATAATTCTTTGATTGCTGCTAATGAGACTTTAGCTAAAGATAATCATAGTTTGGAAGTGGCAAATCAAGCTCTTGAGGGTGAAAATGCCAACTTGCAAAGTCAAATAGTTACCTTGCACCAAGAATTGCAGCAAAGCAGTAAAGAGCTTAAAGAAGCACGTGAAGAAGCCATGGCTATTAGTAAAAGAGTGCTTAGTTTTGAGAAGGGTGAGCTTATTTATAGTGGCATTATTAGTGCTCAGAGAGCTAATGGTGCCTATAAAGAGTTTATGAATATGGTTGAAGTTGTTAATAACATTAGCCGTAGTCGCGGGGCTTGTGAAGTTAGAATACATAGTAAAAATGTAGATAAGCTTATCAAGCAAGTGGTAAGTTCTTTAGGGCAAGATATTGTTACTTTTACTGCCTCTAATCATTACACGGGACCAGCTCAGGTAGATGTAAATTTGACTGCTAGTGAAAATCGCAAGATTGCAGGTGAGGGCCAACCAAGCAATTCTCATCAGATTTTTATTGTCAAAGACAGTCCCCAAGAGACCATCAGGCGTGGAGCGAATAGCTTAAGTAGCAGTTCTATGGGAATATTTACTATGGCTATTCCTTCAGCTAATGAGGTAAGTGAATTTAGTAATTTTCTTGCACAGCTTAGGGGTTCAAGAGTGATTGGGACAGTTGCTGAAGAGATCTATGCTAATGAAGAGGCTTCTGTATGTTTTATGGTGTTGCGGTAGAGCACATCACATAAACATGTATATTGACATTTCATATGGTAGGTAGGGGAGTATCGCTTTTGCGCCCCTACCAGCGTGAAATATGCCATGTTGTTTCCGTGCGATACCCTTGTCGGTGATTTTTTCATATCAAAATTTTATGGGTGAAATACTACTTGACTACACTAAGAAACAGTTGTAAGGTTTTGAAAGTGAATGGTGATGGTTAAGCCTTTTGATTTCTATAAAAGACCTTAGTCAAAGTTTATAGAAAAGTTAGAGAAGGCGAAACTCAAAAATTTAATTGGATTTTTAAGGTTTGTGGGAGGTAGGGGTTGGTGTTTTAAAGGTAATAAATGTTAGAATTTACCTAGGTGAAATTAATGTGTATGTGTGATGAGGATTTGATAATTTGTGAGTGAGTTTTATGGAAAAAACTACAAGGTGATGCATGCGTATGAATTAAGGTTTAGGTTGTTAAGGGATGTTGATATTTATGAGGCTCACTTAAATAAGTTTAGTAGGCACTTAGGTTAAGGTTTATTTTCTATGGAGAGGATGAAACATGAATAGGTTTTTTCAGTATCTAGCAGCAGTTATGCTAGTGTTTTTTCTGGTAAGTTGTGGTGAAACCATTAGAGTTATCAGTCTTCAGATTGGTGGAGAACAAGCAAGAGTTAGAGTGGGTGATGATCTTAATCTCACAGCAACCTTAGAGGTGCAAGATAACAAGAACCCCAGAGTTAACTGGTCTATAACTTCACTGTCAACAACAGCTATTAGCATAGATCAGGCTGAGGGTGTAGTTAGTGACGATACCAAGGGCTTTGATGTGACGTTTAAAAGTAAAGGTAGAGTTAGAATTCAGGCCGAGAGCCATGGTGTATCTGATAGAGTTACTGTTCTTATCGTTGAAGATGCCGATGGAGATGGTACAGATAGTGATACAGATCCCAATGATAATGATCCTTGTGACCCAGACGCTAATGCAGTAGCTTGTCCTACAGGAGATGCTGATGGTGATGGTGTTATCAACTCTATTGACCAAGCTCCTAATGATCCATGTAACCCTGATCCTGATGCAGTAGCTTGTGCTACAGGAGATGCCGATGGTGATGGTACTCTTAATGGAGATGATTCAGCTCCAAGAGATCCCTGTGTACCAAACGCTGATGCTCTAGCCTGTCCTACAGGAGATGCCGATGGTGACGGCATACCAAATGGCGAAGATAATGCTGGCAATGATCCTTGTGCTCCTAATGTGAATGCTGGCCCTTGCGATCAGGACAATGATGGCCTAACTAATGATGAAGAGGCTGCAGCAGGTACTGACCCAACAAACCCAGATAGTGATAATGATGGTGTTAATGACGGTCAGGACAGTGCTCCGACTGATCCTTGTGACCCTGATCCAGATTCTTCAGCTTGTGATGCAGATAATGATGGTGTTCCTAATAATCAAGATCCAGAACCTAATAATCCCTGTGTACCAAATGCTAATGCAGTAGCTTGTCCTACAGGAGATGCAGATGGTGATGGTGTACAGAATGATCAAGACGCAGCTCCAGAAGATCCTTGTGCCCCAGATGCCAATGTATTAGCCTGTCCTACAGGAGATACCGATGGTGATGGTGTACAAAATGATCAAGACGCAGCCCCAGAAGATCCCTGTGACCCAGATGCTGATGCAGTAGCCTGCCCTACAGGAGATGCTGATGGTGATGGTGTACAAAATGATCAAGACGCAGCCCCAGAAGATCCCTGTGACCCAGATGCTGATGCAGTAGCCTGTCCTACAGGAGATGCTGATGGTGATGGTGTCAGTAATGAAAATGATACAGCTCCAGAAGATGGTTGCGTACCAGATCCTACTTCACCAGCTTGTGATTCAGATGGTGATGGTGAGCCTAATGGTACAGACCCAGAGCCTAATAATCCTTGTGTACCAAATGGTAATGCATTAGTTTGTGATACGGGAGATACTGATGGTGATGGTACCAACAATGGTCAAGATACAGCTCCAGAAGATCCTTGTGTACCAAATGCTAATGCAGTAGCTTGTCCTACAGGAGATGCAGACGGAGATGGTACCAATAATGCAGATGATCCAGATGATGCTGATCCTTGTAACCCTAATCCTAATGCTCCAAACTGCTCTACTGATCCTAGATTGACCTTAGTAGACGAGACTTGTGCCAATGCTCAACCTGGTAATACCTGTACTGTGCTAGTTAGCTTGACTAACTTTACAGGTGACTTAGGTGCTTTAGAATTTGATGTTTCTTTTAGTAATGCTAACTATAGTGTAGCAAGTGCTAGGTCTGCTGGCGTCACCACAGGGTGGACCTTTGGTGGTACCACAACGGTTGTTGGCTTTGGCCCTCCTGCTACTGGTATTAGTACTACGGTTGATGTAGCTCAGTTGACTTTGCAAAAAGATGCAGCGGGTGCTACTAATATAACACTTGGAAATGGTGGTGCAGCTACTCCAACAGGTCAGGTAGTTCCACTTCTTGATGGTTCGCTTAGTTTAAGTAATTAGGTTTTGGTTTTTAGTTAGTGACTCTAATTTGTTACTGTGTGAGTGTGGTTAAGGTAAGTTACTTAACCCCTTACACTAAATTTGTGTTAATATGATTTATTGTCATAGTGATGGTAAGTGAGGTGATAGTTGAACGTTGGTTACATGGGGTTTTTTATAGGTTTTTGTGTGATTTGTTTGTACAGCTAGCAGATTTTAGTGCTGGTAAATAGTTTTTAAATATACTTAAGGATTTTATGGAAGGAAAGTTTTTATGAAGACAACCAAACTTTTAAGAGTTTGCATCTGGTTGATGTTAAGCTTTGTCCTCATTTTAGCAGCTTGCTCCGATAATGGAGTTTCAGATATTATTTCTGTACCCATTAGCTTTGATGAAGAAGTGGGAGCAGCTGAAATAATTGTTGATATTGGTGAGAGTGAAGTTATTGGTTTTGAGCCTGGTGCTCCAAACATAGTAGGAGTAGTAGGTCCGTTGATTGATGGCACAGTAACACTGGCCATTATTGCCAAGGGCGGTGCTAAAACCCTTGGTGTTTTTAAGGCTAAGGGTTCAGATGACCTTAATATAGTAGAAGCCAAAACTGTAGCAGGACCTGCTACTACTGGTTTAGTACCTCTAGCTACAACCCTTGGCTACAATGCTAGTCATATAGATCCTCCTCTAGCACGATATGAGCTTGGTGATGTAGGCGGTGTAGCTAATGGTGCTCCTAATGGTTTAGACCTAGGTGACCTTGGCTTGCTTTCTAATCCAGCTGCCCTTACTCCCCAGCAGCAAGTAATTGCTGACTTTGATGGTAATGGCTTTTTCAATGATATTGACTCTGTTTTGGTGCTTAATAAGCGTGTGGGTAATACAATTGAGCCTAGTTTATTTACTCAACCAAACCCTAGCATAACTGTAAGCCCTGGTGGTACTGGTACTGTGCTAGTGTTTAACTCTGGCACAGTGGCCTCAACTCAACCCACATCAAGCATTCCTTCTACAGTAGTAGAAAGTAATAATGGCTTTAGTTGGGCCTATGAGATTACACCTCTTGCTTCAGGAAATGTTTCATTTGCTGCACCAGGTGCTGGTGCCACAGTGTTTGTGAATTTAGATGCCTCTGGTGGCGGTGGCGGCGGTAATGGTAACGCTCCTATCGTTGTTCAGGCCCAAGACGGTACCAACAATGCTGGTGATGACCGTGTTCAGATAATAGAGCAAAACGTTGGTGGGGCTACTGAGCGTATAGAATATGTACGTGGTATGATTGATATAATTGTCAATCCCCCTGCTGAGCCTTTTCCCCCAGAATTTGATGTTGGTGCTATTGATACTGTAGAAGTATTTTTAGGTAGAACTGAAACAGATACCTCAAACCGTATTTATGATGGTCCTTTCCCTATACCTAACCCACTTACTTTCAATTCTGAGCAATATCCACAAGGTGACTTTCTCTTTATTGTTGTTCGTTACTTTGATGGTGAAGATGACAATGTAACCGAAGCAAGACCTGTGGTTCCTGACAACTTGGGTCCTCAGTTCCCCGATATTTTTGAAGATGTTAGTCAGCTTACTCCTCAACAAACCAACCAACTTGGCACTTGGGTAAGTGATGATGTTAGCCTCAAGCTAGAAAACCTTGCTACACTTATTGACAACCCTCAATCTACACCAGTTGTGGCCTCAGGGGTAGATAGAGTTAACTTCTATGCTGACAATACACCTTTTGATGGTGTTTTTGATAGAGATTGCTTCTTGGGCTTTTCACTGGTTAACCCTTATGAGATAATTTATCCTACAGATGCAATCGTTAATGATGATGTTGATGATAGTGCTAATGCTTGTACTCAATCTGGTGTGGGGCTACTTAACGGCACTTATAGGATTTTTGCAGTGGCCTTAGACCAGCTTGATAATGAAAGTGTACTAACCGCTGCTAATGAAGCAACTAGTAGCTTTGTTATGAATGTTGATAACATTCAACCAAATGCAAGTGATTTGAGCATTGTAGATCGTGGTATTGGTGATGTTGACTCTATCGTTGATAGCTGCTTGCCTTTAGGTACTCTTCCAAATATTGGTTCTAATGACCCAGACACCTTAGGTATATTTGTTGATGATCAAGCAGCTAGTGCTGGCTTTGTTTCTGGTTGCGCTATCATAGATGGTAACTTTGCTGATGAAGGTGTAGGTTTAGCTGCTAACTCTTCATTTACCTTTGGTGATAAATCCTTTAATACTAATGATCTTAACGAGACTATAGTTGATGTTAATGACCAAGGCGAAGGGCCTATTAGTCTTACTGGTGTGGCTAGAGATTTATTGGGCCATGAATTTAATGGGCCAAGTGTTCAGTCTATAGTAGACAACACCCCACCAGTTAATTTACAATTCACTTCTCCTTCTCTAACACCAACTTACCCTGCTTGGGATCAAGCAAATATAGCAGCTCAAGCAGACGATGCCCTTAGCGGTGTTCGTAATGAGCACTTGTTCTTTGCCTATGTTGATAATAATGGTATGAGCCCTGCTGAATTTACTGGTGATACAACCTTTACCTTCCCAGCTTTCCTACCCTTCCCACAAACCGTAGGTAGCCCTGTGCCTGCTGGTACAACAGTACCTGGTGCTATGGGATTAGCACAAATGAACCATGCTATTGAGTTTCAGACTGCTACTCAAGGAGTTACTGGTCAGGGTTTGTCACTTTCCTCTAACTTACGTTTGCCTGCCCCTAACTATGGTGCAATACACCAGCTTGCTATTATCTTAAAAGCGACAGACCATGCTGGTAACTCTAGGGCTAATTACATCAAATTAGCAATAGATGCTACCCCCAGTTTCTCACCCAATCGTCCTGAAGTTGAGGCTACTCAGTTTGATGATGATAATAATGGTGCTTTAACCAATCCACAGCATGACTTTGAGCTTGATGATGTTTCTGGTGTTCACCACGAAGATTATCCAAGAGGAGCAGGTAATGATACTGATGTACCAAACTTCCGCTTAGACGCCACCCCCGGTGCAAATGGTGTAGAGCAAATAGGCTTTTATTATACCGAAGGTACTGGACGCCACGTACTAGGTTTCCCTTCTACGGGTTCAATGGATACTAATATTCCAATAAATGAGCGTAATGTTGATTTGATAGGCTATCTAATTGGTAATGTTGAAAATAACCCTTTCCGTGTGACTTGGGTTACCGATTTGCGTCGTGAGCGTTTCCATGAAAGTGTGTTTGCCCTGCAGTACAACAACACTGGTGGTACAGCTATTTCCTTCCCAACCAACGAAGATCCTAACGCTGGTGCTAATGACCCACGCCTTAGCTTAGTGAATAGTACTTGTGCAGGTGTTTCTATGGGTGCAACTTGTACTGTAGACGCTAGGGTTGATAATGTAACTGGTGATATTAGCGGTGTTCAATTTGATCTTGCCACTGGCGGAAACTTTACTATAAATGGTAGTGCAGCTACTATAGGTACTTGGACTGTTGGTGGTACTACCACAGTTGCAGGTTTTGGACCTCCTACAGCTGCAGATGGCGGTGTAATACTTGCCACTATTACTTTAGAGCGCGTTGCTGCAGGAAACGACACCCTTACAGCTAGCAATGCTCAAGCTTCTAGACCGGACTTTAGTGTTATACCACTCGATGGTAGTTCAGTTCCTTTAAATTAAAGGACTTTAAAGAGTCTTGTTAAGCCTTTCTCATGTAGCAAAGTCTATGTGGGAAAGGCTAGACTAAAAGGACTTGCGAAAATGAAAGCGGAATGTGTATTGTATATCTTGTGTGCAGTTTTTAGGAAAGGAAGATAATGCAAAAACTAAGGTTAAATAGCTTAATGACTACTGTATTTTCAATATTAGTAGCCTTGAGCTTTGTTTTGGTAGCCTGTTCTGGCGATTCATCAAATCCGGGTGGCTCTTATGAGCTTACAGTAAGTCATCCAGAAGATGTTTCTGCAGGTCAGGTAGAGATAGGTTATGGTGATGACCTTATTTTTAGAGGTGTAACGGGTGCTACCGAGGGCATAATAGTGGTAGGTGGAGAATCTGCTCCAGGAACACTGAAAGTTGTGTTTACTGTCCATAATGGTTCTGCTACAGGCAAGCTATTTACAGCAAGCTTTGATAGAGCGCCCGGCAGCGATGCAGAAGCTACTGTCAATGATAGTGAAAGTGAATATGCAGAAGCTACTGTTGAGCCTGCTGAACTTTCAACCCAAGCAGTTAATCTTACCTATGTTGCAACAGATGCTAATGCTCCTTTGGCAAACTTTGAGCTAGGAGATTTAAACCAAGATGGTGTCTTCAATGTAGGTGATTTAGGTGCTCTGAATGAACCCACTCTACCTACATTAACAGGAGGTCAGCAAATACTTGGTGACTTTAATGGTGATGGGATTTTTGGCACTGTTGACTCTTTGCTAGCTTTGAATGAATTTTTAGCAGATATAGGTGCTGGTCCTGATACTGATGCTTTATTGGTAGTGCAGCCAAACTCTCCAGTAGCTATAAATTTAGGAGACTCTTTAATAGCTTTGGCCTTAAATGGTGGTAGTACGGATATGCCAGTGCCAACAGTTACAGCACCAGCCGGTGGAACTGCAGTATTAGATCCAGTGAACCAACTAGTAGGGGAGAGCTATGCTTTTACCTTGACTCCAGGTCAAGGGGGCATAAATATATTTGATATAGATGCTGGTTTGGCTGGTACTACGCAGGTTATTGTGGATGTTACTGACCTAGACCCAGATACTGATGGAGACGGTTTAACAGATTCTGACGAAACTAATATTCACGGCACTAGCCCCACTAATCCAGACACTGATGACGACGGTGTTAATGATGGTGATGAGGTAAATGGAGGTACAGATCCTCTAGATCCTTGTGATCCTGATCCAACTACTCAAGCTTGCTTAAATAGCATTGATACTGATGGTGATGGTTTGGTTGATGGTGTTGAGATAAACATTGGTACTAACCCCAATAACCCAGATACTGATGCTGATGGTTTAAATGATGGTGATGAAGTAAACACTCACAACACTAACCCACTTGTTGGTGATACTGATGGTGATGGTTTGAATGATGGCGATGAAGTAAATGTTCATGGTTCAGATCCTCTAAACACTGATACAGATGGTGATAACCTAGGTGATTTTGAAGAAGTAAATGGACTCTTTAACGATGTGTTCATTCAGCTTGTTTTCCCTCCCACTGATCCTAATAATCCTGATACTGATGGTGATGGTTTATCTGATGGGGTAGAAACACTAATTTGGAATCTACCACATGAATTGTTCTTCAATGGCTTTATTGCTGTTCCACCTTGCACTCCTCCAAATGCACTTGGTCTTGGTATACCTAGTTTACTTGATCCTACAAATGCAGATAGTGATTTTGATGGTGTGAGTGATGGTGTCGAAAATGCTAATGGTGACGGCTGTGTTTCCCCCGGAGAAACTGACCCCACTAATGCTGATGGTGATGGCGACGGTTTACTTGATGGTGTTGAAGACGCTAACGCCAATGGTGTTGTTGATGCAGGTGAAACTGATCCACAGAACCCTGACACAGATGGTGACTTCTTGTGTGATGGTGGCGGTACTTTTGTTTGTGATATAGAAGCTTTCGGCATTTTTGACGGAGGCGAGCTTACTAATGGAACTGACCCATTAGTTGTTGATACAGATGGTGATAATTTACCTGATGGATTTGAAGTAGTTTATGGAAACGGTGTAAGTTTTCTTGGAGCAGGTACGTTCCCTGGAGTAGCAGCACCATTTAGTGACGATGGGTCTAGTGGTATTTTGAACCCACTCGTTGCTGACACTGATCCTGACGGTGATGGCTTGACCAATATCGTAGAAAATCCAAATGAGGATTTGGAATCAGATGCAGGAGAAACAAGTCCTATTGATGCAGATACTGATGGTGATGGCCTAACTGACAGTGAGGAAGTTAACTTAACAGGAACTGATCCTCTAGATCCAGACACTGATGGTGATACCATATTTGATGGTACTGAGTTAGGTGGAGATGCTGTTCGTGATCTTTTTGAGACAGATCCTCTAAACCCAGATACTGATGGTGATGGTTTGAATGATTTCCTAGAACCTTTTGTTGGAGTTGTTACTGACCCTCTAAACCCAGACACTGACGGTGATGGTTTATCTGACGGTGCAGAGGATGCAAGCGCTGGTGGCGGTGTTGGCCCTACTGAAACTAGTCCAGTACTTCGCGATACCGACGGTGATGGTTTGAATGATGGAGCAGAAGTTCTTGTTATAGGTACAGATGCTACTCTTGGAACAGGTTTTGATACTGATGGTGATGGTATAGATGATGGAACTGAGATCTTCACAACCAGTACTAATCCACTTTTAGCTGATACAGATGGCGATGGTCTAATTGACTCTGCTGAAGATATATCTTTAGGTGGACTCATAGGTCCTGGGGAGACTGATCCTAATAACCCTGATACAGATGGTGACGGTGTTGATGACTTTACTGAAGTTACGATTAGTGGTACAGATCCGTTAGATCCAGCTGATCCATTTATTTTCAGTGATTTTGATGGTGATGGTCTTGATGATGCCGTTCAAGCCGGACTTGGTATAGCTCTGTTTGACTTTGATGCTGATGGTGACGGTTTGTGTAATGGCCAAGAGGTAAATGGTTTTGGCACTAATCCTCTAGTTGTTGATAGTGATGGTGATGGTTTACCTGATGGTGGAACTTCTAATCCATTAGTGACTGTAACAGGTGTTGCCTGTGCTGCAGGTGTTGCAGGTGGTGAAGCCTATGCTGGTTTTGCTCTTGGCGACTCTGATCCAGCAAACCCAGACACTGATGGTGACGGTTTACTTGATGGCCTTGGAGAAGATGTTGATGCTGATGGTGTTGTTGATCCTGGTGAAACAGATAAATTGAACCCTGATTCAGACCCTGATCCTTTGGGTAGTTTTGGTGACGGCATAGGTGACGGAGCAGAGATTCCTCCATTCAGCTTCCCTTCCATCTTTGATACAGATGTTGATGGAGTACCTGATGGTACAGAGATATTGATCCTTGGTACTAGTGCTGCTGGTGTAGATAGCGATCTTGATACCCTTACTGATGGTTTTGAGGCTGGTGACAGTATAACGCCACTACCTGCTGCAGGTACAAACCCACTTTCAGACGATACAGATGGTGATGGTGTTCTAGACGGTGTAGATACACAACCACTTGATCCTAACGTTCCGTAAGGTTTGGTTTTAGTTTTGTAGGAATTTATCCTACCTAGTCTTTGTTACGAAGCCCCCAGTGCACTAGCGCTGGGGGTTTTTGTTTACCCCCTTTCCTTTGTTACCCCCCTTTGGAAAAGGGGGGCTAGGGGGGATTTAACAAGCCACAATAAATCCAAATGCCTCCTAACGATCTAACTTATAGATAAACCTTTGCCTTATTGTTACAGCACAAAGTCACAAGAGGTTGAGCTCCGTGGAGGAAATCCCCCTAAATCCCCCTTTTTCAAAGGGGGACTTTTTTTACTCCGTACCCCCCTTTGGAAAAGGGGGGCTAGGGGGGATTTAACGAACTGCAATTAATCCAAATGTTTTCTAACAACGCAAGGACTTCCTTATCTAGGAGTTGAATGCTGGATGTTTTGGGGTTGGAGGAAATCCCCCTAAATCCCCCTTTTTCAAAGGGGGACTTGCTTTACCCTATCCCCCCTTTGGAGAAGGGGGGATAGGGGGGATTTAACAAACAAGAACACACCCAAATGCTTTCAGATAATGCAAGGGCTTCTTTATCTAGAGGTTGAGAGTTGAGTGTTCTTTGGGGTTGGAGGAAATCCCCCTAAATCCCCCTTTTTCAAAGGGGGACTTTTTTTACTCCATACCCCCCCTTTGGAAAAGGGGGGCTAGGGGGGATTTAACAAACAGCAATCAACCCAAATGCTTCCTGATAATGCAAGGGTTTCTTTATCTAGAGGTTGAGAGTTGAGTGTTCTTTGGGTTTGGAGGAAATCCCTCTAATACCAATTGTAATAAAACACCTCTTTTATAATAAAGATTTAAGGTGCTGAAACTGAAAAGCGTTTGTTCAGTAAAATCTGAACTTGTAAATAGCTTGTGCAAATTTATAGATTAAGCTTTCTCTAACAAGCATTTTGGATTCTGATGATTTGAAAGCGGTTTTGTTTGATATCTGTGTACATTTGCTTGAAAAAAATCAGTCTAATTACCTGCACACATTGTTTCATAAATATCAACACTTTTAGAATAAAAGAGGTAACAAATTACGATTGGTATAAATCCCCCTTTTTCAAAGGGGGACTTGCTTTACCCTATACCCCCTTTGGAAAAGGTAGGCTAGGGGGGATTTAACGAACTGCAATCAATCCAAATGTTTTCTAACAACCTGACTTATAACTTCTACAACTCCTTTTACATTACTCTTAACTTCTAAATTATTAAAGCGAAGGACATGTAAACCTAAGTTTTTTAATACCTCAGTTCTTTCTCTATCTTTTTCTAGTTGCTCAGCTTCAAAATGTTGCTGACCATCAACCTCCACAACTAATTTGGCCTTAGGAGCATAGAAATCTACTATGAACGAGTGTATGGGCTTTTGCCTATAGAACTGCACGCCATGTATTTGTTTGCGACGTAAGTGTGACCATAAGATTAGCTCACACTCAGTCATGTTTTGGCGTAGATTACGAGCAGGCTCTTTGAGCTTAGGCTTATAGAGGAGCATGAATTAAGCTTATCCTTATTCTTTCGGTTTTTCTACTTGCTTTGCTTGGAAACTTAAATGCTGGGTGGTTGGAGGAAATCCCCCTAAATCCCCCTTTTTCAAAGGGGGACTTGCTTTACCCTATACTCCCCTTTGGAAAAGGGGGGCTAGGGGGGATTTAACAAGCAGCAACATACCCAAATGTTTACTGACAATGCTGGGATGTGTTGCAGGGGAACAACATGGCGATTATACGCTGGTAGGGGCGTATGCAATACGCCCCTACGCGCAACAACCTAACCTAGCAACAAACCCAACCCAAAATACCCCCATAACAACAACCCAATCCAAAATACCCCCATAGCAACACATCCTCCATAAATGGTCAGGCAACATTTAAAATCTAGCAGTGTTTTCTTGTGAACATATCGCGTGGAAACCATTTGGCATGTTTTATGAATGTGGTGGGGGCATATCGCATGAAAGAAATGTGGTGTATTTTACGCTGGTAAGGGCGTATGCAATACGCCCTTACGCGGTTATGTAACATGCCTGTATTTTTCAGTTTGTTAAAAGGACGTGTTGCATGAAAACGGTGGGGTGTGTTTTGTGAATGTGGTGGGGACATATCGCATGAAGAAAGTGTGTGTATTTTACGCTGGTGGGGCGTATGCAATACGCCCCTACGCGGTTATGTGGCATACCTGTATTTTTCGGTTTGTTAAAAGGACGTGTTGCATGAAAACGGTGGGGTGTACTTTATGAATATGCTAGAATATACCTGCATTGGTGTTTAATTTGTTCAAAGGTGCAATATTAAAATGAAATATGTTGATGACTTTCACAAAAGACGTTCTATTCGTTTAAAGGGCTATGACTACGGTCAAGCAGGTGCATATTTCATAACTATATGTTGCTATAACAAACAATGTCTATTTGGCAAGGTCAATAATGGTAAGGTGAATCTAAACCAATACGGACTCGTTGCTGCTCAGGAATGGATAAACACCCCTAAAGTACGCCCCAATGTTCAATTAGCTGAATGGATAGTTATGCCAAATCATATGCATGGCGTTATTATTTTGCTGGCATACAACAAATCCACAACATATGAGCAGACAAAAGGCCCTGCAAATGAAAATAACAGGAAACACAACACATAAACAAGGCGGCAGAATTACATATGGTAGGGGCGTATTGCATACGCCCCTACGCGCAACAACCCAGCCCAAAACACCCCACACAGGAACACAACCCATAGCAATAACACAAAGCAAATTAAAACCACCAAAACAAACCATAGGTGCAATTGTGCGTGGCTACAAAGGAGCCGTCACGAGGAAAATCGATACCTTACGCAGATTACACGGAACACCTGTGTGGCAGAGGAATTATCATGAACACATCATCCGTGATGAGAAGTCCTATTTACGGATTGCTAATTACATAAAAACCAACCCCCATAGATGGTCAGATGACAGATATTTCAATAAATAAACCCATCCACGGGTGATCGGTAATTAATTTAAGTCCCTATAGGACATACTCAGAATTTGGTGGTTTTTCATTTTAGATTTTAATTACCTAATACAACTGGTTTTAAAAATGCCTTTCTTGACATGTATCGCAACCAAAATACCCTAAATATTAGGGCGATGCATTTCCGATCAACCGTATCTATATTTCCTAGTTGTTTGCTGGGGACATATCGCGTGGAAACAATTTGGTATGTTTTATGAATGTGGTAGGGGCGTATCGCATGAAAGAAATGTGGCGTATTTTACGCTGGTAAGGGCGTATGCAATACGCCCCTACAGGCAACAACCCAGCCCAAAACACCCATAGCAACAACCCAACCCAAAATACCCCCACGGAAACACAACACCCTTTCTATAACTGCTCGATTTCTTCTATGCTTAACCCTGTTGCATCAGCTATTACTTGTACATCTACACCTGCTTGCTTAAAATTCTTTGCTATTACATGACGCTCTTCTTCACGTCCTTCTTCATGTCCCTCACCCCTAATCTTTCGTAAAAAAGGACTATTCATCAAATAGTCTTCTTTTTCTAGTTGTTCTCTTATCATTTTTACTACCTTCTTATCATGTAACAAAATCAGGAACAGCTCCAAGAGCTTTGTCTTGTCCTTATTATCAGCATTCTGCTTGATCTTGTCTACTGCTTCAAAAGCCTCTTTCTCTGGCTCTTTACGCTTTGCTAGTGCCGATAATGCCCACATGGCTGGACTGCTACTTTTTAGAAATTCCCTAGCCTCTATACAAAAAACCTACCCTAAGAGCTAGGGTAGGGAGGGTGCCCAGATACTAAGTTTCTCCAAGAAACTTAGTATCTTTAGGTTCAAAGTTAATCTGTTAAGAGTATTAGAATCAGCACCGCTTAAACTAATTTAAAAGTTGATTAGAGTTTAACCACTTCCACGTGTCTAGCAGTTCTACATCAGAAGGTTGCCAACCCATCTTCATTTTTTGTGATATCTTTGACCCCCATATTTTAGTAAACTCCGTATTTCCATTGGGTTTTACTGTTAGCACTAGTAGTTTGTTGTTATCTTGCCACCACTTAAAACTTACATCTCCATCACCTTTAGTCGTAACATATGGGTTGATCCAAGAAAGACTACTCTGCTTTACCAAATGAAAGAAGTTTGTTATGTATTTTTCAGCAAATTTAATAGTTCTAAAATCAATAGGATCAAAAATAAATAAATTCTTTTGAATGCTGTTGGGAAGACTATATAACTCTTGGAGTACACTAAGGGGTGCTTCTAGAGAAGGAAGAAATTTTGTTTGAGTAGTGGTTATTCTTGTAGTTTCAATCATCATTAAAACCTCCTAGCCAGGTTTTAATTTATATGATAAACGTTAGGGAAACATAAAATTTTGCAACTACAAAAATAGGAATTTTGTAAGAATTACATTCCCATAAGAATTTATGCAATCAAGTGTTTTTAAAATTACGCTACTTTGGCAGAGGCAGCTAAGCTGGTTTTTGTACCCTCACCTGCTAAAGTTCTAGCTAGTAAGCGTTTAAGCTCTTTCAAGCCTTTATCTAGTAGTGCTGAGATTACTATAGCTTGATGACGTTTTGCCAGCTGCTCGAGCAGATCGGATGAGGATAAATCACACTTATTAATTACTACTAGAGAGGGAATCTTGATATTTAATTCATCTAATATACGCCCTACAGCACTAATTTGGCTATTGGCATCTAAGCTCGAGCCATTGACAACATGCAAGAGGATATCAGCATCATGAAGCTCTTCTAAGGTAGCCCTAAAGGCACTAACGAGCTCGTTAGGTAGATCACGGATAAAACCCACGGTATCGGTATAAAGTACCTTTTGACCATATTCGCCTAGGTCAGGTAACCAGCCCTCTCGAGTTGTAGGTCTTAGGGTAGCAAAAAGCTTATTTTCACTTAAGATATTACTTTTTGATAGGGCATTAAATAAAGTAGACTTGCCAGCATTGGTGTATCCAACTAGGGCAATTACCGGCACCAGTGACTTTTTGCGACTCTTACGGGTCTGAGCACGATGGCAACTAATATTATCTACTTCTTTTTCTAAAATATCTATTCGTTTACGAATGCGGCGACGATCTACTTCTAGCTTAGTTTCCCCTGGTCCTAGTGTGCCAATGCCACCACCTAAACGACTTAAGGCTTCTCCTCTACCAGTTAGTCTGGTAGCCTGGTAATGAAGCTGAGCCAGCTCAACTTGCACCCTGGCTTCTCGTCCCTTAGCGTGTCTGGCAAAGATATCCAAGATGAGCCCTGTACGATCAAGCACCTTTAGCTTTGTCTCTTTTTCAACCTCTCTAAGTTGGGTAGGATTTAACTCGCGATCAAATATCAGCAAGTCAGCATCTTCGTGATAGGCCTTACTCAAAAGCTCTTGAAGTTTGCCACGACCAATTAAAGTACGGGGATCAGGACGCAAACGTTGTTGTTGGCTTTTATGAACCACTTCTGCACCAGCAGTTCGGGCTAGTTCTGTTAGTTCAGATAATCTCACATCACTATCGAAATAGGGTTCACCGGTATTAAGGCTAATTAGTACTGCTCGTTCGCTACTACCTTTGACCTCACGAAGGTTGTTTGAGCGAGCTAGCTCTTGCTCGAGTGCCCGAATCATCTCGAGCATATTTAATCTCTCCACCTCACCAATACTCAATGGTTTTTCAATAATCCAGTCTTCTTCTTCAGCAGTTAAAGGAGCTATCTGAGCGAGATGAACATAACCGATTTCCGTGTGCTGTGTAGAGTTTAATCTAATCTCTATGGCTAATATGGCATCTAAGCGATTAAGAAATAGCGTTGATAAATCACCACTTGAAAGCCCACTTGGTTTTAAATGGCTATGGATTAACTTAAGGCCATAAAGCCTTGCTTCGGCTTCACCGTGCCACTCTGGGATGGGTGTTTCTTGCGCGTCACCAACAGAAACAGTGATGACCCGACCACGACGATCTACCAAGGTAGAAACACTTTTGCCAATTTCTAAGCTTATTTCTCCAAGTGCTCTTGCAAATTCTAAGTTTACTGGAGTTTCAGGGGGTAACTTGCGACGATATAAGTTGCTTAAACGCTTAATTTGATTCTTTTTTAGTCCTGATAGCTTGCCGTATACTTTTTCTATAGGGAAATCTCCAAACGTTCTTTTAGCCTTGCTAGGAAATCCATACGCTCATGCAATACTGCAATAATAAGTGGAACTTCCCCTTTAGGACGAAGATAAAAAATATAATGATGCTCACAACGAGTAAAAAACACCTCTTTATAGCGTTCTGAAATTATACGGGGAGCAGTATAACCATAAGCAATATCGGAAAGACCGTTCTCCAAAGACTCTCCATAAATCCTAGCCTGCTCCGCGCCCCATTCTTTTTTGGTATACATAGCAATTTCTTTAAGATCAACCTCCGCTGAAGGTGTTAATTTATAAAGAAGCATCAATGTTCTGTCTCAATTATCACTTCTTCAAAAACTTGACTAACAGACTTTGAACTTATTTTGCCCTTTTTTGCCTCTTCAATGCGTGGCTTTAAAAACGCTTCTAGTTTTCGCAAGGCTTCTTCTTCAGACAAAGAATCTATTTCTGGCACATCTGGCAAAGAACGTTCAAGTACATAGTCTTTTATGCTTTGCCCATGGAGAGCAGCAACGGCTTTAAGGCGCTGGTGTTGTTCTGGGGTTACTTCAATAGAAAGACGGCGCATAAATTTATCTCCTCACTCTCGCTATATATCTAATCTTCATTATATACCAAAATGTAACGAATGTACATTTGTTGTTTGTTGGAATGAGGTTCCTCTTTTTTGATTAAATATCTGTACTGTCGCTTATTCCATTTAGCACACCCATTAAACAACATAACTAGTGCATACCCACCATTTGGGCTTACTGGCCTTTAAATTTTTAGCAAAACTCTTAGCATACTCAGCATTATTAGTTAAGCCAAAACAGGTTGAACCCGAGCCTGACATCAATACACTACTAAAGTTGCCTTTTTGTAAAACCTCGAGCACCCCCTCAGTTTCTGGATAAAGCTTTATAACACCTGCTTGCAAAGCATTAAATAACCTAGCATTCATATTTACCAAGCCTTCCAATGTACTGCTTAAATCTAATGGAGGACTGAAGCTTTGTAAGTGCTCATAAGCTTCTCTAGCACTTACAGCAACAAGCGGATTTACAAGTACAAGATGAATCTTGGGAAGATAGACAGTTTCCAGCTTCTCACCCTTACCCCTAGCCCTTGCTGCTGTATAATTTTGAGTAAAGAAAGGAACATCTGCTCCAAGACCTTTAGCAATTGGCAAAATATCTGCTTCAGTAGGGTAAAGTTTTTTCAGACCTCGTAAAACCGCTGCAGCATCAGAGGAGCCACCACCTAAACCAGCAGCTATAGGGATATTTTTTTTTAAAGTAATATGAACACCTTGCTGTATACCCGCTGAGTACAAGTACATTTCTGCTGCCTTATGGGCAAGATTGCTACTATCACTTGGCAAGTTGCTATTAACCATTTTTAAGATGACATCTTTTTTTTGAGTCTCGAGCCAAATCTCATCAGCTAGTGCTATACGTGCCATAAGGGTATCTACTTCATGAAAGCCATCTTTGCGCTTAGCGGTCACATGAAGTGCCAAGTTAACCTTTGCATGGGCTCTTATCAGCATATTAATTTAGGAGGAAATTTCTTGTTCATCTTTATGCTGAAGTTCATAAAGATGTTGATAAAGTCCTTGCTTCGCTACGAGTTCTTGGTGTGTGCCTTCCTCTACTAGCTGCCCACTATCTAAAACAAAAATCTTATCGGCATTGTAAATGGTAGAGAGGCGGTGGGCTATGATAATGCTAGTAACACCCTTGCGTCTACTAAAGAGACCATCAAGGGCATCTTGAATCACAGCTTCAGATTCGCTATCAAGCGCTGAGGTTGCCTCGTCAAGAATAAGTACTTTGGTCTCTTTAAGGATTGCTCGAGCAATAGCAATGCGCTGCTTTTGCCCTCCAGAAAGCTTGACTCCTCGCTCACCTATCTCAGTATCATAACCTTGGGGTAAATCTCTAATAAACCTATCAGCATTGGCTAGCTTAGCTGCTTGCATAACATCTTTGTCACTTGCCTCAGGTTTAGCATAGCGGATGTTTTCCTGCACACTACCTGAAAATAGGGTAGGCTCCTGTGGCACTACCGCTATAGCACGGCGTAAAGTGTCCAGCTTATATTCCTGCACGTATTGTCCACCAATTAATATTTCACCTTCATCTGGGTCATAAAGCCTATCAATTAGCTTGGTAATAGTGCTTTTACCAGCACCAGAAGGTCCTACAAAAGCTGCTGCTTGACCTTCTAAAATGTGAAAACTTAAGCTCTTAAGGGCAGCAACTTCTGCTTTAGGAAAAGTGAAACTTACCTTATGGAAAACCACTTCGCCACTCGTTATGTTCATAAGCATGCCTTCTTTTTCCTCTTCGGAATCCAGCAAGCTAGAAACTCTTTCTAGAGCTGCCATACCTGCTTGCAATTGATTATTAAAAAACATCACTGAAGTAACTGGGCTTTGTAGCATGCGCTGATAAAGCAAAAAGGCAGCTAATTCACCAAAGCTTAGGCTACCCTGTACTACCAACCAACCCCCTATGAGGAGAATAGCACCCATACCATACTCAGCTGTTATAGTAACAAGTGCTTCCATCATTCCCACATCTTTACGGCGACTTAAGTTGAGTTGTTGGTAAGTACTATTTTCATTACCAAAGCGACTGATTTCTAAAGGCTCGTTGGCAAAGGCTTTCACTACTTGGATGTTACTAATAGCTTCAGTGGCAACAGCTGTCATGTCACCTACTCGTTTGCGTATCCTACGCGAGGCTTGCCTTAGAGGTTCTTGATAATAGCGAGTTATGCCTGCTAGAAGTGGCACAACTATTAAGTTCACTAATGCGAGTTGCCAGTGCATTACAAATAAGATAATAGCAACTACCACTATACTAAAAAGCTGTCCCATAAGGCGTGTAGCCCCTGCTTGAATCATGCCCTCGAGCGCATTAACATCACTGACTACTCGTGAAACCAGTGACCCAGAACGTTCCTCGGTAAAGCGCACTACAGGAAGCTTAAGCAAGCGCGAGTAAGCCCGCATACGAATATCGCTGATGATGTTTTGGGTAAAAGCATAACTTAGGTACATACCTGCATAGCCAAAAACAGCTCTAAGCAAATAAAAAAGTGTAAGACCTAAGCTTAAAAATAAAAAGGGTTTTATCTGACCACTAGGAATTACTCTATCAAAAGCAATGCGAGTAAATTGTGGGCCAACTGTACCTAAGGCAGCAGATAAACTAATAAGTGATGATAAACCAGCAACTTGCCACCTGTAAGCAGCTAATAGTTGCCAAAGCTGAATAATCATTCTTATATTATGTGATTTTTCAAGTGTAAGTAACAGTGTTTAAAAAATCTATTACTATTGTCGTGGTTATCGTTTGGTGCTACATTGATCTAGCCCTAACCTTGTACAAAAAGAAACCCCACCTGCCGCTGGCAGGGCCTCTTTATAAAACAAATTTTTAAAGGAGGTATTTAAAGTATGAGGTATTAGGCATTTAGTAGGGCTCTTCGCTTAGGGAGGTATGGAGCCTAAGCAACGGCATAATTAGGAGAGAGCCGTATCTACTACTCTTAAATGTTAATTATAGAACTCTTACACTATTCTTATAGACTACAAATTGCTTTCAGCTAGCCACTTCTCTGCAGCCATAGCTGCTCTAGTACCTGCTCCCACACTAGTGCCAAGCTGACGGTAGATTTCATCGCTTACATCTCCAGCAGCAAATGCTCCTTCTACATTAGTATAAACCTCATCACGCACATCTACGTAACCACTATCGCGTAACTTAACTAGGTCTTTTAAATAGCCAGTATTAGGTACATGGCCTATATAAATAAAGACTCCGTCAGCTTTAATAAAACCTTCTTCTTCAGTTTTTACATTACGTGTTTTAACGCCTGTCACTAGGTCGTTTTCACCAACAACTTCTTCAACTACGGTGTCCCAGACCCATTCCATTTTCTGGTTAGCAAAGGCGCGTTTCTGAGCCTCTTTATTAGCTCTAAGCTCATCACGACGGTGGATAACTGTAACCTTATTAGCAAATTTAGTTAAAAACATACCTTCTTCGACAGCTGCGTCTCCGCCCCCAACAACAACAACATCTTTATCGCGGTAGAAAAAACCATCGCAAGTAGCGCAGGTACTTACCCCTCGACCATAAAATTGATCTTCCCCCAGAACGCCTAAACGGCGTGGATTAGCTCCTGTAGCTATAATAACTGCTTTAGCATGATAGTCACCTTCACTACCTTTAACTATAAAGCCAGTACCATTCTTTTCAATGCCATTAACTTCTGCTACTTTGATAGCAGCACCGAACTTTTCAGCTTGCTTAACCATACGTTCTGAAAGTTCAGGTCCACTAATAATTTCAGGAAAGCCCGGATAGTTTTCTACTTCTTGAGTCTGGGCTATTTGCCCACCGGGTAACCCCTTTTCTAGAATAACAGTGCTAAGCTGTGCTCTACCTGCATAGATGCCTGCGGTTAAACCTGCAGGACCAGCTCCAATGATGGCTACATCTATTTGTTCTGGTGATTTAGACATACTAGAACTCCTATTTACAAACTTAGGTGTTATTACACCTAATACTTTCTAAACAGTATCATGGTGATCTTAAAGGGTCGGTATATCTAATGACCTTGGCTACACTATAGTCAGTTATCTATTGATATTGAGAAGAATAATGTTTCACCATTACTATCATCAACACCATCATTATCTGTGATTACAAAAGTGTTACCTGCTGAGTCAATAGCAAAACCTTCAATTTTGTCAACAACATAACCGCCTGTAGCTTTCAGATCAGGGATAAAATCATGCACCTCTTCTTTGCTAACTAGTGGAAGCTCTTCACCAATTTTGCTTGGTTCTAAATCAGTTATAGCAATTCTATAAAGCTTCTTAATTTTAGCGGCTTCACCAATTTGATTATCACGCTCAATGATATAAACGTGGCTTCCATGAGCAGTGATTTCAGAAAGACCTACCCAGCCTTTTTCGGTTTCATCTGTTGGATAACGTACTGCGCCCCACTCTTTTGTTTCAAGATTGTAAGATATCAGTTTGACAGTATTTTCAGGATCATCCTGCCACTGACGTTGAATGGCAATCCAAAGTGTATTTTCAACCAAGGTTACTCCTTCGGAAGCCCAGCGCTTTTCAACTGCAAGTAGTTCTGCTGGAAATGGAATTTGCTCTTCAATTTCGCCATTTGCATTCACATGATAGAGGCCATGTGGAATCATTCTATCGAGGCGACCTTCAGAAGCAAGCCAGAATCCACCTTCACCATCTGATGTAATTCCCTCAAGGTCTAAAAGTTGTGCAATGGCACCCCCACGTGTTACGTGAGTAGCAGCAGTAATCTTTGCAGGTTTTTGATTGGCATCAATGGTGAAAATAGTTGGTTGCATGGCATAAAAACTGTCGTTGACTGCATACAAAATCCCGGGTTCTTCGGGATCTGTAGCAAGGCCAGATAAGGCACCAAAGCCAATGGGACGACCGCTATCATCCATACCAGAGACAATCATTGGGTATGTTGCTTCGTTTTCACCATAACTATAGATGGTTACATGAGAGCGAACCCCACCATCTTCAATCAGATCAACTTCATTGGAAACAGCTAAAATATTGCGCTCTGGGATTGCAATTGCACCCTCGGGCCCAAGAGCTGTGGGTAAAAGCTGTATAAACTCAGGTTCACCACCGGTGTCTTTGTAAACACCAATTGCAGAACCACGTTCGGAGAGTAAAAAGATGTAATTGTCATCACCAAACTTTTTAACTTCCATACCCTCTGGTTCTACACCCTTATTGCCAGAACGTCTTTCTGGATAGTGTCCAGCCATTGCTACTTGGTATTCAAAAGCAAGGCCAGATTCGAAGAGTTCTTCACCATTTTTATGAAAGATTGTAAAGCCTCGAGCACCACCTTCATAATCACCTTCATTGGCAATCACAACGCGGTCATTGTCTAGCCACTGGATTGCATCGGGTTCTCGAGCACGGTCAAGTTGCTCCCCATCAAATGTCAAGGCTCTTTCTTCCTCGAGGTCAACATTTTGCAAATCAACTGAACCAGCAGAAAAATGGTTTATTACGCTACCATCGTTACCATCGATAATAGCAATATGGTTGTTTTCTTGCAGAGTTACAGCAATCTCATTGTTTTCATTTATATCAACAAATTCTGGTTCTGGATCTTCACCAGCAACTAAAGCAAGGCCTATTACATCTGCTGTGATCTTACTATCACAAATTGGAACGCCATTTTCAAGCTGTAAAATTGTAACGTTACCAGCTGGCATTTGTGGGATAACACCATTATTTAGATCTTCATCACGCTCATTTTCGATGGCAATAGCAACAATAGTGCCATCGGGTGATACAGCAATTGAATCTGGTTGGCCACCAAGGTCACACTTGGTTTCTACAGATTGTGAGGTAATGTCAATTACGCTGATGTGTCCAGATGGCTCGGTGTAGTTTTCAGAGGTGTTAACAGCAACCAAGACTTTGTCACCAATTACAGAAACAGCTGTTGGCTCGCCATCAAGCATAATGGTACCAGCAGGCTTTGGTAAAGCTGGGTCAGTAATATCAATTATACCAACTGCACCAAGTGGGCTGTCAGAGTAAACTAGAATCATACCATCTTCTGTAGCAGAAATTATTTCTGCAGATGTTTCGGTTGCCTGATCAACACCTGCAGGTAAATTAGTGTTGACTGGGAATGAGGCAATACGGTTAAAGAACTGATTTGCTGTAGAGTCTTGTGCTTGGCTTAGCTTAAAAGCTACCAAGTATAGTATAAGTACTAAGTATTTCATCTGTAGTTTCCTTCCAAATTGAGAGACAGACTGTTAATTTAACAAAAGTCATGCTAACACTAGATTGTCAGTATATTGTCAGCTAAGTGTCATAGTTTCTACATTTTAGCTATGGATATGAGAAAAGACTTTTCAAGTGCATTAGGATAAGCTAGGTTATGAAAAAATTACCCAAACTAAAACAGGGTGATAAGATAGCAATAGTATCGCCCAGTTTTGCAGCTTCAGGATGTTGGCCTCATGTGCACCAACTTGGCTTAGAAAGACTGCGAGATGTGTTTGGTTTAGAGCCAGTTGAATATCCCGCTACATCTAAACTAGACGCTACCAATGAAGAAAAAGCTGCTGACTTAATTTCTGCCTTTTCAGATCCAAAGATAAAAGCTGTTATCTCTACCCTTGGTGGTGATGTGCAGGTTACATATATAAAAAATCTCAATCCTGAAGCATTTGTTGATAACCCCAAACCATTTTTTGGTTACAGTGATAACTCTCACCTAGCTAATTTCTTATTTCTAAATGGTGTACCTTCATTTTATGGGGCTGCTTTATTTACTCAATTTGCCTTTCAGGGAAAGATGGATGAATATACAATTAAATATATCAAGCATGCTATGTTTGATGAAGGAGAGTTTGAATTAGTGCCTTCAGAGACTTACAACGATATTAGTTTTGACTGGGATGATCTAGAACTGCTTAAAGCTCATCGAGAGTATGAACCAAGCGATGGTTGGTACTGGGATGGTGAGCAAAATGGGGAAGGTTTGCTTTGGGGAGGGTGTGTTGAGTCAGTTGATGAGATGTTGCGTCATGGTAGTGCTATTCCGTCACTCGAGCAATTCACAAATATTGTACTTATGCTAGAAACTTCTGAAGAAATACCCACCGCTAATTATGTGAGTCGTGTAATCAGAGCATTTGGTGAAAGAGGTATTTTAAAACGAGTCAAAGGAGTGCTTATGGGACGGCCAAAGGCGTGGGAGTTTAATAAACCACAGTCTGCTGAAGAAAAATCGGCTTACAGAGCTTTGCAACGAGAGACAGTACTTAAAGTAGTTAGGCAGTATAATGAAATTATCCCTGTTGTGCAGAACCTTAATTTTGGGCACACTGATCCACAGATTCCTATGCCTTATGGTGGGAAAGTTAGGATAGATGTTGGAGTAAGCAAAATCTTTGCGGAATTCTAATTAGGGCTAATGAGGATTGTTTGAAACATGTTTTTACCCAAAAGAATTATATTCAGCATAGCAGCCTTTGCTATTATTGCTTTTGTTCTGGCAAGTTTAGCCACGTTCTTTGGCTTTAACGCTAGGAAATCACAAAAAGATGCAGAAGAACGGAGCTATAGTGCAGAAAAGGCAGTGGCAACAGCAAATGAGCAAGCTGATATGGCGCTAGTTCGTCAATTGGCTGCACAAACACTATTAGCACTACAAAAACCCAGTCCTGCTAATGGTTATGTAGATATTGCTGCATTGCTAGCGGTGCAAGCTTCTAAAATAAAAGCAGGTAAAGAAAGCACCAGTAATATGTTACGCACCTTGCAAATGAGAGGCCACCTTAACTCAACATGGCAAGGCCATTATGATTCTGTACATAGTGTAGCCTTCTCTCCAGACGGCACAAAAGTAGTTTCTGGTAGTAGTGATTATACTGTGCGACTGTGGAATGCAGAAACAGGTGAAGCAATAGGTGAACCATGGCAAGGTCATAATCATGTTGTTAATAGTGTAGCTTTCTCACCAGATGGCACAAAAGTAGCTTCTGGTAGTACTGATGGTACCCTACGCCTGTGGGATGTTGAGACAGGCAAGGCAATAGATGAACCATGGCAGGGTCATAGTCATGATCGTTATAGTAATGCTGTTTATAGTGTAGCCTTCTCTCCAGATGGAACAAAGGTTGTTTCTGGAAGCGTTGATAGAACTGTACGCCTATGGAACGTAGAAACAGGCAAGGCAATAGGTGAACCATGGAAAGGTCATCGTCATATTGTTTATAGTGTAGCTTTCTCACCAGATGGAACAAAAGTTGTTTCTGGTAGCGAGGATAATACTATACTTCTGTGGAACATAGAAACAGGCAAAGTGATAGGTGAACCATGGCGAGGCCATAGTCGTGCTGTTACGAGTTTAGTCTTCTCAGCAGGTGGCAAAAAAGTACTTTCTGGCAGTAGCGATAAAACTATACGTCTGTGGGATGTAAAGACAGGCAAAATGATAAGTGAAGTGTGGCAAGGTAATGGCTCTATTAGTAGTATAGCCTTCTCTCCAGATGGTAAAAAAATAGTTTTTGACAGTGGTAATAATGTGCAATTGTGGGATATTGAAAGAGGTAAAGCAATAGGTGAACCATGGCAAGGTCATAATGATTATGTTTTGAGCATAGCCTTCTCTCCTGATGGCTCTAAAGTGGTCTCTGGTGGTAGGGATAGTGCTGTGCGGTTGTGGAATGTTGAAGCAAACAAAGTGATAGGTGAACCATGGCAAGATCATAGTCGGTTTGTTTCTGACTTAGCCTTTTCTTTTGATGGTACAAGAGTAGTTTCTGCCAGTTGGGATAAAACTGTGCGTTTATGGGATGCTGAGACAGGTAAATCTATAGGTAAACCATGGCAAGGCCATAATGATCTTATTTATAGCATAGCCTTTTCACCAGATGGCACAAAAGTTGTTTCTGGCAGTAGGGATAATACTGTACGCTTGTGGGACGTTGAAACGGGCAGAGCAATAGGTGAACCATGGCAAGGACATAGTGATGCTGTTTTGAGTTTAACTTTTTCACTAGATGGCACAAAGGTAGTTTCTGGTAGTGGAGATGATACTATACGTTTGTGGGATGTCAAAACAGGCAAAACTATAGGTGAAGCATGGCAAGGACATAGTCGTTCTGTTTATAGCATAGCTTTCTCACCAAACGGTGCAAAAGTAGTTTCTGGCAGTAAGGATCATACTGTGCGTCTATGGGATACTGAGACAGGTAAAGCTATAGGTGAACCATGGCAAGGTCACAGTAATTTTGTTTATAGTGTGGTTTTTTCTCCTGATGGTAAAAAGGTGGTTTCTGGCAGTAAGGATCATACTGTACGCCTATGGGATGCTGAGACGGGTAAAACAATAAGTGAAGTATGGCAAGGTGATAGTTCTGTGAATAGCGTAACTTTCTCACTAGATGGTACAAAAGTGCTTTTTAGTAGCAGTGATAAGGCTGTGCGCCTATGGGATGTTGCAACAAGCAAATTGATAGGTGAATTATGGCAAGGTCATGGTGGTTCTTTTGAAAGTGTAGCCTTCTCTCCTGATGGTTCTAAAGTAGTTTCTGGCGGTAAGGATAATACTGTACGTTTGTGGGACATTGAAGCAGACAAATTAATAGGTGGAATAGGGCAAAGTCATAGTGATTCTGTTGAGAGTATAGCCTTCTCTCCTGATGGTTCTAAAGTAGTTTCTGGCAGTAGTGATAATACTCTGCGTTTGTGGAACGTTGAGACAGGTAAAGCAATAGGTGAACCATGGCAAGGTCATAGTGATGCTGTTTGGAGCGTAGATTTCTCACCAGATGGTACTAAAGTGGTTTCTAGCGGTAGGGATAACACTATACGCTTGTGGGATGTTGAGACAGGCGAAATGATAGGTGAGCCATGGCAAGATTATATTCGTTATTTTTTTGTTTATAGTGTAGCTTTCTCGCCAGATGGCACTAAAGTGATTTCCAGCAGCAGTAATGATACTATACGTTTGTGGGATGTTAAAACAGGTAAAGCTATTGGTGAATCATGGCAAGATTATAATGATTCTGTTCATAGTGTGGCCTTCTCGCCAGATGGCACAAAAGTTGTTACTGGTGGTTCTTATAATAGTGCTGTGCAACTATGGGATGTAGATACGGGCAAAGCAATAGGTGAACCATGGCGAGATCATTATTGTGCTATTAAGAGTGTGGCTTTCTCGCCAGATGGCACAAAAGTAGTTTCTGGTGGCCTAGATAGTACTGTATGTTTGTGGGATGTAGAAACAGGCAAAACAATAGGTGAACCATGGCAAGGTCATAGTAGACCTGTTTATAGCGTAGCCTTTTCACCAGATGGTACAAAAGTAGCTTCTGGTAGTGGAGATGGCACCGTGCGCCTGTGGGGTGTAGAAAGTGGCCAAGTTATTGGGGAGGCTTGGCTAGGTTATAAGTATCGTGTTAGTAGTGTAGCCTTCTCACCAGATGGCACAAAAATCGTCTCTGGTGGTTCAGATAGTTCTGACAGTCGTTGGGACCATACGATACTTATTTGGGATGTAGAAAACGAAAGCTCCTTGAAGGAAAAACTTTGTCGTATTGCTGGTCGTAATTTTACTCAAGAAGAATGGCAACGTTATTTGCATGACAGACCATACAAAAGAACCTGTCCACAATACCCAGAAGGTCGTTAAATCATTCGTCTATAGATATCCATAAAATATTCATTTGCCCTACGAATTTTACTTCTGCGTGGTCGTAGGGGCTCAAAAACTTGAGCCCTTACAAGCTGGTTATTGGCAGTATCCCACTTCCAGTTAAGATCATGTCCTACTAAATTATATTTCCTATTTTGGAAAATGATTTTTCTAGCGTACTATAATCATGTCATTCTGAGAGTTTTTCCTTGCTGCAACCCAACTATTTCGTGTAATTTCCCAAACATCTTCCGCAGTTTCTCCAGTATGATACTGCCCCTCAGAGGTTCCAATTAGCTGTGCACCACTTTTTTCTTTAACAGCTCTCGAGCCTATATTTGATTTAGCATTTTTTACAACCACTCTCTCTTTACCAAGTTTAAAAAAAACAAAATCTTGGGTAGCTGTTACTGCTTCAGTCATAATCCCTTGTCCCCAATATGGCTCGGCAAGCCAAAAACCCCTGTTATCGTCCTTATCATCAACGAATCTATATTCGATTACGCCAATAATCTCATTTGGTCCATCCTTAAGCAGTATTCCCCATATGTATATTTCTTTTGTTTTCATTTGTTTTAGGATGTCCTTTAGGTAGGTTTCAGCGCCATTATCAGGGTACGGCCACGGCACTTCTGTGCCTATATACTTGATGATATTCCAATTATTAAAGTGTTTTTGGATAGCAGGTGCGTCGTTTATGTTTATAGGGCGTAGAATTAGTCTTTTTGTTTCAATATTTGGGGTTTCCATAACACATTATTACAGTTTCATATAGATGTCCTGATAAGTTTTTGCCTGATCTAACGCAAGGGATGTCATCCTGAGCCCTTCGCTTTGATCTAAGGTAAACTACACGAAGGATCTCACACTTACACCACCAGAGATTCTTCGTCGTTATACTCCTCAAAATGACATGCTCACAGAAGGTATTTCTCTCTAGGGAAAAGATTTTTCTGGGGCACTATAGATGTTCTTGAATCAAAATCAGCCACCTTATTTTTATTAATAACAATCATTGATAATTACTTTATCATTGGTATTAATGAACGTTAACTTAACCTCAGAGCTAGAAAGCTATGTAAAAAACAAAGTAAGCACGGGGCTTTACAACTCTGCTAGTGAAGTTATAAGAGACGCTTTGAGGTTTTTAGAAGAACAAGATCATGTAAAAGAACTTAAACTCCAAGTTCTTAGAGAAGAGATAAAAAAAGGACTTGTTGATTTAGATGCTGGTAACTATTCTGAACTAGGCATGGAAGACATTAAAAAACAAGCCAGAGAAAGAGCTAAGTAGTATACTTATTAGATGGCTACTTTAAAAAGTTTCCTGCTGCAGATATAGACCTTATTGAGATCTAGAACTACAATATAGATACCTAGGCAAAATTAATATTGGGATCATGCTAATAGCCTGTCACCAACACAATTTCAAAGGCTTGTTAAGACCTTGTTAAGACCTTGTTCCTAAACTTTATTTATCGCTAAAACAGCGATAGAAACGAGGAACATATTATGAAAAAAATTATTAGTTTGTTAATTACAAGTTTAGTTTTAGTTTTAAGCTCTGCAACCCTTGCCCAATTTAGTGAAGAAGGTTGCACAAGACCCCTACCCGAATTACCTATACATGAAGAAGATATTTTTATAGGTATGACTGAAATACTTAAGAAACTAGAAGATTATAGAGCAAGTAGGGAGTCATTGAATACTCAAGCCGTTGACCAAGGATTAGGAACTCAGTTTTTCCCAAGATTAGAAGCAACTAGCCTAAAGTTATTAGCTACAAATCCAAAAGACCGAACAGAATATATTGAAACACTTACTTCTTGTCTAGTCAGTGGTCAACAAATTACTGCACAAGAAGGCAAGTTACTAGTAGATATTATTACTTTGATAGGCAAGAGAAACTACCCTGCAGCTACAAAAACTATGTCAGATTTTGTTGCCTTGCCTAATCACTCTGAAGTTGGCTCAGTTATTGCTGATTATTTAGGAAATCAAGAAGAGCCGTCTGCTGAAAAGAGTGTTGGTGCAGGTTTAGGCATCATTGTAGGTGGTGTTGTAGGTGCTGCAGCTGGCTACATTGTTGGTGGTCCACCCGGTGCAGCTATTGGTGCGGCCATAGGTGCTGCAGCAGGTAAAGAATTCGGTGATGCTTATGAAGAAGGTAACGAGGATAATGGTGATGGCAATAATGATTCAGGTGATGGTTCAGGCTCTGGTGATGGAAACGGTGGAGGTAGCAATTAAATTGTCAATCTGAAGTCAACAGCTAAATCAATAACTGATACGAAAGCACTCTCTGATAAGGTCAGAGGGTGTTTTTTCTTTAAACACCTATGTATAATTGAATACTTGTGAATTTTCTTATGAAGCTGAAAATAGTAGCTAGAAGCCAGTAGCTAGTAGTCAGTAGGGCTTAGCTATGCTGGCTACTGACTTCTGACTACTAGCTACCTTATAGGCACTGATTACTCCTAAATGACTCACAAAAAACTTTTACATCTCTGCGACCAAAGTCCTAGTTTAGAGCCAAACCAAGGTTCCAAGACACACCTCCTCTTATTTTCTACAGTAAAAGCCAAAGCGTTGAAGATAGTCAGCGCTAACAGATCATATTTTAATTGGAGGTTAAACATGAAAAGTGCCATTATTACAGGAGCTAGCCGTGGCTTAGGACTTACCTTAGCTTCATTTCTAGCTTCACAAAACTATAACCTCATCCTGACTGCAAGAGATAAGGACTCTCTTAACAAAGCTACTGAGGGTCTTGCTAATGACTCGAGCCAAATTATTAAAGTAGCTGGAGATATTACAGATGCTACACATCGTCAGGCTGTAGCTAAAGCTGCTAAGTCCTTAGGAAGCATAGGCTTTTTGGTCAATAATGCTTCAGAGTTAGGACCATCTCCTTTACCCTACTTGCAGGACTATCCTTTAAAGGACTTTAGCTCGGTTCTAAATACTAATGTTATTGCTCCACTTGGGCTTATCCAAGTTGTATTGCCTTTTATGAATACAGCTGGTCTAATTATTAATATTTCTAGTGATGCTGCTATAGGTGGCTATGAAGGTTGGGGTGGTTATGGTGCTAGTAAAGCAGCACTTGACCTTGTGAGTAAAACCTTAGCTAATGAACTTGCAGATAAAAACATTGGTGTTGTAAGTGTTGATCCGGGTGATATGCGTACTAAAATGCATCAGGATGCTTTTCCAAACGAGGATATTTCTGATAGGCCCTTACCAGAAGTTACTTTGCCATTTTGGGCTTGGCTTTTAGGACAAAAAATTGAAGCTGTTTCAGGACAGCGTTTTCAGGCTCAAGGTAAGCTTTGGGAGGTGGCAAAATGAATATAAACGAATTAAACTTTGATAGGCCAGTACAGTTGCAAGCTGCATTGCCACCAGAAGTAAGGGGGCAAGGTCGTGATGATGTTAAGCTTTTAGTCAGTACACCAAGAGGGCATCATCATAGTAGGTTTGTTAATCTTGCTAACTTTCTCGAGCAAGGCGACATACTAGTAGTAAATAGAAGTGCTACATTAGCTGCTAGTTTGCCTGCTAAAGGCCATTTTGGCGATTTTATACTCAATTTATCAACCTGTTATGGTGAAAAGCTATGGCTTGCTGAACCACGTTGGTCATTTGCTAAACCGGGTCCTTTACCCTTACAGCCAAATGAGGCCATAACTGTTGCTGGCTCACCAGCTAAATTGCTTGCCCCTTACCCCGATTTGCCTAGGTTGTGGTTTGTAAGTTTTGAAGAGGATGTTTCTAAATTAATGGAGCAAGGCACGCCTATACGTTATGGCTATGTACCTTCAGCCTTTGAGCTTGGCAACTACCAAACTGTTTTTGCCGATGTACCCGGTAGTGCAGAGATGCCTTCGGCGGCCCGTCCCTTTAGTAACCGAGTGCTAGAAATGTTAAAGAGTAAAGGCGTAAAGTTTGCTTACATTACTTTACATACGGGTGTTAGTAGTCTCGAGCTAAACACAGAAAATATAGAAGAGCAAACACTCTATCCTGAACCCTTTGAGGTCCCTCTAGAAACTGCTGAGGTTGTTAATTTGGCTAGAGCACAAAATAGGCGTATCATTGCTGTAGGGACAACTGTAGTACGCGCTTTAGAGTCGGCTTGGAATGGCCAAGAGATTAGTGCTAGTAAAGGTTTTACCCGTCTATATGTTCACCCTAAGCAACCTACTCATGTTATAAATGGCCTTTTGACAGGATTTCATGATCCTAAAGCTAGTCACTTGGCGATGCTTTATGCTATAGCGGGAAAAGAGCTTGTTATGGAAGGTTATCAAGAAGCTGTTGCCAAAGGTTACTTGTGGCATGAATTTGGTGATAGCCATCTTTTGTTACCTTAAAAAAGATGGAGATGGAGAATGCATAGTATAGGCACAAATTTATTTTACGCAAAATAAATTAGCTTTGTAACTGCTTAACTTCCTCAACGCTTAAACCAGTAAGTTTCGCTATTATTTCTGTAGGGATATTCTCTTGCTTCATTCCTCGAGCAATTTCATAAGAGCGTTCCTCACGACCTTCCTCACGACCTTCCTCACGACCTTCTTGTACTCCTTCTTCCTTAGCAGTGCTTAAAGTACCATAATAATCTCTATACTTTTTAAGATCACTTTCATAGTTATCTCTATCCTCTGGTGACATATGAGCAATTTCGGCTGCTTCAAATAATCGCTCGAACACCCTTTCTTTTAGTTTTTGAGGTTTCTTATCTAGTTCTGCTAGATGCCTAAATACATATAACCACTTATCAAACTTTGTTTCTAACTCCTCTTGTGTTTTAGTAAATTTTGGTAATTCAATATAGATGTGAGTGAGCTTATCGTAGAAAAGACGATGCTTTTCATCCCTTAGTTGCACTTTATGCAATAAATCTTGACCAAGTTGAAGACCTACAATTTCAAAATCAAGAATAGCCACAATATAAACAGGTTTTAGTTCATAATTCCAATCACCACGTTCGGCTTGTTCTCTAACGGGAAAAGTGGCATAAAAAACACTCCTATCAAGAAAAAAAGTTTGACGTGCACGCTGAATTTCCACGATGAACTTATTGCCCTCGGCACTTTCACAAAACAAGTCAAAAATGGCTTTGCGATCATCAGGAGAAGAGCTAAGTTGTTCATTCTTGGTGTAGGTTAAATTCTTGATTTGATGGTGTGGAGGTAAGAGCTGGTTGAGAAAATCGATCAAAAGCACTTTGTTAGGCTCAGTACCAAAAAGTTTTTTAAAGCCAAAGTCGGTAAGTGGGTGTAAATAGCGTTCTTTCATAGTTCACTCCTATCAATTATTATCCTGTATTTTTCCTAGCTATCAGTTACCAAAGAAAGGACTATACTTCAATTAGGAGGCTCCCATGCTTACTCGTATTTTACACAATTCACAGGACATCAACATATGGTTTGAAGACCAATTATTTGGAGGTTGCCCAAATGAAATGCAAGGTGATTTTCAGTGGCACTTAGATCTACTTTCAATAAGGGAGTTAAAGCAATGTATAGACCTACTTGCAACTCAAGGGCCAATAATTCACAAACATAATATCTCTGTCCTTGCTTATATTTACGTTGAGTTAATTTTATGGAATGAAGGCTATTTAGTTGTCAAAAACAAAGGATGGGATACGCATCCAGATATCCTGATGCTTTTAGAGTCTAAAAAAGAGTTAGATGAACAGTGGAAAAAGCTAGAGAAACAAATATCAAAAGATGTGAAATTAAAGGTATTGAGAAAGGATTTAAGTATCAAGCTTAAGACTTATGAAAGGCACACAGGAAGTCTATCACGCTTTATTTATGAGGAGCGTCTTAATTTATTAGGGATAAGGGATTCCATTGAGATCTTATTACAGATAATTGCCAAAGATGCTGATGTAAATGATTTTCAAGAACGTATTGACCAAGCTGACAAGTTGCTTAAAGAAGATTTCCAAAGAGATCATCGAAGATTTACCTTTATTGAAGACAATCGTAACAGACTTTATATTTCTAGAAACCGTTGGTGGTGGTATATAGATCAACTTGCATAAAGTTAGATAGAGAAGTGGTAATGTCTGAACTGTGATTAACCTGATTAAATGATAGACTATGATTTAATAACAGTTCAGATAAGCAAAATCTAAACCCCTTCATGTTTTTGAGCAAAATTAGATTTTTAGAGTAAGCTTTTATTTATTAATTTCCTATGAGTAATCAAGTGCAAAACCCCCACACTAAGCTCGAGCAACACATAAAAGAACTTTCCACCCTAAATGCCATCGGTGACATTCTCAATCAAGAGATCAGTTTTGAGAAAGCCATTGAACGAGCATTGCAAAGGTTGATTGAACTTACAGGCCTTACCACAGGCTGGGTGTTTTTAACACGTCTTGCTGAAGGCGATAGCCATCAGGCAGGCTTCAATTTGGTAACAGCAACAGGTTTACCACCAGCCTTAGGTTGCGATAAAGCTAAGCCACTAAGTGAAGGTCGATGTGATTGTCAGTGGCTTTTTAGAAATAAACGGCTTGATAAGGGCGTAAACATTGTACATTGCTCTCGTCTCGAGAGGGCTCGAGGTGACAAAGCAGGTTTAGAAATCCATGCCAGTGTACCTTTATTAGGCCAGAGTGGCCCTGTAGGTATATTGAATCTAGCTGCGCCTGGACAAGATACCTTTAGTGAAGAAATATTGCAGTTCTTGACCACAGTAGGCAAACAGCTAGGTACAGCCTTTGAACGTTCGCGTTTGCAAGAACTCCATACTCAAGAGGCAAGCTACTTAGCTACACTCGAAGAGCGTCAGCGCTTGGCCACTGAAATGCATGACTCAGTAGCGCAACTACTCTTTGCGACTGATTTGTCTCTTAATATCGTTAAAGAAAGCCAAGATGAAAAGCAGCGCTCTAAGAACCTCAATAAAGCTTCCGAATTAGTGAGTGTGGCACTTAACGAATTAAAAGGTCTTATCGAAGTATTGCGTCCAGCAGATCTTTCTAAAGGACTTCAAGGAGCACTATCACGCCTAGCGAAACGTAGTAGTACTACTCTTGAAACACACTTGTCTCTGGAGAAAATAGCCGTGCCTGATGAGGTAGCTAGAGTGCTTTACCGAATTGCTCAAGAGGCTATGCATAATACTTTGAAACATGCTCGAGCCTCGCAAGTTTGGATATCGCTCGAGCAAAAACAAGTAAAGCTAATCCTTAGACTTGAAGACAACGGCACAGGACTAGCAAAAAACTATGTTGCAGGTATAGGTCTAACTAGCATGTCACAAAGAGCTAAAAGTATAGATGGAAGTTTAAATCTATTGCCACGTCAAGGGGGAGGGCTCAGGGTAGAGGTAGAAGTACCATGGGAAGCATAGTCATTATTGATGACCATCCTATTGTACGTGAAGGCTTAAAGACCTTCTTAGGGCTGTCGAATCAATTAGAGGTAGTAGGCGAAGCTAGTACCGCCGATGAAGGCTTAACAGTTGTCAAAAACACCCAGCCAGAACTTGTCCTACTGGACTTGCAATTGCCAGACGACTCTGGCCTTAAATTAATACCTAAACTCCGCTCTCTAAATCCTAATGTAAAAATAGTGGTGCTAACTAGTTTTCTTGATGAAGAGTCTGTGCGTGAAGCGATGCAACTAGGCGCAACAGGCTTTTTGGTCAAACACTCTGGCCCTACTGCTTTAAGAGATGGAATTATAGCAGCCCTACGTGGTGAAATTTCCCTTGATTCTGAAGCTATAAAATTTTTAGTTGCCCCTCAGAAAAACCCCTTGGAAGATTTGACACCGCGCGAGAAAGAAGTTCTAATGCAGGTTGCTCAAGGTTTAAGTAACAAGGCTATTGCCAATGAGTTGGGCATTAGCGAAAAGACAGTTAAGACCCATATGACTAGTATTTTGTCTAAGCTAAACCTTAAGGATAGATTGCAAGTTGCTCTCTATGCTCGAGAAAACAATATTTTGACCCTGTAACCTAATAATACTATCCCAAGTTCATCCAAGAACTATTTTCTTCATACTCGACTATCACTTTTGTACTATTTGCAAATCTGTAAGTGCCAACAAGGTTTGTTATTTCTTGCTCGAGCATAGTCAAAGCACCCGTGATTAAATCTTTTCGGAAACATAGCTTCTTAAGATTAAAAACCATTTCCATACAAATAATCCTTCCTAGAACCCTTCCTAATTCAGTCAATTTTCGTTGGGGTATTTGCAGATCAACATTGAAATTTAGTGTCTCCTTGAATTTCTCTGCTACTTGTGCTGTCAAGGAATAGTTTTTTAAGAACTGAAATAGATTTTTCTCTTTTGCTTGCTTCATTAACTTAAGGATAGCCTCAGAAGTTTGAATATAAAGAATATCGTTTGGCCCTTCAAAAATCTGAAAGGGACGGCTATCGATAGTGGCACGTCCTGCAATGTGACTAAGCCGATAACCTTTTGCTCCTAGCAGTTGCAGTGTTGATTGGGAAACCTCTTGCATTAGGTCTGTTACAACACTCTTAATCGCATTGGCTTCAATTCCTTTGAGTAGCAAATTGTTTTTTATATTTGCATGCTTGCTAGTGTAAGCACACATAGCAGAGCAAATTGTGAAGGCTGCTTGTAAATGTGCTAAACGTTGTTGTACTTGATCACAATTAAGTAAATTTTTACCACTAACAAAGCGTTCTTTGCTGTTTTTTAAAGCTTCATCAAGCATGCGCTTTATAAACCCCATAGCCATGCCTGGGAACTGCATCCTACTACGGTATAGTGTGTCAAGCATCATTTTAATGCCAGTACTCTGGGGCTCGAGCTTTTGAATTTTAGGGACTTTTACATTAACTTTATTAAGGCCGTAGGGAATTATATAGAGTCCTAGATTGTCATATACCTCTTCAACTATAATTCTTTCAGCTGGTTTGCTAACATCACAAACAAAGAAGTTTATATCACGTTTTAGCTTGCCATCATTACCTTGCTGACGAGCAGCAACTAGCCAGAAATCTGCCCAACCAGTAAGTCCACCCCAGTGCTTAATACCTTGAACATTATAGTACTTGCCGTTTTCAACAAAAGAAGTTTGCATGCTAAGTGCGCTAGTACCGTGTTCAGGCTCAGTTATCATAAGGCCGCCCATGCTTTTATCTTCTAGAAAACGCCTAAAAATAGAAGGCTTAATTTCTTCATTGCCATACTTAGCAACAGGTTGTAAAAATAAAGCCCAGTTGATACCAAAAGTAAGAGAAAGAGCTAATGATTCATAAGAAGCCGCTGCCAATATAGCCAAACTTTCATCAATGTGTCCACCACGCCCACCATACTCCTTTGGAATACCTACTGATAAAGGATTGCATGACATGATTTCTTGCATTACAGCTGGTGGTATTCCTCGCTCGAGGCTAAACTGATCAATATTGCTCACAACATAAAATGCATGGTGTAATTTAGCCTTAAATCCTTCTAGGAAAGTTGAAAATAATTCTGATTGCAAAAGATTACTCCTAATTAGAATTTTGGTTCCTACTAAAATATCTCACATCCAAAATAGATAATCTTAGGGTGCATTTCTAAAGTTTTGCTAAAATCTTACCCTAAATATATATTTTACAGTGTAGAACTGACTACGTGAGTTATATAAAGAACTGGCTTATATATGAGTTCTCACTCAGGTGAAGCTAGCTTTAAAACAACCTTCATTCTAATTTAATTTTCTATTTAACCTTACAGCGTAATGTTGCGCTGTATATAGTACGGTTGATCGGAAATGCATCGCCCTAATATTTAAGGTATTTTGGTTGCGATACATGTCAAGAAAGACATTTTTAAAACCAGTTGTATTAGGTAATTAAAATCTAAAATGAAAAACCACCAAATTTTGAGTATGTCCTATAGGGACTTAAATTAATTACCGATCACCCGTATAGTAATAACATCTAGAAGTTTAAAATGCCTAAAAAAATTCTACTTGATCGTATATTTCTTTGAGCTTAATACCAACATTTAAGCAAGGAATATCTATAGGTGTGTTATTGTAATGCTCGAGCACCCAACCAGTACTCCTACGACGATAGCCAAAAGCGGTCTCCTGTCTTGAATCTACCATAAGATACAATTGCAAGGTTTGAAGCTGTTTATAAACAAGGGCTTTTTCCTGTATGTCATTACGAGCTGTACTTTGAGAAAGAACCTCAACCAGCAAACATGGCCTGGTAGTATAGTACCTGTGTTCCCGAGGACCACAAATTAGCACTATGTCAGGATAGTAAAACACATCATCAGCTGTACGAACTTTAAAATTCTCAGCACGCACCTTACAGCCCTTTTCCTTTGCCTTGGGAAGTAAGGCTGCTAGCAAGTTAGCAACAATATCATTATGACTATCTGTCGAGCCTGCCATAGCTATGAGTTCCCCTTTAATGTACTCATGCTTAGTAAAGGAAGACTCTTCTAGCTCAAGATACTCCTCTACAGAAATATGAGAAATATCTGGAAAGGCTTGTAAAAGTGACATTAGCTTGGAATATTGATAATGACATCGACCTCACCATCATTACTAGGGTTGCTGCTATCTCCGTCATATTGGAAAGTAGCCTTGTTGCCCTTGCTATCTATTACCTCAGCTTTAATTTCATAAGTGCCATTATCTTCAGAAGTAACTAACCAATCAAATCGGCAGGGGGAGTTATCACAAATATGTAGAGTTTTATTGGTAGTACCATTTAGGGTAGCAATTATAAAAATAGAGATAGGGTGCCTTGAATTAGCAGCTACTTTTATAACTAAAGGATTACTGCTAAAACGATTAAACGGGCGGCCTTTCTCATCGTTAATAGTAAAATTTACTAAAGAAGGAGTTCCACTATTATCAACTTTAAGGCGACAGGCACTCAGTAACAATAGAAAAGCTAGAAAAACCCAAAGGATTTTATGAGTATTGGAATAAAACATAAAACATAAATTACCTTGAGACTAAATTAGAAGGTTGACGTGTGGGTCTAGTATCACGGCGCTTATGCAATCGATCTCTTACTGAAAGGGCATATTCTGAAAAATTTAACAACGCATCACTGACAGTAGAACGCATGTTGTACTCACCATCAGTTACTTTACTTAAAAGTTGGAAAGGAGCTTGACTTAGTGTATCTAAAACCTTTGCTAACTGCTCACGAGGGAAATCAACGTCTAAAGCAATATCGTCTAATAAAAATACGCAAGGAGACTTCAGGCTTGTTAGGGCTGAAAGAATGGTCGAAAATACTCCTTGTTCAGATATACGGCCATAAATCATCTCCTCAAAGCTTGCTATTCCCTCATCAAAGAGACCTTCACTCTTAAAGTGAGGTTCTAAATCAATCGGGCTAATTGGTACCTTTTGAGCTATGTCTTTTAAACGTTCAATACCTTGCCATGACCATAAGGTGGCTCGAGCAAGATCGGTAGATGAATAAATCTTTAGCAAATCATTATGCTCACCAAAGACTGAAAGGTATTTGGTACCTAATTTTCTTCTACTATTAAGTAAGTCAGCCCAGTCCAAACGTTGTTTGCTAAACAAAAGACATACCAAGACATTATAATTATAGCGCCCTAAATCAGCTTGTAGAATTAGTTGATAATGAGAAAGAACTTTAATTTTATAGCCAAGCTTTTCAAAAGCTTCCCTTGCCCTTTTGTGCAAGGGAGCGCCACTTTCCTCATTAGCTCTTGTTGGAGCAGTATTCATTGGAAATGAAAATCTTGGTAAACTCTTAGAGGGAACCTTTTCTTCCTCTAGTATTAGTGTTTTTGCAGTTTCTATGGAGGTAGTCTTAGTTGTTTGATGAGCAGCTTGATGAGGGATTCTTACAGCACCTCTAGCACTCATAGAATTCCTAGCTGCTTTCTCATTAGTGCTTTCTTTTTTCTTTGGTTTCCTTTGCTGATTTTCATTTTTGGAGGGATTGGAGCTTATGCCCAGTTCACTAGCAGGAGTCTTACTCTTGACAATTGAAGAATTTGCACTAAAGGGATTTTCCACCACAGCTTTATCAATTTTTTCCTGAGGTTCGGATTGTAAAAGGTTCTCTAACTTTTCTTTTCTAGGGCGCCAACGTCCCTCATAACGTGCAAAACGCCCATCTTGTTTCAGAATAAGGTTTAAGTCGATAGACTTAGGAATCTCTGGGAAAACTTCACGTATCTCTGATTCTGATAGTGGAACACTTTTTTCTAGTAGGTTTTCAAACACCTTTTCTAAAACCTCAGGACTTGAGTAATCAGTCTTGCGACCTATCTTAATAGGGGTAAGAAAATAGCAGCTATTTTCCTCAATTTTTACCTCAACCTTATCGTTTACACCAAGCCCATGACCATTATAAAAATCAGCAAGGCCAATTACGGTGCGTGGAGGTTTAAAATCAAGCTCTACCTCCTTATTATTTAAAGTATCAATAGCTTTAACAACTCCCTCTTTAGGAAAAAGCTCGAGCATTTTCTGAGGTAAAGTCATTTGTCCTGAGCGTAGGCAAAAGCGAGTTAATGGATATTGAAATTTATTAGGAACCACCATTTTTCTCCATAAAAATCAGCCCTCTCTTCTAAGAGTAGTGTAAGAATAACATCCTTTTAAAAGGATAAACAAATTAGTAGTTTTTAAATCTTTGGTTGCTAACTTTAGCTTCCTTTTTTCCCTTACACTCATTAAAAGTCCAAAAGTCCATCTAGATAATCTTACAATTTCTTTTTGGCTCTGTGTATCAACTAAAAACATAGATGTAAAAAAACAAACTAAAAAATTTAAATAAATTAATTGTGCCTTGTTAACAATATTTTGTACGTTTGTACATTATTCTTCTCAAGACAAACCAAATTTTAGGTTGTATTTACTAATTAGTTTATTTCAATACTAATATAGTACAAATATATTATTCACATTATAAATGATATTTTCATGATTAATAATTAGTGTTGCTTCTCTACTTTATCCATTATACCAACTAATTGTAAAGAGGGGCTTGTTTCCTAAAGGGAGTATCCATACCAAATTGTAAAATAGCACAACTGTTCCTTCTACACTAGACTTCCTCTAATTATTCGCTGTTTTGTCAGAAAAATCATGATTTTCATTCCTTTTTGCCGAGATATTTTTTCTGCATAGTTCTCTTTTTTACTGATTTTCCCTTTGTCTGTTATACTAGAAGCCTTTTATTCTTATCTTATTATAGGCCCACTTACCCTTTCTTGCCTTCTCTACAAAGTTTTATACCCCTTCGCTTAAACTGCTTCTAGCACAATATTGCCAACACTGCTTGCCATACCTCTTTCGGCATTTGTATCTCTTCCCCTAATTCACTCACTTTTTCTATCCCTTGTTCTTCCCATATGTATATCCTTATTGCTCCTAACACATCTCCAAAACTTGCTTCTTCTTTCTCTTCCCAAATACTGTACCTTGTTGGCAATTCCTTTGGATACAGCTTTATCCCTATCAACACTATTATGCTGAACATTCCAAACAAGCATGGTGTGCTCCTGTCTATTGCTTTTTCAGACCAGTGCCTTTGTTCCTCAAATCCTAGTTGTGCTCGCATTTCCTCAAACGTGACTTCTATATTCCACCGAGCAACGTAGCTTTCCACTATCTCCTGTACTCCCTTTTCTATATCTGTACTGATTATGCACATCGGGTTTATGCTTCCTTCACTACACCTTACTATTATCCACCTTATCTCCACTGGATCAAACCCACTCCTATGCCATAATGCCCTTCCTGTTGCTATCTCTACCTCTTTCTCTTTTCCTCCATACCACTTTACTAACATCATTCCCCAAACCGTTTTTACATCACTCAACCTTTCTTGCAATGATGCTTGTCTTTTCCCCTTTCTAGCCTTCCTCCCTCTTTTTCCCTTTGGTTGCGCTTTAGGCTTAGCATATAACTGCAGGTCAAAGCGTCCTCTACTTATATGTACTATCTCTAGCTCTTCACATCTTAAACATAGTTTTACTGCTGTAAAAGCCCCATCTCCTATTAGATACATCTCTTGTCTTGGATTCCAACGCCTTATTATTCCTATCAGTATGCACGTTAGCTCTACACAGCTCTGGTGTTTTACTCCTAATTTCTCGCATGTCTTTTTTGATGGTGCTGGTACTGTCATGAACGGTAAACTCCAACGCCTCTTCGACCATGGTACTGGTACTAGTATTTGTATTGACAACCACCTTATTCCTTGTGCTTTTGTTACTCTACTTCCTGATGAGTGTGTAGGATCACGGTGCCATCCTTTTTTACCTATCTTCTTTCCCTTACGACGTTCTAAGGTATCGTCTACTACCAGCATTAAAGGCATACTGGGTGTCAAGCAGGTGACCACTATTAGGCCCAATAAGATTCTGCTTAAGCTCAAACATGACCATACTGCTCTATTCATCACTCGGTAATATTTCCCATAACCCTTATCCTGATCTTCCCTCATTACCCTCAGTGCTGCACTTATAGTGCCTTTATTACTTAAGATCACTCCACATACAAGTACTAGGACATTGCCAAAAGTTGGTACTGTTAATGTTTCAGAAAATGCTGCCAATAATTGTACAATTACACTTGGTATTGTCATGTAGGCATTTAACCTTTCTTTATAGGTCTTTGCCTACTACTTTTTTCTTAATTTTGGCTAAAGTCGAGGTTGCTTGCTAATTTCTTTAATAGCATGAGTTGAAAAGCCAAATTGTGGCGTGTGCACCCTACTTTTCCCAGTAATAATAACTTCAGCTAGTTCTTTTAAATTAGTTCCTCCTACTTGTACCTCCATAGATAACTCCTTACGTAAGTCTGTTAATGTTTTGCCATCTAAAAGTGTTTCTGTCCCATACTTAAGCACATTAGGTGAAACCAGCAGCATGTCTGCTTCTTTTGGTTTAATTTGCTGTAAGATGTCATCACCAGCTAAAAGCCCAGTAACTGTTGTAATTTCTCCAAAAGTGTAATTTCTTAGTACCTGAACTTCCAATTCTAAATCATTAATAGCTTTCAGAGGGGCTATAGCTTGCTTCAAGAGAGGTCCAAAAAGTTTACCTGTTGCCAAGACAACCTTTTTAGGCTGTTTTAGTGCTTTAGGTAATTGAGGTAACTGTGAAGAAAGGAAGTCTCGTACCATACCCACCCCATTTTCTAGCATGTGATAGCCTTCGTAAGCTTCTTCTGTGGGAATAGGCTCACCCGCTAGTAAGTAAAATTCATCACTAGCAAAAACAAAGCGGCTACCCCGCTCTGCTAGCATCCGAGTTTGAAAGTTATGTATCTGAGCTAGAACTTTCTTAGCCTCAGCTCTGTTGTAAGGGTGTAGCTTTGGTAAGTTCTTGCGATGCTCAGTTAAACCCACAGGTACACAAGCAACGGCAAGAACATTAGGCAGACTAGCTAAGTAATGTAATGTTTCTTCAAGATACTTACCATCATTACGGTTAGGTAACAACACCATTTGGGTATACAGTTCAATAGGCTTAAGCTTTTCTAGCATAGTACGGATTCTTATAGCTTCAGGAGAGTTAACTTTAAGCTTCCACCATTTCATCATCTCAGCACGTAAGTCTTGATTAGTGGTATGCACAGAAACATACAGAGGGCTTAATTTTTCATCTAGAATACGTTTTATGTCAGAGCTACTTAGGTTAGTTAAGGTTATAAAAGAGCCATAAAGAAAGCTAGTGCGGAAGTCATCGTCCATAATGTAAAGACTCTTACGCATACCCTTGGGCATTTGGTGCACATAGCAAAACTCACACTTATTGGCACAAAGTCTAATGCCATCAAAAATAATCTCTGAGAACTCTAGGCCGGGATCTTCCCACTCAACGCTAAAAGTTGTGGTTTTCAAAAATGGATCACGGCAAATTAGTGTGGCCGAACCTTTTTCTAACTCTCGCCGATAGGCTAGTATGTCAGGGATAGGCTTATCGTTCATGCTAATAAGCTCCCAACCTGCTTTTATACCTGCTACTTCAGCAGGTGAGTTGGGCATTACTTTAGATATTGGGGCAGTATAGGGAATAAACATAGTTTAGCTAGGATTCCAACCTTGGACGCACTGCGTCATGTTAGGTAGTTTTTGGAAAGAAGCAATGCAGAGCGTTTGGGTATGCATTCCAAAACGGAGTCTCGGAATGAGGGGGTAGGGGGTTTCAATGATTTTACCATAATTTTGCGTTGTCATACTAGTTATATCTCAATATTATGCTGTAATACTAACATCAAAGTCTAAAAATCTGATAGTTTAGACTATATGGATATAGTTTTAGTTATTCTTGGTGCGGTGTTGCTCTACTTAGGCGGCGAAGCGCTAGTACGTAGTTCTACTAACCTTGCTAAACAACTAGGGGTTAGTTCATTAGTTATAGGTCTGACGGTTGTGGCCTTTGGTACCTCGAGCCCTGAACTTGCTGCAACTCTTATGTCAGCCTTTCAAGGTGTGCCAGAAGTGGCTGTGGGTAATGTAATAGGCTCAAATATTGCTAATGTAGGATTAATTCTTGGTTTGACAGCTATTGTTTACCCACTGCTGACTAGGCGTGCTTTTGCTTTGTTTGAAGTACCTATTATGCTCTTGATAATGCTTTCAGTTGTGCCTGTCATGTGGGATGGGCAAGTACAACGTGTTGATGGCTTACTTTTAGTATTCTTCTTATTAATTTATCTACTTTATCAATTTCGGAAGGGCTCGAGCCGAGCAATGCCAGAATTAGGAACTGAAGCTCCTATAATGCCTACATGGTTAGCTCTACTAGGCACAGTTTTAGGGGTTATTATTTTAGTAGTAGGGGCTAAGGTTTTTATTGAAGGCGCTGTTAATATCGCTGAGTTTTTAGGTGTGCCTAAACGAGTAATAGGACTTACCTTAGTTGCTTTTGGTACTAGTTTGCCTGAGTTAGCTAGTAGTATTGTAGCTGCTATTAGAAAGGAAACTGATCTCATTTTGGGTAATATAATAGGTTCGAATGTCTTTAATGTCTTAGCTATTTTAGGAGTCACTGCTTTAGTACACCCTATTAATCCAAACTTCAGCAACTTAATGTCCAATACTAGCTTACTGATTGATATTGGTTTAATGATGTTTCTAGGTATTTTACTTATTCCACTTATGTTAGGTAGGGGACGCTTAGGGCGATTAGATGGTATAGCTTTGTTTGCTATTTATATAGTTTATATTGTATTTCTGTATACTTTGAAAGTAACTTAGCAGCACTAATCTGGAAGGATTTGATCATTTTGAGACAAATTAAAAGATCAAACAACTTACTCCTAAACAGGGCTAGGGGCTTGCTTGGGAAGTTTTACTTCCCTTATTCACTTACTCTAAATGGTTTACAGAGTGGGTCCTATTTCAAAGGGAGGCCTTCATGATAGGGCTTAAGCAATACATATCTTGGCTATTTATTTTTTTATTAATAGGGGGATTTGTTGTAGCCCAGAATTCACGTTTTGAAGAGTGCCATGACATTGATGAAGCTAACTTACGTAATGAGCTTAATGCTTTGAACCAAGAACTTTTTGGAGAGGATGTAAACACCTTAGAACTTAGGCCCATAATCGCAAAGCAATGGCGTCTTATTGGTATGGAAGAAGTTATAAGGAAAGAAGTAAGAAACTCAACAGATCTAATAAGGCAAAACACTAATTACTTTGGAAGGCTTTGGTCAAGTTGGAATACTCAAAAAGCTCAAGCCTTAGCTGAGGAGGTTGCTAATTATGCCTTTGGCTCCGAAGGCTTCTCCGCAGGTATAGAGGAACTTTCTAATGCCATAGCAGAAGATATTACTGCTGAGCTTGAAACCGTTACGCAGCGTGTGGCCTCGAGCACTATTCTCTGCATACAAGAATTTATAGGCGATAGTTATGGTGACAGTGTACAAGAGGCTTTTGAAGCTGAACTAGTAGCCCAAACTGCCGAGGCTGATTTAACACAAGTTGCTGAAGGAACTAACCCTCAACCCATAGCTGGCAACACTGCTTTAGGAATCTCAGTAATTGTAGCTGGCGTCATTGCCAGGCGCTTATTACAGCGTTTAGGTAGGCGTATTTCCCAAAGAATTGCTGGTCGTATAGCTAGCCGTGTAGCAGGACGAGCAGCTAGTGCAGTCATTCCTGTGGTTGGTTGGGTTGTTGGTTTAGGGCTCATTGCTTGGGATCTAGTTGATGGCAATAATGGTGCTTTACCGATGATTGAAAAGGCTCTAACTAGTGAAGAGGTGGCCAAGGAAATTCAAGATGAGATTGCTATAGGCATTGAAGAAGAGCTAGAAGGAATCAGTGCTGAAACAGCTAGAGAAATTGCCGATACTATTTATAATGAGTGGCAAGACTTTCGGTTTAAGTTTCAGCGTGTTCTAAATTTAGCAGAGGACAACACTAATTTTAAAACTTTTTTAGGAAGTGTAACTAGTAATAGGTTCCAACTGCTTTCTGAAAGCCTAGATATAGCTGGTGAAAAAGATTTCTTGATAGCACTTGATTCAGGTGAGCTTACTCAGTTAGTTAATTTACCAGTTAGTAGCACAACTTTACTAAAAAAATTAAAATCTATTCCGTTAGTTCTAGCTTGGGCGGAGTTAGCAGGCTCAAATTTTAATGAAGTAGTAGCAGTAGAAGCGCTTTATTTACATAAAGAACCTAATGACTTTAGTGAAGAGGCCTTGAAAAATTTGTTGGACTTAAATGATCCTGAAGCTATAGCTAACCTTGCCATGATGTCAACGAGCACTCTAAATATTTTATTAAGCAATCTTTCTACTGCTAGCCTGAGATTAGTGGCACTCGAGCATTCTCCTTTGCTACTAAGCAGTCTAGCTTGGTATGTTGAGCGTTTACCTAGAGATGCTTATAGCCAGCTAATTACCTTGTGGACACAGTCCCCTCAACTTGCAAGCAAGTATTCTACATCACAAGCTAAAAATGGCATAGTTAAAAGCGGTAACCCCAGTGCTGCTATTCTATTTTTGACCACGGATACTTCACTTTTTAGTATATACCGTGATTTACCCAAGATTTTATCAGGTGAAATTTCTATTAATCTCTTTTTGGCCAAGTATAACTTACAGCAGGTACTCTTATATGGTGCATTTGCTGTGCTGGCGTTATTATTAGTGATTAATTTCCTATCAAGATTAATTTTTGGCTCTAGACAAAGGGTGATCATTAAAGAAGTTAAGTCAAAGGAAAACAAGGCATAATGCTTTTTAGCCTCGAGCAGCTACCTAAAAAAAATATTGAGCAAGGAGAATTGATTACAGTTTGTGCAGTTTCAGCAGCTAATGTGGTGAAAGACATTCACTCAAACATTCGCAACCTTATAGGGGGCAAAATGGAGCACTATGAAAAGCTTATAGAGAGCACTTTAGATAGAGCATTTGATAAGCTAGCTAAAAAAGCAAGGGAGAAAGGTTATGATGGCATTATTGGTGTGAAGATTTCTCATCCTGTAGTGGTTGATGGGGGTGTGGAGGTGGTAGTATATGGTAATGGCTTCCATTATAAGTAGGTATTTTTGATACTTCAACAGATAAGAATTGAACATTAGTGATAAACACCAAACCACTCACTTGCTTCAAAGCTCTGCTTTGGAACACATGCCTTGAACACTCTGAGTCCTGTAGTGAAGAAAGCAGAGCGTCTGAGTATTGCATTTTTAGGCAGGGTTTAGGAACAAGTATAAAATGTTAACCCATTTTTAGTATATGCAGGAAAAAATACTTGTCGGCGTTGATTTTATAGGGGCTAATTTTCCAAGTGCTCTTTACAGTTTACAACGTTGGACAGCTTACCTTGCCCTAAGCAAGGATTTTAAGCCTGCCATAGGCATTAGCACGTCTTGTGAAAGGAATAAACCACTACCCGGTTTTCGGAATTTTACGGCAGCAGAAGCGTTTAGAGCAATCAAGGATTCTTGTAAGGAAATAGAAGTACTTTGCTGGGATACACAAGTCAGTCAGCTTGTTTTAAAGGAGTTATCCAACAATAAGATCAATTCTTGTCCGTTTTGGCCTGAGTTCAGCTATGGTGGTGTTATTAACCGATTGTTATTACTTGCAAATGTAGCTTCTTGTGACTATATAGTTAGGATAGACCCTGGGACTCTCCCTCCCTTAAAAAAATCTTTCGATGACGTTATAAATCATCACTTACTATCTATGCGCAAGGTAGGTTCTGTCATTTCTCGTGGATATGAGGGGAGATTGGCGTTACGTGATACCTTCCTAACTGATGGCAAGTCTGATGAACAAGGCGATTTGGTAAAAGATATAACTGGAATAAACCCACTTGCTCAGGTAACTGGAGGTGCTATGTTTACCTCCAGAGTTCCGGGGGTACCTGCACCTCCTTTCCCTGCCTATGAGCAACCAACTGGAAAAAAGAACCCAACGTTAGTTTGGGCATAAGACGATGGTATTTACCAAACACTGCCAGCTACGCGAGGTAGCAGTAAAGTTGGAGTGATCGGAGTTCCTCGCTTTGATGCAATTGGCAAACCCAAACCAACAAAAGAGTACTATCGAGGTGTTGCTGGTACTGTCTTCTTAGCAGCTATTCGCCAAGGCGCAACCAATCCAAGTGATCAAGTTAATATTTTTCTTGAACAAATGCTTGAACTGCTTGACAACGACAAGTGCCATCGGATTGACCAGAATTTGAACTGGAAAGAAGAGTTTACTCGAGCAAATGTTGCTCCTGATCAATTTCTTGACCAGATCCACAAGGGTTGGGATAATTATGAACTTTTGTGTGAGCAGTGGCCCCAAATTGCAAGTATAGTAAAAGAGCGAATTAGCAGAAGTGTAATCACTAGCTGACAACGAAGGAGTAAGTCGTATTCGATCCATAAACCTTAGCCTAATAGTAATCTAATGGCTGTCTTTATTGTAGATAAGCCTCTTGGCCTTAGTTCGCATGATGTAGTGTCTAAAACTCGTAAACTTTTGGGCACTAAACGTGTAGGTCATGCTGGAACATTAGATCCACTAGCCAGTGGGGTTTTGGTACTTTTGAGTGAAGAGTCAACCAAACTCTCCCCTTTTCTTAGTAGCACTAAGAAACATTATTTAGCTTGGGTGTCTTTTGGAGCAGGCACCCCTACACTTGATGCTGAAGGACCTATAGAAAGTAGTAAAGATGCTTCTGGTCTTAGCAGGGGTCAAATAGAAAAAACTTTGCCAGCATTTTTTGCACTAAAAGAACAGTTACCACCTAAATATTCAGCTATTAAGAAAGCAGGAGTTAAGGCATACAAAGCTGCTCGCAAGGGAGAAACTCTTAACTTGCCTTTAAGGGCAGTAAGTTATTATTATATAGAGCTATTAGGCTTTGCAAGAACTCAAGATAAATTACCTCAGTACTTTAGCCTTTTAGCAAACGGAAATTGGCAAAGTACTCACAAAGGGATAAGATTTGAGTTACCACAGCCCCTAGGAAATTTTCCTACAGCACTTTTTTCTATGTGCGTACAAGCAGGTACTTACATTCGCTCTTTTGCTCGAGACTTAGGTGCTATGCTTGATCTGCCAGCACACTTAAGTGGTCTAGTAAGAACGAGGGCTGGCAAAGCTGATTTAAAAGCAGCTGTCAAGCTAGAAAGTATTGTCACTAGCAAGGGTTTAGATAATGCTGAGTTACTTAACTACCCCTTAATTTACCTAGATGATAATCAAGTAAGTAGAGTACGCCAAGGGCAACGTTTAAAACTAGAATTCAAAGGAAAAGCAAGCTTGGTGAACGCTAAAGGTGAGTTAGTGGCTATAGTTAAGCAGCAAGATAGTAAAATGAAACTACTAAGAGTTTGGGTATAATATTTAGATAGCCTTGAGGATTTTTTATGGTTTGTCCAAATTGTGGTTCTGAAAATCAGAATGATGCAAAAAATTGCTTAATGTGCGGTTCTGCACTAGGTGCACCTTCCTCACCACACTTGCCTACGGGTACAAGGTTAGCAGGTGACCGCTATTCTATAGGGAGAGTATTAGGTCAAGGTGGGTTTGGCATTACTTATCAAGGCGCGGATATGACCATGAAGCGTCTAGTTGCCATCAAAGAACTTTTCCCTGATGGCTCAACACGCAATGAAAACAGTGTTACGCCACCTCGAGCCCTAGGCAAAAAAGGCTTCGCTGATAATAAAGCTTCTTTTCTTAAAGAAGTTAGTGTTCTGGCCAGATTTAACCACGAAGGAATTGTACGAGTTTACGATACTTTTGAGGATAATGAGACGGCTTATTTGGTTATGGAGTTTTTGCAAGGTGAAACTTTTTCTGAAAGGATAAGTAAGTGGGGAACACTTAATGGCGAAGAAGTCTTAGAAATTGCTAAGAAGCTTTGTGAAGCCTTACAGGTAGTACACGAGGCAGGGCTTTTGCATAGGGATGTTAAGCCTGACAATATCTTCTTTACTGAAGATGAAAGGATAGTGCTAATTGACTTTGGTTCAGCTAGACAATTTGTAGCTGATAAAACTTCAAAACACACTCAGTTTATTACCCCAGGCTATGCTCCCTTAGAACAATATGCTTCAGAGGCCAAGTTTGGACCTTACACAGATGTTTATGCTTTAGGGGCAACTCTTTATCATGCTCTAAAAGGACATGCTCCCCCCAATGCCAATGATCGTATTATGGGTAGACAGCTAAGCCCTTTACCTCAAGGTATACCTGTGACACTAAGTAATGCTATAGAGCAGGCCTTGATGATTAAAGTAGATTCTAGACCTCAAAGTATAGAGGAGTTTATTAAGTTACTCGAGCAAACCCAAGAAATACAAGAGGTACAAACTCCAAAGGAGTTCTCCCCTCAGGAAAGACTGACTTTGAGGGCACATAGGAGCCACGTTTCTGCAGTTGCCTTTAGTCCTGATGGGCAAATAGTAGTCTCAGGTAGTAATGACAGGACCTTGAGGGTTTGGGAAGTGGCTAGTGGTAACCTGCTGCGTACCTTAGCAGGACCTAGTGACACTATTTTCGCAGTAAGTTTTATTCTTGAGGGCAAAGAGATTGCTACAGGTAGTGGTGATTTAGATTTACTCCTGTGGAAAGTGGACAATGGGCGAAATTATGAAACTTTAAAAGGGCATAGTAGGGGAATACTTGCACTAGCCTATGATGTAAATAATCGAATCCTTGCCTCAGGTAGTGGTGATAAGTCAGTGCGTTTATGGAAACTCCCTAGTAATAACTTAATGTATGTTCTTGAAGGGCATCGCCATGCTGTACGTTCACTAGCTTTTAGCCCTGATGGCAGAATTTTAGCTTCAGGCAGTGATGATTTTACTATAAAGTTATGGGATGCTCGTCGGGGCAGGTTTACAGCAAATATACTGGGTCACACAGATTCAGTTTTAGCGTTGGCCTTCAATCCTCAGGGAAATATTTTGGCTTCAGGCAGTGAGGACAGCACTATAAAACTTTGGGAGGTAAGCACAAATGAAGTTATAAATACTCTTGAAGGCCATACAAGTTGGATACGTACACTTGCTTTTAGTCCCGATGGACGTTTTCTTGTTTCAGGTAGCGTTGATAGAACTATAAAAATATGGGAAGCTGCTACTGGCGAGCCTCTTGAGACTCTCTTAGGACACAGTGATTGGGTAAAGTCAGTTGCTTTTAGTCCAGATGGTCAGCTACTGGCTTCAGCAGGAGGCGATGCAACTGTTAAGCTATGGGATCTTTACAAGTAAGTAGATGATTTGTCCAGCTTGTAAAGTAAAAAATGATGCTAATAGGACAACCTGTATAAAGTGTAATGCTATTCTTGCGCAGCACCTACCTAGCGGTTATAAATTAGCGAATGAACGCTATACGGTTGGTCAAGTTCTTGGTGAAGGGGGGTTTGGAGTAACCTATAAGGGCTTAGATAATATTCTAGGTCGTTCTGTTGCCATTAAAGAGCTTTTTCCTGAGGGGGCAACACGTGTAAGGGGAAAAGTCATACCACCACGCTCCCTAGGGTTACAAGGGTTTGCCCAGAGCAAAACTAGCTTTAAAAAGGAGGCTAGTCGCCTAAGTAAATTTGACCACAAAGGAATTGTGCACGTATTTGATGTGGTGGAAGACAATAACACCACTTACTTGATAATGGAGTTTTTGGAGGGTAAGACGCTAGCTCAAGTTATAGGGGAAAAAGGCAAATTAAGCCCGGAGGTAGTACTATTACTTGCCAATAAAGTAGCAAGTGCTTTGCAAGTGGTGCATGAGGCACAACTTTTACATCGTGACATTAAACCTGAAAATATCTTCTTAACTAATGATGAACGTGCTGTACTTATTGACTTTGGGTCAGCAAGGCAGTTTACTTTACATAAAACCTCAAATCATACAAGGCTAGTAACTCCAGGGTATGCACCTTATGAGCAGTATGTTTCTGAAGCAAAGTTCGGACCCTATACAGATATCTATGCTTTAGGAGCAACGCTATATTATGCTCTCAGTGGACAAATTCCACCAGATGCACCTAGCAGAGCATTAAATGATAACCTTGTCCCTTTACCTTCTAATACTCCCAGTAACTTAAGTCAGGCAATTAATGCTAGTATGGCTATAAAAATAGACTCTAGACCAGCCAACAGCTTGGCCTTTATAGCTCTGCTAAACAAACCTAGTCCTAAATTAACCACACCGAAATCACCTATAAGAAATCCCAAGGGCAAAATAGTTGTCCAAGAGCTAGGCACACTCAAAGGGCATAATGATTATGTCAATAGCGTCACTTTTAGCCCTAAAGGAGATTTGCTCGCTTCAGGAAGTTCTGATGCTACTGTTAAGTTATGGCAAGTAAGTGCGGGTAAGAGCTTAAAAACTTTCTCACGCCGTAACGGCCCAGTCTTCTCAGTTGCTTTTAGTCCTGATGGCAATACGTTGGTCTCACAAAGTGCTAATAACAAAATAAGTTTAAGGCAAGTTCGTAATAGAAAAAAGATAAAAACACTACCCGGACATGATAGCTTGATTTACTCAATTGCCTTCAACCACAATGGTACTCTACTAGCATCAGGGAGTGATGATTATAGTGTTAAGTTGTGGCAAATAAAAGACGGCAAAAATCTAAATACCTTTTTAGGTCATGAACATAGCATTTTTTCAGTGACATTTGGTGGTCCTGAGGGTGATATTTTAGCTTCTGGTAGTGGTGATAATACCATAAAGCTATGGCAAGTAAGTGATGGTGCTCTTTTGACTACCTTATCAGGTCATAGCGATTATGTTTTCTCTGTAGCTTTTAGCCCTAAAGGTGACCTACTAGCTTCTGGAAGTATGGATGGGACTGTAAAGTTATGGAAAGTAAAAGATGGTACTTTATTACGCACTTTCTTAGGACATGAAAGCTGGGTTTGGTCAGTTACTTTTAATGCTAGTGGGGATGTAGTGGCTTCAGGGAGTGAAGACAAAGCTATAAAACTTTGGCGAGTTAGAGATGGCAAGAACTTAAGCACGCTCTTAGGACATGATAGTTTTGTTTACTCAGTAGCCTTTAGCACTAGTGGGGAAATTCTGGCTTCAGGAAGCGGAGACAAAACCATAAAACTTTGGGAAATTGAGTAGTATTAAATTTACTTAAAGTTTATTATGCTTGAATGTATTTTTAAAAGTTGGGCTTTGTAGTGTAGTGGAAGGAGTTTTTTCAAATAAATCAACTAATTCTCTTACAATAGGGGCAAGACGTATGGGGACATTAAGGGTAATAGTTTCCTCACTGTCTTTTTCTTTTACCTGTAAATCACTGCTTAAATTGACACCGCTGGTTTTGGTTAGTACTTTTTCTACTGAAAGTTTATTTTCAGGTGTGCTCTCACCAAGACCTTTCTCACCTTCAGCGCTGTCTAGCGCAAGATTTTTGGAGTGTGGAGGCTGTCCTAAATCGTCACTATCAAGTGGAAGATCATCAAAAAAAGAATCATTTAATTCTTTTGCTAGTTCACTATGCAGGACTTGCAGGCTAGTCTGGTCATCAATTTCAAAAGAATCTAAGTTTTCTTTAGTTTGGATAGGCTCATTGATAGAAGGGTTAGCATCTGTTAGCAGAAGCTCTCCTTTTACAACTTCTACTAGTTGAGTGTCTGGTGGTAAATGACTGTCTGACAGGTTCGCTTCTGAGTGATTTGTTGAAGACAAGGTTGGTATTTTTGAGGTGCTTGACCGAACACTTATCCCTTCTGTAGCGGGGCTTTGCCAGAGGGATTCTTCGGTGTGAAAATCTGTTTGCCATGCAGAACTCTCATTCCATGTTTCTGTTTCAAACCAGGATGAGGAATCTTTTAAATTAGTTTCAGTAAATTTATTTGCTTTCATAATGATATCCAGTTTGCAAGTTATTTATGAGTTTAAGTAAAGCTTAAATTGTAGAAGCTTTGCAACAAAAAAGCTCACGTAAAGGATGTATTTAAATCACATTCTTGCACTATGCTAATAATTAGGTAAAATATTTGGTCTTACTCCAAAAGCAAAATTTGGAGAATTATAACTGAAATGATAAAGGCTCCTAGGAGGTTACATTAAATATGAATATAGGTATAAATGGTTTCGGACGCATAGGTCGCCAGATCTTCCGCATTATGCATGAGCGGGGTCACACAGCTAAGATGATTAACGACTTAACTGATAACAAAACCCTTGCACAACTCTTGAAATATGATTCTAACTACGGAAAATTCCCTGGTGAGGTATCTTACGATGATGAGTATCTATTTGTAGATGGGAACAAAATAAAAGCAACGGCTATTAGAAATCCTGAAGAGTTACCTTGGGGTGAATTAGGAGTGGATATAGTAGTTGAGTCCACTGGATTTTTTCGTAAGCGTGAGCAGGCTGCTCTGCACATTAAAGCTGGTGCCAAGAAGGTATTAATCAGTGCTCCTAGTCCTGATAGCGATTTTGACATTATGATGGGTGTCAATGCTTATCAATATGACAGTGATTCTGGTGAAGTAGTATCTAATGCCAGTTGTACTACCAACTCATTAGCTGCTGTTATGAAAGTTTTAGATGATAATTTTGGCATAGAGCAGGCTATGATGACTACCATTCATAGTTACACCAATGATCAAAACATATTAGATGCCCCCCACAAAGATTTGCGCCGTGCTCGTAATGCTGCTACTAATATTATTCCTACTACCACCGGTGCAGCTAAAGCTGTAGGTAAAGTACTACCCAAAATGCAAGGGATTTTTGATGGCGTGGCTGTGCGTGTACCTACTGCTACTGGTTCAGTTTCAGATGTAACAGTACTTTTAAAGCAGGAAGCTAGTGCTGAGGAAATTAATAAAGCTGTAAGGGAAGCTGCAGAAGGATCTTATCAAGGGATAATTGAGTACAGCAGCGACCCTTTAGTATCAAGTGACATTGTAGGCAATCCACATTCCGCTATTTTTGATAGTGAAATGACTAAGTCTATAGGCAAAATGGCTAAGATTTTTGTGTGGTATGACAATGAGTGGGGATATTCTAATCGAATGGTGGATGTGCTCGAGGTCATGGCTAAGCATCTTTGAATGAATAATTTTGCTTCACGTTAATTTCTGGCAAAGAATGCTCTACAGCATGCCAAGCAACTCTAAAGAAGAAAAAATGCAGAGTGTTTGGGTATGTGTTCCAAGCAGGGCTTCGGAACGAGGGTGAAATGAACAACTCTACTTCACGCTTTTCTGACAGAGTCGAAGACTACCTTAAATACCGCCCCACTTACCCACAGCAAATCCTTTCTTTGCTTGAGGAGCAATGTGACTTTAGTTCTAAAACAGTTGTTGCTGATATTGGTTCAGGTACTGGCATTCTAACCAAATTATTTTTAGAAAATGGTAACTCTGTTTTTGGTGTAGAGCCAAATAAAAATATGCGTGAGGCAGCAGAGAAGCTGCTTGGTAAATATAAGAATTTCACAAGTATAGGTGGGACTGCTGAAAATACTACTTTAAAACCTCAGTCTGTTGACTTGGTTACTGTGGGCCAGGCTTTTCATTGGTTCGATTTGGAGAAGTCGAAAAGTGAATTTAAGCGTATACTTAGGTTCCCTAGATGGGTTGTGTTGATTTGGAATGAAAGACAAGTTGACAGCACTTCTTTCTTAAAGGCATATGAAGCACTAGTGCTAAAGTATGCTACTGATTATCGCTCAATTGACCATAGAAATGTTAGAAATGAGGATCTAGGAAGATTCTTTAGCCCTTATGAGTTTGCTCGAGTAACTTTCCCAAACAGGCAACAGTTTGATTTTGAAGGCCTCAAAGGAAGATTTCTATCATCATCTTATATACCTAACCAAGAACATCCTCAATATTTGTCTATGATTTCTGAGCTCGAGCAGATTTTTAGAAAGCATGGTGGAGATGGGAAAGTGGTTATGGAGTATCAAACTAAAGTTTACTACGGGCAAGTAAGTGCCTAATATGTCATTTGAAACAGATTTTGTATTCACATTGTGTTACATTGTACCACTTGATATTTAGGATATTTTTATGGATAAATTGATTTTTGGGACTGATGGCTGGCGAGATATTATAGGTGATAAGTTTACCTTTAGCAATATTTCTAGAGCAACACAAGCTTATGCTGATTACTTAACTAAAAAGGGGGAAACATTAGCTTTAGTAGGTTACGATACTCGCTTCAACGGAGAACTTTTTGCAAAGTGTGCTGCTGAGGTCTTGGCAGCTAATGGTTTAGAAGTTAGAGTATCACAAAGTTACTTGCCTACACCAGCTCTTTCTTTTGCTACTAAGCACTACAGTGCTGGTGGGGGAATTATGTTGACTGCTTCACATAATCCACCGCACTATCATGGCTTTAAACTAAAAGGGCCCTATGGTGGAACCGCTACACCAGATATTTATCAGGCAGTTAGCAAAAATCTTGAAAACCTTGTCTTAAGCGATGTAAAAACTTTTGATGCTAAAAAGCATTCAGTTGAAAGTTTTGATATAAAAGAGGCTTATTATGAGGCATTAAAAAACCTTGTGGATATTTCAATACTTAGCAGTTTTGAGGGAAAGCTTCTTCATGATGCTATGGGTGGAGCAGCGACTGGTTGGCTTAAAGGTTTTGTAGATTATGCCAACCTTAACTTTGAGGTACAAGAAGTTCATAGTGCTCCCCATCCGCTTTTTTATGGAGTAAATCCTGAACCTATAGCACAAAATCTCCTGCAGGCACAAGAGCTTATGCAAGATGGTGAAGCTGTTTTTTGCCTAGCAACAGATGGTGATGCTGATCGCTTGGGTGCTGTACTACCCGGTGGTGAGTTTTTTAACTCACATCAAATTTTTGCAGTACTGCTTGATGTTCTAAACCAAAAGGGTGAAATAGGTAAGGTAGTTACCTCTTTTACAGTAGCTCGAGTAGTGCATCTACTAGCAAAAAAACGTGGACTAGAGGTTATAGAAACTCCTGTAGGCTTTAAGTATATAGTTGATGCTATGCTCACAGAAGATGTTCTTATAGGTGGCGAAGAATCTGGAGGCATAGGTGTTAAAGGACATATTCCTGAACGCGATGGCATTGCTAATGGCTTGCTTTTGCTCGAGGCCATGATAACTTCAGATAAGTCACTAGCTGAAACTTTTGCTGCTATTGAACTAGAAATAGATTGGAAACATGCTTTTGACCGTTTTGATCTACGTTTGACTGGTAATACTTTAAAAGATGCTGTTATGAAATCGCTAGAGAACCCACCAACTAGCTTTTCGGGGCATAATGTTACTTCAGTTGAGCGTTTAGATGGAGTAAAGCTCAACTTAGCTAATAAGGCTTGGTTGATGTTTCGCCCTAGTGGTACTGAGCCACTGCTGCGAATTTATTGTGAAGCCCAAAATCAACAAGGGGTAAAAGATCTACTCAATCAAGCGCAACTTTTTGTAAAAAAATTCACTTAGAATTAACCTCGTAACTTACAAGAGGTTAGGGGAAAGCCTTTATTGAATATGAGTTTTTGATGGGGGGCATGTTATGTAAATAATCTATTTCTCATGTTTTATGATCTAAAATTTTATTGATGTGGACTGAATAATGTGAGACGAAGGTTTTTTAATTATTGTAAAGTAATGTCTGAATTAACGTAAATTGTCAGGTTTTTGTAAGAACTTTGTTAGTCATTTTGGCTAAAGTCTATTTGAGATGATGGCGAACATTCTGATAGCTGATGATCATATTGCTCAAAGAATGCTTTTAAAAAGCATCTTGAGTAGGGAAGGGCATAACACTCTAGTTGCTGAAGATGGTAGTGAGGCTCTTGAGCTTTTAAAGACAAACCCTGAGGTTGAGATACTTATCACTGATATTGATATGCCAAAGATGAATGGTCTTGAATTGCTCGAGCACCTCATAGATAACACTGAACTAATAAAATTAGTGGTTACGGCACATACACAACCTGAGTACAAAGAAAGAGCCAAAAGTCTGGGTGCTGACCTTGTAACTAAGCCTCTGCAGAGCAGTGCTTTTGGCAAATTTGTTAATCACTTGCTAATTAATAAACCTCTAAGTAGCTAATTTAGCTTGAATCTAGTTTTTGGATCTATTGAGATTACTATTATAAAACCCAAGAGAGCAAATAATAAGGCATAAAGAATATCAAAGTTAAAAGTGCCATTAACTTGCCAAGAGGGTAGTATATTTCTAGTAGTGTTCATACTCAGATCAGATACTTGCCAAGGCCAAACCTTCCTTAAAGAACCAAGAATAAAACCAGTTAATAAGGCTATAGTAAATTCATGATAGTTTTTAAACAGCCAACTTAAAAACTTTGCAAAACTAATTAAACCTATTAGCCCTCCCAAGGTAAGAATTAGTAGACTTAAAATATCTTTTTGAGTAACAGCGTTAATTATAAACTCATATTTCCCTAGCAAAACCAAAATCAGTGCACCTGAAATACCAGGTAATACAAAGGCACATGCTGCTAAGGCTCCAGCAATAAATAAAAAAATTATATTTTCAGGAGTTTGAGTAAGAGCTACCCCCACTAAACTGAAGGTAATAACTGCCCCTAGAAGAACGGTAATTAATGTAGAAAGGTGCCATTTTTGTACTCGAGCCCCGACACTAAACACTGAAGCAGCAATGAGTCCAAAGAAAAAACTCCACACCAGACTAGCTTGCTGTTCCAAAAAATACTCTAATACCTGTGCTAACAGCACTATAGCAGCAAGAGCACCGCAAGTTAGTGGTAGCAAAAAAGGCCAGTTTAGATATCTAACAGCTTCATTAAAACGTAATTGCCATAGCGCTTGCCAAAGCTGTTTATCTCCTAGGGTTTTAATGCTAGCTATTAATTCTTCATAAATGCCAAAAATGAGTGCCATAGTGCCCCCAGAAACCCCCGGAACAGCATTGGCTGCACCTATAGCTATTCCCTGCAAAAGCAAAATAATATAATCCATAAAAGACTTTTTATGCTTAGATCTAGTTTGCTGTGCTTGCTTCAGCATGTGTCTATACTAACCACAGTTTGATTTTAAACATTTCGTTAAAGATTAGTTTTGTCATGAAAAAGTACTTTATTATTAAAGATATTGCTCAAACCAAGCCAGCGTATCAAGCCAAGCTTGTGTAGCTTGCTCCTCAACATAGCGACTACCTGTATCATTGTGAAAAGCATGACCAACATTTGGGTAGACATTGAATTTGTAGGTAGTACCTGCCTCAGTTAGTGCTTGCTCGAGCAAATCCTTGCTGGCATTAATGCGCTCATCAAGCTCAGCATAAACACCAAGCACAGCAGCTTTAATATCAGGGACTTGTTCTAACTCAGGTGCACGACCATAAAAGGGTACAGCAGCTTTAAGGGTAGGTAAAGAAGCTGCAACTTGCCAAGTAATACCACCACCAAAGCAATAGCCTGTCATACCAATACGCCCATTGTCAATGGCATCAAGGCTTTGTAGATAAGCAAAGCCTGCTAGAAAGTCACCTACATGACGTTCTGCACCAGCAGCACCTAGAAGCCCAGGGACTTGATCACGGTCAAACTCAGAAGTACCCCCCTCGCGTGAAAGCAGATCTATTGCTAGTGCTATATAACCTGCCTTTGCAAAACGGCGTGCTACATCTTCAATGTGTGGGTTAAGCCCTCTGTTTTCATGACAGACTAAGATGCCTGGGTAATTTCCATCCTCTGCTGGAAGCGCCAAATAAGCAGTTATCTCATCACCTTGACTATTAAAAGTCACATAGCTTGCATTAACAGCAGGATCTTTCTCAGGTACAGAAAAAGGGCTTTGGGTCTGGGTTACAGGAGCTGTTTGGGTTGCATATAGAGTAGGTTCGGGCATAGGATCATTGGGTGATGGTAATTCACTTGCCTCAAAGCCTAGTGCCTTCATAACAACACTTGTAGCTGCCATACTACCTGTAATAAAAGCTAAGCGCCTAACAAAAGTACGTCTTGTTAGTGAACCTTCTTGATAGTCATCAAAGAACTCATTGATAAGGTATTGCTGAAAGCCATTGTACTCTTTTAGTTCGTTGTCCTGTGCCATTTCGATTTCTCCTTAAATTTGTTTTCCTGCTCCCCACATTTCTTCCATTTTAGCCCCATAAAATGTATCTATCTGTTCACGTTTTAAACGACTAAGCTCACTTTGCGGTAGTAATGACAGTGTTGACCAAGCAATAGATAGAGATTCATCTATGCTTCTGTCCACTTGCCCTTGATCAATAAAGTTCTTTTCAAACTCATCGGCAAATTTTAGGTAGAGTTTATCATTTTCAGTAAGAGCATCCTCACCAGTGATGGCTACTAGGCGACGCAAATCAAGGCCGTTAGCATAGGCTGCTTGCAACTGGTCGGCTACATTCTTATGATCATCACGGGTCTTGCCTTCACCAATACCATTATTCATCAAACGAGAAAGGCTAGGACCAGGATTAATAGGTGGATAGTAACCAGCAGTGTGGAGATTGCGGGCTAGATAAATTTGTCCTTCGGTGATGTAGCCCGTTAGATCAGGTATGGGATGAGTAACATCATCATCCGGCATTGTCAAAATGGGGAACTGAGTAATGGAACCTTTTTTACCTTCTACTACTCCAGCACGCTCATAAATAGAAGCGAGGTCAGTGTACATGTAACCGGGGTAGCCACGACGACCGGGGATTTCCTCACGAGCACCACCAATTTCACGAAGTGCTTCGCAATAATTGGTCATATCAGTCAGAATAACTAGTACGTGGTAGTCATGTTCAAAAGCTAGGTACTCTGCAGCAGTTAGAGCCATGCGTGGTGTTAGCAAACGCTCAACAGCAGGGTCATCTGCTTTATTTAAGAAAAGTACAGAACGAGCTAAGGCTCCTGTACGTTCAAATTCTTGAGTAAAGAAAGTGACCTCACGTTGGGTCACACCCATAGCTGCAAAGACCACAGCAAATTCACTATCTTCACCAATAACTCTGGCTTGTCTAGCAATTTGCGCTGCTAGCTCGTTAGCAGGCATGCCTGCACCAGAAAATATTGGCAGCTTTTGCCCACGAACTAGAGTCATAAGAGTATCAATAGTAGATACACCTGTTTGAATAAACTCTTCAGGTTTTTGTCTAGCAACTGGGTTAATAGGTGCACCACCAATAGCTAGTTGTTTGTCTGCTATAACATCTGGGAGCCCATCAATAGGACGGCCCCGTCCATCAAAACGACGGCCTACCATATCTTTAGAAACGCCTAAACGAGCAACGTCCTGCTCTAGATTTACAGTGGTGCTTGACAAATCAATGCCCGAAGATTCCTCAAAAACTTGCAAAACGGTTACTTCATCTGAAACTTCTATAACTTGACCACCGCGAACACGTCCGTTACCATCAACTATCCGCACAATGGCATTGTAAGCAAGGTCAGGAGCATTTTTCAGAAAAAGTAAAGGGCCAGATATGTAATTGACTTCAGTATATTCTTTTTTTAGTAATTTGCTCATTTTACTCCTTAAGCTGTAACTGCAAAGGCATTTTCAAGTTCACTTATAACATCACTTTTATACGCTTCAAATTCATCTTCAGCCACATAACGTGCACGGCTAACTTTCTCTACAGCTGGTGCAGTTAGTATGTCATCAACTGTTGCTCCTGCTGCAAGAGCCTTTTCAGCTTCTTCATTAAATTTAAGAATTATTTGTAAAAGCCCATAACCTTTTTGCATAGAGCAACTAGCATCAATAGGATCAAAACCATTTTGCTGTAGGAAGTCTGTGCGGAGGGTGCGACCTACTTCGATGATAAGACGTTCTTGATCTTGCAAAGCATCTGGACCAACTAGCTGTACAACTTCTTGCAACTCTGATTCACGCTGCAACAGGTTAATGGCTTGATCACGAAGCTCAGTGTAATCCTCGGCTACATTATCTTTGTACCAATCGTCAAGAATAGGTCCAAAGAGTGAATAGGAGCGTGCCCAGTTAATAGCTGGGAAGTGACGGCGACGTGCTAGGCTAGCATCAAGTGCCCAAAAGCAACCTGTAATGCGTAAAGTTGATTGAGTAACGGGCTCAGAGAAGTCACCACCTGCTGGCGAAACTGCTCCTATAATAGAAACTGCTCCTTCTTCCTCAGCCAAGGTAGTTACCCGCCCACCACGTTCATAGAAACTAGCTAAGCGTGAAGCAAGATAGGGTGGATAACCTTCCTCTGCAGGCATTTCTTCTAGACGTGAAGCAATTTCTCGCAGAGCTTCTGCCCAGCGACTAGTTGAGTCAGCCATTAGTGAAACACTATAGCCTTGGTCACGGAAGTACTCTGCTAAGGTAATGCCTGTATAAATAGAAGCCTCTCGAGCTGCTACAGGCATGTTAGAGGTATTAGCAATTAGCACCGTGCGGTGCATAAGAGGGCCACTAGTTTTGGGGTCTTCCAGTTCAGGGAATTCTACCAGTACATCAGTCATTTCGTTGCCACGCTCACCACAGCCTACATAAACCACAATATCGGCATTACCATACTTGGCCACAGATTGCTGAGTGACTGTTTTGCCTGAACCAAAGGGACCTGGAATAGCTGCAGTGCCACCCATAGTTAGGGGGAAAAGTACATCAAGAATTCGCATACCTGTTAAGAAAGGAGTGATCGGATCAAGTTTTTTATTAACAGGGCGACCACGGCGAACAGGCCAGAAGTGGGCTAAGCGTAACTCGGTGCCATCCTCGAGCGTAGCAATAGTATCATCAACAGTGTATTCGCCTCCTGCCACAATCTTTTTAATTTTCCCTTGCTTATCAGGTGGTACTAGAATTTTATGAGTAAAGGAAAACTCAGGCACGGTACCTAGAATATCTCCACCTTTGACTTCATCGCCTTTTTTCAGACTAGGAGTAAAAGCCCATTTGGCTTCTCGAGAAAGTGAAGAGACTTCTATACCACGGTTAATATAAGTACCAGAAGCTTCTTTAATTCTATCCAGAGGACGCTGAATACCATCAAAAATGCCATTTAACATTCCCGGACCAAGTTCCACTGCTAGGGGCAGTTCAGTTGAAACAACGGGTTCTCCCACTACTAAACCAGCCGTGTCTTCATAAACTTGCACAAAGGCAGTATCACCATCTAAACGAATTATTTCACCTATAAGCTTCTCGCTACCAACACGCACAATATCAAACATACGTGTGCCCATCATGTTTTCTGCTATAACAGCAGGACCAGAAATCTTTTGTATTTTTCCTTCTATGGCCATTTTAAAGAGAACCTCCAAGAATCCTTAATACCATATTTATGCACAATTTTAATTCCTTGATACAGGGACTTATTAACTATGATTTTATTCCTTAGCTTAATATTCCCAACAAAATAGCAAAAAGCTTTTCTAAATCTGATGGCAATGTATAAGCATCCATATCTTTGCTCAGTAGTTTCTTGTCTCTTTCCAAAACACCAAACCTCCAAATATCCCCCAGAGTTATGGCACCATAGAGGAAAGCAGAGGTATTTTCTAGATATTTATCTAATGCAATTAGCTCTACCGCTAACTGGTTAAAACCTCGTTCTAAGTCACCCTTTTTAGCTTCAACAACAATTAGATTATTATCTGCTTTGAGTAAATAATCAACCATGCCATTAAGATTGTCTTCAACATTTAAAGGGTATTCAACATTAATTTCTGCTTTTATGTACTCGAGCAACTCCAAAAACAAAGGAGACAAGTAAAACTCTCTTTTTGCAGCTTCAGAGTTTAAAGAGATCAACGGTAATTTCTTAAGATAAGTTTCTTGCAACCTGTCTAGTGAAAAATGCCTTTCTTTTATTTCTGGTAGCACTAGCTTCTCAAAAGTATACTGATATCCAAACTCTTTGAGAATATCTTTAGTTGAATAGTTAAGTAAAAAATAATCTGAGAAGGTGTAATTCTTGCCTTCTTTTAGAATAGATTTACTCACCAAAACTTACTCTTACAGGACTCATGATTACTTTTCCTACTTCGTTAAGCTCGAGCTTAAAAGGCAAATTCTGTAAGCTAGGGTGTTCACAAACTTCTTGCCAGTTCATTAATCACACTTTACCATGAACATACTCATGCTTTACCTTAGCTAGTTTTTCACCAATCAAATAGTCTTCTATACTGACAGGCTCAAATACTTTGGATGCATACACAGTCAATATTCTAGCATAGGTTTTAGAAAGTAGTAAGCTATAATAATGCTAGCAATTAAACAACAACAAACACATTTGAGTATTGAGGATTATTTGGAACAAGAAGAGGCTGCTGAATTCAAAAGTGAATATTATGATGGGGAGGTTATTCCTATGGCAGGTGCATCAATAAATCATAATCAAATAGTAGGTAATTTATATACTGCTTTTAACATTGCCTTTCGGGGAAACCCTTACCGTGTTTTTATGAGCGATATGCGCCTGTGGCTACCAGTTTACAATCGTTTTACTTACCCTGATGTGATGGTGGTAGATGGTGAACCTGATTTTGCCTTGGAGCGTAAAGATACTATCACTAACCCTTGTGCTAGTATAGAAGTACTGTCTGAATCAACAGAAGGCTATGATAGAGGTGAAAAGTTTAAAATGTACCGTTCACTGGAAAGTTTGCAGGAGTATGTTTTGATAAGTCAGGTTACTATGCAAGTTGAACACTTTATTAAAAACTTAGAAGGGCAGTGGTTGCTCAAGGGTGATTATGAAGGGGTTAGTGGGGTGCTCGAGCTAACTCCCTTAGCTCTCAAAATACACTTAAATGAACTGTATGACTAAGGTCATTTTTGAGTAAGATATAGAAATGCTAGCAGTTAACAGGCAACAAACATATTTAAGTATTGAGGATTATTTAGAACAAGAAGAGGCTGCTGAGTTTAAAAGCGAATACTATGATGGGGAGGTTATTCCTATGGCAGGTGCATCAATAAATCACAATAGAATAGCTCTTAATTTAAGCAGTGCGCTTAATATTGCCTCTAAGGGAACAAATATCAATGTTTTTATGAGCGATATGCGTCTGTGGCTACCAGTTTACAATCGTTTTACTTACCCTGATGTGATGGTGGTAGATGGTGAACCTGATTTTGCCTTGGAGCGTAAAGATACTATCACTAACCCTTGTGCTAGTATAGAAGTACTGTCTGAATCAACAGAAGGCTATGATAGAGGTGAAAAGTTTAAAATGTACCGTTCACTGGAAAGTTTGCAGGAGTATGTTTTGATAAGTCAAGCTGCTATGCAGGTTGAACATTTTGTTAAAAACTTAGAAGGGCAGTGGTTGCTTAAGGGGGATTATGAAGGGGTTAGTGGGGTGCTCGAGCTAACTTCTGTAACTTTCAAAATACCTTTAAGTGAATTGTATGACAAGGTTACCTTCTAAAGCTAGGATAAAAAATTATGCCTACACTACTAGAACCTGAATTGCCTTCTGTATTAAACAAAGTTGCACCATTGCAAGGTGCTAGGAAGCGCAAATTCACAACATCTGAGCTGTACCTTATGGCTGAGTCAGGGCTTTTTACTGAGGATGAAAAAGTTGAGCTTATTGAGGGAGGTATTTTTGTTATGCCGCCACCCGGTGATGAACACGTTTATCACGTTAATCGTTTAAGTAACTTGCTCACAGCACTACTCTTTAGCTCTAAAAAAGCTATAGTAAGTGTGCAGAACCCCGTGCAATTAAATGAGCAGTCACTGACATTACCAGACATTACTCTGCTTAAGTATCACGATGACTTTTATCGCCAGCAGCCTATTAAGGCAGAAGATGTTTTACTTATTATTGAAGTGAGTCACAGTACAATTTACCATGATACTAAACGGAAGGTACCTATATTTGCTGAGGCAGGCATACCGGAAGTCTGGATAATAAATATCTCTGAACATTTAGTGCATGTGTACCGTGAACCGAATAATGGAGTTTATGACAAACTGTTTGATTTGCAAATAGGCAATGCTTTAGCACCTTTAGCTTTTCCTAGTGATGAAATTGTAGTTTTGAGTGATAAGTGAGCCCATCCTCAAAAACCCCACCATAATTCCCTAATCCTCAAGGCCTTCAGGCAGATCACCAAAAATTCTTTGATAATGTGCAAGTTTCTTTTCTGCACTAGATAGCTCTTCTCTTAAATTAGTTACTTGCCCTTCAGTATTAACAAGTTTTCTTTCGGTATTAATAAGCCTTCTTTCTGTTCCTAGAAGTTTTTCTTGAGCCTCTGCAAATTTCTCTTCAGCACTTTCAAATCTTTCCCCTAAAGCATTGTACCAATACAGCACCTCTCTATTGATTCCCCTAACAACCCTTTCAGATCGTCCTATACCTAAGCCAATCTCTGGCATAAAATAAGGTTCCACCCATTGTCGTTGGTGCTGTCCATTAATTAACTTGTAAACTTCAAAGGGTGTTCTTTGGTGGCGTTTATAATGATTAGGATTATAGATGAGGTAATAAAGCACTCCAATATTAGTGTAAATACCCAGCTTTTTGTCATACTCACCACCATATTTATCAGAAACCATTTCTAGTGCCAAAATGGGAATTACATCATTTTCTTCCCAAAACACATAACTCAAGCGACCCTGTGGTTTACGTCTTTCAACTCCTAGACTTAAGAAAGCGTCAGGGACAATAGGAGGGCGTGGTTTCTTTTTGTTGTAGTAAATGCCCATGTCAACGCCAAAAAACCAGTCTTGGCGTTCAGTCCAGATGTCTTCAAGTAAAAACAGCAAAAAATTAGGTATAAAATTCTGATCTTCATTATCCACAGGTGTATCATTCGATGAGGGAAGTTCTAAACTAGAAGGTAGCCCAGATTTAATTTTGACTGTTGCTAGCATTTTGCTATTTTAGCAGCCAATCTGTAATTTTTGTAAAATGAAGTATCTTTAGTGAGGTAACAATGTTTGATCTAATTGAGAATATAAACACTACTGACTATAGGATTCCCTAGAAAACAAATTCGTCAATGCGTCTATACTTATGACTTTAAGTAAATTAATTTTAGAGGCTCTAGCAATAAGAGCAAACCTACCAACAGTAAAAGTTAAAGGTATTGCTCAAGATTCTAGAAAAGTTGAGGAGGGCTTTGTTTTTGTTGCTCGAGTAGGCGAAAATGCTGATGGTCATAACTTCATTCATAAAGCCATCCAACAAGGTGCTGTGGCAATTGTGGGTACTTATGAATCAAGTAAATTTAATTTGAACATTCCTTATATAAAAGTTGAAAACGACAAGCTTGCCCTTGCTAAACTCTCAGCTAGTTTTTACAATCACCCTTCTAAAAAAATGCTAATAATTGGTGTTACTGGTACAGATGGCAAAACTAGTACTTCATATTTGCTCCATCACTTACTTTTAGGCAAATATAAAACCGGTTTAATTTCTACAGCAGGCATAAAGGTTGGTTCAGAGCCCTTGGCATTAGCAGGGCACTTTACTACTCCTGAGGCACCCGAGATTCAGCATTTTTTAGCGCAATTTCACAAAGCAGGTTGTACCCACGCCATAGTTGAATCGAGCAGCCACGGTTTTGCTATGCATAGGCTTGCTGAAGTGGATTATGACCTAGGAGTGTGGACAAACCTAACACCCGAGCACCTTGATTATCATAAAAGTTTTGCTGCTTATCTTGAAGCTAAACTTACCTTGGTAAGACGAGCTGATGGTAGCATTCTTAACGCTGATGACACTTCTTTTTCTAAATTTGTGCAGGAGTCTAAAAAGGTTATTAGCTATGGCATTGAAAAGGCTGAGGTAAATTGGCAAGCTTCAGAAATTAAAGAAGCCAAAGGAATGCTTCACTTTAAACTTATAGTTAATACCAATAGCAGCAGTTTTGAGGGACCTGTTGCCTTACCTATGATAGGGAATTACAATATTTACAATGCTCTTGCTGCTTTAGCAGCAGCTCATCAGACAGGCTTAGACATACGCTACCTATGTAAAAGGTTAGCCAGCTTCACAGGAGTTCCCGGTAGGATGCAAATAATACAAAGAACTCCCTTTATGGTGATAGTTGATTTTGCCCATACTGCCCCTGCTCTAGAAAAAGCTCTGAAAGCTACTCGTTCTTTTACTAAAGGACGAATTATAGTAGTGATAGGAGCAGCAGGTGAACGTGATGCTGGCAAGCGTTACCCCATTGGTAAAACTGCTATGAAGTGGGCTGATATTGCTATTTTTACAGAAGAAGACTCTCGTTCTGAAGATGTCCAAGAAATCTTGGCTGATATTGCTAAAGGAGCTGAGGAAACTTGCACCAAAGAAGGCAAGCAGTTTTTTCTAGAACCTGATAGGCATAAAGCTATTAGGCAAGCAATTGCTTTTGCCAAAGCAAAGGACACTGTGCTTCTTTGTGGTAAGGGGCATGAAACAACCTTAGAAAGGCAAAGCGAAGTATTGCAGTGGGATGAAGTTAAAGAAGCTGAGAAGGCCTTAAAAGATGCTTAAAGTTAGCACTTCTTCAAAAATTCGGTCCAAATCTAAAACTTTAGTGTAGCATTGTAAGCAAAATAAAAGTGAGTGAGAAACTCTCACTCACATAGAAAAGTTTAGCACTAGGACTGTTTAGAACCTGAGTTTCCTCCCTTTTTTAGGAAAGGATAAGGTTGTTGGCTAGCCACATATTATACTAGAGCCAATCCCCATCTTCTATTGTGTAGGTAAAATAACTTCCCCAGCCTGTTTTAAATTTTGTTGTTCCTTCTGCCCAAGCTGTTTCTGTTTCATTACCCGAAACACTATTAACAACAGCATGAGCTGCTATATAAACAGAATCCCCATCCTCAACATTAAGGTCGCTAAAAGATACTACCTCACTATACTCTGATAGACAATCTAGATTTTCTTGTTTGTAAGGAAATTTACCGGGAGCTGCTTTCTTAGGTTCTTCTGTAGAAATATATATATGAACTTCCGTAATACACCACTCATTGTTATTAATGGTGTATTTGACAAACAATTCATCATCTTGAGTCGTAACATCAATTTTCCCAACTAAAATGCCTTGCCCAGCAAAGAAGTTGATACTTAACTCGGACTGTTTGCTTATTTCGTGTGTTAATCTCTCATTTGAGGGGGTAATATTTTGTCCACAACTTGATAATAGAAGTGTGACACCTAAAATAGTAATGATTAAAATATCTTTAAAGAACATAAACCTTACAACTCCTAATAGGGATTTTGATTAGATGTTAAGCTTGGGTAAAGCTTTTATCTAAAGTCTTAGAGTAAGTAACACTATGCCAAAAGTGCTTAAAATAAAATTAAGTCACCTTTTGCAACTTTTCATAAATGAAAATTCTACATTTAAGAAGCAATTAAGCAACTTTTCTCTACATAGCTTGGTGGGCAATTAGATGCCTCCTGTAAGAATTCTGTAAGTGCGGTCAAGTGCCCGCGAACTATGATTCCCAAAAAACAGCATATCATTATGTAAATCTGTATTTTTAGCAGTAAGATTCGCTTTTGCGTAATCTAAATCTGCTGCTAGTTAGAAGCTAGCAGGTTTCTCAAGATTTCTGTAAGGAACTAAAACGAAGTTTCACAATGCCTCTAAAGGCAAATCGAAAGTATGTACAGACAAGTAAGGTAAATATCAAGGTTAATAATTGCAAAACAAGACCTACTGTACAGCTCAATAAGCCATTCAACGCCTTCTCTATATGCATATAAGCCAATTTAGACTTTAGGTGGCTAATTGGGAAAGCAAATGTAAGGGCTCTCTGTAAGATTCTTGAAATTTCTTGGACTTTAGAGTGAAGCTTAAGGTGCATCACTGAGTTGATCTATAGATGAAGTATCATCCTTCTACCCTAAAAGTTATGAGAATTGGACTTAAAACATTAAAATCGTAATCTTATGCTTCTAGAATATTACAGTGCAATGTCATTGATTTGCAAAAATTTATGTTGATATATGATATTACAAATGATTTTCTACAAACTAATGGGAATAGCAATATTGCCCAATATTCCTCCCCCACCCGTAGGGCAACAGCGCACTATTGCCCTGCCACACACATAAAATGTATTTTCAGTAATGTGGTGCTGTATATAGTTATATACTTATTTAATACCCCACAAGATTTTATTTTTTAATTTTGCTTTTGAAGGTATGTGACTTAAGCAAACGACTGATTTGTAATTAGGAGATAAGTTGTGCCCAAACTAATTAATTCTAAATATTTTGTAAGACAAAGTATGTGGCGATCTTTCACTAGTTTGCTCAAAATGCCGTTTATAGCGTTTATTGCGATCTTTTTATCCCCCACTGTTTATGCTGCTGACTCTATAATTTACTATGGAACATCTAGTAATATTCACTCTATTAACTTAACTACCGGGGTTGATGGCGTTGCTACAACTATTCCTATTGGGGGTAATGTGAATTCTCTAGCTGCTAACCCAGATAATAATCTAGTGTACTATGGTAGTGGTACGACAATGTATTACTGGGATCCTTCTGAAGGGGCAGGAGCTTCTGCACATCATATACTGGCTGATCTTTTAACTTTTGTAGGTTCAGGTTTTACCGGTGGCTCTTTAGAAAGTGCTGGTGCTGGATATTATGACGGAATTCTTTATGTTGGCTCAGAAGACACTTCTGGAAACTTCGTAGATATTTTTGCCCTTACGTTATCGGCAAATGGCAAAAACGTAAATTCTCTAACCCCCTTAAATGTTTTGAGTTCTGTCGGTGGTTCGCTTAAGGGATTCGGAGATCTTGTAGTTACAGGGGATGGTACTGCCGCTACAATATACATGGCCCTTGGTGATGGCTCTGGACAATCACTCTCAAAGTTTGACACTTCAACTAACACTTGGAGCCTTATTAATGACACTTTAACCTACAGGCAGATAGCTGCAGACGAGTTTGGGAATATTTATACTGATGATGCTAGTGGTAATATCCAACTTATTGATAAAGACACTGGTGCTTTGGGAAATATAGTAGTAACAACCACAAATTCTCCTACTGCTGACCTTACTGGTCCTCATAATGTGTCCCAGAAAGATCCTGACACTATAGGAGACTATGGAGATGCGCCTGCTAATTATGGAGATGCTAGACACAAAATGTTTGCCGCCCCTACTGTTTACTTGGGTAGCAAAATTGATGGCGAAGACGGTTCCCAACATTCTGTAGCTGCTGATGGTGATGATAACAATGATACTAGTGGGACCAGTGCAGGTACTGATGAGGATGGTCTAAGTACTCCACTAACCCCTCTTAAAGTGGATGATACTAGCTACAGTTTAACAGTTGTTTGTGAAGGTAGTGCAGAGGCAGTTGTGGCTGGTTGGATTGATCTTAACGGTGACAATAGTTTTACAAACACTAATCCTAACGAGAAGGTTATTGGTTTTTGTGATGATACCAATATCAGTGGTCCAGGTTCAGTCACATTAACATGGGATAACAACAACTTTGCTGATACCAGTGATTTGACAACCCTTACTAGTGCGGATACAACCTATGTACGCCTTCGAATAGTAAGTCTTGCTCGTGATTTTGCTGGTGATATAGATGATCCTACAGGAACAGCTGATGATGGCGAAGTAGAGGACTATGAACTTGAGATTGTTGGTGTACCGCTAACCTTAGTTAAAACATGGTCTAATGCCAAAATAAATGATGCAGTAAATGTTACAGCAGATGGAACAAATGATGGTATAGATGACATAACACATAGCTCAATAGCAGACATGGCAAGCGAGACAGATACGGACACAGACACACTAACAGTATTTGCTGGGGATACAGTTGAGTTAAATGAAAGTTTTACAACAGGTAATGCCAGTGATTACATAACAGAATTAACATGTATAGGGAATAATGGAACACTAAATTATACAAATGGTGACTTAACAGGCACATTAGTAGTTGATGTAGCTGATACAGCTATAATTTGTACTTTTACAAATACTGGAATACCAAATGTATTAGCAGATAAGACATCAGCATTACTAGTGGATGGAGATACAGATGGCAATATAGATCCAGGGGATACAGTACGTTACACAGTAACAATAACAAATAGTGGTTCTGGACAAGACACAGGGGTAATATTTGCCGACACACCAGATAGTAATACGACGCTAGTAGTAGGAAGCGTAACAACAACTCAAGGAACAGTAACCACAGGCAACACTGCTGGAGATACAACAGTAGCGGTAGATGTAGGAACAATAGCGGGGAATGGTGGAACAGTAACTATCACATTTGACGTAACAGTAAATGACCCATTGGGAGCTGGGGTAATGAGTATTAGCAACCAAGGTGAAGTAGATACAGACACAGACACAGATATACCAACAGATGATCCAGATGATCCAACAAATGATCCAAATGATCCTAGCGACCCGAGTGATCCCACAATAGATGTTGTACAAAGAGCACCAGTAGCGAATGATGATAGTGCTAGTAATCCATCTCCAGTAAGTGATACGAACACAACAACTGTGCCACTAATAGGAGATAATGACACTGATCCAGACGGGACAATAGATCCCAGCACTATTATATTGATAGACCCTAACGATGCTACTAATACAGGGGATAGTACAAACCCATTGGTAATAGCAGTGCCTTCTCCTGCTATTAGGCACATGGAGTTTGTACTATACCCTGTATTAGTAGAATCGTTAGTATTTGATCCAGATAATAGTGCATGGGACCTACAGACCCAACTGGACCAATGTCATTATCTACTATTAGTAGAAGATACAGTTGTTGTGTTCGAATCACCTACTGGAGATGGATTAGCAAGCACTATCATCATGTAACTTACTGGTGGAGCACCAGTAAGCGACATGATGATAGTGCTAGCTAATCCATCTCCAGGTAAGTCCCATACGAACATCAACAACTGTGCCACTTGATAGGAGATAATGACACTGTGGTTAATCCAGGGTCGGGATCAAATACTACATTCCCAGCATGTATCTATACTCCATGATAGACCTTCTAACGATGCTACTAATACCAATGGGATAGTACAAACCCATTGGTATTAGTAGCATCGTTAGAAGGTCTATCAATGGAATAGTGCTAGGATACTATTGTCCCGTCTGGATCAGTGTCAGTATCTCCTGATCCAGTGGCACAGTTGTTAACCACAGTACCCAACTTACTGGAGATGGATTACTAGCACTAGTAGAAGATAATCGCTACTGGTGCTCCACCATAAGTTACAGTGAGTGTTGCTTCATTTGAGGTATTCCCATCATTATCTTCTACTGTGTAGTTGATTGGTGTTGGGTCTGTGGTTAATGCTGGGTCTGGATCAAATACTACATTCCCTGATGTATCTACACTCCATGTGCCTTCTCCTGCTATTACCAATGGGTTTGTACTATCCCCTGTATTAGTAGCATCGTTAGGGTCTATCAATATAATAGTGCTGGGATCTATTGTCCCGTCTGGATCAGTGTCATTATCTGCCTATCGAAGGCACATGTTGTTGTGTTCGTATCACTTACTGGAGATGGATTACTAGCACTATCATCATTCGCTACTGGTGCTCCACCATAAGTTACAGTGAGTGTTGCTTCATTTGAGGTATTCCCATCATTATCTTCTACTGTGTAGTTGATTGGTGTTGGGTCTGTGGTTAATGCTGGGTCTGGATCAAATACTACATTCCCTGATGTATCTACACTCCATGTGCCTTCTCCTGCTATTACCAATGGGTTTGTACTATCCCCTGTATTAGTAGCATCGTTAGGGTCTATCAATATAATAGTGCTGGGATCTATTGTCCCGTCTGGATCAGTGTCATTATCTCCTATTAGTGGCACAGTTGTTGTGTTCGTATCACTTACTGGAGATGGATTACTAGCACTATCATCATTCGCTACTGGTGCTCCACCATAAGTTACAGTGAGTGTTGCTTCATTTGAGGTATTCCCATCATTATCTTCTACTGTGTAGTTGATTGGTGTTGGGTCTGTGGTTAATGCTGGGTCTGGATCAAATACTACATTCCCTGATGTATCTACACTCCATGTGCCTTCTCCTGCTATTACCAATGGGTTTGTACTATCCCCTGTATTAGTAGCATCGTTAGGGTCTATCAATATAATAGTGCTGGGATCTATTGTCCCGTCTGGATCAGTGTCATTATCTGCCTATCGAGGGCACATGTGGTTGTGTTCGTATCACTTACTGGAGATGGATTACTAGCACTATCATCATTCGCTACTGGTGCTCCACCATAAGTTACAGTGAGTGTTGCTTCATTTGAGGTATTCCCATCATTATCTTCTACTGTGTAGTTGATTGGTGTTGGGTCTGTGGTTAATGCTGGGTCTGGATCAAATACTACATTCCCTGATGTATCTACACTCCATGTGCCTTCTCCTGCTATTACCAATGGGTTTGTACTATCCCCTGTATTAGTAGCATCGTTAGGGTCTATCAATATAATAGTGCTGGGATCTATTGTCCCGTCTGGATCAGTGTCATTATTGCCTATAGCAGGAGAAGGCACATGTTGTTGTGTTCGTATCACTTACTGGAGATGGATTACTAGCACTATCATCATTCGCTACTGGTGCTCCACCATAAGTTACAGTGAGTGTTGCTTCATTTGAGGTATTCCCATCATTATCTTCTACTGTGTAGTTGATTGGTGTTGGGTCTGTGGTTAATGCTGGGTCTGGATCAAATACTACATTCCCTGATGTATCTACACTCCATGTGCCTTCTCCTGCTATTACCAATGGGTTTGTACTATCCCCTGTATTAGTAGCATCGTTAGGGTCTATCAATATAATAGTGCTGGGATCTATTGTCCCGTCTGGATCAGTGTCATTATCTCCTATTAGTGGCACAGTTGTTGTGTTCGTATCACTTACTGGAGATGGATTACTAGCACTATCATCATTCGCTACTGGTGCTCCACCATAAGTTACAGTGAGTGTTGCTTCATTTGAGGTATTCCCATCATTATCTTCTACTGTGTAGTTGATTGGTGTTGGGTCTGTGGTTAATGCTGGGTCTGGATCAAATACTACATTCCCTGATGTATCTACACTCCATGTGCCTTCTCCTGCTATTACCAATGGGTTTGTACTATCCCCTGTATTAGTAGCATCGTTAGGGTCTATCAATATAATAGTGCTGGGATCTATTGTCCCGTCTGGATCAGTGTCATTATTGCCTATCGAAGGTAATGTGGTTGTGTTACGTATCACTTACTGGAGATGGATTACTAGCACTATCATCATTCGCTACTGGTGCTCAACACCATAAGTTACAGTGAGTGTTGCTTCATTTGAGGTATTCCCATCATTATCTTCTACTGTGTAGTTGATTGGTGTTGGGTCTGTGGTTAATGCTGGGTCTGGATCAAATACTACATTCCCTGATGTATCTACACTCCATGTGCCTTCTCCTGCAATATTACCAATGGGTTTGTACTATCCCCTGTATTAGTAGCATCGTTAGGGTCTATCAATATAATAGTGCTGGGATCTATTGTCCCGTCTGGATCAGTGTCATTATCTCCTATTAGTGGCACAGTTGTTGTGTTCGTATCACTTACTGGAGATGGATTACTAGCACTATCATCATTCGCTACTGGTGCTCAACACCATAAGTTACAGTGAGTGTTGCTTCATTTGAGGTATTCCCATCATTATCTTCTACTGTGTAGTTGATTGGTGTTGGGTCTGTGGTTAATGCTGGGTCTGGATCAAATACTACATTCCCTGATGTATCTACACTCCATGTGCCTTCTCCTGCTATTACCAATGGGTTTGTACTATCCCCTGTATTAGTAGCATCGTTAGGGTCTATCAATATAATAGTGCTGGGATCTATTGTCCCGTCTGGATCAGTGTCATTATCTGCCTATCGAGGGCACATGTGGTTGTGTTCGTATCACTTACTGGAGATGGATTACTAGCACTATCATCATTCGCTACTGGTGCTCCACCATAAGTTACAGTGAGTGTTGCTTCATTTGAGGTATTCCCATCATTATCTTCTACTGTGTAGTTGATTGGTGTTGGGTCTGTGGTTAATGCTGGGTCTGGATCAAATACTACATTCCCTGATGTATCTACACTCCATGTGCCTTCTCCTGCTATTACCAATGGGTTTGTACTATCCCCTGTATTAGTAGCATCGTTAGGGTCTATCAATATAATAGTGCTGGGATCTATTGTCCCGTCTGGATCAGTGTCATTATCTCCTATTAGAAGGCACATGTGGTTGTGTTCGTATCACTTACTGGAGATGGATTACTAGCACTATCATCATTCGCTACTGGTGCTCCACCATAAGTTACAGTGAGTGTTGCTTCATTTGAGGTATTCCCATCATTATCTTCTACTGTGTAGTTGATTGGTGTTGGGTCTGTGGTTAATGCTGGGTCTGGATCAAATACTACATTCCCTGATGTATCTACACTCCATGTGCCTTCTCCTGCTATTACCAATGGGTTTGTACTATCCCCTGTATTAGTAGCATCGTTAGGGTCTATCAATATAATAGTGCTGGGATCTATTGTCCCGTCTGGATCAGTGTCATTATCTCCTATTAGTGGCACAGTTGTTGTGTTCGTATCACTTACTGGAGATGGATTACTAGCACTATCATCATTCGCTACTGGTGCTCCACCATAAGTTACAGTGAGTGTTGCTTCATTTGAGGTATTCCCATCATTATCTTCTACTGTGTAGTTGATTGGTGTTGGGTCTGTGGTTAATGCTGGGTCTGGATCAAATACTACATTCCCTGATGTATCTACACTCCATGTGCCTTCTCCTGCTATTACCAATGGGTTTGTACTATCCCCTGTATTAGTAGCATCGTTAGGGTCTATCAATATAATAGTGCTGGGATCTATTGTCCCGTCTGGATCAGTGTCATTATCTGCCTATCGTAGGTACATCAGTGTAGTTGTGTTCGTATCACTTACTGGAGATGGATTACTAGCACTATCATCATTCGCTACTGATGGGAATACCTCAAATGAAGCAACACTCACTGTAACTTCATTTGTGGTATTCACCAGTAGCGAATGATGATCTACTGTGCTAGTAATCCATCTCCAGTAAGTTGGGTACTGAACACAACAACTGTGCCACTGGATCAGGAGATAATGACACTGATCCAGACGGGACAATAGTATCCCAGCACTATTATATTGATAGACCTTCTAACGATGCTACTAATACCAATGGGATAGTACAAACCCATTGGTAATAGCAGGATCGTTAGGCACATGGAGTGTAGATACATCAGGGAATGTAGTATTTGATCCAGGAGAAGGCACATGGAGTGTAGATACATCAGGGAATGTAGTATTTGATCCAGACCCAGCATTAACCACAGACCCAACACCAATCAACTACACAGTAGAAGATAATGATGGGAATACCTCAAATGAAGCAACACTCACTGTAACTTATGGTGGAGCACCAGTAGCGAATGATGATAGTGCTAGTAATCCATCTCCAGTAAGTGATACGAACACAACAACTGTGCCACTAATAGGAGATAATGACACTGATCCAGACGGGACAATAGATCCCAGCACTATTATATTGATAGACCCTAACGATGCTACTAATACAGGGGATAGTACAAACCCATTGGTAATAGCAGGAGAAGGCACATGGAGTGTAGATACATCAGGGAATGTAGTATTTGATCCAGACCCAGCATTAACCACAGACCCAACACCAATCAACTACACAGTAGAAGATAATGATGGGAATACCTCAAATGAAGCAACACTCACTGTAACTTATGGTGAAGCACCAGTAGCGAATGATGATAGTGCTAGTAATCCATCTCCAGTAAGTGATACGAACACAACCACATTACCTTCGATAGGCAATAATGACACTGATCCAGACGGGACAATAGATCCCAGCACTATTATATTGATAGACCCTAACGATGCTACTAATACAGGGGATAGTACAAACCCATTGGTAATAGCAGGAGAAGGCACATGGAGTGTAGATACATCAGGGAATGTAGTATTTGATCCAGACCCAGCATTAACCACAGACCCAACACCAATCAACTACACAGTAGAAGATAATGATGGGAATACCTCAAATGAAGCAACACTCACTGTAACTTATGGTGGAGCACAAACTCCTAATATAGAAGTCAACAAGAGAGCAACTCCTAGCACCATAACAACAGCAGGAGAAGTAATAAGCTACACCATAACAGCAACCAACACAGGAAACGTAACACTAGAGGAAGTAGTGATAAGTGACCCCTTGCTAACTAATCTAAGCTGTGAACTAAACGGGAATAACTTTGCAAATGATGGTAGTGAAAGCCTAGCAGTAGGTGAAGTAGTAACTTGCCAAGGGAGCTACACAGCAACTCTAGCAGATATAAATGCTGAGGAGATAAGAAATGTAGTAACCACAAGAAGCGAAACACCAAGCGGAAACGTGATAACAGATACAGATACAGAAACTGTCATAGTAACGCAGGCACCAAGCATAGAAATAGATAAGGACTCAAGCAACAACACTAGTCTATCAGTAGGAGATACAGTAAACTATACTTTCACAGTAATAAATACTGGTAATGTAACGCTAGACAATATAAGCATAACTGACCCACTACCAAACCTAAGTACCATAATTTGCCCACAAGACAGCCTAGAGCCCAATGAGAGTATGATCTGCACAGCAAGTTACATAATCACTCAAGCAGATGTGGATGCAGGGAGTATAACTAATACAGCAACAGTAACAGGTAATCCACCAAAGGGTGACCCTAATGATCCTGATGATGATGTAACTGATACAGATACAGAAACTATCCCTCCTGATCAAGCACCTAATATAGAAGTCAACAAGAGAGCAACTCCTAGCACCATAACAACAGCAGGAGAAGTAATAAGCTACACCATAACAGCAACCAACACAGGAAACGTAACACTAGAGGAAGTAGTGATAAGTGACCCCTTGCTAACTAATCTAAGCTGTGAACTAAACGGGAATAACTTTGCAAATGATGGTAGTGAAAGCCTAGCAGTAGGTGAAGTAGTAACTTGCCAAGGGAGCTACACAGCAACTCTAGCAGATATAAATGCTGAGGAGATAAGAAATGTAGTAACCACAAGAAGCGAAACACCAAGCGGAAACGTGATAACAGATACAGATACAGAAACTGTCATAGTAACGCAGGCACCAAGCATAGAAATAGATAAGGACTCAAGCAACAACACTAGTCTATCAGTAGGAGATACAGTAAACTATACTTTCACAGTAATAAATACTGGTAATGTAACGCTAGACAATATAAGCATAACTGACCCACTACCAAACCTAAGTACCATAATTTGCCCACAAGACAGCCTAGAGCCCAATGAGAGTATGATCTGCACAGCAAGTTACATAATCACTCAAGCAGATGTGGATGCAGGGAGTATAACTAATACAGCAACAGTAACAGGTAATCCACCAAAGGGTGACCCTAATGATCCTGATGATGATGTAACTGATACAGATACAGAAACTATCCCTCCTGATCAAGCACCTAATATAGAAGTCAACAAGAGAGCAACTCCTAGCACCATAACAACAGCAGGAGAAGTAATAAGCTACACCATAACAGCAACCAACACAGGAAACGTAACACTAGAGGAAGTAGTGATAAGTGACCCCTTGCTAACTAATCTAAGCTGTGAACTAAACGGGAATAACTTTGCAAATGATGGTAGTGAAAGCCTAGCAGTAGGTGAAGTAGTAACTTGCCAAGGGAGCTACACAGCAACTCTAGCAGATATAAATGCTGAGGAGATAAGAAATGTAGTAACCACAAGAAGCGAAACACCAAGCGGAAACGTGATAACAGATACAGATACAGAAACTGTCATAGTAACGCAGGCACCAAGCATAGAAATAGATAAGGACTCAAGCAACAACACTAGTCTATCAGTAGGAGATACAGTAAACTATACTTTCACAGTAATAAATACTGGTAATGTAACGCTAGACAATATAAGCATAACTGACCCACTACCAAACCTAAGTACCATAATTTGCCCACAAGACAGCCTAGAGCCCAATGAGAGTATGATCTGCACAGCAAGTTACATAATCACTCAAGCAGATGTGGATGCAGGGAGTATAACTAATACAGCAACAGTAACAGGTAATCCACCAAAGGGTGACCCTAATGATCCTGATGATGATGTAACTGATACAGATACAGAAACTATCCCTCCTGATCAAGCACCTAATATAGAAGTCAACAAGAGAGCAACTCCTAGCACCATAACAACAGCAGGAGAAGTAATAAGCTACACCATAACAGCAACCAACACAGGAAACGTAACACTAGAGGAAGTAGTGATAAGTGACCCCTTGCTAACTAATCTAAGCTGTGAACTAAACGGGAATAACTTTGCAAATGATGGTAGTGAAAGCCTAGCAGTAGGTGAAGTAGTAACTTGCCAAGGGAGCTACACAGCAACTCTAGCAGATATAAATGCTGAGGAGATAAGAAATGTAGTAACCACAAGAAGCGAAACACCAAGCGGAAACGTGATAACAGATACAGATACAGAAACTGTCATAGTAACGCAGGCACCAAGCATAGAAATAGATAAGGACTCAAGCAACAACACTAGTCTATCAGTAGGAGATACAGTAAACTATACTTTCACAGTAATAAATACTGGTAATGTAACGCTAGACAATATAAGCATAACTGACCCACTACCAAACCTAAGTACCATAATTTGCCCACAAGACAGCCTAGAGCCCAATGAGAGTATGATCTGCACAGCAAGTTACATAATCACTCAAGCAGATGTGGATGCAGGGAGTATAACTAATACAGCAACAGTAACAGGTAATCCACCAAAGGGTGACCCTAATGATCCTGATGATGATGTAACTGATACAGATACAGAAACTATCCCTCCTGATCAAGCACCTAATATAGAAGTCAACAAGAGAGCAACTCCTAGCACCATAACAACAGCAGGAGAAGTAATAAGCTACACCATAACAGCAACCAACACAGGAAACGTAACACTAGAGGAAGTAGTGATAAGTGACCCCTTGCTAACTAATCTAAGCTGTGAACTAAACGGGAATAACTTTGCAAATGATGGTAGTGAAAGCCTAGCAGTAGGTGAAGTAGTAACTTGCCAAGGGAGCTACACAGCAACTCTAGCAGATATAAATGCTGAGGAGATAAGAAATGTAGTAACCACAAGAAGCGAAACACCAAGCGGAAACGTGATAACAGATACAGATACAGAAACTGTCATAGTAACGCAGGCACCAAGCATAGAAATAGATAAGGACTCAAGCAACAACACTAGTCTATCAGTAGGAGATACAGTAAACTATACTTTCACAGTAATAAATACTGGTAATGTAACGCTAGACAATATAAGCATAACTGACCCACTACCAAACCTAAGTACCATAATTTGCCCACAAGACAGCCTAGAGCCCAATGAGAGTATGATCTGCACAGCAAGTTACATAATCACTCAAGCAGATGTGGATGCAGGGAGTATAACTAATACAGCAACAGTAACAGGTAATCCACCAAAGGGTGACCCTAATGATCCTGATGATGATGTAACTGATACAGATACAGAAACTATCCCTCCTGATCAAGCACCTAATATAGAAGTCAACAAGAGAGCAACTCCTAGCACCATAACAACAGCAGGAGAAGTAATAAGCTACACCATAACAGCAACCAACACAGGAAACGTAACACTAGAGGAAGTAGTGATAAGTGACCCCTTGCTAACTAATCTAAGCTGTGAACTAAACGGGAATAACTTTGCAAATGATGGTAGTGAAAGCCTAGCAGTAGGTGAAGTAGTAACTTGCCAAGGGAGCTACACAGCAACTCTAGCAGATATAAATGCTGAGGAGATAAGAAATGTAGTAACCACAAGAAGCGAAACACCAAGCGGAAACGTGATAACAGATACAGATACAGAAACTGTCATAGTAACGCAGGCACCAAGCATAGAAATAGATAAGGACTCAAGCAACAACACTAGTCTATCAGTAGGAGATACAGTAAACTATACTTTCACAGTAATAAATACTGGTAATGTAACGCTAGACAATATAAGCATAACTGACCCACTACCAAACCTAAGTACCATAATTTGCCCACAAGACAGCCTAGAGCCCAATGAGAGTATGATCTGCACAGCAAGTTACATAATCACTCAAGCAGATGTGGATGCAGGGAGTATAACTAATACAGCAACAGTAACAGGTAATCCACCAAAGGGTGACCCTAATGATCCTGATGATGATGTAACTGATACAGATACAGAAACTATCCCTCCTGATCAAGCACCTAATATAGAAGTCAACAAGAGAGCAACTCCTAGCACCATAACAACAGCAGGAGAAGTAATAAGCTACACCATAACAGCAACCAACACAGGAAACGTAACACTAGAGGAAGTAGTGATAAGTGACCCCTTGCTAACTAATCTAAGCTGTGAACTAAACGGGAATAACTTTGCAAATGATGGTAGTGAAAGCCTAGCAGTAGGTGAAGTAGTAACTTGCCAAGGGAGCTACACAGCAACTCTAGCAGATATAAATGCTGAGGAGATAAGAAATGTAGTAACCACAAGAAGCGAAACACCAAGCGGAAACGTGATAACAGATACAGATACAGAAACTGTCATAGTAACGCAGGCACCAAGCATAGAAATAGATAAGGACTCAAGCAACAACACTAGTCTATCAGTAGGAGATACAGTAAACTATACTTTCACAGTAATAAATACTGGTAATGTAACGCTAGACAATATAAGCATAACTGACCCACTACCAAACCTAAGTACCATAATTTGCCCACAAGACAGCCTAGAGCCCAATGAGAGTATGATCTGCACAGCAAGTTACATAATCACTCAAGCAGATGTGGATGCAGGGAGTATAACTAATACAGCAACAGTAACAGGTAATCCACCAAAGGGTGACCCTAATGATCCTGATGATGATGTAACTGATACAGATACAGAAACTATCCCTCCTTTACAAGAGCCTATGATAGGTGTTGCTAAAGATGTACAGGAGCTAACTTTAAATGAAGGTACTGGTGTTTACACTATTAAATACTCAATAACCATAAGGAATTATGGAAACACTACCTTAAACAATATACAAGTAAGCGATGATTTAGATCAGACCTTTGGGCGGAATTCCTATACCTTTGTAAGAATAGATAGTGATGACTTTACTATTAATTCTGCTTATGATGGCTCGGACAGTATCAATTTACTGCTAGGAACAGATAGCTTGGGGGTAGATGAAAGTGGCACAGTTTTGGTGACTTTAACTGTAGATGGTAAACAACTCGCTAATGAAACTACTTTCAATAATTCAGCTGTGGCTTCAGCTAAAGACCCAACAGGAAATGAGACTCATGACACTTCAGTTCATGGTTTAGATCCTGATGTAGGTGGTGGAGATCCTAGTAATGACAATGATGGTGATCCTACTAATAATACTAGACCAACTCCTGTAACACTCGAGCCCAAAGAACCGGGTGAAATTGCTTTACGCATAGAGAAAAATGTTCCACAAAGAATCTACGCTATAGGCGAAATTGTTCCTTATACAGTAATTATAACTAGTGATAATCAAGTTGAAGATTTGATTGTAGATATAACTGATACTTTACCTCAAAGTACAAGTTATGTAGAAGGTACTGCTACTATAAGTGTCTCTAATGCTCCTCAAGATGTTGAGTTTATTGCTAAAGAGGGTCAACTTACTTGGTTAGATGTACGGTTACCAGCCGGTGAGAAGATTACCATTACTTATGAATTGTTGATAGGCCTCAATGCTCCAAAGCTGCTCAATAATCTTGTAGAAGCTAAGGGAACCAATACTACAGGATCTGCTGAAGTTAGTGTGGAAGCCAATGCTGAGATTAAAGTAAGTGAAGAAATATTTGACCTAAGTACTAATGTACTGATAGGGCGTGTCTACTTAGATGTAGATGGTGATGGTAGCTATGACTTTGATGAGGATATACCACTACCAGGTGCACGTGTTGTTTTAAGTAATGGTTGGCAAACAGTTACTGATGTTAGAGGTAGCTATATGTTCCGCTCTGTACCAGTTGGTACAGCCAGTGTAAGGCTTGATGCTTTAACAGCTCCTTATCTACCAAGAGAAAACTATCAAGGCATTGGTGATGGATATTTGCATCAAGTGAGTATATATGGACTTTCTGTGAGCGACTTCCCATTAATTGCCCCTAAAGGTGCAATTGACGCTCAGCGCCGCACTACGGTGATTTTTGGGCCTATCACATTAGAGAAGAAGCTTATACCTTTACCTGAAGGAGTAAGAGTAGTACTACATATAAATAGTAGTGAGCCGGTACCTTATAAGATTAGATTGCTAGATCCTGTATTGGGCCTAGAAACTAAGGTATTTGAACTTGAAGAAGTCGATGGTGAACAAACGTTTACCTACGATGTTCCTATGGAGATACCAATGACAGATCCGACCTTTGAATGGGGGAATCAATAATGAAAAAGGCTCTAATTACTTTACTAATGATGGTTTTAAGTGCTATAACTTTTTCTCAGCAGCAATCATTCCCCGGTATAGTTGTTGGTGACGGACTAAATTGGGAAAGTAATGAACTAAATATAACAATTATGGTGATGGAGACTAGCTCTGTCACCTTAGGGATTTATTCACCAGGTTTTGATCCTAATGATTATCGTGCTGAGTGGCAAAACTTGGGCAGAGAATTAGGTGATGAGCGCTATGATCAAGGTCGTGGCGAGCTTCAAGCAGGTTTTTCTCTGAGTAGTAATGATAGTGGGCAAGTTTTAGCTAATAAAAGCTATGGTGTAGAGCCACATCGCAGTGATGTACTTTACAGTGGGACTTTGGAATCTGGAGAGTATGTGCTTAGCTCGAGCTTTTTTGGTCTAGGTAAGAATGCTTTTATCTACACCTTTGAAACAAGTAATCCTAACGCCTTACAGATTTTTATAGAACCCTATCAACCTGTGGTGAATCCTATGGCAACTAATTATAATATTGCTAGGGGTGAGTGGCAGAATCCCTTTAATGTCCATAACAACACAGGACGAATAGCTAATATAGGCATATATGATGGTGATGGACCTTCTGAACTCCTATTCCGTTTGCGTAGCCCAAATGGTGAAGAAAGTGAACAACCTGTTTCTGGTGATTTGCAGTGGTCAGAATATAATTTGGACGAGCAAGGGATATATAATTTCACTTTTATGGTGCCTAGTACTGCATATCAGTATACTAATACTATAGCCCTACGTGCAGATTGTCGATTGCGCTTAGAGAATAATACTTTTGCTTGTGTAACACCACCAAGATTCCAAATTGATAAACGGGTAGTAAGCTCAGGTAGTGTTTGTAGTGGAGATACTATAACTTACAATGTAACTGTATCTAATGTAGGAGGTACTTGGGGCTTGGCAACCTTACAAGAAGCTTTGCCACCTACTCTTGCTGGTGAAAACTTGCAACAAACCTTTGGTTTGCATCCCGGTGAGTCACGGAACTTTACGGTGCAAGCTCAAGTATTAGAGAATGCTAATAGCCAAACCCAGATTGTTAATACTGCTACAGTATTTGGTAAGGGTGGTACAGCTTCAGCCTCGGCTATAGTTGGAGTCAATTGTGCTGAACCAGCTAAATTTACTCTAAACAAAGTGACTGACCGTAATAGTGCTGTGGTAGGGGAGACTATAAACTATACTATTACTGTTCAAAACATAGGGGAAGGCTCTGGTGTAGCTAATATAGTAGATGCCCTACCTAATGGCTTAGAAGGTGCTGCACTAAATGAAAATATTGCTTTAACACCCGGACAGGTTCAGAGCTTTAACATCTCTGCAAGGATAGTTAGTGCTGCTTTAGGGACTATTGAAAACTGCGCAATTTTACGCAGTGGTGTTAACAACTTACAGTCTTGTGCACCAGTTACCATTGGTTCGCCTATAACTTTTGAGCAGGATAGTTTGCAGCCTAAACCTAAACCACCACCGATTGTTCTTGACCCCACAAGAATTATTCTTATTAAACAAGTTGATCCAATGATGGCTGAGGTAGGTCAAATAGTCACTTTTATTCTTACTGCTAAGAATGCTAGTGAAGCTACTCGAGACTTTACTCTTGAGGATAACCTTCCAGAATTTTTAGAAGGCCAAGACTTTTTTGAAAGCTTTACCCTAGCTGCTGGTGAGGAGAGAGAATTTACCTTTAATGCCCAAGTGCTAGAAGGTGCCCCTAAAGAAATAGCTAATGAGGCTACTTTGAAAAGTGAGGGCCATGAAGCTACTTCTACAGCTACTATCTTGTTAATTGAGCCCCCTGTAGTACCTGCCGCTTTTAGTGTTCACAAAGAGGCTGTAAAAGAAGTTGTAAATGTTGGTGATAGCGCTGAATTTATAATAACTGTAACAAATATAGGAGGAAATATCGGTAAGGTAACACTTACCGATAAGCTATCTGGAGGTTTACAAGGGGAGAATATAGAAAAAACTTTTAGACTGGAGGCAGGTGAGGTTCGTGAGTTTAATATTTCTGGCATTGTACAAGAAGATGCTCCAGAAGTAATTACTAATACTGCAATTCTAGAAAGTGATTTTGGAACTCAGACTTCTGAAGCTAGCATAAAAGTAAGAAAGCCAGAGGCTATTGCTCCTCAAGAATTGCCTGATTTTAAACAAGCTCGTTTCTCTGAAGTTGATATTAACTTTTCAAGTCAGAATGTAACAGAGGCACTAGAAGAATTATCTATGTCACTAGTTACTCATTTACCTCCTGAAGGATCTACCTATGAAGAAGGCTCGAGCCAATTAAATGGTCAAAATATTGCTGATCCATTTATAGATGAACAAGGTAGGCTTTATTGGCTTTTCCCAACTGAGCCTGAAGGATCTATAAACTACCGCCTTGAGCACCAAAATAATTTAGCTCCTTTAACAGAACCAACTCTGACTATTCGCACACCAGAGCGAGATATACTAGTACTCGGTGATGTACCATTTAATCAGCTAGAGGTTTTTGACTTAGATGCTGAGTTTCTAGCCCCCGGAAGGTATTTGGGTGAAGTAGAGCTATTACCCTTACAAATAAATGCTGGAAATCGTAAGCCTATAGAGATTGGTATGCAGTTACCTGATGAGTTAATAGGTTCACAAAACTACATAACAGTAGATACAAATTTGGAGCCTATCATAGAAGATGCAGAACCACTAATAAGCGGTTATCAGTTAGCTGTTGATGAAAATGGCTATACCTTGTTACAATTAGAGCCTAGGCCTAGTGTAGAAAGACTAGAAATAGAAATTGCCTATGGTGATGTTATTAAAAGTGGTAGTATTTTACTACTAGGAGCCAATAGCCGCTACTATCAATATCATTTAAGTATAAGTGGTCGTTTATTAAATGGTGAGCTTGCTATGGAAGGCTTTGCTCAAGGCTATGCCGAATGGCCTATTGGGGCAGGTACTTTACAAATTGCAGCTGATGTTGGTGCTACTATTCTACCAGACTCAGACCTTGAGGTAGATACTGAAAGAGGTTTAGTGCAAGATGTGGAGCCTACAGAGCGTTTTCCTGTAACTGGTAGTGGTAATGAAGCTGAGTCAGCTCGACGCTCTGCTGATGGTATTGCAGCTAGCTATAGCACTGAAAATGTACATGTTGGTTACTATGATAGTAGTCCTGATGTACCTGCAATTAGTAGTATTCCTAGCCTAACGGGTTTGCATGCTGAAGTTGAAATAGTAGAGAATTTGCTCATAGAAGGGTTTGGAGCGCTAGTAGCGGATGATCTTAAGAGAGCAGTTTTTGATTTAGATGGTACTCGTATTTACAGTCTTCCTGAAGCGGTGAAGCGCTCGAGTGAACGGGTAGTGCTATTAACTAGTAAAGATGAAATAGTGCTCGAGCGTCACAAGGACTACTCTATAGATTACCTTACAGGCAATATCATCTTGTCTAAAGCATTATGGTTTAGTGATAAAAACTTTAACCCTTTACGTTTGCAAATAGATTACGCCCCCTTAGAAGCTACCCGTGAAACCTTTGCCTTTGGTGGAGGAATAGAGTATTCAAACAGTAACTTTACCTTTGGTATAGGGGCTGTCAATTTAAATAAAGATAATGATTTTGAATTTGGTGCAAGACTAGGCTACAATAGCGAAAACTTTGCAGCTAACTTAGGTTATATAGGACGGTTTGTTGATGATGAGCTTGAAAGTACCTTTACAGTTGCAGCTAGTGCACAGCGCAATATTGATAGAATAGAAAGTGATATAAGTCTAAGCTATAACCTTGAGCGGGAAGAAGTTAAAGGACGTGGTCGCTTAGCATATAATATTTTCTCTGATGGCTGGATAGCCCTAGAACATAATGCTGTTTTTGATGATTATAATTTGACTTCACTAGCCTATGAACAACATTTCTTTGATGACTTTGGTTTAGGAGCAGGTCTTGGTTATAACTGGGAAGAAGAGGTTATCAATGGAATTATAAGGGGTTTATATAGAAGTGATAACCTTTCTGTAAATTTAACCCACGCGCAACCCTTTAACGCTGACGAAGAAGCCCGTAGTGATGTAACAGCAAACTATCAGATTGATGAAAATCTTTCGGCTGATGCTTCAGTAAGTTATCTTTGGGATAATGAGGTTGTAGGAATTATTGGTCTCAATCAACGTATTGGAGATGCTAACCTGTCTTTAGATTATAAGCTACCTACAGCTAGTGGAGAAGGTAACAGAGCCCGTTTTGGAGTTGTAGTCCCGCTACCTTTAACAAGTGAGCTTTCTACTGATTTTAGTGGTGGCTATGAGCGAGATATAGACAGCGAGGAAAGTGAAGCAGCGTTTGGATTTGCTTTACGTTACGATAACTCGACTTTTAATGCTACTATAGGTAGTGAGATTTCTATACCATCAGAGAGTGATAACAAAGTAACTCTGCGAGCTGGCGCAAGTGGTCAGCTTACTGAAAATCAGGTTGTCTCTGCTAATGCTAATTATCAAGTTACTCCAGAACTAAATGGTCGTGCCAATATAGGCTACGCTTATAGGGGATCAGCTTTTAATATTCTTACTTATCATAACCTTACTCATGTTGAAAACAGCAGTGCTGCTAGCGAAAAGAACTTGCTCGAGGGTGAGTTGGCTTTAGCTTATGTAGTTAGTAATGCACTACAACTGCGCCCTAGTGTTGCATACCGTATGGATATTGATGAGAGTGATAATAGCATCTACCAGCTTAGCCTCGGCAGCATTTACTATCTTGACCTTGATTTAGATTTTTACGCAACAACCTTAGGTTTAGGTGGTTATGGTCATTATAGATGGCAACCCGGTAGAGATTCTAGTGCTTGGGGAGCGACTTTTGAGGTGAAAGCACAATTGCTCGAGCCCTTGTGGCTTTCTTTAGGATATACTCTTACAGATTCTAGTTTTCCTGATGTAAATGATAACTTTTCAAGTGGTCTAGTGCTTAGGCTTGATTTTATTGATGCTTGGCAAGCTTTATTTTATAAATAAAACCTTTATATTCTTAACAGAATATAAGGTATGATAATCGTGCTTCTGCAAGGTAGTTCTGTTTTTTGTAGGAAGAATGCTGGTTGACCTTTATAAGATTGTTCTGGGATTAGGTAGGCTATTCTCGATGTGTTGTACTCGCTCTCAGGTAGTTTTTAAGTTCAGGGAAGTGCTTGAATACTACTAAAGAAGCTATGAGCAAAGCAGTAATCGTAGCTGCTATGCTCTCATTAGTAAAGAATACGCTCAAAGGGTAAAAAGGTGAAGCCAAAAGCACCCCTCGAGCCACACCCTTTGCCAGTAAAATAGCCAGCATCAAAATAACCAATATTACTAGGGCTGCTAGAGGGTAAAGGATCAGTGAAGCACCAAAGGTAGTAGAAAGAGCTTTACCACCTTTGAAACCTACATAAGGAGACCACAAATGACCTAGCACTACACCAAGTCCTGCACTTAAAGTAGCCTCTGCTGAAAAAAGTGAGCCTAGGTAAGCTGCTAGGGCACCTTTGCCAATATCAAGTATTAACACTAAAATTCCTAGGCCATAGCCAAGGTTGCGAGCTACATTCATAGCACCCATGTTGCTCGAGCCCACCTTAAAAACGTTTTCTCCCTTAAACCTTGCTAACAAAACAGCACTGGGGAACCCACCTATAAGGTAGCCAATTAACAGGAGAATCAAATTTGTTAATATTGTTGGCATAAGAATGTAAGTTAAGGAAGCCAAATTTTAACTAATGTTCAGACCGGTATAAAGTATCTTCGACCTTGTTAATAGCACGCTGGACCTTTTTTAAGATTTCCCAGAGTAAATCTAGATCATCAGGGTTTGAAGCAGCAGACTGAGTTAGCTCTAAACTTGCTTTGGTAAGAGAAAATGCCGGACTAATAATTGCTGGTAAATCAGCTTTTGCACGTAACTTCTTTGCTTTTACTAGCATCTCTGTAATTTCTGGATATAGATCTTTGATATTCCCTTGGTACTTGTCAGTTTCAGATGATTGTAAGCTTGCAGAAAAACTATCAATAATCCGCTTATTCTGCTTAGCAGTCATGTAAATTTCTTTTAAATCTGAAGAAATCCCGCGTCCAAAAATAAATTTATAGCTCTCAAAAAGGCCGTCATAAATAATTTTATCCTTAAAAGGTAAAAGAACTGTTTTTACCAAAGTAGGAAGTGATCTAGAATCAATTATCTCATCAAATGAATTGTAGAGTGCTAAGACAGCATATGCTTGATCATTCTTACTAGAAATAAAAATTGCATGCTTTTTGAGCAGACGCTCAATATAGAAGTCACCAGACAAGAAATTTTTCCATTGAGTCACCATTGCCAATTTGTCTTTTGAAAAATTGTCAGGGTTCTCTTTATTATAGGCATCTATTAAGTCAATATTCTTATAAAGTGCATTACGCACCTGCATCTTTTTTTCTAACTTGCAATCAATATATGTTTGCAAGTTTTTGATATCTGGAAGAATCTTTAGTTTTTGGTTCGCAAAAAATTGCAGTGACCAAGTAAGTTCAAAAAAGAGGTCAGCGGCTTTTTCAGAAATTCTCATATAAACCCTTATCAATAATTAAGTGAAGTGATGTTGTGTAGTGCTTTTTGAAGGTCTAGATAGTGAAAATTGAACCCCATGGCTTGTGCCCTTTCAGGCACACACTTTCTGCCTGTTAAAGCAAGGCTAGCGTCTGTTCGCATAAAAACCGCGCCAATGCGTACAGCCCATGCAGGAATTGGTGGACTCCAAGGGCGATTAAGAACCAAGCGAAGAGTTTGCATGAATTCAGCATTGGTTACAGGGTTTGGGTTTGTGGCATTAAATGCTCCTTGCACTTTATCTGATTCTATAGCCCACAATATCATTCTGTTTAAGTCTTCAATATGAAGCCAGCTAATATATTGCTGACCACTGGCAATTTGCCCACCTAAGAAACGTTTTGTTAGGTTTGCCAATGGCCCTAGTGCACCCCCGCCACTCCCAAGGACAAAACCTATCCGCAGCACCACTTTCCTAGTATTTGGTAGATTTGTTTGCTCGAGTGTTCCCTCCCAACTCTCGCATACCCTTGTAGCAAACCCTTGCCCATGTGCGGACTCTTCAGTACAGGTTTCCTGAGTATCACCATAAATAGCTAGTGAGCTAGCTTGAACCAAAACATTTGGTGGAGTATTGGCTTGACTTATGGCTTGGGCTACCACATTTACTGAATCAACTCTTGATTCAATAATTTCACGTTTATTCTTTGCTGTAGGAAGGCAGTTAACACTACGACCAGTTAAATTAACCACTGCTGTAGCACCTTCAAAGGTTTGGGCCCACTCTTCTAAAGTTTTGCCATCCCAAAAAACATCTTGAATTGGTCCTTGGGTCCTACGTGGTTTGCGGGTGAGGATAATTACCTCATAGCCTTTAGTAACAAGATAGTTAGCTAGTGAAGATCCTAAAAAACCTCTTCCTCCAGGAATAACAACTTTACTAGTCATAATAGACATTATTAAACCACAGTTCAAATTACCCCCATAATCTAGTGGAAAGGATCTGGTACCTATACAAAAAAAGCAACCCTGTAGGAGGGTTGCTGTTGCACAATCACTAGGATTGGCACTAGGACCGGGGACTATTGCCTGTTCTTTTAGCAAGTTTATACTGCTTGCTGGAACGAAGGTAACAGGTGTTGGGCCGTCATCATTAGTTGGATCACCATCAGGGGGTCCACCAGCACCATCCGTAAGATCAGGGTTTGTGCCGTCTTGTGAGTCATCATCAACAGTACTACCATCAGGAGTAGTTGCTGAAGCAGTTGCAGTGTTCTCGTAAGGTCCAAAGTTTCCTGCTGTTCCCAAGCGACAACTCTAATAGATGGTTCAGAGGACACCAGTTTCGGTACTGACAATACCAATTGCACACCTGCAGCAAGTGTAAAACATGTATTGCTAGTAGATAGTACAGATGTGCTAGGAAGCAATACCCCTGCTATAGATGGATTGCAATTAGATAAGAATGAGACAGCAACCTTAAAGTTCTTGGTGAGGATACCTTGGATACTTGTTGCTAGCTATGGTTACCCAAACCTCTGAGATTTTTAAAACCTTGGAGGCTTCTTTCTGGGAATTGCTTTTTCCCTTTTATAGACACCTATATGCTAAACTTAGACAATGAGGTCTGCCAATATACCCACTACTCTTACTACTAATATACCTATCCAAGTCGGTGAACCGACTTGGGGTATAGCTAAACTGTTTCCAAATCAAGGCCACTGGGCCGAGGGTGAGTATTTAGATTTAAATACCAACCACCTTGTAGAGTTTTCCCAAGGAGTTATAGAGGTATTACCTATGCCTAGCTATGGTCATCAGCTAACTGTTGCCTATTTATACAAGGCTTTATCTGCTTTCCTGTTAAATAATGAACTTGGAGAGGCTATATTTGCACCTTTAAAAGTAAAGCTTTGGGAAGGCAAATTCCGTGAACCAGATATCCTGTTTACGCTTAAAGAAAATCACCACAGGATAGGTCAAACTTATTGGCAAGGTGCAGACTTGGTAATGGAAGTAGTAAGCCCAGATGATCCTAAACGAGATACAGAAGTAAAGAGAGTTGAATATGCCAAAGCAGGCATACCAGAATACTGGTTAGTCAACCCCATAAATGAAACCATCACAGTATTTATTCTGCCAACAGGTGCGGATGTTTATGAGGTTCATGGAAAGTTTGGCAAAGATGAGGTGGCAGATTCTGTATTGCTATTAGGTTTTAAAGTAGAGGTTACAGAAGTATTTGCTGAGGTCTAATAGTGGACTTTATTGATCCTAAAAATGAGTTGAGATGGTAAGTGTAATGGTTATTACAAAAGAAGAAAACTATACCTCAAAAAATTCTTATTATGTTATAGGACTAACAACTGTTAATATGTTTTTGAATAGGAGTTACTTTTGAATACACTTTTCAAGCTGGCTTGGCGGAATGTCTGGCGACAAAAGCGTCGTACCACCTTACTGATAATTGTGGTAGCCTATGCATCTTTATCTACAGTCTTTTTTTGGGGTATGACTGATGGGCAAAATGACTCTTTAATAGCCAATCAGGCTCGCTATATTCAAGCCCCTGCTTTGATCACTACCCCTGCTTATCAAGATGATCCTGATCCCGAAAATGCTTTGCCTACACTAGATTTTGTAGATGAAGTAAGAGCGGTAAGTGGTGTGAAAGAAGCGGTTCCTCGGCTCGAGCTCTTTGGCTTGCTTCGCTCTGCTTATACTTCAGAAAATGTCATGGTGCGTGGTATTATCCCAGCTTTAGAGCCTGCAGTTAGCAATATTCCTAGTAAATTAAGTAATGGGCGTATGCTAGAAACTCGTGGTGAGGTGGTATTAGGAGAAGGTTTGGCAGAGCGTTTAGATGTACGCTTGGGTGAGCGTGTGGCCCTAGACGCCTCTTCTTTAGCAGGAGCACAGGCAACAGGCTTAGTTTTAGTGGGGGTAGTAGATACTAATGTAGCAGCTTTAGATCAAACTACTGTACTTATCCATATTGATGATGCAAAGAAGCTAACGGGTGTAGACAATGCTACTGCAGTAGCATTAGATATTACCAGAGGTAAAGAAGATAATGTTGCTCAGAAAGTTGCTACTGCTCTTGTAGATTATGAAGGTGTAGAAATTTATGGCTTGAGCACACTTATGGGAGAAATGAATAAAATGTTAGATGCTAATCGTGTACAGATGATTCCTATTGGCATTCTCTTTGCAATTTTTGCAGCACTAGCTGTAACTAGTACTCTCTTTGTCAGTGTAATAGAAAGGTCTCGTGAATTTGGCATGATGGGGGCTATTGGTATTTCTCCACCTAAGTTAGCGGTACTAGTCATGCTAGAAGCCATAATTGCCACCTTAGTGGGTTGGCTAGTTGGCTTAGTGTTTGGTTATAGCCTAACATGGCTTTTTAGTGTCAAAAACATTTTTGGAGCACTCTTTGCTGCAACAGTAGAAACCTTTGCAGACTTTGGTTTTGGTGAGGAGATGTACACTGCTAATAAACCTATTTATATTCTTTATACTGCTGCTACTATTGCCTTTGCTGCTATTTTTGCACTGCTAGCACCAGCAAGAAAAGTAGCTAGAATGAATCCTGCTAAGGCTATGCGAGCAGAATAACTCTTGACAAGGATGGTAGTGAGGTTTAAGCTATATGCAAGTAAGTACTTACTTGCATATTAGGTACTTACTATTAAAATCATAAATTACTACCTGTTGTTAATTCAGGTAACCAAATGTATGAAAACTACCCTTTGGAGGTGTTTTATGAAAAAACTTCTAATTTTAACTACACTTTTGCTTGCTTTTGCCTTTGCCCAAGAAACTGCTGAGGAAATCCTAGATACTATTATTGATTCACAACGTGGCGGACAAACAGTTAGCATGGAAGTTACTATGACAGTTGTCCGTCCTGATAAAGATGACAAGGAGTTTGCTATAGAGTCAGTAGGTGATGGTGAAGAACGAGGTCTTATTTATGTAATTGCTCCTTCCCGTGATGCAGGTACAGCTTTCTTGCAAGATGGCGATAACCTTTATCTATTTAACCCTCGCCTAAAGCGTGTACTTCGCTTGCCACCAAGCGGACGTAATGATAGCTTCTTGGGATCAGATGTATCTTACAATGATCTTAGTGGACGTGACCTCGAGGAAGATTACACTGCCGAGATTACTGCAGAAAGTGAAGATACCATTGAAATTACGCTAATTCCTGCAGAGTTAGCACCTACGCCCTATGGTAAGGTAGTACTCACAGCAGATAGGCAAAATAGCTACCGTCCTTTAGAGTACCTTTATTACGATCAACGCGAGCAAGTGGTAAGGAGCATAGTTTTTTCTGAATACATTGATTCTGATGGCCTCTTCATGCCCACTCATATTGAAATTGTCAACTTGCTTAAAGAAGGGGAGAAAACAGTAGTAATTATGGATGATGTAAAATTTGGAGTAGATGTTGATGAAGACTGCTTCAGTCAACGAGCATTGGAACGTGGTTGTAACTGATATAAGATATGCTTCTTGCTCGAGCCAATTCTTGCCTATTATTAATCACCATTTAGATAAGTCATTATTCTCCATATTATTTCACAAGACTTACGGTGGGCAGGCTTAAAAAGAAAGCCCACGTGCTTCAGCCGTGGGATGAATTTTTAAGAATTTTTTTAAGAAAAATTTAGTTTGGTTAGGATTGGTTTTGATTTTTAATGTATTTCCGAATTGTATATTCGTTTAATTTCCCAACGCTATCAATATAATACGACCTAGACCACAATGTAGGTAACCTAGATTTAAGTTTTGGGAATTCTTGTCTTAAAACCCTACTGGATAAACCTTTTATTTGTCCTACGATATAATGTGGGGCTAGTGTAGGTTTAGCTTTGACAAATAAGTGCACATGATCTGGCATAATAGTTTTTTCTGCAACCTCTATTTCTAATTCATTAGCTTTTTGATCTATTAACTCACTAAGTCTTTCCTTGACATCACCCACTAACACAGACCTTCTATATTTGGGGCACCAAATAATGTGGTAGCTCAAATTGTATACACAGGTGCTTGAAGTTTTCCATCTATCCATATTGACATTATATAACTGGCTATTATATAATAAAATAGTGATTATTTGTAAGGCATACAAGTTTAAGTTGTATAGAACTAATCCTAAAAAGGAGAAGTATTTGCATGACTTAATTAATGTGTCTGGCATTATTTATAATCACTGTATAGCACTACATAGACGCTACTATAGGCTTTATAATAAAGGCTTGCATAAATATATGCTCCAAAAGCATATAACCAAGTTGAAAGAGCAACCTAAGTATGAATTTTGGAGTGCAGTAGGTTCTCAAGCCATACAAGACATAACCGAAAGAATAGACAAAGGCTATAAACTTTTTTTCAATAATCGAAAAAGAGGTGTTAAGAGTGCACCTCCAAGTTTTAGCAAGGTTAGTAAGTATAAATCATTCACTCTAAAGCAAGCAGGTTGGAAATTAATAACTAGTAACCGAATAAGAATTGGTAAACATGTTTTTTCTTTCCATAAATCTCGTGAAATTTTAGGTCAAGTTAAGACCCTAACTGTAAAACGCAATGGTAAAGGTGAAATTTTTGTTTATTTGTCAGCCAAATTAGAGATTCCAAAGAGTGTGACCACGACTGGTAAAATAGCGGGTTTTGACTTTGGGTTAAAAACATTTCTAACTTGCTCAAATGGGCAAAAGATAGAGTCACCACTGTTCTTGAAGCAAAGCTTGGACAAAGTAAAAGAAGCTAGTAAAAAATTCAGCAAGAAACAGAAAGGTTCTTCCAATAAACGTGCTTGTAAATATACTCTTGCTAATGTATATGAGAGTGTAGCTGACAAAAGACGGGATTGGTTTTTTAAGCTTTCTGATAAATTAACTAATGAATTTGATTATCTTTTCTTTGAAGATCTGAATTTGAAAGGTATGCAAAGAATGTGGGGTCGTAAAGTATCAGATCTGGCCTTTAGTGAATTTCTAAGCATTCTTGAATATGTAGCAAAGAAGAAAAATAAAGTTGTTCACTATGTGGATAGATTTTTCCCTTCTTCTAAAACTTGTCACCATTGTGGTTTTATAAATAATGAATTAGAGCTTTTTGATAGGCGTTGGCGTTGTAAGCAGTGTAATAACGTTAATGATAGAGATGAAAATGCAGCTCTAAACATTTATAGCGATGGGGCGTCATCGCTCGGATTAGACGAAGTAAGACGGGAACCCGCATTTGTTGCTTGAATCCTCAGAATCCCTTGCTTTTTTGCCTTGGCAAAAAAGTTTGAGCGAAGGCTCAAATCTTTAGACAGGGGAGTACGTCAAAATCGTATACATATTCATATACTTTATTGTAAGGATAAATGCAGTGAATAATTTATGCTATCTAGCATAATTTTTTGAGGATTTTTGTTACCCTATTGACACTTTATGATAAGCTTCTCAAGGTATTTTAAGCCTAATGATTTCTTACAAAGGAGTTGATTTTTTATGATTGCTAGGTTTGTACTTGCAACTTTATGCTTTTCTCTAGGAGTTTTTACCCTTGCTGAAGGTGAATCCACTGCTGAAGCAATGTGGCAGAATATAGAACTTGTGAACGCTAGTACAGGAGAAAGCTTTACTCTTTCTGGATTTGAAGGTAAAACCGTTTTTGTTGAGCCAATGGCAACTTGGTGCTCAAATTGTCGTCGTCAGCTCAATAATGTAATGGCAGCTAGGTCAGAACTAAATAATTTAGAGCTTAGTGAAGAAGAGCAAGAGTATGTTTTTATTGCTTTAAGTGTTGAGGGTAATATTCCTAATGAGCAATTAGCTCAGTATGCCGAGCGAGAAGGCTTTGATTTTATATTTGCAGTAGCTAGTCAAGATTTGATACGTAAGCTAGTTGATGAGTTTGGTCGCTCTATTACTAATCCACCTTCCACTCCTCACTTCATCATCAAAAAAGATGGTAGTACCACAGAGCTGGAAATAGGTTTAGAGTCTACTGACGAGCTAATCACGCAACTTTCTGCAGCACATGACGAGGTTAGCACCTCAACTAATTAAAGCCTAGTAAAGTGGGCGTTTGCAGCAAATTAAAATCTATTGATACCTGCCTATAGATTAGCAATATGGGTAGGTATCAAACACTTGCTTCCCTACATTCTTGCTGTTAAAGTTGGAGATGGCCATGAGTTCCACGGTGATGGCCCATAGAGGTATCTCATTAGAGAGCCTGCGAAACAGGAATACAGTACCAAGATTATCATCAATGGTTTTGGGTAGGCCTGTAAGAGCAGTAATTTGAATCAGGGACACAGTAAATTTTTTATATAGAACTTTAGCTTAAAAATAAGGCATAATGATTAAGTTATGTCTCTTGACCCTTTAGTCACTATTATCTTACTTATCTACTTTGCAACAGTTATAATAGTACTAATTGTTTGGTTAGTTATTACAGCGAACTCAACTACTTCATTGCCTTTACCTAAAGTAAAGAGCTTGGCCAATCTAAAAGCAAAGGCTGCCTCTCGGTTTTTGCAAAAGGGAGCAAGGGCAAATAGTACTAAAAGTTCCCAGGGTAATGATAGCTATAGACATAGGCGGCAACACTCCTTTTCACGAACAGGTAACTCTAGGATCTCTTCTAGAAGATTCCATTCTGAGCCTGAACCTCTGAGATTATCGTCTAAACAGCGGTCAAACTACAGCAGTAGGAAAAATTATGATGGTTTTGATGATAGGCTTATTGAGAAAAACCTGCACACTAAACCTTCAAGCAAGCTTAGCAATGATGATTTTCGTGGGGCAAAGGCTAAAAAGCAGCATATGCCTATAGACATTAACGTCTTTGAGGATTTTGCTAAGAATAAAAAATAAATTTATACTTCAAACTCTTGGTTCTTAAAAAATTTGGAGAAATCCGAATTTTGTTATATTAAATACTATGCCTAGTGTTGATCTGCACGATCCCAAGCTTTACTTTAATCGCGAACTTTCATGGCTACAGTTTAATGAGAGAGTGCTCGAGGAAGCAGAAGACACAGATAACCCCCTCTTAGAAAGATTAAAATTCCTAGCTATTTTTAGCAACAATCTAGATGAGTTTATGATGATTCGCTATGCTGGCCTTAAGGAGCAAATTGCTGCAGGAATTAGTGAGCACAGTTTTGATGGGCGCACTCCTTTAGAACAGGCAAGGTTAATCTCGCAGCGTTTACATCCGCTACTTAAAAGGCACAGAAAACACCTTAATGAAGTCATTTTACCTGAACTGAGAGATTATGGTGTGGTGCTCGAGCCTGTAGCAGAACTTTTAAAAACAGATTTAGAGGTAGTAAACAGTTATTTTGATGAATCACTTTTTCCAGTTCTTACTCCCTTAGCGGTTGATTCAGGCCATCCTTTTCCACGCTTGCCTAACCTTAGCTTTTCATTATTAGTAGAACTGCAAGATCCTACTGACAACCAGTTTAAAACTGCTATAGTGCAGGTTCCTAGCGTACTATCACGCTTTTTGGCTTTGCCTGCTCAAGACAATAAGCATTATCGTTTTGTCCTTGCTGAGGACATTATAAAAATTAATGCCTATAAACTTTTCACAGGTTATGAGGTGCTCCGTGCTTACTCTTTTCGCATTACTCGTAATGCTGATATTGAATTAGCAGAAGATGAGGCTGATGATTTATTGCAAGTTATTGAAGATGAAGTACGCAAACGTCGCTGGGGAGATGAAGTAAGACTTGAGGTTATTAGTGACATGCCAAAGGAATGGCAGGAGTACTTACGCAGAAATTTAAACCTTGCTCCTGAAGATGTTTATCAGCTTAATGGCTACCTCAATCTTGGTGCTTTTATGGAGTTAGCCAGTTTAGACATTCCTAAGTTACGCTACACACCCTTTTCACCTCGATTGCCAAGTGAATTTCGTGGCACTATAGACGTTTTTGAGGCTATAGCTAGACAAGATATTCTTATTCATCACCCTTTTCATAATTTTGATGCAGTGCTTAGGTTAATTGAACAGGCTGCTGATGATCCTAATGTTTTAGCTATTAAACAAACACTTTATCGTGTAGGTAAGAATTCTCCGGTGGTTAGGGAGCTTGCTCGAGCTGCTGGCAATGGCAAACATGTTACTGCCCTAGTAGAGCTTAAAGCTCGTTTTGATGAAGAAAACAACATAGTGTGGGCACGCGAGCTAGAACGCTCAGGTGTAGATGTGGTTTATGGTTTTGTAGGCCTGAAAACCCATTGTAAGGCCTTATTAATTGTGCGTCGGGAAGCAACTGGTATTTGCCGTTATGTGCACCTAGGCACAGGCAACTATAACCCTAGCACTAGTAAGCTCTACACTGATTTATCAATTCTTTCTTGCGACGAAGAGCTTGGTGCTGATGTTTCAGAACTTTTTAACTTGTTGACTGGCTTTTCCAAACAGGGTACATGGCGTAAATTGTGGGTGGCACCAAGAACTTTAAGAAAAGAGATCCTTGAGGCTATTGAACGTGAAACTACTAATGCTAGTGCTGGTAAGGAAGCAAGAATCTTAGCTAAAATGAATTCACTGGTTGACCCTGAGGTCATTCGTTCTCTTTATCGTGCCTCACAAGCAGGTGTGAAAATAGACTTAATCGTAAGAGGTATTTGTTGCTTGCACCCTTGTGTTGCTGGGGTTAGTGAAAATATAAGGGTGCGTAGTATTGTGGGACGTTTTTTAGAACACTCTCGTGTTTTCTACTTTTACAATGATGGTGCAGAAAATATACATCTAGGTTCGGCTGACTGGATGCAACGCAATTTGAATAGTCGGGTAGAGGCTATTTTTCCTATTGAAAGCCCTCACTTGAAAAATAAAGTAATGGAGATTTTAAACCTTTGCTTGCAGGACAGTGTTAAGGCACGCGAACTTAATAAAGATGGTGTTTACTACCGTATTAAGTCCAATGAGGGCCAAGAAATTTTAGATATGCAAGAGCGTCTTGTGGCTCTTTCAGAAAGGCGTAGGGTTCAGCTAGAAACCCAAAAATGATTTATAAGCAGTTAGGCACATCGGAGTTAACAGTAAGTGAAATTGGTTTTGGCTGTATGTCATTAAGCCTAGATCATAATAAAAACTCTCAACTTTTACATAAAGCACTAGATTTAGGCATCAATTTTTTTGATACTGCAGACCTTTATGATAAAGGGGAAAATGAAATAACCCTTGGTAAAGCATTTAAGGGAATGCGTGACCAGGTTATTCTAGCTAGTAAGGTAGGTAATGTTTGGCGTGAAGATGGCACTACCTGGGATTGGAATCCTAGCAAAGAGTATATAAAGAGTGCTATTTTCTTAAGCCTAAAGCGTTTACGGAGTGACTATTTAGATCTTTATCAGTTACATGGCGGTACTATAGCTGACCCTATTGCAGAAGTAATTACTGCTTTTGAAGAGCTTAAGCAAGAAGGGTGGATTCGTTACTATGGTATTTCATCTATTCGTCCTAGTGTGATTCGTGAATACGTTAGGCACGCTAGCATAGCTAGTGTGATGATGCAATATAGTTTGCTAGACAGAAGGCCGGAAAAAGATTGCTTGGATTTTTTACATAAAAATCAAGTTAGTGTTGTGGTAAGGGGGGCTTTAGCAAGAGGACTGTTAATAGCTAAAGAACCAAAAGAATACCTTGGGTACACCGCAGATGAGATTGCTGAGGTGCGGAAAAGACTTGAAGACCTTGCTGATGAAAAACGTACTAAAACGCATATTGCTATAAAGTATGCTTTAGCACATCCTGCAGTAGCCACAGTAGCAGTTGGAGCCAGTAATTTAGAACAGCTTCAGGAAAATTCTTTGGCAACAAAAGTCTCAGTAAGTGCTGAAGAGTTGGTGCAGTTGCAGGGTTTTACAAGGCCAAACATTTATAAAGAACAAGCAGGTAACTAGTTATGGCTACACTCTATCTTTTAGGTACAGGCTCGAGCATCAGTGATCCCGAGCGCACCACTACTATGCTAGCAGTTGAAAACAGTCGCTCGCTTCTTCTTGTTGACTGTGGGGGGGATGTTTTACAAAGGCTTATGCAATCAGGTTTTAGTTTGCAAGATATTGAGAAGCTCGAGGCTATTTTTATTACCCATGAACATATCGATCATGTTAGTGGATTTCCCTTACTCTTGCAAAAGCTATGGTTAGCAGGTCGTAAAAGTAATTTACCTACTTATGGTATAAAACCAGCTTTAAATCAGGTTAAGAACCTTGTGGATGCAGTAAGTACCTTTAAAACTTCCGTTTTTGGCAGTATGCCAAAACTAGAGTGGCATGAAGTTGCTTATGAAGAGGATATTATTTTCTATAAGAGCGATAATTGGCATGTGAGTGCTTCACCGGGTACTCATGGCGTTCCTGTTATGGGTTTGCGAATCATTGATAAAGAAGGTGGGGGTGTTTTAGCTTATTCAAGCGACACGGCAAAAAGTGACAAGATTACCCACTTGGCGAAAGAAGCAGACATATTAGTTCATGAAGCAACAGGTGACCTGCCTACTCATAGTAGTGCTGAACAGGCTGCTCAAGTTGCTAAAGATGCTAGTGTAAATAAACTACTTTTGGTTCATCTTCCACCTGAGTCCCTTTTGCCTGAAAAAGAAATAACAAGAGCAAAAGAAATTTTTATTAATTTGACTAAAGGAAGTGAAGGCGGTAAATATTCTTTTTGAAGCAAGCAGCATATCAGGTAGAGAAGCGATTAATTGTGTCTCTACTCATATCGTGCTCAAAAATTCCGCAAAGAATAAGTCTAAATGTCAGAACAAATATTAAACTCACAAAATAAAGTAGCAATCACTGGTGCAGGTGGTTCGCTAGGTCAAGCACTTATTAAAGAACTAACCTCTAGAGGCCTTGTTGTTAGAGCCTTAGTACGCAATGAAAACTCTGCTAGGCAAGTGGGGTTAATAGGTGCTGAAGCCATTTTGGGTGATGTAAGAGACGATTCAAGCTTAAGAAAGCTTTGCAAAGGGATTAATGTAGTATACCACTTGGCTGCTTGGATGGGTAAGCCAAATAAACCTAAACTTGCTAATGAGGTAAATGCTAAAGGAACACGCAAGTTAATGAAAGCTGCTAGTGCCTCTGGGGTCAAGCGTATAGTTTTGGCAAGCAGTATAGCAGTATATGGCCCTGTAACCAAAGGATTAATTGGTGAAGATAAAACTTATTGGACTGTAGGAGAACCTTATGGTGATAGCAAAGTTGCTGCAGAAAAATTTGCTAAGTCTTTGGCAAAGGAAAAGGGGGTTGAATTAGTTATTTTGCGCCCTACCATGATTTATGGTCCTAAGTCGCCATCTTGGACAGTGGTACCTTTTAAGATTATTAAAAAGGGATTACCTATGATTATGGGTAGTGGTGAGGATAAACTTAATGCTGTTTATATAGATGATGTAGCGAAGGCTTTTGCCTCAGCAGGTAAAGTACCTGAAGCTGCTGGAAAAACTTTTAACATTGGGGGGGTAGAAACTGATTGGAACACCTTTTTAGGTTATTACGCCAACATGTCTGGTAAGCAGTTACGTCGCTTGCCCTTATGGCTAGTCAAAGGTGGTGCTAGAACTGTAGCCGCCTTAACCGGCCCCATTCGTAAACATCCTTTAGTGGTACCTGAGATGATTGGAGTTATGACTAGTCAGGCTAGTTATGATCTCAGTAGGGCTAAAGATATTCTGGGGTTTGAAGCTAAGACATCTTTGAAGGAGGGAATGCAAAGAACGGAGACATGGTTACGAGAAGAAGGTCTCTTAAAGCGTGCCTCTGTAGCTTTAGTAACGGGTGCAGCTAGTGGTTTAGGTAAAGCTACTGTTGAAAGATTACTTGCTAAGGGGGTAATTGTTTATGCTGCTGATATTAATGCTGAAGCGCTTTCTAGTTTAGAAGGCGTATACCCCTTGGAGCTTGATATTACTAATAAAGGGAGTATAGCTAGAGCCCTTGAAACTATTAATAAAAATGGACACACCATTAATTTACTTATAAATGTAGCAGGCATCTTAAAGGCAGGTGCATTAGAGGCCCAAGATGCAGCTGATATTGAAGAGCAATTTGCAGTGAATACCTTTGGGCCTTTGCAACTTATTAGAGCCATAAGTCCACAGATGCGCTCGAGTGGTTGGGGCAGGATAATAAATGTAACTTCCACCAATGGTTTTCTAGTAACACCTTTTATGGGAGCCTATTCAGCTTCAAAGTATGCATTAGAAGCACTATCGGATTCTTTAAGGCTAGAGTTGAAGCCTTTTGGTATAGAGGTAGTAGTTATTCAGCCTGGAGCAATGAAGACGCCTTTTGCAAAGCAAACCAAAGCCAGCCTACAAGCAAACGCAAAAAACTCCAATGATGAATGGTCAGAATACCTAAACAACTTTGCAAACAGCAATTTGTGGGGTGAGGCTACTGCTACTAAGCCAGAAAAGGTTGCAGGGCGCATTGCCAAAATTGCATTAGCTAAACGAGTAAGGTCTCGTTATTATGGCACCTTTGATGCTATCCCTACGCGCTTTATGGCCCTGATGCCAGATGTGGCAAAAGATTTTTACTTTACTCGAGCAGCAGGGCTAAACAAAAGGAGTACTTTGTAGTAGGACTACGGGTATTGTAAGTCCTTAAACTATGTGAGAAGGAATCTTTGTTGTAAATCATCTTTACAAAAAACCTTTTGCTATCTAAGAGACAGACACGGAATTAGTAGTACTAGTTATATTTGCTTCCTCACTTGGTGGTGGCATGAAGGTGTCTTCTTGAGGCTTTGGGGGTTTTTTCAAAAGCATAAGGTCTATGACTTCATCAAAATCTTCAACAGTAGTTACAGTTAAATCTTCTAGAATCTCTTCTGGTACGTCTTCTAAGTTGGCTTCATTTGCTTGAGGGATAATTACATGCTTGATTCCTGACTGGTGTGCTGCTAGGAGTTTTTGCTTAACACCACCAATAGGTAAGACCCTGCCACGCAAACTTATTTCACCTGTCATGGCAATGTCACCACGTACAGGACGATTTGTTAGAGCGCTTACTACAGCAGTAGCCATGGCGATGCCTGCACTAGGACCATCTTTAGGGGTAGCTCCTTCTAATACATGTACGTGTAAATCACTATTTTCGTAAAAATCGTTGGGGATGTCAAAATCTGCGCTGCGCTTACGCAAATAGGTAATGCCTGCTTGGGCAGACTCTTTCATTATATCACCAAGTTGACCAGTAAGATTCACCTTACCTTTACCTGAAACAGCAATAGCTTCAATATCTAAAGTGACTCCGCCAACAGAAGTCCATGCTAGACCATGAGTTAGACCTACTTGCTGCTCCTTTTCAGCTTGACTGTCGCGGTAAGGTGGTACTCCTAAAAGTTCACGTACTTTTTCCTCATCAAGTTGAAGTAACCCCTTCCAAGATTTATCTAAGTATTCTTTGGCAGATTTACGAGCTACCTTAGCTATAGTGCGGTCTAGGTTACGCACACCTGCTTCACGAGTATACTCAGTAATGATTTTGCGAATGGCACTTTCATCAAGCAGAAGTTTACTTTCCAAACCATGGTCTTTTATCTGTCTAGGTAAACGATAGCGCTTAGCTATCTCTATTTTTTCATTTAAAGTGTAGCCTGGTATCTGAATAACTTCCATGCGATCTAGAAGGGGTTTCGGGATAGGGCTTAGACTATTAGCAGTGGTAATAAACATAACCTTTGATAAATCATAGGGAATTTCTAAGTAATGGTCTTGAAAGCCCACATTTTGTTCAGGATCAAGTACTTCTAAAAGAGCTGCAGAGGGGTCACCACGAAAGTCCATAGTCATTTTGTCAATCTCATCAAGCAAAAAGACGGGATTGATAGTTCCTGCTGTTTTCATGCCTTGAATGATTCGTCCGGGCAAAGAACCAATGTAGGTACGGCGGTGGCCACGAATTTCTGCTTCATCACGCACACCACCTAAGCTCATGCGAACAAATTTACGGTTTAAACTTCTAGCTATGGACTTACCTAGCGAAGTTTTACCAACACCGGGGGGACCTACGAAACACAAAATTGGTGCTTTATAATCAATGTCTTCTTTGTCCTGAATGAGCTGCCTAACAGCCAAAAATTCTAAAATACGTTCTTTAGGTTCTTTTAAAGCATAGTGATCCTCATTTAGAACTTCTTCTGAATGGTTAATATCAAGAAGCTCATCATCAAGTTCACTCCAAGGCAATTCTAAAATAACATCTAAATAGGTGCGAACAACTGTTGCTTCAGGGGAGCCGCCGGGCATTTTTTCAAGCCGCTCAATTTCTTTGAGGGCTCGTTTCTGAGCTTCTTCGGGTAGATTTTTTTCTTCTACTCGAGCTTTCAACTCTTCAACTTCACTAATAGTTTCTTCGTTGCCTAACTCTTTTTGGATTGCTTTCATCTGCTCACGCAAGTAATACTCACGCTGATTAGAGTCCATTTGCTCCTTGACCCTAGCGCTTATTTGCTTCTCAGCATCAAAGCGCTCTATGTCACGATTTATAAAGCCGTAAAGTAGCTCAAGGCGTTTAGCAACATTAGCCTCTTCTAAAATGGTTTGTTTATCTTTAACTTCCCAAGTACTATACTTACCAATAACATCAGCTAAAGCACTAGGTTCACGCAAACCACGCAGATTCTCTATATGAAAAGAGTCTAGACGCAAACTTTTATTCTGCTGGACATACTGCTCAAAAGCAGACTTTACCTGCTCTATAAGAGCACGAACTTTTTCGTCATTATGATTTGCCCCTATTTCAGACACAGTGTGTACTCTGGCTCTTAGAGAAGAGCCAAGATAATATCGCTCAACTGAAACCCGTTCACGACCTTCAACTAGAACTTGCAAGGTATCATCTGGTAAACGGATTACTTGTTTAATAATGCCAAGAGTGCCTATATTGTAAAGATCATCCCCCGTAGGATCATCAATTTGAGGATCGCGTTGCGCTAACAATAAAACGCGATTATCGCTGCTTTGGGCTTCTTGTAAAGCCCGTTTTGATCTAGGTCGGCCTACATCCACGTTTTCTAAGGTACGTGGCATAACCACCATAGTACGTAAAGCAATAACAGGTAATTCCCATTCCATCTAATAAGTAAACTAGAAAGCTTCTCTTAAGGCTGTAACATGGCTGACGCCTTGAGCTGTGAAGAATTCCCCTTTTAATTTTTTTGAGGGAAGTGCCAGTGGATAACTAACTATATGGTTTTGAATCAGTAGTTCAATGCACTGTAAGTGTTTGGAAGTAGCGTCTAGGCATTTTCTGTCTCAGGTTCAATTTCTATACCTTGAATACATTCAGGTGCTTATATGGATTTAAAAAAATTCTTTGGAAACGTTGCAAAAGCTGTGCCCCATGCACACCATCACCGTAACGATGATCTACAGTGAAGCTAAGCGTAACACAGTTTCTCACTACTATAACGCCATTTTCAACAATAGGTGTTTCACACGGCTTACCTATACCAATAATCATAGGACACCTTGCATAAGGAGACAAAGGGATTAGTGCGTTTTTAACACCTAAAGCCCCAATATTACTAATAATTACTGAGCCAAACCTATCTTTTGGGATGCCAAATCGGTTTAGTGGTAAGTTAAGTGTGTACTGAAAAAAATCTTGAAAGTTTATTAAGGGTGTAAGTAACCAACTGGGAAGGTTTTCTAAAAGCCTTTGAACACTTTTCATTTCTTTATCTGTTCCTTCACGAAGGTTCCTTGCACCTATTTCACATAACTCTGCCACTTGGGTGATGCTTTTATGTGGCGTATCGCGAATAACAAAGCCAGATAAGTCCTTGCCTTTTGATGTCCTGAGCAAAGTGGTTATAAATACATCTGTTTGTTTACGTTCAAACAAGTTGCCCATGCGGAGCAAGGTATTTAGCTGGGAGTACTTTTCTAGGCAGTAAGCTACTATTTTGGCAACGTAATGTGTGAGTGTTAAGGGAATAGACAAAGTATAGTTTTCTAGGAAAGAGCTGGCTTGTTCTATGGGTAGCTCGAGCCAACTATAAGTACTAGGATCGCGAGGATGGCGCCAACTAGCTATAGCAGCTTTACGATAGCTAGTAAGTTGTTGCTTTTTTCCAATAGGAATATTGCTCATTGTTTGCCCTTAAACAGGCTTCTGAAAAAAATTTGCACTTCAAACACAATTTAGATTATAACTATAATTTCGGGTGCCCGTTTTGAAGTAGCGGGCTTTTGCAATCGGTCTCTTCGTATGAGATATGACACCCTTGTCCAGGTAAGCCCGTCCTGCGCATGGCACAGCGTAGGCACCCGATCATTAACTTTTTAAATTTAGGAGAAAGCTTGAGGAAAATTATTGTCCCCCAATCACATGTTGGCCTGCTTTATGAAGACGGTAAGTTTATCGAATTGTTAGAAGCAGGCAAGCACACATTCAAAAGACGCCTAACAAGAATAGTTCGCCAAGTAACCTTTGTAGACATGCGTGAACGCTCCCTAACCATTAAAGGTCAAGAAATTTTAACTGCAGATAAGGTGGCAATTCGAGTTAGCCTTTTAGTGTACTTTCGGGTAAATGAACCAACCTCTGCAGTTCACAATGTCGCTAGCTATGAGGAGCGTATCTATGAAGATGTGCAACTTGCTGCTCGGCGCTTTCTAGCTACGCGTAATCTAGAAGCTATTTTAAGTGATCGCAATGAAATTTCAGATGCTGTTCGAGATGAAGTCAAAGGGGCTGCTGCAAGTTATGGCGTAGAGATCATTCGTGCTGATGTAAAAGACCTTGTTTTTCCCGGTAACCTGCGTGAGATTATGAATCAAGTTTTAGAAACAGAAAGGCGTGCTGAGGCTAGGTTAATTCAAGCTCGTAAAGAAGCAGAGGCTGAGCAAATTCGCCAAGCTGCTGAAAAAGAGGCTGCTTTACATAAGATGCAGATTGAAAAAGAAAAAGTGCTTCTGACCGCCGAAGCTGAAAAAGAACGTTTGAAACTGCAGCTAGAATCAGCTTTAAACGAAGCCAAGGCATTAAGCAAAAACCCCGAACTTCTTAAACTTAAAAAATTTGAAACCTTTAAGGAAATGGCTAAAGCAGGAGCTAAGTTTATAGTTGGGCTCGAGCCCAACGAACTCATATCCCAAGAAGAGGGCTCCTGAATTCATTTTCACTTGATAGTTACCATAAGCTACAAAAATCAGCAAGCCCCTTTGGTGATTATTACAGCAAAATTAGTTTGCCCTTCCACCCTCAATTACCTCCTACTACCAAGCTATTCCTTAAAGCTAACCTACAGGCCCAGCACTTAATTGATGCCACAGAAGCTTTAGGTCTTCTAGAAGTTGAATTACCTGCTGAGCACCTAACTACTTTAACTACTACTAAAACCTTCTGGCATTGTGCTAGGAAAGTGCGCCAAAACATATTAACAAAAGCCATTTGGCAAGTAGAGCATCAAAGGGGTGATAAGCTTTGCCTTGTGCCTAGCACTAGTAAAGGCAACCTGCGTGTTGAAAAAGAATTTAAGGGCGCTTACAATGCTTTGATCAAAGGTGGTACAGCTTATATAGCTATGCACAAGGATTTAGGGGCCAAACGCTATGAAAAACTGGCCCTAGCTCTTTTTGAAAATGGTGAAGTGGTAGCAAAAGATAAGGGCTGGCGTTTACTCAAATGCACCAAGCAAAAAAGTACTTCGTTAGTTATTACTCCCACTTACTTTGAAGCTTTAGGGCTAAATCTTCAAGCTGAGGCAGGTGTATTTGCTGCTGGTAAACTTGATGGCGGTACAGCCTTACTGCTAGATAGTTTAAATTTAAGTAGTTATGTAGATAAGAGAGTGCTGGATTTAGGTTGTGGTTATGGGATTATTTCTTTAGAGGTGGCTCGAGCAGGTGCAATCGTTACAGCTTTAGATGATGATATCCTTGCTGTAAACTGCACTAAGCAGAATGCTAAAGCTTATAATTTAAACGTCAGTACCTTGCACTCTGATGTTAACTCAGTTCTAGATAAAGAACTCTTTGATGCAGTTTTAATGAATCCACCCTTTCATACAGGCAAGCAAAACATCCTTGATCTTCCAAGGGCTTTTTTCGCTGCCGCCCACCAACACTTGAGACCTCGAGGTGAACTTACTCTAGTAGCTAACAAGAGCCTGCCCTACGAGAAAGAACTAGAGGACTGGCAAAGTATAAAGGTTTTAAATAGTAATAAAAGCTTCAAAGTTATTACTTGCGTAAAATAGTAGCTAGAATCCTTATAGGCACTGACTATCCCGAAGTTTTCACAAAAACTTTTACACCCCTGCTTATTAGAGTGCTCTATCATTCCTATACTTAATTTTCTTCTCTTCCAGCCACTTCAAATCAATCTCCCATTGGTATCTACTTCTCTGCTGCCATTTTTCAAACTGCTCATCTACATATTGGTCCACTTGCTCTTCTGACCAACCATTTACCTTAGCAAGATGCTCCTTGGCAATATATTGCCTACCATGTACAGATGCTAGCCCTATATGTTTTACCTCATGGCAACTAGGGCATAAAGCAATTAACCCTGCTAGTTTCTGAATGTGGTTACTATCATCATATTGCCAAATTTCATGGCACTCAACAGGATGTCTATCACCAACTCCACCACAGATCTCACACTTATAATGGGCTTTTTTATAGGTTTCTCTTCTCAAGATATCCCAATCCTCTTTTGAAACCATAGACCTGACATTTGAAAACCATGCTGTCTGAGGAACCAGTTCGATAGTTAGTTTTTCTTTCATAGAATTTAACCTTTTAACTCTTGTACTAGCTGACGAAACCAAACTTCCTTCATTGTTTCCTGTGCTGCTAGGTGTCTTGCTAAACTCAGCTTAGCATCTTGTTCACATCCCTTTGAGTAAAGATAGTAAGCCAGACGCAAGGCTTCTAGGTTACTAGTTCTTCTAGGAGGGTGAGCCATTGTTTTATCGGTCCAGCGCCAAGGTGGATTAGATCTTGCCACCTTTTTCTCTGAGTTACCCAAATAGCCCCACAAGTGCGGTGGTATTGAAACATTCTTGATAAAACTGGGTTGAAACTGCTTTACCCATTTAACATGTTGCTGCCAGCGCCATGTATTAGGGCTGTTCTTTGTTTTTGAGGTTATACCAACAAAGCGCAGCTTTCTTCTTAGCGCAGTTTCATCTAGCTTGATCTCTTTTGCCCAATAAAGTAGTAGGTCAACCAACATACCAAATGTCCATCCTGAATCAACAAGGTCTATAAAGGCAACAGGGCGTGGTCTGTGTATGATCTGATTAGGAGACATGTCGAGTTCGGTTAATTGTTTACGAACTGCTGTCTTTGCTCCGGGCAATTTACGGTCTATTTCTCTAAGTGAACTAAATCGTAAGGATAGGTTTAACAAACTGCAACGTTTATTCCAAGATGTTTTCTCTAAAATACCACTTAAATAGTCAAAAATGCCTTCTGGGGATCTGCCAATAAATACCAAATCTGAATTATCGCAAAAGGCCAAGGTCCTCACGCAGCACATTTCAAGATCTTTAAGAAATTCTGGATAGGTTTCAGCTACTTCTCCACCTGAAATAAGCTTGCCAAGTTGTTCTCGTTTGGTTACGTTCCAGCGAAAGGGGATCATATAAAACTGGTTTATGGTAATACAATATATCTTTCAACCACAATACGAAATTCAGAAAAATCTTCCCATTTTATACTGCCTTTGAACTCATCATACGAATACATACTTATATCGTATTTAATCCCATTTGCACCTGTATAAGAAGCGGGTTTCGTTTCCCAACCACAGCAAACAAAGCGTAATCTATTCATACCAAATTGCTCATGAAGCAAATCTTCAACAATCTTTGCTTCTTTACCTTGGATAGAATATGAAGCCACCAATACAGTCGCTGGTGCTTTTCTCATCTTCTTACAGCCAAGAAATTTAAGGCCCTCAGGCTTAATATGCCAGGAACTCAGAAAATCATTGCACTTTGGCTTTTCTTTACAAGAGCAAATAAATAAGACAAGAAACACTATATAAATACATTTAATAAATCTAAGCATCTATCCAAAAGCCTTAACAGTACAGAGTTAAAGCAGGTGATAATTGTGCATCAACCCAAAACTTCATGCAGCAAGTACAGGGTGATTTAACCTGCGGGAAGCAAACATAAGGGCTGCCCTTATATCTTCGGGTTCCAAATCGGGCAATTCGTCAATAATTTGCTCATGTGAAAGACCAGCAGCAAGTAAATCAAGAATGTCAATAACACGAATACGCATTCCTCTAATACAAGGGCGTCCTCCACATTGTTCAGGATTAATGGTAATTCGCTTATGAATATTACCCAAACTTTCACTCATAAAATTATTGTACTCGCATTAAACAAAAAAGACAAAAAGAAACAAAAACAGTTACATAGAACTGCTTATCACTTTCTATCCACACAGGGCCTAACTTGGGTTAGGGTAAGGTCGGTTTTTGCTTGAGCACATTACCTAACATTTACTTTCATTTTAACCTTAGTTATCTATCTTCGCTCGAGCAACTCCAAAGCTTCTGGGTAAAGCTTTAAGGATAAGTTTTGATAAAGTATTCTTCTTGACGTAGATACATTCTGTATATACACTTATAAAGTGAGGTTTGAAACAGCCAGCGGAAACTAAAACGGATTGGGAAAGAGTTAAGGCTATGAGTGAAGAAGACATAAACTATTCGGATATCCCACCAACTACTCCTGAGTTGTTTGCTAAAGCTTCGCTCAAAAAAGGTGGTGTGGTAGTTCGACAGCCTAAAAAGGCTATTTCGTTAAGAGTAGATAGTGAGGTTATTGAGTGGTTTAAAACTCAGGGGGAAGGTTATCAGACACATATGAATGCTGTTCTAGAAGCTTATGTAAAAGCTCAAAAGGCTGCTGAAAAGCACTAAATATTTTCTTCCTAGAGTTATTATTACAGCACAACATTGTAGAGAATATATTTTTTGCGTGGTAGGGGCACGCTGCAGCGTGCCCCTATGTACCTTAACTGCAAGGTTTTAGTTAAGGTACTAACATAACGGGTACTCGAGCATGGCGAGAAACCCTTTCCGCTACACGTCCAAAAATAGCTGCGCTCATGCCTTCATGCTGTCCATACCGCCCCAGAACAATTAGGTCCACACCTTGTTCTTCAGCAGTGGCCACAATTTCTTTAGATACCCGATGAGAAGTAGGGCGAAGATGAGCTTCGTGGGTGACATCTTCAGGAATAAGTGCATTTAGGGGAGCTAGTACCTCGCTACCATATACATTCATAGCGTGCTCGAGCTCCCCTTGCTTTAGATAACTCTCTGCTTGTCTAGCATAAGTAGGCAATGGCTCAACAACATGAATAAGGTACAGGCTAGCCCCCGTTGCCTGTGCCAACTTAACAGCTTGCTCTACAGCCCTTTTACTAGTGGGGTTTTCATCAACTGCTACCAATATTTTCTTCATGAGTGTGCCTCCTTAAGCACTAGCCGCAGCGGGCACATTAGGAGCATTATCACTATCACCTTGTGAGCGTAACCACTGCCAAGCATAAATGGCTATCATCACTGCAAGGCCTATAACGTCACTAGTCCAACTTGGTTGAATAAGCATAAAAGCAGTTATAAGTAAGAGAATACGTTGGAGCCAATTTAAACGCCTTAGGGCAAAACCTTGTGTTGCTGCTGAGAAGGCAAACATGCCAATAAGCGCACTTATAAATACATGTATACCTTCTGCCCATGAGTTCACACCTATAAGCAAAAGCTTGGTATTAAAGATGAACATAAAGGGCAAGATGGCTGTCCGTATATCGTATAAAAATCCTTGTACCCCTGTTTTAATAGGATCAGTACGTGCTATTGCTGCTGCTGCATAAGCTGCTAAGCCTACAGGAGGCGTATCATCAGCTAAAATGCCAAAGAAAAACACAAACATATGCGCAGCAATTAAAGGTATCTCATAACCAAACCCACTACCAATACCAACAATGATGGGTGCTGTTAGTGTTGCCATAACAATATAATTTGCTGTTGTAGGTAAACCTAGACCTAATATTAGGCTGGCAATGGCTGTTAGTAATAAAACAATACTAAATTGAGTCAAGTTGTTAAAGGCTTCAGGATTAGTATTAAAGAAGTTTGAGATCGGATTTGCTAGGAACTCGAGCCCTCGAGCACTAAGAGAATCTATAGTTGGTTGGACTGTTTCTCCTAAATTGTTTACAAAGCCTATTATTGGTGTTGCTAGAAACATAATGCCTACAGTCATACTAGCACTTAATTTTTCAATTATTTCTGTTAAGCGCAAACCCAAACCTGTAAAATTAACAGTACCTACTACTATACCAGCAGTAGCTACTGCCACAGCAATGCCTATCATGTTACGAGCGCCTGATTCTAAACCTTCAACAATATTATTTAGACCTCTACTAATGCCACCTTCAATTTTATTACCACCTTCAATAGCTTTTATAGGTTCCTGTAGGAACATTACTATAATAAGCATGACAATAGCGTACATAACCGCAAAACCCGGTGATACCCGCACTACTACCAAGAAATAAATAAGTACTGCTAAAGGGGCAATATAGTGAATGCCACTAACAAAAGTTTTAAATCTTGGTGGTAGGTCTTTCCTAGCAATGCCCCTAAGCCCCAGCTTTAGAGCTTCTAGGTGAACTATATAAAAAAGTGCAATGTATGCAATCAGTGCTGGCACTACTGCTGCTCTTACTACATCAAAGTACTTAATGCCAACATATTCGGCTATCAAGAAAGCGGCTGCCCCCATTACCGGTGGCATAATCTGGCCATTAGTAGAAACTGCCACCTCTGTAGCGGCTGCCTTATGTGGAGGGTAACCAGTGCGTTTCATCAAGGGAATGGTAAAAGTCCCTGTAGTCACCACATTGGCTAATGACGACCCTGAAACCATTCCTGTCATGCCAGAGGCTACTACTGAAGCCTTGGCAGGACCACCACGTAAACCACCTAAAAAAGAGTTGGCAACATCTATAAAATATTTACCTGCACCTGCTTTATCTAGCATGGCTCCAAAAAGTACAAACAAGAAGACAAACTGTGCTGAAACTCCTAAGGCCACTCCAAAGACCCCCTCTGAAGTCATGAACATTTGGTTGATCACTCGAGCTAAAGGCTGTCCTTTATGAGCAATCAGATCAGGTGGGTGGGCAAACCAGTAAGCCAAAGTATCTGTTACTGGCTTTAAAAAGGCAATGTCTATGGAACTAAACATTGTACTAAGCGCCCCTTGAGGACCACTCATAGCATAGAAAAGGCACACCACACCAATAATGGTTAGTGCAGGGCCAAGGCTGCGCCTTGTGGCCTCTAGTAAAAGTACCAAGAAAATACTACCAACTATTATGTCCACTTGATTAGCTAAACGTTGGGTTTCTTGAATAGAAATGTGGTTTACCACTAGGTAAAGCGTGCAAGTGGCAGCTATCCTAGCAAAGAGATAATCATACCAGGGTAGTATGCTCGAGCGTAAACCCTTTCTAATAGGAAAAACCATAAAGACTAGCGTAATAGCGAAAGCAAGGTGTACAGCCCTATACACCGATGCTGGCAAAATAAGCCAACTAGCTATAGAAAGCTGAAATAGTGACCAACCTACCGCTAATGAAAAAACCACTAAGCGCATGTAGCCTTGTGTCTCACGTCCACCTGTTTCAGCCTCTTCAACCATACGCATAGCCTCAGTAGTGCCCTCAGCATTTTCAGTTTGAGAGGGAGCCTCAACTACTCCTACAGGATTGCGGTTACTGCTAAATGGTAGGCTAATAGCAGCAAAAAGAGCATAAAGTGTGCTAAAGCCCGCCAGAATAGCCACAATCCAAAAACCGTCACCCAAAGAAGCACCAAACCAACCATTGGGTTCTTGAAACCATTGCTCTTCCAAGGCAAAATAAAAACCAACTAGTAGCCCACTTGCTGCCAGTCCCTCTAAAAGTGCTGCAACGTATTTACGGGCTATAGCCATAAGAAAGCCCAAGGCTAAGCTTATAGCAGCTGCAATTAGTAGCCAGTTGCGGTAACTATTATCATTAGGTAAACTTGTTCCAAAAATGACATTGCGCCCATAAACATATCCTAATAGTTCTTGTTCAGAAGCAACACAATTGGCTAGTTCTGTAGAACCAGCCCCATTTTCTTCACAACCAGCAAACGTTCTCACTATATTGATGCTATCTGTAGCACCTTCAGTAGCAGAGCTTTCTTCATTGCCTCCAGCAACTTTAATTTGTACTTTTGCCCTAGTACAAAGCTCATAAGCATCACAAACTTGGTACTGGAACTCATCGTTTCCCCTAAAACCTTCTTGGGGTGTATAAGTTATTTCATTTTTCCTCGAGCTAAGCCTAAGCTTACCATGACTCACATCTTGCAAATCGTTGCTACTTCTAGAAATAACTAAGCTGTTAAGATCAAAATCTGCGCTACCAGCAGTATCGTTTTCTAAAATATCTGAAAAGGCAATAATTACAGGAGTATCCTCTGCAGTTGTGATACTGTCACCTGTTGCTACAGGAGGAAATACTTTCACCGCTGCAAAGGGTAGCAAATTAAAAGCAAATAGTGTTAGTAAAAAAAGAAGGGAGGAAACGAGCCTATTTCGCATTTAAATACCTTTCTGAAACTCGTCTAGTGCATCGTATATATTTCCAGTAAAAGCAATTGTTCGCCCTGCTATTGCATCTTGATAACCTTCAATTATAGAAGCTCTTAGTTCTGCAGCCTCAATTCTTTCTTTCTTTTCACGAATAAGGGCACGCAAAAATTCACTAGGGGTGGAATATGGTGTACCATCTCCGCAATTATTATCAACAAAAGAGCCTAGCTCATCTGTTAATGATAGATTTAGTGTCACAGGCATGATTGAATCCTTTCTAAGTGATTCCTTAACCTTATTATATATTGGCCATAATTATCAATAATTGCTATAGTTTTATGTAAACCTTAAATGTTAACAGCGCAACATCTAGTTCCCAAGTTCTACTTGGAATTCCTGTTTTAGACGCTTCTAGTCGTGTGTGGTAGCTCGTGTAAGAAAAACGTAGAGCGTTTTGGTATGCATTCCTAAACAGAGTTTCGGAACGAGGGGGCAGTGTTTTTTATAACCTTGTAGTTAGGTTATCTACCTATTTTCGGAGTACTGAATATATCAATCTAGGGACTAACAAAGTATCCAAGTGGTCCCTTAGGATCAATTACTCCAGATAAAGCGTTAAAAGGCACAGTAACCTCAAAAGATCCTACCACATAAGGCCCCATTATATAAGGGGCAAAACCAAAAGAGATCCCCTCAGGTGAGAACATAAAAACTGTAAGATCCTCTGCCCCTAAATTTGACTGGCTACCATCTACAACATAGGGTGCCTCTTGCCCTCGCAAATCATCTAAAATATAGCTGCTCAGGACATCAATGTAATCACTATCTTTTTTGAACAAATCAGCAAGCTTAAGCTCTTTTGCTACTCTATCAAGAATACTATAATTACGGGGAGTAAAGTGGTGATTGGGGTGTGCCCCACCTGAAAATGTATAGACTCTTTCAAAAATACTTACGAGGTTTTCATTGTAATAAGCAATATTATAAGAAGAGTCCCAACCCCACCCTATTGGTCTATAGTCTTCAAAAATCTCTTGATGGCCTTGCTGAATAAATTCCAGATGCTCCTCTATTGCTTTGGCAAAAAGGTGTTCATTTAAGTCAATTAGGGAAGTACTTACAAAAAATGGTATAGCGGTATTAGTATCAATACTACTTCCTTGATCAATACGAATAAACATGTACTCAGCAACACCAAGCAAATCAAAGGATAAGCTTTTAGTACTATCAGCACTTTGCCAAGTACCTACAAAGGAAAATCTTGGTTTGTCCTCTGGTGTAACTGAAAAACCGCTTGGCAAGCTAAGCTCACCTTGCCAATTACCAGTCACTTCGCCATTTGCACGTTCCTGCAAATCTAAAATGACTTTGTCTTGTTTTTCTTGTATGCTACCTTCTAAATCAATAGTTTTACCAATATGGTCGTAGTAATATTGTCCTATGACTTGAGTATCCTCTAAACTTAAATCCATTTGGATTCCTAAGTTTTCACCCATAGTTCCTACAAAATAATAACGTTCACTAGGATTATAAACTTGCGCAGTGCTTACAGAAAAAAGGAAGCATAGTATCACTATGTGCCAGATAAGATGGACAAATTTATTCATTAGAAAAGCTTAACCGAACATATTTATACCATAATGAGTTTTTGTCTATAAAACAAGATTCAGAAAAGATAATTTTATATGGTAGGAAATCCTTGCATTATCTGAAGTCAGTTAATATAAAATGTATCAGTATGTGGGTAAAACTCAAGGACAACAACAAAATAGTAAACCTTGACAGAGTATTGGGTTTTGAGGTCTTAGCTAACAAGATTGTCGCAATCTTGCCCAATTGGTCTACAATCACCATTTATGAGGGCAAGTAACAGTTGTTTGAAATCTAGTATTATCTATGATAATATATGATTATGTCCCAAAGGCTAGTGAAAATTGGTGAAGCAGCTAAAATTCTAGGCAGCACACCAGACACTTTAAGGAAGTGGGACGCTTCTGGTGAGCTAATTCCTGCGAGGAGGACTAAATCTGGTACTAGATATTACGATGTAAATGTCTTAATGAACCTAAGTGGTAGCGATGCTCCAACAATAGGTTATGCCCGTGTCAGCAGCCAAGATCAAAAAGATGACTTAGATAGACAACGTGCTATGCTTGAGACTTATTGTGCTGCTAAAGGCTGGAAGTCTGAAATAATCAAAGATTTAGGCTCAGGGATGAATTATAGGAAAAAGGGACTAAAAAAGCTTCTGGACATGATTTTAAGGAAGCAAATGAAAAGATTAGTCCTTACGCATAAAGATAGACTGTTAAGGTTTGGAGCTGAATTAGTTTTTACCTTGTGTGAAACACAAAATATTGAGATTGTGATTATACATAAAGGTGAACAACCCACCTTTGAAGAAGAGCTTGCGCAAGACGTACTAGAAATAATTACTGTCTTTAGTGCAAGGCTGTATGGTAGTAGAAGTAAAAAGCATAAAAAAATGATGGAAGCACTTGAAAATGCTGCGAGTACACAAGATTAGACTAGAACCTACTCGTAAACAAGCTGAGTACTTTAGTCAAGCTTGTGGTGTAGCTAGATTTGCCTACAATTGGGCGTTAGCAGAATGGAAAGCATGTTACAAAGCTGAACAAAAAGTAAATGAAGTTATGCTTAGGAAAGAGCTTAATGCTATTAAAGCAATTCAATTCCCTTGGATGTACGAAGTAACTAAATCAGCACCCCAGCAAGCTATTAAGAACTTAGGTTTAGCTTACACTAATTTTTTCAGACGTCTGAAGCTTTATCAAGCAGGTAAGTTGCAAAAGAAAGAAATAGGCTTCCCTAAGCCAAGAAAAAAGGCTAAGCATAATAGTTTTAGGGCGGACAATGGTCCTAACACACTTCAAGTAGAAGGAAAAACAGTCAGGTTGCCTAAAGTTGGTTGGGTAAAGATGTCTGAAGAATTACGCTTCTATGGAATAATAAAGTCAGGTACTGTTTCAAAGGTTGCTGATAAATGGTTTATAGCTTTAACCGTTGAAACACCTTTTCAAACGAGCAAAAATCAAGCTGGTTGTGTAGGTGTAGATTTGGGAATAAGTAAGTTTGCCACTTTATCAAATGGTGAGGAAATAGAAGGCGCTAAGGCATTAAGAGTTTTAGAAAAGCGATTAAAGCGTTTACAACGTGGTCTTAGCAAGAAGCAAAAAGGTTCTAGGAACAGAGCTAAAGCAAAGCTTGAGGTAGCAAAACTTTATGCTACAATAGCTAATAAGCGTAAGGATGTTATCCACAAGCTGACTACACATCTAGCTAAAAACTTTAAGAAGATAGCTATAGAGGACTTGAGTGTGAAAGGCATGCTTAAAAACCACAAGCTAGCCAAACATATAAGCGATAGTTCCTTTTATGAGTTTAGAAGGCAATTAGAATACAAAGCAGCAATGTATGGCAGTGAAGTAATAATTGCCGACAGATGGTTTCCTTCTACAAAGATGTGTAGTAATTGCGGAGTTCTTCATGACATGCCTTTGGAAAAGCGTGTGATGGAGTGTGAATGTGGATTTAAAGCTGATAGGGATTTAAATGCAGCTTTGAATCTAGAGAAATTATGTACCGTGAGTTGCACGGGAACTTAAGCCTGTGGAGCTTGTAGCGCTGGCTATGACCACTAGGACATAGTGAAACTACTTTCTATGAAGCAGGAATTAAAGCAGATAATCATAGGTTATCCTAGATTTCATAAGACTTTTTACAACGGTAAGCATAAGTGATAATGAAGTAATTGGTATCGATAATTTAAAGTCCAAGCAGATTAAAATCCCTCTTGAAAAGTTAATAAAGAATTATGGTTAGTTTATAATGATTGATTATAGTGCAGTAAAAATCGTTAAAGATGGCATTAGACGTGGCAATAATAAACCCACACGTATTGAGAGTAAACCAGAATGGCTTAAGGTAAGCTTGCCTACAGGAACAAACTATCAAGCTGTAAAACAAACTGTCAGAGAAAGTGGCTTAAGCACTGTTTGCGAAGAAGCTAAGTGTCCTAATATAGGTGAATGTTGGGATGCAGGTACTGCTACTATTATGCTTATGGGTTCTGTATGCACCAGGGCTTGTAAGTTTTGTGCAGTCGATACTGGTAATCCCAAGAGTAGACTAGATCCCGATGAGCCACGCCTTGCTGCTAATGCTGTAAAAATTATGGGTTTAAAGTATGTAGTTCTAACTTCTGTGGATCGTGATGATCTACCAGATGGTGGTGCTAGCCACTATGCAAACTGCATTTTAAAAATTAAAGAGTTGAATCCTGAAACTGCTGTTGAAGCACTTACCCCCGATTTTCAGGGCAATTTATCAGCAGTAAAAACTGTGCTTGACGCAGGCATAAGCGTCTATGCTCAAAACCTAGAAACAGTAAGAAGACTGACTCATATAGTTCGTGACCCCAGAGCAGGCTATGAACAAACTCTTAAAGTCTTAGAATTTGCTAAGGTAAGCTCTAAAATCATTACCAAAACTAGCCTGATGCTTGGCTTAGGTGAAACAGAGGAAGAAATTTTAGAGACAATGTCTGACTTGCGAACTGCCAAAATAGACATTCTAACTCTTGGGCAGTACTTGCGTCCTACTATCAACCATTTACCAGTTAGGCGCTACGTGCCCCCTAAAGACTTCGATAAATATCGTCAGTGGGGGCTTGATAAAGGCTTTTTAGAAGTTGTCTCGGGTCCTTTGGTGCGCTCGAGCTACCGCGCTGAGCGAGCCTTACAAAAAAATAATGCCGACCTTACTAATACTTAACCAATCTACTTTCTTTTTATCTTTTGACTTTTACTCTACTACGCTTTGGTGGTGGTTCTACTATTACTTCAGGAAGTTCTACTACAGTGACTTCCTCTGCAATAAGACAAGCATTTTGCACATCAAGCTGGCAGATTAGTTCAATACCTTCACCTTCATCAAGTTCTTTACAAACATCGATTACCTCATCTGTGGCTTTAAGAACAAGCTTAAAGCTTTTCTTTAGCTTCCCTTGTTCATTGGGATATACTTCTACAACTAATACTCCACGCTTACTACCCGCATCAGTAAGCCTTCCTATTACTATACCTAGTTCTTCAAAGTCCTCATCCTTTTTAGCTGGGAGAGCAAAAGTCACTGCTGTACCTTTAATAAGGTTGCCTTGTCTATCGGTACGTGGCCACAAGCCTACATTATACCAACCAAGAGAAAGTCTTTCCTTGGTTAGGTCATGTTTAGCTTTTTTATAAGCATATATGGGAACAGCTTTACCCCTATTAACAAAACGTACATTTATTGTGTTGTTTTCTTTTGGATTAGAAGGAAGGCTAATAATCTTGGCTTTGGTCTTAAAATAGGCTCTATAGTAATGCATTAAGTTAAGTATAACAAGATTACGCTTATATATGTTAATTAATTATGATTAAGGGTGTGTTTGCAGTTTTCTAGATTGGGATTAAACTAGTAGTTAGGAGCTAGTAGGGTTTTAACCCTAAAGCATAATGAAGGTACTCACAGAAACCTTTACTCCTTTGCTAGTAATTAATGTAAGCTGCCTCATGAAAAAAAATTCCTTTTTTGTATAACCTATAAGTTTAATGAAAGGAGTTTGAATATGGACGTAAGGGTAGTACTTAGTTCAGATGAAATTCTTAGGGGACTAAAACACTATAAGCGTATTGCTAAACAAGATATCTTGCGTGCTGAGGAAAATGGTAACTCTAAGCACGTACGCGAACACGCTGAAGCAAGGCGGCAAATGTATGATCAGCTTGCTGAAGTTGCTACACTAGAAAGCCCTAATGATGTAGTTCATGTGGCGCTCGAGCAGTACAAAAAACTTCCTTTTGTTACTGGCACACCTGAAGAAGAATATAATGATATCAAAGGAAAAGAAAGTGCCCTTGAAAACTTTTTCTCAATGATTAACTTAGAACCTAAAATGCGCAGAGAGACTCGCAAGCAGCGTCCAAGCTTGAAAAGTCTTAAACAGGCAGTATAATATTAGGTAGTCCTATACAAGTAATGTTAGGCCCGTTAATTTCGCAATACCATAAGACGAATTTCGGTCATGTCTTCTATAGCAAAACGAATGCCCTCACGTCCTAAGCCACTATCTTTAACACCACCATAGGGCATATGATCAACTCGCCAAGAAGGTATATCGCCAATTATTACTCCACCTACCTCGAGCACATCCCAAGCTTTGTGGGCTTTATAAATATCTTTAGTAAAAATGCCTGCTTGTAAACCAAACGTACTATCATTAATATCAGCTAGTGCAGCGTCAAAATCACTAAATTTAGAAAGCACAGCCACTGGCCCAAAAGCCTCATTACAAACTACATTTTCACTTTTGGCAACATTTTCTAGTAAGGTGGCTTCTAACATAGCACCCTCACGTTTTCCACCACATAAGAGAGTGCCTCCATTACCTACTGCTGAGTTAATCCAACCTTCTAGGCGAATGGCCTCTTTTTCAGAAATCATAGGGCCTATGAAGGTTTCTTCTTGTTTAGGATCACCTGCTATTAGCTCTTCTGTAGCTGATACTAGCTTGCTACGAAAATCGTCGTAAATAGTTTCATGGATTATTATGCGCTGCACACCTATGCAACTTTGACCTGATTGATAAAAAGCTCCTATAACAATTCGTTCTACGGCATCATCTAAGTCAGCATCTTCATCTACTATTACAGCTGCATTTCCACCTAGCTCGAGCACAACCTTCTTTTTACCAGCTTTGGCTTTCAAAGCCCAACCTACTTCTGGAGAGCCTGTAAAACTTAGTAGTTTAAGCCTTTCATCTGTAGTAAAAAGGTCAGCAGCATCTCGCCGACAGGGCAAAATCGAGAAAGCACCCTCTGGCAAATTTGTTTCTGCTAGAATCTCACCTATAATAAGTGCTCCTATAGGAGTTAAACTAGCAGGCTTAAGCACAAAAGGACAACCAGCAGCAATAGCAGGGGCAACTTTATGAGCAGCAAGATTGAGTGGAAAATTAAAAGGGCTTATAAATGAGCATGGGCCAATGGGAACACGCTTCCACATACCAAAGTAGGGCTTAGCTCTTGCACTTATGTCCATAGGTAAGACTTCACCATAAATGCGTACTGACTCTTCTGCAGCAATGCGAAAGGTATCTATTAGACGTGAAACCTCTCCTCGTGAATCTCGAATAGGCTTGCCTGCTTCAACACACAGTGCCAAAGCAAGTTCTTCGTAGCGTTCTGTGAAACGACTAACACAATGATTTAAAACTGCTTGGCGTTCATAAGCAGGCATTGCTCGCATAGGCCCTTGAGCTTTGACCGCTGCGGCAATAGCTTTATCAATGGTGGCAGGGTCAGCCATCGCTACTTTGGTAGCTGTTTCACCACTGTATTTATCAGTAACAGTTAAATCGTAATTTGGGGCTTCAGGTTTATTAGCTAAGTAGTAAGGGTAATTTTGATTCATTTGTCACCTTTCATCATTAATTTTAGGAGTTACACCAGCAAGCTTTTTTCCTTAATTTGATGATTAAGAATAGGATCATTTTCTGAATAGTCCATAGGGCAATCAATAAGATGAATTCCTTTACTATTTAAACATTTTTCTAAAAGCGGATTTAAACTCTCAGCAGTTTCTACTTTATGTCCACTAGCACCATAACTTTCAGCATATCTAACAAAATCAGGATTGCCAAAATCTAAGCCAAAACTAGGAAAGTTCATATTGTCTTGTTTCCACTTAATCATGCCATAAGCATCATCACGTAAAATCAGTACCACTAGATCTAATTTGAGGCGCACAGCAGTTTCTAGCTCCTGAGAGTTCATCATAAATCCACCATCACCACAAATAGCCATTACTTTACGATTAGGATAAACTAGTTTAGCAGCCATAGCTGAAGGAAGCCCTGCACCCATACTAGCTAGCGCATTATCTAATAGCACGGTGTTAGATTCATGCGCTTTATAGTTTCTAGCAAACCAAATTTTATAAACGCCATTATCTAAAGCAATTATGCCATTAGAGGGCATGACTTTGCGCACTTCTGCTACTAATCTTTGAGGATATATAGGAAAGCGGCTATCTTCTGTGCCTTCTAGTAAATGGGTTTCTGTATGCTCTTTGACCTTCATAAAATATGAAAAGTCCCAAGTGTTTTGCTTAAGGATACGTTCCTTAATCTGCCAAATGCTATTAGCAATGTCACCCACTACTTCAACTTGAGGGAAGTAAACAGGATCTACAGCAGCAGATGAAAAATTAATATGGATTACTTTGACACCGCCTTGAGACATGAAAAAGGGTGGTTTTTCTACAACATCGTGTCCTACATTGATAATTAAGTCTGCTGCTGAAATAGCACGGTGAATAAAGTCATTGGCTGAAAGAGCAGCATTGCCCATAAAGGATTCGTAGCGCTCATCAATAACTCCTTTACCCATTTGAGTACTTAAAAAGGGGATGCCTGTCTTATAAATTAATTGATATAACATCCTTGAAGTACGCTGACGGTTAGCACCTGCACCAATTAATATTAGAGGATGTTTACACTCTTCTATCATTTCTACAGCACGTCTGACAGCTTTTTCTTCTGCTATAGGTCTACGGCTTTGGCTTGCTAAAACTACGTCTTTGTCAGTTTGCTCAGCAGCGATATCTTCAGGAAGCTCTAAGTGAACTGCTCCGGGTCTTTCTTGCTGGGCTAAACGAAATGCTTCACGGACTCGAGAAGGAATATTATTACCACTAACTATTTGCTGAGTGTATTTTGTTATTGGACGCATCATATCAACTACGTTAATGATCTGGAACTGACCTTGCTTACTGGTTTTAATGGGTTTCTGACCAGTAATCATTAATATTGGCAAACCACCTAGTTGAGCGTAAGCTGCTGCCGTAACAAAGTTAGTCGCACCGGGGCCAAGTGTTGACATGCAAACTCCAGCTTTACCTGTTAGACGACCATAAGTAGCAGCCATGAAACCTGCTGCTTGTTCGTGGCGGGTTAGAATTAATTTGATGCTCGAGTCTTTTAAAGAGTTAAGTAGATCAAGGTTCTCTTCGCCGGGAATACCAAAAATATACTCGACCTCTTCTGCTTCTAGGGCTTTTACAAATAAGTCTGAGGCTTTCATAGTACTCCATAAGCAGTCATAGCTTCTGCTACTTTTACAAAACCACCAATGTTTGCTCCCTTAATATAATTGATGTGGTCACTCTCTTGGCCATACTCTACACACTGTTCATGGATTTTGTGCATGATTTCTTGTAGCTGTTTATCGACTTCTGCTCGAGTCCAAGTAAGGCGCATAGCATTTTGAGTCATTTCCAAGCCAGAAATAGCCACACCACCAGCATTAGCAGCTTTACTTGGGGCATACATTATTTTTGCTTTTTCAAAGAGTTTAATTCCTGATAGAACAGTAGGCATGTTAGCTCCTTCAGAAACCAATTTGCAGCCATTACTTAGCAAGCTCTGAGCATCCTCTTCAGTAATTTCATTTTGAGTTGCACACGGAAAAGCAGCGTCACAAGCTGTACTCCAGGGCTTAGCACCCTCATAGTACTGACAATCATATTCTTTAGCATATTCAGCAAGGCTGCCACGACGCTCTGTTTTTAGTTTGATGATATAGGTTAATTTTTCTTCGCTAAGACCTTCTGGATCGTGTACAAACCCACCTCTATCTGAAAGAGTTACCACTTTTCCACCTAGTTGTAAAATTTTCTCAGCAGTATATTGGGCAACGTTACCAGACCCAGAGACTACACAGGTTTTTCCTGCTATGTCTTCACCTCGTTTAGTTAGCATTTCTCGAGCAAAGTAAACACAGCCATAGCCTGTAGCTTCAGTGCGGATAAGACTTCCACCAAAAGAGAGGCCTTTACCTGTTATTGCTCCAGTAAATTCATTAGTAAGGCGTTTATACTGACCAAACAAATAGCTAACCTCACGTGCTCCTACTCCTATGTCACCTGCTGGTACATCTAGATCTTTGCCTATGTGCCTATAAAGTTCCATCATAAGGGCTTGGCAAAAGCGCATAACCTCACCATCAGATTTGCCTTTAGGGTTAAAGTCTGAACCACCTTTGGCACCGCCTATAGGCAAGGTAGTTAAGCTATTTTTAAAAGTTTGTTCAAAACCAAGAAACTTCAGTATGCTTAGGCTCACTGACTTATCAAAACGCAAGCCACCTTTGTAAGGTCCTATAGCATTATTAAACTGCACACGGTAACCACGATTGACCCTGACGTTACCTTCATCATCTTCCCAACAGATGCGAAAGATAATAATTCGGTCAGGTTCAGTCATACGCTCTAAAATGCCAGCTTTTAAATATTTAGGATTGGCGTTAATAAAAGGGATCACTTTTTCAGCAACCTCATAGACAGCTTGATGGAATTCTTCCTGTCCGGGGTTGCGGCGGATAAGACCATTCATGAATTGATCTAGTTCTAGGCTCATTGGAATATCTCCTTATCTTTTTTTAATTGATAGAGTTTTGCTGTGTTGGCTAGCAGTTAATTGCAATACAATGCTGCCCTACCTGAACTCGGACAAGCCACCTCAGCTTCACCACTAACTACAAATAAAAGCACGCTCCCCAACACTAATACTGTAGCCCATAAAGCAGGCCAATAGTGTGGTTGGACGACTTGCTCTGGTGAATCATCTAAAAAACGCTTATTCACAAAGTAAAAGAAAAGCCCTAAAGCAGCACCATAAAGTAAATGGCCGATAAAAGAGGGGTAGGCAACTAATACTGCCTTTAGCGACCAGTTCACGGGTTCTCTAAGTAAGAGAGCAAAAAGGGTTAACCCTCCCCAAACCCACCAGAAAAAACCGTAAGTCAATCCCCAAGCTAGAGCAGCACCGCTATTTCTAGATTCTTTGTGAAAGAATAGACCAAATCCACTACCAATAATAATGGCAATAATTAAGTGAATGATAAAACCTATCCCTGCTGAACGTGCCCCCAATAAGCTTGCTACACTGGGCAAAGCTTGCATATCTACCATAACGATGGTGAAGATAAGGCCTCCTACAATGCCACCTAGTTGACCAATGAGAGAACCTCGCACTGTGCGAGTGCCAACACCTTCACGATTTCTATTTAATGGGTCAGAATCTACAAAGAGAAACTTCCATAGATTGTTCAACCAAGCATAAACTAGTCCTAATAAAGAACCGTAAAGCATATGGGCAATCAGTGCGGGGAAAACACTTCTAGCCCCTTCTAAAGACCATATAGGAGAATTGCCTAGAAAAAGTGGCATTAGTGTCAAAGGTCCTACAAACCACCATAAAATGCCATAGCTCAAGCCCAAGATAGAGCTAGCTCCTACTGAATGTAAATGCTTATAAAACAAAAAGCCAAAACTTATACCTATGACTACACCAATAATATAGTGGAGCAAATGTCCTACCACTCCAAGGTTTGAGCCTATTAGGCTAGCCACTAATGGGAAAAAGTCAGCATTTTTTATGCCCCAGAGGAACACGAAGCTTCCTAAAAGCCCGCCTATACCACCTATAATAAGAGCTTGGATCAGAGGAGGCACTATCTCTTGGGCTCGAGGCTGCCTAGGATTAGGGCTAATTTCTGTAGGAGAATGAGAGCGAATAATAACTTTTCTTACCGAAAAACTTAGGACACCAAAAAGAGCACCAAACACTAGTACATATGCTGCCAAAGAACCAAAAGAGCTTTGTAAAGAAGTTAATGTCCAAGCTTGTTCTTGCTGTTTGATTACTGGTAGAAGCATTAAGTGAAAAAGTAACCACCAAAGTAAACCAAAAGCCTCACCCCAAAGAAGAGCTTCACCAAAGGTTTTTAACCTTGGCAGAATGAATAAGCCAAATGTTAGCCCTAAGAGGATAATGTTTGATAGTTGCTCGAGCAAACTCTGATCTAAAGGCATCAAAACTCTAAGCCCTAGAAGCAAAAGTAGGCTCACACCAAGGCTTATAGGAGAATAGCGATAATCAATCTTGTGCATTTTAGACATCCTTAGCATTGGTTTTTTGTGAAAGGGTTTGATTTGGAGTTGAGTCAGAGGTATCTACAATGTCAGCAGGGAAAAACACATCAAGAAACCAGTCTAGACCTACTCGCAATTGTTTTTCAAAGGTAGGTAATTTAGCTAAATAAATAGCTCGCCACATTAACCAAGCAAATAAGCCTGAAAAGCGTTTACCAAAGACCTCCGCTACTGCTAGTTGGTGCCCTAAAGCTGCGAGACTGCCTAGCATCTTGAACTCAAAAGTTGTAAGTGGTTTGCCCTTAAAGGTAGCAGCTAAGTTCTTACCGAGTACTTTGCCCTGACGCACTGCATACTGAGCAGTAGGAGGACAATTTTTCCCTGTAACTAAATCAGGGATTTCAGCACAATCACCTGCTGCCCATAAATTCTTACCTTCAACTTGTAATTCAGAGGTTACTGGAATTTGACCACGCTTATTTAGGGATAGTCCTAAGCTTTCTAGTACAGGATTGGGTCGGCTACCTGCTGTCCAGATAAAAGTATCTGTTTCAATGCAAGTATCTCCTAAATGCACCTTGCCTTCTTCCGCACCTGTTACACGTGTATTTAAGATAAACTCTACTCCACGTTCCTCGAGCTTCCTTTGAGCATATTTACCTAAGGTTTCTGAAAGTTCAGGTAGGATTCTGTCACGAGTGTGGATTAGAATGAGGCGTAAGTCTTCAGGAGGGATATTAGGATAGCGATATAACATGCCTCTGGCAAAGTCATTCATAGCCCCAATTAGCTCTACTCCAGCAAAGCCTCCTCCTGCTACTGCAAAAGTGACTATGCGCTGACGAGTTTTAGGATCTTTCTCAAAGTCTGCCCTTTCAAAGCTTTCAATTATTTGATTGCGTAAGAGTACAGCATCATCGAGTGACTTAAAGGTAAATGAATTTTTTGCTAGGCCTACATTGCCGTAAAAGTTGGGAGTTGCACCTAGAGTCAATGCTAACTGATCGAATTGTAAGCTACGTTCACCAAAGCGACCTTCAGCAGAAAGTTTCACTTGTTGTTTATCAAGGTCTACTCCTACTACTGTGCCCTGCACTACCTGAACACGCTTAAAAAAATTCCTTAGTGGAGGGCTAATATTTTGTGGATTTACAGCACTAGCTGAAACTTCTGAAAGCATAGGAGTGTGAACCATGTAGTTTTGCTTGCTTACTAAAGTAATGCCAATGGTGGGATCTTCTTTGAATTCTTGCTCGAGCACTTGCGCTGCTGTTACTCCAGCATAACCTCCTCCAAGAATAACTACTCGTTTGCTAACAGGGGGCACGTCTAACTTTGAGGGTTTAGCTTTAGAAATCAACCACCAACGCTGGCTTAAACCACAGAAAAGCCCCATTAAAGCTCCTTGCAAAAGGTAAGCAAAAAGGTAAGGTAGTGTTAATGAAGCTTCTTCTATGTGCCACAAGTTGCCTTTACCTTGTATCATGGGGTATAAGCTTAAAGCTAATATTATCCAAGCAAATAAACTAAAACTTAGGCCAGTTAGTACGTGTTCACTGGGGTGTTGTTTGATGCTGACTAGACCTATATAGACTAAACCCAAAAGTCCGCCTGTAGCAAATAATTGCCAAGAATCAATACTCAGCTCAGTGAATTGTATTAAAAGCAGCACTATTAGTGCTGCTAGTAGGCCAAAGGAAACCCCTAAAAAACAGCGCTCAATAAGTCTTCTCATTCTAAAGTCTCCCATTGTTTTTGCTTAGAATATTAAGGTGTAGGTATAGTTGTCCATATAAGTTTTCTCCCAGAAACCTCGGAGGTTTTCAAAACCTCCGAGGTTTGGGTGAGCCCAAGATTTTTCTAGAGGACTATAAAACACGCACCTATTATGACTTAAAACAGTGGGTTTGTAAGTCTTATTGCTGACAAGGTGTTAATGCTTGCTAGTTTTCTGCAATGCTTGTGAGTGCTGGTACATTAATAGTGTATTGCCCACGTGTACCTTGTAAAATACCTTCATCTCTAAGCTCTGCTATTGTTACAGAAACACTAACCCTTGTAGCTCTAATCATAGCAGCAAGCTCCTCGTGCTTTAAATTGGTATTTAAGTTTGCCCACATATCATCTTTAGTTTGACCAAAGCGCTCAACTTGTTCTAGAAACACTTTCGCCAAGCGAGTTTTAATGGGAGCATATGATCCAGAAAGTTGTTCTCGACAGTGTGAAAGGTAACTAACCATAATTTGAGAGAAAGTAAGGGCAATGCTAGGATCTCTCTGAATCATTTTTAAGAATGATTGGTGACTAATAGAATAGGTTGTAGTATTTGCTAAAGCCACTGCGTCTACTTGATAAACAGCATTGTCTTGTAAAAATGCTTCGCCAATAAAGTCATTTGGTCCACAAATAGCCACAATACGCTCAACACCACTTGGTGTATAGGCAATAAGCTTGACCTGTCCTTGCGCAATAATATGCAAATCTGTTGCTGAGTCACCTGCATGAAAAATGACATCACCTTTTTCATAGAGCTTATTAGGCCATAGGTGGTGGAAATTAACCATACTCTGGGAATTCACTAGATTAGAAAAATCAGCGTTTTGAACTGTCCAAGTTTGCATAAAATCTCCATTCAGGTATTTCTTTAACCAAAGCTATGCCCTTTCTTAAAAAGATACGCAGATTTTATAGGTTTGGATTAAAGTATAGTGATTTTGCTCGCGAAGCGAATCTCAACCTTTCTTAATTACATCAGAGGCCCATTCAATTACTGTGAAAGTGTTGCTTTAGAAAACACTACATGAAATGGCTTGCAATAGATTACAACACTTTTAAATTGAGCTAAATCAATATCGGCAGGAATATCATAGTTTTGATTGCCTTTGTTGCCTTTTAGGGAACCTAAATCTACGTAGTCATCGCCTATGTTTCTGCGGCCAGTTGGATCAGAGTTGCTCGATAGTATTACGTGTAGACCAGGTCCATTTGTGACTGAAAAATCCTCAAAACGTAAAACACGACTTTCATCAGCTAATTCGTAGAAAGTGGCTTTGCCTGATCCTCTGTGGAAAAAGTCAGCATTAGTGAACTCTCCTTGTGTTAATACTGCAGGTCCGGGCATAGCATCATCTACTGCTTCATCTGGCATTAATGCTGCCAATTCTTGTAAGCGGTTTTCTACTGCTAGTCTATCAGCATTGTTTAAGCCCTCGAGCTGTCCCATAGCTTCTGCGATAATGCTGTCTAGCTCCCCAGATGATAGTTGCGCTGCTTCCATTACTGTGGGTAGATCTATAGGAAGATCTTGAGCATGGCTTATGGATAATGATGCAAAGCACCAAATAACAATAAGAGCAAATTTACTTGCCTTAGACTTTAGGTTATAAATCATAATGCTTTGTTCCTTTCTAAAGAACTGTTTTTACTAGACCTTATGCATAATAACTTAAGCTAATTCAGTCTCTAGTTTAGCAGCTTGCCAACGTAATGTCTGAGCATTCACAAAGCCGCACACCACCTGTAAAATAGAGGTGTAAATGTTCTTAGCACAACGATACTTCTCCCTTACTACCTTCCAATTCTTTGCCCATCCTACACAATGCTCTATTCTTACTCTAATTCGTCCTATGCTTCGGTTGAACGCTTTCTCACTTGCTGTCAATTCCCCTCCCTTTGGTTTTTTCTTTGGTGTTGTTACTACTACCCTTGGTATTTTCCTCACTTCCCCTGTTTCTTCATCTACTACCTCAACTTTTTCTACTTTTTTGTCTAACCCCTGATATCCTTTGTCTCCTATTCCCTCACTCCCATAAGGCATCCTTTCTATCGTTTGCACCTCCTCACATAGCTTCTTATCATGTTTACTGCCCGGAACCACCTCACTTATCGCCTCTATATGGTGCTCATCATCTGTTACCATTTGTGTTTTTACTGTGCATGTCTTTTTCTTGCCTGAGTAATATGGTTTCCCTCCCTTACTATTCTTAGGTCTGTTTACTGGTTGTTCAAAGGCATCTATCAGAACTTTCGCTCCTATTTCCATTAGTTCTAACTTATCCTCTTCTGATAATTCAGGCTTCTCTTCTGATTCAACTACTTCCCATACTTCTGGTACTGGTAATACTTCTTTGAGTAAAGGTAATAGACGCTTTAAGTCTCTTGATAGCATTGACTGGGTTCCACCAAACAACATGGCTATTTGTTTTTGAGTATTATACCAACGTAAGTAAGTTAACAGCATTACTACTCGCATTACCAAAGACAGTTTGTATTTTGGCCCTCCACCATAAGCTCGCTCTCTTTTATCGTTTTCATGCCTATGCTGCTCGTATTCGGGAAATCTTTCCTCTAGTTCCTTCATCATTTCCCAAAACACTTTGTCTGGTATTCCTGTAAAGTTCTTAATTTTTCCATCTTCTTTAAGTTGTTCTTCATTAACCATGCTTTGTTAACTCCTATACTCTCTTCCCTCGTAATTAACAAAGTTTACACTATTTATTTTCTTATTGTGCATAAGGTCTACTCATGTAGGAGGGCGTATGCTATAAGCTCCTAAAAATACTACTACGATAAAACTTTTAAGGGGATTTAGGGAGCTTATAGGGATAGGGTTTTTATGGCTCATTGCTTGCTTCAAGTACATGATTAGTATTATAACTAATGTTATTCTTCAAACTCTTCAATACATGCTTCCCAACACACTCACCTTGCTTCACTCCATTTATAACACTTGCTTTGTAGTGTACTCCACCATAGAAGCGTGACATAGCATTTGCAGCAGCAGCTTCTTTAAAAGAATCAAAAGTGCGCGAAGACCACATATCATTTACCCAGTCATATTGATCGTCAAAAGTAAGCTCTCCTATATAGTTATGTCAGAGCAGTACTAGGTTGCCCTGACATAACTTTGAAAGAAAATTAGAGGAAGCGGAAAACAATCGGACAGTTGACAATTATGCCCACAGAACCATAAGGTTCACCACCCGGGCCTGTAACCCAGCCTTGCTCAACAAAGCCAAGTATTTGAAACTCTTCAATTAGGCGTGAACGGTAGCCATTATCAATAGCTGCTTGAGTCCATTCACCTAGATTCATATCCCATAGAGGACTGTAATCAGTTGCAATAGTGGGAATGCCTCCAAGAATGTTTAAAGGTGAACGTCCATCAGCAATAGCGCTGTTTAAACCTTGACGTTGAGGGTTGTCACCACCAGTGGGTCCATTAGTAAAAACAAAGATACGCTCAACAGCACTAAAGGCACTATCATCACGGCCTACAGTAATATCGTCTAAACCCGGTGCTAAAGTTGCACCCTCGAGCGAAGCAGCAAGCGGATGATTAGATTCTGTGCTCAAGTAAAGAACGGGACGAGCAAAACTAAAACCGGAGGTAAGTTCAAGTGTTACTGTTCCTTCTCTAGGACATATGCTAACAACCTTATCGTGAACAAGACTATAATCAGGATAGCCATGACAAAAAGCATTAAGTCTATCTTCACCAACATTAAAGGCTACTATTGGAGCATTGTAGATAAAGCCACCTGCATTTTCTACCCGTACTAAAGGACTGTAGTTTTCATCACCAATTGATCCCGGCTGAAAATCACTAGGAGGAAAAAAGTTAGGAGCATCTCCGGGCACTACTCTTCGCTCAGGTTGGAAATCAACTTTACCACTCATAAAGGTAAGGCTCGAGTCAGCCTCTAAGCGGGCAGTGCGGGCACCACGACCTACATTACCATAAGTTAATTTAGCAGAAACATTGAGCCCCAAAGCTTCAGCATTATCTTTGTCATTAGTATCAGTTAAAACGTACCAAACACTTTCTCCTGTTTCCATTTGGCCTTGGTAAAGAGGTAAGGTTATAGTGCCCTCGTCTAAGTCTACAGGCCCTGATTTTAAGAGCTGAAAGGGACCAATTAACTCGGGCTGAACATCTGAGGGAGCGGGGCCGAAATAGGTTAAAGGGATGTCAGCGCCAATAGAAGGTGGTGCAGGAGCAACATCATCATCATCACCATCTTGAGCTGTGGCTAATGGAATAGCCAAGAAAATTGTTATAACAAAGATAAACAAGTTTGTATGAATGAAGGCTTTTGGATTTAGGGTCATTAAATTTCTCCTTAAAGTTATGAGTTTTGCCCTTGGAATTTTCAGATTAAGGTGCTTTGGGCATTTTTAAATACTAGCTGTCCTAATACTATGCAACTCTTTTTGCTAGTACTTAAAACACCTAACTGCAGCAAACATCACATTTGTGTTATGGTATGAGCAAAGAGCCCATACGAATGATGTTTAAGATTATTTATTTTGATTTTATTGTAAATTCTACATGTTCTTACCTCCTGCTAAGAATATTTAGAGTGGCTATTGCTTAATCTAAACCTCCTTTTCTCATAATGTGTGCCCTCCATAAAAAGATACGTAGGATATTTATTTTTGGATTTAATATAGATTTCCAGATAGATTCTTGTCTTATCAGAACGAGTAGTGTCATCCTGAGCACAGCAAACGATCTCTCATGCGTTAATGCCCTCTGGGATTCTTCTTAGCTCAGTTCCTCAGCAAAACATTATTTCCTTGTTTGTGAAGAGTAATGTAAAATCATTCTAAATAACTGTCAAAATAGATTGCATGACAAGTATATCCTCCGGGGTTCTTTTTGAGATAATCTTGGTGGTAACTTTCAGCGGGCCAAAAATGGGTGAAAGGCTCTAGAGTAGTAACTACTGGATCACGCCACCGTTTTGATTCATCAACAACCCTAATCATTTCTTCAGCAACTCTTTTTTCCTCTCCATTCATGTAAAAAATTGCTGATCGGTAGGAAGTCCCGATATCATTTCCTTGTTGATTAAGTGTGGTTGGATTATGGATTTGGAAAAAGAAGTTAAGTAGCTGTTTATAGCTAATTTTTTCTGGATTATATATGATCTCTACAGCCTCAGCATGGCCGGGGTGATTTTGATAGGTAGGGTTATCATTTTGCCCACCTGTATATCCAACTTCTGTATCAATAACTCCTGATAAGCTTCTAATTAAGTCTTCTAAACCCCAAAAACATCCACCAGCTAACACAGCAGTGCTCTTTTTATTCATAAACTTATGACTCCTTGCTTTTTTTCAAATCAAGGCTAATGCTGTTAATACAATAGCGGTCACAATCCTTACCCTCATCATTCTTGGGTCCATCTGGAAACACATGACCAAGATGTGCATCACAATTTTTACATTTCACCTCTGTGCGAACCATGCCATGACTATTATCAGTATGGAGAGTCACAGCATTTTGTAAAATAGGATCAGTGAAAGAAGGCCACCCAGATTTACTATCAAACTTGGCTTCTGAAGAAAAGAGTGGAGCATCACATACTGCACAATGATAGACACCATCATCATGAGTATTCACATATTTACCCACAAAACGATGTTCTGTACCACTCTCTCGAGCAACTTGGTACAATTCTGGATTATCACGCTTTAATTCTTCATCTGATTTCATAGTAATTACTTTCAAAAATGAGGTGACCTCTTATCCACAGGCTCGAACTCGAGCATATCTGATTCATAGCTTTACTCTACAGTAAAGTCATTCCTAAATGAGGTTTGATGCATAACATTTTCCCCTGTGAACAAGTTTTTTATAAGGGCTTATTTAATTATCGTAGAGTTATCTTTTTATAAAAGAGTTTTTGCTCTAAGGCTCAGCTTTTGCAATAGTAGTTATTTGATGATATTAACTTACCCAACTAATTATAGCTGCTTTTTAACGATTTCTGACTTTACTAAAGTAATGCTAAGGAGACTTGATACACTAGGGGAATGATTTTCAAGATCCTCTAGACTGAACCTGCTGTGTGGTGTGGGCATATGCTTATGATTTAGAATCTCTAATTTGTCATTGCTCGTTTTTTTTCCTCTCTAGCATTATAAAGTGTCTGCTGCAAAAGTTGAGAGATCCTTTGTTGTTTGGCTGATAGGAACGTTTTGAGGATCCTCAACGAATTGTTTGCTACAATCTTTACATAGGTGATTCTGCTTGCCATTGTGGATATGACCATTTTTCACTACATTTTCTGAGTTACAGTTTGGACAGTTTATCCCCTGTCAGAAAAATGAGAATATGAGAAAAAAAATACTCCTTAAACTGTAAAGAGAAAGGAGTACTATAGGATGGAAGAATTACACCATCGTTTGTGCGAAGCTTTAGAGGGTGTTTGAAAATTATATAGACCTCCAAGTAGGAGTGTTAGTATTAGCCAAACGCTTAAGCATGATGTCACAACTAGCCATGTAAATAAAAGCTTCACTAGATGAGGTTAAATGTTCATAGTCCTTGCTAAGCCGGCGATAATTACCTAACCATGCAAAGGTTCTCTCTACTACCCAACGTCTATGTTGCAAAACAAAGCCTTTACAACTTGTTAGAGGAAAAACAATCTCTAATACAACACCAAAGCATAGCAGCATGCGTTTCCTAAACGCCAGACCTCGATAACCTTGATCAAGCCAAATATGGTGCAACCTTGGTAGCAAATGCCTGATGTTGCCTAGTAGAAGTGATAAACCCTTTCGTTCAGGCACATTAGCCCCTGTAACTAGAGCAATTAGTAGAAGCCCTAAAGTATCAACTAGTATGTGTCTTTTTGAGCCATTAACCTTCTTACCACCATCATATCCATTACCATACAAGCTACCTGCCTTAACTGACTGGCTATCAGCACAGCCAGCACTTGGTTCTTCATTACGACCTAACTCCTTTCTGAGCTGCCTTCTCAAGTATTTATTCAGCTTAGTCCATATTCCTAGTTTACGCCATTTGGCAAAGTGATAGTACACTGTTTGCCATTTAGGAAAGTCACCTGGCAAGTCTCGCCATGTACAGCCATTTCTAAGCACATAACGCATGGCATCAATCAACAAACGCAAGTCCAACGCTAGAGGCCTTCCTCTATGATTTGTAGGCAGCAATCGTTCTAAATAAGGTTCTAGAATATCCCATTCTTGGTCTTTCAAGTCTGTTGTATAATTCTTTTTCTGTTTCATAAACCCTACTTAACTATAAGTAGGGTCTATTTTTCAAACAACCTCTAGCCATATATTTTGAGAGAAAAACCATTTTAGGCTATAATATTTCAGAAAGATAGTTTGCCTATGCCTAGTACTATTTCTATTAAGCCTAATATCTCTTGGGAACCTTTGCCCCTAGACTTTGAATTGCCTGATGATCCTGTGGAAAATATAGAACAGCCTTTGCTAGCTGCTGCACTCAATGACACCTTAGAAAACGCTGGGCTGATAAAACCTAGTATGCTAATAGCCTCTGACTTTGGACTCTGCGCTAAGGTAAATAATAAGCACATTGCCAAGGCACCTGATTGGCTTTATATTACTAATTTTAAACCTGTTGCTAAAGGAGTGGTACGTAGAAGCTTTACTACACATACAGAAGGTAATGTACCTGATATTGTCATGGAGTTTTTGTCTGAAACAGATGGTGGTAAATACTCTGCTAAAGCAAGCTACCCTTATGGCAAATGGTATTATTATGAACGAATTTTGCAAGTGCCTTACTATATAATCTTTAGCTCAGTTTCAGGTGAATTAGAGGTACAGCATTTGGAAAACGGGCGTTATGAGCGCAAGGAGGCAGATGAAAACGGGCGTTACTGGCTTGCCCCCTTAAATTTGTATCTAGGGGCTTGGTACGGCAAGCGTTTAGAAACTACTACCCACTGGTTACGTTTCTGGAATCAAGCTGGTGAAATGCTTCTATGGGGCTATGAGCGAGCTGAGACAGAGCATGATCGGGCTGAAGCAGAGTATAAACGAGTTGAGGCGGCAAATGAGAGGGCCGAAGCAGAGCATGAGCGAGCTAAGACCCTCGAGCAAGAATTAGCCAAGCTTAAAGCTCGTTTAGGGACTTATGGAAATCCTTAGTAGTATGATTTACGATTAACCGTACATACCTTTAATGAATTAATTTTGGCCTGAGATACTTCATAATCTCTGCCTTTTTGCCTAGGTGCTTAGATGAGTTAACTCATCTACATCCATAGCTATACCAGCTCGCTCAACAAATACAGCCTTAACAGGCTCACCAAGGCGTTTACCTATATAACTTTCTAATCTATTTATACTAAGAGTTCGAGTTAAAAACCTTATGGTGATGTCAAAACCTATAATCCTGGCCAAAGCCAGCAAGTTTTTACGAGCTTTATAAGCCTTTTGGGCAAAAGGAAGTAACTTAGAAACAGCATTAGCTTTGATAAGCATAAGACTGCCTCCTGTAAACTCTCCTTCTTTAAGTTTGGCATAGGTACGCTTTTGCTGAGGAAACTCTCTTTCGACTACAGCTTTTGGAATAATGGGGTAAAATATAGTAGCATCCTTACAACAGGAAATAAAACTATCTATATCTTCAGCACTCAGCCAAAGTAAATCAGCGCTTATCACTAGAACATCTTCAGGGGCATGGTTCAAAGCAGCTTCTACACCCCTAACTAAACTTTCAATAAACTGTTTCCCCGGATCTAGTGAAAGGTCAAAAAGTTCCTTAAGTTGAGTATCTTCTAAGCCTACATAAATAATTTGCTTTACACTTTTACTTTCTTTTAAGGCTTTTAGCACGTAGCTCACTAAAGGTCTACCTTTTATAGGAATTAGTGCCTTGCTAGTAGTACCAAAGTGTTTTGCCAAAGGTTCATTCTCATCGCCACCAGCAAGTACCACAGCACTAACAAACCTAGGGCTCTGCATTGGTTGAGGAGGTAAGCATTTTTTGTAAGTCATCGATATGCAGGAAGCCTTTTCTGTACACAAAATTTTTGTCAAGGCTATCTTCTTTAAGCTTAAGTGGAAAGCTAAGCTCACAGGGGTGCGTTACTTCACTATGTGAGGCAATAAGAGAGCAGTGTAAAGTGCCCAATCCACTTGAAGCTTGAGAACCTAGCATAATCCCCTTATTAGCTTGGCTAGCTTTCTTGAGCATGGCTAGAGAATCTGTGAAACCTGTGCGAGCAGTTTTAATGTTTAATATATCAAAAGTGTCAAAAGACAACTCCCTATCTAAATCAGCAGGTGTAAAGCAACTATCATCAGCAATGATTGGCAAGATTTGTGCAGCTTTAAGTTTTGCTCGAGCCTTAATAAGCTGAATGGGCAATGGCTCTTCAACATAGGCAATACCTAACTTAGCTAAATGCTCGAGCTTTTCAAAGGCATTTTCTGAGGTTAGCGTTTCATTGGCATCGGCATACAGAATCACTTCTGTACCAGCAAACTCATGAGTGAGTGCTTGAATAACTTGCTCATCTTGTTCCTCTTCTCTGCCAATTTTTAGCTTAAAGACGCTAACGCCTTGAGTATATATTTCTCTAGCTTCTGCTAGCATAGCCTCTAGGTCATTTATGCCTAAAATATAGCTTACAAGAATGCTTTTCTTGCTACCTAAATATTTTTCAAATGGACTTTTACCCTGAGCTTGAGCCCTAACCTCACATATAGCAATATCAAGTGCTCCCTTAGCGCAATTATTGTTCTTTATGCTATGAATTACCTTCTGAATAGCCTGTTCATCATCTAAAGGAACACCTACCAGTTTAGGTGCAAAGTGCTCAGCTACAATAGCCTCAATGCTTATTATAGTTTCGCCATATATAGTAGGTCTTACTGGAGCTTCAGCAGTGCCCCACAAATCATTGCCAGCAGTCACTTTTATCAGTACATGTTCCAGGGAATCTAGCTGATTATCTTTTCCCCAACGCAAAGCACTTTTCATAGGTAGCTCGAGTACCTGAGTAGAAATGCTTTGTATAAAGTGCTTAGAATTTTCCATAAAACTATAATAAAGTATCCCAATTGGAGGTTGTTTTAGTGAAAACATACAATATAGCCGTGCTCCCCGGCGATTTTATAGGCCCTGAAGTTATAGAGGCTACTATCAAAGTCCTTGATACTATAGCAGAAAACTTTAACTTTAAACTTAATTATAACTACTTGCCTTTTGGTGGCAGCGCCCTAGACTCACATGGCCACCCACTCCCTGAAGAAACGAAAGCAGCCTGTCAAAAGGCTGATGCAGTATTAATGGGTTCAGCTGGGGGCCCTGTAGGAGATCACCCTTGGAATAAGGTGCCCCGTGAGAAACGGGTTGAATCTGGCATACTCGGCATCCGTAAGCATCTAGGGGTCTTTGCAAACTTGCGCCCGGTAAAAGTCTTTGAGGGTCTAGAGCATTTATCGCCTTTAAAAAACGAAGTGGCTAAAAAAACTGACCTCATGATAGTCCGTGAGTTAACAGGGGGCATTTACTTTGGCGAACCTTCACTTAACTCCCCTGAAAAAGGGTTTTCTACTATGGTTTACCAAAGGTATGAAGTGGAAAGAATTGCTCGAGTAGCTTTTGAGACTGCTAAGTTACGCACTGGCAAAGTAACTAGTGTGGATAAGGCTAATGTTTTAGAGGTAAGTCAGTTTTGGCAAGATACAGTCATAGGTGTGCATGAAAGTGAGTTTAAGGATTTGGAGCTCGAGCATCTATATGTAGACAACGCTGCTATGCAAATCGCTAGTAACCCTAAGCAATTTGATACTATAGTTACCAGCAACCTTTTTGGTGACATTCTTTCTGATCTTGCTGCTGTAATCCCTGGTTCTTTAGGGGTACTACCTTCTGCTAGCCTTGGAGGTAATGTAGGACTTTTTGAACCCGTTCATGGCAGTGCTCCTGATATAGCAGGACAAAACAAAGCTAATCCTACAGGTACGATACTTTCAGCTGCTATGATGTTGCAACATGGCTTAAAAGAAAATAATGCCGCTAAAGTAATTGAAGAGGCTATACAAGTAGTGCTCAAAGAAAACCCTACTCAAGACCTAGGAGGTATGAGTGGAACCTTAGAATTTACCGAATTAGTTATTAAAGAAATAAGAGGCAGAAAATAATCCAAATGGTAATATGACCCTGACCGTAAACAAATTCACTCTCTCATCTACCTAACACCCTTCTATGAGCACGATAGGTAAAGTTAATAATGGATTAAGGCTTATGGAGGTTTTTATGAAAAAAATAACTATAATTTTATTACTAGTTTTTGCTAGTTTTTCACTAGCTCAAGATAATCCTATTGTTACTAGTGTTGAATCTTATATAGTTAGCCAAGTTACTGGTGAAGATGGTAAAAAGGAAGAGCGTTTTAGTCAATCAGGCAAGGTATATCGGGGCCAAATCATAGAATATAGGCTCATTGCTAATAATCAAGGGGAGATAACCTTACCAGAGGGCATTGTGGTTTTAGCTATGCCTATACCGCAAGGTACTGCCTATGTAGATGGTTCAGCTACACCATCTTCAGAAGAGGTACTAACTGAATTTACTGTCGATAATGAAAATTTTGGCGAACAACCCCTCATGGATAAAATAGCCAGTAATGATGGTGTAGAGGAAGAAGTTATCATTGATCCCAACCGCTACAAGGCTGTACGTTGGACATTACTAACACCCTTTGAACCCAGCCAAGAAACTACCTTTGTTTATCGTGTGAAGGTACAGCGGTAAAACTGGGAATGTCAAAGTTTTGCCTGTGAAGGTAATTCTAAAGCTCTATTGTAAGAGTTGATATGCGATTGGTTTTAGTATTTTTAGAATTGCTAGCGGTAATTCTACTGGGCATCGGATTATATGCGTTGATCAATTCGTTTGTAGGGCCTGATCGGGAATCAAAGTCAAAAAAGGAGTTGCCAGAAGATATTGATAGGTGAATAAATAGCATTTAAATCCACTATTAGGCTCTCTAGGTCAAGAATTACTGAACTATAACTTCCCCCTAGTAACCAGTTGTAAAATCCTTTCAATCTCAGCAACCACTTCCAAACGATCCTGAGTTCTAAACTTATGTAGCAACTTTCCACGAAAGTCTCCTCTATAAAGTGCAAGCTTATAGGAACCGTTCTCAAAGTCACCTTCTGGAAACCAACATAGGTCAAGTAATCTATTTCTGTCCTCATGCCTTAGCGTAAGCATATCTTCCTTGAAAAAAAACCATCGATCATCTTCAGGGATGTTATCAGGCAATGGATCTAACTCGTACAGTGCATTATTGTAAATAACAAGCCATCCTTGGGAGATTCGTAGTGGTTGTAGTGGTGCTGAATCCATTTTTAATACCCTCAAGCTAACACTACACTATCACCTTTTTGACTTCATAGCCTCGAGCATAGCTTGTCCCATATCGGCAGGAGTTTCTGCAATTATGATACCAGCATCTTTCATGGCGGTAATCTTCTCTCTAGCAGTACCTTTACCCCCTGAAATAATTGCTCCTGCATGTCCCATACGCTTACCTGGTGGAGCAGTTACTCCCGCTATAAAGCCTGCTACTGGCTTAGTCATATTTTCTCTAACCCAAAGAGCAGCTTCTTCTTCAGCAGTACCACCAATTTCTCCAATGAGAATGACGCCTTCCGTAACAGGATCTTCATTAAACAGTTTAAGAATATCTACAAAGTTACTGCCATTTACCGGGTCACCACCAATGCCAATAGCGGTACTTTGCCCTAAGTTTATGTTACTAAGCTGATGTACTGCCTCGTAGGTAAGTGTACCGGAACGACTTATCACCCCTATGCGTCCTGCTTTGTGAATGTAGCCGGGCATTATGCCAATCTTGCACTCATGTGGAGTAATAACTCCGGGGCAATTAGGACCAACCAAACGTGTTTTCTTGCCCTGCAAGTAGCGTTTAACTTTTACCATATCCCTAACTGGAATACCTTCAGTAATACAAACTATAAGTTCTAAACCAGCAGCAGCTTCCATAATTGCATCAGCAGCAAAAGGTGGTGGCACATATATTACCGAAGCATTAGCATTGGTAGCCTTGATGGCTTCTTTAACAGTATTAAAAATAGGTAGAGTAACATTGTATTCATCAGGTCGGTTAGGAACTCCACTATGATCAGTTTCTCCAGCAAAACTGTGTGAAGAACCACCTTTACCAGGATGTACTGCCGCTACCATTTGTGTCCCATAAGCAATCGCTTTATCGGTATGGAACTTTCCTGCATTACCTAAGCCTTGCACAATCACTTTAGTTTCTTTACTAACCAAAACACTCACTTTGCTAACCCCACAATCTTCTGAGCCCCATCTTTTAAGTCATTAGCACTTATAACATTTAAATCCGACTCATCTATGATCTTCTGGCCAAGCTCCACATTAGTTCCTTCTAAACGGACTACTAAAGGAACATTCAAGCCTACCTCTTTTACTGCTGCTATAACTCCATTGGCAATAATGTCACATTTCATAATGCCGCCAAAAATATTTATAAAGATACCTTTAACATTAGGGTCTTTAGTGATGATTTTAAAAGCAGCAGTGACTTTTTCTGTATCAGCACTGCCACCAACATCAAGGAAATTAGCAGGCTCACCTCCAAAGTGCTTAATGGTGTCCATAGTAGCCATAGCCAAACCTGCACCATTAACCAAGCAACCTATATTTCCATCTAGCTTAATGAAGCTAAGGTCATATTCACTGGCCTCGGTTTCTGCTTCATTTTCCTCACTCATGTCACGCATGGCCTCTATTTCCAGATGGCGATAAAGAGCATTGGCATCAAAGCTCATTTTGCCATCAAGAGCCATAACCTCAGCTTGCTTAGTTATCACTAGAGGATTTATTTCAACTAAATCAGCATCAAGCTCTGCTACACTACTTAAATTTTTTATAAATGAAATACCATTTTTCAAGGCTTTACCTTTAAAACCAAGGCCATAAGCTAATTCTGCTGCCTGAAAATTGGCTAGGCCAATGGCAGGGTCAATCTCTGCTCGTAAGAAAGCCTCCGAGGGAATTTCTTCTATTTCTGTACCCCCTTCACCATAAGCCATCACTATATAACGGCTCACTCCACGGTCTAGTAAAATCGATAGGTATACTTCTCTTGCTATAGCTATGCCTTGCTCGAGGTAAAGCTTATTAACTTGCTTGCCTTCAGGGCCTGTTTGAACTGTTACAAGGGTACTACTCAGCATTTTACTAGCTAGTTCTCGAACCTTGTTCTCTGCTGCTGCTATTCCACCATCTAAACCGTCTAGCACTACATTCACACCACCCACCTCAGGATATTCCTTAAAATGCCCCTTGCCACGTCCTCCAGCATGAATCTGTGCTTTCAAAACCACCACACTATTACCGCTTTCTTCAATAAGTGGTTTTACTGCTCTAACAGCTTCGTCTACAGTTTGGACCACCATACCAAGAGGTACAGCAATCCCCTTACTTTTCATAAGCTCTTTAGCTTGATATTCATGGATTTTCAATATTCATCTCCTATATTAGCTACTCCAATTCTAACGGATTGATTGGCTTGAAATTTGGGATTAAAGTTACGTAACATAAGGTAAAGATTTATCTGGATGTCTATAGCTTTCAGATCCTTAATTGATATAGTGGTAAAACTATTGTTATTCTTAAATTGGTGCTTGAAACTCTTAAAAAATTTTTGATAGGTAATATAAAATAATACTATGGCTGAACAAATTGCCCCCACCCGTTCGAACCTTTTACAAAGACGTGACCAATTAAAACTGGCTAATCGTGGTGCTGACCTTTTAAAGCGTAAACGTGATGCACTTATAGCAGAGTTTTTTGATCTTGTTAAGTCTTCTTTGACAGCACGTCGTGAGCTTAGTGCTGTTACACAAGAAGCCTATTTTAGCCTCTTTTTGGCTAAGGCTTGGGATGGCCCTGAGGCAGTGGAGAGTTTAAGTCTCGCTGAAGGAAAACCAATAGAGATTGATATTAAAATAGAAAATCTCTTTGGTGTAAAGGTTCCCCAAATACAAAAGCCAGATTTTAGCAAGAAGCTATCCTTTTCGCCTATTAACACTGGGGCACGCACCTTAGATGCTGCTATGCAGTTTCGTAAGCTAACTGAAGCTCTTATTAAAGTAGCAGCTACAGAAACAAGATTGCGCCGTGTGGGTGAAGAAATAAAGAAAACTAGCCGCCGCGTGAATGCTCTAGAGCAGCTAGTTATTCCAGGTATTAATTATCAAATTCGCAATATTCGTGATGTGCTTGACCAACGTGCTCTTGAAGAAGTAACAGTGTTAAAAAGGATCAAGGCTAAGCTCGAGGCTGCTGCACATTGAAGCATTAATTGTTATTCGTACTGCTTTAACTACATCCTCAAGAGACATACTTGTAAAACCGCGATGTTTGCTTAAAGTTTGTTTGTGAACGTGAGGCAAATGAATAAAGCCTGCTCTTATAGGTAATCCCTCAGTCGCAATAAAATGCATTATGTTGTAGAACAACCTATTGCACAAATAAGTTCCTGCAGAGTTTGAAATTTTCGCAGGAATGTTTTCTTTCCCTAGTTTTCTGACAATTTCATTAATCGGCAACGTTGAAAAGTAACTAGCAGGCCCACCTTTAATAATTGGCTCTCCTTTTGGTTGATGGCCTGTGTTGTCAGGAATTTCAAAGTCATCAATATTGATAGCCACACGCTCAGGAGTGAAATGAAGGCGATTATCAGCCTCTCCGAGCATAATTATGACATCAGGTTTTTGCTCAAATATATAATGAAAAGCTATTTTTATAGCCTGAAAGCGACTTACAGGAAGCGTGGCTACTTTTATTTGTACTCCTGCAAATTTCATTGCTTTGATTACTTTAGCAACCTCGAGTGAAGAATTCACTGCCTTACCAGCAAATGGCTCAAAAGCTGTTAGCAGGAGTTTCTTCATGTAGGTTCCAAAATATTACCACAACATTACTTGGAAATGCCTTTGGCAGCATTAGCCTGCATAAAACTATTTGGAGCAAATACTGTACTCATAGTTTATCTTTGTTTTTAGAGCACCATAGGAGTTATTATTGGAAAAGGACAATACTATGTCATTAAAAAGGACTTCTCTTTTCAATCTTCATTTAACACTCAATGCCCGTTTGGTTGACTTTGCAGGTTGGGAAATGCCACTATACTACCCAACAGGCATTAATAAGGAGCATATTGCTGTACGCCAAGGCTGTGGAATTTTTGATGTAAGCCATATGGGTGAGGTTCGCATAAAAGGTGAGGATTCTGTGCGTTTCCTAGACTACGCTACACTCAATGATCCTACTAAACTTAAAGCTGGACGTGGTCAGTATTCGATGTTGCCTAATGACAAGGGTGGACTGATTGATGATATTTATATTTATTGTAAAAGCGAAAACGACTTCCTAATTGTTTGTAATGCTAGCAATACTCAAGCTGTAATAGAGCACTTTGAACTTTTGGCAAATAATTTTGTGTCAAAGGGTTACAAGGTTGTAGTAAGTGATGAATCTAACCTGTGGGCACTCCTTGCTTTACAAGGTCCTAGTGCCAAGTTACTTATGAGCCGTAAAGTAGAGCATGATGTTACTAAGCTGCGCAAAAACCGTTTAGTAGTGACAAAATTTAATAGCTGTACTGTTACAATTGCTCGCACAGGCTATACTGGTGAAGATGGTTTTGAAATCTTTTGTAGCCCTAAAAATTCTACAGATATTTGGACGACTTTGGTTGAACTTGGTGCAGCGCCTTGTGGTTTAGGAGCTAGAGATACTTTGCGCCTAGAGGCAGGATTTCCCCTTTATGGTCACGAGTTTACTGCTACTACTAATCCATTATGTAGTCACTATGCTTGGGTGGTTAAGGACAAAGACTTTTATGGACGTGATGCCATGTGGAATCCTTTGTGTGAGAAGAGGCTTGTAGGTATGCAACTTCAGAAACGTGGTATTGCTAGACAAGGCTACAATGTTTTGGGTGATGCTGGTGTCGTTATTGGTAAGGTCACGTCTGGTACCATATCACCCTTGACAAAGGATAGTATTGTGCTAGGTTGGGTAGATAAGGCTTATACTAATTTTGGACAAAAGCTAAACATAGAAATTCGTGATCAGGTTGTTCACGCAACTGTAAGTAAATTACCCTTTTATCCATGAGCAACAATTGATATCTAGAAGTAATTAAATCTCCTTTGTGCTTTGTCAGCAATTCAGTACCATAAATAAAAGCTATGAACCACTTTGATGAAAAGTTACCAACTCGTCTTAACAGAACTACAATTTATAAAAGCCCTTGGGTCAATCTTTATCGTGATAAAGTTTCTATGCCAAATGGACATATTATTGAGCAATATCACTTCTTAGACTTTGGTCGTGGTGCTGTCTTGATCATTGTTGAGGATAATAATGGTCACATACTTATGGAGCGTGTGTCACGATATCCAACAAACTCAGTCACATGGGAACTCCCTGCAGGGAGCATTGAAGGCGAAGAGTCTCTTTTAGAAGCCGCTCAGCGAGAAGTTAAAGAAGAAACAGGATATGACACCTGTGATCATCAGCATATTTACACTTATCACCCAATGAATGGTATCTCAAACATGATTGTCCATGTTTTTCACTGCAAAGCAAGTCGAAGAGTGAGTCAAGTTGATGAAAATGAAGTTCAAGAGGTACGATGGTTCAATATTGAAGAGTTACAGAACGCTATTCAAAATAGGAAAATAACAGATGGTTTTGCACTAACTGGACTCCTTTTATACATGAATCAACTGATTATGCGTTCTTAGGCTCTAGGAAAACCTTAAATGGATATTTATGATAAGTCTATAAGTTTTGAGAGAAAGGCTAAATAATGAACACTCCTGACAATTTAAAATACGCCCAAAGCCACGAGTGGCTAAGTGACAATGGCGATGGCACTGTTACCATTGGCATTACTGAACATGCTCAGGATGCTCTTGGTGATGTAGTTTTCATCGAGCTGCCAGTGGTTGGTCGTGAACTTAAAGCAGGCGAGGTTTTTGGAGTAGTTGAGTCGGTCAAAGCTACTTCGGATCTTTATGCAGCTGTCAGTGGTGAGATTATTGAAGTTAATGACTTGCTCGAGCAAACCCCCGAAATAATCAACGAATCACCATTTGAAAATGGCTGGATCATCAAAATTAAGATGAGTGATCCTACTCAGATAGACAAACTCTTTGATGCTGAAGGCTATATAAAATCTGTTGAGGCTGAAAGTTGAGTGTGAATGGGAGCTTATTTGAAGAGTTTGAGCAAAAAGACAATTTCATCCACCGCCATATAGGCCCTAGTGAAGATGAAATAAAGGCTATGCTAAGCGAATTAGGTGTAGAAACACTTGATGAGCTAATTGATAACACGCTACCTGAGTCCATTCGTTTTGAAGGCAACCTTAACCTTGGTGATAGCCAAACCGAGCAGGAGGTACTAAAGCACCTAGAAACAATCGCTAAGAAAAATAAGGTTTATAAAACATTTATTGGTATGGGTTATTACAACACCAATACACCTAGTGTTATTTTGCGCAACGTGCTAGAAAACCCCGGCTGGTACACTGCCTATACTCCTTATCAAGCTGAAATCTCTCAAGGGCGCTTAGAGGCACTTTTAAATTTCCAGCAGATGGTTATGGACTTAAGTGGTCTTGATTTTGCTAATGCCTCACTACTTGATGAAGCCACAGCTGCTGCTGAAGCCATGGCTATGATAAGGCAAGCCAATAAGAACAAGCGAGAAAATAAAAGTTTTTTTGTTGCCAATGATATTCATCCTCAAACACTTGATGTCATTAAGACCAGAGCTAAGTATTTAGACTTTGAGATTATAATAGGTGATCCCAAACTTGCTTTACCCGACGTTTTTGGTGCACTTTTTCAGTACCCTAGTACTACAGGTGAGATTTACAATATAGAGCCCATTATTAAAGCAGCTCATGAGCAAGGAACCTTGGTAGCAGTGGCCAGTGATCTTTTAAGCCTTTGTTTACTTAAACCTCCGGGTGAAATGGGCGCAGATGTAGTCATTGGTAATTCTCAACGTTTTGGCGTGCCAATGGGTTTCGGTGGCCCACATGCCGCCTTTTTTGCTACTAGGAAAGACTACAAACGTTTGACACCTGGTCGAGTGATTGGTACCTCAGTAGATAGTCGTGGCAATATGGCCCTGCGTATGGCTTTGCAAACAAGAGAACAGCACATTCGCCGTGAGAAGTCCACTTCAAATATTTGCACTGCTCAGGCGCTGCTAGCAGAGATTGCTGGCTTTTATGCTGTCTATCATGGGCCTAGAGGCCTAAAGTCCATAGCTAGCCGAGTTAATCACTTTACAACTATTTTGGCTAAAGGAATAAAGCAAAAAGGCTTAGAGCTTTTGCATAACAGTTGGTTTGATACTGTTACTATAAAGGTTGGTGGCAAGCAAACAGAAATTTATCAGAGGGCCCTTGAACAGAAGTGTAATTTAAGATTAGTTGATGATAACAAACTTGGCATTAGTTTAGACGAAGCTACCTCTGTAGAGGATATTTCGTTACTATGGCAAATATTTATAGGTGAGAATCATGACCTTGATATTGAGTCACTACACCTAGCAAGTAAAAACGAAAAGGCAATTCCTGAAACCCTCAATCGAACTAGTGAGTTTCTTACCCATCCAGTATTTAGCAGCTATCACAGCGAAACTAATATGCTTCGCTACTTAAAACGTTTAGAGAACAAAGATTACTCGCTCACTCACGGCATGATTCCTTTGGGTTCTTGTACCATGAAGCTAAATGCCACTACCGAAATGATGCCTATTACTTGGCCTGAGTTTGCTAATATTCATCCTTTTGTACCTAAGGAACAGGCAGAGGGATATCTTGAACTTATTGGGGGGCTCGAGCAAATGCTAATTAAAGTAACAGGCTATGACGCTTTTTCTATGCAACCCAATTCGGGAGCACAGGGTGAATACGCTGGCCTGTTAGCTATTCGCCGTTACCATCAACACATAGGCGAGGACCACCGTGATATTTGCCTAATTCCCAGTTCAGCCCACGGTACTAATCCAGCTAGTGCCAGCATGATAGGGCTTAAAATAGTAGTCATTAAGATTGATAGAGAAGGGAATATTGATCTCGAGGATTTAAAAACCAAAGCCAAGGTCCATGCTGCAAATCTCTGCTGTTTAATGATAACTTATCCAAGCACTCATGGAGTTTTTGAAGAAACTGCTCCTGAGATTTGCGACATCATTCATAATTATGGTGGTCAAGTTTATATGGATGGAGCAAATCTAAATGCCCAGCTAGGCATAATCAAACCTGCATTGATTGGCTCTGATGTATCGCACTTAAATCTTCATAAAACCTTTTGCATTCCCCATGGAGGCGGAGGTCCCGGTATGGGGCCAATTGGAGTTAAGGCTCATCTTGAGCCTTTCTTACCTAACCATTCTGTAAGCCCCCTTGAAGGCATAGCAAGAAATAGTGCTGTTGCTGCAGCACCTTACGGTAGTGCCCTAATTTTAACTATATCTTGGGCATTTATTAAACTTATGGGTGATAAAGGCCTTAAGAAGGCTACACAAGTTGCTATTCTAAATGGTAATTATATAGCTAAGCGACTTAGTAAGCATTATGATGTCCTATATCGTGGCCGAAATAATCGTGTTGCCCACGAGTGTATAATAGACCTTCGTCCTATAAGAGAAAGAACTGGCATCACTGAAGAAGATGTTGCCAAGAGGCTCATAGATTACGGTTTTCATGCACCAACTATGTCTTGGCCTGTACCCAGTACACTAATGATAGAACCAACCGAGAGTGAGTCAAAGGCGGAGCTTGATCGCTTTTGTGATGCGCTTATTAGCATCCGCCAAGAGATTAGGGCTATTGAACTTGGTGAGATTTTGCTCGAGGCTAGCGCTTTGCGCCATGCGCCACATACCTTAGCTGATATTTTAAATATTAACTGGCAGCGTTCTTATAGCCGTGAGCAAGCGGTATGTCCAGCAAAAAAAGGGCAGCAGCTTAAATTTTGGCCTGCAGTAAACCGTGTTGATAATGCCCATGGTGACAGAAATTTTGTTTGTTCATGTCCACCAATAGAGTTCTATCATTAGCCTTTGATTATTAAAAGATTAATAAAACTTTACTCTCTTATTAGTGAACAATAGTAATTTCTTATTATTGCACCATGAAAATTTTAGGTGTGGCTTGGAATAAGAGTAATACAGATTACGATACTGGTGATAATTATTGGTGGTATGAAGAGTCATTTTTTTGTGCACGTTTAGATAAGAATTTCAGGTGGTCTATTGGTAAAGCTAAACATGACTCTATACCCTACTGTGTTTTAACTATTGCTTGGTTCAGATTTTGCTTTGGTAGAAGGGGTTGGTGGACATATGTTGAGCAGGCCATTAGTTGAATAACTAACAAAACCTCAGATGTTTTAAAAACCTCCAAGGTTTTGGTAACCTCAAATTTTTCTGGGCTTAAGATATTATCAATACTCCGCAAAATGGAGAAAAACCCGAAAATCGATCTTAATATAGACTTTGACTGCTCATCAAGTTTGTGTGTAGGACGAATTGATTATTACTACAAATCTTAGATATAGGCATCTTATTGAGAATCCTTTATCACGATTGCGGACTACTGATTATACGTACATAAATAAGTAATTAGTTATAGCTAACCTGTTGGGGTTTGTTATAAGAAGTATCACTAAGAAGAACACTACCAATAGTAAGTAAAAGTATGACTAAACTTGCAGTAGTGGTAGCATAGCCTAGTAGCCATTTATCTGTACCAGCAATAATACCACCAAAACCACCTGTAGGTTCAAAACGAGCTGCTGCCATACCAGTGTAATGCATTCCCACAACAGCTAGGCCCATTATTAAAGCTGCAGCAATTTTAAGGGAAAGAAGATATTCAAACTTAAGCTCACGCTTATCTATTTGGTAAGCTATCCACATAGCAGCAATAGAAGCCACAATAGCAATAATTATCGATATTATAAAAATGTTTCTATCATAACTAAGTAGTGCAGTTGTACGCACTGCTGCCATTCCTGTGTAGTGCATAGTGGCTATCCCTGCACCTGTAAAGATACCTCCAAATATTAGAGGCATAAGGGTCAGTTTTACTTTAGAGATTATTGCATATGCAATAGCACAAGCTATAACTGCAAAAATCATAGATAAGCCTGTCAAACCAAGATCATAGGAAATGGGTACAGGAAGGGTAAAGGCTAACATACCCACAAAGTGCATTGACCAAATGCCAGTGCCAAAAGCTGTTGCACCAACCATTATCCATGTAAAACGAGTTAGACCTTGAGTATGCCTTACGTTACCCGCGACATCAAGGAAAGTGTAGCCTGCAAAGACAGCAATCACATAAGAAATTGCTACTAATCCTAAATTATAACTAGATTCTAGATATTCCATAATCTTGCTTACCTCGTTGATAGCAAATTTTGCCTATAGCTTATAGACAAGCATATTGAGTCTAACCATTTAAAAATCACTGTATTCTCACTAAAGTTCTATTATACGGTTTGTGTTGTCATAAATTTTATTGTCCCAACATGGGAGGGGTAAAACCCCCAACTTTAGTTGGCTGCTTTAGCACATTCTCTGATAGATAAGAAAGCCTAAAGTGTCTTTCAGGAAAGCTTGTAAAAAACAAAGCTGTAAGCAATCTTGAAAAAGAGGTTGGCAAACAGGAAGTACAGCCCAAGTGATGTGTTTTGGAGGAGCTGGACAGATCATCTTTAGCCGACTCTTAGTCGGGAAATGTACTTTCAGTACTTAAAACAATCCACCAGTCTTTAGCTGGTGGTGCCCGTAGGGCTTTGAATTTTCATACAAATTTGGGAGTGAGTAACCTAGTGGAGCATTAATTTACAAATTAATGACATAAACCTGATATGCTTGAGTGGGAGTATGTTAAGTAAGAAACTTTGCAATTGTATATTGCTGTTAAAAGCCCCATGCCCCCAATATAAAATAAATTTTTAGGGCGGAAACACTAATGAAAATGAGGTAAACATGCGCATTTTGTTTATAGTCAGCGCTTTTAATGGACTGTCCCAACGTGCCTATATTGAATTAGAAGCTAAAGGCCATAATGTATCTGTAGAACTAGCTTTGAGTGACCTTCTTCTAAGAGAGGCTGTTGCCTTATATCGTCCTGACATAATATTTTGCCCTTTCTTAAAAGAAAAAGTACCTGACGATATTTGGCGTAAGAAAACTTGTATAATAATACACCCTGGCATAAAAGGTGATAGGGGACCCTCCTCTTTAGATTGGGCTATTACTCAGAATGTAGAAACATGGGGTGTGACGGCGCTCGAGGCTGCAGAAGAGATGGACGCAGGTAATATTTGGGCAACTGCTAATTTTCCAATGAGGCAATCTAGCAAGGCTAGCATCTATAGACAAGAAGTTACTGAAGCAGCAGTAAAAGTTATCTTAGAAACAGTAGAGAAATTTGAACAAGGTGATTTTGTGCCTGAACCGCTTGACTATAGTAAAGAAGATGTCAAAGGTGAGCTGCGCTCTCTTATGAAGCAAAAAGATAGGTGCATAGATTGGTCTGTAGATTCAACTCAAGATATTATCCGTAAGATTAATGCAGCAGATAGTTTCCCTGGTGTATTAGACACAATTTATGATAAACAATATTATCTTTATGGTGTTTACGAAGAAACTAATCTAAGTGGGCAACCGGGAGCAATTATTGCTAAACGCCATGGGGCAATTTGCCGTGCTACTGTAGATGGGGCAGTATGGCTATCACATTTAAGGAAGAAAAAAGAGGGTAATCAAAGATTTTTCAAACTGCCTGCTACAGTAGTTTTAGGTGAAGTAGTAGAGAAAATACCAGAGTCCCAGATTGAACTACTTTATACAGGTACAGCTAAAACTTTTAGGGAAATTTGGTATCAAGAGGATAGCAATGTAGGATATTTATATTTTGACTTTCATAATGGTGCTATGTCTACAGAGCAATGTAAGAGATTGCAGGAAGCTTTTGTACTTGCTCGTAAGCGCCCTACAAAGGTAATTGTTCTAATGGGAAGTGTTGATTGTTGGTCAAACGGTATTCATTTAAATATTATTGAAGCAGCTAAAGATTCTGCTAATGAGTCTTGGCAGAATATTAATGCTATTAATGACCTTATTCACGCCCTTCTCACAACTGAAAGCCATTTAACTATATCAGCAGTGCGAGGTAATGCTGGTGCAGGGGGAGTTAAATTTGCCTTAGCCAGTGACAAGGTTTATATTCGTGAGGGTAGAGTTTTAAATCCTTATTATAAAGCTGTGGGATTGTATGGGTCAGAATATTGGACTTATTCATTACCTAAAAGAGTGGGCTCGGCTAAGGCGCAGAAATTAACAAGCAAGTGCTTGCCCTTAGGTACCAAAGAAGCAAAGGCTATAGGGTTGGTGGATGAAGTTTTGTGCTGTGATGTTCTTAAATTCAATGAGCAATTAACACAAGCAGCAAAGCATTTAGCTAATAGCCCTTGCTATGAAAAGAGAATTGCTGAGAAAAGGGAGAAGCGTCAGCTTGACGAGCGAGCTAAGCCACTATCAGAGTACAGGGCCGCTGAATTAGCAAAAATGGAGGAGAATTTTTCTAGCCCAGAATATAAGCAGGCACGCTACAATTTTGTATATAAAATTCGTCCCAAAAAGACACCTACAGATTTAGCGAAGCATCACTAACACACAAAATTTAGATATTGGTATATTGAATTTATGCTCATATTAAAAGTTTTACGCATAATTTTTAATTTGATAATTATTTTTATCCTTTTACTAGTTGCTGGTGTTATATACCTACGTACAGGTTTACCCCGTATGGGCGGCACTTTTTTATTTCCAGACTTAAATGCCTCTGTTGAGATTATTCGTGATCATTATGGTATTCCGCATATTTACGCCCAAAGCGATGAAGCTGCCTACTTTGCATTAGGTTTTGTTCATGCTCAAGATAGACTGTGGCAAATGGAATTTCAGCGTCGTTTAGGAGCAGGTAGGCTTGCTGAGGTTGTAGGAAAAGGAGCCATTAATTTTGATAAATTTTTCCGCACTCTTAGTGTTTATCATTATGCTGAAGCTTCTTTTAAGAACTTGGATGAGGAAACCCAAAATACCCTAAATGCCTATACCAGAGGTGTGAATGCTTATCTAAAGAACCGTCTTGGTCCTTTGCCTCCAGAGTTTTTAATTTTTAGACACAAGCCAGAACCTTGGCAGCCTGCAGATTCCTTGGTGTGGCTTAAAATGATGGCGTGGGACTTATCTAACAATTGGGATGACGAGGTCTTACGAGCTAGATTAGTTGGTGTGCTTTCAGATGAAGAAATTAATCAACTATTTGCTCCTTACCCTAATGATGGACCTACTATTTTACCTGACTTCCAAGCACTTTATAAAGATTTGTCCCTAGATAAACTTTGGGCAAGTTCTCCTAAACCCTTGCCTCCTGGAGCAGGTTCAAATGTTTGGGTGGTCTCAGGAGAAAAAACTGCAACTGGCAAGCCAATACTAGCCAACGACCCTCATTTAAGCTTACAAGCACCCTCAGTATGGTACTTTGCTCACTTAAAGACACCTAACTTTGAGGCTATTGGTGCTACTCTGCCTGGTTTGCCTGCAACAGTTTTAGGCCACAATAACTTTGTGGCTTGGGGTTTTGCTAATGTCCCTGCTGATAATCAGGACCTTTTTATTGAGCGTATTGATCCTTTAGATAGCAACAGTTATTTAACCCCAAATGGCAGTGCACCTTTCAAAATCCGCCATGAAGTTATAGAGGTCAAAGGGCAAGATTCTATTATTTTAGAAGTACGTGAAAGTAGCCATGGACCAATTATTTCAGATGCCTCTGATGATCCAACCCCTATATTACAAGATGCTAATAGAGTTACTAATAGAGAGTTTGAGCATGTTATGGCTTTTGCTTGGACAACTCTGCGTGAAGATGACTTAACTTTGCAGGCAAGTTTAGGACTCTTAAAAGCTAAGAATGTTGCAGAGTTTACCTCGAGCCTAAGTAACCTACACTCACCACACTTAAACATAGTCTATGCGGATGTTAATGGGGATATAGGCTATTATGCCCCTGCCCGCGTACCTTTACGTGCTAATAGTAATGGGTTGGTACCTGTGCCCGGCTGGACGGGTGAATATGATTGGCAGGGTTTTATTCCCTTTGAAGAGTTGCCACATACTATTAACCCTGTCTCAGGACAAATTGTTAGTGCTAATCATAAAATTGTAACCGATAGTTACCCTTACTACATATCCTCAGAATGGGCAGAGCCCTACAGAGCTAAGCGCATTGAGGAAATGCTAGCTAGCATAGCAAAACATACCCCTGAGAGCTTTGAACATATTCAAGCTGATCAGGTGTCACTTATGGCTAGAGATTTCCTACCATTTTTGCTCGAGGCAAGTCCAAAAAACCCTGAGCAAGCAGAGATACTGGCAAAACTTCAAGCCTGGGATGGTAGGATGTTGTCTGGTCTTGCTGAACCACTTATCTTTTATACTTGGTATCAAAATTTTAGCCGCCTTGTTTATGCCGATGAATTAGGTGAAGAACTCTTTAATGACACCTGGGGTCTTCGACCTATATTTTTGCAAGGTGTGTTTAAAACTTATCCCAAGTGGTGTAATGATGTGAGTACCTTTACCGAAGAAAGCTGTAAGGATATAGCTGAGCAAGCTTTTAATGAGGCCCTTGAAAAACTAAAGGCAGAGCACAGCAATGACATATCAAATTGGCAGTGGAGCAAATCTCACAGGGTTAAACATGCCCATAACGTGTTTTCAACAACGCCCTTACAATACATATTTGATATCAATAAAGTTAATGGTGGTGATGCCTTTACTATAAACGTAGGTCGTTTTGATATCGAGGGTGAAAGCTTCACCCAAACACATGGCCCTACTTTACGTGCTGTCTATGATCTAGCCAATTTAGATAACTCGCGATTTATACAGGCCACAGGACAATCTGGGCATCCTCTTTCTCTAAACTACCGCAACTTCACCAGAAAATGGCTTGATGTTGATTATGTTCCTATGAATACAGTACGCCAAATAATAGAAGATACTATGATGGGCAAGTTAGTGTTCAGGCCTCTTATTCCTCGTTAATGCTAATCACTATTTTAGGACTTGAAAATCTTCAAGTGCCACCTCTAATATTTCCAAGAGGGTGTCTTTTGCTCCTACAACAGTCACAGCGTAGACTTTATCTTCTTCAATAGTGGTTGCTATAGCAAGACTAGTAATAGAACCTTCATCTAAGAGCAGACGCCACCTGTACTGGCCAAAAGTTTCTATTGATCCTTTTTCAGCCAGAGCGGTAGAGGGTAGCTCTAGGTTCTGGCCAAGCATTGCTAGGTCGTTATTTCCTTCGGCAACTTCAAAACTAATGTAGTTAAAAGGACCCTTAGCCCAAATGTTATTGAAAAAGGGATGCCTATTAACTATAGGCCAATCAGTAGGCACACTGCTCCTTATAGCAAGGGCCTCAATTTTTATAGTTTTAAATTTATCTTCTTTTACAGGGGGTTTAGAGGTCGCAGTACTTTCCTCAGCTTCATCAGCTTGGGTAAAAACCATTACATCACCACTACTTGCTATACGAATATAGAGTTTATTGCCTTGTAAGCTATACGCTTCAACATCCATTAATCCTTGGGCAAATTCTTCTGTCACAAAAGGTTCAGGAGTACAGGTTTTATGCTCAATAGGAAATTCAAAGCTAATGTAGTTTCCCTCTAAAGAGTAAGTGCCCTCACCCTGATAGCAATCTGTGTCTACTGTTAATGAGCTATCCTCGCTTAGTTTTATACTATACCTTCCTTGCACATCTTGTACTTGGTCACCTTTGTCAATACTGCTAAGTAACCACAAATTGTTTTCTAAGGTAGGTTCAAGATTTGGACTTGATGAGTTGTCATCCTCTACAAGTGTTTCTGGAATAGGCACTGCTATAAAGGTCATTAAATTACTTCCGCTATAAAAAAGATGGAGCTTATCATCTTGAATTATGTATGAGGAAGTTTGCTCGAGCCCTTCCCTATAAACAGTAGCTAGAGGCTCTGCATCACAATCATCACCATAATTTATATTAAAATTAATCCATTCACTATTGAAAGCATAGTTACCCAAACCCATGTAGCAATCTGCCACTGCTGTTAGTGAGCCATCTGCTTTTAAACTAAGAGTATAGTTACTTTTCCTAGTAGGGGTTACTAGCCTACCTTCTACCTCTATATTGTTAAGTTGCCACTGAGCACCAGTAAGTACAAAGCCCGCATCAGAGAGCACACTTACTGTAGGGGTATTTGTTTTGTCAGTTACTTCAGAGTCATAAGTGTTAGTAGTATTATCAGTTGACTTCTCAGTTACGATTTCATCACTAATATCTGAGGTGGTTTGAGCATCTTTAATTTTTACCTCTTCTTCTAAATTTGTGTTTTCTTGAGGCTTTAATATAGGTATAACCTCTTGATTTACTATTTCTACAAGTACCAACTTTCTATTGGGAATGTCCTCATAGACAATCAGTTCATAATTAGCTCCTTCTTGATGATCAAACCCCTCAATTGGTACGGTCAGTGGCAACCACTGGCTATTTTGATTTTCTCTAAAACGCAAGCAATATGTGTTAGGGTTCTCTGGACAAGGTTGCTTAAAAGAGTCAATGTAAATAGTTACGGGTGAATTTAGGTTAAAGCTAAAAGCAGTTGGTGCAAAAGGCGCTAAGATAAATATAAAAAGAAGTTTTAAAGATAAGAACTTTGTCATAGTTGGTCTCCACTTCAAAAACTACACTTCAGCTACTATAGCGAACAGACTCAAAAATACATGAAAGAATAGTGATAAGCTTATATGACATTGATTCTAGCTCCTTTTGTGCTTAACCAATAGGAAGGTTTCTCAGCCTTGGGATTTCAAAGATGAGAGTTTTTATTGCTGGTATTAATTGGTTATTGACTTTTTTGAAAATGTTCTTCACTTAGCCATATAGTCAAGTTAAGATCAAAGCCAAAACATCTATTAGAATAAGTTCCATGTATGTTGTTTACCTTCTAGGTCTTTTAATCTTAGTATATGTTACGCCTGCATTAGCAGCATGGCCAAGACTTCTACTGTCCTCTCGCACAAGTGTAATTATACCTTTTGTTAGTATTGCTATAGTTATTTTGCTACAAAAATTATTATCTTTACTAGGCTTATTTAGTCATGGAAGTGTGTTGCTCATATCAGGAGCTAGCCTAATAATAGCTATATTTAGGCTTAAATCACTACGGAAATTACCTTTTGATTGGCCTAAACCGCACAGATTTATCTTTGCTTTAGGCCTCCTTATCTTTTTGTACTTTGCTTCAAGTCTAGGTACACACTCCTTTGACACACATGATGAAATATATAGTTGGAATATGTGGGCAGTACAGCACTATCTAGGGGAAAAGCCTGATTATTATTATACAAAGAGCCCTTATCCTCAGGGATTTCCTATTCTTTTAGCTTATGCCTATAAGCTCTTAGGAAATATTGAATTGCAGTTACCAGTCAAAGCCTCATTAGCAATTTTCCCATTTTGCCTGTTCATTATTATAGGCCTTGTTTCTAAGAACGTTTTTGTTAATACTGTTAATTACTTGGTGCTTCTAATTGTACTTTTTGTCTTAGGTTTAGGGGTTTATTTTGATGATGGTCTTGCTGATCCACTTATGACATCATGTCTAATTGCCTCGGTGTATTGCTTTATTATGTATAAGCAGCAGAAGCAAGCCTCTTTTTTATGGCTTAGTGTAGTCAGTGGCATGGTGGCCCTATACACTAAGCAACCTGCTTTGATCTGGGCACTTTTTGCTTTTCCAGTACTATCAATTGGTAATGTACTAAGAAAAAAGTTGCCTAGTATTGTGATTGTGGCTAGCACTGTACTTATGCTTATAGCACTTTTGTGGGTTTATAGTGAAGGGAAAAATTTTTATGATAATTCTGGGGTTATAAAACGCTCACAAAATGATAGGCAAGTTATAGGGCAACTCCTTTACTCAGGAAAACGTTATTTGTGGGGCAAACCCCTACTTGCAGCTCTACTTATAATTAGCCTTTTTAGCGCAGTAAGATCTAGGCAGCACCTAGATTTATTCTTATTTTTGCTGATACCCTCTTTAGCATTATGGTTTCTTTTTGGTGCTTATAGTTTTAGGTTAGGCATCCACATTGTTTTTTTAGCTGCGCTTATTTTAGCAGCCAATGATTATGCTTCCATTTCATCTCTAAAGCCTTATAAAATCATAAATCTCAATTTTCAAAACTATAAACTTGCTGTATATGGCCTACTCACCCTACTAATTTTATTTGCCTCCTTAAAAAATATTGAAAAAGCAAAAGAGGAGTATGGTGAGGGGTTTAGTCTCTATTTAGGTAGCAAAAATACTATTTATAAGTATTTTGGAGATGCTTCTGGCACAGTTTTCTCTCAGCTTTATCTACAACCTCAGAAAACTATCTGGGCTCCTAGTAACTATCTGTACGGTATATTTTATGGTCATAATCCTGTTATTCGCCCCCAGTATAGTGAGAAAGGACCCCCCCTCTACAGTGGAGAACAGCTGATGTCAGAAATACAACGCTATCAACCAGATTATTTGTTTGATGCTGGTAATTACGTGGCTTATGGCCCTGCCTCACTAATACTAAGGGCTTTGGCTATAAGATGCAACATTTTTGATAAGATTACCTTACCTCCTAATAGGTATAATTATACCACTTATAAGCTTAAGAAAGATTCTACCTTGCTTGAAAACTGCCATAAGTCATTCAGTACGCAATAAGCTGTATGTCAATAGAGCTCTTACTTTTAGATCAGTTTTAGATTTTAATTTGGTTAGCTAATTCAAATTGATTCAGCCTTTAGATAAGTCCAATAGATTTAAATTTAATCATATTGTTTTGCTTATTCCTGCTTACAATCCACCTGTGACCTTAGTCAATTTTGTAATGGATATTGTAAAAAGTGGGTTCAACAATATTATTGTGGTAAATGATGGTTCTAGCAATCAAATACTTTTTGATACTTTAGGCAAAATTACTCCTTTAACATTGCTTTGCCACAACACCAATTTAGGAAAAGGCGCTGCCCTCAAAACAGGCTTCCAATTTATTCTAGAAAAATTGCCTACAATTGAAACTATTTTAACGTGTGATTCAGATGGTCAGCACAGCATTTCTGATATTCTTCGTATTGCCTATGTAGCTACTCAAAGCAAAGGCATGTTTATCCTTGGTGTTAGAGATTTTAAGGGGGAAGTGCCTTTAAAAAGCAGGGCAGGTAATCTTGCTATTAAGTCTCTGAGCAGCAATAACGTTCCAATTACACAGGCTTCCATATGCTATGGAGCTTTATAATTAGGCCAAATTGAAAGTCTATTTTTACTCAAACCCTAAGTGGTTACTAAAGAAATTAACTGGCCTAAATGTAAAAGATTGTCAGACTGGCTTACGTGCTTTCCCTAGAGCAATAGTAATTAAAGCATTACCACTAAGGTTCAATGGTTACGAATTTGAGTTGGGTTGCCTTCTTTTAGCACACAGTTTTAGGTTCTCATTTCTCCAAGTGCCCATTGGAACAATTTATTATAATGATAATCAAGACTCTCATTTTAAACCCATACAGGACTCTTTTAAAATCTTGTTCGCACTATTACTACATTGGATTCAAAACATTACTCTTTTTGCAAAGTTCAGAAAGTACAAATTTAGGAGCAGAACGCGCTAATGGTATTGAATCAATAGCACTAGCTACATGTGGCAACACACTTTATATATACTATTAATGCTCATGCCAGCTACAATTGTTTTAGTAGGCCTTTTTTTAGGCTCATTAATAGTAGCCTTCTTGCAAAGCCTTGGCTATGCCCCTGTTTATGGAGTCAATGAATTTCCCACTCTGCACTACTATAGTGAACTTTTTGCCTTGCCCAGCTTTTGGTGCTCAGTCTTTTATACTTTTTATTATGCTTTAGTACCAACTATCGTTGGTGCAGCTTTAAGTATTTATTTGGCTTTGATTTTGCGCAAAAGTTTTTATAGCAAGAAACTTTTTTCCTACCTTTACAAATTGCCTTTGATGATCCCTTACTTGGTAGGCGTATCACTTACTATCATTTTATTTGCTAATGGAGGTTTAATAGCACGTTTTCTTTACTCTATAGGTCTTATTGAAAGCACTCAGCAATTTCCTCGAGTCCTTAATTCTCAGGGTGGTTGGGGCATTATGCTAGTTTACCTGTGGAAACAAATTCCTTTTAGCACTCTTATTATTCACTCAGTGCTAGTAGGTTTAGGGACTGAAAGTGAGGAAGCTGCTGTAACACTAGGGGCAAACCCTCGGCAGACGTTTTGGCATATTACTTTACCACAGCTAATGCCCGGCATTGTTTCCTCTACAGTTATTGTTTTTGCTTTCAACTTTAGTTCTTTTGACGTGCCCTTTATACTTGGCGGAGGATTTCCTAGTACTCTAGCAGTAGAAGCTTGGCAAGCTTTTGATAATGCTGATTATACAAGACGCCTGCAAGCTATGGCCATAGTGATATTTATAAGCTTGGTTTCCAGTCTTATGCTAATAATTTATTTGAGTTTTTATAGACGTTTTGAGCGTTTAACAGGGAGGCAATGAGCGCATGGGCATTAAAAATTTATCGCCCTTTGAACGTTTTTACCTTACTTGTGTAAGCATTGCTGTAATAGGCCCATTTTTACCCTTGATTATAGCTTCTGTTGCTTTTCGTTGGCACTGGCCAAATTTATGGCCTAGTGAGTGGTGGTGGCAAGCTCGAGCAACCACCAGATTACCTTTGGCTTGGGATTATGTGTTCTCGATGCATTCACAAGTACTCGAGGCTATCATGAACACTATTGTCATTGCACTGGTAGTAACAGTAATTTGCATTACTATTAGTTTACCTGCAGCAAAAGTAATTGCTCAAGAAGACTTTTGGGGTAAGAGTTTCATAGAATTTTTTTTACTCACTCCTTTGATTGTACCAGAAATAGCAGTGGGTTTCGGCATTTTAATCACCTTTATTCAACTTGATTTAGTAGGGAGCTATCTTGGCATTATTATGGCTCATTTAGTTCCTACTATTCCTTACATGATAAGGGTGTTGACTTCAGTATTTCAGGGATTAGGTAGAGATTATGAGGAGCAAGCTCGAGCCCTAGGTGCAGGCCCTCTAAGCACTTTATGGCAAGTTACTTTACCCATGATTTTGCCCGGCATTATTGCAGGGAGCATATTTACCTTTCTTGTCTCTGCCAACATCTTTTTACTCACTTTCTTTGTGGGGCGTGGGGGCATCGATACATTATCCACATTACTATTTGCAAAACTAAGTAGTGGTGGCGCACTTGATCCCGTTAGTGCAGCTATTGCTATATTGGCATCTATACCAGGGATTATCCTGCTTATGGTCACAGAAAACTTTATTCTACAATACAATATCCTAAAATAAAAAGGTCAAATGACCTCTCCAAAGCATATTTGTATCTAAATCTCATTGATACTATGGCAACTAATCAAGAAGCTATCTTCTGGCCTTCTTGCCAGTGTTCATAACTTGCTTTAACAAAATAAAGCCCCTGTGGAGGTGCTTTAGGACCCAACTGATTTCTATCTTTGTTAGCTAGTAAGCTAGGAACTTCTTCAGGTTTTATTTTCCCCTCACCTACATAAATAAGAGTTCCTACAATAGTCCTTACCATACCTCTTAAAAAACCATCAGCAACAACATCTAATCTTAGGTCATTACCTGCAAACTCGAGCTGGCACAAATAAACCTCTTTCACAGTTGAGCGTTTTTCTTGGGTGGCTAGGGCTACAAAATCTCTTTTACCCTCAAAGTAAGGAGCAGACTTTTGCATAGCTGCAACATCAAGCAGTTGAGATAGGAAAAGTAGGTATTTGCGTTCTAAAGCCATACCTTGATAACAGGTACGTGCTAAACGCATTTTATAAACATAATGTCTATAGCAACAACTAAATTGAGCCTCAAAATTCTCATCTACTTCTTCTGCTTCTAATACCCGCACATCTTCAGGTAAACGGGAATTAAATACTCTAGGAATCTTATTTACAGGAATGTTATCCTTAGTATCGTAATGGGCAACCATTGCTAAGGCATGAACCCCAGTATCTGTACGACCTGCACCTATCATACGTGGTTTTGCTAGCGGAATGGTTTTAAGCACTTCTTCTAGCACACCTTGTATTGTACGTTCTCCTGTAGCAGCCTGTATTTGCCAGCCGTGGAAGTCACTACCGTCGAATTCTAGGGTAAGTTTAATGCGTCTCACTCTATACTTTTCATGTTGACTAAATACTTTTTATTTTTAACCTAATACTATACTCGGTTAAAAAGGTTTGATTTAAGGGTTCTTAATAAAATCTTCCTAGACATAACCTATAGAGTCAGTCTAAACTATGAAAATGCAAGTAACCAAACTCAATTTTTATATTTTTAAGGGCTTATTACTCTATTTTGTTCTCGCAGGATGTTCTAATACTAATTCCCCTCCCTCCAATCAAACCCAAATCACCGTTAGCAACTTGAGTGCTATGCCCTCAAACACTGTAATAGAAGGAAGTGCTTTGGAAGTAACCTACACTTGGGAAGCTACTACTATTGATGATGCAACAAATTTGGTTTGTGAACTTCATCCGGGTTATGGCTATAGTACTATTACTATTCAAGATTGTAAGGGTAGTCAAACTTATACTCACACCTATCAGAACTACCAAAACTATTATGTAGCAAGCTTGAAGGTGAGTGATAATAAAGACAAGGTAGAAAGAGCCCATTCATTTTTAGAAGAACAAGCTCATAAAATGCTCCACCCCTTGAATGAAGCAAGACAAAAATCACGTCATTGCGGTGAAGAGTTTTATGCAGCAGTACAGCCACTTCGCTGGGAGAACAAGTTAGCTACCGCTGCAAGAAAGCACAGTCAAGATATGGCTGATAAAAATTACACCAGCCATATTAGTCCTGACAATCGTAGTCCGGGAGATAGAATTACTGCAGAGGGGTATATTTGGAAAACTAATGCAGAAAACATTGCTTGGGGACAAGATCATTACTTAGATACTTTGAACGGATGGCTATTAAGTCCTGGTCACTGCAAAAATATAATGGATGCCAGTTTTAAAGAATTTGGCGCTGGGCAAGGTCACAATGCAAATTCTGACCATGTTAACTACTGGACTCAAAACTTTGGGGCTAGATAAGATTTGAATGAAAAGTCATTTTGTGGATTAACTACTTTATGATAGAAAATCACAGTCCAATAAGTATACGTTCATTATTAATACTAATCTTAGGAATAATTATCGGGTTATTGCTAAGCTTCATGTTATTTATGCTAACAGGCCACTACAAGCCCCCAGTAACTCCTACTCCACCTATCTCTACACCTGATTCAATTCTTTCAAAACAGATTCATATATTTTATTACCCTTGGTATGGTAACCCTGAATTTGATGCACGTAAATCTGGCACTAATTCAGAAGGTTGGCGTCATTGGCAACAAAATGTTCGAGGTAGTCCCCGCTTACCTCCAAATGATATTGGTTCAAACTTTTACCCTGCTCTAGGTGCATATAGCTCGAGCGATCCCAAAGTGGTTTCCCAACACATGAAATGGATTGCCCAAACAGGTGTAGGTGTAGTAGTGATGAGTTGGAGTGGGCAAGGGTCATGGTCAGATGAACGTACTATGCTAGTACTAGATAGTGCACAGGAACAAGGGTTAGAAGTGGCTTTCTTGCTCGAGCCTTATGAAGGAAGTACTCCTGAATCCATTAAAGCAGATATAAACTACATTTATCATAAGTACGGTTATCATCAAGCTTTCCACCGAGTTAACCATTCCACAAGTTATGGACCCTCTAATAGACCAAGAGGAGTATTTTATGTTTTTAACCCTTTAGCGATAGGCTCTTGGGAAGACTGGCGAGTAATGCTTGATAGCATTAGAAAACAAGCTGACGATGCATTTTTTGTCGCTCAGCGCTTATCTGATAAACCTATTACCCAAGGGCACTTTGATGGTGTTTTTACCTATGATACTTATGCTGTTGATGGAGACTCCTTTGCTGCACTAAATAAATCTATAATTGAGAGTGGTGGTGTGTTTGCACCTAGCGTAGGACCCGGCTATGACGAGACTCGAGCCATCTTTGGCAGTGGCCGCCAAAAATCTAGAGAAGATGGTAAACGCTATGATTCAATGTGGGAATATGCTATTGATTCTGGATCACAGTGGGTCACTGTTACATCTTTTAATGAGTGGCACGAAGGCACTCAAATTGAACCTGCGACATCTCAAGCTAATCAGCAAGACATTTATCTAAACTATGAAGGTGCCTATAATAAGTCTGGGACAGCTGCCAGACATGCCTACTTAGATCGTACAGAACATTGGGTTGGTATCTTTAAAGATACTAGTGAATTTAGAAATATGAGTCTAGTTATTACCCCTAATAGTCCAACAATAGCTCCAAAAGAGAAGCAAAAATTTACTTTTGAAATTTTAGGCCAAGACAATTTGGATTATACTCCTACTTGGGAAGTTACTGGTGGTACTATAGCAGGTAATGGCAATACTATATCTTATGAAGCTCCTAATAGACCGGGTACTTATACTCTAACAGCAACTATTGTTAACAACAAAAACATCAACAAAGCGGTTAAGACAAGCATTATAGTTACCGATACTAATGCTCGGGTGCTCGAGGTAAAAGTAGAAGCTAGTAACGATGATGCTGAAGAAGGACCTGATGGTGAGGTGCTTTTGAACAGTAATAGCCTTGAATTGGTTTATGATAAGGGTAATCAAGTTATAGGGCAACGTTTTACAGGAATAAATATTCCCCAAGGGACTGTTATTAGCAATGCTTATATCCAATTTACTTCAAATGAAAAAAGTTCTGCAAATGAGGCCCCGCTTACTATTCGAGCCGAGGCCACAAATGACTCCTTTCCTTTTACGAGAACAACTTATAATATTGGATCAAGACCTACTACTGAAGCCAATATTTCTTGGTCACCAGCACGATGGGAAATTGTAGGTGATGCTGGTTCTAACCAAAGAACTCCTAATCTTGCCCCAGTAATTCAAGAGGTTATTGACAGGCCCGACTGGTCAGAAGGTAACGCCTTAACTATTTTAATAACAGGAAGAGGTAAACGAGTAGCAAAGTCTTATGATGGTGATTCCAATCAAGCACCTGTTTTGCACATAGAATACAATCAAAGTGTTAGCATTGACAATTTTATAGTCAACTCAAATACAATCCAACCTGATCAGGAGGTCACATTCTCTTGGTCAGTGTCTGAAACTTGGGATAGTCCTTTGTCTTGCGAATTAGATGTTGATGGCGATAATTCTGCTGATTATAAGGTAGAAGATTGTAAGTCCACCACTAGTCAAAAACATACTTATACCAGTGGAGGTTACTATGCCGCTAAATTAATAGCAAAGAATGATATGAACGCCTCAGCCAATACTACCACAACCATTGCTGTCACCCATCCTGAATCTGTAACTATTGCTGCTGTTGGTGATATTTCTTGCGACCCTCTTTCTAATTGGTTTAACTCTGGTCAAGGCACAGAAAAATATTGTCATATGAAAAATGTTGCGGATCAAATTGAAGCAGTGAACCCCATAGCTTTCCTACCCTTAGGTGACATTCAATATGAAAACGGGGAATTTTGGAAGTTTGAGGAGTCCTATGACCTCCACTTTGGCAGATTTAAAGACATAACTTATCCAGCTGTTGGTAATCATGAGTATCTTACCCCCGGCGCGGCAGGCTATTTTAATTACTTTGGTGAAGCTGCAGGAGATCCCAGTAAAGGTTATTATAGTTACGATTTAGGTAACTGGCACTTCATTTCTCTTAATTCAAATTGTAGAGATATAACTGAAGATGGTTGTAGAGTTGGCACTGCTCAAGAAAAGTGGCTTAGGGAGGATTTGGCTGCTAATAATGCAACCTGCACTATAGCTTATTGGCATCATCCTCGCTTTAGTTCTGGTAAACATGGCAATAACCCTAACTATGTAGATTTCTGGAATGCCTTATACGAAGCAGGAGCAGAAATTGTTTTAGTGGGGCACGATCATCACTATGAGCGTTTTGCTCCTATGAGATCCAATGGTGAAATTGATGAAGAGCGCGGCCTTAGGCAATTTTTAGTTGGGCCTGGTGGTAAAAACCTAACCCATATTTTACAAATTGTAAATTCCAGTGAATTTAGAAATGCCCAAGATTATGGTTTTCTAAAGCTTGACTTACATCCGCAGGCTTATAATTGGGAGTTTATATCTGAAAAAGGAGAAGTTTTAGATTCAGGTAGCGGGAAATGTCATTTTTGAAGGTTTTGATTATAGTGCAAAATCAAATGGAACTCAATTTCTTAAAAGCAAATCCCTAAATCTCCCTTGTTAAGGGGGCTTCCTGTTCTCCATTAGGAATGGGATTTTTGCTCAGCAAAAATGTTTCTACCCACATAATCAAAGTTCCTCGAGCTTTCCTTTTGCCTCTACCCTATCTGTCCTAAAACAATAATATTATCTGCTCTTTCTAAAACAGCCTGACGGTGTGAAACCACTAGAAAGGTTGCTTTGCCTTTATTAAATAACCTTTGCCACAAAGTTTGTTCAGTTTTAATGTCAAGAGCACTTGATAAATCATCAAATACCATAAGTTCAGCGTTTTGCACAAACATTCTTGCTGCAGCAGTGCGCTGTACTTGTCCACCAGAAAGTTTTACACCTCTTGTGCCTACTTTAGTTTCTAGACTGTGCTCGAGCCTACCAACATCTTCCTCCAAAACAGCCAAATCAATTGCCTGAGCCAAATTCTCCTCAGAATTACCTAGCAGAATATTTTCTTTTAAAGTACCACTAAAAAGCCTAGGCACTTGTGCAGTAAAAGCACTACGAGGTGGCACAAAAAAGCTAGCAGGATCAGTTATTAACTCATTGTTCCAGTAAATTTCTCCAGAATCCTTAGGCAAAAGCCCCAAAAGTACTTTTAACAGAGTAGTTTTACCACTACCAATAGGTCCTGTTATCACTGTAAAAGAGCCTTTCTCAAGCTCTAAGTCTATGTTCTGAATCCCTACTGTACTTTCAGGGTAAGTATAGTTTAAGCCTTTTATAATAATCTTCTTAAGTGGTGGGGCAACTATAGTAGGATTCTTAGTAGTAAGTGGTGTGGCTGCCTTAACACTAGAGTTATTCACAAGAGCTATACGTTCAGGGCAAGCAAGTTGATCCGCTGGCGCGTCTTGCATTAACTTATTCATTCTTTCTATAGAAACACCTGTACGCTTTTGTACGGCAATCATATCACCCACATAGGCCATAACACCAGTTAGTCTTGGCAAGTAGCTTATAAAGAGAGCAAAGTCACCCACACTAAAACTACCCATGCGCATTGAGAAGGCTGCAAACATTAGCACAATACTAGTACCAATATTGACCATATTTAAATTTAAGCCATGCAAAAGCTCTACTAGTAAGGTGTCTTTAAGGGCAGCCTTACGACGAGTGTCATTTAGCTTTTCAAAATGTCTGAGTACACTTTCATACTTACCAGCAACCTTAACAGCTTGAACACTAGTGAACATTTCACCAATAAAGTCCGTAACTGCTTCTGTTGCTATGCGGCTGCGTTTTCGATAGCGGCGGATAGTGGGTACTAATGCTTTTGTAAGCAAAAAAATCAGTGTTAGAGGCAAGCACATAGCCAAAGTCATTAAGGGATCAATGTTGAACATGATAGTAAGTGCTACCACAGCAAAAATGGCAAAGCCACTAAAGTCTGTCCAGCCTTCAATTAATGCGATAACTTCAGCAACATCGTCACGGAAGCGACTGACTGCTTCACCGGGGCTTTCTGGCAAATGTCGTGCCCCCCTAGCATTTAAAAGATAATCAAGAATATTGCGCCTTAAGAGCAATTCAATCTCATGCCAGTAAACTGCCCAAGCTCTAAAAGCCAGGGCAAGTATGCCCATACCCATTAGGTCAGTGATTATAAGCAGTGCTAAGAAAGTCCATGCAACTAGTGGTGATGTGCCTCCTAGAGCATCAAAAACACCTTTGATGATTAAGCCAATTAGTGCCGGCATGCTGTGTATTAACCCCCATAGAAAGGAATTAACAGCAAAAAGGCCAAGGCGATAATTTATTAGGCGGCGTATATAGTGGTTGGTTGTCCACGGTTGGGTCATTTGTTTCTCCGTTTTGATAAGTAGTTAGGAGCTAGTAGTTAGTAGGGCTGTTTTCAGACATTGTCTAGGTCTTCTGTTGTCTTTAACAGTTCGTAGAAATGTGAGTTGGGATTGTTTGCCAGCACTGTGCGTGTACCATGCTCTAAAATTTGCCCATAACGCAAGATTAGAATCTCGTTGGCTCGAGCCAACGTCTTTAACCTATGAGCTATTATTATAGCGGTGCGACCTGCTAAAAGCTTATCTACTGCTTTTTCTAAAAGTGCTTCTGTAGTAGGATCTAGCCTTGAAGAAGGTTCATCTAAAATAACTAAACTAGGGTCTTTTAAGAAAACCCTAGCAAAAGCTAAAAGCTGTGCTTCTCCTGCAGATAAACTTTTCCCTCCTGCAGCAACTATTGTATCTAGGCCTTGGGGTAAGCCCTTTAACCAAGAATTCAAACCCAAATCTGCTAAGACTGTAAGAATATTTTCATCACTGACAGAATTATCAAAGAAGGTCAGATTATCGCGTACGGTAGCGTGGAATAATTGCACTTCTTGAGTAACCAACCCCACACGACTATGCAGTTCAGATGTCTTAATGTTTCGAATGTCCAAGTTACCTAGGCGCACAATACCCTTACTTGAAGCATAAAAATAAAATATTAGACGACTTAATGTGGTCTTACCACTGCCTGTACGACCTAAAAGGCCTAGAACCTTATTAGGCTCTAGCTCAAAAGAAATATTCTCTAGAACAGGTTTATCTTGATAGGTAAAGCTAACCTTATCAAACTTTAAAGAAAGTGCCCCACAAGGCAAACTGAGCCCCTGATCTTTACTTAAGGTGCTTTTAATTTTAAGTAAGTCATCTATACGTCCTATACTAGCTACTGCCTTTTGCATTTCTTGTAATTGTTGAGTGACTTCCTCTATAGGTGTCTCTAGCATTAACATATACTGAAAAAGCAGATAAGCTGCTCCCAAACTAATTTGGTTTTGCTGGAATAGATAAATGGCTAGTCCTAGGGTTATTAAATTAGCAGTAATGAAAAGGCCATAGTTCAAAAGCCAAATTCTTAGGCGCATCATCCAGGCATGAACACTTTTTTGGAAGTACTCGAGTGAAACCCCTTGAAACTTAAGCATATTATAACGCCCTGCACCATTAGCACGCACATCGTCAATGCCAGCTAGGCGCTCTTCTATAAAACCAAAAAGTTTAGCACTTGCCTCACGCTCTGCTAGCTGGCACAGCTATTTCACGCTGATTATTTAGAGTGACAAAAGCAAAAACAGTAAATATACTAATTGCCAAACCTATATATAAGTGTTCAAAGAAGAGGAGCACTAAAATGCCTAATAACATAAGCAGGCTTCCCAGTACACGAACTGTTAGCTGTGAAAAGAAATTTGCCAGAGCTGTTACATCACCATCTATACGTTCAATGAGTTCTCCCGGAGTTCTTGTATTATGAAAACTCATGTCCAATTTAAGGCAATGCCTTACTAAGTCAAGACGCATTTTGTTGGTTGCTGTCCAGCCCACATCACTAGCTACATAGGTTGCTGCAGCACTTAAAAGTTGATAGAAGATAGCTACACCTAGGAAAACTAGCGCAGTACGGATGAGTGCTTTTGTTGTGCTACCTTCAAGAGCACTATCAATAAAAAACCTAGCAATTTGAGGCACTAATAGCTGTAAGCCTATGCTGCTTAGGAGCAATAAGAACATAAAAGTAGCTTTTTGCCACTGTGGCTTGAGATACCTACTCAAAAGCTGTAAATAACGTTTTAGGGGAAGTTTTTTAGATATTTTTTTCTGATTTGATTGTGATTCTTTCATTAAGTGTTTTCCTGTAACCTGCTGCTTTAGACTTACCCCACAGGTTAGATTTAGCAATATTTTTGTCAGGTTAATACGAAAACACACTAAAAAAGCCGTGGGGAACTTGGGTCTCCCACGGCCATTAGTTTCTTATTTTAGGCTGTTAGTAGGTAGACCTCTCCCTGTTAGGACCATCTGGACCATCTATAAAACCAGTGCTGAAGATAAATTTATCCATGATTTACCTACTAAAAAATTTCAATCATTTAGCTCATTTTTGAGCCTTGCTTAGCTTAAGGGCTTGTTTAAGAAATGTCAAGAGTAGCTGTGCCATTAGTTAATTGCTAGCATTATTACAGTTTGAATACTCCTTCAATATTTTACAAACTTCTGCATAATTTCCCACAAGTTGCTTTCTATAGTATAAAAGTAGCTAAATTCTAAGCCTTTCTCACTATAACTTAGTTAAACTAACTCATGCTTCAATATAGAGAGTTTGTAAGTATAGTAACTATTTTGTTTTTTCTATTAAGCCTAACCTTAATTCAAGCACAAACCAAAGATGATATAGATTCTGATCTAAAACTAGTAGGAATACAGGTGCTTGGCACTAGTGAAACAATTGCTTCTTTAGTAGAGATAAATCTTAACGCTCGAGCAGGCACACCTATTGATGTTATTGATTTGGAAACAGAGCGTAATCGAGTTCTTTCTATGGGTAGCTTTGCTGAAGTGAGTCTGCGCATAGAAAGCAGGGATGAAGGTCCGGTGCTTTTAGTGCGTGTGAAAGAAAATCCACGTATTGGTGAGATAGTTATTGAGGGCTCGAGCCAAGACACTGAAGAGTTACTAGGAGCGCTCGAGGAAGTGAACCTCCTACGTATAGATGGTGTTTATAATACCATACGTGCTAAAGAGTCCATTACAACTTTGCAAAAAGCTTATCAACAATTAGGCTGGCCTTTTGATATTCCTATAAATTTACGTAGCGAACCTTTACTAGCAGAAGGTGATGATAGTGAGGGTCCTGTAAGACTTATTTATAGTATTACTGAAGAGTTGCCAATCAGTAGTATAGTTTTCACAGGCAATACGGTAATTACTGACACAAGTCTAGCCAGAGCATTTAAGCCTTTAGAAGATATTGGGATTTTTGATTTTAATCTCTATAATTCTGCAAGGCGTGAAGTAAGTATACAATACCGTGATTTAGGCTACCTTAGTAGTGGTGTTGATAATTCTCAAAGCAGCTTAATTGATGGGGTCTTGACTATAAAATTGCGTGAACTTGTTATTGCTAGTATAGATACCACAGCTGTAGGTATCAGCCCTAGTGAATTAAGTTTGTCCTCAGGTGACCTATTTAACTATGATGTTTTTTTAAATGATGTTAAAGAATTATCTAGAGGTCGCACTAGCGATATCAATGTAGGCTATGCACTTACACCACAAGGAGAGGTGCGAGTACGTTTAACAGTAGGTCCTCCTGCCTCAGCAGGTAAAATTACTAGTTTGGAAATACAAGGAAACTCTGCTATTGCCACTGAGGAGTTAATCACTCTTCTGAAACTAAAGGTGGGAGATACTTTTACTTCTGCTGTAGCCCAAGATGACTTTCGCCGCATTCAAGAGCATTATAGTGAAAAAGGCTTTGCTGTTGTTCCTGAGTCAGACTTTAATTATGAACAAGGAAAATATATTCAAAGGGTAAAAGAGCTAAAAATTCAAGCTTACGACATAATTTTTAATAATGAAGATACCCGCACGGCATCCCGTGTAGTTACTCGTTACCTACCTTCTGAGGGCTCCATTTATAACCAAGATAGGTTACGTAGCGGCTTGCTAAATGCTTCACGCCTGGGTATAGTGGAACCTTTAGATGTACAACTACAATTTCCTGATGAAGAGAACCTTCAAGATGCTATGGTGCGTATAGCAGTGGCCGAGCGCCCTAGTCGCAATTTTTCACCTAGCCTCAACTATACCACAGATCAAGGCTTAAGTACCCAAGTAACTTATTCTGACAATAACTTTTTAGGTTTAGCACACAATTTTAGCGTTAGTGCTAGTGGCTTCTCTTCTGACAATGGTCTCCTAATAGGTGGGGAAATTGGTTATAAAGTACCTTGGTTAGACATTGGCTTTCTAGATTTTAAAGATGTACCTACCTCATTTGGGGTATCTGTTTTTAGTCTAGCTAATGCTAATCAGGCAATGATTTTTGATGGCAAAAGTACCATTGACCACCCTTGCATTGCTGCAGAAACTTGTCAAAATATTGATCAAAATAGGGTGAGTATAGGTGAATACAGTCGCCGTGATACAGGCTTGCGACTCAGCCTAGGCAGACCCATTTTTGACTTTACCAATTTAAATTTCTCTGCTAGAGGGAGCTATACCAACTATAGTATAGAACCTCCCAGTGAAAGCTGTACTTTTGATGGCGATAACAATGTTGTTGATAACAAATGTGCTTTAGAAGAAACAGATTCACAAGACTTCTTGCCAAGAGATGGATTTTCTAGCTTCTTAGGTACTGGTATTACTTTTGATAACAGAGATAGACTTGAATTTCCTAGTGAAGGTTTTAAAGTTACCATTAAAGGTGGTGTAGGTTTTGGTAATGACTATAATAACCCTTTGACAGGTAATCAGCAAGGCTACGTTTATGAACAAGTTGAATTTGGCGCTAGAACCTACGTTGCACTTGGAAAAAAGAATCATGTTTTAGCATTTCGGGTGAATGCAGGACACCAATTTGGTAATGACTACCCTAGTAGTAAGTTTTTTACTGTGGGTGACAGTGGCAATGAAGTAACCCAAATACGTGGCTTTGATCGTGATGATTTTCTCCTTTCAGAGACTTATGCCATAGGCTCTGTAGAGTATCGTTATAATTTTGGGCTTACCACTGCGGTAACTCAAACAATTATTGGCATTCTGTTTACTGACCTTGGCTATGCTTCTCAAGTAGCTAATCTTGGCGAAAATGAAACCCCTCTTTTCCCTAGTGCTGGCCTAGGCTTGCAGATAAATATTGGTTTTGGTGGTGGTATTTTAGCACCTATTCGTCTTGATTATGGTTTTTCTGAAAGGCACCCTACTGGGCATCTTAGTTTTCGAATCGGGTTTGTTTACTAAAGCTCATTAGAAAGAAATAACCTTGTATATAGCATCATTACAAACCACTCATAGTCTAGAATCAGTAGTCCGCAATCGTGATAAAGGGTTCTCAATAAGATGCCTATATCTAAGATTTGTATTAATAATCAATTCGCCCTACACGCAAACTTGATGAGCAGTCAAAATCTATTTAAGATCAACTTTTCAGTTTTTTCTTTATTTTGCGGAGTACTGAGAATTACTTACATTTATGCTAGTTAAAAAGAACCAGAAAAACTCATACACCGCTAGATTACTTGTTTCCTGTTTAGATAAACCAGGTATTGTTGCCGCTGTATCGGAGTTCTTATACAGTCAGGGGGCTAATATTCTAGACTCGAGCCAACACTCCACCGACCCCTACAATGGCAATTTTTTCATGCGTATGGTCTTTAACTTAGAAAACTCAGACCTTAATCGCCCCATTTTTGAAAAAGCTTTTAAAGTAGTAGCAGAAAAGTTTGGTATGGATTGGCACATAGCCTATGGTGATAAACGCAAGCGCATGGCCATTATGGTTTCAAAGTATGACCATTGTTTCTTAGAGTTATTGTGGCGCTATCAGCGAGGTGAACTTGAAGTCGATATTCCTTTAGTAGTTTCTAACCACGAGTTACTGCTTGAACTCACTGAGTCTTTTAGCATACCTTATCACTATGTGCCTGTTGGAAAAGAAGATAAAGCAGAGAAAGAAGCAAAAGTATTAACGCTTTTTGAAGAGTATCAAGTGGATTTTATTGTTCTAGCACGCTATATGCAAATTCTTTCTCCAAGTTTCGTTGCTCACTACCCCCAAAGCATTATTAATATTCATCACTCTTTCTTACCAGCTTTTGTAGGAGCCAATCCTTATAAGAAAGCTTATCAACGTGGTGTAAAGCTCATTGGAGCTACTGCCCACTATGTTACTGACGATTTAGATGAGGGACCTATCATTGAGCAGGATGTGGAAAGGGTTTCACATAGTGATAGTGTGCACGATCTTAAACGTATAGGACGGGATATTGAGCGCAAGGTTTTAATTAAAGCAGTAGCAGCACACATTGAAGATAGAGTAATTGTTTTTGAGAATAAAACTGTAGTTTTCTAACTTTCCTCTTCTACTTCCATAATTTCCCCTAAGGCCTCAAGGCTCTCCTTATAAAGCAGCAAGGCTAAACGGCGAATTTCAGTAATAGCCTTATCTCCCTTAAGACGATTGTCCACCCGACTATTAGCTACAGTCATACTGGCAGCTAAAGCTTCAGCAAAAATTGGCCAAGGTCCCTCAAAAGTTTCTCTAGATAATTCAGTAAAGTTTGAATCATTATTATCTAAGGTAACTAAAGAGTTATTTTGATTTAATAGCTCAAGTGCTTCCTCACTGGCATGCCTTTCTGCATCACGTTTATTACTACCCTGTCCTGTACCATAAACCTCATTTTTAATAACTACATCGCTGATAAAGGTTGGCTCATGTTCTGGCCCAGTAAGCTTAGTGTTGAAATTAGGCTTACCTAAGCCTAAGGCTTGACAACGTTCAATAAGAACCCCTTTAGGATGTTGCATAGTCATCACTCTTTTCTATAGCAAAACCAGAGTGCATTTTTGATCACTTTAAAGTCTGCCAAAGTTTTTTACTGTTGAAGAAGACGTGCCAGAGCAAAGGTTAGCTTTTAGAGAGTTTTAACTTAGGTAAGGTGATGCTCTCACACGCCTAACTTAACTCAATGTATAATAAATTATTTGTAATAGCAAATAGTTTATTTTGTGATCTTCCTTTAGTAACTAACTTAGCAACTTCATATAATAAATTTGCTCGAGACCTACCACACATCTCGAGCAATCTCATATTGACTAGAGATCCCTACAGACTTGTTCACTGCCCCCCAAATAATTAAACTCATCAACTAATTCATCAGAAGCACTATAAAGATAGACTGTATCACCATAATCATTCCAAAACGAACTAGAAACAGTCAAAATCATTTGTCCCTCGTCTAAAATTTGGGGGCGTAAGCCTAGATACTCATTAGCGCTGTTGAGAATATACCATCCTTGTGTATTAACAGGTTCAGTAGCTTGTAAAAGCACTAATTCATTGCTTTCTTCATCATTAGGATTATAAAGTATACAAAGAACCTGTACTCCACTCGTATTTTGCACTAGTACATCAGGAAAATCTAACAGAGGTACTGGTTTATAGTTAGTTATTATTCTATATTCACCAGTAGGCTTTACTTTAATGATGATATTCCCGTTTTTGTCTGTACGATAAATTCTTGCTCCTATTGCTTCATAGCGATTTAAAGCCTCAATATGAGGGTGGCCATATCTATTATCTTTACCTGCAGAAATAATAACCGCCTTAGGCTTAAGCAAACTGACTATTTCATCTAAATCACCATTACGAGAACCATGATGAGAAGCGCGATGTACCTCCACATTCTCAAAATATTCCCCATAACCATTAAGAAGCCACCAGTTAAACTCATTTTCTTCAGCATCACCAGTAAAACTCATTTTAAAGTCGCCATACTCTACGATAAAACCTATAGAGTTATTGTTGTTGTCAAAACTATAGTTTTGTGGAGGGGGAATTATATACATAGCTGCTTCACCTAAACCAATGCGACGTTCGGTGGGCTCGAGGTAAGTACTACCACTACGCTCTACAGCTTCTAGTAACCTAACGTAAGCTTGCGTAGCATGGGGAATTTGATTATCCATAAAGAACCGTGGAGGATAATTATCTAAAATCTCTACTAATCCACCTATATGGTCAGCATCTGGATGTGAAGCTATCACTAAAGAAATCTCTTCAACGCCTAAATTCTTTAGGTACTCAAAAGCACCGCGTCCACGCCAGCCGCCATCATACATTACACTCTGACCACTAGTACCACGAATAAAAACAGCATCGCCTTGTCCAACATCAATGATATGGATCTCAAGATTTTGACCTTGACTAAAAGCAAGAGACAAAAACAATATGATCCCACTTTGTTTAAAGGCTTTCATAAATCTATATCACCACCTGTATCAACATTGCCTTTTTTAAGCTTTTTTCTTAGCTCTTTTACCTTCTTTATACGATCTTTAGTTTCTTCTTCATCAGTCTCAAAGCGCATGATAATTTCTCGAGCGCTTTTTTCAACCCTTACAGTAAGCCTAAGCACATCCCCTTCTTGTGTGCCCTCTGGTAAGAGGTTTAAAGGAAGATCTATAATATCTTGGCCATTGGGCAGCTCAAGAGCCACATAATCATCATCTTCAAATCTATCAACGGTATAAAGGCCGTCCATCAGTTTTGTTACGTTGGGAGTTTGCATGAAAGCATTTTGACATCATTTTAATGGCTAAAGTCAAGGGACTCATGATTTCTTTTGATTCATTTTAAATTTTATTATTAGATATAAATATAAAACTTGACAAAGTTAGACTCATATTTTATACTCTTAATCACTTAGGCTTAAATTAAAGCCTAAATATAAGCTCAGAAAGGATTTTAATATGACTTTAGTTCGTAGACGCACTCCCACCAATTTAGAGGTAGCTAAGGGTAATCTTTTTGGTGATTTTGACCGTTTCTTTAGTGATTTTCTTACCCCCTTTGTTCAAGCTGCTGGTGAAACAGTTGGTAACTATCCTGCTAATCTCTATGAAACAGACAATAATTTTGTCTTAGAGCTTGCTGTACCGGGTGTTAGCAAAGATGATGTTGATATAAGCATCGAAGGAAGACATTTAACTGTTAAAGGCAGCTACAAGGACGAAAGTGAAAACAGCGATGAAAAGCGCCACTACCATGTAAGCACCTTCCAAAAAGGTGAGTTTACTCGCACTATAACTTTGCCTAATCAGGTTGATGCTGATAACATCAAAGCTAATATCAAAGATGGAGTTCTTAACTTGAACATACCCAAGGTTGAGGCAGCTCGAGCCAAAAAAATAAATATTAACTAAACTGTAGCAAACTTTTAAGAAGCAGTTATAGCGAGCTATTAGCTCGCTAAATTTTTTACTTTTTATTTTCCTTAGTAAATGTTTTTAATCTCAAACATCTTGACAGCTCTTAGCAAGACCTTTTGCGCTACAATGCTAATATAATTGCAGAGGCATTAAAGTAACTCCAAAAGGGGTAAGTAACAGTGTTGAAATATCTATTACTATCTGATGCTTTCTGCTGAAATATTATACAGATTGATTAATGAAATTTTCAAGGATTTACTCTTGCAGAGCAGGCTTAATTATGTTAAGCTACATTTATGGTCGCCACAGGTTAGAGGGAGACCTTAAACGCACGGAAGAGCTAAGTAAGACCTATGGTTTTATCAAGGCATTGGCGTTGACGACGTGAATAAGTCTGAGAAATTATCACTTTAGATAATATTAGATTTTGGCTCTTGATGGATTCCAAGGGCCTGAGATATTAGGTAATGTACATGAATGGTTTTACACTTACAGAACTTATTAAACAATGAATCATGTTATGAAAAAGTTAGAGAGTTACGTTGGCCTAGTGGTAAAGTTGCTTGCCCTAATTGTAAATCAAATGAAGTGATTAGAAAAGGCTTTCATAACAAACATAAAGCGAGGAGAAGGTATCTCTGTCAAGGCAAATGCTGTGGTAAGTTTGATGATCTTACAGGAACTGTTTTTGAAGGACATCATCAACCATTATCTGTCTGGATTTTATGCTTGTACTTCATGGGGCTGAATCTTTCCAATCGTCAAATTGCTCAGGAGCTTGGACTGAACAAAGATGATGTGCAAAACATGACTAAGCAGCTTAGGGAAGGCGTTGTCGTCAAAAAAAAGACCCGATCTAAACGAAAAAGTGGAGATAGACGAAGTGTACATTGTAGCAGGGCATAAAGGATATCCGAAGAGTGTAGCGGCCAAAGGAAGACAAGGGCGTAGGCGAAGGCTAAAAGGAGCACGTGGTCGTGGTACAGCTGCCACAGACAAGCCACCTGTGCTAGGTATAATCAAGCGAAATGGTGAAGTGATAGTAAAAATGCTGGATAATGTAAGGCAAGAGACTATAAAACCAGTCATAGAGGAATATGTAGAGAAGGGAAGTTTGATTTATAGCGATGAGTACTGCATTTATAGTCGTTTAGAAAAATGGGGCTACAAGCATGAAAGTGTTTGCCATTCAAAGGGAGAATTTGCTAGAGATGATGATGGAGACGGATTTTGTGAAGTGCATACCAATACTATTGAAGGTTTTTGGTCATTGCTTAGATCATGGTTACGTCCTCACAGAGGCATCTCACAAGAGAATCTACCTTTGTACTTAGGTTTCTTTGAGTTCATTCACAACACTCGTGCTAGAGGTCGCACCTTATTACCGTCTCTGTTGGAGATTTTGCTAAGCCCTTGGAATCCATAAAGAGCCTAGATTTTTACTAACGGTAGAAACATCATTCATTAATTTAAAACCTCTGAAGGGGGAATAGCATAGAAATTGTAAAAGGCTAATTGTTTACTAAGTCTTTCTTGTTTCGCAGATTGTAAGTCAAGGCTATCTTCAGTAAGTTCCACAGCTACTTGTTGGGTTTCTAAAGGAATGCTTAAACCTGCCTCCTGACGAATTTGAGTCTCTGCTAGTACTTTTTGGGAATGGTCAAATTCTACTTCAGCTAGACGTAATTGTCTTTCAGCTTGCTCTAGGTCACGAACAAGAGTTGCATGTTGAATCTCCGCACTGATTGTTGCTGCAGTTAAGGCCTCTTTTGTTGCTTGTCTTTGCTCATTGGCAAAAGAAAGGTTATCAAAAGTACCTGGAGAAATATTCATAGATACCCCTATAGAAAACTGACTGTCTATACCAACCCCTTGACGAAAACCACTTTCAGTACCACCTTGACCAGTACCATCATAAAGAATACCTAACTTAGGTTGCAAGGTACGTGTTTCTATCGAAGTTGAAAGAGTAGTGCTATCACTCACGCCCAAGTCATAACTGGCTCGTAAGGTAGGGTATATATCTCGTTGAGCAGAACCTACACTAATATTAGCTAGCTCTATATTAATTTGTGCTCTTAAGACCTCAAGAGGTTCACCTATTGGCTCAGAAAATTCTGGTAAATCGGGAATGTCAACTTCACCAACTAAGCTTTTTAAAGAAAATATGGCCAATGCTAAATTTGCTTTAGCATCATCAAGAAACTTTTGAGCTTCCACTAAACCCTTTTCACTTTCACGTAACTCTCTTTGATTAGCTGCTCCTTTATCAAAGCGAATCTGGGTACTTTTTAGCGCTGTTTCAGACAGGTCAAAACCTTCTTGAGCTAAAACTAATGCCTCTTGGGCAAGTCGTAAACCAGAGGCAGCCTCTAATGCTTGTACCTCTAGATTAGTAAGTGTCTCACGATAATTGAGACGAGCCTTTTCCATGTCTAACTTGCGCTGGCTAACTAGATCACCGATATCTCCATAAGGAAAAGGCCTGAAAGATAAGCTAGCTGAAAACTGAGCAGCATTTTCTTCTAAGTTATCAGCGTTGGGATGGCTACCATCTATAAACAGCCGTCCATAAGTTGCACTGCCTTCTAGGACTACTGGGTCAAAGGCTTGATGCAAGTTAAGCTCGGTAGCATTTAGGCTAGCCCTAGCTGCTCTTACACCTGGATGGTCTTTGACTGCTTCTAGAAAAATCAGCAAAGAACTTTCTGAAGGGTTTTGAGCATTCGCTAGGGCCAAGAAAAAAAGCATACATCCAAGTAAACAGGAGTATAATTTGCTTTTGCTAATCAAAAGAATACCTCCTTATGTTAATAGCAATATTCTATAGGGTAATGATCTAAGCATAAAAATCGATTGAAAGCACTAAATAATTAATTCAAAATATATAGAAAATTTGCTGATAGGTTACCTTAACATTAAAATTCTGGATGAGTTAAAATTATTGATTTCCCATGCTACTAAGATTCTAAATGTGCGAGGTGTCAAAAGCCAGTAGTAGCGTTGAGTAGCTCTATGAGATGTCCCTGCTCATGGATTTTTAGCTCCTCTTTAGCCTCCTTAATTTTTCCCTCCTCTTTACTATTAAGGGTATCAAGATAATTTAAGTGTAATGTCCAAAGAGGGTCATTGATCTGATCAGCTAATGGTTTAGCTGCTTTTAGCGAGGTTGCACAGTCTTCATTCTGCTTTAGGGCTAGCTGTGTTTCAGCCAAGAGCAAATAAGCTTCCAGTAACTCTTGTTTGCATTGCAATGCCTGAAGTTGTTTAATTACCTTTTCTAGCAGGATTAGAGACTTTTCTGCCTGAGAGTCACGCAGCTCTATTTCGCTGCTAGTTAAATTTAGCAATGCCAATAAATAAGAAGACATGCTCATGTTTTGTAACAAAGTATTTGCTTCTTGACTATATTGGCGAGCAGTTCCTATCTCTCCACATCTAGCTGCTATTACTGCCATATTCATACGATGTAAAGTGGCTTCGTGCTTGCTGCCTTGCTTAAGAATGGGAGGATAAGATTCTGCTAGTACTTCTAAAGCTTGCTTGAAATGTCCCTGACGTTGTAATGTCCACCCTAAAGCTGTAATAGCATTGAATTGCACACTTCTCCTGCCCAAACGCTCTGCTTGTGAGCACACCTTTTCCAAAACCTCAATAGCTTTAGTTAATTCTCCTTTTTCTTGATAGACAATTCCTATTTGAAGAAGTGAACTTACAGCTTTCCCTAAATCACCAACAAGCTGATAGATCTTGTGTGCTTCTTGATATAGCTTTAGGGCTTCTGCTGGCTTTCCTAACCTAATATAAACACTACCCTCAAAATATATGATGCGAGCATAAGCTAGAGGTTTTAGTTTAGAATCTATTTGCTCTTTAGCACCTGCTAACCACTCAAGAGCTGTTTCCCAATTATTACGACTATATTCCAAGTAACCTAAATTGCTTTGTAGTAAGGCGATAGTATTATCATCTTCGGTCTCTATAGCAATAGATAAACCTAGGTGCAAAATTCTTTCAGATTCTACAGGATCATCCTTGTTAAGAAGCACATTGCTTAAGCTACAATAAAGCTCAGCATTATTTGGCTGTAATTCAAGAGCCTCACGTAAGTATTTTTCACTCTGAATGAAGTCACCCTTTATTTGGGAAAAACTTCCTAGATAGGAAAGTGCTCGAGCATAAAAGGTCTCATTCTTAGTTGCTTTTTTATATAGACTTTCTGCCTCATCCCATCTACCAATACGCTCCAAGATTTTTCCTAATTCAAGCTGAGTTAGTGCTTTATCATCACTTACTTTCTCTTCTGATAATGAGTTTTTATCTTTATCCATGTATGCTAAAGCGAGTCTAAAGTAATTTTCTGCTAAATCATTGGCAAATATTTTTTCAGCATTGCGAGCAGCCTTCAAAGCATAAGGTACAGCTAGGTGAGGATCTTTTGTTTCAGCATAGTGATCCGCTAGCACAGCAGGTTCTGTGTCCTTTTGTTCTAGCATCTCAGCTAACTTTTGATGGTAGCGACTACGGCGACTACCGCTTAACTTTTGATGAACAACTTCACACAGCATGACATGAGCAAAATGATATCTATCAGTGCTGAATTCTTCAATGAGCTCTGCTTGTAAAAGCTCATCTATATTGTCCAATAGTTCATCTTCATCAATTGCTAGCAGTTCATAAAGCACCTCAAATTCAAAATGATCACCAATAGCACTAGCAGCACCTAAACTTTTCTTAGCCTCTTTACTTAAGAGAGCCAAACGGGCTGTAAAGACCTCCTCTACACGCTCAGGTAAGCCAGTATGTTCTCTGGTCCATTCCCACAGGCCTTTACGGAGCTTTATATACTTTTCTTTTAAGAGTGCAGATAGTAACTCTTCAATAAATAAAGGATTACCCCCTACACGCTCTAGAATGTATGACTCTAAATGTGACTCGAGCTCATGGCCTAAAAAAGCTCTTAGCAGTTTCTTAGTAGTGACTTCATCAAAAGGTTCTATAGCTAAGTCATGAGTACTTAAATCATTAAAACGCTTCTTAATGTGAGCATCAAGTGCTTGATGTTCACGACTGGCATGCCATGCTACTACTATAAACATAGTAAAAAGGTGGCTACTAGCAAGGTATGCCAGTAAATCTATGCTACCCTCGTCAGCTAGCTGAGCATTGTCAACTAATATCATCAAAGGTTTATCTTGCAAAAAGCGTTTTAAGAACTCCTCGACAGCTTGAAACAAACGCATCTGAGCTACTTCTGCAGGCAGCTCATAACTTTCGCTGGAGCTAAATTCAAGTACAATTGGAGCAAGCGCTGATTCTAAATCCTTGGCTGCTTCTGTAAAGGCCTCTGACTGATTTTTACCTAAGTTTCGCAAGACACTTTGCCATGGCTGGTAAGGTAAGGGGTTACTTTGATGGCTATTAAGCTTGAGCAGTACAAATTTAGTTTTGTCTACTTCATGCTCGAGTTCTTCTAAAAAACGACTGAGTCCTAGACCAACATTGCCTTGCAGCAAAATAGTATTACTCTTGCAATTTCTCAGCTCTGCTAAAGCTACCTTACATACCTCCCACTGTTGAGTACGACCAATGAAAGGAGGGACAAATAAACGAGCAGGTGTGACATCATACTCTAGATCTAAGGTTTTAGTAATAGGGGGAGTTTCAAGTTTTTCGAGTGATTTAGCTTTTGTGGTGTTTAGAGCTGCTATGATTTGTTGTAATGAATGAACAACTTCAGTAGCACCATTGTACCTATCAGCAGGGCTTTTCTCTAGAAGGGTAAGGGTAACTTCATTAAGCTTAGGTGGTAAGAAATCAAGGCTTTCTGAAAGGTGTTTTGTAGGTTCGTGTATGTGTCCCCACAACACTGAAGCAATCTCCCCAGTGAATGGTGGTTCACCAACAACAATCCAATAAAGAACACAGCCTAAAGAATATAAGTCACTGCGTGTGTCTAGTTCTCGACTTTTGATTTGTTCAGGGCTAGCATAGAGAATGCTACCTGCAAACTTATTGGCCCCACCTTGGCTAGTGGTTAATAGGCTTTCTTGGGTTTGTCTTTTGGCTAAGCCAAAATCCATAAGCAGTGCACGCTCGTTATTATCATCAACATCAAGCATAATGTTTTCGGGCTTTAGATCACGGTGGATAATGCCTTTTTGATGAATATAGTGTAGAGCTTTAGTTGCTTCTAAAATGCGAGTTAGGCGAGTAGCAAGATCGGTTTTATTCTTAGCACCTCCAGCATAGCGGTTTGAGAGGGTGCCCCCAGCAATGAAAGGCATCACTATATAAGAAGAGAGATCTAGGTAAGTGCCTAAGTGGAAAACGTTGATTATATTTGGATGCTCGAGCTTAGACATGATGCGGAATTCGCGCAGGGTGCGGCGCTTACCGTGTCCCACTTTTGGACTGACAATCTTTAGGGCTACCTCTATTTGTTTTTCTTTATCTTCAGCTAAGTAGACTACTCCCATGCCCCCTTTACCTAGTTCTCTGATTATGTGATAGCGGTTATCTACTAGGGTGTTTTCTTTAAGCATCTTGCCCTATTAAACCCCCTACTTACCCAAGACTTCAACAGGTATGTATTGCATAGCTTCTAAAATTACTCGAGTATCTGCACCTTTCTTATAGGCGTTTTCACTAATATACCTTCTCCAGAGTTTTGCCCCACGCATATTTGCAAATAGCCCTAGCATATGCTTGGAAATGTGTTTTAAGTCAAAGCCGCGGTCAAGCCATGAATCAATATAAGGTAGCATATGCTCAATAACTTCGCCGCGTGATGGAAACTTAGTATCATCACCATATATGTTTTTGTCTGACTCAGCAAAAAGATATGGATTTTCATATGCTGCTCTGCCTATCATTACCCCATCAACATACTTAAGCTGATGATTAATCTCTTGCCAAGTAGTAATTCCTCCATTAATTTCAATTATTAAGTTAGGAAAGGTGTTTTTGAGCCTATAGACATCTTCATAGCGTAGTGGGGGAATGCTGCGATTTTCTTTGGGGCTTAGACCCTTGAGCCACGCTTTACGCGCATGAATGATAAATCTATTGGGCCTAGCTTGTGCAACTATACTTATAAATTTTTCTAAGTCTTCATAACTATCTAGATCATCAATTCCTATACGCTGTTTAATAGTTATAGGAATGCTTACAGCCTGACCCATAGCTGCGAGACACTCAGTAACCAACTCTGGTTGTGCCATTAGACAGGCACCAAAATTACCTTTTTGTACCCTATCACTAGGGCAACCCACATTAAGGTTTATCTCATCGTAACCCCAGTCTTCAGCAATCCTAGCACACTCAGAAAGCTCACTAGGGTCATCTCCGCCCAGCTGTAAAGCTAAGGGATGCTCTTCATCAGAGTACCCCAGCAACTTTTCCCTATCCCCATGTAAGATTGCTGCGGTAGTGACCATTTCACTATAAAGCAAAGTACTTTTAGTAATTTGGCGCATGAAGAAGCGATAATGACGGTCTGTATAAGACATCATTGGTGCTATACTTAAAGGATAAGGATTAAAGCGAGTAGCCACCTTCTTTATCATCTCGAATAATCATGCCACCTCGTAGTACAATTGTGCGATGGCGAATTTGGTCAACCAGTTCACGAGCGTGAGTAGCTAAGATAACGGTAGTGCCTCCTGCATTAATTTCATTTAACAGCTCTAGAATCTCCCAGCTGGTTTCAGGGTCTAGGTTGCCAGTGGGCTCATCGCAAAGTAGTAAAGGAGGGTTAGTTACTAAAGCCCTTGCAATAGCTACACGTTGCTGCTCACCAAGTGATAATTCTATGGGATAAGCCTTGCGTTTATGTGCTAGAGAGACATCACGTAGTACACTTAGTGCTCTTTGCTCGAGTAACTTCCTCTCTCCTAAAGCTCTTAATACAAAGGTCAAATTATCCAAAACACTCATGTTTTGAAGCAAGCGGTGGTCCTGAAAGATCATGCCTATATTGCGCCTTAAGTAAGGGAGCTGTCTTCTGCGCAATTTACTGATATCTTGATCTAAAATTGTAACTATGCCATCAGTAGGTAAAGTGCGCCTTAATATTAGAGAAAGCAAGGTTGATTTACCTGCCCCAGAATGACCTGTTATATAAGCAAACTCTTTCTCAGCAATCCTAAAACTTACATTACGCAAAGCGTGAACATGTGCTCTAGGATAGGTCTTGGTAACTTTTTTAAAGCGGATCATGTACTTAAGCCATCACTAATGGGATAGTTTCAGTTTTAAACCCTGCTACTGTTCCGTAAAGAGTATGTGGTGTAGCAGTATCTATAGTGACTTCATGTAAACCTAGCTCATTTACTTGATTTTTAGGCACAAGCACAGTGTGGTTTTGATCACTGTGTCCTGTCATATAATCACCCTGGGTAGCCTCATTTTTGATAAGCACCCGCAGGTTACTACCTACCCAACGCTGGTTACGCTTAAATGACCAGTATTTTTGCTTTTCAATAAGCCTTTGTAGTCTTTGGGTTTTAATTTCTTTAGACATATCAGTAAAGTGCTTATAACTAGGTGTACCTGGTCTAGCAGAATAAATGAACATATAGGCCTGATCATACTGCACCTCTTCATAAAGCGCTAGGGTAGCTTCAAAATCATTTTCAGTCTCACCAGGAAAGCCTACGATAATGTCAGTTGAAATAACTACATCAGGTATCTTATCTTTAATTTCCTCAATGATTTCTAGATAGTGCTTACATTTATACTCTCTTGCCATACGACGTAAAACACTATCACTACCAGATTGCACGGGTAAATGAATGTACTTACAGACATTGGGCGTTTCAGCAATGGCCTCAATAATATCACTGCTAAAGTTCATTGGATGACTAGTAGTAAACTTTACTCTTGGAATTCTAGTAGAAGCAACTAGGCGTAAGAGTTCTGCAAAAGAAGGTAAGTCATTGCGGCCTAGGCCATAGCTATTAACGTTTTGCCCTAAGAGATAGATTTCTTGTACTCCATTTGCTTTCATTTGTTCAGCTTCATGCATGATAGACTCAACTGAGCGACTAACTTCAGGACCTCGAGTAGTGGGAACAATGCAATATGTGCAGTGATGATTGCAACCACGCATTATAGTAAGAAAACCTGTTAGGGAACTGGGTGCAGGGGTTAGATATTCGTGCAACTCATCCTTAAAGGCCAAATTCCAATACTCTGCTTGCCCACTGTCTATAGCCTCAATAGCAGGTAAAATATCGGTGATTGCTCCAGGGCCAATTAAAATATCCACCCCAAATTTTTTAGCCAATGCTTGACCTTCTGCCAATTGTGCCAGACAACCCATTAAACCCACAATCAGCTCACGGCCTTGATGTTTTGACTTGCGCAACTCCCCTAAGACAGAAATGACTTTTTCAACGGGTTTGCCTCGTACAGCACAGGTATTTAATATTATCAGGTTGGCATCTTTAGGACTTTCTACTATTTGATGGCCCCCAGAAACCAGCTCTGATTGAATAGTATGAGTATCATACTCATTCATTTGGCAACCATAGGTTATAATACAGGCTCTTCGTAACAACATAATATATTCAGTAAACTACAGTAATTCCGTTCTTACAGACCTATTCAAAACTAATAATGATAACTTTGGTACTGTATTCCTGCTTCACAGGCTCTTCAATGAGATACCTCCACGGGCTGTCACAGTGGAACTCACGGCCACCTTAAAGTTTAACGGTAACAATGCAGGAAGACAAGTGCCTGATACCTACCCATATGCTAGCTACTAACTTCTAAATTCTCACTTCGTTATAGTCACTAATTACTCTAGAAGCCTTCACAGAAGCTGTCACATCCCTGCTTTTATATTTTTGTGAAAAATTAACTTACTTTAATAACTTTCAAACCACTATGCTAAGGCTGGTGCACTATGGAAAGGCAGTTATGGCTTTTTTGTGGGAAGATAAATATTTGACAGGTGTAGAGGAGATTGATAAAGAGCACAAAAAGTTATTTCTTTTAATTTATGATTTAGAGAACCTGACAAATGAAGGTGCTTTTAACTCTAGAAAAGTAAAGAGGATGATTGTGCTCTTAGGTTCTTATGTACGAATACATCTTTCCTATGAAAAAGAGTGGATGGCTAAACATAGATACCAATTTAGTGAGGAAGCTGAGCATATAAATAAGGATTTCCTTAGCCTATACCAAGTTTTAAGAAATGAGATTGAGGATAAGGAAGTTAACCAAAATCTGCTGAGAATGTTGTGTGTACCTGCCCAAAACTGGCTGATTAATCATATGAGTCTCACTAATAAAACTATCCGTAAGATTTTAGAGCAGGGAGCTACAAATCCTCCACCATCGATTTTAGAAGATCAGATACAAAAGCAAAATGAAAACTTTAGCTAAAAAAAGCTTATATTCACCCAATGTCTACCAAGGCTGTCTAAGTAGAATTGATAGATTAATGCAAGAGTCCAAGCCTCAATGGGGTAGCATGAGTGCTGCACAAATGTTTGCGCACTGTACTGAAATACTAGAAGTTACTAATGGAAAAGAACTTAAGGATACCCCTTTTATAGTTAAATTGTTCAAAGGCATGATCCGCAATATGGTAGTGAATGAAAAGCCTTATCCAAAGAATTCCAAGACACATCCTCAATACAGGCAAGCCACAGAAAAAGACTTTGAAGTTGAAAAACAACGTTTGCTGGATGCTCTAGCTAAGTTTGTCAATATGGATAAGGAAAAAGCTGAGAATATAAAGCATCCTATTTTTGGGAAAATGAGTGAAGAGGAAAAAGGTTGGAGTATGTATAAGCACCTAGACCACCATTTAAGTCAATTTGGAGTTTAATTTTAGTCTTTCTTCCTCAGCAATTCCAATGGAGAGCCATTTTTATACCATAGTAAAGTATAATATCTATTGAACATTAACAATAATTGTCTTAGAGCCAGCCAAGTCCACATTTAAGGTGAAAACTTTTGTTCCAGTGCTTTCAGGAGTTACAGTAAATGCATAGCTCTCCCCAGCTAGTTGGTTATTAGGGTCTATCATGATTGCTGCTGGTCCTAAAGATGTTAATTCCATAATTGTTGGCTGTGCCATGTTTTCACTACCACCATTTAAAGCTAGTACTGTTACAGATTGGCCTAAAGTTATGCTCACTGGCTCATTTGGTTGAACCACTAGTAGAGCATCGGAAGGGTCACCAGCACCTAAGTCTGCCAAAAACTCAGTTAATGCTAGCAAAGAGTCAATAGTGCCAAAAATTCCATCACCATTAAAGTCTGCTAGTATCTGCTGATCACCTACTAAGGTAGGTACAGTAACTTCATTGAGGCCACCTAAATCACTTAAGTTGAAAATACCATCTTTATTTACATCACCTAGCTCATTGTTTGCCAAAGAAGCGCTAATATCTGCTGGTGTGTAGGTAAGAAAAGTTGCTTGTGTTGAAAGGTTATTTGGTCTAGCAGTAGCCTCTACAACTTCAATATCAATAATATCAATTAAGGGAGCTTCTGCTCCTTTGGAGGTTGCTGCAAAATTTAAGCTAACCAATGGGCCACTAGCAACACCATCATAAGCAATAAAAGCAACTGTAATCTCTCCTAAATTGGATTTGCGACCTACAGCTATCACATCTTTTTTAGCACCTTTGACATCTATAAATTTAAGAGCACTCTCATCATAACGAACTATTGCCTTACCTGCCGAGATACCTTCTGGGTAGCTTATATTAAATATATAAGAGCCTGAGGAATTATTAGAACAAGCTGTTAAAGTTAAGCTAAGCACCATCAAGAAAATAATAGTAAGGCTAGTTAGTAATTTTTGCATTTTGATTCCTTTCTACAAATTACAGCTATAATTCTATGGCATAGTACAACATGTAGTCAATTTTGGTAGTGCCCTTCATGTAATGATGAAACTTGTCGTGTCAAAATTTAGACGTGCTATGCTATAAAAGCCTTATCAAAGCGGGGTTTGCTTGCATTAACTATTGACGATAATATTACTACTGTAAGGAACCCTCCTGATTTTGTGTGGAAGGCTTTTTGAATAAGGAAGTAGATATAGATATGTCAACAACTATTTTAGAAAACCGCCTGACCAAAACAGAAAATCGTTTAGACAAAATAGAACAACTGATTCTGTAACAATCAGCTGATTTAAAAGAGATTCAGCAAGAAGTCATTAATCTTAAAAAGGCCATTCCACAACTAGATAAGCAGGACAGGTTAAATACTCAAGGTTCAACCGAGATAACAAATGTTCAACAAGAAATCCCTAACCTCAAAGGAACCATTCCACAACAGGACAGATCAAGTGATCAAAATTCTCCTAGGCTCGAGCACCGTCAGTATGAAACTCCCAAATTTGATGTGGGTGAGTACTTATTTAAACTTTCCCAGAAACAAGGGACCATAGATCGAGACTACATAAAACCTGCTCTAGGAAATATTCTGCTAGATATTGCTGATTGTTCTACAGATGCTGAACCATTGGTCAATGTTTATGCACCTTACTACAGTGGCTCGACATTCTAGTTTGGGTTAGATATAATTAACATTACATAAATCCCGATGTGGATTTGAAATTTATTAGAGAAGTTTGATGAGAGATTATGAACCAATTAGAAATAAGAAACCTTCATGCTAAGGTAGATAATCAAGAAATTTTAACAGGAGTTAACTTGGTTTTACCAAAGGGTGAAGTACATGCCCTTATGGGGCCTAATGGTAGTGGCAAATCAACGTTAGCTAAAATTGTAGCAGGAGACCCTGCTTATGAAGTTACTGCCGGAGATATATTAGTTGATGGTGAGAGTGTAATGGATTTGGAACCAGATGAAAGGGCAAGGGCTGGCCTATATTTAGCTTTTCAGTATCCTGTGGAAGTTCCCGGTGTTTCCATATCAAACTTTTTGCGCTTAGCAGTTAGCGCCCGCTTGCCTGAAGGTGAAGAAATTGGAGTAATGGATTTCTACGAAAAAATTATGAAGGCAGTAAAAACTCTCAATTGGGATGAATCTATAACTGAGCGACACTTGCATGAGGGGTTTTCTGGTGGTGAGAAGAAACGTAGTGAAATCTTGCAGCTATTAGTACTAGAACCCAAATACGCTATGCTTGATGAGACTGATTCAGGTCTAGATGTAGATGCTCTTAAAGTAGTATCACAAGGAGTCAATGCTGCACGCGGTCCCGGGTTTGGAGCCTTGGTTATTACCCACTATCAAAGGCTTTTGAATTATATAGTGCCTGACAAGGTTCATGTTATGTATGATGGCAAGATTATTCAGTCTGGGCCTAAGGAATTGGCTATGGAACTTGACAAAAAAGGCTATGATTGGCTTAAGGAGGCCGCCTAATGTTTATGAGAAAAAATGCCATGTTGCTTTTAATCGTCTTGATCACACTTTTTTTAGGTGCTTGTGCTCCCAAGGCAAAAGTATGGCATAAAGCAAACACTACTAGAGAAGCTATGGAACTCGAGCTAGCCCAATGTCGCTATGAGGTAGAATTGTCGACTCCACCTGCCTTAAGCTACTACACTCCCCTAACACCCCACTGGCAATATTTTGGTCCTAGATACAAACGCTCTAAATCCCATTATGATCGAGATGTCTTGCGTTTCTGGGCTCGAGTTGCTGCTAGAGAAGCTTTAAGAGAAGAGGAGTACCAGCGGTACTATCGCGTAAAGCGTTTGGTAAACTTGTGCATGGAAGCAAGAGGATGGCATTTATTGCCAGAAGATGTTTTTTTAGAGCTCGAGCGCTTAGAACAAACAGATGAAAACCCTCAACCTGAAGGCAATACTTATTAAAACTAAATGAGAGGAACATAACTATGTCTGAAGCTACTGCACTACAAAGCATGGAGCATGAAAAGCAATATGACTTTCAACTCTCTGAAAATTACTTCTTTAGATCTGAAAAAGGTTTAAATAAACATATAGTTGAGCAAATTTCATACTATAAAAATGAGCCAGAGTGGATGCTTAAGTTCCGTTTAAAGGCGCTTGAGATAGCAGAGAAAAAAGGTCGCCCTAAGTGGGGGCCTGACCTTTCTAGTTTAGACTTTAATGACATATACTTTTACATACGTCCCCAAGACAGAAAAGGTACTAACTCTTGGGAAGATGTGCCCGAAGAGGTGCGTGAAACATACAAGCGCCTTGGTGTTCCTGAAGCTGAGCAGAGAATCTTAGCAGGGGTAGGAGCACAATATGAAAGTGAAATGGTTTACCACTCACTTAAAGAAGAGTGGGAGAAACAGGGTGTCATTTTCTTAGATTCTGATACAGGTTTACAAGAGCATCCTGAATTGTTTAAAGAGCACTTTGCTACTGTTGTCCCACCAGAAGATAATTATTTTGCTGCTGTTAACTCTGCAGTTTGGTCGGGTGGCTCATTTGTTTATATTCCTGCTGGTGTGGAAGTAGAAGTGCCTATGCAAGCTTATTTTCTAATTAATGCTCAAAGTATGGGACAATTTGAGCGCACATTAATTGTCGCTGAAGAAGGGTCTAAAGTTCATTATATTGAAGGTTGCACTGCCCCAACCTATAATAGTGATTCTTTCCACTCTGGTGTCATTGAAATTATAGTCAAAGAGGGGGCCGAAGCACGTTACAGTACTATTCAGAACTGGTCACATAATGTTTATAACCTTGTTACCCAACGTTCTTTGGTACATAAAGACGCTAATATGGGTTGGTTGGATGGGAATCTTGGTTCTAAAGTTACTATGAAGTATCCCAGTACTTATTTGGTAGGTGAGGGTGCTCGAGGGGAAGTCCTGTCAATTGCCTTTGCTACTAGTGGACAGCATCAAGATGCTGGAGCAAAAGTTATACACGCTGCACCTCACACCAGCAGTCAAATTGTTTCCAAGTCTATTTCTAAGGGTACTGGTCGTAGCAGTTATCGGGGCTTAGTGCAAATTTATGAAGGTGCTTTGCAGGCTAGAGCCAATGTAGAGTGTGATGCCCTTTTGCTTGATGACACTAGCAAGACAGATACCTACCCTTATATTGAAATTAATGAAAAAACAGCCAATGTAGGCCATGAGGCCACAGTGTCAAAGCTCAATGACGAGCAAATTTTTTACCTTATGAGTCGTGGTTTACCAGAAGACGAAGCAGCAGCACTTATAGTGCGTGGTTTTCTTGATCCTGTAGCCAAAGAACTGCCTCTTGAGTATGCTGTTGAGCTTAACCGTTTAATAGAACTTGAAATGGAAGGTAGTGTAGGGTAGGTACATGAATTGGCAAGAGGTTTGTGAGCACCCTAGCTTGCAAAACTTACCTTTTAAAATCGAATTGAATGAAAAAGGGGAAATTACAATGTCTCCAGTAACAGTCTACCACTTTAAATATTTAAGGCTCGTTTGTCAACAGCTAGCGCTGCCTCCTTAAGAATCTCAGCTAGTGTTGGGTGTGCATGACTTGTGCGGGCAAGGTCTTCTGAACTAGCTCCGAAATTTATAGCTGCTACCCCTTCAGCAATGAGGTCACCAGCCCTTGCGCCTATGATATGAATACCTAAAATACGATCAGTTTTAGCATCGGCTAAAATTTTTACTTTGCCTTCAGTATGGCCCAAAGCCTTGGCACGACCATTTGCTTGGTAAGGAAATACTCCCTTATGATAGCTTACCCCTGCTGCTTTTAGCTCTTCCTCAGTCTTGCCTACAGCAGCAATTTCAGGCTCTGTATAGGCCACTGCAGGAATGGCATCGTAGTTTACATGTCCATAACCTGTAACTATTTTTTCTACACAGATTACCCCTTCCTCTTCTGCTTTGTGGGCAAGCATGGCCCCACCAATTACATCACCGATAGCGTAGATGTTGTTTACTTTTGTTTGAAAATCCTCGTTTACAGGGATAAAACCACGTTTATCAGTCTCTATACCAACATTTTCTAGGCCTAGCCCTTGAGTATTAGGTTTTCTTCCTACCGATACCAGTACCCGATCACAAACTATCAGCTCTTGATCTGCTATTTCAACCACACACTTTTTACCTTCTATACGTGCAGCAGTTACCTTACTAGAAAGCTTGAATTCTAAACCTTGCTGTTTAAAAGCCTTCAAGGCTTGTTTAGCAATATCTTTGTCCATAGTAGGTAGGATATGATCAAGGTACTCTAAAACAGTTACCTTTGCTCCTAAGCGTTTCCATACTGAACCAAGTTCTAAGCCTATATAACCTGCACCAATAACCACTAAATGCTTAGGTACTTCTTTGTAAGCAAGAGCTGTAGTACTATCACCTATTAACTCTCCATCTAGTACAACATTAGGTAAAATAGCTATACTACTGCCTGTGGCAATAAGGATTCTATCTGCTAAAAGCTCACTTGGCTCATTTTCTAAAATGATCTTGCCTGCCCCAGTTATTGTGCCCAACCCTTTATAACGAGTAATGTTGTTTTTCTTGAAAAGGTAATCAACACCACTAGTTAGTTCTCCTACTATTTTGTTTTTGCGCTCGAGCATACCAGCCAAATCAAGCCCCACACCAGCTACCTTTACCCCGTGCTCTTTGAGTGATTCCTTTGCTTCTATATATTTATAGCTAGATTCTAAGAGTGCTTTACTAGGAATGCACCCAATCCGCAAACAGGTGCCGCCTAGAGCATCATTTTTATCGATGCAAGCAACTTTTAAGCCTAGTTGTGCAGCGCGAATAGCAGCTATATAACCACCAGGCCCTGCACCAATGACTATAAGATCAAACTTAGACATAACCTCTCCTTGTTTGGTTAGAACTGTAGCTAGCAGTTGTAATAATATACATATTAAGGCTTGATTTTAGCACTTAAGAGTAGTGTTCTTGATTTAATGATAAGACTCACCATGTCAGAATATCTTATGGCATTAAATCAAGAAAACAATTTGCATTGTTCAGACCACAACTCAGAAAGTGTAGTGAACAACGATCATATATTAATTAGTATTATACTAAAAATGGGTAAGAGATGAACATCTTACCTCAAGAAACTTACCCCCCTGCTCCTCATCTCCCTTTCAAATCTCATAGCAATTCCAATGAAAATGTCCATTTTCCGTTACAAGTATATATTGCAGCCATCTAGTATTTTGTGCATAGTATAGCAGTATAACTCACCATATATGTGTAGGACTACCCTAAATTCTAACATTGCTAGGAAACCTTATGACAGAAAAAGTTAGTGTAGGTATTTTGGGAGCTAGTGGTTATGGGGGATCAGAACTGTTACGTCGCTTATTTAAGCATCCTTATGTCAACATTACAGCAGTAGCCTCGAGGCAATTTGCTGGTCAATCACTAGAGGCCTGCTGGCCTCAATTGGCGAGTGCTAAGCCAGAGCTTTACTTTACCAGTGCAGAAGAAACAATTGATAATTGTAATATACTTTTCTCAGCTGCTCCCCATGGTTCAGCAACATCATTAATCAAAAAGACTTTTGATCAGCATAAGAAAGTCATTGATTTATCAGCAGACTTTCGTTTATCACCCCAAGATTTCACTCAGTGGTATGGTCAAGACAATCCACATCCTGAACTTTATAGAGAAGCTATTTATGGCTTAAGCGAGTTCCACCGTGAAGAAGTGCGGGAAGCCAAGCTAGTTGCCAATCCGGGATGCTATCCAACCAGCTCAGCTCTTGCCTTAGCGCCTCTTGCTGCAAATGATCTTTTGGGTAATGAGGTAATTATAAATGCAGCCTCAGGAATCTCAGGTGCAGGACGTGGTGCCAAGCTAGGTACACTTTTTAGCGAGGTAAATGAAAATTTTAAACCTTATAGTATAGCTGGTACTCATCGCCATACAGCTGAAATGGAAAATACCTTGGGTAGAATCAAGGCTATGGGTAGAACACTTAAGACACATAATGGTTTTCAGCCTATTACTATTAGTTTTAATCCTCACCTTCTACCTATGACAAGAGGAATATTAGCAACTTGCTATACTAAACCTAAAAATCTAATAAATACTGAAGAGCTACAGCAACTTTACAAAGATTTTTACCACGGTGAAGCACTTATTCATGTTCAGGAGGACTTACCACAAACAAAAGCAGTTTACGGAACAGATCTTTGTCTTGTGAGTATTCGTTTTGATAAACGTGCTAAACTGATAATTGCTATGGCTGTAATTGATAACCTAGGTAAAGGTGCAGCAGGACAAGCTGTACAAAATTTTAATCTTATGCATAATTTTCAAGAAACTCTTGCTTTAGAAATGCAGGTGGTGTGGCCATGAAATTGCCAGCAGAATTCCAAGCAGCAGGCATTGCAACAGGTATAAAAAGTGATGAAAAGCTTGATATGGGTATTATTTGCGCTAAAGTGCCCCTTTATTGGGCTATGACTACTACTCAAAATACCATTCGCGCTCCTTTCATTGTGCGTAATCGTGCACGCTATATTTCAGAACAGCCTATACAAGCTGTCGCTATCAATAGTGGTATAGCCAATTGCCTCACCGGCGACCAAGGCTTCTCGGATAATGATGATTTTGCAGCTGCAGTAGCAACTAGCCTACAAATTAAGCTAGCAGAAGTTATAACTGCTAGTACTGGGGTGTTAGGAGAGCGTTTACCTGTTGATAAAATTAAAACTTCCCTACCTAAATTAAAAGAAAGCCTCAGTGATAACTGTGATGCCATTGCCGATGCTATCCTCACCACTGACACACGCTGTAAAAAAGTGGCTGTAAATTTAAGCAGTGGTGCGCGTATAGTAGGCATTGCTAAGGGTTCAGGCATGATTCACCCTAACATGGCCACTATGCTAGTTTTCGTGATGACAGACGTTGACATTCCTCAAAAAGAGATGCGTGAATTCTGGCCACAAATTGTCGCGCGCACCTTTAACCAAATTAGTATAGATGGTGACACTTCAACGAATGACAGTGCACTCTTACTCTCAAGCCACCGTATTCCTAGTAACAAAAGTGAAGTCAAAGAAGTTTTAAAAATCATGTGTGGTAAGTTAGCTAAGAAAATTGCTCGAGACGGCGAAGGTGCTAGCAAATTAATAGCAGTGCAAGTTGTTGGTGCTCGTAATGATGAAGAAGCAGACCTTGCTGCTAAAAGTGTAGTACGAAGTCCTTTAGTCAAAGCTGCTGTTCATGGAAATGACCCTAATTGGGGGCGTGTATTAAGTGCTATTGGTGCAGCAGGGGTAGTACCCAATTTAGCTGATGTAAGCTTGCACATTCAAGAAGAAAAGGTTTATCATGGCAAACCCTTAGAGTTTGATGCTCAAACTTTGTCTTGGAAAATGTCAAGTGAAGAAGTAATAATAAAGGTTAACTTATCTGCAGGTACCGCTTCAGGGGAAGCTTGGGGCTGTGATTTAAGCGCTAAGTATGTTCGTATTAATGCTGATTACCACACTTAAGAGGAATTCAGCCTTATTTGACTTTGCAGTAATAAGGCAAAGATTTATTTGGATAGTTATGATTATAGCCATAACTATGGGTGCTTGTGCTCCTGTCTGTAATGATGATTTAACGGAGACAGCCTTTAAGGCTACTGTTTTATCAGCTGGTCCCAATGTTTTAGTGGCTTTGACTGAAGGGAAACGCCTCCAAATTGATATTACTGATACTACTGATATTAGCCAGGAGCTTACTAGCTTAGTAAACAAAGACATTTGGGTAAGTGGGGTTATTTTAGATACGCGTCGCATTCAAGCTCATAAAGTACGTTTGCTAAATGCTCTCAATTGATATTAACGCTGACTTAGGCGAATCATTTGGCCCTTGGACACTTGGAAATGACGAAGAGCTTTTTGATTTTCTTACTTCAGCTAATTTGGCCTGTGGTTTTCATGCTAGTGATCCCTTAACTATTAAACGCTCAATAAAGCTAGCTAAAGAAAAAAATGTTGCTATTGGTGCTCATCCTGGTTTTCCTGACAAAGTAGGTTTCGGTAGGCGTGATATGGACATTAGCCCCGATGCGGTTTATGCTGACACTATTTATCAAGTAGGAGCACTGCTAGCTTTTTTACAAATTGAGGAGCTAAAGCTTAATCATGTAAAGCCTCACGGAGCTCTCTACCACAAAATAGGACACAATAGGGAAATTGCTAAAGCTGTGGCAAATGCAGTACGCGATCTTACACCCAGAACGCCACTAGTCATCCTAGGTGGCAGTGGCGGAAAGGAGACATTGGCAACGTTTCAGGAAGTAGGTGTAAGGACTATCCTTGAAGCTTTCCCAGAGAGGGCATATCTTGCTAGTGGCAAACTAGCGCCGCGTAATATGGAGGGGGCTGTGATTAGTAATCCTCAAGAGGCAGCAGAACGGGCAATGCAGATAGTGACTGAGGGTAAAGTAGCAGCTATAGATGGAGGCTTTGTAGAGCTTAAAGTAGATACAATTTGCATTCATGCAGATAATCCCAATGCGGTGGAAATCTCTAGGCTCATTAATAAAGCGCTTATGAACAAAGGGGTAATTCTTAAGGCTTTTACAGCCCTGTAGTGTACTAGAAGAAAATCTTCTGAATAAAAACCAGCCCTTATTAAAAAACATGGCAAGTCCCTGTAAGGGGAAATCTAGGAGATTTGCACTGCAGAAAGCCTCATTAAATTTTGTGTTAAGCTTATTAAGCTGTTTTCTGGTTTATTCTTATATTGAGGTCAACTTAGGGATAAACACTTTCTAAAACGCTCACTCTTTTATAATAATCGAAGGAGGAAGAATTCTTGAAATATCTTATCTTTGCAATTTGTTTAGGCCTCTTACTCAACATAAGCATAGCCCAAGAGGTCATTGAAGTACCTAGCCTTGATGCTGAAGGAGTAGTGCTAACTTTAAGTGCTAATGAAGCTTTGCTACGAGAGTACTTGCAAGAAACCCCTGAGGACGAGAGTGCTCTTTTTGCCTTGGGAACCGTACAATTTCTTCAGGCTATCGAGCATTTAGGGCAGGCTTGGTACCGATATGGTTTAAACTCTGATTTTGCTCAAGATATGGGTATTCCCTTCTTACGTTTATCGGTAGTTGAGAACCCCTCACCTGAAAGAGTTAGTTACTCAGATATTAAGAGAGTATTTAAGCAAATGATTGATGATTTAGCTCGAGCTGAGCAAACACTAGCTGAGCTAAATCAAGATGAGGTAGCTTTCTTATTTCACTTTAATAAGGTCTATTTTGATGCAAATAGTAATGGCTTTGAAGACGAGCAGGAAAATCTTTGGAGTATCTACCAAAATTTTAACCGTATGGCTGCAACATTTGGTCAAGAAGCAGAAATTTCCCCAGAAATTACTTTACGTTTTGATAAGGGTGATGCCCACTGGTTACGTGGTTATGCACATTTACTCATGGCTATGCTAGAGGTCATTCTAGCATATGATCACCAGCTACTTTTTGAAAACACTGCCCAGCTATTTTTTCCTAAACCTGCTACGCCTCACGATATCCTCGAAAATAGTGGCATTGTTATGGACCAATCTTTTTGGAGCCTCGATGCAAACATAATGGACGCTATAGCATTTGTGCATCTAATTTTGCGTATACCACTCTCAGAATCTAAACGTATGAAATTTGCTCTTAAACATGCTGAGGCAGTAAATGTACAAGCTAGACAAATGTGGGAGTACATTCTTGCTGAAGAAGACAATGATTTAGAGTGGATTCCTAATCCTGATCAGCAAAGTGTTATTCCTGTAAATGTTGATGAAGAAATGATTGAAGCTTGGCTCAATTTTGTTGATGAAATGGATGCTGTGTGGGCAGGGAAAAAGCTTATTCCACATTGGCGTTTAAGCGAAAATAAAGGTATAAACTTGCGTAAGGCTTTCCTGAAACCTAAAACTTTCGATCTTATTTTATGGATACAAGGTAGTGCTGCAACACCTTATATTGAACAGGGTGAACTAGTAGATGAAAGCATTTTCGATCAGCTTGTTAATGTTTTTGGTGGTAACTTTATAGGTTTTGCACTGTGGTTTAATTAGGTATAACCTTTAATTAAAACCGACTTAAGCTGATTGCGTCCAGCTTCTTTAGCTTCATACAGCATCTTATCTGCCTCCGCTAATAAATCCTCTGGCTTATGGCTATCATTTGGTATTACAGTGGCTAACCCAATGCTAACAGTTAATAGCTGAGATATCTTTGATCCTTTATATTTTACATCAAGATTATTAACTTTAGTTACTATAGCCTCAGCAATATGCACGCCACCACTCAAATCTGTATTAGGAAGTAATACGACAAACTCATCACCACCATAGCGTATTGCTACATCAGAAGAGCGGCCTAGTACTTGATTAATAACACTAGCTATTGCCTTTAAGGACATATCGCCCCGTTGGTGACCGTAAGTATCGTTTATTGATTTAAAAAAGTCAACATCAATTATCATTAGGGAAAATGGAAAGCCTTCACGTTTAGATCTTTTCCACTCATTATTCAAAATTATATCAAGCTGTCTGCGATTATAGAGACCTGTAAGCGGATCAATATGAGTTAGGTATAAAATTTGCCTTTGTTTCTTTTTAAGCCTTAAAAACATAAGGGCAAAACCAAATAAACTTATGATAAGAATTGCAAAACATACCGCACGAAGCTGACGAAAGTCATTAGCATATGGTGTTTGTGCACTGCTTATAGGGTAAATAACTTCTAAAATCCCCCTAACATCGCCAACTTCCCAATTAGATTTTGGACTTTGTGCATGAGAGTTATGACATCGAACACAATCCTTTTGCATAATGTCTGCTACAGCATAGCGAAGTTGACGTCTTCCATCTGGCTCCTCAAACTCAAAGTAAGGCTCTGCTACATTTTGTTCTAATGCAGCCCAAGCCCGTTTAGAAAAACTATCTTGTAAGCCACCAGAACTCTTACGCCAAGGGAAAGGATAAGGACTATATAAACGAACTTTAATGCCACTACCCTGCTTACCTATATGATTACCTAGTAAAATACTAAGAGTAGCTGGTAATGGGATTGAATGATTTATTTCGTCGTAGTTGTGTACCACCGGTATATGATCTTGAACTTTACTAACTACTTCAGATGTATATAATTTTCTAAACTCTATTAAAGCCTGTAGGTAAATATTAGCATCATGAATAGCTGTTGCCTTAACTTGCTGCTCTAGTCTTCTACCTATAAACCATAAAACTGTACCAGTACCTAACAGCAAAACTATTACTAGTACAATGAAAACATGTCTATCCCTCATTATACTAAAAATGGGAGAATTCTGGACATTTTATGCTCGCATGTTTTGCACTCTGTAAGTCACCAAAACAAGGAATGTAGAGCGTCCAAGGTATGTATTCCCAAGCAGAGCTTGGAATGAGTTGAATAAACAAAATATCTTTTAATAACATAATTGCCAACTTACTAAGCCTTTACTAGTAAACCATCTTTCCAGTAACTGGAGTGCTAAGAATTATAGACTAGCAATTATACTTTTTGCAGATGAATTTTGAACATTTTATGCTTGTATGCTTTGCACTCTATAAGTCACCTGAACAAAGGAAGAAGAGCGTTTAAGGTATGTATTCCCAAGCAGGGCTTGGAAACGAGTTAGTTGGAAATTCAGGAACATTCATGCTGCACTCATATTCACCTCGAGCCCCTCTAAAAAACCCTCTCTTTTAAAAATATGTTTAGCATACTTTGCTTCCAGACGGTTCCCTGCAATGCTCTCAACCTTACCATCAGTAAAACTTACTTTGATACTCTCCTTATCAGAGCGGATGCAGACTATAGGCACCTGACAGAAAGTATAGGCTAAAGAATTTGCTGGCAAATCAATAGTTTGTTCCTTACCCTTTACATCAATATAACTAAAGCTAGTTGGCTGCTCCAGCCACTCTTCATTGCGGGTTAAGGCAAAATCAAATACCAACTCACCATTTTCAACAAATAGGCCTAATTCAGCTAGGCGAGTTAGGATTTCTTCTTTTACTTGCCCAGTCATGCCAGGTTGCTTGGCTCCTTGCCCATAAGGAGTATGTGAGTAAGGATCTGTGGGAAACGCACCGTAAACATCTGGTGGCTTATTAAAGCCAATGCCCTTACGAACATCGTAATAGCTATCATAAAGACTTTTAAGAGTTTCTAAACTTTCATTAGCATTAAGTGCTGCTAAGTAGTTTTCCTGTACTGCTAGCAAAAGCTTAGAAACCATATGCCAATAAATGCTGCCTAGGCCTTCATAAGCAAAGAATGTTCCAGAACGACCTGTGAATGAGTTGTGGTCAAAAGTTTGTTCAAATAAAGCTAATATTTTTTGCTCTTCTTGCTTTACTAAATCTGCATAATATTCCTGCCGTCCTAAACTAGCTGAAGCACGTTTTACATGTTTGGCATTTTTAAACTCACCATTAAAATGATAAACACCATTTATATCTTTGCTAATAAGGCTAATATCTTGGTTTTCAATTAGCTTAGCAATTAGCTTAGAATCTTGTACTTGTTCTTGGCTTAGATTGTTTTTACTTAGAAATCCTGGCAAGTCACGGTTGGGGTAAAGCATATAGCTATGTTGATCTTGACGGTACATTTCGCTATTTCTCAGGGCTCTAAGTACTTTAAGCGATTGCTCACTTGACAAAAGGCCAGAAGATAGGATCGCTACTTGTCCCTCGAGCATCTCGTAAAGGTGTCCAATATTAGTAGTACTTTCACCTAGCCTTAAAACATTATAAGAATGATAAAGGTCATCATCTCGCTTATTGGCTTGTAAGGTATGCTCAACATACTTTTGTACTAAACTTAAAAAATCTAGCAGGGCACTTTTATCTAATTGAGTGAATTCTCCTGAAAAACCCTGCTTGTAGTAATGCCAGCGGTAGTCACTGCCTGCTTGGCCTAACTGATCCATTACTGTGCGGCGTTCGCTATCACTAAATGAGCTAGTGAGAGTTGCTTTGTGCTTTGCTAAAATGCCAGATATCCTGTCAAAAAAGCCTTTTACTTCTTTAGTAACCTCTATCTCATCACTGTTTTTCAAAAGCCTTTGAAGAAATGCAAGGTAGCGGCGTAAGTAGCTAGTAGTTACCACTGAAATACCCTTGCCGACCAAGGCATTATTAGCATCATTCCACTCTGGGCGCTGGGTATTCATCCATATGCCACCTTCAGGTATGAAGTTCACTAGCTTAGCTAAAAGCAGAACTAATAGTTTCTCAACCAAGTTAACATGAAAGACATTACCATTAGTATCTAAAAGAAGTTTGGCATCTGTTCCTAGCTCTGCTACTTTAGAATCTATTTCAAAGTCTAGTTCCCAGTCAAAGTCAATAGTGTTGTACCAATCTTTAAGCAGTTCTTGATATTTTTTGATTTTGTAAGGAACGTTGGCATAAGCAAATATTTTCTTGTTTAGCAGGCCAGCTAAATTTTTAGGATGAAACTTCAGTGAAACTTCCATAAGTTTTTGCAAGTAAATAACCTGATGGTCGCTCCAGTAGCCAATATTTACCAATGGATTATCTGTTTCAGGCTCTTCCCACTCAATACCAGCACGCATCACCCTGTAGGGATTGTAGCCATCAGCAGTAGTAGCATTTAGAAATTTACAGATCATTCCTTCAACAAGTTCAGGGTAGGAATAGGCTAGTGGTTCCCAGTTTTGGAAAATATCTCGCCAATTGCCTTGATAATCTAACTTCTTACTGCCATCAGAATTTTTGATATTGATGGAAAAACGGTTCCAAGGGCGGCTAGGGTCTCCGTGTCTACGGCTAAAAGTAAGTGGCAGGTATTGATAACAGATGCGCTCTAAGCTAGCAGAGCCACTTTCTGAAACCTTATTAAGAAACTCATAGCGACTAAATTCTTTGGGTAATTCGGCAAAAAAATCACTATTACTAGCAAGTACTTTCTTATTTCTAACTTTGATAAAACTAAGCAGATCATCTTTCTCGATAGTGTAGCTATCAGCAAAGATTCCTCCACGCATAGTATTAAAAAGCACATTAGCATAGTGATGTGCGGTAGCTAGTTTATCTTGTGTAACCTGCGAGCCATCAGCGCTGCCGATGATATTTCTTAAATCTTTACTGCTTTGCTCTATGTCTTGCTCGAGCTTTATTTTAAAAGAATTTTTGTCCTTAAGGGTACTTATAAGATTAGCAATCTGTGTACTGTCTTGATTCAGTTCGGCTACTAGATTCCATGTATGTTGTTGGTTTGGGGGTAGCTCGAGCTCAGCATGCACAAAATAAGCCCCCCTTGTCCCACGTACTTCATTCTCTTGTGCTAAAGCTAGTCCTCTTTTAAAATTGCTAAGCTGTTCAGAGGAAAGTAAATAAATGGGCTCCTTAAGGCCAATTTGATAAACAATAGTAGCTTTTAAAGATTCTGCAGGCTCTGCCACATCGGTAAGTGCAGCATTGAGAGCAAAGATACCTAATCCTGTTTGAGGCTCTAATTCGTTGCGCTTATAAGCATCTAGCAAGTTGCTGAGGCTAACTTGTAACTCTTTGCTAGCACCATAAGGTAATATATTTTGCAAACCATCTAATAACAACACTGAAAGTTGCTGGTCAACATTATTGATAAGCCAAGATGTTTTTATGAAACCGTACTGCTCACTAGTACTCCAAGCATAACGATAGCTGACGCCAAGGTCTTGATTGATCTCTTCAAAAAGTAATTTGTTGCCACAAATATTTTTGTATAAATTTCTTTTGACATTATATACCCCCTCATAATTTATAGAAAATGGTTCCCACAAGTAATAGCGTTCATTCATGTTCACTAATAATATAGTTTTGCTGCCAATATTCCCACCATTTTCAGTGAGCTTATCATCTGTGTAGTAAGGGAATAGAGCTGATTGAGCGTTTTGGCGACCAGCAGAAAGGCCGCCGGTACTAGAAATAAATAGCCAATGGTCAGAGCTGCTTACTATGCTCATAAAAAAAGGTGGCATCTGGTCATAATTTCTTATGCAGTAGTAGGATTCACCCAGTAGGTTAATGTATTCACCTATAACTTTGTCTTTATTGTGCTTACTAACAAGGTCGCCTAAGTAGATTTGATTTTTATTCACTATGAATGAGGACTCCTAGTTTTCTTAAAATTTAACCCATATTACGGTGCAGCACTGCTGAAAAATACCCTATATAAGTTAGATTCCCCTGTCACCCTTGTTAAAAGGGTGACTTAGGGAGATTTCCCTCCAAGATCGGGCCTCATAGAAAAGAGGCACAGAGTCTGTCATAACCCACAAATACAAGTTAATGACAAAGACATTACACTGTAATATTAACCGTTTGACAAGATGATAGTAAACCTTACAAGGTCTTAGATGGGTTGATTACTAGTCTTTCTTTTCATTGATCTAAAAATCGTGGCTTTGTTGGGATTCGAAATAGTCTTTGATGCTACCACTAATTTTTACAGAATAAGGTGAGGGTAGATCTTATCTGAATCTATCAAAAACTCTATCCCACCAGGTAGGTACATCTACTTCTGGATTATAAAGCGCTAGTTTAGTACGAACATCAGTAATATCCCAGCCAGTAAGGTTAGCTAGCGTTTGTGCTTCATGATCTTGACGCTCTCTTACACTACGAACATATTCCTTACCAGCTTCACAGGTAATGTCACCTTCAAAAGGACGTTGCAAAATATAACGGCCTTGGAAATTTTCGCGGTTGTCGCTCACCTCAAACATTAAGTCTTCAGGATGAGTTTCGGCAGTATAGCGCAAGTGTAAACGGGTCAAGTAAACATTTGGAGCACCAAAATCACTATCTTCTCCTAACCAGAAAACACCTGCTTTACTAAGTTCATCCTCAGAAAGTGGGTCAGCAGCACAGGGGTCACACCAACTCATATCCCAAGCGTACTCTAAAAAGACTGCATCTCTATCTTCGCGTTCGTAACCCTTTTGGAACATAGCAGTATAGAACTCACCAAACTCATCTTCGACAAATTCAGGAAGGTTCTGATCACTAGGAATATTAGCTACACGATAGTTACTAGTAGTAATACGCCCTTGAGGGGACAACAAAAAAATTACTAAATCTTGTGGGCCATTAGCGTTAATAGTACCAAGCTGAATAGGCAACATAAATTTTTCTGACTCAAAAGCCATTACTAGTGGACGCAAGAAAACCTGGCCACTCTTTTCAAAAGCTTCTAGATTCACTTTAGCCACAAAAAACTTCATCTCTTGTTTAATATAGTTATTAAATACTTCTGCTGCACCTTCAGGAATATTGTAATCATTCTCTAGTAACCAAGTTTCTAAACCATTTGACTCTTGGGCACTAAGAATCAAGATGTCATATTCTCCTACACTAAATGCAGCTTCAATAGTTACCCCAAGGCTTTCAGCGCGCTGTCTATAGCCACCCTCATCAAAGTCAGAAACTGATTCTTCAGTCTCAAAAAGCATGTCATCAAACTCATATTCATAACATGGGTCTTCATCAAAATACTCAACTAACCTTGGGGCACTGTAGGCATCAACACGATCAATGATGGCAGGGTCACCAACTTGAATTTGCCCTTCTTGCAGTACGGTAGGAACTGGCACAACTAAAGCAAACTCACTAACTTCACCTTTAAAATCATTGGCCATAGTCAAGATTGTGCGTTGACCGTCTCGAGCAATAATAACCTTAGAAGCCTCATTAAAAAGGTCGGCATCGGCTTTAGAAACATAGAAACCACAAAATGCCTGAACACTGCCAAGAATTAACAAAACTGCTGCTAAGATAAGTTTAAGGGTTTTTAACATAAAAACCTCCTTAATTAAGTGGGTTGAGGTTAATGGCCTCTTTGACAAGTTTACGAAAAGAGCCTTGACTTTGCTAGGTTTGTATCAAATCTACACAATTGTTCTAGTTCTGTAACAAAGGACGCAGAACGTCCAAGGTATGTATTCCCAAGCAGAGCTTTGGAACAAGTTAGTGGTTTTTGTCTTTATCACTGAATGTCCAATTCTTAAACCAAAGTATATTTACGCCTATGTGCTTAGTAGCTTATTATAATAGCTTTATGAAGTGGTTAATTAGTTTCTTGCTGTTTATTTCTCTTAGTGCTGTATTTTCTCACGCCTCTATAGTGCTAGTAACTTTAACAATTACCCCTAGATCTCCTAAAGTCAACCAAGACTTTCAGATTGAGCTATACCTTGAGGATCGCTTCCAAACACCTATTGAAGACGCAATTATTCTAGTAGAGTTGTCTCCTGAAGAAGTCAGTGGCTTTGTACCTATTATTGCCAATTTGACAGAGGTTTCAGCAGGAACTTATCAGACTTCTGTTAACTTACTAAAAGAAGGTTCTTGGCAGCTTTTTTTTCGTGACCAAACCTTTAAAAGAGAAGAGGCTACTGCCAGTGCAAGTATAAAGGTGGGCGCAGAAAATCCTGAAACGATTGAATTTATATTTCCGCCTACCCAAGTAAGTTCTAATAACCTTTGGGTATGGCTTGTTTGGGTTATAGGTTTACCAATTTTAGCAGCGATTATAGTAACAGTTTTGGTACTTTCAACTGGCAATGCTGAAAATTATAAATCTAATTAGTGGGTTATCTGTTGTAGCCACGAGATATTATAGCAGTTTTAGTTTTGGCTCGAGCCAAAACTAAACTAATCCAAACTGATACACATGTGGTTTAATTAATGGCTGTGTCTGGATCAACTTTATTCATTTTGCTTGGTCATGGTAGCTTAAAACAAAACTCTGGAGCTACTATGATACACTTAGCAAAATTGCTCTCATATGAAAACATAATGACTGAAGTTGCTTTTTTAAACTTTAGCTCGCCTACTTTAGCTGAGGCAGTAAAAAACTGTGTAACTAAAGGAATAAGCAATATCTTTATACAACCTTACTTCTTGATTCAAGGTTATTATGTAAATAAAGCTTTACCCCAACAGGTTGCCGAACTTAAATTAGACTATCCTAAAGTAAGTTTTCACGTAGGAAAGGCGTTTGGCTATCATCCAAACTTTGTAGAGATGGTATACCAAAACTTTCTAAAAACACTCCCTAAGGCCAAGTTAAGAAAAAATGGGCTGCTCTTAATAGCTCATGGCACACCTCAAGAAGAGGCGAATAAACCCATTTGGCAAGTTCTGGATTCTTTAAAAACTAAACCTCAAGTTACAGCAGCTCAACTTTGCTTTATGGAAATAAATGCTCCAAATATCCTTAAGGGCACTAACATTTTGTTATCACAAAATGTAACTCATATTAGTGCTGTGCCTTACTTTTTACAACTTGGTAGGCATGTGCAAGAAGATTTACCAGTAGTAATAGCAAAAGCCAAAACACAGCACCCTAACATTAGTTTAGCACTAAGCGATTACCTTTCTAATGAGCTCCTGTTACTAAAAGTTGTCAAAGATCTTATAGCTAAGTAGACTAAGCAGTAGTGCAAAAGTTTTTGTGAAAACTTCAGGATAGTTAGTGCCTATAAGTGGCTAGTAGTCAGAAGTCAGTAGCTAGCATAGATAAAGCCCTACTGACTGCTAGCTACTGGATTCTAGCTACTATATTCAACATCAAATAGCAACAATTCACAAGTATTTATGCATAGGTGCTTATTGGCCTTTAGGAGTAAACTTATAGCCTATTCCCCAAACTGTATGGAAGTAAATAGGTTTATTGGGGCAAGGTTCAAAAACTTTGCGAAGCTTTAGTATAAAATTATCTATTGTACGACTGCTAGGAAAAGCCTCTTCACCCCAAATCCTGTCCAAAATGTCATCGCGACTGACTGCTTGTTCTGCATGTTCAGAAAGTAGCTTAAAAATTTTTAATTGGCGCTCGCTTAGCATTTCTTCTTTACCATTTGCTAATTTTGCTGTGTGGCTGCGAAAGTCAACTACATGGCCTGCAAAACTAAAAGTTGCTTCACTATATTTCCCATCTAAATCCTGACGCTTAAGCATATTTCTCACCCGCAGTAAAAACTCGTGTAAATCAAAGGGCTTGGGTAAGTAGTCATCTCCTCCTACACTTAGACCTCTTATGCGATCTTGTGTTTCACCTTTGGCACTTAAAAAGAGTACAGGTGCATTATTTCCTAACCTACGCATTCGCTCACATAGTTCAAAGCCATTTAAGTGAGCAAGCATTACATCAAGCACTATAAGGTTAGGCTTGAGCTTTTGCCACTTTTCCAAACCTTCTCTGCCATCTTGTGCTACTGCCACAGTGTAGCCTTCTTCTCTAAGATTGTCTGCTAAGAGTTCAGACATTAGTTCTTCATCTTCAACAATTAGTATTAAATGCATAATTTAAATTTTTGCGCTTATTACTCTAGGGAAAACTACTGTAAAGCGAGTCCCCTTTTGCAATGGCTCACATTTTACCCAACCATTCATAGCCTCACTAATAGATTTTACTAAATAGAGTCCTAACCCAACACCCTTAAACTCACGAGTTAGCTCATTACCCGCACGATAGAATTTTTCAAAGATATGCTTTATGTCCTTAGGATTAATGCCGATACCTTCATCTTCAACATGAACTTTAATAAGGTAATTATCATCTTCCAACCTAACTTTAATAGGTTTTTCAGGACTAACACTGTACTTTAAGGCATTTTCTAAAAGGTTGGTTAATATCAGGCTAAAGGCTTGTGGATCAATAGATACTAGCAAGGGGTACGTGGTGTAGTGAAGGTCTAAACTTGCCCCTCTAGCTTCTAAGCTTGCCCTAACTTTGTTTATTAAGTTCCTAACCACTCTATTTAAATCATGAGTTGTAAGTTTAGGAACTTCTAAGGAATGCTCGAGCCTTGCACTGGCCAACACCTGTTCACTAGTAACCTCTAAGCGTTTTAACTCTAGTACCATTTTCTCAAGATAATCGCTGCTTTTTTCAGAGCTTAAATTGTGTCTTTTTAAAGTTTGTACCAGTAACTTTAAAGTAGCTATAGGAGTGTTAAATTCGTGACTGATAGCACTCAAGAAGTTTTCTTGACGACGTTTAAGCTCGCGCTCGGCTTGTAGGTTTTGGTAAATGATCAGTAAGCCTAGCAGAACAACTGTTACAAAAACAGGGCCTTCATACTTAAACATACGGATGTGCTTTTGCTGCTGCTTTTCAAAGTGACTAATTGCTTGTGGATTTACAATTATATTGTCTTTGTGAAGTATTAGGTGAGTTAATTCTTTTTCTGCTAGAAGTTTTTCTTTAGTGTTGGTAGAGGTGCTAGCAATATTTGCTAGGTCAGCTTCTAGCTGCCATTGGTTAAGAGTTAGGAGTGTCACTGAGTGAACATAACGTTGCTGGAAAATTATCCACCACAATACCTGTGCTAACACAAAAATTATAATACCACCAAAAGCTAGGTAGACAATGACCTGGGGAAAATGACGCAAACGCAAGCCGTCACCCCCATTCATTTGAAAAATACCTTTTTAAAAGAGTTTGTTATCTTAGGCTTTACCTCACTTAGCATTACTTTGCGCCCCAGCAACTCAGATAAACTAGTGACTCCCTTATCTACTAAACCACAAGGAACAATAGTGTTAAAGTGGCTTAGGTCAGTATGTACATTTAGAGCAAAACCATGAAAGGAAACGTTGCGCTTGATAGCTACACCAATAGCAGCAATTTTTTCATCACCGACCCAAACTCCAGCATAGCCTTCACTACCTTCACTAGCTATGCCATACTCAGCTACTGTGTGAATTATGGTTTGCTCGAGCCCCCGCAAGAAATCCCTAACTCTTCTACCCACCTTAAAAATAGGATATCCCACAAGCTGTCCAGGTCCATGGTAGGTTACATCACCTCCGCGCTCTACATCATAAAGAGTAAAGCCTTGCTGCTTTAACTTTTCTTCACTGATTAGTAAATGTCGGTGCTCTTTCACTTTTTTGCCAAAGGTGATTACTGGAGGGTGCTCAACTAGGATTAGTGTTGGGGGCTGCAAATCTTCAGCAACTGCCTTGTGTGTTTCAAGCTGCACTTGCCATGCTTCTTTATAATCTAAACTTCCTAGATCCTGTACAATAAAAGTTCCTTTTACTGCTGCAATACCAGCTAATACCTCACCTAAGCGTGGTGGAAGATTAATATTAACTTCATTGGGAATAGGCTTACTTATCATTACATGTATATTCTAACAGTTAAGCATATAGGCCTAGATACTTGTGAATTTCTGCTGGAGTTCAAAAATGTTTTAGAATTAGCATATGTACTCAAGAAAAATCTTTTTTTGCCTAGCTTTACTCTTTAGCATATCTCTAGCACAGACTATAACTTATTCAACAACCCTTAAAATTCTTAGTAGCGTTGCTGAAACTAGAGTTTTTATTGATAGTAAAGATTATGGTAGTACCTCAAATGGTGAAATAGCTATTGATGACTTGACTGTAGGCAAACACCAACTGTTGCTATTAGCTGAAGGCTACGATACTTTTACAAGTACTGTTGAACTGCAAGAGGATAGCTATTTAGAAATTAAGGTAAGCCTTGGTAAGCTTGTAGTTACAGGCTTAGCAAATGCTGCTAAAAGTAACCTCACTATTCAAAGCGAGGTAGATGGTGGTAAGGTATTTATTAATGGTTATTATTATGGTGATATAATAAATGGCGAAAAACGTATTATAAACCTGAACTCTGGTGCGAATCGTTTGACTATAGTTACTAAAGGTTATGAACCTTATATTACTGAGCTAAGCTTACCTACAGGAGAGGCAGTCCTAAGTTTAAACTTTAACTAAAGAACATTATCTTAATGCAAAAAATTTACCTTGTTTTGGGTCCACCTGGTGCGGGTAAAACTACCTACGGCAAGTATGTTATGCATTGTCTTGGGATAAGAAAGCGCTATCATGTAGCATGGTTTGTGCGTACCAATGGCAAAAATAAATTTGAGATACAGAAAAGGCGAGGTAGTTTTATTCCTAATGTCAGTAATGAATTTCTTGAGTTTGTTCATTGGCACACCAAAGGGCAAGATGGTGTAATTGATGGTTTCCCTAGAACTATTGAGCAAGCTAAAACTATCTTGAAAACTTTTAGTAAGGAACAACTTATTTTGCTACATATAACCAGCAGTGCTCCTGATTTTGAAGATTGGTCTTTAGAAAGACAAGCTAAAAGGGCCTTGAAAAGGGGCAAATCACCAGATAATAAGCTCTATCAGGCTAAGCTAAGACGCTTTCTTAGGTATGAAGCTAAAACTATTACTTGGCTTAAAGAAAAGCTTCTAGTAGAACAAATATATGAAATTGATTGTTATAAGCCACTTGAAGTTTCTAAGGCCCAATTTAGAGAAACTCTGCATCAGCGTGGCTATATTTTAGATTGCCCAGAAACATAGCTGCAAACCCTACCTTTAAGTTTATGTTGCTTTGTGTTTAAAATGAGCAAGTGGATGCTCTTGCAAAGTCTACAAGTTACTTATCTCAAAAAGACAAGCGGCGTTTGGCTTTAGCTCTTGAAGTAGCTGAAGAGGCACACAAAGGCCAAAAACGCTATTCGGGTGAGCCTTTTATTGTTCATCCTATAGAGGTAACCAAAATTCTAGCTAGTATGTACCTTGATGTTGATGCTCTTATAGCAGGTTTATTACACGATACTGTTGAAGACACTTCGCTAACACTAAAAGAAATAGAAGATGTTTTTGGCAGGGATGTGCGCCTTATTGTTGAAGGTGAGACTAAGATTAGTACCATTAAACTTAAAAACTTGAGTCCCGAAGAGTCACAAGCTGAGAATTTGCGACGTATGCTTCTTGCTATGGTCAATGATGTAAGGGTCATTATCGTTAAACTTGCAGACAGATTGCACAACATGCGTACCCTTAAGCATATGGTTGAGCACAAACAAAAGCTTAAAGCTCGAGAAACTCTAGAAATTTTTGCACCACTAGCGACCCTGATAGGCATACAGAATATTAAAAATGAACTCGAGGACTTAGCTTTTTATTATCTATATCCCAAAGAATTTTCTCAACTGGAAGACCAAGTTTATAATCATAGGCTCGAGCGCCAAGAGCAAGTAACTCGTTCTCAAGAAATGCTGCAAGAGCGTCTTGCTCAGGAAAACATAGAGGCTAAAATATCAGGTAGGTGTAAGCATTTGTATAGCATTTACAGCAAAATGTATAGAGATAAAAAGAGCTTAAAGCAAATTTTTGATTTAATCGCCTTGAGAGCTATAGTTAAGCCCAAAGCAAATGGTATTCTAAATGAGCAAGAAAGGGAAAAAGCAGTTTGCTATCATGCCTTAGGTATAGTACACAGTTTGTGGACACCGATTCCCGGTAGATTTAAAGACTATATCGGTGTACCTAAACAAAATGGTTACCAATCTTTACATACTACTATCATTGGTTTTCAAGGCCAGCCCATGGAGGTACAAATTCGCACACCTAACATGCACGAGGTAGCAGAGTATGGTGTAGCAGCACATTGGGCATATAAGGAAGGTCAGTCTGATCATGAAGGTATTGCTAAGCGCTTTGAGTGGTTTAAAAAACATATCCTTGATTTTCACTTGCTTTCTGATGATAGTGCTAATTCTTTTGTAGAAATTGTTAAAAATGATCTTTTTGCTGAGAGGGTGTTCTGCTTTACACCCAGAGGGAAAATTATCAATCTACCACATGGCAGCACTCCTATTGACTTTGCTTACCAAGTACATACTGAAGTAGGACATGGTTGTATTGGTGCTCGAGTAAATGGTGCCCTTGTTTCTCTAAACTATAAGCTTGAAAATGGCCAGCAAGTAGAAATACTTACCACAAAAAACCCTAATTATGGTCCTAGCAGAGACTGGCTTAATATTGCCAAAACCAAAAGTGCCAAGCAAAAGATTCGTCACTACTTGAGGCAAAAGGAAAAGCAAGTCTTGATTGATAAGGGCAAACAAATGCTCAAGAACTCCTTGCGGCGCAAAAAACTTTCTATTGTCAAATATACTGGCAAAGAATTGCTAAAGCAAACTGCTAAAAAACTTATCAACACTGAAAATACTAATGAACTGTTTTTAGCTTTGGCTAATGAAAGGCTTACTACTAAGCAAATCATTGCCGTAATGGTTCCTGAAGAAAACAAAGATTTAGTTAAAAAGCTAAACATTCCTCGTTCAAAAATGGTTGATAGTACTGTGGGAGTATTTATTGAAGGTCTAAAAATTCCTGCAAAGTTTGCTAAGTGTTGTTCTCCTAACCTTCATGATGAAATTATAGGTTATATAACAAGGGGAAGGGGTGTTACTGTACACCGCTTGGGTTGTGCTAACTTGCAAAAACTTTTCCATAAAGAGCCTGAGCGTTTCCTTACTGCCTCTTGGCAGGCACCTAGCAGTAAAGATTATTCTGTAGATTTTGAGGTGGTTGCAAATGATCGGCCAGGGCTCTTAAAGGATATTCTAGCTGCTCTTGACAGCATTAATAAAACTGCTCTTAAGGTTAATGCAGACGTGAGGGACAATCGTAATAGTGCTCATATATTATTCCGTGTAGATGTAAGTAGTCAGCAGGAAATTAATCACATCAAGGAAATGGTGGCCTGTGTTCCAGATATTAAGGGTGTTTCCTATAAGGAGAAATAAATAAATTTTCTAGGCAGGTAACGAGTTCCCAAAGTAACAATTGCTGGAATATGCATTAGGTAAATTTGGGTATAGTCTTTCTATACTCGAGTTTACCTGAGAATGCTCACAGGGGTCAATTTTCATAGCAAACTTTGCAGCAGCTAAAAGCAAAGCTTGCAAATCATCTTCAGGAGAAAGCCCATAAATAAAATCTGCACTACTTATTTCTTTAAGAGCTAGAAAAACATCCAATTCACCTTTAAGAATTTCATTGGCAACTATTCTTATCTCATCTTCTTTTAGAAGTAAATTTGGTGATTTAATAAATTTTAGACTAATCATTTTTTTCATTACTTAACCTCGCATATATAGTTACTATTTTTCAGCTTATGCACTAACCAAATACTTATTGGAAAATAACAAATTACTTACTTACGCTAACTATAAACTCTAATGAGGAAACGTATTCTAAAATAGCTGATTGCCTGCTTGGAGGGAGAAGCTAATTAATATTGGTTGATAAATTTTGATGATGTTACAGCACAACGCCCTTTTATAAACTAACCGAATACTTACTCAAAGTTAACGAATTACTTACTTACGCTAACTATAAACCCCAGTGAGGAAATTTACTTTAAAGATAGGTAAAACGTGCATAGATAGCATCTACATAACGTAGATACCACTCTAGATTAAAAGCCTCCTCGAGCTCAACCTCGCTCAAAGGGTTTTCAGGGTCTTGCTTTAGGTTTTCTTTTAAGTGGGATTGATTTTCCCAAGTCTTTAGGCTATTACGCTGAACAATTTCATAAGCATGTTCACGCATCATTCCCTTAGCAATTAATTTGTGTAGAACGCGCTGTGAAAATACTAGACCCTGAAGTTCATTCAGATTTTTCAACATGTTTTCAGGGTAAACTACTAGGCCTTGAATGACCTTAGCTAGCCTACGAGTAGCATAACTAGCTAAACTAGTGGTGTCAGGCAAGATGACCCTTTCAACCGAGGAATGGGAAATATCTCTTTCATGCCATAAAGCAACATTTTCAAGAGCAGCCTGCAGGTTTGAACGCATAAGCCTAGCTACGCCAGTAATGTTTTCACTAGCAATAGGATTTTTCTTGTGTGGCATGCTGGAAGAACCAGTTTGACCTTTAGCAAAGCCTTCTTGAGCCTCTCTTACTTCAGTGCGTTGTAAATGGCGTATTTCTAAGCTAATACGTTCTAGGGTAGTACCTAGAATAGCTAGAGCACTCAAGACTTCAGCATGGCGGTCTCGAGCTATAGTTTGATTACTAATGGGATCAGGTGTCAAGCCTAAGGTCTTAGCTGCTGCCACTTCTAGTTCAGGTGGAAAGTGAGCATATGTACCTACTGCTCCTGAAAGCATAAGGACACCTATAGTTTCCTTGGCACGTTTCAAGCGTTCAATATCCCTTGTTAGAGCAGCAAGAAAGTTCAAAAATTTAAGACCAAAGCTCATAGGTTCAGCATGCACACCATGAGTGCGGCCAATGCAAGGGGTGTATTTGTAAGCAAGGGCCTTTTCTTTTACTGCTGCAGTTAAAGTTTGCAAATCGCTCAAAATAACATCAAGGGCTTGGCAGGTTAAAAGATTCTGAGCTGAGTCGACCACATCTGTGCTGGTTAATCCCATGTGTATGTACTTAGCATCTTCACCTATACGCTCAGTTAAAGCACGAGTGAAAGCTACAATATCATGTTTAGTTTCAGCTTCAAGGTTAGCAACCCTCTTGGCAAAAGCTTCATCTAAAGGTTGATTCTCTAAAGCCTTTTTTATGCGTTCAGTAGTGCCTTTAGGAACATCTCCTTTGTGTTCCCAAGCCAAAGTAGCAGCTAGTTCTACTACAAGCCATGTTTGATATTTATTTGCCTCACTCCACAGTAGTTGTAGATCAGAAGGAGTGTAACGATCTATCATCTAGATACCCAAATGAATTTTTGCTTTATCATTGCAAAATCAAACGAGGCTGAGTTCTGTAGGGAAAATTCCCCTAAATCCTTATTGGGGACTTGCCCTGTTCCCACCTTAATAAGGGCTAGCAGGGATTTTTGATCTAGGAAAAGACTTTTTTGACACACTATAAGCTAAACACTAACACATTTGACAAGTCAGCGAGTATAACATGTAAAATCAATTGTTTAGAGAATTTATGTCAAAATTATTAGATAATCCCACAATTTCTGAAGCAACTACTAAGGCTATCAGCAGCAAATATCATGAACCTGATTGGCTGGCTAATGAGCGTTTTGCTGCTTTGCAATCTTTTGTAAGTAAGCCTTGGCCTACTAATAGAACTGAGCAGTGGCGCTATACCCAATTAGAACATTTTTCTATTGAAGGGCTTAATCTCGTTGATGGACCTAGAAATGAACAAGTAAGTGAGCGTATTCAAACACGTATAACCGATTCAGATGCTGAAGGGGCTATGGTGCAAAAGGGCAATAAGCTTATTCATTATGAAGCCAACATAGCTGAAGAGGGGGTAATTTTCACGGATCTGCGCAGGGCAGTAGACGAGTATGGTGAACTTGTAAGAAAGTATCTTTACAGTACAGTCGATGCAGCGCAAACTAAATACACAGCTTTGAATAGTGCTCTATGGGAGAATGGTACTTTTCTGTATGTACCAAAAAATGTTGAAGTCAAGCTTCCTTTAGGTACATTTTATGGTGCTGATAAGGGTGGGATAATTTCACCTAGAACACTTATTATTTTAGAACCCAATGCTGTTGCTACTTTTATTGATGAGTACACTAGCGAGAACTTTGGTGAGCGACTTTTCACTAATGGTGCTGTAGAAATCATTTTACAAGATGGGGCTAAGCTTCGCTATGTAAACTTACAAAACTGGCCAAGAATGGTTATTCATATGAGTAAGATGAGAGCTAAGCTCGAGCGCAATAGTCGCTTAGAGTCACTTACTGTTAGTTTGGGTGCACGTGCAGCAAGAATGGAAGTAGAATCAATTTTAAATGGACCCAGTAGCGAGTCTGAGATGTTGGGCCTTTACTTTGCTGATAAAAAGCAACATTATAATCAATATACTCTTCAACACCATAAAAGTGATCATGCCTTTAGTGATTTGCTCTTTAAGGGTGCCCTTCGTGACGAGAGTAAAGCTGTCTATAGTGGCGTTATTGTAGTTGATGAAGGGGCACAGAAAACGGATGCTTACCAAACTAACCGCAACTTTTTGCTAGATGAGAATAGTGAGGCTGTGTCTATTCCACAGCTCGAGATAGCTGCAAACGATGTGAGGTGCTCACACGGCTCGACAGTAAGCCCTGTACCGGAAGAGCAGCGTTTTTACCTAATGAGCCGTGGTTTACGTCCTGAGGTAGCTGAGCATGTACTAGTAACAAGCTTTTTGCATGAGGTAACTAATAGGATTACTCTACCTAAAGTGGGTGAATATGTAGAAAGGTTAGTACAAGCTAAATTAGGAGTGCCTGGAGTTAAAGAAAAGCTCTAGAGTAAGTTTTTTTTAGATATAGATGAGTTTCTTTGTTGGGATCAAAATTAGTAGTCAGAAGCTAGTAGTCAGTAGGGCTTTGCCATGCTAGCTGCTTATTGCTGGCTATTTCTAGGCACTAGTTACACTGAAAGAATTCACACTAAGTCGCACTTGTTGATTGATAGCAAAGCGGAATGGCGTAAGTGGTTTAAAGAAAAGCGTAAACACTTACCTACTAAGGTCTTAAGCCAAAAGATTTGTAAAGTGATAATGAAGTGGCCCCTTTTTCAAGAGGCCAAACACATTTTGACCTATAAAGCATTTGATTCAGAGTTTGATTTGTCTGCTTTAGAATCTCTAACAGACAAAAAGTTCTACCTTACTAGAACATGGATGGAATCTAGAAGTCTAACTGTTCACAGTATAGATGCTCCTTTGGAAAGGCACCCTTTTGGTTACTGGCAACCAAAAGCTCTAACCCCAAGCATTGATCCCAAGGTAATTGACATGGCCTTAGTGCCGGGGCTTTGTTTTGACCAAAAAGGTACGCGGCTTGGTTACGGTATGGGGTTTTATGATAGGTTTCTGCTAAGCTTAAATGAAAATGCTGATCTTGTAGGTATAACGGCACAAGAGCTTTTAGTAGAGGTTTTACCAAAAGATAAGTTTGATTTGCCTATGACCTACCTTGTAAATGAAACAGAAATTAGTGACTGCCGACTATGGAACTGATAAAAATAGCAACCCGAAAAAGCCAACTTGCTCTTTGGCAAGCTCGTTGGATACAAGCTCAACTTAAAAACTTAGGCCGCAGTTCTGAGTTAGTATTAGTGGAAACGCAAGGAGATAAAGATAGGCGTGATTTCTCCCAAATAGAAGGCCAAGGCTTTTTTACTAAGGCAGTACAAGACAAACTCCTTACAAACGAAGCTAATCTAGCAGTACATTCCTTTAAGGATTTGCCTAGTGCACCTCATCCAAAACTGGAAATAGGGGCAGTAAGCGAACGAGCTGATCCTAGAGATTTACTACTTATAAATAAAGAAGCCTTTGAACAAAAAGTACCTTTGCCTTTAAGAGAAGGAGCTAATGTGGGTACTAGTGCTGTGAGAAGGCAAAAACAACTGCTAGGATTGCAACCAGACTTAAAGGTTAGCCAGCTACGTGGCAATGTTCCTACCAGAGTAGAGAAACTGCAAAGTAAGCAGTATGATGCTATTGTGCTAGCAGCAGCAGGTATAGAGCGTTTAGACTCCGACGTTACTAATTTCTATGCTTATTATCTAGAGCCTGATATTATGGTGCCTGCTCCTGCTCAGGGGGTATTAGCTTTAGAGTGCCGTCGTGATGCTTATGAACTGGCTTCTATTCTCACTGACATACATGATGTACAGGTGCATAAGTGTATAGCTGCTGAAAGGGGTTTAATGGCTATGTTGCAAGGAGGTTGCCAATTAGCGTTAGGGGCCTATGCCGTCTTAGATAGTGGGCAGATCAAGCTTACTGCATGGTATGAGGGGCAAAAAGTTACAGTCCAAAACTCTTCTTCTGAAGGGGTTGCAATGTTAGCTTTTGAAGCTTTAGGAAGACCTAAGTGACAGTTGCACTAACACAATCTAAGAATAGACTTAAGGACCTAAAAGAAAAACTAGAACAAAAGGGCTTCACAGTAATCCATAACCCATTGATAGAGACGCACCCAATACTTACAGATGAGGTATGCAAGCAAGCCAAAGAACTCATCAATTGTGAATGGCTACTTTTTAGTAGTTCAACTGCTATAGAGGCGTGGCAATCATTAGGGTTACCTTTTGCACCTGCTAAAGAAGCATCAAAATTTCCCAGGTTGGGTGCTGTAGGTAATAAAACGGCCCAAAGAATTAGACAATTTGGTGGTAGGGTAGATATTGTAGGAAATCCGCAGAGTGCTACTGGATTAGCAAAGGTCTTTTTAGAAAACTATAAGGATGCTATTTCTGTTGCTTTGCCTCGAGGTGACAAAGGACTTAATACCTTACAAAATGCTTTAGAGAAACAAGGTATTATCACCAAGCCACTCATTATCTACCAGACTTTGCAGAAAACTTGGCAAGCGGACAACGTAGAAGTAATAGTTTTAGCAAGTCCTTCAGCTATAGAGGCTTTACCTAAATGGGTTGCTGATAAAGCTATATTTGTAACTTTAGGGGAGACTACCTATCAAAAGTTAGCCGAGTATGGTTGGAAGGGCGTTTGTGCAAAAGAACCAACTAGTGAGGCAGTATTAGCAGTACTTATGGATATCCAAAAAAAGAGGAATAAAGCAAGCCCCCCTTAGGAAAGGCTTGCGAGGATAAGTTTCTATCCGGGATCTACAACAATTGTGGCAGTACCGAATTTAGAGGGGTCAAAATTAGAAGTGGCAATTACAATTGTTTTACCTACAGCAAGACCCGTAACTACTCCTGTTTTTTCATCTATATCAGCAATGCTTTTGTCATCCACAGACCATGTTACAGTTTTGTCATCTGGGTCAAGATTTACACCATCGACAGTAGCGCTGAATTTTACCTGACCTTTTATAAAGGTTTCTTCAATACTAGGAGTTACAACCACACTGGTGACACTTTTTACTACAATTGTTGCAGTACCAGATTTGGAGGGGTCAAAATTAGAAGTGGCAATTACAGTTGTCTTGCCTACAGTAAGGCCTGTGACTACTCCCGCTTTGTCTACCGTCGCAATTTTAGGATCTGCAACTGACCATGTTACACTTGTATCAGCTGGGTCTAGATTTACGCCATTAACAGTAGCAATATAAGTTAGTCTACCTCCTTCAAACGTTTCATCCTCTTCTGGAGTCACGGCCACACTGGTAACACCCTTCACTACAATTGTTGCCATGCCAGATTTAGAGGGATCAAAATTAGAGGTAGCAATTACCTCTGTTTCCCCCGGGGTACGACCTGTAACTACTCCTGCTTTATCTATAGTTGCAACCTTAGGATCTGCTGTTGTCCATGTTACAGTTTGATCAGCAGGGTCAAGATTTTCACCATTGACAGTAGCAGTGAAGGTTGTCTGACCTTCTACAAGCACTTCATCCTCTTTAGGGGCTACAGTCACACTATTAACACTTTTTACTATAATTGTTGCAGTGCCAAACTTAGTGCTATCAAAGTCAGAAGTAGCAGTTACTATAGTTTCCCCGCCTGTAATACCTGTGACTACTCCTTGCTGATTTACAGTGGCAATACTAGAGTCTGCAATTGACCAAGTGACAGTTTCATCAGCTGGATCAAGGTTCGCACCATTTACAGTAGCAGTGAAAGTTTGAGTGTCACCCACTTTCAAAGTTGCACTGGTGGGGTCTATGGTTACACTGGTAACACTTTTGTTGCTAGTGACTACCACTGTTGCAGTAGCAGACTTAGTGCCATCAAAGTCAGAGGTGGCAGTTACTTCAGTTTGCCCTTCAGTGACAGCTGTGATTACTCCTTGCTGATTTACAGTGGCAATACTAGAGTCTGCAATTGACCAAGATACAGTTTGATCATCTGGCTCGAGGTTCGCACCATTAACAGTAGCAGTGAAAGTTTGAGTGTCACCCACTTTCAAAGTTACACTGGTAGGGTCTATAGTTACACTGGTAACACTTTTGTTGCTAGTGACTACCACTGTTGCAGTAGCAGACTTAGTGCCATCAAAGTCAGAGGTGGCAGTTACTTCGGTTTGTCCCTCAGTAAGAGCTGTGATTACTCCTTCTTCTACAGTGGCAATACTAGAGTCTGCAATTGACCAAGTGACAGTTTCATCAGTTGGGTCAAGGTTCGTGCCATTTACTGTGGCAATAAAGGTCTGCATATCACCCACCTTCATAGCAGCATTAGTGGGGTCCACAACTATACTGTTAACACTTTTTACTACTATAGTTGCACTACCTGATATAGAGCTATCAAAGTCAGAGGTGGCAGTTACTGTCGTTTGTCCTCCTGCAACTCCTGTGACTACTCCTTGTTGATCTACAGTGGCAATGCTAGAGTCTGCAACTGACCATGTTGTAGTTTGGTCAGCAGGGTCAAGGTTTGCACCATCGACAGTAGCAGCAAAGGTCTTTGTATCACCTACCTTTACAGCAGCACTAGTAGGGTCTACCGTTACACTGGCAACAATTTTATTGCTAGTTACTACCACTGTTGCTGTACCTGATATAGAGTTGTCAAAGTCAGAGATGGCGGTTACTGTAGTTTCTCCTTTAGAAACTCCTGTGACTACTCCTTGTTGATCTATAGTTGCAATATTAGGATCCTCTATTGACCAAGTGACAGTTTCATCAGTTGGGTCAAGGTTCGTGCCATTTACTGTGGCAATAAAGGTCTGCATATCACCCACCTTCATAGCAGCATTAGTGGGGTCCACAACTATACTGTTAACACTTTTTACTACTATAGTTGCACTACCTGATATAGAGCTATCAAAGTCAGAGGTGGCAGTTACTGTCGTTTGTCCTCCTGCAACTCCTGTGACTACTCCTTGTTGATCTACAGTGGCAATGCTAGAGTCTGCAACTGACCATGTTGTAGTTTGGTCAGCAGGGTCAAGGTTTGCACCATCGACAGTAGCAGCAAAGGTCTTTGTATCACCTACCTTTACAGCAGCACTAGTAGGGTCTACCGTTACACTAGCAACAATTTTATTGCTAGTTATTACCACTGTTGCTGTACCTGATATAGAGTTGTCAAAATCAGAGGTGGCAGTTAGTGTAGTTTGTCCTTCGCTAGCAGCTGTGACTACTCCTTGTTGATCTACAGTTGCGATACTATTATCTGCTACCGACCATGTTACAGTTTGGTCAGTAGGGTCAAGGTTTGTACCATTTACAGTGGCAGTGAAGGCTTGAGTATCACCTATCTTTAGGGCAGCATTGGTGGGGTCTACAGTCACACTAATAACACTTTTGTTGTTAGTTACTACAATTGTTGCAGTATCAAACTTAGTGCCATCAAAGTCAGAGGTGGCAGTTACTGTAGTTTGCCCTACCGCAATTCCTGCTACCACTCCTTGTTGATCTACAGTTGCAATACTATTATCCGCTACGGACCATATTACAGTTTGGTCAGCTACATCAAGGTTTGTGCCATTTACAGTGGCAGTAAAGGTTTGTGTCTCACCTACCTTTACTGCAGCATTGTTAGGAGCTACAGCCACACTAGTAACGCTTTTGTTGTTAGCTACTACCACTGTTGCAGTAGCTGATATAGAGCTGTCAAAGTCAGAGACAGCAGTTACTTCAGTTTGTCCCTCAGCGACAGCTGTGACTACTCCTTGTTGATTTACAGTGGCAATACTAGAATTTTCTACTGACCAAAATACAGTTTCATCAGCTGGATCAAGATTTATACCATTTACAGTAGCAGTAAAGGCTCGAGTGTCGCCTATCTTCATTGCGGCACTGAAAGGGTCCAAAATTACACTATTAACACTTTTTACTAGAATAATTGCAGTACCAAACTTAGTGCTATCAAAGTTAGAAGTAGCAGTTACTATAGTTTCTCCCCCTGTAACACCTGTGACTACTCCTTGTTGATTTACAGTGGCAATACTAGAGTCTGCAATTGACCAAGTGACAGTTTCATCAGCTGGATCAAGGTTCGCACCATTTACAGTAGCAGCAAAGGTTTGTGTCTCACCTACCTTTACTGCAGCATTGGCAGGATCTACTGTTACACTGGCAACAATTTTATTGCTAGTTATTACCACTGTTGCTGTACCGGATATAGAGCTGTCAAAGTCAGAGGTGGCAGTTACTGTAGTTTCTCCTTCAGAAACTCCTGTGATTACTCCTTGTTGATCTATAGTTGCAATATTAGGGTCCTCTATTGACCAAGCTACAGTCTCGTCAGCTGGGTCAAGATTTATGCCACTTACGGTAGCAGTAAGGTCTTGAGTATCATCTACTTTCATGGCGACATTAGCAGGATCTATAGATACACTGATAACAGTTTTTTGATTAGTTACTGTAATTATTGCAGTGTCAGATTTAGTATTATCAAAAATAGAAGTGGCAGTTACTATAGTTTGTCCTTCAGAAGCACCCGTGACTACTCCCTGATCATTTACTGTGGCAACACCATCGTTTGCACTTGACCAAGCTACTACTTTATCACCTGCACCTAGTCCACTGCTGTTAACAGTGGCTGTTAGTTGCAAGGTTTCACCAACCTTAATGCTACTACTTGAAGGGGTAACCACCACAGAGGAAACCTTCCCTTCTTCTAAAACGGTGATTTTTATACTAGCTTTAGCATTCCCATTAGTTTTATGGGCTGCTGTTATGGTTGTTTCCCCAGCTTTTTTTCCCAGTATTTCAGCGGTAACAGTTCCTCTGCCTTTTCCAGATCCCAATACTTCAGCTATGCCCTCGCTAATGTCAGACAACTCAGCAATACTTTCATCACTATTAGTCCATACAACTTCTTTTAGATCTGCAAGAATTTTATTTTTGTCTTCACTTTTAATAGTGACAGTAGCTGTCACGGTTAATTTTTGTCCCACCTTGATAATACCAGTTGGTGGGTTGATTGTTATAGAAGTTACTTCAAAAGAAACAACAGTGCATGCACTCAAAATCAGAAGCAAACATAGATTTAATAACACTAAATTTTTATATAAATATTTCATTATAGAAATCCTTAATCTTATGCTATTTAATGATTAGTTACTAATTATAAATCATTAAGCACCTTAATCTCCAGCACTCCACTGAATATTAGTAATGCTTGGAGTTTCATTTAAGAGATTTTTTAAAGTATCTAGTAATAGACTTGCGTTCTCTACCTTTGCCTTGTTAAATCCAAAAAAGTTTTTTGCTTTTGGATCTAGAAAACATCGCCATTTATTGTTCTTTCCCTCTCTATTACCACAACACAACCAATATTCGTCTTCCAAATCAGTAATGTATTCAATAAACCATCCCCAGTCTTCAAAGTTGGGATATGATGTCACGACACCCTTCTTAGCCAGTTGTTTAGATAACCAGAATGCCAATTCAGCACCATATACATATGGATTTACCTGTGAATCCTCAGGTAGAAATGGCTTAAATAAGTCAGAGTCAAACTCTACAGATACTTTCATCTCTACTATTATACAGAAAGTTAAGTAGGGTTCTTTACTATGCTACAAATTTAATGGTTTTGTATTGTAGCACTAATAACTTACTTTTTTAATATTGTTTCCGAAATCAAGCAGAAATTGAAGAAATGTAAGATTTTTGATGGAGGTTACTGATACTTTTTACCCAGAGTTGATTTATGATATGGATTATGTTAACAGGTTGTGATAAGCATTAAGGAATTTTAATTTATAGAGATTTATATGGGCTTTCCCAATCTAGGATGGAGTGTACTAGTGAACTATAAAAACAAGTTTTATGGGGAGGTGGTAAATGGAAAATACTGATTTAACAGAGAGCATTTGGGAAACAAAGAAAGCTTGCTTGTTCAAGTTAGATAATATTTTTGCTATTGATGAAATATACCTTCGAGAAGTTATTTTCATTCAAAGTATTACTCATGTACCTAGAGTTCCTAATACCCTTTTAGGATTAATAGCTGCAAGAGGAAATATCTTGCCCCTTTTTAATATAAGCCCTTATTTAGGAGTAACAAAAAGTAGTTTTGAACAAGCCCTTATTATTGAGCACGAGAGTAGGATGTTGGCTCTGGCTGTAGATAGTGTTATTGGCCTTGAAAGCGTAGAAGTTGAAGTGCATGATCCTAGCGATCAAATTCCTTATTTTGGGCACTTTATTTACCAAGAACAAGAGGTTCCTTTATTCAATGTTGAGTCGTACGTTAACACTTTAGATATGGCTGTTATATCTTAGTAAGTTTGTATCTTTTAAAATTCTAAGCATGGAGGTTGTTTTGTTTTATGGCCAAGATAGTTGTTATAGATGATTCTCAAGCTGCTATTGCTATGGTAACTCCTCTTTTGGAAAATGCTGGCCACACAGTAGATTCCTATGACAATGGTGAGAACCTAGAGAGTAAGCTCGAGCACAATATACCAGATCTCATTATCTCAGATATTGTGATGCCAAACCGCAATGGCTACGCTATTTTGCGTTCTTTAAAGCGTGATGAAAAGTTTAAAGATATTCCAGTAATACTTATGAGCACTAAAGGTGAAGAAACTGATATTCGTTGGGGTATGCGTTTAGGGGCTTTAGATTATGTCACTAAGCCTTTTAGTGAAGAGGACATGTTAAAAGCTGTCAATAAGGCTCTTGCTGACTCTTAAGCCTTTGAGGGATCAATGCTTATTACCTATGCAGAATAGCTTGCTTGTCAGATTAAAAAATCTAATGCCAAGCAAAGGAAGGTTTATTTTATGGCTGATCAAGCTCTAGGAGAGTTACTATTAGTAGAAGAATCTGAAGAAAAACAAGTATCTAAGAAGAAAAAATCCCCTAATAAAACATCAAAGTCAAAAAGGACAGTGGTGTTATCAGCACCAAAACCTAAAAAGCCAAGTGGTAGAGGGTCTCTTGCTAGGAAACTGCTTGTGGGAGCGCTTTTAACGGCGCTAATTCCTTTGATTATTAGTATTTCAGTTTTGAGCTTGATTTCAGAGAGAAGCTCAGAAGAGGCTCTAATTGAGTCTGCTCAACAGCAGCTAATTTCTATTCGAGATGCTAAAAAGAGGCAAATTGAAGATAACTTTCAGTTTTTTGCTGATCAAGTTTTAAGCCTTGCTTTTGCCCCGAACACCGTTGAAGCTATGGCGACTTTAACTGAAGCCTTTCCCAACTATATTCTTGAAACAGGTGCAGATCCTAATATCAGCAAGCAAGCTGTTGAGAACTACTACAATACTATTTTCATAGAAGAGTTTGCTAGGAAAAATGCTGGACAGGGCATTAACACACAGGAACTTTTAGCTCTAAACGAGACAACACTAGCTTTACAAAAAACTTATATTGTTGACAATCCTAATCCTTTGGGAGATAAAGATAATTTAGATGCAGCAGCTGATGGTTCAGATTATAGCCTGCACCACTCTTTGCACCACCCTATTTTTGAAGAGTTTTTAGAAACATTTGGCTATTACGACATTTTTCTAGTAGAGCCTGAGAATGGTTATATCGTTTACAGTGTTGAAAAAGAAATTGACTTTGCCACTTCACTAGTTGATGGTCCATATGCCAATACTCCTATAGGTGAAGCTTTCCGTCTAGCCAAAGAAAATGCGGATTCTGATAGGCAAGCATACTTTGCAGATGCTGATTTTTATACTCCTTCTTATGCTTCTAGTGAGATGTTTGTAGCTACTCCTATTTTAAGTGGCTTTGTGCATACACATAGTGAGACAGGTGAAAGTGTAGTCATTGAAGCTGAGCATGATCATGAGGATGAAGAGGGTGAGCATGAAGGTGAAGAAGTTGAGCACGAGGGTGAGGAGGGTGAACTTTTAGGTGTGCTCATCTTCCAAATCCCCTCTGAGCGTATTGACTCTATCATGACTAATGATGATCAATGGGTTGAGGTTGGCCTTGGTGAATCTGGTGAGACTTATCTGGTAGGTCCTTCTAAATTGTCCGGTTTTGATTATACCTTGCGTTCTAACTCTCGCTTTTTTGTAGAGGACTTGCAAAGGTATTTAGATGCTGTTTCTAGTGTGGGTGTTCCACAAGTGGTACAAGATTCTATTGTTGGACAAGGCACTGCTTCAGGGCGGCAACCTATTGACAGCCCCGGAGTGGAGACAGCTTTAGTCACTCGCGAAAGTGGTGAGGATCTTTTCCCAAATTATCGTGGTATCAATGTGTACTCTGCTTTTACTCCCATAGACGTTCCTGGGCTTAATTGGGGCTTGATGGCAGAGAGAGATCAAACTGAAGTTGTGACTCCTATTAATAACTTAAGAAACACAGTTTTAAGGCTTAGTTTAGGATTCTTGGCTGTGTCTGCCTTTATCATAATTTTATCCACAACACAGTTTGTAAGGAGTATTACTAAACCTGTGGCTCGAATGGTGGAGGTAGTGGAAAAGGTAGGTCAGGGTGACCTTTCAGAAACTGTGCCAGTTGGTAGTAATGATGAAATCGGCTTGCTAGCCAGTTCCTTTAACAGCTCTATTGCGAAATTGCGTGGCTCGCTGCAAACCGAGCAAGAGCGTGACGAAGAGCGCCACCGCCGTGAAGAATTGCAGCGTAACATTGGTGGGTTTTTAGATATTATGATGGATGTTGCCAGTGGCGACTTAACTAAGCGTGGGCAGGTTAGTGAAGATGTTTTGGGTAATGTGGTTGATGCTACTAACGTTATGCTTGAAGAAATGGGATACTTGCTTAAGGAAGTGCAAGAAACTGCTCAGGATGTAGGTGAAAGTGCATCTGAGATGATTCAAACTACCACGACTATTGCCGAGGATAGCCAAACTCAGACTACTCGAGCTAACCAACTAGCCCAAGCAGTGCAAAAGGTTTCTGATTCTATTAGCGAAATGGCCAAAAGCGCAGACGAATCTGCCCAAACAGCAAAACTTACCCTAGAGGCGTCTCAACAAGGCGGTGAAGCAGTGGAAAACACCCTTATGGGCATGCAAGGTATTCGCCGTGAGGTGCAGGGCATTAGTAAAAGGATAAAAACCTTAGGTGACCGCTCTCTAGAAATTTCAGAGATTGCTGATACCATTAATGACCTTTCTAGACAAACTAACCTCTTATCTCTAAATGCTGCTATTGAGGCAGCAGGTGCAGGTGAAGCAGGAGAACGTTTTGCAGTGGTAGCTAATGAGGTTCGTAAACTTGCTAGTGACTCTTCTGAATCTTCGCAGCGGGTATCTCAGCTCATTAAGAACATTCAGGAAGAAGTGCAGGAAGTTATCACTACCGTGGAAGATGGTATACGTGAAGTGGAAGGTGGTTACCAAGTAGCCAATGAAGCAGGGGAAAGGCTTAAAGAAATTGGTGAAGCTGCCCAAGGTTCGGCTAAAGTAGCAGATTTGATAGCAGAAGTGACTCGAGACCAAGTTAAGCGCATTAGTGTTATTAACAACAATCTAAAAAATATGGCTACTTCAGCAACAGAATCGCTCAAAATTGTAAATAGAGGTCGTGAATCTGCTGAGAGCTTGCAACAAGGCTCAAAAGCTCTTATTCAGAACCTAGAACGTTTCCGCCTCGAGGCTTAAGTTTTGGGGCAACTCAATATTTTCCATAACTATAATTTGGAGGTGGATTTGTGCCAGCAGACATAAAAAAAGATAACATCATTGCTCTTGACAAAGAAGGTTTGAGTAAAAGGCCTCAAACCCCAGTTAAGCAAGATAAAAGTAAAAGTGAAGATAAAAAGTTTGTAGGCCTTAATAGAAAACTTTTGCTACTTATTTTACCCTTGCTCATTTTAGGGATTGGCTTCATTATTGTAGCTACCAATATACAATTACGTAATTCTTTAAGAAACCAATTACAAGCAGAGCGTTCTCGCACTGTACAAGGCATTGAAGATCAGATGGCAGCTTTCTTTGTTGATAAAGTAAATCAAATAAAAGTTGCTAGCCTGTCAAGTTTAATGACACAAGCCTTAAAAGAGCGCAACGCTAGCTACCAAGGCTCGCCAGAAGAGATTGTTGCAGGTATAGAAGCACTAGATAAAGTGTGGCGCAACGATGCAGAAACTGATCCAGCAAATAGTGCCTTTATACAGGGCATTATTAGCAATAATGCCAGAGTTAATATAGTAGCAGCAGAACTGCATAACTTTCTTAATAACTTCCCTGAGCACACCGAGGTATTCATAACAGACCTTTATGGGGCGACCTTAGGGTCAACAGCAGAGTTGTCAGATTACTATCAGGCTGATGAGGGTTGGTGGCAAGCTGCTTGGAATAATGGTGAGGGAGCAGTTTTTATTTCTCAGCCAGAATTTGATGCCAGTGCAGGTGTGAATGCTTTGCTTATTTCTTTACCTATCTTGGATAACAATGAAATTATAGGGGTTATTCGCTCGACTTTAGATGTTGATGCTGTTTTTGATCTTGTTGCTACCCTTAGTTTTGGAGAAATTGGCCATGCTATCTTGATTAATCAAAATGGGGAAGTAATGGCTGATCCATTTCAAGATGCTAATTTGTCTTCAAAAGATTTATCACCAGAACTATTGCAACATTTTTTAGAAGCAAAGCAGGGGGCCATTACTTTTAGAGATGAACAAGGTGATGACTCACTTTTTAACTTTGAAAACTTAAATATAACAGAGGAGCACCATGAACATGCCCATGAAACAGAGGGGCTTGAAGGGCAAATATTTGAAGCAATTAACCAGCTAGGCTGGGTGGTAGTAGCAAGGCAAAAGATTAGTGAAGCCTTGGGGGTTGTTGGTAACATTACACTTTCAAGTGCAATTCTTGGATTAGTTACTATTGTTGCTACCCTTTTACTTATTGCTATATTTACTAGAAGGCTAACTTCACCCCTTAGAGAACTCACCGAGGTAGCACAAAAGGTTGCCCAAGGCAATTTAGCGGTATCAGCGAATGTAGAAACAAACGACGAGACTGGGGTTTTAGCAGACACTTTTAATGATGCTATTAATAATTTGCAAACAGCCATTGAAGAGATCGAAAGACGTAGTCAAGAGGCTGATGATGACCGTATGCAATTGCAAGCAAACATCATGAATTTCCTTGAGGTTATGCTCGAGGTTTCAGAAGGAGACTTTACTAAGCGTGGCAGTGTAACTGAAGATGCCTTAGGTAATGTTGTGGATGCTACTAACCTGATGATTGAAGAAGTAGGCTTTTTGCTACAGGATGTTAAAAGCACTGCTAGGGATGTTGGTAAGGGAGCTAATGATATGATTAGCACCTCTGCTTTGATTGCTCAAAACAATGAATCAAGGGTGAGTACTGCTAACCGTTTAGCAGAAGGGCTTAAGATCATTGCTAATAGTATGCAAACTGTTAGTAAAAATGTTATTGAATCAGCCCAGACTGCTCAAAGTACTTTGCTTGCCTCACAACAGGGTGGGCAAGCAGTGCAAAATACCCTAAAAGGCATGGAAAGAATTCGTCAAGAGGTAGATACCATTGCTGCACGGATGAATGAGCTTAATGTGCGCTCTAAAGAAATTTCAGAAGTTACTGATGCTATTCACAACATCTCTTCACAGGTTAGTTTGCTCGCCTTACATGCTTCACTGGAAGCTGCAGGAGCTGGTAAGGAGGGTGAGCGCTTTTCAGTAGTAGCAGAAGAAGTAGGTCAATTAGCTGATGATTCAGCAAAACTTTCTGAGAGAGTCTCACAACTCATTAAAGGTGTGCAGGGAGATATTGCTGAAGTAAACCAGCTAGTAGAAACAGGTAAAAAAGAAGTGGAGAGTGGCTATCAGCTTGCTGGTGAAACTGGTGAGCGTCTAGGGGATATAGGTAAGATTGCCGAGCGTTCAGCAGAACTTGTTCATGAGGTGGAAGAACAAATAGGGCAGCAGGTTAAGCGTCTAAACTCTATTAACAAAGGTTTGCAGAACATGAGTGCTACAGGCTTGCAATCAAAAGATATTGTTGATAAAGGCCGTAAGTCGGCGGAAAACTTAAGGGGGCGTTCGCAGATTTTGCTCGAGCGCTTAGGGCGTTTTAGAATAGAAGAGGCAGCTTAAAATGGCATTACAAGATACTACCTTAGAAAGTAATTTGCACAGTAATGATCTGATAGATACTTTCCTGCTAGAAATGTGGGAAACTCTGGCCCAAGTTCAGAATTTAAGCCAAGAGTTGCAAAGTAACTTTAGTGTAGAAAACTTGCAAGAGCTAGCTGATGTTTTTCACAAAATAAAGGGCACAGCTGCTCTTTATCAATTTAAGCAAGTTTCAAGCTTGGCTAGCCTAATTGAGCGCTTTAGCGTAATGAAGCCTTCTTTAATTAAGAGAGGGCAAGAGAATTTCTTAAACTTCTTAGAGCAAGTTATCATTTGTTTGCGTAGTGCCTTTGAAAGTATCTCCGAGAAAGGCCATGAAGCAAACCTTGGCTTGCATTTAACAGTCCTAGGTGGTACAAAGCTTTTACGTGAGACTTTAAGTGAGGCATCTTTTGAGTCTACTTCACAAGCTTCGCAAGCTGCTGAGGGTCTACCATTTATTGAAGAGCTAAAACTTTATGGTAAAAACGAAAGAGATACCCTCGAGTACTTTGTGCCTGAAGCCAGAGAGCACCTAGAAAGCCTTGAAAACACTCTGTTTGCTTTAAAAGACGGACAGGAATCAGATGAAAAAGAGGCAATCAATAAACTTTTTAGGGCAGCACATACTCTAAAAGGTGCAGCCTATATGGTTGAACTTAATCCTCTGGGTGACGTTGCTCATACCCTAGAAGAACTCATGGTTAGAGTCCGTGATGAGGGTATGCCTTTTGATGATGGTGTTAAACAAGCTTTGGGCAATGGTACCAATACTCTGCAGCTCTTACTTGATACCACTTTAGGTGAGGATGTTGAGCTTATCTCATCTTTACAAAACTTAAAGGCTAAACTCAGCGAAATGTTGGGGGACTCGGCCATACTACCATTTGTCCCTGAAATATCTGAGGCGGGCCAAGATACAGTTGGTGACCGTGAAGAAGAATCAGGTTTTCTAGCTTTAGTTGAGAAGTTAAAGGTCTATGGGCAAGAAGAAAAGGAAACCTTGGAATACTTCATGCCCGAGGCCCTCGAGCATGTTACTCACATTGATGAGGCCTTGTTAGCGCTAGAGAATGCTGAAGAAGAAAGTTTTGCAGAGCAAAGCGAGAAGCTTTTCAGGGCTGCCCACACCCTTAAAGGGGCAGCAGCTATGGTTGAGCTCGAGCCACTATCAGAAGTTGCTCATGGTCTTGAAGAGCTCTCTGCTAAGCTGCGTGAAGAAAGCCAGTTTTTTGATGAGCAGGTAAAACAGAGTTTCTTTGAGGGTTCTAGTGTTCTGAAAGACATGTTATCAGTTATTCAAGGTAAAGATGAGGTTGTTAATAAGTTTAAATTACAGCTAAGTAACTTCCAGACCTCACTTGAAGGTTTATTGGAAAATCCTCCGCAAATACTTGTTGTACCAACCATTACAAAACAAGTAGCTGTAAAACAAAGTCAAAAAGCAGAGGCTAAAAAATCTTCATCAGTAACCAAGAAGCAAAGCTCGAGCACTATTCGTGTAAGTGTTGACAAGTTAGATGCACTGCTAGACCTAGTAGGTAATCTAGTTAATTTGAGAGGTCGTTTAAGTTATCAAATGACCCAATTTGCAGAAGTTACTGGCAGTTTGGAGGGTAACCGTGAAAGGCTCGAGCGGGTAACTGAAGAATTTGAGAGTCGCTACTTAAACCCACAACTAACTGATGCCCAGTCACTTAGTCAAAGTGAAGGCAAAGCTAATCAGAGTAGCCTCCTAGCTACTGTAAGTGAACGTTTTGCTGAGCTCGAGTTTGATACCTACAATGACCTTAACATCCTTACTCGTAGTATTTCTGAGATGGCCAATGACATAAGCGAGCTGCAGCGTCAGATTAACGGTTTGAGAAGTGGTCTGGACGGTGAAGTAGAAAATTTACAAACGCTCTCACGTTCTTTGCGTACTCAAGTAAGCCGTGTACGTATGGTACCTATTGGTCAACTTTTTGCGCGCTTGAGTCGCCTTCTACGCCAGAGTGATAGTAATACAGGCAAAGATTTTGTCTTAGAGGTTTTTGGAGAGAGTGTTGAAATTGACAATGCTATTTTAGAAGCTTTAGCTGAGCCACTTTTACATCTTGTAAAAAATTCTTTAATCCACGGCATCGAAGACCGCCAGCAGCGTTTAAGCAAAGGTAAAGACCCACAGGGCAAACTACTGATGGGAGCTTCTTATCGTGGTAACAATGTAACCATTACCATAGAAGATGATGGGGCTGGCATTGATGTGGCAGCAGTTAAGGCGAAAGCTATAGGACGTGGGCTGCTAAGTGTTAAAGAGGCAGAGCAGCTAAGCTCTCAAGAGGCAATGGAGCTTATTTTCTTAGCTGGTTTGAGTACAGCTGAGAAAGTTACTACTGAGGCAGGGCGGGGAGTAGGTATGGATGCAGTAGCTAGTGTGATTCGTGATCTAAAAGGTAATATTGCACTTGATAGTGAGTTAGGTAAAGGAACAAGCTTTACCCTAACATTACCACTAACACTGATTATCTCTGAGGTGCTGCTTTTCAAGGTGGCAAGAGAAACTATGGCTTTCCCGATAGAATCCATCTATGCTTTGCAAAGTTTAGTTCCTGAAAAGCGTGAAGATAGTTATTATGTTAACTATGAAGGCCAAGAATTCCCCATTCATTCTGTGCACGAATTACTAGCTCTAGAAGCAAACTTCTTTGAAAATAAAAAAGAAGTTTCAGTCCTATTCTTGCGCACAGGTAAAGAGTTACTGGCTGTTGCTATTGATGAATTTTTGGCACTAGAGGAAGTAGTTATTAAACCACTCAATAACTTCTTGCGCCAACTTTATTATCTTTCAGGAACAACTGTTATTAGTACAGGCGAGATAATACTTATGCTTGACCCTGTAGGCTTACAAAGTTTGACACAGTCACGTTTTATAGGGCAAGTAGCTACCGTTGCCACACCAAAAGTACAAGTTAAACGCCGTCTCTTGCTAGTAGATGATTCTTTGAGTGTACGTAAGGTACTTAGTAAGAAACTCAGTCGCCTTGGTTTTGATATAGTAACTGCTAGTGATGGGCAAGAAGCTGTTGATATACTGATAAATGATTCTGGCTTTGATGCAGTTCTAACTGACCTTGAAATGCCACGTTTAAATGGTTATGAATTAGTTGAATCTGTAAGAAGGCGTAGCGAAACAGCTGAGTTACCTGTTATTGTTATGACTACAAGAGCAAGACAAGAGCACATGAACCTTGCTTTTGAATTAGGTGCTAATGATTATCTTACCAAACCTGTTGATGAAAATAAGCTGGTAAAACGTTTAGAGGAATATTTGTGACAACCCCCCCCCTGAATCCGAAAGTGCTACTAGTTATGCCTAGTAAAGTAGGTGGACCTTTTAAGAGGCATCTTGAGGATGATGGTTTTGTTTGTACTCTAGCTGAGAGTGGTCTTTATGCTCTTACAATGCTCGAGCACCACACTCCCAACATTATAGTTAGTGCTGACAAACTAGAGGATATGGAAGGGACTGACTTTCTTGATATAGTGCGTAGCGACGAAGCGTCAATGAATATTCCTTTTGTCTTGTTACAGGATTTTAACAAGCCTATACAAAGTACTATGAGTGGCCCTTACTTTACATTGCCTGATAGTTCTAGCCCTAAGGATTTATCTACAGCCATTCGCTTACGTCTAGGTATGGGCATTCCCAAGGAGCCAAAAAGATATGAGATTGAGGGTGCACAAATGCACGGCACCCTTGAATCTTTTGATTTATCAAACATAATCACCACAGTATCTAGTGCTTGTAAAGTTGGCCAGCTCTTTGTGCGCACTGACGAGGGAGATGCCTTTCTAGCTTTTGTAGACAATGTTTTAGTTCATTCTGAGTACCGCGATTTGGTTGGGGTAAGAGCTGTAATTGCCCTGTTTCACGATGTACAAGGCCATCCACATACTGAGTTTTTCTTTAGAAAAGATGCTCAGCCAGAAGAAACTACTATGAGCATGGAAATAAGCCGCTTGCTTTTGGCAGTGGCCGTTGAGTTAGATCATGAGGATAAAGACGAAACCAAGCTAACTTTCTAGCTAGTATTAATTAGGAGACAATAATGGCAAAGGTCTTAGTAGTAGATGACAGCATTAGTGTGCGAAAAGCCCTAGAACGCATCTTAAAACCTAAGGGAGTTGAGGTGCTACCTGCTGAGAGCGCTAAGGTAGGGCTTAGTGTTTTAGAGCACCACAGGCCTACTTTGATAATTGCTGATGTTGTTATGCCCGAGATAGATGGTTTTGAGTTTTGTAAGATGATTAAAGCTAATCCAAAATTAAGAAGCATACCAATTTTGCTTATCTCTGGAATAGTTAACCCTGAAACCAAAGCTCAAGCTCGCGAATATAAGGCAGTGGGCATAGTTAAAAAACCTTTTAAGCCTGACACCTTACTCTACATAGTAGACCTAATTTTTAATAAATTAAAAACGAAGCAAAGTGATGAGGCCCAAGCACAGCAGGAACCAAAAGCAGGACAACCTCTACCTCAAGATAAGAAAGTGGTATTTAATGATGCGGCTTTTAAGGAAAAGCTCGAGCGTTTGCGATTAGATGCAAACCTTGAAGTTTTGTGGTTACTTAATAGTAAAGGTGAAATGCTGACACAAGTGGGCGAGGTTGCTTTGAATAATTCCGGAACATTAGGTGTGCAAGCCCAAACTTTGAAGAAAGCTGTGGGGGACATCAGTGAGAAACTTTCTTTAGACAACTTTCAAAGTGTGCTTATAGAGTACGGTAAAAAATGCCTGCTTATGCAAAATGTTAGTGCTCAGTACACGATTGTTGGCACTTTAAGTGATATTAATACTTTTAGTGTAGCTAGATATGTTATGCGTAGGAAACTATCTGAATTTAGCGAGACTCTACCCTAAGGAGCTGTTAAGAGCTGGAAACTACTTTCTGTTTAAGACCTGATAATGAAACTAACTAGTAGCCAAAAACAAAAAGCGAGAACCAAGCATGGTTTTTGGCTAATTTGTAGAGCAAGAAAGATACCCAGCCCAGAGGCTACTGGGAAATTAACGCCTTGCCAGGCATGACTACTCACTGGAGAGTCAGGGCGGGAATCAAATTAGATTTGTGTAACATTTGTACACATCTATGATAGCAGAATGCGTTTAGTATCGCTAAGTTTACAAGGTTTTAAAAGTTTTGCTGACAAAACTACTATAGAATTTGAAGAAGGTATTACAGGGGTGGTTGGTCCCAATGGTTCAGGTAAATCAAATGTTATTGACGCTCTAAAATGGGCCAGTGGTGGTGGCAGGGCTAGTGAATTTCGTGCTGGTGATAAAACTGAGCTCATCTTTCATGGTTCAGCAAGTAAGCGTAGCCTTGGCTATGCCGAGGTGGCCTTATCTTTGCAAAATGAGCAGGGTAGTTTGCATATCACTCGCAGTTTGTTTAAAAATGGTCAAAGCAAGCTTAAACTAGGTGGCAAAAACGCTCGTTTTATTGATGTAGAAGAGGCTTTAGCAGGAAGTGGTTTAGGCAAGGGTGGACTAGCAATCATAGGTCAAGGGGAGGTAAGCGGGGTATTGATGGCTGACCCTACTAGATTGCTTGGCTATGTAGAAGAAGCAGCAGGAGTTTCACGTTTGAGCACTCGCCGTGAGCAAACCATTGCTCGTTTAGAAACAACCAAAGAACATCTAACTCGCCTAGAGGATATTGTTGGTGAATTGGAAAAGCAATTAACCCAGCTAAGCCAAGAAGCTGAGCAGGCCACTAAATCAGCAGCCTTAACCCGTGAAAAGCTCAGACTTCGCTTCACCTTGGCCTACCGCCGTGCCGAGAGCTTGCGCATAGAGGTTAAAAGCTTACAAGATGATAGGGGAAAACTTGAAAATGAACGCAACATGGGAGAGAAGCGTCTTAGTGAAGCTAAAGAACATTGGCAAAAGGCTAGAGAAGCAGTAACTAAAATAGAAAGTGACTATCGTCAAGCCCTTGCTGATTTAGAGACTAAGCGTGGTGACGTGCGAGTGGCAGAGGAACGTTTAGCTCGTTTATTACAGCACCAACAGGGTTTATTTCGTGAAGCTGAACTTTTGCAGAAAGACGTTGATAATCTAGAAAACACTCCAGAACCTATTCCTCCAGAGGGTGATGTTGGTGAACTCGAGCAAAGCTTAGCAAAAACTCAAGCTCAACTAGCAGAAAAACAACAAACCCTAAACGAACTAATTTCTAAGCAAGCAAGCATAGAAGAAAGACTTAGACAATTAAGAGATATAGAACGTGCCCAAGCTCAGGCTGAGGCGGCTTTTGAAAGTCAGGTTAAGCAGTTAAAAGAGCAGCTTAGTGAAATTGAGAAACGCTTGGAAAGCTTGCCCAGTAGTGAAAGTGATGAGCAGGAGATAGTTGATGAGTTTGAAAGCAAGAAAAAACATATATTTGAACAGCAAGTAGCCCTAGAAGCTATGCAGAAACAGCTTGTAGATAAGCAGCAAGCTCATGCTAATTGTGCTGCTGAAGCTTTGGGTTTAAAACAGAGCCTAAAGCGCATAGAGGCTGCTTTCCAAGCGCGTCAAGGCTATGCTCAAGGCCCTAAGAATGCTTTGCAATCGGGTATCAGAGGTGTTATTGGTTCAGTAGCAGACTTGTTAAACGTCCCAGATGAATATCAACAAGCACTCAGTGCAGCACTAGGAAGGCGTGCTGAGAATGTGGTAGTTGATTCTAGCAATACTGCCCAAGAGGTAATTCGCTATGTTAAGTCACAAGGTGGCTTAGTAACCCTTTTGCCCCTAGACCTTATTGCAGGTCGCAGCACAAACATCTCTCACGATTTAGCCTCTGAGCCTAGTGTTTTAGGGGTATGCCTCGAGCTAATTGATTTTGCGACCCAGTACCGTAACATTTTCACTCAACTGCTTGGCAACACCACTGTCATTGAAAATTTAGATGATGCTACCAACTTGGCTAAGCGATACAAACAGAGGCCACGCTTTGTAACTTTAGCAGGGGATATTTTGGAGAATTATGGTGCTATAACAGGTGGCAGACGAGGGGGAGGAAGTGTAGTACTTAATTTAAAAAATGACTTTGACGCTACTGAGGCTATTTACCTTGTGGCAGAAGAGAAACGTGCAACAGCTTACAAGAAGTTTGAAGATTTGCAAAATCAGGTTAATGCCACCAAGCAAGCCTTATTAAATGAGCAGTTAGGGTTAAAAGAACTTGAGCAAAAATACAACCAGGCCCGTGAGGCTACCATTGCTAACAAATCTCTAGTAGAAGAGCTTAATAGGCGTCAAGCAGAACTTAAAGAGCAACTAGATAACTTAAAACCTCCTGATCTGGACCTCGACATAAGGGAGTTGCCACAGTTTGAAAGTCAGCAACAAGCTTTTGGAGAGCAAGTTGAAGCACTAAGACAAGCTGAAGCTAAGGCCAATACTCAGGCCTCTGAAATCAAGCAACAATTAGTACTTTTCAAGGAGCGGGAGAAAAATTATCAAGAAGCGCTCGAGGCTTTTAGAGAAGGGCGACTACAACTAGAGGGGCTTAAGGTAAGACTTAAAGATATAGATAAAGACCTTGTGAAAGCAGAGAAGGATGTTGAGGAAGCCAAAGAGGAACAAAGAGCTGCTAAAGCAGCTATACCAAAGAATATAGGCAAAGTTGAGGCTAGTTATAATGAAGCTACTACCCAAAGCCAACAAGCAGAACAAAAGCTAAGCGAATTAACCAATCAGCAAACAGAAGTGGTGACTAAATTTGATGAGGTAAAGCTTGCCCTAGCAAGGCGAGAGAGTGCTATGGAAGCTGCTGAGGGTGACCTAAAGGAGTTTCCTGAGGAGCTTGAGCCCTTGGAGGGCTCATTAAAAAAATTGCGTACTCGCTTAGGTGAAGTTGAGGCTGAGCTTGAAGCTATTGGACCTGTTAATCACCGTGCTCAGCAAGATCTTGAAGCTCAAACACAACGTTTTAATGACCTGCAAAATCAAAACCATGAAATTAGCCAAGCTGCTAGAGAACTCGAGGACATGCTAGCTGAAATACAGCAAGAAGTTACTACCCGTCTAAATAATGCTCTAACGAGGCTAAGGAAAAATTTCCAAACACATGTTAAAGAACTCTTTGGGGCCAATTCTGATTCTGATATAAAAGTAGAACGCGAAGAAGAACGCCCTGTAGGTTTAAAAATAAGTTTGCAACCCAGCAACAAGCAAACTCGCTCATTAAATTTATTGTCGGTAGGGGAAAGAACAATGGGGGCAATGGCCTTTCTCTTTGCCCTTATGTCTGGTGAGAGTAATGAAGAGCATGACAAAGGTTTACCTATAGCCATTTTAGATGAGGTAGATGCACCTTTAGATGAGGCTAACATACGGCGCTTTTGTAGTTTCCTTATCCAAAGGGCTAAAGCAGGTACGCAGTTTGTGCTAATCACCCATCAAAAAACTACTATGGAAGTGGCAGATGTTCTTTGGGGTGTGACAACCGAAGGCGGTGCTAGCCGTGTCTTTAGTATTCGTAAAGATTAAAACAGTATAATTAACTAGGAGAAGTGGTACTTCCATCGGGATTAGGATTAGGACAAGTAAGCTCCTCCTTGTTTTTCAATACCCCAGTGGCATTAGCCATCCTTGTAAAACTTACTGTAAACAGGTGCTTACCCGTACCTACTGAAAGTCCTTTTATTATTACATGCTCGAGACCAATTTGAGCATGTAACTCTGCCTTAAAACCCTTGTCTACAAGAGCCATTACTTCTTGTGTTTTTGTGTTTCGGTCTATCAGGGTTTGCTTCAATTGCTCAGTAAAGTGGTCTTCTAAGGTTTTTTTATCTGCTGGATTTGCTACTTGAACTTGGAAATTAAAATTATTGGCCTCGTAAGTCACTGTACCTTTTAAAGGTGTATCCTTAGCACACGCACCACCAGAAACATTTAGATTCTTTGTAATGGGTTGTGGTTTTATAATTGTGGGTTCGCCTAAATTGTAGCAAAGAGGAAGTTCTACTTTATTCTCTAGCACTCCTTCAGCACGATCCATTCTTGTAAATTCTATTCTGTAGATAAGCTCATGTCTTCGGTCAGTTGTACGCACTTCTACTGTTACCCGCTCAAAATGTACTTTAGCATGTAATTCTGCTGTGAAACCACCATCTACCGTTGCTGTTACACGACTTGTTCTTTTATTATCACGTAGTAGGCTTTGCTCTACCACTGCTTGATTCTGATCTATGAGCCTTTGTTCTCCCTGGTTATTTACTTTTTTTTTGTATGTTGTCCTAACATTGAAAGCGTCTTTTGTTATAATGCCCTCTAAAGCCTTGTTTCTACACATCCCACCACTATCAAGTATTTGCTGATCTATTTCAAAGTTAAGAGGTACTCTTGCTGTTTCTATAGGAATTCGACTTATCCCAAACGATAAGGAAAAAAATGCGAATAGTAAACAACTTACCTGCAAGAATTTCATAGGTAAATGTAGTTTAAGATAGACTTGCAATGGCTCTTCCTCCTTTGAACGAGACTTAAAAAACCAAGTCTTTCTCACTCCTGTGTGGTTTTAGCAGGAGCTAGAAATCAACTAATTATAATACTTTACATGGCTGTTTGCATGTTTTAATCAGGAGTTTGCACTGATTTCTAAAAACTGTCCTAGCTTTAAGTGTAAATGCAACCACCACTGCTTACTGACCTCACCTTGAGGACCTTTTCTCTAATTGCATAGCCAATCTTTGCCTCTTTCTATCTAAAAATAGCATAGTAAGCACACCTGCTCCTGCGACAAAAGCATGAACAGTTAACCACCTAGTGACGCTTGGTTGCCAAGGTAAGGTAAGTGCAAAGAGCCTATGTTCAGAAATCTGCCAGATAAAAATCTGAGGCATGAGGTACAAAAAAGGTGAGATGAGTATAGCTGCGTAGCGCCATGAGTACTCGAGCCCCAACATAGCCAAGAGCCCTGAACTAATGATCATAGGTAAGAAAATAAGCCAGTGGTCATCTTGTTTTAGGAGACCTAGGGGAGGGGTTAGAATGACTACTATATAAGCATATGGCATACCTCCATAACTTGCTGCAAGATAGGCTATGAAAAGGATACTCATGCTGCGGTAAAGTAGGGGTAAAGGAGAAACAACTATCACTGCAGCAAGGAAACACAAGAATAAACCAATAAAGACATTTTTAGGTGAAGCTAGTGTGTACATTTTGCCCATTAGGCTACCTCTGCCATTTTCTCTACAACGCTTTTATGCTCTAAGAGCTTAGGAATCTTTGCTAAAAATTGCCCTGTTGAAGAATTAGCAACTGCAGCTACCATTTCAGGCGTGCCTTCAGTAATAATCTCTCCACCACGCACGCCACCATCAGGACCAAGATCAATAATCCAGTCGGCAGTCTTGATAACATCCATATTGTGTTCTATCACCACTAAAGTGTTACCACCATCTACTAGACGATGTAAAACATTTAAAAGCTTTTTGACATCATCAAAATGTAAGCCTGTAGTGGGCTCATCTAAAACATACAACGTCTTACCTGTTGAACGCTTACCCAGCTCTGAGGCAAGCTTGACACGCTGCGCTTCGCCACCTGAAAGAGTTGGCGAAGGTTGACCAACTCTTATATAGCCCAAACCTACATCTTGCATAAGTTTAAGTTTACGAGCTACTGTAGGAATATTTTCAAAAAACTCTAGACCCTCATCTACAGTCATTTCCAACACCTCAGAGATTGACTTACTCTTAATTTTAACCTCTAAAGTTTCTTTGTTATAGCGCTTGCCCTTACAAACTTCACAGGGCACATAGATATCTGGTAAAAAGTACATTTCTACTTTAACCGTGCCGTCACCTTTACAGGCCTCACAACGCCCACCTTTTACATTAAAGCTAAAACGCCCAGCTTTGTACCCTCTTTTTCTTGATTCAGTGGCTCTGGTAAAAAGATCACGAATATCGGTAAAAATACCAGTATAAGTAGCAGGGTTAGAACGGGGTGTGCGTCCTATAGGACCTTGGTCTATTTCGATGATCTTATCAATATTATCACTACCAGTGATTCGAGTGTGTTTACCTGGGGTTGCTTTAGCACGGTGAAGTTTTTTGGCTAAAGCAGCATGTAAGATACGATGTACTAGCGTAGATTTGCCTGAACCTGAGGCACCAGTAATACAAATCAGTTTTCCTAGTGGTAGGGTAACATTTATATTCTTGAGGTTGTGTTCGCAAGCACCAATAACTTTAAGCTTCTTGCCGTTACCTTTACGACGCTTTTTAGGAATGTCTATATAACTTTCCTTGCGCAAATAAGCTGCAGTTAGAGAGTTTTTATCTTGAGCTAGTTTTTTAGGGGGTGCAGCCGCTATTACTTGGCCACCATGAACACCTGCACCAGGACCAAGATCGACAATAAAGTCGCTAGCGAGCATAGTTTCTTCATCATGCTCAACTACAATAAGAGTGTTGCCAAGGTCACGCAAATGAAATAAGGTTTTCAGTAAGCGAAGATTATCTCTTGGGTGCAAACCAATAGAAGGCTCATCTAATACATAAAGCACACCAGTAAGCCCCGAGCCTACCTGTGTAGCTAGGCGTATGCGTTGCGCCTCGCCACCAGAAAGAGTATTGGCACTACGGTCTAAAGTCAAGTAATCAAGGCCAACACTTTCTAAAAAGCCTAGGCGAGCATCAACTTCTCTGAGAATAGGACGGGCTATTTCTGCTTCTGCACCACCAAGCTCTAAATTAGCAAAAAACTCTCGCCCTTTCATTACTGTCATACCAAGTATTTCACCAATATTTTTATTAGTGATAGTAACAGCCAAAACCTCCTTACGATAACGAGTACCTTGACAATGTGGACAGGTTACTGCAGACATAAAAGTTTCAATTTTCTCGCGTGCATAATCTGAGGTAGTCTCTTGTAAGCGACGTTTTAAGTTTGGAATAACACCTTCAAACTCCGTTTTAAAACTCATAACTTCACGTCCATCACGAGTATAAGTAACCTCTATAGGCTCACTAATACCATAAAGAATGGCATCTTTAGTTTCTGTTGTTAGGTCCTGCCAAGGGGTTTCCAAATCAAAGCCAAGTTGTTCAGATAAAGCTTTTAGTCTATCCCAATAGTAGATCTTAGTATCCTTACCTTGCCAAGGGGCAATGGTTCCTGCAGCAAGGGGCAAACTAGGATCAGGTACTATAAGTTCTGGGGTAAACTGTTGCAAGTAACCAAGTCCACTACATTGATCACAAGCACCATAAGGAGAATTAAAGGAAAAAACTCGTGGCTCGAGCTCTTCTAAAAAAGTACCATGTTCAGGACAAGCAAAGCTCTCGCTTAAAAGTTCATCAATATCCTTATCTGGTAAGAAAACTCGCAGTAAACCTTCTCCTTTATTTAAAGCTAGTTCTATAGATTCAGCAATCCGTACTCTATCTTCTAAAGATATTTTGATGCGATCTACTACTACATCAATGTTATGTTTTTCGTAGCGCTCGAGCTTACTCTGCGCAGCCTCATCAAGTGTTATTACCTTACCATCTATACGTACTCGAGCAAAACCCTCTTTTTTTAAGTCGTCAAATAGCTTTTTATACTCTCCTTTACGCTGGCGTACCAATGGAGCTAGCAACATTGCTTTAGCACCGTCATGGTCTTTTAAAAGCTGGTCAACAATTTCACTAGCAGACTGGCGCTCAATTGCCTTGCCACAAGTAGGGCAATGAGGCTTGCCTGCTCGAGCAAAAAGCAGACGTAAGTAATCATGTATTTCTGTTACTGTACCAACTGTAGAGCGGGGATTGTGGCTGGTGGTTTTTTGATCAATGGATATGGCAGGACTTAAACCTTCTATGCTGTCCACATCTGGTTTATCCATAACTCCTAAAAATTGCCGAGCATAAGCCGATAAACTTTCTACATAACGACGCTGACCTTCAGCGTAGATAGTATCAAAAGCTAAGGTTGATTTACCTGACCCAGAAACTCCCGTAAAAACAATGAATTTATTGCGTGGCAACTCTAAGTTAATATTTTTTAAATTGTGTTCGCGTGCACCACGGATGATAATGTTTTGCAAAGCAATGTATCTCCTTAACTATTTGCGAAAAACCATAATGCTATGTAATGCCATTAATTTGTAAAAGCTTGCTATGTTAAGAGGCATCTCAAAAGTTTAACATTTAACTTTTGCAGATATACTGCAAGCGGGTTAGCAATGAAAATCTTACTGCAAGAAACTTATGCCCTGCTCCTCATCTCCCTATCTTCCTTTCAAATCCCATAGCAATTCCAATGGGAAGGTCCGTTTTTATACCATAGAAAGTATACTAATATTCTATGATAGTTACAGATGATCTTGCTAATGTCGAGCTGGACTCCTCAATAGTTTGCCTTGGTACTTTTGATGGTGTTCACCTAGGTCATAGGATGTTGCTTGAACGAATGCAAGAGTTGTCAAATAAGCAAAAGCAAGCTAGTGTGGTAATCTCTTTCCAACCTCCTGCTAAAGTTTTCTTACAAGGAGACCATTTTCTAAGTAGTTATGAGGAAAAATTAAAGCTACTTAAGGCCTTTAAGCCTGATGCTGTAGCAATGATTCCTTTTAGCTTTGAGTATGCAAAAACTGATAAGAGCATCTTTTTAAGACAAATAGCAGCTCTAAATCCAAGTCATATAATAGTAGGTGAAGATTTTCGTTTTGGACACAAGCGTTTAGGTAACTTAGTTGACCTTTCCCAGATAGCTGCTAAGCTTGAAATCTTTGGTATGAGAACACTAAAGGGTATTAATGTCAAGTCCTCTTATATTCGGATGCTCTTAAAAGAAGCTAATCTTCAAGAAGCTAAAAGCTTTTTAGGATATGAATATTTTGCTATAGGCAAAGTAATTCAAGGAGAGAAGCGTGGTAAGAGCATTGGTTTCCCAACTGCCAACATAAGTTTATCAAAGCAAAAGTTATTGCCTTATGGTGTTTTTGTAGTAGAGGCAGAAACTTCCAAGGGTGTTTTTTGGGGCATGGCTAATGTAGGACCACGCCCTAGCTTTCCTGAAGAGCCTCCTGCTTTAGAAGTACACCTTTTTGATTTCGCCTCAGAAATCTACCATGAGGACATAACAGTTTACTTTAAGCACTTTCTACGTACACAAATAAAATTTTTAAGTCTAGCTGAGCTTAAAAAACAACTTGCTGAAGATGCAAGGCAAGCAAAAACCTATTGCCAAGGGAGCAGGGGGATTCCCTCAAATAAGGACACTATATAAGACTCCAGAATGTAAAAGAATGTCAGCTGGATGAGTTGTGGAGTTTTGTACATACCAAACAAAGAAACCTAGCAGTAGGAAAGATGGGGAAGTGATTCACCAAGGAAGTGGCAACAAGTAACACCAGTGATGGCAGCAGGACTTACAGATCATGTATGGACTACTTCAGAACTTTTATCTTTTCGTCTACCTGCACAGTTTATTGAAGAGGTGAAATGTTTAGAGGGGTTGTTCCGGTTGCTTAACATTTGGTAGCTTTCCCGATTTATTCGCCATAGCATTAACGCCGATACTTAGCTTGTTGATAACGTAATAACATGAAAATTATCCCTAAACAACTTGCCTCGTTCCGAAATGCCCCTATCTCATCAGACCTTTGCCTAAAATCTCGAAAAAATCGCTCTAAATGATTTGTGGTACGTATGTGTTTCCACATCTCTTCTGGTTCATCATAGTACTCTAACGTTTTTTCTTTCCCCCTAAGAAAGTTCTTCACTGCCTTTGGTTCCTTATCCTTCCACTCCTCTTCAAATTCCTCTAGTTTTTTCTCCGCCTCTTCCTTTGTTTCTGCTTCATACACCTCATACGCATCTTCTATGATTTCACTTTTCCTTTTTGCCTTTGCTTCTTCTTCTGTTAGTTCCTTGCCCTCTTCATCTTCTTTCTTCAAATTGTTGTATTCTAAGTTCTGCTCTATGTTTCTAACCTTGTGTGCTATACATCTTTGTTGTCTTCCCTCTGGTAAGTATTCTTCTATTACTTTTGCTAAGCCATTTGCCCCATCACTGCTTACTATTCTTACTTTACTGGCATCTAATCCCCTTTCTATCATGTTTTTGAACATCTCCTCCCATGTCTCTTCACTTTCCCCTTCTGCTACTTCATAATGTATTATTTCTCTCGTACCATCTTCCCATACTGCCATTGCTACTAGCACTACCCTTCTTTCTACCTGCTGACATTTCCTTTCACTCCCTGCTTCATCTATCTTTGTTTCTCCCGTAGGATACATTATATCTACCCATACCCCATCTACTACTATGTATGCAGGTGTTTTCTCTATTCTAGCTTGTCTATGAATCTCCATCTGTTCTTGGGCCTTTAAACTCACTCTGTTTATGGCATTCAGGGATAGTGCTTCTCCTAGCAACAAACACATCATTATTTGTATGTCTGGTAACGATAATCCTAGAAAATACATTTGACTAGTCAACACAAACAAGCTTGCTAAGCTACGTTGGTGGCGAGTCAGTATGTTCCATGAACGATCTTGATTGCCACTTCTTAGCTTTGGTACCTTCAAATCTTCTATTCTGCCATGTTCAGTATCTAATTCTCGTGTGTAATGACCACTACGTCTAGGACGTTCCCCTTTAGGAAGGTTTTCTAGATGTTCATCTAGCTCTTCTTCTAGTGCTTCTTCTATAGTTGTTTGTACTACTTGTTTAATTTCTGTTTCTAAAGTCTCTTTTAACTTTTCATTTAGAGTCTCATCAAAGCATTCTTGCTCTATTCTGATAACTTGTTCTTTTTTTCTGCTACAGTCATTATGGGAAACACTCCATCTATAAAAAGTTTTTGCACAATAAAACTTGTGTTTCCCTATTCTAACCCTTTTGTTCTTATGGCGAATAATTAAGGAAAGCTACAACATTTGAGCATATTTGTCAGTTTTTGACATCACAGGAGTTAAGGGACATTATAAATATTTGTAGAGTTTGCAAATTTAGAAAAAATTTGTTTGTATAACAAAATGAACAAACTGAGAAAAATAGTCCTTGCCTACTCAGGAGGTTTAGACACCTCTGTTATTCTAAAATGGCTTAAAGAGACTTATCAAGCTGAAATCATTAGTTTTACAGCAGATATAGGTCAAGGTGAAGAAGTTAATGAGGCTAAGGTAAAAGCCCTAGAAACCGGAGCCATCAAAGCTTATGCGGATAATTTACAAAAGGAGTTTACTGAGGAGTTTGTTTTTCCAGTACTTAGAGCAGGAGCCATTTATGAAGGTTATTATCTCCTAGGAACTTCTTTTGCAAGGCCCTTGATAGCTAAACGCATGATAGAGATAGCTGAAATAGAAGGTGCAGATGCTGTTGCTCATGGTGCTACTGGCAAGGGCAATGACCAAGTACGCTTTGAGCTTACTAGCTATGCCTTAAAGCCTGATATAAAAGTTATTGCTCCTTGGCGAGAATGGAATTTAAAAGGGCGTGAAGACTGTATTGACTACGCCAAAGATCATGGTATCCCTGTACCTGTAACCAAAGCAAAGCCTTATTCTGTAGATGCAAACCTGTTCCATATTAGCTACGAAGGTGGCATATTGGAAGATCCTTGGGCTGCTCCTCCTAAGGATATGTGGAAACTAACTACGGACCCTGAGGATGCCCCTAGTGAGCCTGAAGTAGTGGAAATTGATTTTGAAGCAGGTAGTCCTGTGGCTATAAATGGAACAAAATTAGATGTAGTGACATTGCTTAGTAAAGCAAATGAGCTTGCTGGTAAGCATGGAATAGGTAGAGTGGACATTGTGGAGAATCGCTTTGTAGGTTTAAAATCCCGTGGTTGTTACGAAACACCCGGTGGCACCATGTTGTTTCATGCTCACAAAGCCGTTGAATCCATTACCCTAGATAGACACGTGCTGCAACTGCGTGATGAGCTAATACCAAAATATGCTAGCTATGTCTACAATGGGTTTTGGTATGGGCCTGAAAGACGAGCCTTACAAAATTTAATGGATGATATGCAAAAGCCTGTGACAGGAACAGCAAAGATTAAACTTTATAAAGGCAGTGTCACTATTTTAGGGCGTAAATCGCCCCACAGCTTATACAGACAAGATGTAGCCACCTTTGAAGAAGATAATGTTTATAATCAAGCTGATGCAGAAGGTTTTATTAAACTAAATGCTTTACGTTTGCGTATAGCTAAGCAACCAAAAGATATCAAATGAATGCTATCGTTCGTGCTATGGAAATAGAGGATTATCTCGAGCCGACCTAAAAGTAATGCAAAAGATCTTAAGCACTCCAAAAGAAAGAGTATTGCAGTGATAGTCTCAGATGGTAAAAATACACAGCAAGTATATTTACGCCTAGCCACTTTTGAAGATGTAGCCTCTTTAACTAATTTGTACCAAACAGCATGGCTTTGTAATGAGAGTGAGGCTGAGGTTTGGGGGTGGCTCGAGCGTGGTGGTACACTCATACTTGAAGGTAAAGATGGTCAACTCATAAGCTCCTTACGTTGGCAAGATAGTGAGCAAGGTTGGCAACTTGATCGTGTTGCTACTTTGGTTGAATACCGTGGCCAAGGTTGTGGGCGTTGGCTTATGACTCATTTAGAGGCCTTAGCAATTAAACAAAACGTTATTTCTTTATCCCTTACCCTAACTAATCAACTTGAAGAACTATTGCCTTACTATGAACGCATGGGATATAATGTTTTAAACGAAGAGCAGGGTATTTGCCAACTAACAAAACGTGTGGGAGGAGTGTGGCAATATCAGAGCTGATAGTAGACCTCTCTCATTAGAGTAGGTTAAAGTCTTACTATGACAAATAATTTGACCTTAAGATCTTTAACTTTAGTTTTATTACTATTCTTAGGGTATGCACTTTATGCTGCTAGCAAATTGGCTACAGCAAATCCTGTTGCTGCTAAAGAAAATAAAGAAGTCCCATACTTAACACCCCAAGCACAGAGGTTGTCATTAATACAAGTCTCAGAAGAACAAGGACAATCAGCAGAACAAGTTCAAGAAGTACACATCCTTAGACCTGTAGATGAATTCCCAGAGCCTGTAGGAGTAATTGAACCTGTAACAGAAAATATAACTCTAAAAGAAACCTCTAAAGAAGAAATCTATACCTTAACTCCTGTAGCAACACCCTCATCACAGCAAACCAGTATCCTTACAGAACCCCAAATAACTCCTCAGCAAACAATCTTTCCTGAGAATAGTTTCTTACAGGAAGAGGAAAAGGTGACAGCAACTCAGTCAACTTTGCCTCATAATAATGAAGAGATTGCTAGCATACCAAGCAGTAGCAGTGCTTTTTTGGGTAACACCGAGGTTATTGAAAAGGTGCCTTGCTCTACTTTTACTACCTTTACAAAATTTGTCAGTAGGGGAGAAGTAGAAGGAGAAAGTTATCATTGTGGGTATATCCGTGTACCTGAAAAGCATGATAGTCCAGATAGTCCTACTATTAAGCTTGGCTATGTTATTCTTAGAAGTACTGCAAGTAATCCTAGTCCTGTACCACTACTTATGATTCAAGGTGGTCCTGGGGGCAGCAGCATAGAGTTAGTAGCAGCTTATGCTTTTTGGGGTAGTTCACCTGCCTTAGCTACCGTACGTTCACAGCGTGACATTGTGGCTATCGATTATAGGGGCAGTACTTATGCTCTACCTCGTTTAATTTGTTCTAATCCCCAACCCATGATTCTACATAGGGCAACAGAGCCAAATGTGGATGATGTACAGGTCAAACAAGAGGTTTTAAAAGCTTGCTTTGACTCTTGGCAAAAGCGTGGAGTAGATCTTGCTGCTTTTAACAGCGTTGAAATTGCCAATGATTACGCCCTTGCTTTACCTGCTTTGGGGTATCCACAAGCACACGTTTATGGTGGCTCGTATGGTTCTATAGCAGCACAATATCTCATGCGTGACTACCCTGAGCTTTTATACAGTGTTGTTCTTGATGCTCCTGTTGCTCCTTATTTGCACTGGCCTCTAAACACTCCCCAGGCAGCCAATGACGCCTTTGAGCACCTGTTTGAAAATTGTAAGGCTGATATTAGTTGCCAACGAAACTATCCTAATTTAGAAAAAGTATTCACTGACACTGTGGATAAGCTTAATGCGCAGCCGGTTGCTCTTACCCTAAATATTCAGGGCCAGAGACAAGAAGCTAGACTAAATGGTGATTTGTGGGTACAAGGACTTTACGAACTCATGTACCGTGATCCCAAGCAGGTTTTATCAAATATTTTTAGGACCTCAACTGGAGATTACAATGCTGCTGGTAAAGTACTTGTCGATATAATAACTTACAAATCAATCTTTTCACCACCTCAAGAAACCTTTGTAGTCAATAGTGGTTTATATATTTCAGTAACTTGTGCAGATGAGTTTACCTTTACTGATGCTGATTGGGATTTTACAGGACTAGTTCCCCAAATAGCCAAACCTATTGCTGAGTATCTTGACAACGATTTACCTGAGCTGTGCTCTGCTTGGCCAGTACCGCTTTTAGCCGAGCGCTTAAAAGAACCAGTGGTAAGTGATATTCCCACGCTAGTTTTTTCAGCGAAGTTTGATCCGGTAACTCCCCCTATCTATGCTGAAAAAATAGCAAGCCATTTATCCAAGGCACAGCTCTATATTTCCTCTACAGATGGTCATAGTGTACTAAATAATCCCTGTGCTTGGCAGATTATCAATGTTTTTTTGGATAATTCCTCAAATCCCCCAAATAGCAATTGTTTTGAAGCATCAAGATAGTTAGAGGTAGTTTTAAGTGATTTTTTAGTGTGAGGGGTTGCAGTAAAATAATAATTAAATTAGCATGTTTGTATATAAGTGTAAGGAAGCCTAGGCTATACACAATGATTTTCCCATTAAAAGCTATGCTTACTCCACCTAAATTTAATCTCCTTGATAAAACTTACCGTGCTCGCTTACTTCACTACATTCTACTTTTCTGTTTCTTACTAAGTATAGTTGGCTTGCTAACCTTGTTTTTAGTGTTGCCTCGAGCAACTAACCAAACCCACATTTACATTGCTATTGCCTTAACCCTTATAATGCTAACGCTGCTTTTTTTAGTTCAGAAAGGATTTGTAAGCTTTGTCAGTTGGTTTTTACTTGGCTTCCTATTAATTTGCTGCATTTGGATAGCTACAAGTTTTCAAAACATCATTAATATTGCCATGCTCGGACTTTTCCTAATAACTCCTCTTACTTGGTTTCTAGTGGGTAAGCAGTATGTGTTACCTGCTATTACTATTATTGCGGTTTTGATCATAAGCTATTTTTTACAATACAGTAGCTCAATAAACTCTATTCTTTATGAAGTTAGTTGGTTTGATGGACTTGTATTTATCTGCATTATTATGTTTGCTTATTTACTCCAAAAAGCTAATGTAGCTCTGATAACCAACTCACTAAAAATTGAGGCTGAGCAAAAACTAGCAGAATCTCAAAAACAACTTCAAAAATTAAAAATACAAACTAGTAAACAAAGGGCTGCTGAGTATAGATATAATTCTTTGTTTAATAATGGTCAAATAGGCATAGTTATCAATGACCATGAACTTTCTATTAGTAAAGTCAATTCTACTATGTGTCAGTGGCTTGGTTACAGTGAAGATGAACTTTGCCAGATGAATGTTTCTGACATTACTGTGCCAGAACACATAGAACTAAGCCAAGAGCTCACCAAGAAAGTTTTTCAGCAAGAGATCCCATATTTTCAAATGGAGAAAAAGTACAAGTGTGAAGATGGGAGCATTATTAATGCTTTAACTACTGTAGGAGCAATCTATTATGAGGACCAATATATTGAGAATATAGCGGTAATTACCAATATTACTGAGCAAAAAAAAATCCAAGAGGCTTTCATCACAGAAAAGAATTTATTACGAAGCCTTATTGAGGCTATGCCAAATGGCGTTTTTCTTAAAGACACTGAAGGTAACTATCAACTTTACAACAAGTTTATAAAATCTTTATCTCTACGCTCAGATAAACAGGTTTTAACGGACTATGACTTATTTTCTGATGAAAAATTAGTTTTGGCCATTCAAGAAGAAGATAAACTAGTAATTGAAAGTAAAGAGAGTTTTAATAAGGAAATGTGGGTTGATCTTAATAGTGAGCAGCGCTGTTTGTATGTAACCAAAACCCCACTTATTGACGCTAAAGAAGGGGAAGTAACAGGAGTTATTGGCATTAGTCATGATATTACTGTGCAAAAACTAGCACAAGAAGAACTCGAGCAAGAACGTGCCTTTTTACATAATTTAATAGATGCTATACCTATAGCTATACATTTTAAAGATACTGAGGGGCACTATAAACTCCATAATCAATACACCAAGGATTTTCCTAATATTTCTGGCAAGCTAGCAGCCACAGATTACGACTTTTTCCCTGAAGAAACCGCTAAAGCAATTCGGGAGGAAGATAAGCAGATTATTAGCAGCAAACAAGGTATTCGTAAAGAAATATGGGTTCCTACCTCTGATGGCAAAAAGTGTTTAATGGATGTAATTAAGGTACCTTTTATTGCTCCTAGTAAAGAGGTTTTAGGAGTTATTGGTATATCCAATGACATTACAGAATTAAAACAAACTCAAGAAGAGTTACAAAAAGAGCGTGCCTTCTTACATAATTTAATAGATGCTATACCAAGCATTATTATCTATCAAGATACTGAAAGTTGCTATCAACTTTATAATAAAGCTCTGACCAATTTTCCTAATTTTCCAAAGCATTTTGACTTAATTGGTGCTACTGATTATGCTGTTTTTTCCACAGAAATTGCTAAAGCAAATATCAGAGAAGACAAGCAATTGATGGCTAGCAGACAGAGCTTGCAGAAGAAAGTGTGGATGTCTGTACATGAAGGTGAAAAGCGTTTCATGGATATAGTCAAGGCTCCCTTGATTGCTCCTGATGGTGAAGTTTTAGGTATTGTTAGTGCAGCACATGATATTACTGAACTAAACAAGACACAAGAGGCCTTGCAGCATGAACAGGCGTTGCTGAGGAATCTGATTGATTCGGTACCAGATTTAATTTTCTATAAAGATAAGAATAGTGCTTATCTAGGATGCAACAAAGCCTTTGAGAAATTTATAAATAAGCAAGAGCATGAAATTTTAGATAAGACAGATCTAGATTTGTTTGCCAAGGATAGAGCTATAGAGTTTATAGCTAGCGACCGTCAAATGTTAGTTGATGGCCAATTATATAGAGGTGAAGAGTGGGTAAGCTATCCAGATGGGCAAAGGGTATTACTTGACACTTTAAAAACTCCTTTCTTTAATGCCGATGGGGAAACTTTAGGTTTCATTGGTATAAGTCGTGATATTACTGAGTTAAATAAGTACCGTAATAAGCTCGAGCAACTAGTAAAAGAACGTACTGAAGAATTATACAGAAGCGAGACACGCTTTCGTACTATTTTTGAGCAAGCTCCTATAGGAATAATAACTTCTCCTTTAAAGCAAGAGCTCAGCGATTTATTGGGTGTTACAAATCAGTACTTTTGTGACCTGATTGGCTATTCACAAGATGAAGTAGCCCGCCTAAGCTTGAAACATATAACACATCCTAATGACTTAATTAAAGCTAAAGAATATATAGATAAGGCCCGTGGGCAGCCATACGTTCCTCAGGCATTTACACAACGTTACTTGCACAAAAATGGCAAGGTAATATGGGCAGAAGTAATCGTGCTAGGTTTAGAGCTAAAGAATGAAATACAAATACTTTCAGTAATATCAGATATAACCGCTCGTAGAGAAGCCGAATCAGAACTGCAAAAACAACAGCTCGAGTTGCAATACTTAGTAGCAGAGCTGCAAGAGGCTAAAGAATTTGCTGAGGCTGCCAACAGGGCAAAGAGTGAATTTTTGGCTAGCATGAGTCATGAGTTGCGTACCCCTCTTAATGCCATTGTCGGCTATAGCCAGATTCTAAGCAAAGATTCTTTACTTGGGGGTAAACAAGCAGAACAGGTGGGAATAATTGACCGCAGCAGTCAGCATTTGTTGGAACTAATTAATGATATTTTGGAGCTTAGCAAGGTAGAGGCTGGAAAAGTCTATGTTGAGAAACAAAGTTTTGACCTTTTTGCCTTACTAGCTAACTTAGAATCATTCTTCCACGTTAAGGTAGAAGAGAAAAAGGTTGAGTTTGTTGTTGAAGTTGGTGAGGGTGTACCAGAAGCTATTATCAGTGATGAGCGTAAGCTACGCCAGGTACTGATAAACTTACTTGGGAATGCTTTTAAATTTACTAATCAAGGTCTTATTTTACTTAAAGTAACCCTTGCCTCTGAAACCAGTTCTGTAGAAAAAACTAGTGATTTAGAAGAAGGAAAGCTTGTTACCTTATATTTTGAGGTGAAAGATTCTGGAGTTGGCATTTCTTCAGCAGAGCTGAGTAGACTTTTTGAACCCTTTATGCAAACAGCTAGCGGGCGCAATAAGCAAATAGGTACAGGTCTAGGGCTAGCAATTGTAAAACGCTATGTAACCATACTTGGGGGCACTATAACAGTCAATAGTATAGAAAATGAAGGTACTGCTTTTAATATCAAACTACCTGTTAAAGTTGCTAGTTATAGTAAAGTTAACAAAGTTAGCAAAAAACCTATTATTACTAGTCTAGCTGATCGTCAAGCTAGTTATAGAATACTTGTTGTTGAAGATAAAGTTGAGAACCAAAAGTTACTGCGAGATGTGCTCGAGCCCGTAGGGTTCATCATAAGGACGGCTGACAATGGCCAAGAGGGAATAATAGCAGCACAGTCATGGAAGCCTCATTTGATACTTATGGATATGAAGATGCCTGTCATGGATGGGTATGAGGCAACCCAGCATATAAAAACTTATAGTAATGGTACACCTCCTGTAATTATTGCTGTAACAGCACAAGCTTTTGAAGAAGATAGAAAAAGCATCTTAGCTGCCGGTTGTGATGGCTTTATACGTAAGCCATTCAAAAAAGATGAGTTGTTACGTGTTCTAGCAGAGTATCTAGAGGTGAAATATATTTATGATGAAGATCTTGCTGAAAAGCAAGCCACTCCACCAAGAATAACTGCTCCTTCAGAAGTTTTAGCAAAGCTACCAGCAGACTGGCCGGCACAGTTTGCAGAAGCTGTTTCTAGGCTTGATGTTAAGATTATTTTAGATTTGGTAGCAATATTAAACCCAATTGAAACAGGACTGGCAACCACTCTTAAAACTTGGGTTGATAATTATGAATTTGATCTATTACAAAGTTTTGTTCAGGAGATAAAGAAGTGAGTATTGAGCAGCAATATGAAGCTGACATACTAATTATAGATGACACACATGACAACCTAAACTTACTCTCGACACTATTGAGAGAACATGACTTTTTAGTACGTCCTGCTCCAAGCGGAAAACTCGCTCTGCTCGCAGCCAAAAAAGCCCCTCCTGATTTAGTCCTTTTAGATATAAACATGCCGGAAATGAATGGTTTTGAGGTATGTGAGCGCCTAAAAGCAGACAATCTTACTAAAGACATTCCTATAATTTTTATTAGTGCTTTAGGGGAAAGCTACAATAAAGTGCAAGGTTTTAAATTAGGGGCAGTGGATTATATTACCAAGCCTTTTCAGATTGAGGAGATTCTGGCGCGTATTAATCACCAACTAAAAATATCTCGCTTGCAGCAAGAACTTCTAGAGAAGAATGAACATCTAGCCAAGGAAATATTTGAACGTAAGGCTGCAGAAGAAGAAATTAAAAAACTTAATGCCGAACTCGAGCAAAGAGTTGAGCAAAGACAAGAGGAAATGCTCGAGCGCCTAGCTATAGTAGGTGAAAAGCGTGATGATGATACTGGTGAACATACTTTCCGCGTGGGCAACATGTCGGCTGAAATAGCTAAATTAATAGGCTTAGGTGAGGAAGAAGTAGCTATGTTAAAACAAGCAGCTAGATTGCATGACATTGGCAAGGTTGCTGTTCCTGATAGTATTTTGCTAAAGCCGGGTAAGCTTACTAAAGAAGAGTTTGATGACATGAAACGTCATACTATAGTAGGAGCAGAAATGCTAGCCCAAAGTTCTACCCCTACCTTGCGTATGGCAGAATTGATAGCGCATTCACATCATGAGCGCTGGGATGGCAAAGGCTATCCCCAAGGAATTCAAGGAGAAAATATTCCTCTTGTTGCTCGCATTGTTACCGTAGCAGATGTTTTTGATGCTTTGACAAATGAGAGACCCTATAAACATGCTTGGCCTATTGAGGAAGCTATAGTTGAAATGCAGCGTTGTGCAGGCTCTCAATTTGACCCCAAAATAATTGAGTCATTTTTAGAAATCATTCCAAGAAAGTTAAGACAAACATTCTTTATTGGCAAATGATATTCTGTATGCTTTAAAATTCATGGAAAAAGCCAATTTTTCTTTTAAAGTTGAAAAAGAGCTAAATCAGGCTAGGTTAGGTTTTTTGACTACTCCTCATGGTGTCATTGAGACTCCAACCTTTGTGGGGGTAGGTACGCAAGCCACAGTCAAAAGTATTACTCCCGAAGAGGCTGCGGCTACAGGCACGCAAGTTATCTTTGCTAACACTTATCATCTATATTTGCGGCCCGGTGCTGGCCTAGTAGCCAGATTCGGTGGCTTGCACAAATTTATGCACTGGGATAAGCCTATCATGACTGATTCAGGTGGGTTTCAGGTGTTTTCATTAGGAGCAAGTATTGAGCATGGCGTGGGTAAAGTTGCTAATATTTTCCCTGATGAGGATGGTGGTGCTCTTAGTCAAAAACGGCAGTTCAAAAGTGGTGAATCCTTAGTAAAAGTTACTGAAGAAGGAGTGAGCTTTAAAAGCCACATTGATGGCAGTATGCACAGCTTTACTCCTGAAATTTCCATAGCTGTGCAACGTAAACTCGGTGCAGATATGGTATTGGCTTTTGATGAGTGTACCTCACCTTTGCACGACAAGGCTTATACTAGCAAAAGTGCTGAGCGTACACATCGTTGGGCAGAACGGTGTCTTAAGCAGTTTAAGGAGACTAAGCCAGAACATGGTTACCTACAGATGCTCTATGGCATCGTGCAAGGTGGAGCATTTGAAGACTTGCGCACTCGTAGTGCTAGAGCAATTGCCAAAATGGATTTTGATGGTATAGCTATTGGCGGTAATTTAGGGAAGAGTAAGCAAGACATGCATAAAGTAATTAAATGGACTGTTGCTGAATTACCTAAGGATAAGCCTAGGCACTTACTTGGTATAGGTAATGTTGAAGATGTATTTGCAGCTGTGGAGTTTGGTTGTGATACCTTTGATTGCGTGAGCCCTACTCGGAATGCTCGTAATGGTGGTATTCTTAAACGCTTTGATGATGAAGGCAAACCACTAAATAAATTTCGCCTAAACATTAGAAATGCTAAATTTTTTGATGATATGCGTCCTCTTGATCCTGAGTGTGATTGCTATACTTGCCAGAATTATTCAAGGGCCTATATTAGGCACTTATTTAAAGCTGAAGAAATCCTGGCACAAAGGCTAGCTACGATACACAATCTACGTTTTATGGCAAGACTTTGTGAGGACATAAGGCTGAGTTTGGATAGGGGAGACTTTCCACAGCTTAAGCAAGTTTGGCTGCAACCAGCATTTTCTTAAGTGGCAGGTTTTTTCATGCTGCTTATCGCCTCGGGCAAAATATCCACAATTGCTCCTAAAGCAATCTCAACATGTTCAGTTTTATCAGGCAAGTTAACTATTAAGGTTTGACGGCGCATCCCACAAGTTATACGTAGTAACGCAGCTTTATTGTCAGTAATTATTGTTGCAGAACGCATTAGTTGCACAAGGCCATCGACCGGACGTTCGATTACTTCTTGAGTTGCCTCTAAAACACGATCTCTTGGTTCTAAACCAGTACCACCAGTAGTAAGTACTAAATCCACAGGGTTTACATCAGCCCACATACGCAATTTTGAACGTATTTGAGCTCGCTCACGTGGTAAAAGCTGATAGTCTACTTCAGTATAAGAACCTTCATTTAAAATTTTGCGAATTATGCCAAGGAGGTTGCTAACCTCTGCAAAAGTAGCATCTTTTGCTTGATCACTAATTACTAATATAGCTGTGTGAATCATAAATTATAGCATAGCAAGTAAAGCCTTGGCACCATGCCTTGCACCTCACATTTAGATTATAAGCACTTTACCTAAAAAACCGCCAAGAAGTTGAATCAAGTAGGTTTAGCATTTCCTCACCAATGGGCCTATCAATTTGAGTTGCTATCTTTTGTCCTGTGGTTCTAAGATCAGGTTCATTTGAGCAAGTATTTAGCTCTTTAGAAAACACAATAGCTTTTTTAGGAGGCAGCTTCTCTAAAAGAAAGCTTTCAAGACTTTGTCGCAATTGGTAGAATTCAGGACCTTTTTTCTCGTCTGAGTTAGATTTCTTTAATTGTTGCTTATCAACGGTAATGATTAATTCTTGAGAGATCAAAAATTCAAGTATGACTTTTATTTTATCTTCCGCTACACTAGCTAAATTTAATAGATCCTGCCTTGTCACGGGATTATCGCAAAGAGCATAAACTTCTATTTGCTCTTGAGATAGTGCTATAGTTCTTATTTTAGAAGAGCGTTGATAATACATATTTCTACCTTCCAGAATTGTGATTCAACGCAGTACACCTAAGTTTATAATAATATACCTGTAGTCCTCTGTGCAATAGTATAACCTACAAACTAATACCTTGTGACACTCATAAAATCAAGGATAGTGCTCGCTATCATGATCCCTATGGAAGCCACATTAGTAATTCTGAGAGACAATTATGTGTAAACAAGATAATTTCAAGCTATTTTATAAATTTAAGGTTTTGCTTATCCTTGCCTATTTTTTTGGTGCCTCGAGCACCCAAAGTAATGAAAGCCCATACTATTATCAGTGGCTTAGAAATCAGCTACAAAATGAATATGGGCTTGCTGGAGGATATTCTATTTCTCCTGAAAATGAAGATGAAATTGCAGATACTTTAATAGCCTCCCAAAAATGGGTAAGTGATATTCATAAGTACCAGATTGATGATTTTCCTTTTAATAAGATAGTAAAGGCTAGAGTTGACCAAGGTATTCCTCAACTCTGGGAGATAAATACCAAAGTTTCTGCCGGATATGTTAGCAAAAATGACTCTATCCTTATTACCTTTTGGTTACGGAATCTCTGGGCCCAAGCTGAACAAGGTCTTTTGGTGGTTAATTTTGCTGGCAATAAAGTCCCTGTGGCACCTAGGCATAATGATTGGCAGCAGTACTTTATTCGCATTAAGGCTAATATTGAAGGCACTAGTCAACTTACTTTAGAGTTAGGGGCACAAGCACAAGAGCTAGAGCTAGCAGGTCTTGCTATCTTAAATTATGGCAATGAAAATTTAGATCATCTGCCCCAAACCAATGTATTTAACTATAGAAAACCTAGTGCAGAATGGTATCAGGCAGCCAACGAGCGTATAGCACAGCATCGCAAAGGCAAATTCCAAATTCGTGTGTTAGATAGTCACAGTAACCCTATACCCAATGCAAATATAGAGTTAAAGATGTTAAAACATTCCTTTGGTTTTGGTACAGCGGTAGCAGCATGGCGCTTATCTAATGAATATGTGAGCACTAATCAAACTTATGGTGAGAGAATACTTGATCTTGATGGTAAAGGACATGGTTTTAATCTAGCAGTGATTGAAAATTGTTTAAAGTGGGGACTTTGGGAAAGCAGTCCCAATTGTGCTAATCATTCCAAGGAAGCTATTCATTGGTTGTCTGAACAAGGCCTTCACACCAGAGGACATGCTATTATTTGGGAGGACTGGCAAAGTGAAAATAGTGGTGTTGTTCCTAAAGAGGTGTGGCAGGCTGTGCAAGATAAAAATGGGGATTATTTGCGTGTTGCTACCCTCGAGCGCATAAATAAAATTTTAACTGAACCAAGTATAAAAGAAACTATTAGAGATTGGGATGTTCTAAATGAATCGGTACTAGATAATGCTTTTGCAGCCACAGTAGGCGAAGATATTCACAAAGAGTGGTTCTCCTTGGTTAAAACAGTTGCACCAGAGGTGAGGCGTGTGGTTAGTGATACAAACATTTTAGCTTGTGGAGGGCTGTGCATAGGTGCACAAGAGCGATTTTATGGCATTATTTTTAATATAGGTAGTGAAAACTTTGAGGGTATTGGTATGCAAAGCCACATTAATTATCCTTTGGGTTCTTTAGAGCACATTTATGGTGTTCTAGAAGGGTTTTCTCAAACATTCCCTGGAAAAGATCTGGTAATTACTGAATTTGACATCAGCATTGGCAATGAACAGTTAGCGGCAGAATACTTTAGAGATTTTCTTATTACTGCTTTTAGCCATCCTGCTGTTAGCGATTTTCTTTTATGGGGCTTTTGGGATTTAGCCCATTGGCTAGGAGATGCCCCTCTTTTTCGCCAAGATTGGTCACTAAAGCCAGCAGGGGAGGCGTTTATAGATTTGGTGTTTAACCAGTGGTGGACAAATGAAATGGGGCTTGCAGATGAAAGTGGCAATTTTTTTGCTGATGGTTATCTAGGTGATTATGAGATCATAGCTAGTTATAATGGTGTAGTGAAAACTCAGAAGGTCACACTAAACCAAGCTTTGTCAACTGGAGCTATGACTGTAGTAACTATTACCTTTGATTAAAAATCAACTACTCCTCGAGCTAACCTATAGGTAAAGGTTATTATAGTGTTTTTAGGTAGAGCGGGTACGCTGAAAGCTTCAACTTGAATAGCTACTTCTGCTGTGTTTGTGCCATTATTACTAATAATATTTAGCAAAGAGCTTAAGTCACTGCCATCAATAACACCACCAATCATGGCATCTGGAGTAGTAATGCGGTATTCTGTATCGCTATTGCTTAAAGGCTCGAGCCGAAGACGCTTGTCTATATTAAGAGATGGCAAAGTAATACTAGCTTGCGCATCAGAAACAGTAGCTAGTACTTCTAGGTCAGTGATTTCAAAGCTACAAGCAGGGTGATCAGGAGCGTTTACAGTAACCTCATTGGCAAGCTCAATGTTTACATAAAATTTGTTTGCACCAGAGCCTGTAGCTATATCTGTAAATGTGGAGTTGATGCTGCCTAGTCCTACTATAGTAAGGGCAGCTGAGCTGAGACCTTGAGAAGTGTCTTCTAAAACAATGCTTGTTTCTAGACTTTCCAGACCAAAAAGGTCACTTACCTCTTGAGTAGAAGGGGAGGAAGTGCAGCCTATAAGTGAACTAGTGAGGAAAATAATAGAAAGTAATAAACTTATACGCCATGTAATCATAGCAACATCTTAAATGTTGATGCTGTTTCCAGCAACTATAGATTTTGAGTTTGAAGTATGCGATAAAAAAGTAAGGGCACAGAAAGAAGACCGTGCCCTTATAGGGTTTCTGGTTTAATTGGATTAAGCTCTATAGTTCAGCTAACTATTAGAAGCCCTCTTCATTAAAGCTGCGTTCAAAAAGTTCTTGGGTTACATAGACTACTCGAGGGGTAAGTGGGGGTAAATTGACAACATTTTGAAAACGTGTATCGAAGCCGTAATCGCGTGCTGGAGGTCGATAATATGGATTAATGTTACAACACCTCCATTGTCCGCTAGCAAAATTTGGTGTGCCCAGACTAACAAATGAACCTCGATATGAAAAAGTTTGTTGGTTTGGACAGTTATTTGACCAGTCCTCATGAAAACGAGGGTAGTTATGTAATCCACCACTAGCTGCCCCGTTCCAACCACCAGGACCTTCTTGACCACCCGTTATATCAGTACCACTAAGTACTGCTACATTAGCCTCAGTTGTGTTTGCTACTGCTCCACCTTGGGCACAAGTTAGGGGGCCATTATTATCTCGCCAACCATTTGAAAGTACATTAAAGGTATCAGCAAAGATGGCTGCAGGTCGCCAGTTATTGACATTGGGATCCCCTAACTGGCCTAAATTAAAATCACCTTGTAAATAAGAGGGCAAGTTTGTTATTAAAGTAAGTCCCTGTAAATTAGCATTGATATTTGATAAACTAGCACCATTATAAAAACGTACGCCATAATTGCTAAGGTTGTTGGCGGCTACAGTAACATAAAATACTAAACCACCATCAGTGGTGTCGGTAAGTCCTACATTAGAACCTGCTGGACCAAGACCTAACAAACCATTATTATTATTAATGCAAGTTAGTAATGAACTGATATCAACATTTACAAGAGTATAGTTATTGACATTTTCACGTCTATCATTAAACGAATCTGAAATAGTAATAGGACCAGTATTATTGCCACCTGCATTACCCATATAAATTACATTTTGAGCACCTAAACCTGTTATAGGGTCTGCAGGATCTTGCAGTAGTTGACACTGGCTTAAGGTGTTTGTGCGTGCAACATCAATATTATTATTAGCATTTCTTACTTCAATTTGGGGTGGGTTTATGTTTGCATTAAAGGTAATTCTTAAATCTGATTGATTCCAATATTGTCCTCCTACTACAAAAGTGTTAGGAGGTGGAATTTCTACAAAATCATTATTTATACTAATTATTTCAGGCCATGTTGCTAATATCTCAGTCTCATCAACTAGTCTACGTTGGGATACGTTGTTGCAACTTAAGGGTTGAACACTAGTAACGTCTCCTAAAACAGTGGCTATCTCAACAGTACCATCACAATCTCCGGCACCGTTTACAAGGTGCTTAATGCCACGATAAAGATTACCACCTAAATCATTAGCAACTATGTTGGGGTCCCTCTCACTGACACTTATACTGCCTAGAAGCTGAAGAACATCCCAAGAATTAAGATATATATCGCCGTTAACGTGTATAGGACCTGTGCCAGACATAAAAGCACCAGGGTGAAATTCTAAATCTTTATTGTAAAAAGCCATGAATTGAAACATAGGGATTACGCGGCTTTTAAACTCGAGCGCTAGGATAGCCTCAGGCAGGTCTTGTTTATCTAGACTTGTTGAGTAGGTAGTGTATCTAAACTCTTGAGCAGATAAACCTGCAAAGCGTTCTCCGGGCGGTATTCTAGTAATTTGTGGAATACCTAAGGTTTCATCAACAACATAGGTAAGTACCTTGTGACTAGAAAAAGACTTTTCAACACAAGCAAAGTCACCTGAGCCAGTATTACCAGCTAGGCAATCTTTATAGTTTGAAGGGCTAACACCAAAAGGGCGATTGAAACCCTCAAAAGTTGTACGCACTTCTTTAGCCCTAAAGTTAAGCCCTGCTTCTGCAGCATAGAAGGCAGTAGTGCTATTTCTAGAAGAGCCTTCAGCAGAAATTTCTATAGAAGTTATGGCAAAATGGCTTGCAATAAGTGCAAGAAATACTACTAAGAGTAATAAGGTAGTTATTATAGCGAAACCTTGACTTTTATATTTTAACACCTTTAATTTCCTTTCTTGCGCTAGTTGTTACTGATAACGTTTCGTGGCAAAAAGCGCGATGATAGCGTGCGTATAGTGCCCTTGCCCACAGGATTTTGGGTTTGTAGGGTGACTTCGATCCAATCAAGAGTTTTCCAAGAGCTACTACCATTAAAACTACTATCAGTACTACCATCTTGCAAGCCTACTTGAACTTGAAAATCTACAATATCAAAGCTAACTTGAAAAGTGTCTGACTCATTAACCGTCATTTCCAAAACATTAGCTACAAGTTGATATCTTCTTTCTTCTAAAATATAAACTCGTGAACCTTGTGGATAAGGTATTGAAGTAGTGCCATCGAGCTCAAATTGGCCTCCTCCTAGATTAACCTCATTGCTTACATCAAAGAATTCCCCTTGGTTAGTTGCAGGTGAGTGAATATAAGCTTTTAAAGTGCCACCTTCATTAATGCGAATATCCTGCCATTGCTTCAAAATATCAGGAAATCCATCGGCTGGATTAACATCTATAAGGGTACAGTTAGGATCAGCTTGGTCAGCGACAATTAAAGTATTATTTACACAAATAGTAAGAATAAGGTTTCTGTCTAAACCTAGCCGAACTGTAAGTGTGTCTGCATTGGTGCCATTGTCTACTAATAAAGCAGGGAAATTAGCTGGTAAGTTTACACCTGCTCTGCGAATATCTACCCCAATTATATCTAAGTTACCTCGCAAATTTTGTACTGCCTGCACTCGAGCATGATCTGTTTCATAAAGACGACGATTTGAAAGAACTAGTGCTAAAGTGGCACCAAGAATTATGACAGCAATGGCTAAAGCTATCAGCAATTCAACAATAGTTACTCCTGCTAGTTTTAGATAATTACTTGCTTTAGTTGAGGTTGGTATAAATAGTTTCGACATCATAAAGTTTTTCATTGAGGTAATTTACTTCCACCTTAATATGGGTAGTTTCACTATCACAGTAACTAGCTGTTTGACAAAAGAGTGTTGTCGTTTCATAATTACGCCCCCCTACACTTACGGTTTCTATATTGGTTTGTGGACTTGTAGGCAAAGAGCCTCCTATTTCTAGAGTGCGATATCTTTCCAGAAGCACCTCAGCTGCATCAACTGCTCCACTGCGCAGTTCACTTTTTCGATTTATACTTTGGAAGTTTATTAAAACAGGCATCAAAGTAACAATCACTAAAGTAATCATTACCAGTGCTGTCATTGCTTCTACTAAGGTTAAGCCTTTATTATTCATTATCACCTCTAGTTATGGTTGAGTTATTCGTACTGCACCACCCAAAAACATTTCCACCAAGGCTCTTTGGCTTCTTTTTGGGTAGTAAAAACTTACATTACCTGTAAAGCTGTTGCCTAAAAAGTTGGCGAGTCCTCGACTGTTAATACATACCCCCCAGTTTAGGGTTTCAAGGGTTATTTCTTGCGGTATTTCAAGTGGCCTTTGCTTTGAATCCAAACCCCACAAACTACCTACAGGAAAGCTATTATTGTCAGCCTGATTAATACTATTTTGATCACAATGGGGAATGCGTTGCACGACAATAGTATGAGGAGTTGTAGTAGTATCAGGGTAGAAATAGGAAGCTGAGGTAGTGGCTAGAGCTCGAGCCCTAGCTTGCTTAAAAAACCCCTCTAACTGTGTAGTAACATCATTAAGTGGATTGTCAAAATTTTTCAGAGCTAGAGGTAAACCAAGGCCTAATACAATCCCCAAAATTCCTACGACAGAAATCATTTCTATTAAAGTAAAGCCATTTTTATTTTTCATAAACCTCCAAAGTCAATTATTAAGTGCCATATGGCAAGACAAGTTCCTAACCAGCAACTGATGGACTTTTAGCATGTGCTAACGTCTCCTTGTTCACAACTAGTTACTGCAGTTTTGCCACTCGAGCCATAGACATACACTTTGGCAAGATCTCCTTTGGCACTTTCAAGCAACATAGTAATAGTCTCTGATACCGATTTACGTCCAAAAGGAGCTAGATAACTAAATCCTACTAGGCTGGTAGGGTCAATGATTTCTAAGGAAGCCCCATACGGTAAAATAGTATCTCGATCTGATACTTTAATAGTTGTTACTTTGCCAGAGTTCCAACTAATAGCTTGATCTATAGAAGTACGTCTGGCTTCGCTCCTAGCGCGATTTAAGGAACTTACTATTACACGTTGGGCTTCCCTAAATTGCTCTTGTTGTTGCCATCTCTGATAACGAAACCCTGCAATGGTAAATAAAATTCCTAAGATTGCCAAAACCACTAGAATTTCGATAATAGAAAAGCCTGCGGTAAAATTTTGTTTCATAGAGCGCCTTTTCATATGTGGCTTTGCTGTGCTAAGAAGTAACCGTGCCTTACTGTGAATTAAGTTAGTGAAATATTTAACCAGAAGTGAAGTAAATTTATTCATACTCTATAATTTTAAATCAATTTTGTCTCTTAAGGGATTAGTCATAAAATAGCTTATGGTAAGGCAACTTACGCAAATATTACAGGTTAAATCGCTAGGCAAACATTTCCATAATGAATAGTAAGATATTCGGTAACCAGCTGGAAAATTGGCTAGATAACAACGTATAAAGACTATGTTTTTATAAGAGAAGCTAACGTGAATACAAGTATTGCGACACAACATAAGATCTTTTCGGTAGCTATTTCTTAAGAATGAGTAACTAGCTGAGTAATTCATTAGCATTTGATTAGCGAATTTCTTAGAAATGTTCCTAAAAGAACTTATCCTTACCTACATGGAAAATCTGGATATATCGAGGTAAATAATTGACTTATCCTAAGTTTATCCTTGAGAAATATACAAGATGTTTGTGTGTTTTCTGCTGCAATGATTATGCCCCAAAGTATCATAAATAAAGTATAAGCAAGGCTAGGAACAAGCATTGAGTTCTTAAACCTTCATGTAGATACACTAACTTGATCTTTCAATAACTATTGAGGGGCAACCTATTACCACATTCTATCAAATAAGTAACTTTTTCTATTTAAGCTGGTAAATTAGGGATTTTATTATAAAAAATCCGCTACATATGTTAATGAGGTTTAAGTTTTATGTGAGAAAGAAAGTGCTATTTAATTATAGTTGTTGTGAGCCGTAGTTTTTCTAAGGTTAGTTTTTACTAAATTATAGACAACTCTTATCTTAGAAATCTGGCCTAGCCAAGTAAATTTAAAGTTTAGTGATTTTTAGTGTTTAAGATTAGGATGTATAAAGTTAAGGAAGAAGAACCAATAAAAGATTTTGCGAGGTATATTTATGCTTAACCATAAGAAGCATTCTGGCTTTACACTTATGGAAATTATTATTACACTGGCTATCATAAGCATTTTAGTAGGTTTAGGCTTTACTAAATTGAACGGCTTATCTAATCCATTAACAAATGCTATAGGACAAACAGAGGCAATTTTAAAACAAGCTCGAGTCAAGGCTATGGCCACTACCTCTGCTACATATATTTTCCCTGATATTAATGCTACAAGCGCTACTTTTGTAGTGTGGCGTATTCCTGATTGTAGCCAAGTAAGCCTTGATAAGGTTCCAGATGGGTATAGTGATCCTCGCTGGAGTGAAGATACAACCTTTAATAATCTAGAGCTTCCTAAAGAAGTTAGCTTTGCGCAAACTAATTGGAAGCTTTGCCTTAACAGTCGTGGTCTGGCAACGCTAATAAACTTCTCAGGCATTATTGGTCTCAACTACTCTAAAAAAGGACAAAGCGCAGAGGTTCAAATTTACGCAGGGGGCGGAGTGCTCAGTAGGTAACAGTGATTATTTAGGGTTTAGAACCTAAACTTGATTTTTAAGGAGTAATATGATGATTAAAACTACAGCTGAAAAAGGCATAGGTCTTATAGAAGCACTAATGGCATTAGTAGTAATAATTATAGCAACAGCTACTATCTTACCTACTTTTATTTCTTTTGCTAAAGCTAATACAGCCAGTGATATTCGTACAGGTGCAGTAGATGCTGCTGAATGGGTACTAGAGCGCTACCGCTTTGAAGAAATTAGCCAGTTAAATAGAGATGATTATGAAGAAACTATTTTAGTTAGCAGTAGAGAGTATGAGGTATTGACTACCTTTTGTGAAGACCAAAGTTTTTGTGATGACCAAACAGTACAAATAGTTGTGGAGGTTTCTTATAATGACAAAATCTATTATAAAGTACAAACTGTTTATACAGACCTTAAATAAAAGGCAATTTTTGAGCGAGCAGGGCATATCCTTTATAGAAGTACTAGTTGCTGCGGTTGTGGCTTTGCTAGTCTTATCAATATCTTTAGCTATAACACTTTCAAGCAAACGCCTTTATGATGCTGATGCAGAACGTATGGCAACTATACAAAATTTGCGTAGCACTCTTGACATTGTAGGAATAGATGTTCGCGAGGCGGGGGAAAGGTTGTCTAGTAGCGTACCTGCTATAGAAGTTATAGATGGTAGTAGTGGTGCTGATGTTCTTATTGTACGTCGTCACTTGGTAGAGAGCACTCTTGCACTAAATCTATGCCAACCTTCTAACTCTCCCAATGGCTTGATTGTTGCTGATAGTGATCCAAATAATACATGTGAGTTCTACGATGCTGACACTGATAATGACCCTAACACAGTTTGGCACACTCCTCTTGAGACTTGGGAAGAACATCGTGTAGCTCAAGAGGGAAGCTTTAATGCCTTCATTTATGACTATACTCTTGAAACTGGGGAGTTTATTACTGTTACCGGAGAGTTTTTTGATGGCAACACTTTGTATGGATTAACAACAGCAAACCCTCCATTAGCAACTTATCCTGCAAACTCAGGCATATTTATTATGGAAGAAAGGCGCTTTGAACTTGATGGCAATGAACTGATACTTAATATTAGTGATGGTGAAGATTTGCCTTTAGTTTTTGGTTTGCAAGATATGCAAGTTAGTTTAAGAATAGCTGATGGCACTCCTGATGGTAGTATAGTGAACGGTTTTGATCAGGCCAATAGCGATCAAACATGGGCTGACATAATTTGGGTTGAGGTGAGTCTTGTTGCTGAAAACAACCGTACTTTAACAACTCGTTTCTTACCTCGCAATGTCTTATCTGATAGATTTTAAGGAGTATAAGATGCACGGTAATATTAAACATCAGACTGGTTTTGCTCTAGTAGTAGTTCTTTCTTTGGTAATAGTACTTGGTAGTTTGCTAATAGCTTATTTTACTTTGACAGGTATGGAGCTTTCTAGCTCTAAGTCTTCAATAAGCAGCACAGATGCTTTCTATGCTGCAGAAGCAGGTCTTAACCTAAGAGCTAAAGAGATCAGACAAACATTTGAAGGCTTCAATCGCCCCAATGGCGATAGTCCTGATGGCTACGAAGACTGTTTAAATGGTAGTGGTGGTTCAGGTGATTTTATTTGTGAATCTAGAACTGACTTATCACCAAAGCACGAGGTTTTAACCTATGTGATTGACAAAACTCAAGGGGGAGATCCTGAATTAGTTAGAATTCCTGTTGGTGACAACTTTGCAGGCCTGTTGGCCCAAGAGTATCAATATACTACCTATGGAGTAAGTGTTAATAAAGAAGATTTACCAGAGGCTATTCTAGGCTTGGTCTTTAAAAGCCGTGTTGTGCCAATGTTTCAGTTTTTTGCCTTTTACAATGCCGACTTTACCATGCACCCCGGTCCCCAAATGCAAGGGTTTGGCCCCATACATGTTAATGGTGATGCTTTCATCAATGGTGCAGTAAATGTGTTTGGTCAAATTACTGTAAGTGAGAGGCCAGATGAAACAGGTGGTGACTTGTACCGTGGACGTAAAGTTAGTGCAGCAAATTGTACTGGCAACGTTCAAGTAGAGGATAACACTGATGCTTTAAGGGCTATAACTTGTGATAATGGTGGTAGGAGGTTGACGGATGAAGTATATTTGGAGCCATGGTCAGATAAAATCCACACTCATGAACTCTATGTTGAAATTCCCCCTCCTGAAGAATTTCAACAAGGTGGGGAATACTGGAATAATGCCGACTTACGCCTTGTGTACAACATTCCAGGCAATGATCCTAATAATAACCTTGGCCAAATAGAAGTACAGGACATTAATGGTTTTGCTGAAGCAAATGGTAGAAACCTTCTAGCTGGTTGTGCAAATAGCCTTCCATGGGACCCTGCTGATGCTCGTTATGTAGGTCAATTTGCTCCACATGATGATGTCGGTCCCATTTCAGCTTCTACTACTATTTGGGATGATAGGCAAAGGGAGTGGATGACTACCCTAAATATTGATGTTCAGGGATTACTTGATTGTATTGATAATAATACAGGCTTGCTTGCTTGGGGCTCTGCTGGTGGTGTGGTTGGTTTAGCCGATGATACTCAGGGTGGTTTGGTTATTTATGCTAGTGTAGTAGGTCCTAGAGATATACCACTTGCAGCAACCACCGACGGTGATGGCAATCCCATAAATCCTGGCCACACCACTGCCGTTGCTCCTAACAATACTGGTAATCCTAGCAGATATGCTATTCGGCTTTTTAATGGTGCTAGCCTTTCAGACAATGATAATAATGGTCTTAGAGGGCTTTCGATAATTTCTGAAGAAGCTGCTTATATACAGGGTGATTTCAACCTTGGCCAGCTTGGAGATGGTAATCAAAACAACTGGCGGCCTGCTGCAGTAATGGTAGATATGATTAACATACTATCAAATAATTGGAATGATCTAGATGCTGAAGCCCAGGTAGCTGGTGGTACACTCCTAAATGCCCAAGATACAGAAATGAATGTGGCCTTTTTAGGAGGTATACCTCCTTTTGCTATAAATACTGGTGGTATTGATCAAGGCACTAATGGTACAGGCAACGACGGCAATGGTGGTTTGCACAATTATCCACGCTTCCATGAAAATTGGGATAATCAAGAATACGATTATCGAGGTTCTTTTGTGACTTTAGGACCACCTCTATTTAACGAGTGGATTTTTAGGTGTTGCGGTGATGGCAACGTCTATAGTCCTCCTGATCGTAACTATGGTTTTGATTTACGCTTCCAGCAGGCTCAAAATTTACCACCTATGACCCCTCGAGCTGTCTACCTAAAACAAGAACTATTTGAACGTAGCTTTGATGTTAAAGGTTTCTAGATTTATCTTCTAGTGCCATACACTTCACTTTAAAGGATTTTTAGAAGCCCCACTAAAACCAAACAAAAAATCGAATATGTAAGAACGCCCACCAGCGAAAGCTGGTGGGTTTAAGCTATGTACTTAATTAAGGGGTTCTTAAATTTCATAATCAAACTCCAGGTCTAGCTATTCATTTTAAGGTAGATTTTTATGCGATTTTGTTTGTTAAGTAATTCAATAATGTTAGCAAATTTTAGATTTTCGAGAACGCCACTTCTTAACTTTTTAGTAACTATCTAAGATAAATACTTTACAATACGCTATTAGAAAAGTAACTCTACTTGTTTAATCTAACTTCTAAGGTTGAATAACCTACATTACGTATCAACCAAATAGTCTTAAGTTTTATGTGATGGAGGAAGTAGTATTTAAAGATTATGAGTTATATAAATTTTTCATTACAAAAAGTTAATTTTTGTAGGACATTAAGAAAGTCTCAAGAAGAGACCTTTAGAGACAATTTGCCTATAAGAGTTTTAGGAGGTACATATGAATAAGAGTCAAGGTTTTTCAATTTTTGAGTTATTGGCAAGTCATAGCTGTGTATAGGCATCTTAGCAGGAATTACTGTGCCTAACCTTCAACGTGGCAATATTGAGCTGCGGCAAGCAGCACGGAGTTTCTCTATTAGTGTACAAAGAGCTCGTAGTGAGGCTATACGTAGTAATAGATTTGCAGGTATAGATTTTGCTACCACAAACGATAGCTTCAGTATTTTTATTGATCAAAATAACAATAGGAGTTACGATGTAGGGGTTGACACCCTTGTTTCTAAGGTGAACCTTGCCACAGAGTACTCTAGTGTATCTATAACTAAAAGTAGCACTAATCAAATAATTTTTGACCCTAGAGGTTTTGTTTCAGGCAGTATTAACCAAACAATTACTTTTAGCAGCTCTAAAAGTAGCTCTATTGTGAATGCAATTGTTGGTTTACACGGCCAAGTTAAACTTGCAAGTTAATAGTAGAAAGGTGTGTTTGTGATGAACAGAAGATTGGTAGGCTCAAACTTTTCTCAAACGAACTCTTTTTGTGATCAAAGGGGTATAACATTTGTTGAGACAGTGATGGCCATTTTGATTATTACGATAAGCTTTTTAGCTATATCTGCAGGGCAGATGTCTAGTTTTACTAGTTTAAGAAAGTCTGCGGAGCTAAAAGATGTTAAAACTCTTGCTAATCGTATCTTAGAAGATAAATATAAGGATATCCTCTCTGCTATTTTAGATGATTTAGACCCTGAGGCCAAATTTGAAGAATATGTTGACTGTGCAGAAATTGCTTTTGAGGATATTAGTAGTGATGATGCTAATGGTTGCTATGGTATTGATACTACCTACAAAGATTACAAAGTGACTTGGCGTTTGCAAAATGAGAAAGATCTTGGTGGTGCTGTCCCCATAAGTTTAGAAGGTCTAATTCTTTTAGAATTAAAGATTGATTGGGAAGATAAAGGGGAGAAACACTCTTTGAGCTTAGCAAGTTACTTAAGTTGTACTTATGTAATTAACGATGATATTAGTACTATCTGCCCTGCACCATGGGACCCTGATCCTATCTAATTTGGAGATGTATTATGAAAAAAGTAAACACGATTTTTAAAACTCGAGCTGAGGCTGGCTTTACCCTAGTTGAGCTTATGGTTGTCATGGCCATCCTAGGTACCATTACAAGTATCATAACTGCTTTTTTAGGTTCTTCACTTCGTTTAAATGAATTAAATGTTGCGCGTAGTGAATTGCGTAGCAATCTTACTGTGGCTATAGAGCTTATAACAACAGACCTTTATAGTGCAGGTTCAGTTGGGGTGAGTGCAGACGCTACTTCTGGCATTGAAGGTGTGGTAGGTACTTGCAATGAATTTGATGTTGATGCTCCTGATGCAACTCCTAGCAAAGATAGGTCTGCTTTTAAACTAGACTCAGACACTACTCGCCTCCATGAGTTTACCGTTAGATATTGTGACCCATATACAAGTCCTAGAAGGGCTGTAGCAGTTTCTTACAAGTTGCAACAAGACTCTAGCAATAATAATTTATGGACTCTCTATCGTAACGAGCGTACAGTAGGTACTACTGGTACATTTGCACCAATGGTTCCTGGTATTGTAGGGTTTGAGCTTGAGGTTGAATGTAAACCCTCAGACCCAGTGTGTGACCCTCCTGATAGTAGCTTTGACTACAACAATATTTTAGCCATTAAGGTAAAAGTAGCTGCTCAAACCACCTCCAAAGCTAGAGATGCTAATCAAGACAAGTATTTATTTGCCCTACAAGGTGATCTAGATACTGAAGGTTTAGATGCAGAAGATGGTTATCTTTATGACTATTCTGAGCAAACGGTTCATCCTATCAACCTAATTCGAACTATATTTTAAGGAGGCTAAGGAGATATGAAAACTAGCAATAAAGGTTTTGCAATAGTCTTTGCAATAATAGTAATGGCTGTAGGAGTTGTTTTACTGACAGGCCTACTATTTAATGCCAATACTACTTTGAGTATACAAAATAATGATCTCAAATCAACATATGCTAAGTCCTTTGCTGAACTTGGTCTAAATAAATACCAAACTATTATGCAGCAAAGCTATAACTTTTACAAGGAAGGGGAACGCTGGAAAGAGTATGAAAATGATCTTACCAATGAGCAGCTAGAACTAGCAAAATGTGGCCACTTCACTGCTATTGGTTTAGACTTAGATAGAATGCGTGATGGACTAAATAATCAGCGAACAGTAAGCACTCCAGAAAAAGACTTGCCAGTTAATGGCTCTATAGAGGAATCTCACATTTTACCTAACGATGTTCAAGGTGGTTATTTAGTACGGCTTTCAGGTGATGGTCTAACTTTAGAATCGCAAGGCTATTTTGGAGATAGTTTTGATACCGCTAGGGCACTAGCTACTGCCAGAGTTTCTTTTCAAGTACAAACGGTTGGTAGTGCTTGGCAAAACGCTATATTTGCTGGTGGAGAAGCTCCTAGTAACAACATGATAAATGGTAATGTTGCTGTTTATGGTTCTGTACATCTTATAGGTGAAAACAATGACCCCGCTTTGACTCTTGGTGGTGGGGCAGGTATTTTTGAAGATTATGCAGGTGATGGTGGTGGTGGTACAAATATTATTAATCAGATGAATGCCATTGCAGGGCCTAACCAGCATCAAGTTAAACTATGTACAGAGCTTAAAATTCGTAAGGGGCAATTGCACTTTGGTAGTAGTGGGACGGGGTCAGGGTCTTCTACAGTAGGAACAACATCTTCACCAATTATAGCGGCTTATTTAGGTAGTGGTACAAGTGATGCTAGTAAAGTTCATACAAAAGATGATAAGATTTATGGCTACAGTGGTTCTCTTGATGTAAGTTTTCCCAAATTAGACCAAAACCATCCTGATGAGTTTGTTATCCCTGCAAAAGATCCTACTGTTCAGATAATTGAGCTAGGGGGAACATGTAATGAGTTTCAAACTGGATCAGGCAATAATAGCACAATACAGTTTCCTCCTCCAGGAGCAACCCCAAGCGCTGATCCACCCTATACCGGTTGCCTTTCAGATACGAGCATTAATAATGCTTTAGAGCTAGGTGGCATTGCTTGGTTACCCGATGCCTATAGCTGTAATTTAACAAATGTTCAAGATGCTGTTAATGGCTTAGTTAGTAATTTTGGTGTTACTAGTGGGGATGGGTATTTATGTATAGCTGGTGATAATGTTATTATTAATACTGGTGCTTGGCCCTTAGAAATTAAGTATCCTGGTGGTAACAATAAGACTGTTTACTATGAAGGAAGGGCTGCTATTCGCACTGGTTCAGAAATTTGTGAAGACCCTACAGCAGCACCACCATGCACTAGAAGAGACATTGAGATTAGAGAGAACTTTATACCACGTAACCCCAATGCTACCCCATATTTTCCTGAAGATAGCATTATTAGCTTAGTGGCAAATGGTGATGTTTCGTTTGCTCCCAAAGGGGGAGGTGGCAGTACTTCTAATTTAGAAGTGGCAGCAGCTGTTTATGCACAGGGCACAGCAACTTTTAGTAAACAAACTTTGGTGGTAGGTGCAGTGGTAGCAGATTCCATTGATGCATCTCAAAATGTACCCCAAATCGCTTATGAACCGCGTGTTCCAGATAATCTTCCTCAAGGGTCACCGGGAGCTGGTATAAGTCTAAATCAAAATGTTATAGCAGATACTTATGAACGTAGATAGCTTATAAAAATAGTTAAGCAGCTAGTGTTAGCGTTGGGAAAAGACCCAGCGCTTTTCTTTTTCCTAGCCTTCTATACTGTGATAAACTCAAGGTTACTCATCTTTGTCTGAGTCTATAAAGTCACCAATACCTGTAAGTAGTACGGGAGGGCGATTGGGAAATTCTGCTGTAAGTTTAAGATCACCGCCCATAGCCTGTATATAACTTCTCAATGTTGAAAGTAGCATGTCCGAGCGTTTTTCAAGCCTAGAAATGCTACTCTGAGGTATATTTAATTCTTGGGCAATACGTTCTTGTGTAAGTTCTTGAGCCTTGCGCAAATCCTGTAGAGTTAGATATTCATCTAAAAGCTCTTTACCACGTTTTTCTATGTATTCACGGCGCTCTTCTGGTAACTCATTCATCACCTCTTCTAAAGATTTACCCATTCTTCTTCTCCTTTAAATCTAATAGGTGTTTGTCAAAACGCTCATCAGCCTTCTTGATTAGCTTTCTATAAAATTTTTTCTGATTCACTCCTGACTTATCGCCAGCAAAAAGTAAAATGGCCTTTCTCTCTGGATCAAAGGCAAAAGCAACGCGCCATACACCATTATCTGCGTCAAAGCGAAGTTCTTTCATATTTGCATGCTTAGAGTCATTTAGTGTATCTGCTTTTGGTCTTCCAAGTATAGGGCCAAACACTTTGAGTGGAATAAGAGAGGCTAATAGTTCATTTTGTACTTTTTCGGAGAAGTTCTGGAACTCAATTTCAAACTCACTAAAGAACTCTATTTGCCACTGATCCATTATGATAGCCTAAATGTTATATAACTTCAACTGCATATTTTGCGATTAAAACCACAAAACAATTCTACAACTCCATAACTTTACAGAAAATGTAGCGTATTTTACGCTGGTAAGGGCGTATGCAATACGCCCCTACGCGGTGAATAGCATACCTGTATTTTTCCATTTGTTAAAGGACCTGTTGCATGGAAACAGTGGGGTAGGCTTTATGAATATAACCTACCCATAGCATTATTGATGCTAATGTTTTGATCAATCTACATGTGATGGGAAATAAGGTTAGAATTGCTACCGATGTTCATAAAAGACTTTCTTGATTTCTGGGATCTACGCTTTGATATTACATTAACCTTGCTAGTTTTTAGCGTAATGTATGTGCTAGGCTGGTTTCGCTTACAAAAATACAGAGGTGGCAGAAGTGTTAACTGGCTGCCTTTGCTATTTTACCTGCTAGGCATTTCAGTTATTGCTATTGCATTAATGTCGCCTATAGAAAGTTTGCAGGGCTTATTTTTTTATATGCATATGCTACAACACGAACTGCTTATCTACCTAGCACCACCGCTTTTATTACTAGGAAAACCTTTGCCCTTTGTTTTATGGGGGATACCTCGTCCCCTGCGTAAAGTGGTGGGCAGGCCTTTTAGATATAATGGTTGGTTAAAACGTAGCTTAGCATTTATAAGCATTCCTCTAGTTGCCTTTTTGCTCTCTACAGCTGTACTATGGCTGTGGCATATCCCAGCAGCTTACAATCTGGCCTTAAGGAATGACTTTGTGCATGACCTCGAGCACATATCATTTTTCTTAGCGTTCCTTTTCTACTGGTGGCCACTTATTGGTTCTCCTCCGCAAGCTCATCGCTTACGTAGCAATGGTGCGCGTGGCCTCTATCTGTTGTTAGGAGCCATACCGACTGCTTTGTTAGGAGCTGTTATTGCTCTTACTGATAGAGTGATTTATACTTACTACCTTGGTGTGGAGCGCGTTAATGGTCTAACAGCCCTAGCAGATCAGCAGATTGGTGGTGCCATTATGTGGTTACCAGGCCCCTTAATCTATGGCATTATTGCTATTTTGACTATGAAAGACGATTAGATAAAGGAGAAAAACTTATGTCAGAAATAATCACTTCGCAACTAAACCGTATTTTTGATGGCCAAACACTAAGTCAAACAGAAGCCTACGACATTATGGGAATACTTATGGATGGCCAGATGAGCCAGATGCAAGCGGCAGCACTTTTGGCTGCCTTGCGCACTAGGGGTGAAACGGTTGAAGAAATTATAGGCTTTGCAAAGGCTATGCGCCAAAGAGCTATTAAAGTGATACCCAAAGTGGATGACCCTTTGCTAGACATAGTGGGTACCGGAGGCACAGGGATCAACACTTTTAACATTAGTACTACCTCAATGTTTGTTGTTGCTGCTGGTGGTGCAAAAGTGGCAAAACATGGCAACCGAGGGGTAACTCGTAAATCAGGGGCAGCAGATGTTCTAGAAGCTCTAGGAGTAAATTTGGACCTGTCCCCTGATAAGATAGCAAAAAGTATAGAGGAAGTAGGAATAGGATTTATCTTTGCTCGAGCGCATCACCCCGCTATGAAATTTGTAGCCCCTATACGTGCAGACATAAAAGCACGCACCATTTTCAATTCACTAGGCCCTTTAACTAACCCTGCTAGTGCCACTCGTCAGCTTATGGGGGTGTTTGCACCTGAACTAACGGAAACTTATGCAAAAGTTCTAGCTGGTTTAGGTGTGGAACATGCCATGGTTGTACATGGTAGTGGTTTAGATGAGTTAGGCTTAAGCGACAATAACCAAGTTAGTGAGTACAAATATGGGCAGATAACAAATTATGAGCTTACCCCTGAGGAAGTTAGCTTAGGGCGTTTTCCCATTGAAGAGATTTATGGTGGCACTCCTGAAGAAAATGCCCAAACAATTCGCAGGATTTTAAGTGGTGATTTAGCAGGTGCAAAACTTGATGCTGTACTTTTAAATTCAGGAGCAGGGCTTTACTTGGCCAGTAAGGCTGAAAATATTAAGGCTGGCATTGAGCTTGCCAGGGAAACTATAGCTAGTGGCAAAGCTATAGCTAAGCTTGATGAATACATTAGCTTTAGTAAAGCACCCTGACATAAGCAGTTTCCAAGCTGAGCAAACTAGCAATAATTGCATAAAATACTCCTATTGTTTTAGCATATAGGGAGTCATGTTGGAGTATGAGAGCTTCCAAGATTTTGAGCGTGCTGTTGCTAAGGTTTTTAGGCAAGAAGGTTGGCAAGTAGGTATTTCTAGAAAAAATAATTCTGACTTTGACCTTGTCTTAAAACGTGATAAAGATACAGTGGCAGTACAAGTTAAAAATTTTCGCCGTAGAATCCCTACCCCTCACCTCAAAAAATTTATAGATTACTTAGATTCACCAAGAGCTAGCCTATTTAACTTCACAGGTGGATACTTTATTTCTGCCAATGGCTTTTCTAAACCTGCTATAACCTTTGCCAGACAGCTAAATGATGATAGATTAAATATTGGCACCTTTCGTCAAGATGCCCTAAACTGGGTTTACCCTCAAGGAACCGTAGATGATGAAGTTCTTGAAGATGATCTCGTAGAGGTAGAAAAGCATGGTGATGGTAAGACTTATATTGGTATGTTTACTGCTAAAGGTGGTGTTGGTAAAACCACTATCAGTGCGCATTTAGCAGGTGCTTTTGCACTCATTGGTTACGATGTTGCACTAATTGATTTGGACCCTCAGCAGAATTTAAAGACACTTTTGCCAGAAGGAATCTATGTTAAGGGCAGCAAGTCAGGTTTGGGTAATATAATTAGCGTCTCGAGCTTTCAGGAATGGCAACAAGAAGATGATAGCTCTGCTAGCATAGTTATCTGTGACTGCTCACCAGATTTTGAGCGCAACCCTCCTGAAGTGATGGAAAAACTTAACTATTGTCTTGTTCCTACCACACTTAATCCGTTAGGTGTAAACAAAAATGGACATGTTATTCTTTCAACCCTAAAACAAATTCGCCATTTAAATCAGCAGGCCGTTCTTTATGTACTTATTAACAATTACTATGGTGATAATGGCTCTAAGACTAACATATTAAAACAGCACTATAAAAAACTCTTTGCTGACATAAGCAATCAAGATCAAAAATTCAATTTTATTGATCCTGATGATTGCGCCATTCGTAATAGTAAGCAACTTTTTTACTGGGGGTATCATCTATATACAGGGGAAGAAGGCAGCCTGGCCTTTACCCCTATTGGAGGTAGGTGTCACCCTAAAGAGGACTTCTTAACATTGCTGGACTATCTAGAGCAGCACACTGAGATTGTTCGCCAAAAAACTCAATCAACTGTGGACTAGAGCTTACTGCAATTTCTGCTTTATCTAGCTAAAAGACAGGTTATAATCAGAACTATAGCGGATTAATTGTCACATTTAGTTCGCACTGATGAAATGAATAACTATAAGGAGGTAACAAAACTGTGTTACCTTTGAGTGTTTTTGCTGGCTTCATTTTGGCCCTTCTAGCTCCTTTTATTCACGGCTACACCAAGAAACTAACAGGCTGGTTATTAGCGTTATTGCCCATGAGCTTATTTGTTTTCTTTACTAGCTACCTCTCCGAGGTTATCCATGGCAAGACTATAACGACAAGCTTTGCTTGGCTAGCAGACTTTGACGTTTATTGGTCGTTTTATGTCGATGGCCTAAGCTTGCTTTTCGCCTTGCTTATTAGTGGTTTTGGTGTACTAATAGTTATTTACGCTGGTGGCTATCTTAAAGGTGATGAGCACTTAGGACGTTTCTATCTCTATTTGCTGGTGTTTATGGCGTCCATGCTCGGCTTAGTCTTAGCTGGCAACTTAATTACCCTGTTTGTTTTTTGGGAGTTAACTAGCTTAAGCTCATACTTTCTAATTGGTTACAAACATAGTAGTGAAAGCTCCCGCAAAGCTGCTTTGCAAGCTTTACTGGTAACTGGCTTAGGTGGCTTAGCTATGCTAGCTGGTTTTATCATAATAGGCCTTGATCTTGTAGCAGGTACTTTTGAAATTACAGAGCTTTTAAGTAATCCTGAAATAATTAAAGATAGTGGTTTTTACATTCCCATATTTATTCTGCTAATACTAGCTGCCTTTACTAAATCGGCCCAATGGCCTTTTCATTACTGGTTACCTAATGCTATGGAAGCACCCACACCAGTCTCGGCTTACTTGCACTCGGCAACAATGGTCAAAGCAGGAATTTACTTACTAGCACGCTTTAGTCCTTTGATGTCTGGGACTATGTTGTGGGCATATGTGTTAGGGATTTTTGGTGCGGTTACAGCAATCACTGCTGCTTTCTTAGCACTTAAAAGTAGCGACTTAAAAAGGATACTTGCCTACTCAACGGTATTAGCACTAGGCACTCTAACTTTACTTTTAGGAGTAAATGCTGCAGTTGCTGCTATGGTTTTTCTGCTTGCCCACTCTCTTTATAAAGGTGCTTTGTTTATGGCAGCAGGTTCCATTGATCATGAAGCTGGTAGCCGTGATATAAATGAGCTTTCAGGTTTGATGAAATATATGCCTATAACTTTTGTAGCAGTACTACTTACAGGTATATCTATGGCAGGCTTGCCCTTGGCTCTAGGTTTTGTAGGAAAAGAACTTCTCTATAAAGCTGTACTGAACTGGCCTTTGTTGCTAGCTGGTATGTTAATTGCTAATGTAGGGCTTTTTGCTGTTTCCGTAGTAGTTATTACCAAACCATTCTTAGGGAAGCTTAGGGCTTTCAAAAAGAGAGTTCACGAAGCACCACTTAGTATGGTATTAGGTCCTGTCCTTTTAGCCATATTAGGAATTACGTTTGGTATGTTTCCTCAATTGCTCGATCATTTTATAAGTTCTGCTTCTTCAGCAATCTTAGGCAAGGAGTATGAGTCACACTTACATGTTTTCCCCAAAGCTTTTGACACTCCCTTATTATTAAGCATAATTACTATTGGCTTAGGTACAATTGCTTATTTTCTGTGGTCAATTATTTTTAAGGGTCTAAATAAACTAAATAATTTTTTAGATTTTGGTCCTGCTCGTTGGTATGAATGGACTTTAAATGCATTAAATATAGTAGCTAAGACTACTACCAGATACTTACAAACTGGCAATTTGCGTCGTGATATTTTGTTTATCTTCATTTTTACTCCAGCACTTTTACTAGTCACTATTTTCAGATATGGCATTAGACTTCCCCAAGAACTTAACGCTATAAGGTATTACGATTGGGTTTTGCCTCTACTGATTATATTTGGCGCACTAAACGCTGTACGTGCTAAAACTCGCCTTACTGCCATTACATCATTAGGAGTTGTGGGTTTTAGTGTAGCGCTTACTTTTATTGTTTTTGCAGCGCCTGATTTAGCCATTACTCAATTTATGATTGAAACCTTAGTAGTTATCATAATGGCTTTGGTCATGGTACATTTACCCATTTTTCAACTAGAAGAAGCCAGCAGGAAACTAGCAAGACTACGCGATGCTGTTATAGCAACTTTAAGCGGTCTTGCCATAACCTTGCTTATGTTAGCTGTTTTGACTGAGCCTTTTAATAATCAGCTAAATAAGTACTTTGAGCATGAAAGTGTGCCCCAAGGACAAGGACACAATATTGTAAATGTTATATTGGTAGACTTTAGAGGCATTGATACTATGGGAGAAATTACTGTATTGGCTATAGCTGCTGTCGGCATTTATGCTTTACTCAAGTTTAAAAGAACTAAAAAAGAGGATAGTTAATGGATTCTGTTATTTTACGTACTGCTACTAGGGCACTAATAACATTACTAGTATTACTTTCAATATGGCTTTTCTTAAGAGGCCACGATGCACCCGGAGGTGGCTTTATAGGTGGTCTAGTAGGCGCTAGTGCTTTTGCACTATACGCTATTGCTTATGGCGTGGAAAATGCTCGTAGGGCTCTACCCTTCAAACCAAACCTCATACTAGGCATAGGGCTTTTCATTGCTGTTTTAAGTGGTTGGTTATCACTACCTTTTTTTAAAAACTTTTTAACAGGATTATGGCTAAAATTTAAGCTTTTTGGTGAAACTGTCAAACTAGGCACACCAGTTTTGTTTGACTTTGGGGTTTACCTAGTAGTCATAGGTGTAGCACTTACTATGATTTTGAGCTTAGAAGAAATCGAAGATTAACTGTGGAAATCTTTCTCTCTCTAACTGTAGGAATACTCTTTGCTACGGGCATTTATTTAATGCTGAGGCGTAATTTAATCAAGTTTATTTTTGGCTTTAGTTTGATGAGTAATGGTATCAACTTACTTATTTTTACTATGGGTCGGTTGGCTCGAGCCAACCCTCCAATAATTCCCGAAAACTTAGAGCATTTAGAGACTGCTGTAGCTAACCCTTTGCCACAAGCACTTATTCTTACAGCCATTGTAATAAGTTTTGGTTTTACAGCTTTTGCTTTGGTTTTGCTTTATAGCGCCTATAAGAAAACTAGTACCCTAGACACAGACGTCCTAGCTGAAATATAAAGTTACATTAATCATGCCTGATTCTAACTGAAAACATGAGTAGGATTATCAATCAATTATTTCAAAAATATGGATTGGAGGGAATAAACGTGCCCTACACTACACAGTCGCCTATTAATTTGTTTTGGTTGCTCGAACACTTAGTTAAATAGGCTCGAGCCAAATCTGTTCTGGAGGCTCATCTCTTAACTCTAAAAAGAATCCTTTGGTAATTTACCAAAGAGTTTCCTATATTCCATTATCTCTTTTTCTAAAGCAGACAGTTGTTTCTTTGTATCAACCAACTCAGTTCTAGTATCAACCAACTCAATTCTGGTATCAACTAACTGCTCCTCTGCATTCTTGTAACTGTTTCCTAAAGAATCATACCAGCACAATACTTCCCTCTCTATGCCTCTAATGACCTTCTGTTCCCTCCCTATTCCTAAACCAATCTCTGGCATAAAACAAGGCTCACCTAACTGTTTTTCATAACTGCCATTGGTTAGTTTGTATATCTCAAAAGGTTCCCTGTTATGGCGTTGCCAATGATTGGGATTGTATACTAAGTAATAGGGTACTCTTATTTTTGCATAAGTAGCTGCTTTTTCTTCATATTCACCACCATACTTTTGAGAAACCATTTCTAACACAAAGCTAGGTATGATATTTTCTTCTTCCCAAAAGGTGTAGCTTAAACGTCCTTTAGGTTTACGTCTTTGTACTCCTAGACTTAAGAAAGCATCAGGGACAATGGGAGGAACAGGTTCATCATAGTTATAGTAAACACCCATATCAACACCGAAGTACCAATCTTGGCGCTGAGCCCAGATATTTTCAAGTAAAAAGAGTAGGAAGTTAGGTATAAAGTTCTGATCTTCATTGTCCACAGGGGTATCATCCGATGAAGGGAGTTCTGAGCTAGAAGGTAAGTATAGTTTCGGTAAAATCTCAGCTATTGCTGGCATGTTTTCATTGTAGCAATTCTCTAGATTGTAATGTAAGGGTTCTATTAATTTGCTTTGAGTGCTCGAGCCAACCCTCCAATAATCCCTGAACACTTAAAGCATTTAGAAACTGCTGTAGCTAATCCTTTGCCACAAGCACTTATTCTTACAGCTATTGTAATAAGTTTTGGCTTCACAGCTTTCGCGCTGGTTTTGCTTTATAGTGCTTATAGAAAAACTAATACCCTAGATACAGATACTTTAGCTAAAATGTAAAGTTACATCAACATACGATTCTTCCAGACTGTGCATTCATGCTATTGTGTGGAATGTTAACCTATAGGTCTAGATGTATAACCGCATCCTAAATTTAATGCAGGAGAAGATACGTCTCCAAGAGTATGTAATGACTTTACATGCTGAAGAAGAAATGAATGATGACAACTTATCAATTTTTGACGTTGAGCAAGGCATTCTAACAGGTAGCATCATAGAGATAAAAAGATCGTGTTAAAGCAGAATGGAAATACCTTGTCGAAGGTAAGACAATTGCAGGTAATTTAGTAATTGTAGTTGCTAAACTGAGCGTCACAGGCCAATTGGTAATTATTACGGTATATCTGATATGATTATGGAAGAAATGATAGTATGTGACATTTGTAATGAAGAAGGTGCTCGCATTCGCCATGTAGCTCGTAGTTATGGTAAAGGTGAGAATTTATTGGTTATTGAGAATGTTCCAGTTATAAGTTGTCCACATTGTGGTGAGAGCTATTTAACGGCTAAAACACTACATGAAATTGAACGTATTAAGTTGCATAAGCAAACTTTGGCACAGGAACGTCCTGTACCTGTTGCAGCATTTACTTAGTATGTCTCTACAAGAAATGCAACTGATTCTGAAAGGAAATTCTATAATGACTAATAGTAAAACACCTTTTCCAACAACAAACATAAAAGAAATACAAAACCTAGCTGATATTCCGGAAAATTTTGAATCCCAAGAAGCTGCTGAAGATTTTTGGGATGTGCATGCTTTGTCATTAGATGCTCTGCGAGAATTGCCTGAAGAACCGGATGAGAAAGAAATACTAAACAAGCAAGAGCAAAGAAATAACCCTTGGCAATAGAATTTGATCTAAATCAACCTAATTTTATGACACAAATTGTTCAAAATACGCCCAAAACTAAGAAGAATAAAACCTCTTTTCACAATGAGGAATATTTTCATTATGAAAAGGTCAAAATTTTTCAAGGAAACATTACAAATGAAAATCTTTTTGACAAAGAATTTATTGATTTAATTGTTACATCCCCACCTTATAATGTTGATATTGACTATAGTTCTAGTGACGACACCTTGTCCTATGAAGACTATTGTGGATTTACACATAAGTGGTTAAGTAACTGCTACAAGTGGAGTAAATCTCAAGCTCGTTTGTTACTCAACACTCCTCTTGATAAAGGATCTAAGAGTGTAGGAGCTGATATGACCCTTATTGCTCAAGATGTAGGTTGGAAGTACTATTCTACTATCATATGGAACAAAGGAGATACCTCGAGGCGAACTGCTTGGGGTTCATGGTTGTCTGCTTCTGCTCCTCACGTTATAGCTCCAATAGAACTTATTCTTGTTCTATATAAGCAGGAATGGGAAAAAACAAGGGATAGTCGCAAGTCTGATATTGGTAAGCAAGAATTTATGAGCTGGACCAATGGTCTTTGGACATTTAATGATAAGAGTAAAAACAAAATAGAGCATCCTGCTCCTTTTCCTAGAGAATTACCTTATAGGTGCATTAAACTGTTTAGCTATGTCGATGACTTGGTTTTTGATCCTTTTTGCGGTAGTGGTACTACTTTGATAGAGGCACATAGTAATGGTAGGCGTGGTATAGGTATAGAAATAGATGAAAAGTATTGTGAAATAGCAAAACAAAGAATTATGACGGAAGCAGCGCTTGTAAGCAATTAGTATGAACTGGTTTGTAATTTTACCCCTTTTAATTCCTTTCACAGCAGCAGCTATCCTTTTGATTATTCGTTCTAGTATTTTCTGGCAACGTCTAATTAGCCTACTTAGCTCAATCCTCTTACTGCTAAGCACTCTTTTTCTGCTTTTTATTGTTTTGAGCAGGGGTGTTCAAGTGGTGCAAATCGGCAACTGGCCCGCACCATTTGGCATTAGTTTTACTGCTGACCTTTTAAGTGTGATCATGGTAGTAATTACTGGAATAGTTGCTTTAGCAGTGGGAATTTATGCTCGAGCCAATATAGATGAGGCTAGGGAGCACTATGGTTACCATCCTCTTTACCAAATTCTTTGTGCAGCACTTTGTGGAGCTTTCTTAACTGGAGATCTTTTTAATCTCTACGTTTGGTTCGAAGTACTTTTAATTGCTTCTTTCGTACTACTAGCACTAGGCTCAGAGAAGAAACAGCTAAAAGGTGCTCTTAACTATGTACTCATTAATTTAGTTGCCTCATCTTTGTTTCTAAGTGCTACAGGATTGCTCTATGGTTTAACTGGTGCACTTAATATGGCTGATTTAGCCCTGCAGATTCCCAACGCACCTCCGCACTTAGTCACTGCAGTGGCTATGCTCTTCCTAGTAGCTTTTGGCATGAAAGCAGCTATCTTTCCTCTGTTTTTTTGGTTACCTGCTGCTTATCCTGCTCCACCAGTAGCTATAGCAGCTTTTTTTGCTGGGATGCTTACCAAAGTAGGTGTTTATGCCTTAGTAAGAGTCTTTACTATGCTTTTTGTGCATGACACTGCCTACAGTCACACTATTTTGCTATATTTAGCTGCCATAACCATTTTAGCAGGTGTTCTTGGGGCTATTATCCGAGATAATTTGCTCGAGATCCTATCGTTTCATGTAATTGCCCAAGTAGGCTACATGCTTGTTGGTCTAGCATTACTAAGCTATTCTGGCTTGCAGGCAACAGTATTTTACTTTTTAGAGGACATAATTGTAGTAACTAGCTTATTTTTGATAGCTGGCATTGCTTACAAGTTTATGGGTAGTTTTTCAATTACACGCTTGGGAGGATTTTATAAGCACAAACCACTTTTATCAGTACTGTTCTTGATTTGTGGTTTATCTATAGCAGGATTCCCACCTTTTTCGGGTTTCTGGGCTAAGCTCTTTATAATACAAGCAAGTTTAGAATCAGAAGCTTACTTTATAACTTTTGTTTTAGTAGTAGGTGCTTTAATTACTATTTTCTCAGTAACTCGAATTTGGCAAGCAGTTTTCTGGACACCAGCAGAAGATGAAGGGCCTTTACAAAAAAAGCTATCCTTAAAAGGACTTTATCTACCTATTGTAGCTTTAGCAATCTTGACTCTTACCATTAGTTTCTGGCCTAATCCCTTTTATAACCTAGCCGGACGCACTGCCGAACAACTTTTGCAGCCTGAACAATATAGTAGTGCTGTATTTAAAGAAAGCAAATAGTACGTTATGCCCTACAGCGATTTTAATCTAAAAAAAGTAAAATCTGAATTTGGCTTAGAGCTAGTAGAAAACCAAGACCTGTTCTCCACAGTTCCAGAAGTGGAAATCAGTGACTTTTTATCAGAAACTCTTAAGCAGAACATACCTATTGCCCTAGCGATAAGTACGGAAAAGGCTAGCTCTGAATTAATTATCATCAATATCTTTTTAGAGATCAAAAATCAGTTGCAAGTTAGCTTTTTTTCAGGCATAGATTTTACTGTAGATAAAGAAAGGGGCTTAAATGGCTTTTGTGATTTTATTATCAGTAGTTCTTCAGAACAGTTATTTTTAGATGCTCCTATTGTAACGGTAGTTGAGGCAAAGAACGAAAAAATCATTAGTGGGCTGGGACAGTGCATTGCTGAAATGATAGCTGCTAAGATTTATAATGCTCGAGAAGGTAAAGAAATGCCCTGCATCTACGGTGCAGTTACTACAGGACATGCATGGAAATTCTTAAAGTTAGAAGCAAACACTGCTTATATAGATATTGAAAACTACTACATTAAAAATCCTCGGAAAGTTGTTGGTATATTTACTTATATGATCAAGCAATTAGCCAAGCCATTGTAGGAAGCATGACATATTACTCTCTACCTTAAAAGTCTATATCTGTTTCAGAAAGTTATTGATAATGAGTGAATTTTTTACCCTTAATTTTTTACTAGCCCTTGTTTGGTCAGCCATATCTGGAAAATTTACTGGCCTAAACCTAATGGTAGGTTTTGCACTAGGTAGCCTTGTACTGTTAATAACAAGAAGAGCACTAGGTAGTGAAGATTACCTTACTCGCCTTTGGCGCACTTTTGGCTTTATCTTATTTTTCTTAAAAGAATTATTAATCTCTAGCTTTAGAGTAGCTTGGGAAGTTGTGACTCCTGATAACAAAATCCGCCCCGGTGTGGTGGGTATAGCATTAGACGAAGACACTACTGATTTTCAAGCCACCTTGTTAGCTAATACCATCACACTTACTCCCGGAACTTTAAGCCTTGACATTATCAGTGATAAAGATAATCCTAATAAACGTATTCTTTACATCCATGCTATGTATATCAAAAATGTTAAACAGTTGCGTAAAGATATAAAAGAGAAGTTTGAAACTAGGGCCAAGGGAGTTTTAGCTGATGCCTGAAGCAATATTAGCAGTAACAATAAAGTTTGGGTTTATAGCCCTATCCATAGCATTTTTACTTACTTTTATAAGATTGGTACGTGGACCTAGTTTACCTGATCGAGTAGTGTCACTTGATGTAATTAGCATTCTAGCTATTGCTTTTATTGCACTTTACAGTTTCGATAGGAGTGAGGCAGTTTATCTAGATGCAGCTATAGCGCTAGCTTTAGTCTCTTTTTTAGGTACTGTAGCTTTTGCTAGATATACTTTGTGGAGTGCAGAGCGTCAATTTAGTGGTGAGTCTACTGATACTAGTATTGTTGAAGAAGAAGCAGAGAGCCTATGAACACTATACTAGAAGCACTATTTTTATTATTAGGAATTTCTTTTATGCTAGTAGCTAGCCTTGGAGTACTGCGCATGCCCGACTTAATGTTACGTATGCACGCAGCCACTAAGGCTGGTACTGTAGGTATAGGTTTCCTAATGTTGGCACTAGCAAATCATTTTGATAATCTTAGTGTAACCATTAAGGCTATTGCTATTAGTTTGTTTGTAATTGCTACAGCACCAGTGGCTACACACTTGATAGCTCGAGCTGCCTATGTAGCAGGAGTACCTTTATGGAACCGCACCAAGATAGATGACTTACGCGAGCATTATAATAGGGAAAAAAGACCACTAGAAAAAACAACTGGTGATTTATACGACCCTGTGAGATTTAGGCCTAAGCGTAGTAGACAGTGACTAATCTGTTTAGGGTGAAATTTTGTGACTGGATGGCAAGTTAGCAACAAGACGCATACTGTCCTCTTGTTGCTCTATCTGAATATCAATGGAATCACGTTCAAAAGGGAAATAACCTTGCACTACTGCTAGAAGATCTTTCTTTAACTCCTCCATTTTACCTGGAGAAATCTGAGCGCGGTCATAAGTAAGCACAAGCTTAAGACGATCCTTAAGAGTATCTTTGCTTTTTTTACCGCTAAATATTTTAAACATCATCTGCCCCCAAAAAGTCTTTTAAGCCCTACCATTAAACCACCGCCACTTTCTAGAGACATAAACGGCACATCTTCTCCTCGCAGCCTTCTAGCAATATTTCTAAAGCCAGATCCAGCTTTACTTTGACCATCAAGACTAGAAATGTTACCTATATTAGTTGAAACTAAAACATTTTGGTCTTCAGGTACAATGCCTATGAGTTTTACTCCTAGGATTTCTAGGATATCTTCAATCTCGAGCATATCACCCTTCTTAATCATCTCGGGACGAATGCGGTTAACAATAAGCCTTACCTCATAAATACCTCGAGCTTCTAAAAGACCAATTATACGGTCAGCATCTCTGACGCTAGATATTTCAGGATTAACTACTACCAAAGCACCGTCAGCAGCGCTAGAAGCAGTCTGAAATCCTACCTCGATGCCTGCGGGGCTATCTATAAGAATGCGATCAAAACCTTGCTCCAAGAGGTTTTGTATTAATTTCTGCATCTTTTCTTCATCAAGGACACTTTTATCATGAGTTTGTGAGGCTGCAAGCAAGAAAAGGGTGGAAATACGCTTATCTCGAATAAGTGCTTGCCGAAGTTTGCATCTTCCTTCAAAAACATCGATAAGATCAAAAACCACACGCCCTTCTAAGCCCATAACTACATCTAAGTTTCTTAAGCCTACATCAACATCAATAACTACAACTTTTTCGCCAAGTCTAGCAAGGGCAGTACCCACATTAGCTGTGGTGGTAGTTTTACCTACGCCTCCCTTACCTGAGGTAACAACTATTACTTTTGCATTCACACTTAAACTTACCTCTCTATAAAAACAATCTACGCTAGTTAAATATAAAACTTAATTAGCTTTTGAGCAAACAATAATTAAAGGTAGTAATATATTAAAGCAACAATCACTGTAAAAGCTCCATTCTCTACCCTTGTTCAAGTTTCTGTAAAAATAAAGGCTCTTTATAACTAACCCTCAACTTAGTGATATATATACTATCTCGTTTAGGTTTACAACGCAACGTTATTTATAAAACTTACCATCTCTTGAAGGCTTAAACCTTTCTGAGCACTTCTATAGTAAGGGTAATTTTAGTAAATATTGGCTTAAAGTGAGAACTTAACTATCTAGATTCACTGGTAAAGCCTTATCTTAATAGATGGTGCACTATGGAAAGGTAAATATGGCCTTCTCATGGAAAGATAAATATTTAACAGGGTTACGGGAGATTGATAGACAACATAAGAAATTACTCACTTTAATTGATGATTTAGAGAAAATACTAAAGGAGGATAGCTTGGATCTTAGGGAACTAAAAAGAGTGGTTGTACTTTTGGGTGCACGTGTAAGGGCTCACCTTTCTTATGAGAAAGAGTTGGTAACCACACATGGCCATCAACCAAACGAAAAGACCTCAAGCATAAACAAGAACTTTTTTGATGCATATGAAATACTGAGAAGTAAGATTGAAGAGGGGGAGATAGATAAGTATTTATTGGAAATATTGTGCCTTTCTTTTAAAAGTTGGGTATTTGATCATATGAACTTAACTAATGGGGTTATTCGCAGATTAGTAGAACAGGAAAATTCTGAGTTATTAACTCCCGATTCTAGGACATAAAATACAGCCGAAACTAGGGGCAGGAAGCAGTGGTAGTGCCCTTCATGTAATGATGAAACTTTGTCATGTGAAAATATCTTATGGAAATAAAACAAGAAAACAATTTGCGCTGTCCAAACTGTCACTCAGGAAATGTAGTGAAAAATGGTTATATCCATATTTTTCAAAGAAATTAGCTAACCACATTGCAAATCTGGTATTTTGTGCATAGTTACAATTCATCATTACATGTATAGGACTACTTGCAGAAAGACTATATCAAAGAATAACCTGGATTATCTACTATTAGGGCGATGTCCCTTAAACCCCTACTCTTACAATGTTTTGCTTTAATCCTGTCAGGGTCTAACATATGTAGTCCAAACGCAACAAACCAACATGCTGAGCAATCGTCCTGCTAACTCTGCAAAGCTAATTACTTTTAGTAGGTACAGGTTACTGGTAAAGATAAAGAGATGGCTCTAGCACAGCTCGAGCCAATTTCAAAGTAGGGCACGCACCGTTAAGAAGATTATTCCCAAAATATATAAAAGGCCTATGATAGAAATTAGTGGTTTACGCCAAGGGCGATGTTCACTGTTCTTGTCTAGAAAAGGTAGTAACAACATACTGCTGATAACAACAATTGGAATAAGTATTGACGCAATAGGTTCTAATCGTCCCGGGAAATACTCAAAAAGCTGATAGGGAGCTAAAAAATACCATCTAGGAAATGGTACATAATTAGTACTACTAGGGTCAGCAGGAAATTCAAAGGGGCGTTCTTTCCAACTTATATAAGCTAAGGTAGCTACGAGCAAAGTTGCTAGAAAAGTATGTACAAAAAGCCTATTAGGAAAAAAGGGTACCGAGCGCTTTAAAAAATGTTTGCTATGCTTAATTAATGAAGGAGCAAACCCGTGGCGGAGTTGTTTAAAGTGCCAACTTAACAAAATAAATAGTAATATGGGCAAAATGATAACGTGCATGGCATAGAAGCGAGTTAAAGAAAGCTGTCCTAAACTGCTGCCCCCATGCATGATTTGAGCAAGCCACTCGCCTATAAGGGGTAAAGAAGCAACAATTTGTGTGCCTACTACAGTAGCCCAATAACCATGTTGATCCCAAGGCAATAGTGCGCCAGTAAAGGCAAATCCAACTACCAGCAGTAATAAAAATACACCTGTCAGCCATGTGATTTCTCGAGGCTTTTTATAAGCGCTACTAAAAAATGTACGCACTAAATGCAAAAAGATAAGAATGAAAAGAGCACTAGCGTTATAGACATGTAAACCACGCATTAGCCATCCTAGGGGGACAGAATAGGTGATGTAGTCTACGCTGTTATAAGCACTTTCTATGCTAGGGGTATAATAAAAGGTCATCATAATGCCGCTTATAAATTGCAAAATGATGCTTGTTAGGGTTAAGCCACCTAGGGCAAAGAGAACGTTCCTTTGTACATATAAAGGAATTGGTTGATTGAAAAAGTTCATTTTTTGCATGTTGTTTCCATAGGGTAGTAAGTTTAGGATTAAAAAGGGTGAATTACATCATTTGGTAGGGGTGAATCTTGTGCTCGACCTTCGGCGGAAAATCACATAATTTGCTTCGGGCAGCAATTTGTATAATTTGGCAATCCATTTGATTTGCATTAGGTGTATATGTGTAGGCAAGGGCAAACAGGTCTGCCCTTACATCCTACATTTTCGACACGGTAGATCCTCACCTCGTTAGGGCAAACTTTTTGACTTGCTCTTTGGCAAAAAACCCCTGTTCTTTAAATAAGAACAAATAAAGAATCATCTTCAACCTTGATTTCTAATTGCTTTAGAGGCTTAGTGGGGGAACCACTGACCACTAATCCTTCTTTAGAAAAAATACCCTTATGACAAGGGCAACTAAAGTGCTGATCATCCTCTTTCCAACGAACTAAACAGCCTAAGTGAGTGCAAGTAGCATCTAAGGCAGTGTAGTTTTGACCATCCTCGCTAAAAGCATAAACTGTTTTACTGTCTTCCACTCTGCGCCAAGCATCTCTGCTGCGAATGTTTACTACTGTTTTGTGGATTTTATTAGCAGTTAAGTTGTTAATCTCGTCTAATTTTATCCAGCTTTGTTTTCTAGCTTTGAGGGAATCTCCTATAAAAAAGCGCATGGCAGCAGCACCCAAACCCAAAACGCTAGCTCCAGCAGTTGCTAGAATGCCTAAGAAAAAAAGGCGGCGGCTAATTTTATTGTCTTTTTCTTTAGACATATGCTAATAATAAGTGGGCAAGGAATGAATATCTTGTTTCAAAAAACTCCATCCTGCTCCTCATCTCCTCATCTCTCTTTCAAGCACCATAACAACTCTAGTAGGAATAATTATTTTTAGTGTTACAGACATGACTTCAGCGTTTCCAGCGTAAGATCAAAACTTCTGGAGTGTAAGTGTGGTCAAGGCCAGCAGCATCGTCAGTAATAGCAAGTCCGAAAGGTACTGGTTTAGGGGGGGTAAACACAACGTCATCGTCGTTTCCGGTGTCTAGTGGCCGTTTGAGCAACACAACCCACTCACCATCAACCCATATACCCTTAGCGTCAACATCGCCACTCGAGCCCACAAAAGGACTAAGTATATAACCGGGAATTATATCCCCTTCAGTAAGGCTATCAGTGTCTAAATCAATTTCTTCACCACTAAACATGAGGTTACTCGAGCCCTCAGAAGGCATAAACAGGGGCTCTATTTCGTTAGGAGCAATGTTAATTACATACCCTCCACTCTCAGTATAATCACTATAATTACTACTATTAGCTTCAAAGGGATCTTGCTTTATGCCCAGCCACATATCTTCAGCTTGGTCAACAGGATTCGTTACAGCAGATTTCCAATGCCAGACATCGTAGCGAAAATCTTCGTCCTCAGAACCCATCCACCAATCACTTTCATAATCTGAGGTATTATGGCAAGCTGCTGTGCAGCCCTTACTAGAAAACTCAGGGTTATTTTCTATGGGAAAACCTAGCATAAGTCTGTCTTCATTACCGTGTTTACTGAAACCACTGCCCTCCCAATGCCAAGCTTCTTTTAAGATGCTTTTAGTGGAATCATACCACTGGCTGCGAATAACTATGTTTTCATCATCATAAGCTGCTCTTAGTCTTACGTGTGAACCATTTGGTAAATGTTCATGTGCTGCTTCAGTAGGCACAATTAGTTCAGTAGTTTGTGCCCAAAAGTCTGCTTTTTCATCAAGCGTAGCCATATCTACTTTTTGTGCTAATAGTATAGCTGATTCACTAATAGGGGGCAGATCTATGGTGGTAATCTCAAATTTTTGTAGCCAAGTGGTGCCTTGACCACTAGCCACTTCATTCCCCAGCTCTATAGCAGCCAAGTAATGTTTGTTAGAAAGCTTATTTTGTCTAATTAAATAATCTAAGAAAGCCTTTAAGGAAATATGGGCTTTAGGTTGTGCTGATTTACTGGTAAAAGCAGTATATTGCCAATCTTCTACTTCACCAGAATATCTATCATAAGACTGATCCCCGATTGTTGCTGTTCCTATAAGCTTACCTGCAGGAGTTATACATTCATGTTGTAATTGAATAGTAATCTGATGAACAACGTTTTCAGGTGTGGATTTGGCGCTATCAGTTAACCATAAATTCAAGCTTAAGTTATAAACCCCAGTAGCTTCTGTGACTATGGCATAATCTAATTGTAAAGCTGCCAATTCAGCCAGTTGAATAGGCAATCGTGGAGTTGTAGAATGATCACTCCAAGGTTTATGACCATATATTACTTCCGGGTAGGCTTTAACGCTACTGTCAGCCCCTTCAGTAGGCCATTGCCAGCTCCAGCCATGCTCGAGCTCATCACCCTCACCCCTAATTAACAAACACTGTTCACTGGTTGTTATTTCACCCTTACCCCAAACATTATTAGAGTAAAGATATTCTCCATCGAAAAGTTCTGCCCAATCTTGACATACACTTTCTGCTTGTACCATGGAAGAAGCCATTATAACTACACTTAGCAAAAAGAAAATATTTAAGTAGTGTCTACCAATCCCTAAATTAGTTGTTCCCATACGTGCTTTGAAACTCCTCTTAGTCTGACATTGGCAACACCCAGTCCCTTGCTGTTAAAAGGAAATATCCTAGAAAGCTTATTTATATACTTGCAAGTTTCCATTTGAAACTTAAGATAGAAGCCAGAAACCAGTAGGGCTTGACATGCTGGCTTCTGACTGCTAACTACCTCTAGGCATTTAACTATTACAAAATTAAATTACTTAATTACTTACAAAAACTTTTAACCCCTACTTTATTCTGGCAAAGAAGTGTCTATTGTAAGATTAAGAGCGCTAGCTGTCTGAGCAATGTTATCACCTAGACTAAAGAGGCTTTGAGTTAAATCAAGCACCCCTTGACGATGTGGTGCGTCAGTAATAGCACGATCAAAGGGCACATACACATTCTGAACTTGTTGCCCTGATTTATGAAGTAGCGCCTTTACTTCAGCATTCAGAGCAGGGTTTGTAGCTTCCAAGACATCAGCAATGGAAACACCACTTATCACACTACCGTAAGGACGTGTATAGGTGCCTAGATAAACATTTTGAACTCCCTTAAAATTGGCAATGATATCACTATGAGTATTATCACTAAAACAAGAGTGCTCGTCTTCTTGATCTTGATTATCATAGGCAGTAAAAATACGCTCACCACCTAGCTCAGACTTAGCTAATACACCTATTCCTGTTAAAATATGGGTAAGGGCTTCATCAGGAGGTAGTGCTAGAAATTGCGTTCGGTAGTTGTTACCTCTAGTATCCCACTCAGCTACTAATTCCTCTAAATTCTCAATCAGTAGACTACTAGTAATTAGCAAGTAGGCTTTGCGTCTCTCGGCATTTGTAGCGGTAGTGAAGTCTGTATAAGGGCGAGCACCTGCGCCTTCACGGTCTAAATCCTGTCCCCAAAGTAAGAACTCAATGGCATGAAAACCTACAGAAACATTTTCCTCCCCTCCTTGCTCATTAAGAGAGAGTAAAAGCTCTTTAGTGATTTGGGGATACTCAGCTACATTATTAATGATACCAGCATTAGGGTTGCCCTCGACGTAATCAATATAAGCTTCATCAAGGGGCCAAGCGTTAAGTAAACCTTCAGGACCATCTTCGTCATCTATAGGTCCACCGTAAAAACGATATGCTTCTGTCTGACCGTAGACATCTCGAGTAGCCAACCAGGACCCTTTAGCGTCCTGCAGAGTGCTTTCAGAGGAGTTGGCTACAAAAGCCATAATGCTACGTTCAAGACTTTTTGCTAGCAAGAGAGAATCTTGGTAGCTAGCACTAACTATGGTTGCATAGTTAAGAACAGCTTGGCGCTTTAGAGAAGTTATATTTTGTGCCAAACTATAACTAAAAAGAAGGAGAAAAAGAACCAATAACTTTTTCATAAAAACCCTTTCTAAAAAAATTTTTTGTAGAGATAAAAAGCATAGTTGAAATCCTTTGGTTGAAGTGGCTAAGCTCAATGCAAAAACCTCTTTTCTAAATTTTATGAAGGGTGCTACTATAAATGTAGGCACAACCCTCATGGGTTAGGCTAAAACCCCTAGAGAACATTTGGAGGTTTACTGAGAGTCCTTTCAAGCTCTAGGGGCTTCCTCTATGACGGGATTGTTAAAGACTATAGTATATAGCCTGACCATCCTAAATTAATGACTCAATACTTAACAAATTGATTACCAGCTCTACTAATTACCTCTAAAAAGTAATGGTAACAAACACAATCTTGAGTGTCAAGGTCGGATTTATTTGACTTCATTCAGGTAAAGCAGTGCTTATAGTAAGGTTAAGAGCACTAGCTGTCTGAGCAATGTTATCACCCAAGTCAAAAAGACTTACAGCAAGATCAAATACCCCTTGACGGTGGGGTTCATCAGTGATAGCACGGTCAAAAGGCACATGTACATTTTCAACATGTTGCTCAGATTTAGTAAGAATTGCTTTTACATCAGCGTTTAAAATGGGATCAACAACCTCGAGCACATCAGCAATAGAAGCACCTACTACTACATCACCATTAGGGCGTATGTATGTGCCGAAGTAGACATTTTTAATCCCTGCAAAGTTAGCTGCTATGTCACGGTGGGTGTTATCGCTAAAGCAAGAGTGCTCATCCTCTTGGTCTTGATTGTCATAAGCAGTAAAGATACGCTCACCTCCTAGTTCAGATTTGGCCAGTACACCTATACCAGTAAGGATGTTGGCAAGGGCTTCATCTGCAGGTAAGGCTAGAAATTGCAGCCTATAACCAGTACCTCTAGGATTCCACTCGTCAACTAAATCTGCGAGGTTTTCTGTAAGAAGCTTGCTAGTAATTGATAAATAAGCTTTACGCCTTTCAGCATTTTCAGCAAAGGTATAGTCTGTAAAGGGACGTGCCCCTGCACCATCACGATCAAGATCTTGCCCCCAAAGCAAAAACTCAATGGCATGGAAACCCACAGAGATATTTTCTTCAGAGCCTTGTTCATTAAGGGAGATCAAAAGTTCTTTAGTAATGTTAGGATACTCAGCAACATTATTAATAATTCCTGAATCAGGAGCACCCTCAACATAATCAATATAAGCTTCGTCAAGGGGCCAAGCATTAATTAAACCTTCAGGACCATCCTCATCATCTATAGGCCCACCATAAAAGCGATATGCTTCAGTTTGGCCATAGATTTCTCGAGCAGCTAACCAAGCATCTTTAGCATCTTGTAAAGTTTGTTCAGAAGGGTCATTTACAAATGCTGTAATATTCTTTTCAAGATCTTGTACTAACCAAAGAGAATCTTCATAACTAGTATGAACAATATTGGCATAGTTGATTATAGCTTGACGTTTCAGTAACTCCGCACTTTGGGAAAACCCTATACCACACAGAATTAAGAAAATACCAGTAAATAACTTTCTCACAATTACAAAACCTCCAAAATGATTTTTGGGAAGACTCCCAAACTTTTGTAAGATTAAACTCCAATTCCTAGATTGACTAACCAACAAATTTTAACTTGAGAGCCAGTTTAATATTTAGGACCCAAGTAATTTATTGGCCTATTGGCCAACCAAATTAAAGTTAAAAATAAGCACTAAATGCAACTTTATAGCTCATTCTTATTAGCTCGCAATTTAACAAATTTAATCTTGAGTGTCAAGATATGGTTTTAGGCGACTCTGCGCCACATTTCCTCTTGGATATTATGAAGCTAATGACATCACATTTAGAATCTCATTTTTTCAGTTGAGCAATCCGCTAGAACTAGAATAGTCTCTTAACTGTTAGGAGTTTAAAGAGTGAAATAATTAACTAGATTCTAGACAAAAATTTGAGGGGAATTGTTACTTATAGCATGTTGCTAGCCTTTCTAATCTGAATGGTAATATAAAACTCATATCTCCTAACTTATAGGAGTTTTATATTATACTAAATTGTAAGTAATGCGAAAGACTTTTAGGGCTAAACTTTAATTCATTAAGAAGTGGTGGTTTACCATAATTGTTGAGAAACAAAGCAATAATGCTATAGCTGCTAAATATTATTATTAAGATTTTAAAGTGCGAACTAGTGGAGTACGAGCATAACAATATGTCCAATCAGTTTGAGAGTGAAGTGCAACCTCAGAAACCTTCTACTAAAATTTTGGTGGTAGATGATGAGTTTGCTATGCTGCAATTACTTCAGACTTTCTTAAAGACTAAAGGTTATGAAGTAGAAACTTGCAATACTGGTGAACTTGCTTTGCAGTACTTGCAAGAAAAGTTGCCTGATCTGATTCTTTTAGATATTAGTATGCCTGATATAACAGGCTATGAACTCTGTAGCCAACTTAAGGCAAATAGAAACACTAAAAGAATTCCTATCATTTTCATAAGCGCCCTTTTAGAAGGGGTGAATAAAGCTAGGGCTTTTGAGGTGGGGGCAGCAGATTATATAACCAAACCCTTTGAGCTCGAGGAAGTAGTTGCTCGAGTCAAACACCAATTAACAATTGCCAACTTACAAAAAGCCTTAATAGGTAAAAACTTAGAGTTGCATGAGGCAGTGCGTAAACGCCTTACTGCTGAAACACAGATACTCTCATTAAATAGTGAGCTTGAAAATCATGTTTCTGAAAGAACTGCTGCTTTAGAAAAGGAAATAATAAAGCACAAACAGACCCAAGAAAGATTACAATATTTAGCACATTATGATCCAGTAAGCCATTTGCCTAACCGTTACTTTCTTTTAGAGAGTATTAAGGAAGCCGTTGGTCAAACTTTAGATATGTTTGCAGTATTGGTTTTAGAAATTCATCGACTTAGATCTATGCAAGACCTATTAGGTGAATCTGTTAGTCAACGGCTACTTAAAGAGACTATTCATCGCCTAAAAAACAATTTGCCCGAAAAAGCTATGCTAGCAAGCTTAAGCGAAGATAGATTTGCAGTGCTACTTAAAGGTCTAAATAAGCCCTCGGAAATAAGAAGTATAATACAGAACCTTTTTAAGGGCTTGCGAGCCCCCCTTCAGATTGGTCAATATCAGGTCTCACTCAATGCTAACATTGGTATAAGCACTAGTGCTATTGGCTACAAACATGCAAAAAACATTTTGCGAGACGCCAGTACGGCCCTTCATAAAGCTAGAACCCAGGGCCAAGGTCATTATGCAATATTTGGAAGCTCTATGCAGATTAAAAATCTGAAACGCTTGGTTCTAGAAAAGGATTTGCGACGTGCAATTGCTGCTTGCTCTGAAGGTCAAGAATCTAATTTATATGTTCATTATCAACCTATACTTTCTCTAGCTACTAAGCAGATTTATGGTTTTGAGGCTCTTTTACGCTGGATACATCCTAAAAGAGGTGCTGTACCACCAGGTATCTTTATCCCTTTGGCTGAGGAGACAGGATTAATTAATGACTTGGGTTGGTGGGTTCTAAAAGAAGCTTGTAAGCAGGTGCATCATTGGCAAAAACGCTTTGAAAAAGCAGACCTTGTAATAAACGTAAACCTTTCTCCTTTGCAACTTAGGCATATTGATTGTTTACAACGCATTATTAATACTTTAGGGGAAACTGAACTTAAAGTATCTTCTTTAAAGCTCGAGATAACAGAGAGTAGTTTGTTTGACAACCTTTTAGAGCAAGCTAATTTACTACAGAAGATAAGAGCATTAGGTGTGAGGCTTTGTATAGACGATTTTGGAACAGGCTATTCTTCTTTAAGTCGTTTACATGAATTTCCTATAGACACCCTTAAAATAGACAAAGCCTTCATAGAGCATATAAAGCATTCTGAAAGTGAGGCACCCACTGTACAAATGATTCTAGCGTTAGCTCATAGCCTTGGTATGGAAGTAGTCGCTGAGGGAATAGAAACCAGTTCTCAACTAGCTAAACTGCAAAGCTTAAGCTGTGATCTTGGGCAAGGGTATCTTTTTTCTAAACCTTTAAGCTCTAAAGAGATTGAGAAGTTTTTATCAAATCAAGCTAGTGCAAAAAATGCGAATGTGAGCCAGCTAACAGTTATTAATTCAGTAGCATAATTAAGTGGGGATTTAAAATTCCTGTGAAAACTTTTGGGGTAATTAGTGCCTGTAAAAAGTTAGAATTTAGTAGTTAGGTAGATAGCATAGTAAAGCCCTACCATTTTAATTCCTTGTTCCCATTATTACGAGAACAAGGCATCATTTGGGTACAAAAATTGAGTTACACTAACTTTTATGAGTATAAAACCAGACTGGTGGATTAGAGAACAAGCTGATAAAGGTATGATCGAACCTTTTGAAGATAGACTTATTCGTCAAGACAAACAAGAAAAGATCATTAGCTATGGGCTTTCTAGCTTTGGTTATGATTTACGTGCTGCTCCTGAATGGCGTATCTTTGTTAATGCATTTAATGCTGTGGTCGATCCAAAGAATTTTGATACTAGTAGTTTCATAGAATCTGAGGGAGAAACTTGTATAATTCCCCCTAATTCTTTTGTGCTAACCCGTTCTGTAGAGTACATGCGCATACCAAGTGATGTTATGGTAGTTGCCTTAGGTAAATCAAGTTATGCAAGGTGTGGAATTGTGGCCAATGTCACGCCTCTAGAGCCAATGTGGCATGGCCACGTAACTTTAGAGCTTTCTAACACTACACCCTTACCAGCAAAAGTCTACGCCAATGAGGGCATAGTGCAACTGCTCTTTTTTCAAGGAGATAAACCTGAAGTTACCTATGCTGATCGCCAAGGCAAATATCAAGGGCAAACAGGGGTAACATTACCCAAGTTATAAATAACAGTGATGCTAAATAAGAATAATGAGGAAATAGATTTTCTTCTTGATCGTCACCAACAAAGGCGGAAGCAAAGAATTCCTACCATTTCTGCTTTAGTTGGTCCTGTACTAGGCTGTGTTGATTATTGGCAGCGTTGGGCAAGAACTCATAAATTATCAACTACCTTAACTAAAGCTAGACTCCAAGAAGAGCTTGTCAAATTTTGGCTTGCTAAATTAATCCAGGAAGAAAATATCTACAGCTATGCCTTAAGCTTTTTAGCCAAGCAAGGAGAGTGGTCTTTAGAACAGTGTAGAGCACGTCTTAGAGGGTTTAATGCCTATGAATTAAATATTTTCTGGCAAGCAACAGACATCAGTGTGCTTTCTGGCAAGGCACAGAAACTCTTACGCTATTTAACTGAAAATATTACTCAAGATAAAGATATTGAACTCGAGCAAATACAAACCATAAATGAATCAAACCCTGGAACTATCTTTGCAGCATTAGCCGAGATAGTACCAGTAACACAGTTTCCAACACTATTAGTTGAGGTAGGTACTTCCAATAGCACTACGGATACATTTATAACGCTTGCTGATATTGCTAGTAGCTTGCCCGAATTACCTTTGGCGATAGCTATAGAACCTAATACTTTTAAAGCTTACTTGTCTTCAGCAGCAGAATCTCATGCTAAAGCCTTGTTACGTGAGGGAGTAATTGAGATTCCCTCTCTAACCAAACCCCAACTGAAAGAATTGCTGTCTAAACAACCTGAGAAATTGTCTGCTGATACAAAGGAATCCTTCTATAAATTGGCTGAGCAGGGAGCCACGGCAAACCTGCTAGAAGAATTTCTAGTGGTGGCAAACAAGACCCAAGATATTTCTACCAAGGCAACTAAAACTGAGAGAGATGCTGCTCGCAGTGAAGCAGAAAGATATATCTTTGCAAGACTCGAGTCCCAAGCCAGCACTAGCGGTATTTTTGAATTAAATGGTAAGTTAAGAGAGGTTACTTTTGGTAATAGACCAATGGAAATTGATATGTTGGCTAGATACCTAAAGGTAGCAATAGAGATTGATGGCTATTATCACTTTCAAAAGCCTGAAAATTATAGGCGTGATAGGGCCAAAGATTTTTTGCTACAAAAGGAGGGTTTTCTAGTACTACGTTTTCTGGCAGAGGATGTTGTTAAAAAGCAAGAAGCTATATTAGCAACTATTGATGAAGCTCTAGAGCATCAACAAAGTTGCTTTAATGCTGAAAATGTGCAATAAGCAGGTAGTGGGAATTTTTTGGCCTTTATGGAGCAAACTTTTATAGATGTCCATCTTAAAGTGTAGTAAAAATTAGATTTGAGGAGTGGAATATGCAAACAAAACAAATTCCCTTACAAAAGGTTATCTTGGCACGTTTTTTACTGCGAGATGAGGGTTATACAACTGGGGAGTTAAAAAAGAACTTAAAAGCCTTTAAAAGCCAAAGGCAAGATATCTGGGCAAAATTAATAGAAAAAGAACTAGCAGGGTTATTAAATGCTAATTGGCTTAGTTCTCCTAATAAAGGTCGCTATCTACTAACAACTAAAGGTAAAAAGCACATTTTAAAATTTTTGGGTATAGTAAGCTTTTCTGCCTCAGAATATAAACAACCTTGGGAAATCATCAAGAAATATCTTGTGGCTGTAGCTTTAGATTTGCCTACTCCAAATAGCAAAAAACAATTAAGATCTATAGGTGCTGCTGAAGAACTTAGCGTAGCTATTTTGCGTAAGCATTACAATTTGCCACTTGAGGCCTATGCACCTCTTAGAGAATTAGCATCTTTGCTTCTGGACCAGAAAAAGAATGCCAACTCACTCACTTTACGTAATGCCATTTTGCTAAAAGCTTTAGATGGGGCTAAAGTTGAAGATGAGCCTAGCAAAGTAACAGCGTTTAGTTTAGAAGCCTTTGCAGTAAAGGTTAAAGAAGCAGCAAAGAATAGTAAAACTGGTTGGTTTGGCAATAACAAAGTATTCATTTCACATGTTTGGCAGCAACTTAAAATTGAGGGCAATGATTTTGGACTCACTGAGGAACAGTACAAAAGCTACCTTATAGAAGCTAGTAAAGAAGGGCTCATCAGATTGGCTCGAGCTGACCTGCCTGATGCTGCTGATCCAAACGATGTACAAACTTCAGAAATATCCTACCTTACAGGAGTATTTCACTTTATATTCTTAGATTAAGAAGGGGAAGCTAATGAAAAAAGATCCACGCCTAGAAGCCTTCTGTGCCCAAGATTCCCTTGAGGTCTTTCATTCCATTATTCACACTGAAGATATTTTTAGTTCTAATGACTTTGATGTAGATACTATTCATAAAGAGGCTCGGGAAGTCTATGAACAGCTACTCAATCGGGTTGACTCAGACAATCCACCAAGTTCAGGGCGGATCTTACTGCTTAAAGGAGAAGCAGGGGCAGGCAAAACCCATTTGATGCAAGCTTTTCGCCGTCTTACCCACGAACATAATGCAGGCTACTTTAGCTATATGCAAATGTCTTCAGAGGTGCCTAATTACCCATCATATCTGCTAAGCAAAACCCTAGACTCACTCAACAAGTCTTATTATTCTCCTCACGGTGCTACTTCAGGGCTTTTACACTTATCAAATGCTTTAGCTGAAGACCCCTTAGCAGGTGCTGAGAGCATTAGTATGATTCGCGAAGGTGAGCTGGAACCTAAGCAGATAGCTGCACTCATACATCATGTAGCCAATAGGCTAGTGGAAAAAGAACGTTTTAGGGAACAGGACGTGGATCTCATACACGCTTTACTCTACTTACAAAAAGAGGATCCGACCATTGATACCAGAATATTCAAGTATCTACGTTGCGACCCTTTATCTACTTTTGATATAGACATACTAGGGGGATTACTAACTCCGAGGTTACGTAATGATGATCCTGAGCGTTTGCTTAATGCCTTAGCTCGATTAATTTATGCCCTCTATTCTGGTACACTGGTTATTTGTTTAGATCAACTAGAAGATATACGCTTTTTACCTCAGCAAGAACTTAAATTCCAAAGAGCGATGCAAGCAGCAGTAACTTTAGCAGAGCACCCTAATGTTATTGTGGTGATAGCTTGTTTAGATACTTTTTACGATACTTTGAGAGATAGACTGCCCAAGTCTTATTTAGCTCGTATAGAAATAGACCCAACACCGATTAATTTACATAGTCAACTTAGAGCAAAAGAAATAGAGGTCTTGATTCAACTCCGCCTAGCAAAACTATTTGCTGAGAAAGATGTTGCTATTAAAGATGATGAACCTATCTATCCTTTTCCAGTAGAAACACCCAAACACCTCGCTTCTTTAGCCATGCGCAATGTACTTGATTGGTGTAGGCAAAAACAGTTAGAAAGTATGGCAACAGGTAAGGCTCCTACTTTAGACGATGCAAAATCCTTCATTGCTACAAAACCTTTACTTCCTCCAACCGATTTAAAAGAGCATATTAGTAACTTGCCTCAGCATTGGAATGATTACCTTACTAAACCTATAGAAACACCCACTGAAGATGTGGCTATCTTAAGCCTACTTAATTGGGCTATTAAGCAATGTAGTAAAGAACTAAGTGCACATCTGGACTTTGCTACTAAATTGCAAAACACTCAGCTCGAGGTAGATATTTCTGCAAGTGAGCAGTTACATAAGCAGTTACACCTTAAAGTGTGTAACAAAGCAGCAGGAAAAGCACTGATGAAACAGGTTAGTGAGTTAGAAAAGTCAGTTAAATATCGCGTACCAGTAGCAATTCGCTCTTCTGATTTTCCTAGTAATCCTAAAACACTAACAGCTAAACTAATTGGCGAATTCCTAAGCCGTGGTGGCAAGCGAGTAATAGTATCTGATGCTGATTTACGAGCTATGAAGGCACTGCAAAGCTTTTTGCCAGAACATAAGGATGATTTAGAGCTTGAAGCTTGGCTGAAGTCTGCTCAGCCTCTTAGTCATTTGCCTTCCTTAAAACAACTTTTAGATTTAGAGTACCTAAGCAGTCTAAAAACAACAAAACGACCTGAGAGAAGTCAAAGTAGAGATAAACAAGAAATTACAAAATTAGCTAATGAGTCTACAACTCCTAAGCAATCTATAAAGAATGTAGAAAGTAAAGCTGACCTCACAGCAAACTTAAAGCAATCAAGTACAAAAACCCCATCACCCCCCCCTAAATTCAAACTTACTGATATTAAACTTGGTATGTCACAAGGGTATCAATCACAGCCAGTTAAAATACTCCCCAAACAACTCTTGCGCCACAGTGCTTTTCTGGGTGCTTCGGGCAGTGGCAAAACCACTTTGGCTTTAAATATTATAGAGCAGCTTTTACTTGGTGGTATTCCTGCAATTTTAATAGATAGAAAGGGGGATCTTTGTAGCTACGCTAATCCAAAAGCTTGGCAAACCAACTTTGGTGATACTAATCGTAAGGCTTTAAGAGATCAGCTAAAGGACTCTATAGAAGTTGCTATCTACACACCAGGAACTAGACAAGGTAGACCACTTAGTATTCCCATTGCCCCCCTTGGAATTGGTCATCTGCCTAGTAGTGAGTGTCAAAAAATTGCTAACTTTTCAGCCCATGCCCTTAGTGGCATTATGGGTTATAGGGCAGGCAGTACAGATCAAGCAAAGATTGCTATTTTAAGCCAAGCTATTTTTGTTTTGAGTCAGCTCGAGCCTGACAAATCAATTAATCTTAAAGGCTTGCTTGATTTCATTAGCTATAAAGATCCTTCGCTTATAAATGCTGTTGGCTCTCTAGATAAACATTTTGATAAACTTGTGCAGGACTTACAAACTCAAAATATTTTGAAAGGCAATCTCTTTGCTGAAGAGGGCGAACAATTAGAGGTAGCAAAACTGTTAGGTAACAATAATCATACTCATGCCTCAAAAACACCTCTTTCTGTTATAAACACTTCTTTTTTAGGAGATAATACCAACGCCCTTTTCTGGGTAGCCCAGTTACTACTACAAGTAAGTCAATATGTGGTCAAACACCCCTCCAGTGAATTGCAAGCTGTCATTATGTTTGATGAAGCAGATATGTACTTGCCTGCTCAGTCCAAACCTGCTACCAAAGAACCTTTAGAAAGCCTACTCAAACGGGCTCGTTCTGCTGGCCTTGGCTTAATGTTAGCTACTCAGAGTCCGGGGGATCTAGACTACAAATCCAGAGATCAAATAACTACTTGGTTTGTGGGCAAGGTTAAGGAAGCCACTGCTATAAAGAAATTAAAGCCCATGCTTAGTGAGGCTAAAATAGATATAAGTGATAAACTTGCTAGTCAAGGTGCAGGAGAGTTTTATCTTTTGCAAGAAGGAAATGTAACTGGTTTCAAGGCAGACATGTCTTTAATAAGGGCTGAGCAAGTTCCAGCAGATGAGATTCTAACTCTAGCAGGAAGTTGAAAAATATTTGACGTTGCAAACAGCTTTTAACATAACTGACAAAGAACTTATAGTTGAAGTGCTCAACTCAGCAGAGTATGGAGTATTAGCACTGTACGGTACTAAACCCTATGCAGTACCAGTCAATTTTGTATATTTAGACAATTCAATATACTTTCATGGTTCTCCCAAGGGTAAAAAAATGCAAATCCTTGCTCAGAACAAGGCAGTATCGTTTAATGTAACTGTAGAAGCTAACATTATCCCTTCGTACTTCAGTAGTGATTCTGGTCTAGCTTGTCCTGCAAGCTCATTTTTCAAATCAGTTATTATTGATGGCACTGCTGAAATTATTGACCAATTTGAAGAGAAGAGAAAAGCATTTACCGCTATGATGGAAAAACTTCAATCAGAAGGTAAATATAAACCACTTGAAGATAGTGAATATGATAAGCAACTTGCAGTAGTGGCAATTGTGAAAATACTTGTGCAGGAGATAACTGCTAAGTTTAAATTTGGTCAAAGTTTGACAAATGAAAGGCTCCAAAAAGTTGTTAGGCATTTAGAGCAAAGAGGTAATGCTGAAGATTTGTTAACAATTAAAGCAATCAAACAGTTTTCCCAAAATAAAAGGTAACCTATTTGGTATTGTAATTTCTAGATTGCTAAATGCAGTTTCAGGGCCTCATTAGCTAATTTCTTTGAAAAAGAAAGTGTCTTCCTTACCAAACGACTAACCCTCTGCCTTAAGGTGCAATTAAACCTTTCTATTCTATTTGTCTTCCCACTCTTCTTACCCACTGCCTTATGCCTCTTCCTTGGTATTACCTCTTTATATCATGCCCAGAAATCACTGTGGCACACAGCACATTGCCTATAGACTGCTGGTAATGATTTCCATAACCCTTTTGCTCCCTCCTTGTCTCTACTACCCACATACAACCCCACTGTTTCTCCTGTTTTCTGGTCTATTGCTAGCCAGATCCACATCTTGTTCCCTTTATTTCCTACATATGACCATATCTCATCACATTCTATTTTCAATGGTCCTTTTTCCTTTTTCTCGACATTAACCTCCTGACCTATGTTTTCAAATTTCTCATTGATGTATCTTTGTAACCAAGATTCTGACACTCCTGCTACACGAGCTATAGCTGCAAGGGATAGCCTTTCTAGCAAAAGCTTGTCTATTAGATTCTTTGTTGTTTGGCTAATAGGAACATTTTGAGGATCCTCAACGGAACGAAGTTGGGCGAAGCCAATTGTCTACCACAATCTTTACATAGGTGATTCTGCTTGCCATTATGGATATAACCATTTTTCACTACATTTTCTGAGTTACAGTTTGGACAGTGCAAATTGTTTTCTTGTTTTATTTCCATAAGATATTTTGACATGACAAGTTTCATCATTACATGAAGGGCACTACCGTGGCATTATTTGTTACAGCTTGGTTAGTCTAGTGGACTTGGTTACCTCCACTTTCCTGATCACACTATTTCTAGGTTACTAATGATTATCCCAAGTACTCTGATCTTTTTACTAGGGTATTGACAAACACCCAAATAATTTGGCATTATAACATTCAGCTTAAGCTAATTACTAAACAGTGGTGTAAAAGTTTTTGTGAACAATTTTGGAGTAGTTAGTGCCTATTAGTTAGACCTAGTATCATTAGCACACAAGGCTCTACCTATTACTGGATTTTAGCTACTACTTTAGCTTCTTCCAAATGGAAACTCACATGCATTTATTTATGTCTAGGTGTTCAGTATTCAGTTAAGGAGTAAGTAAACTTATGAGAAACCTTCTGGTTTTATTGTCATTTCTATTAGTTTTTTGGTCTTACACACAATCAGATACCCTCACAGCTATAAAAGTTGATGAGGCCACTCTAGATAGTGAGGCAGAGTTTTGGGAAGATGCCTCTGAGCTTATGGTTGCTACTGAGGGATCTAGAGAAGATGATCCTGATGGCCCAGCTATACAATTAAAAGCTGCTTATGATGATGAAAGCATGGTTATTCGTGCCGAGTGGTTAGATGATACTGAGAGTGTATTAAAGAATGCTTGGATTTATGAGGATGGTGCTTTTAAGAAAAGTGGTGACGAAGACCGGATAATGTTTGCTTTTCCTATAGAAAATAATGCTGAGTTTGCTAATAAAGGCTGTACAGCAGCTTGTCACAACAGTGCTGATGATGAGGCTGAATGGTGGATGGGCAGTGAAGACGAATACTTACGCTATGACGCTTGGCAATGGAAAGCAGCTCGAACTAATCCTGTAGGTCAAGTAGATGATAAGTGGTGGGGAACCCAAGAAGATCCTGAAGATGTTGAGAGTAGCCGTCATGGTGATGCTAAAGAAAGTGGTGGTTATTCAAATAACCGTAATGAAGAGCAAACAGGCCCTAGCTTTATGCACATTTCTGACTTGGGATCTCCTTACATAATTGGCGGCGAAGAAGTTGCCCTTGACATTAATATGCTAGAAGAAGGAATGGTCGTACCCGGTTACCTTGTGAGCCCAGCCATTGGATCACGTGGGGATGTCGCTACTGAAGGTGTTTGGGCTGATGGTAAGTGGGTAGTAGTTATTAAAAGGCCACTTGATACAGGCAATGATGATGATGTAGTATTTAATCCTCCTAGACCTGTTCCTTTTGGTGTTGCTGTGGTTGATGATGGTGGTGGGCTCGAGCACACCGTATCACCTGAAGTGCTAATATTAGACTGGCAGTAAACTATTGATTTAGTTATCCTCCTTAGGGCATCCTGTATGAGCCACAGTTGTTTCCTATCCAAAAATCTACTTTGTCTAGTTATTAATAAGCGCCTTAACTTTATTCAAATTTCAATGGAGCAAAATGATCTTATTAGTTATGCTGGTTAGCATCGAATTTCAATTGGAGTGTGCCCCTTGTCTGAACCGTGATTAAGCTGATTTTTCTGATTGCTCTGATTTTTTTCTTAGATTTCTACTTGTAGTTTACTGAGCTGTTATTGTCAAATCATAGTCTATCATTTAATCACACGAATCAAAGTTCAGACACTGTCAAGCAACACCCATTTAGACGCAAGGTTGTGAGCACTAGGAAACATCAAACCTAAGGAGGTTTTTTATGAAGAAGTTTTTTGGTTTTATTATTCTAAGCTTGTTGGTAGCCAGTATTGGCTTTGCACAACAAGGTGAGGTTCAGCGTGGAGTTACCCAAATAGCAGGTGACTTATATCGCTTTCAGAACAACTTTCATTACTCAGTCTTTCTAGTTACGGATGAAGGCATTATTGTAACTGATCCGATAAATGCGGAGGCTGCACAAGCGCTTAAAGCATATATAGCTGAAAACTTTGATTTACCTATTCGGTATCTTATTTATAGTCATGATCATGCAGATCATATTTCTGGTGGTGAAGTATTTGCTGATGATGGTGCTGTAGTAGTTGCCCATGAAAATACCAAGAGTGATATCATAGGCGAAAACCGTCCTACAGCTGTTCCAGACATTACTTTCTCAGATAAGCTAACCCTCGAGCTAGGTGGCAAAACAGTTGAGCTTGTCTATGTAGGAAAAAACCATTCTGATAATTCTATTGTTATGAATTTCCCGGAAGAGAGAGCACTTTTTGCTGTTGACTTTATTCCTACTACTAAGACTTTGCCTTTCAGGGATTTGGGAGATTCATTTTTCCCGGACTGGATTGATTCACTAGCAATTGTAGAGGGTATGGATTTCGACCTTCTAGTACCCGGTCATGGAGGGATTGGTGACAAAACGGATGTTAGCAACCTAAAAAACTACATGCAAGACCTATATGATGCTGTTTTAGAGCAAGCTCGAGCTGGTAAAACCCTAGAAGAAACTATTGAAGTGGTTAAGCTCGAAGAGTACAGTGATTGGGGACAATATGAAGAATGGTTACCACTCAACATTGAGGGGGTTTATAGTCGCGTTCAACTTCATCGTAGGTAGAAAAGAGTTTTTAACTTTCTACTCTTGGTTGACTTAAAAATATGAAGAAATTCGAACCCACTCTCAAATCCATCAGGATCCTATCACAAGCCTTATGAGCATTAATCGTAGGGGTTTAAAATCTTAAACCCCTACAACACGTGCTCGATGACAGGTGTTTTCATTCATTAGATAGTGTTGTATAAATAGCGTGGAAATAATTATTAGAATATGGCCATAGAAGAAAATTACAGTAAACTAGGCGAAGATAATGACTTTGATATTGAATTCTGGCAAAATCAGCCTCCTGAGGCTATTTTTGAAGCAGCATATGATCTAATCAAAGATTATTTACTGCTAAAGGAAGGCTATGCTGGCGAGCCCAGACTTCAAAGAACTATTGAGTCTTTTCAAAAAGCAAAAAGTCAGCAATAGAAAATCACAATTTTTACCTAAAGAGTTTGGATAAAGATTTAAAATATGTTTTCTCTTTGGATACGTAATCAAATTACTGATAGAGCACTAGCTACTTTAAGGACACAAATCTCAGAATTAATTCCTGATAAATCTAATGTTGTAGATATCGGTTGTGCAAATGGTAAACTTTTGTTCGAGGTTGCTCATCGTGTTAATAAGGCTGTTGGGATTGATCTTGATAAAGGAATGATTGATTTTGCGACAAAGAGTGTAAGAGCAAACGGTATTAGTAATTTACAGTTCATTCTAGATGATGCGCTGGCAACAGTAGATCGCATTACATTTAACCCTAAGGTAATTGTTTGCTCTCTTTTTCTTCATGCAATAGAAACATCAGACTCGCTCAAAATAATAAAAAAGTACTCAGCAATTTCTGACACACTTTTGATTGCAGACCTGTATGAACCGGAACCTTGGCTTCAAAGGGTCTTTCTTCACCTTGATGAGCGATTTGCCGGTCATTATAATCTTTTCAGGTCATATTTAAAGAACAATGGAATGCTTGGATTGATTGAGCAGTCAAATGTTAATTTAATTAAAGAATACAGTACTAGGATTGCCGGCGTAAAAATATGGTTGTGCAAGAAAGCTTTGGGGTAAAGATTCATAAAACCCCAACAATCATGTCTATAGTTACTGCAACTCATGAAAATATTGATGACTGGTTGAGCCTTCGTAAGGCTGTTTATACTGGTTTGGATGACAGTTTCCATTCTAGTGAAATATCTAGATTTCTAAGTGACCCTGAGCTAAATTGCTTTCTGCACTACATTGAAAATGAGGCAACAGGTTTTATCGAAGTAACCTTACGAAATATTGTGGATGGGTGCTTGTCTTCTCCTGTTGGATATATCGAGGGGATCTTTGTCAAACCCAATTTTCGCCATAAGGGAATTGCTAAGGATTTACTTAATATTGCAACAAAATGGTGTGTTGAGCAGGGATGTACTGAATTAGCAACCGATGCTGAACTAGCCAACATGGCTGCTCAAAACTTTCATCTTAATATGGGTTTTGAAGAAACCTACAGGATTGTAGAGTACAAAAAGAGGATTGCTTGATAATGGAAGTATCAGTTTATATTGCTGTAAGTATTGATGGTTTCATAGCACGAACTGATGGGGATATAGATTGGCTTCATAGCTACAGTAAAGGTGATAAAAGTGAAGACTATGGCTATAAAGAATTTATGTCTTCCGTAGATGCTCTTATAATGGGACGCAAAACTTTTGAGAAAGTTTTGAGCTTTGGGGAGTGGCCATATGGCAACAAAGTAGTTGTGATGCTTAGCAGTAAGGCTGTCAATATACCTGAAAAACTTGAAAAGCATGTTGAAGCTAGCTCTTTAGGCCCTTCAGAGTTGTTAGCCAACCTCAGCAAGCGTGGCATTAATCACGTTTATATAGATGGTGGCAAAATTATTCAGAGTTTTTTATGTGCTCGTTTAGTTAATGAACTTATAATTACTTATATTCCACGTCTTATAGGAAATGGAATTCCACTATTTGGTACTTTAGAAGAAGATATTCTACTAAAGCATATTTATACCAAATCCTATTCAAGTGGTCTTGTTCAAAGCAGATATGAGGTTTTGCAGAACGCTGCATAATATCTGCTTATTTACTAGAGTATGAGGAAATTTTTAGCTTCAAGTAATTTTATAGATTGGGAACACCCAGCAGTCCTAGCAAAAGCTAAACAGCTAGCTGAAGGGTTGGATGATGCTAATGAAATTGTAAGGTCATGTTTTCATTATGTAAGGGATGAGATCAAGCACAGCTGGGATTACAAATTAAATCCTGTTACTTGCAAGGCTTCGAATGTGCTCGAGCACAAAACAGGCTACTGCTATGCAAAAAGCCACCTATTAGCAGCCTTATTAAGGGCAAATAAAATGCCAGCAGGTCTTTGTTATCAAAGACTTACTATTCAAAATAATCAGCCACCTTTCTCTTTACATGGGTTAAATGCGATCTACCTATCAGATTATGGTTGGTACCGCGTTGATGCTAGAGGAAACAAAACAGGTGTAGAAGCAGAGTTTTGCCCACCTATAGAAAAGCTAGCCTTCTCTATTGTTGATGGCGAGGCTGATTTGCCAGAAGTCTGGGCAGAGCCTTTGCCAAGAGTCGTGAAGGTATTAGAAAGTAGTAGTGATTTCCAAGAGATTGCAGACAATTTGCCAGATGCTCAATTTACTTAGTAGTTAGGTTAGAAATGGTTAAAGCAAATAAAATAACATATCTATTCTGTAGCATTTTTCTTACTGTTGTTTTAAGCTGTGCAATTTTAGTATGGTCACAGGCACAAGATGCTTCTCAAAGCACTTCCAAAGAGCTTCTTGGTGGACAGGGTTCAATTTTTAACACTACCCCTAACGCTTTTGCACAGCCTATGCCCGGCTTAGAAGGTATGGATGAGATGCTTTTCTTTGTAGGCAACTCGTTTTTTAATCAAAATTGGGTCACAGCTCCTGCTTCTACTAAAGCTCGAGATGGTCTAGGACCTTTATTCAATACTCGTTCCTGTGCAGGTTGTCACTTTAAAGATGGTCGTGGTCGAGCCCCAGAAGCTGATGAAACTGGTACAGGTTTTTTAATACGCTTAAGAATCCCTGAACGTGGTGAGCATGGTGACTTTTTACCTGATCCTAAATATGGAGGACAATTTCAGGACTTAGGCCTTGAAGGCGTGCCTGCTGAAGGTAAGATTCGTATTGAGTATGAAGAAGTTAGTGGGGAATACCCTGATGGCAGTAGTTATAGTTTACGCAAACCCACTTACCAATTTGAAGAATTAGCTTATGGTGATTTGCATCCAGAAGTAGTATTGTCTCCTCGAGTAGCCAATCAAATGATTGGTCTAGGACTTCTAGAAGCAATTAGCGAAGAAGATATTCTTGGCTTAGCAGACCCAGAAGATAAAAACGGCGATGGGATTTCTGGCAAGCCCAATTATGTATGGGATGCTATAAATGAGCGCAAAGCTCTAGGTCGTTTTGGCTGGCGGGCAGAGCAACCAAGCGTCTTACAGCAAGTAGCAGGAGCTTTTTTAGGAGATATTGGTATTACTACTGATATTTTCCCTGAGCAGGATTGCGCACCTGGACAAGACGCTTGCTTAGCTGCAACGAATGGCAACAATGCTACAAGTGGTTTTGAAATAGATGCTGATGACTTGCGGAAAGTGGAGCTTTACTCGAGCACCCTAGCTGTACCAGCTCAACGCAATTTTGGCAGTTCTAATGTCATAAAAGGCGAAAATCTTTTTACAGATATTGGTTGTCAAGGTTGTCATGTTTCTGAATATACTACTGGAACTCACCCAAACATTCCTGCTCTGTCGAATCAGCAAATACGCCCCTTTACTGACTTACTCTTACACGATATGGGTGAAGGTTTAGCAGATGAACTTGGTAATTTTGAAGCTAGTGGTAGCGAGTGGCGCACACCACCACTCTGGGGCATTGGGCTTTTTGAAACAGTTAACAAGCACACTTTTTATTTGCATGATGGACGTGCTCGTAATCTCGAGGAGGCTATTCTCTGGCATGGTGGTGAAGCAGAAGCAAGCAAAGAGAAGTTCATGGAATTAAAGAAATCAGATCGTAAGATGCTTATAGAGTTTTTAAGCTCCCTATAGGACATGATGTTAGAGTTTTTGTAAGTATTTACGCTCATACGCTTATTCCAAGAAATCCTGCTCTTCATCTCTCCATCTCCTCATCCCATCTCAGCGAGAGTGCACCATTTTTATACAACTGCAAGTTCAAGGTAATATCAACGAATGATTAAGCAAAGATATTTTGGCGTTATCACTGGTAGTTTAATGATTATTCTTTTAGCCTACTTTGATTTTAGTCAACCACTTGGTGTAGCAGGAGGTATCCCCTATGTTATTCCCATAATTATAGGTTTTTTCTCGCAAGAAAGTTTGCTAGTTTTAATTTTCGGCCTTATTGGAATTGCCCTAACAGTAATAGGATTTTATTTGTCTGCACCCGGTTGTGATTTATCTATAGTTTTAAAAAATCGAGGGTTGGCTATTATCATCCTTAGTGCTCTAATGACGGCAGGTTACTTTTTGGTAAAGAGGCAGGTTAGTCTTGAAAATAAACTACTGTTAACAGCAAACACGGATGCACTTACTGGTATAAGTAGTCGTCGAATCATTATAGAAGAACTCGAAAGGCGTGTGCCAGAAGCACAAAGATATAATTTGCCTTTAACAGTCCTGCTAATGGATATTGATCATTTTAAGCAAATTAATGATAGCTATGGACATTTAAAAGGGGATAGAGTTCTAAAGTTAATAAGTCAAAAGTGTAAAGAAATTATAAGGGGAATTGATTTGTTGGGTCGCTATGGTGGTGAAGAGTTCTTAACAATTTGCCCTAATACATCTACTGCAGATGCAGCAGTATTGGCTGAGCGTATAAGAGCTATGGTTGAAAACCTATCAACATTTGGGGAAGGTTCTCACGGAGACTTAACCATTAGTATCGGAGTGGCCTCACTTTCAAATAAAGAAATGTCTGCCCAACAACTTATTCACTTGGCAGATCGTGCTTTATATGTTGCTAAAAGGGAGGGCAGAAATAAAGTAGTTATTTATGATGAAACAAAGCATAAAGAAACACTGTAGGAGTTGATTGTGAAGAAATTTTATTACAAAAGAACTGCAGGATTACTTGCCCTTGTAGGCGTAATTATTTTTGTACTTTATGGGGAAGCTCAAAATTCTGGTGGTACTAATGGTTTTGACCGTCAAGCAATGCTTAATAACATTGCCTTTAACATCTTTTTGCCTTTACATGAAGATTTTGTGGGTAAGGCAGAAACACTTAATCAAGCTGTAGGAGCTTTTGCCCAAAACCTTAATCCTAACACCCTAAAAACCGCCCAAGAAGCATGGAAAGAAGCTGCTTTACAATGGCAACGTTGTAACCTTTTTGAAGTAGGTAGTATGTCAGCCATGCTTTTCCATAATCAAATTAGTAAGACCCCTGCTAACATAGAGTTAATTGAAGAGCACATAACAAAAGCAGATAAAATTGATGAAGCCTTTATAGAAAGTATAGGCTCAACCTCTAAAGGCTTGCCTGCCATTGAGTACTTCCTTTTTAGCCTAGAAGGAAATGAAGCTGTCATTAGTTCTTTGAAAGATGGGCCGCCAGAACGCCTGCAGTATCTAGTAGCATTAGCTCAAAATCTATCTAGCAAAGCGAAAAGGCTTTATGATCTCTGGATACCAGAAGGTGATAACTTCATAGAAAAGTTAACTACTCCTAAGCTTGGCACACAAGAACCTATCAATATTTTAGTGAATGCTATGGTTGCGCAAGCTTTAGGTATAGGCAGAGAAAAAATAGGCAGACCTTTTGGCAAGATTACAGGTGAGCCACTCCTTGAAACAACACAAGGCAGACTTAGTGGTACGTCTATAGAGCAAATAATTAGCAATCTTGAAGTTTTACAGCTTACTTTTAATGGAGCAGATGGCCTTGGTTTTGATGATTACCTTGATTTTATAGACACTTCAGATTCACTAGCAGAAAAGGTCAATCAAAAGCTTGATGGTACCTTAGATGCTCTTAAAAAGATTGGTGATCCTCTTGACATAGCTGTATTGGAAAATCCTGAGCAGGTTGAGCAGGCATATGCAGAGGTGCGTGAGTTAGCAATACTCCTGCGAGCAGATACTGCTAATCAATTAGGAGTAACCATTACTTTTAATGATAGTGATGGGGATTAGAGTAGAAGGGTTCACAATAAAAAAGTCAATCGAAATCCAAGGTCCTGTAGATAAATGAACTTGAAATTATGAAATTACTACTAGTTCGTCACGCTGAAACACATAGCAACGTTGCTCAACGCTTTCAGGGTTCTGGTAAAGGTACCAGATCAACATTAACGCCAAAAGTTCAGCAACAAGCTCGAGCATTAGGAGTGCCCTTCATGTAATTATGAAACTTGTCATGCCAAAATATTTTATGGAAATAATAAGGAGTGGAAAAACCAAAAGGATAGAGAGGTTTAACTACACTTTAAGACAGCAGATTAGTCGTTTGATATTGAGCCTTAATTTTTCGGCCAAGCAATCCGGTAACATCAGAATGTAAATGTTCGAGATTTTCAAGGACGATTTTTTATTGCCAAGAAACTTCAGGTATTTTAGGAAGGTATTCTCATGCTCGAGCAAGCATTAAAAGAAATAACATCAGCAAATACTGCTCAAACTTTGCAAGATTTAAAGGTTAAATACTTAGGTAAGAAAGGCCTAGTAACTAGGCAGCTTAAAAGCTTAGGAAGCCTGTCAGCAGATGAGCGTAAAGAAAAAGGCCAAGAAGTCAATAAACTTAAAGCCGAGCTTACCGAGGCTATTGAAGAGCGCAAAGCAACCCTAGTTGCCAAGCAGTTAAGTGATGAGCTAGTTAGTGAAAAAGTAGATGTAACTCTACCTGGTGTTAAACTTCCTATAGGAAGTCTACATCTACTAACACGAGTTATAAACCAACTTTGTGATGTATTTATTTCCATGGGTTACGATGTAGTAACAGGACCAGAATTAGAAACTGAGCACTATAATTTTGATGCCCTTAATTTCCCTCATCACCATCCAGCAAGGGATTTGCAAGATACCTTTTGGACAACAGATGGCAGACTCTTGCGCACCCACACCAGTCCCATGCAAGCACGCTATATGGAAAAACACCAACCACCTTTTAAAATAGTAGTGCCCGGCAAAGTTTTTCGAGAAGAAGCAGTAGACGCTACTCATGAGGCTATGTTTCATCAGCTCGAGGCTTTAGTGGTAGGCGAACGTATAACTATGGCTGATCTTAAGGGAGCCATTAATGAAATGGCTACTGCCCTCTTTGGTAAAGATACTAAAACCAAGCTGCAACCCAGCTACTTCCCTTTTGTAGAACCAGGAGCAGAATTTGCTATTTGGTGGCAACACCCTCGTACTGGTAGAGAAGAGTGGCTTGAATTAGGGGGTTGTGGTATGGTACATCCAAACGTATTTAAAGCTGTAGGTTATGATCCTGATAAAGTAACAGGTTTTGCCTTTGGCTTTGGTATAGAGCGTTTGGCAATGGTAACTTATAATATTCCTGATATTCGTTACTTTTTCCAAAGTGATATGCGAGTGCTTAGTCAATTCAGAGGACAATAAATCTATGAAAGTAAAGTCACAGTTAGCTTTGCAGAACTACCACTCCTTGGCTATGTAGTATTTCAGAGTTTGGCTAGCACCCTTCAGCTTTGCTCATTAGAAACTAACTAAATGTAGAACTGACCATGCAAAAAAGTTAGAATCGTCTAGATTTGTATGAATATACCCCATAGTTGGTTACAAGAAATCCTCCCATTACCTAATCTAAATGAGCTAACAGACGTGCTAGCTGGGTTAGGGCTTGGAGTTGAGGATGTATATGATTTGCCTGCCCCTCCAAAAGGAACTGTGGTAGCACGTGTAGAATCTTATGAGGCTATTGAAGGCACCGATAACTTAAAGCTAGCTAAAATCAGTGATGGTGAGCGCAGTTATAATCTGGTCACTGGTGCACCTAATATCAAAGTAGGTATGTTAACAACCCTTGCCAAAGTAGGAACTGAACTGCCTGTAGGTTTGCAAGTAGCTAAGCGCAATATAAAGGGTATGGAAAGTGAGGGGATGGTCTGCAGCCCCAAAGAATTAGGCCTTTATGATTACAGTGGGGGATTAATGGAATTCTCTAAGGATACCCCTCTAGGCAGAGAACTAAGTGATTTGTGGCTGTCTGAAACGGTTATTGAACTAGAGGTTACACCTAATCGTGCCGATGCTTTTAGCATTCTAGGGGTGGCTCGAGACCTCTCAGCTAAATTAGGGGTGCCCTATAAAAACCCTGTAACTGGTTTAAGTCTAGGTGATACTAGCTTGAGTAACGGCCTGAGTGTAGTACTAGAAGATCCTACCTGTAAACGTTTTACTTTGCGTTTAATTGAAGATATAACTATACAGCCCAGCCCTATTTGGCTGCAAAGACGTCTTGCTAGCATAGGCTTGCGCCCACGTAATAATGTAGTTGACATCACTAACTATGTTACTTTTGAACTAGGTCAACCCTCTCATGCCTACGACAAAAACGTCTTGACTGATGGCAAAATAATAGTGCGCAAAGCTCAGGCAAAAGAAACACTAACTGCACTTGATGAAAAAGACTACGAATTTACTGATCAAGACCTGCTCATAACTACTCCCAATGACAAAGGCACTAAACCTATAGGGATAGCTGGTGTAATAGGTGGTTTAAATCACAGCATCAAAGACAGCACCACTTCTGTAGCTCTAGAAATAGCCCATTTTGATCCCATTGCTATTAGAAAAACTGCGAAAAGGTACAGTCTATCTACCGATGCCAGTTACCGCTTTGAACGTGGCGTAGATCCTAATTTGCCACCTGTTGCTAATGCTCGAGTATCTAATCTTATAGCCGAATTAGGCAGTGGCAATTTGCACCCTGCACTTATAGACGTTGGACAAGGCAACATAATCCGTAGCAAAGTTAGCTATAACCCTTCAAGAGTACATTTTCTGATGGATGTTGAAGTGCCAAATCCTAAACAAGAAAGTTATCTTAAAGCTTTAGGGTGCACAGTAGAAAAACAGGCCGATAATTGGCATATAACTCCCCCAAGTTGGCGTTTTGACTTAGCCATCACTGAAGACCTCATAGAAGAAGTTATGCGCTTACATGGCTATGAGCATATTTGTGAGAGTATACCCTACCTGCATTTCATCCCTTCTAGAAGGGATAGTATCCACCGTGGTTTGCGCAATCTTCTAGTGGGCTTTGGCTTAGCTGAGGCCATGAACTACACTTTTACTAGTGATGAAGAGCTAGCAAAATGTGTAGCACCTAAAAGCACGGTAAATTTAAAAAACCCCCAGAGCAACGAGCGTAGTGTGTTGCGCACTGCGCTTTACCCAAATATGCTACTAGCTGCGCAAAATAATCATAGTGTAAATGATCTAGCACTCTTTGAAGTTGGTAATGTTTTTAATGAATTTGAAAGTGAGAGGCTTTGTATTCTTATGCGGGGGTCTTGGTGGGCAGAAGGGTGGCTTAAGCCTCAAAAGCTTGACTTCTACCTCTTTAAAGGGCTTTTTGAAAAGTTGGCTGGTACATTGGGCTCGAGCTTCCAGCTAGAACCCCGGCACCACCCTCTACTACATCCTGGCATAAGCGCTAGCATCTATTGGAATGATAAAGAGATTGGGTTTTTAGGCAGGTTGCATCCTGAAATTGCCACTAATTATGAACTTGGTGAGGTTTACCTTGCAGAACTAAACTTGCCTCTTGAAGGTGGCAACGTAAGTTTCAGCGATTACTCACGCCAACCTTTTGCTGAACGTGATCTTGCAGTTATTGTTCCTGATGACATTACTTATGCTCAATTAGCTAGCTTAGTACAAACTGAAACAGGGGAAGAACTAATTTCTCTAGAACCTTTTGATGTTTACAAAGGTAATCCAATTCCAAAAGGAGAACACAGCATTGCTCTGCGCCTGCGTTTTAGACACCAAGAGCGTGCCCTTTCCGACAATGAAGTTGATAACTATATGGCAAAGGTCATCACTAAGATAATTGATAAAGGATACACTATTAGGGATAGTAATACTTAGGCAGGTATAGAATATAATATGGATATACTCACAGATTCACTTGATAGTATTTTAAGTTGGTTAGGAACTGTCAATTGGTTTGACCTAACAATGTTGGCGCTTCTGGCAGCAAGTATAGCTCTTTTTGCCCAAAAACGTTTGACAGGTCTTTTGATCGGTATTGGGGCTCCTATTGTCCTCAGACCGCTTTTGACACTAGGAGAGAAAGATCCCCTTTTGGCTATTGCCTTTGGCCTCTTAGCAGGAGCAACATTTGGCTTCATTGCCCAAATACTAAGCCCAAGACTACGTTGGAGTAACCGCAGTGAAACTGTCCTAGGCGGTTTAGGTGGACTTTCTTTTGGAGTTTGCCTTATTTTGGCCATTGTTGTTTCTTTACCTATAAGTGTTAATAGGCTTCACAATCCCCCAACTGTTGACTATCCCAGTGTTGAGAAATTACCTACCTCTCTTCATGAGAACATTAAAAGCTCTCAGCTAGTGGAAATAGGTTATGACACCTTACTTTATAATTTATTTGGCGATGAACCTACAAAATACATGCACTCTTCAATCGATTCTGATTTAATAGAGGCTCTGAACAAATGGTTGGTGCTTGGTAATCCTTGGGAGCAAATTAAACCTGTTAGTAATTAATTTACAGACCTATAAACTTATTATAATTATTGCCCTAAACCTTAACTTCTACCTATTAGACCTTATGCATAATAACTTAAGCTAATTCAGTCTCTAGTTTAGCAGCTTGCCAACGTAATGTCTGAGCATTCACAAAGCCGCACACCACCTGTAAAATAGAGGTGTAAATGTTCTTAGCACAACGATACTTCTCCCTTACTACCTTCCAATTCTTTGCCCATCCTACACAATGCTCTATTCTTACTCTAATTCGTCCTATGCTTCGGTTGAACGCTTTCTCACTTGCTGTCAATTCCCCTCTCTTTGGTTTTTTCTTTGGTGTTGTTACTACTACCCTTGGTATTTCCCTCACTTCCCCTGTTTCTTCATCTACTACCTCAACTTTTTCTACTTTTTTGTCTAACCCCTGATATCCTTTGTCTCCTATTCCCTCACTCCCATCAGGCATCCTTTCTATCGTTTGCACCTCCTCACATAGCTTCTTATCATGTTTACTGCCCGGAACCACCTCACTTATCGCCTCTATATGGTGCTCATCATCTGTTACCATTTGTGTTTTTACTGTGCATGTCTTTTTCTTGCCTGAGTAATATGGTTTCCCTCCCTTACTATTCTGTAGCTTTCCTTAATTATTCGCCATAAGAACAAAAGGGTTAGAATAGGGAAACACAAGTTTTATTGTGCAAAAACTTTTTATAGATGGAGTGTTTCCCATAATGACTGTAGCAGAAAAAAAGAACAAGTTATCAGAATAGAGCAAGAATGCTTTGATGAGACTCTAAATGAAAAGTTAAAAGAGACTTTAGAAACAGAAATTAAACAAGTAGTACAAACAACTATAGAAGAAGCACTAGAAGAAGAGCTAGATGAACATCTAGAAAACCTTCCTAAAGGGGAACGTCCTAGACGTAGTGGTCATTACACACGAGAATTAGATACTGAACATGGCAGAATAGAAGATTTGAAGGTACCAAAGCTAAGAAGTGGCAATCAAGATCGTTCATGGAACATACTGACTCGCCACCAACGTAGCTTAGCAAGCTTGTTTGTGTTGACTAGTCAAATGTATTTTCTAGGATTATCGTTACCAGACATACAAATAATGATGTGTTTGTTGCTAGGAGAAGCACTATCCCTGAATGCCATAAACAGAGTGAGTTTAAAGGCCCAAGAACAGATGGAGATTCATAGACAAGCTAGAATAGAGAAAACACCTGCATACATAGTAGTAGATGGGGTATGGGTAGATATAATGTATCCTACGGGAGAAACAAAGATAGATGAAGCAGGGAGTGAAAGGAAATGTCAGCAGGTAGAAAGAAGGGTAGTGCTAGTAGCAATGGCAGTATGGGAAGATGGTACGAGAGAAATAATACATTATGAAGTAGCAGAAGGGGAAAGTGAAGAGACATGGGAGGAGATGTTCAAAAACATGATAGAAAGGGGATTAGATGCCAGTAAAGTAAGAATAGTAAGCAGTGATGGGGCAAATGGCTTAGCAAAAGTAATAGAAGAATACTTACCAGAGGGAAGACAACAAAGATGTATAGCACACAAGGTTAGAAACATAGAGCAGAACTTAGAATACAACAATTTGAAGAAAGAAGATGAAGAGGGCAAGGAACTAACAGAAGAAGAAGCAAAGGCAAAAAGGAAAAGTGAAATCATAGAAGATGCGTATGAGGTGTATGAAGCAGAAACAAAGGAAGAGGCGGAGAAAAAACTAGAGGAATTTGAAGAGGAGTGGAAGGATAAGGAACCAAAGGCAGTGAAGAACTTTCTTAGGGGGAAAGAAAAAACGTTAGAGTACTATGATGAACCAGAAGAGATGTGGAAACACATACGTACCACAAATCATTTAGAGCGATTTTTTCGAGATTTTAGGCAAAGGTCTGATGAGATAGGGGCATTTCGGAACGAGGCAAGTTGTTTAGGGATAATTTTCATGTTATTACGTTATCAACAAGCTAAGTATCGGCGTTAATGCTATGGCGAATAAATCGGGAAAGCTACCTATTCTTAGGTCTGTTTACTGGTTGTTCAAAGGCATCTATCAGAACTTTCGCTCCTATTTCCATTAGTTCTAACTTATCCTCTTCTGATAATTCAGGCTTCTCTTCCGATTCAACTACTTCCCATACTTCTGGTACTGGTAATACTTCTTTGAGTAAAGGTAATAGACGCTTTAAGTCTCTTGATAGCATTGACTGGGTTCCACCAAACAACATGGCTATTTGTTTTTGAGTATTATACCAACGTAAGTAAGTTAACAGCATTACTACTCGCATTACCAAAGACAGTTTGTATTTGGCCCTCCACCATAAGCTCGCTCTCTTTTATTGTTTTCATGCCTATGCTGCTCGTATTCGGGAAATCTTTCCTCTATAGCATTTTCCTAAACAAACTGATACAGTCGCAGGAAATTGCCTTATGGGATAGTATTTTCTGCCTCTCATAAAATTGAGTCATTAAACCACAAGCAGTAAGAAGTATTTCCTGTTTGTGATTTAGCTGAAGATGAGAACATGCTTTTGCATTTATAAGAAATTAAAGCTGTGAGTATTTGAGTAAATACTTAGGATAACATTCTTCCATAGGTGGATTATTGTAATAACCGCAGTGCTCAAACCAAGCTCTAGCATCATTGATAGTAACTGCTTTCAGAGCTTTCTTAACAGAATAGTTTAACTTCTTTTTGTCCCAAGGCTCTAATCTACGTAGATGTGATTTCACCTTTGACCAACAATGTTCTATTGGGTTGAACTCAGGACTATACGGTGGCAAATAGATTAGTTTAGCTCCCCTACCCTCTATTAACTCTTTTACTCTCTTTACTATGTGTGCTGGTGAATTATCTATCAAAACTATTTGCCCTACTCGTAATACTGGGCATAACAACTTTTCTAAAAATACTGTAAATACCTCTCCTGTTATACCTCCATCTACACAAAAGTCGGCAATCATCCCTTCTAAACTAATTGCTCCTATCAAACTCGCAACTTTTTGTTTCTTGCTTGGTACAGAAGCGTATGCCCTCTCTCCACATTTTGCTCGGGCACGAGTTCTCGTCATGTTTAGATACAAACTTGTTTCATCAATAAAAACAAGTCTACTCGCTTTAAGTGCCTTCTTTAACTCTAAAAAGACTTTCCGTTTTACTGCTATGTCTTCACTATCTTGCTCTCTAGCACACAAAGTCTTTTTTTATAAGTCCAGTTGATCTTTTCTATTGCCCTATGCATGCTAGTGCTACCAACTTTAATGCCAGTCTTTTTCTCAAAAGCTGTACAGAGTTCAGCTAAGGTCATATCTGATTGCTTTTCTAGCAAATCTTTTACTAATGACAATTGTTTGTTACTTATAGCAGGTTTACGACCACCAACATATTCTTCAGGAAACAAATCCCCCTTTTGCTTGTATAGCTTAAGATACCCTTGGACAGTAACTGGGCTAACTAAAAAACGTTTTGCTATTTCTCGTATAGAGCCTTCGCCAGCTAGATAAGACTGAACAATGCGTCGTCGTAAATCCACAGAGTAACTATGCATGTATAAAGTTTAAAAAAAATAAGTCATTAGTGGATCGAGCAAAAAAGATGATCGAGTCTAGGTCGCAAATTTTCATTAGAAAAATTTCTAATGTAACAACTGCACTACAAAGGATTTTTATTTATTTGCAGTAAGGCTTTAATTGAAGTTGCCCTGATAAATCATTGACTCATAATGCATTTCTGACCTACCTCAAAATAGCAAAAAATGAGAATATTTGCGTTTTGGGAAACCAAACGAGAAAATCATCTAAGCATCTTGCAGGAAGACGATAATGGTAATTTTAGGAAGGTGGTAAACTGGTCAAATATTTGCTGAAACTATTCAAATCAGTGGTTTTGCCGTTATTTGTATCAGTTTAAAAAGGAAAATCAGTAAACCACGAAGCAGGTATAAACATTGTCTACAGGGCAAATAATAGATATCAACTAATGGAGAAGTATTACAAAAGTCTTTTCTGAATGGTGCTAAGGCTGATCACAGACAGGCAAAGAAAAAAGAGCTAAAATAAGTAAGAAACTAGAAAGGAAGGAGGACGGAACAATGATAATTTATCCAACAGAAACAAGAAACCGATTCAATCCAAAGTTAACTAGTACAGCAAGTTTGGAAGCAACTGTAGAGCAACTAGAAAGCAACTCAAGTTTGGAACTAAATGGGAACTCAGTAGATACAAAAATGATTTTTAGGATTTTGGTATATGCAGCAGCAAGTGGACTAAGTATAGAAGCAGCATGTAACCAACTAGATGAAGTAGCAGATGCAAACACAGTCAGAGAATATATCAATGAGCATTACAAAATAGAAAGATTTCTAGAACTAGAAAAGGAAATGAATCAAACTATACCCAAACATTTTCCAAGAAGAGTAAGAAGAGGAAAAATAGAGTTTGCAGTAGATGAACATGATCAACCATTCTATGGAAAAGAAGAGCAGCATGAAGAATACCTAGTAGGTGGTAAAGCAAAAGCAAGTACTACAAGGTTCTATCGAATAGCAAGTTTATCATGCTTGTATAAAGGGATGCGAATAGTGATGGCAATAGTATTCGTTAAACCAGGAATGACACAGGTAGAAATAGTATCTAAACTATTAGAGTATGCAGAGTCCTGCAATGTAAGCATAAAAGGAAGAATTATATACTTTGATAGAGGGTTTAATAGTGTAGAACTGTATAGGTACTTAGAAGAGGAAGGATATAGTGCAGTGTTGGGGTGTCCAATAAGAGGCAAAGAGGGAGGAGGAAGTAAAAGTTTGTGTAAGGGCAACAAAAGTTATGAGACGACATATGAATTCAATTCACAAAAGGGAGGGAAATATAAAGCAAGAGTAGGAGTGGCAAGGGTATTCAAACACAAAGAGAAAAAGATATGGGGAAGTTGGATAATATATGTGCTGATCAATACAGAGATGAGTGTAAAGGAAGCACATAAAGGATATAGGGCCAGATTTGGAATAGAAAGTAGCTACAAGAAAATGAGGGAAGCAAGGGTAAGAAGTAATTCAAGGAATCCAATGTTGAGGTTCATATACATGGCATTAGGGTTAATAATGATGAACCTGTGGATATTAATAAGATATATGTACTGTCAAATAGCAAGGCAAGGAGGGAGGAAAGTGAACGAGAAACAATTACCATTCCATAAGTTTCTTTCGTTCCTAAGTCAAGCGGTGGTCAAGATTTATGGACTTATTTCTTGTATATACGCTATTGCTAGCCCAACTGGCCTTTAAGGTTTCTCACAAGGCAATTTCAATGGTTAACCAATCTACACAAATTTATGATGATAGCATTTCATTTTAATATTCAGAAATTCTTTCTAGAAAGGACTTAATCTTACTATGTTCACAAATACTCCTCAATTCTCTCTTCATGCACAGCATTTCTCTTAATTCTGTGGTTTACTGAAAATGCTACAGACTTCCGCCGCTTCCGTGATGCACTACTACAAGCAGAAGGCCAAACCACAAACCTAAATGGCTCAAACGAAAATTCTAAAAAAGACCTGAACCTAGATGGTGTTGTAAACATCGATGGCACACAAAATGCACCTGAAGAAAACGTCTACCCAAGAGCAGACTTTAATGGGGATGGAATTATAAGCAGAGATGAAACTATACTTTTTCCCTGCCAAAATACTAACGACGCAAGGTGCTCAGAAAAGACAGACCTACAAGTTTTTGTAGAGGCAGCCAAAGGAGAACTTTGGGGTGAAGCTATTTGGGATGATGAACATTACACACCTGATGATATAGAACAACTGAACCTTCTAGATTCTGGCGATATAGAAGTCTGGCCCCACCTCTTCCTAAGAACACCACGCTACAACGTAACTAAAGTAATATCCATAGTGAAATCAGCAGATGAAAGCATTTTTGAAGAACGTACTCATACCCTTGACAACAATCCACCATTTGAAGGCGAAAGACACATATCGCATTTTGTCATCAAAAAGTAGGGTTTTTGACCCCCAAAATCCCGTGCTATTTGAGGTTTTAGGGCGAAATTATTTTTTATAAAAAATGGCTACACGGCGATCCCCATCAGGTCTAAGATATATTTTTGCTCTTCGTCTGGAACAGTGTTCCGATAAAAAAACATCCCATTCGCTTCAATTCTATTTCTGGTGATCGTTTTCAGTGTTTCGATTACTTGTGCAAATGTCCATCTTCTTTCCCATACTTTTTTGTTTTTCTTAAACAATGGTTCTAACCGTTTTTGCATATGCCATTGGACATAATACGCCAGCATACATAAAAATACGTGTGCTTTGATACGATGATCTAGATTATGATACACAGGTCGCATTTCTAGCTGCACTGTTTTTAAATTGCGGAATGCTATTTCTACTTGCTCTAGTTTCTTATAGCTAGTCACAACCTCTTCTTTGTCCATGGTTTTTTCATCTACTTTGGTTGTTATTACATAACATCCATCTAGATCCTTAGCTTTTGCTATTGCCTCTTCTTTTTTACTCCATAACAACTTATGTTTGGTTGATTCCTTTTCTTTTTTATCCCCTTTAACCTCCCAACTTATATATTTACCCATTTTGTATTTCTGCAGCACTTTTCCTACTCGTGCTCCCAATATTTCTACTGTTGTTTTTTGCTTGTAGTTCGCTATTTCTTCAAGGCCCTCAATCGTCAGTTCAATCAGTTTTTCCCTCGTTTTTGCATCTCGTTTTGCTGATTCAAGATTTTTGCATAAACAGTATCGTCTAGCTGGACTTTCAGGATCTACTACCTCTTTTATCTTCTTTTCTTTGAACTCAGAGGGCTTTATTATTCCTTTTTCTATTAGTTTCTGTATTCCTGCTCTTGTTAATGCTCCTATTGTCTTTACACCTTTTTCCTCTAATTCTTCTGCTATTGCTTCTGTTACCATTCCTCTATCCCCCACAAATATTGCTTGCTTTATTTCATACGTCTCTTTTAACTCTTCTACCTTGTCTGATACTGTTGTCTCATCTTTGGTGTTGCCTTTGAATACTTCTACTCCTACTGGACAACCTTCTCCATTACATATTAACCCTATTACTATTTGTTCATGTTTCTTCTTTCCGTCTCGGTTATATCCATATTTGACCAATTCGCTATTTGCGTATTGGCCTTCCAAATAACTGCTCGTGACATCATACAGTACAAGATTTCCATTCTTAAGATGCTTCTTGGCTAACTTCTTCTGGATTCCTTTTTGTCTTGCTAGCAGTGTATCTAATGCCTCATAGCAATGTTTTCTTACATCTGGTCTTCCTTCTACTCCACATTGTTCCCAAAGACTACTATTATTATATTGATTGCATAATGCTAATTTGCTTCCAGCAAATATTATTCTGCCTATTATCATAGCACTTATGTTACTTACCCATGGTTGCGGTTGTGAATACATTGCCTTATCTAATTCTATTTCCTTAATCATTGACAATATCGTATAGCTTGCTCCATATTCTTTACTGCCTACTATTTGTACTGCTTCTGGGTCACTTTTTGCAATAACCTCATTACGAAAGGTTAGCTGTAACATTTTAAGCTGCTCTAGAGTTTGTCCTGTTATTCTTTCAAATTGTTTGTGTTTTATCTTTCCATCTTCACGATAGCTGCTACGTATTACTCCTACTGGCTTATCTGTATTCGCATACTGTATCTCTAGGTGCATTTTTGTTGTAGCAGGCATTGTGGCTACACTATAAAAAATATATCCCTATCCTGTCAATTATATGCTGTGGCTACTCTAAAAAAGCAGAAAATTGGCGTTGCTAGCTTTGGTAACAGTGTTTTTGAAGATGAAAATTGCGTTTTTGAGGTACAACTTGCGACATATACACCTTACCAATAAATAACAACCCCTACTCTGTAGAGGTAGAAGCCTACTCAGGCGAAACACTAATGTTTAGCAAAAAAGCACACTTCACAGTAGAACTAGGTGGAGACATCCTTTATGACCCAGCAAGAGTACTAGCAGATATGGATGATGGCAGCGTAGATGGTAACCAACGCCTAATAATAGGCACCCAATCAACCCCTGGCAGTAGCGATGATACTGATGGCATAGCCGATGGTTTACCTGAACAAGAAATAGCCATTTTCACTCAAACTCCTTTCCCAAAAGAAGACGTAGACCTAGATACGTACCAAGGAGATGATGATACTGGCATACCAGCAGAGGGCTCCACTCCAGCAGGAGGAGCTAGCCTAGCACAGCGAGTAGACATGTCAGACTTTCGCCGCTTTAGAGACTGGCTACTAATGTCAGCTAATATAGGAGAAAACCTCAATGGAGAGGGAGATAATCTTAAAAAGGCTCAAGAAGAAGGATCACTAGTTTACATTTGGGGTGATCTTAACGGAGATGGTTCTATGAGCCTCAATGATCGTGTACCCGTTTTTGATCTGGAACGCCTAGCAGAATTTGGCCAAGCCTACACAGCCCTAGAAGGGTTTGAGATATCAGGAGCCATCTCAGTGCAGAGTGTAGCAGTGGAACGCTATGAAGATGACAATAATGGTGTAGATGCTCCTCTACTGAACGACTTTGAAGTTTTTTATAATACTATTAAACATGATAACCTTTGGAGGGATGAGAACTACCAACTAACAGAAATACCTGACTTGCTAAACTCAGGAGATATAGAAGTGTGGCCACATTTCCTATTTAACAACTATCCTCCCAAAACTCCTACTATAGGCTGTATAAAAAGTGAAGTAATAGGAGAAGGCCAAAACCGGACCCACAAAAGAGATCTAACAAGAGATCCACACACTATAGACTATGAAAGACAAATTTACACCTTGCTAGTAGGTACTTACAATCTAAGAGTAACAGCTTTTGGAGCAGAAGACTGTACAGGAGAAACAGTATTCATTATCCAAAAAGATTTTGAAGTAAAACTAGGTAGCGATGAGTTATGGGATCCTCTCCCTAATCCTGCTTTTAGTGTAAAAGTAGGTGGTCAGGTGTTAGTAGAGGCAAATGAAATACTTATAAATAATGTTGAAGTCACCAAAGTTATAGAACCTACCTGCCCTTCACCTTATCCTCTAGAACTCAAATGTGATGAAAATGGCAACGGAGAAGATTCTGAGGACCCCATATACAAATATGAAGATAGTTTGAAGTGTGTTCCCTTTGAAGTAACAGCTCATCATCTTGGTAGTGAGGAAGCCTGGACTTTATCAAATCCAGACAGTAAATTTTCAGCTACTTTAGATAAAGAATCTGTTTATGAAGATCCTATTGAGCCTTCAACCCAAATAATAAAAGTCAAACGCTTGTTGCCTGCAGGTAACTACAATCTCACTAGCATAATAGATGCTAACCTGAATCCTGATTTAGGATTAGACTCTGATATAACTGGACAGTTTACAGCACCAGAAACTACTGTAACAGTGAAAATAGAGGAATTAGCAGAAACACCAGACTGTGGAAGTGGTGGTGGAGGCAATGGAGGTGGAAGTGGTGATCCCGGTTTTGTAGATCCACGGAGATGGCCTAACCCTGGTAATTTTAATGGGGGCAGTCGTCCTAGCTATTCAGCTTCGGTTAGTGGTGACCCACACCTGATAACCATTGATGGAGGATTTTACAGTTTCCAAGCAGCAGGAGATTATATTCTAACTCGCTCAACAGAAATAGCTAATGACTTTGAGATACAAATTCGCTTCATACCAGTACAGACAGAAGGACACGAATGGTCAGGGATACATGCTATAGCAGCAATGGTTCAAGGGGATAAAATAGAGATCTACAAGCAGGGAAGCAGTGTCAGGGTTTATGTGAATGAAACTTTGCAAAACTATACTGTAGACGAACCAATACTTATGGATAGTGGTGGTATATTTACAGTAGGAAGCGATACCATCAGAACAGATTGGGGCAATGGCTCGCTCTTTATCATAAAAAATGAATCAGCTAGTGATTTTGTAGACCTATTTAGCTCTATAGAAGTAATTCTGCCTGAAGAAGTGCATCAAGACAAGATAGAAGGTCTGCTGGGCTCCTATGATAGTGATCCTACCAATGACATACAGATTCGTGATGGATCTATTTTGACTGACCCCGCAGAAAGAGAACTCTACACCAGTGGCTTTAGAGATAGCTGGAGTATTTACCATGGTGCCTCAACATCCTTGTTTAATCAAGAAAATGACCCTTATGATGCTAACTATCCCGGCAGTGAAATCGAACTTGCCAATTTTTCTTCAGAAGAGATTTTAGCAGCACAGATAGCCTGTATAGAAGCAGGGATAACTGCGCCAAATGCTCTCAGGGCATGCATATTAGATGTTCTAATAACTGGCAATTTAAACTGGATTTCTCCTTCTGTAGGTATAGATCCTTATTCTCCTGGGTTACTCACATTTCCTGTAATTTTACGAACCTTTATAGGAGAGAGTGTAGATATATCAGCACTGATAAGCAATATTGAAGAATCTGATTTGCAGTGGCAAGCTAGTGCTGGTAATTTAGTGGTAGATAGTGATACATCACTACTGGTTAATTATACTGCTCCAAACACTGCTGGAGAATATCTAGTAGAAGTTTCCTCCATTAGTGATCCTGACTTAAGTGCAACAACAAAAGTGATAGTCACTGAGAACTTTGCGGTAACTGAATCTAGACAATTGGCAAGTGCAGGTAACTTTAGACATAGTATGGTTCTGAAAGATGATGGCACAGTCTGGGCCTGGGGAAGTAATAGCTATGGGCAGCTTGGTAATGGCACTACTAGCTGGTCCTATGTACCAACTCAGGTAATAGATTCATTAAATAACCCCTTACAGAACATACTAGAGATTGCTGCAGGCTCCCAGATGAGCTATGCTTTGCAAGCTGATGGTACTGTTTGGGCTTGGGGAGGGAACGCTAGTGGTAAACTAGGTAATGGTGGCACCACCAATAGCTCTTACCCTGTAAAAGTTCTAAGTTCTGGCTCAGAGCTTAATCTTGTTACTCGTATTGCTGCTGGTGATCTACATGGTCTAGCACTAAGAGAAGATGGTAGTGTGTGGGCTTGGGGTGAAAATAGCTGTGGTAGGCTGGGTGACGGTACTACTACTGATAGATCACAAGCTGTGCAAGTACTATACTCATCAGGGAATCCCTTTATCGCAATTAGCATTGCTGCTGGAGACAGACGCAGTTTAGCTTTGCAAGCCAATGGCTCGGTTTGGGAATGGGGCTGTATTGGTTCTGGACAAACCTTACACCCTGTACAAGTATTGGACACCTCTGGTAACCCCTTAGGAGCTATTGCTAGTATTGCTGCTCGAGGCTTACAAAATGTTGCTCTGCAAGTGATGGGGGAAAGCCCTGATCAAAGTACCGCTGTATGGGGATGGAGAAGCTCTGAAACCAGTGCTACAGAAGTACAAGATAACCAAGGACAAACTCTTGATGATGTGATAGGTATTGCTGCGGATAATACCTCAACTACTGTTTTAAGGAGTGGTGGTAGTGCTTGGCTTTATACTACTCCTGTACTCGAGCCAATCCAAGACACATCTGGCAACAATCTTAACAACATAGTAGCAGTAGCAGACCAGCTCGTCTTAAAAGATGATAGTTCAGTTTGGCCGAAAGGAAGTGCCTTTGGAGAAGTAGAGGCGGGTATCTATGGTTATAGAGAAGGTAATTATAATACCTCTGATTTATATTTACAAGTACTATCTCCACAAAGTTCTTCTCCCTTTAACAATGTAGACTCTGTAGCGGTTACTGAACCTGCTAGTTATGCTATTCAAAATGGCAACATTTGGTTATGGGGATCATTAGAAGAGTATAATAGGGGTATTTCATTTCCCTATCCTAATCTAGCCAGTGATGTACTGGATTATTCTGCCAGTAATGGTAATGCTAGCAGTTTAGTAGCAGGCCACTATTATGAGGGTTTTGACTACCAGACAGTTGTTGTTCTTCAAAGTGATGGTACAGTTTGGGCATGGCCTTATCAAGGATTAATTAAAGATAGTTTGGGTCAACCAATACAGAATATAGTATCAATAAAGCTAACAGCAGGTACTTCTGCTCTAAATACTGCTTTGGATACTAATGGCTCGGTTTGGTACTGGTTAGGTATGAATGAAAAAAATGAAAATCCCACGGCAGAGCAGTTAGTAGATGCTTCTGGAGTACCTATAGAAAATATAACCAAAGTAGTTATCGCTGGAGAGGTTTACTATGTAAATAAGCATGGCTTAGTAAGAAGTAGCAACGGTAATGGTTCTCTTTGGGCATGGGGCAGTAATGATTATGGTCAGCTTGGGGATGGTACTACTGAAGACAAGAATTATGCTGTCAAGGTGATCAAGGCGTCTGGTGAGGAGTTAACCAATGTCATTGATATCGCTGTTGGTGAGAGGCACAGCCTTGCCTTAGTTAATGATGACACAGTTTGGGCTTGGGGTAATAACAGCTATGGTCAACTAGGGGACGGCACCACAGTATCCAAAACACATGCTACGCAGGTTGTTACAGCTTCTGGCAGTGCTCTAACTAACATCACCAAGGTATTTGCTGGCTTTAGTCGCAACTTTGCACTAAAGAGTGATGGTTCTCTTTGGGCATGGGGTAGAAATAGCTATGGGGAACTAGGAGATAACACTACTAACAATAGTCTTCATGCTACTGAAGTTGTTACAGCATCAGGTACACCTTTAACAGGTATAGTTGATGTTACTATTGAAGACCAGTACACCATTGCTTTACACGGTGACAATACCGTATGGGCTTGGGGAGACAATTCTGGTCGACTTGGGAATGGTACTACTGAGGCAAGATCCTATGCTGTAGAGGTGAGAGCATCATCAGGACAGCCTCTTACTGGTATAGCTGGTGTTACTAGTACTTATTTTCAGAGTATTGCCACTGCTAACGATGATACAATCTGGACTTGGGGTAGTAATTCAGGAAATGGTACCTCTGCTAACAGTCCTTATGCTGTGCAGGTTAATCAGTACTCATTTATGCCTTTTTCTCTTGAGTAGGAATATTTTGAAGCCTTTGAGTTTAAAGAGTAAGTATTTTTCGAACACCCTCGAGGAAAGCATCATTTTCAGCTGGGGTACCAATAGATACTCGCAAACAACCCTGAATTAAATGGTCTTGGCGACGTACTAATATACCCTGTTCTAGAAGTGTCTTATGGGTTTCAAGAGGGTTTTTGACCTGTAATAAAAAGAAGTTGGTGACACTAGGATAGTAATATACTCCTAACTCATCAAGCGCAGCAAAAATGCGCTTGCGTTCCTGCTTAACTTCTGCTAAATAATTGCCTACAAAATCATGACCATTTTCTATAGCTTCAAAAACAGCTTGGATAATCAAGAGCTGTACAGCAGACACAACAAAGGGGGGAATGGTCTTGCGTAACTCTAAAATAAGCTCAGGATACCCCAAAGTGTAGCCCAAGCGTACCCCTGCCAAACCAAAGGCTTTAGAGAAGGTCCTCAAAACTGCAACATTCTTATATTGCTTAACCAACACACTAAAATCTGTTTCTGAAAATTGATGATAAGCCTCATCAATTACTACTGTCCAGTTGTCTGCTCGAGCAGCCTCTACTAGCTCGACTATTTCAGATTTAGGATGTAAGTTGCCGGTAGGAGCTGCTGGATTGGCGATAAAAAGCACTCCTGTACCCTTACTTAGCTCTACTTTCAGAGCTTTGATCGGCAATGAAAAATCACTATTCAAAGGAATTTGAGTTAGATTATCAGGGTCTAAAAGGTTAGCATCTAAACTGTAAACTGCAAAGGTAGGAGTTACTGTTAGCACACGCTGATTTAAACCACAGGCTTCTATAAAGTAGCGAATGATTGTGTTTGAACCACCACCTAAAATCACTCCATCCTCTGGCCAATTATGGTAGCTAGCTACTATTTGTCGTAAAGTTTCCCCTTGCATTTCAGGGTAACGATTAAATGGTAAACTTTTAAGTTTATCTAAAGCTTTTTCTTTGATTTCTAGGGGCAGATCATAAGGAGACTCGTTTTGGTTGAGTTTTATTTTATGAGGCTTGTCTTCAAACTTATAGGCACTTAAGGTCTTTACAGCATCGCGTATCACTAATCAAATCTACCTATTTGCCTTTAAAAGCCTCTTGGCCTCTTTGGCAAAAAAGAGGAAGTTATCATTTTCAGGATCTAGTTTAAGAGCTTTAGTATAATAATCTATAGCTTTATTATAAGTCCCTTGTTCAAAATGAATACGTCCTAGCCATCCCCAAGCTTCGCTTTGGCTAGGTTCCTCTTTAGCAGCAAGCAAAAAGTATTCTTTAGCAGCCTCAAAGTCAGCAAGTTGATAGCTGCGTAGTCCTTGATTAAAAGAGTTAGTAACTGGTGAGCTGTTCAAACTGCTCGAGTTGGCTTCTGGATCATAAGAAGTGCTAGATAGTAAAGTGGAAAGGAAATACTTAGCAGCTTCATCATTGGGGTCAATGGCCAAAGCAGCTTGCCAGTATCGAATAGCACTACTATTATCGCCTGCTTCTTGATAAGTGCGAGCTGCCCATTTAATAGCCTCGAGGTAACTAGGGTTGTGGTTTGCCGCCGTAACAAAGTGGATATTCGCCTCACTGAGACTTCCTTGATCATATAAAGTAATGCCCTCGCGGAAAGCGGTGGCTGCAGCAACTCCCCAGGTAAGTTGTTCATTAGCAATCTGCAGGAAGTATTTTGCTCCACCATCATCAGGATCAAGCTCAGTTACAGTGCGCCACGCTTGCTCAGCAAGTCTAGGTTGCTGCAATTCTAAACTTGTGCGCCCTAGCCATGACCAAGCCTCTTTAAAATTAGTATTTGCTTGGGTGGCCTTACTAAACTCTTGTTGGGCAGCCTCAAGATCACCTTTTTCGTAAAAGCTGATGCCCTCACTAAAAGCATTACTTGCCTCTACTCCGTAAGTAATCTGTTGCTGGGTACGCTCTAAAAAATAATCTGCACCTTTAGAAAGCTTCTTATTGACTGCAGTTTGCCAAAAAGGTAAGGCTTTTTCTGGCTGGCCCTGCTCAAAGTAAATTCTAGCTAGCCATACTATAGCCTCAGCATTATTAGGATCTTTACTCAAAATTTCTTGATAGTACTCAAGAGCACCCTGTACATCTCCTGATTTATAACGAGAGTAACCTAGTTCTGTAGCAGCCTCACCTACTCTGGCCGCTAATTTTTGATCTCGCTCTCCCCCTACTTCCAAATAGCGTTCCCAATAAAACCAAGCACGACTATGCCAACCAAGATCAGCATAAACTTCTACAGCAAAACGCAATGCCTCTATGTTATTAGGCTCAGCAGTTAGAGCAAAGTCTAGATAACGTAAGGTACGGTGCCAGAGGGGTTGATCTATACTAAAGGCGACTCCTGCATAGGTTTCGCGAGCTTCTTTTGCTAGGACTCGAGCCTCTTTAAGTGCCTCTTGAGCTCCAGTAGACGGTTGTTGGGAAAGGGTTTCGCTACCCTCTTGAATACCTTCAGTGGCAGTAAGCGTATGACTATCTTCATCTTTAGGGTTGTAAGTAGCCTCAGCACCACCCTCCCCATCGTCAGGTGCTTCAATTACTTTAGAGCTATTTTCTTCCTCCTCAGATGCATCAACCATTTCAGAGTCAGTTTCTTCTACTGGCTCCTCATCTAAAAAGGTAACCCCTAGAGCTTGAACAAAGCACAAAGAAAGCAGTAAAAAGACAGTGAATATTTTTTTCATAGCAAATTGGGTGTGCTTTATGCACACTCTTTCCTTTCTTGCAAAATCAATGCTCGAGCCAGCAAAAGCTTTTAACTTGTGTCTAGTAGCTGCTGACATTACTTGGATTCTAAAGCAGTTGCAAATGAGAAGCTCACTACTAAAATTTATACTTATTCTCATGCTAAACATCACCTACCCAGAAAAAATAACTATTCAACCTAAAGAGAAAATAAACACTACTTTTAAAGTAGTAGGTTCTAAAAGCCTTAGTAATCGTGCCTTTATCATTTCTGCCTTAGCTGAAGGTACTTCTACCCTAGAAAACACCTTGATTGCTGAAGATACTGAGGTAATGGCAAGAGCCCTTAACACCCTTGGCATAATTACCGACGCCCAAGGTACCACATTCACAGTGCAGGGCAGGGGTGGCAAAATCCCTGCTAAAGAAGCTAATTTAAATCTACAATTATCAGGGACCTCTATACGTTTCTTAGCCGCTTTAGTTGCTTTAGGTGAGGGAACCTACCAATTAGATGGCAATGAGAGAATGCGCCAACGTCCTATACAAGATTTACTAACTGCCTTGGCTGACTTAGGGGTTAAAACCAAAACTATTGATGAGTCTGGTTGTCCTCCTTTTGTAGTGGAAGCTAAAGGGATTAAAGGGGGCAAAGCCAGCATTGCCGGTGGCAAATCTTCACAATACTTATCAGCACTGCTTATGATCTCTCCTTATGCAAAAGGGCCCATTACTATTGAAGTAATAGGGGAGCTTCAGTCTAAACCCTTTATAGATATGACCCTAAAAGTTATGAGTGATTTTGGTGTAACTATAGACCGTCAGGGCTATGAAAGCTTTAACATAGCTCCTGCTAAGTACCAACCTCAGAATTATCAAATAGAAGGTGATGCTATGGCAGCAGGGTACTTTTGGGCAGCAGCAGCCATTACTGATGGTAGAGTAAAAATTGATAATGTAGGAAGTACTTCTACTCAAGGAGATAAGCGTCTAGCAGATATTTTGGGTGAAATGGGTTGTGAGGTTAATTGGACTGAGAATAGTTGTGAAGTTACTGCTCCAGCCAGTGGCATCTTAAAGGGTGGCAATTTTGATTTAAATGACATGCCTGACCAAGCTCAAACCCTAGCAGTAGTAGCTTTATTTGCTGATGCTCCTGTGAGAATAGAGAATGTTTGGAATATGCGTATAAAAGAAACAGACAGGCTTAAAGCACTAAATACGGAGCTTACAAAATTAGGGGCACAAATTGAAGAAGGGCAAGATTATATAGTCATTAACCCTCTAGAAACAGCGAAGGCTGCTGAAATTGATACCTATGGTGATCATCGTATGGCGATGGCTTTTGCTTTAACGGGGCTACGTTTAGAAGGTATCACTATAAAGAACCCAAAGTGTGTAGCCAAGACATTTCCTAACTTTTTTGAGGTTTTGGAGCAACTGTAGAAAATGGTCACCCTACTGACTTTGCCATAGTTAAGGTGATGATGTTAGCTGAATATTGACAGTTTTATCCCCTAAAATTTCTTCTCTATCAAGACCTATACCTTCAAAAGTACCATTTTGGCTAGTGGCAAAGATAGTATAAGTCCCTAGGCCATTTAATATGGGTAAAAGCAATATATATTCACCATTTGGTGATGTCAGGGCCATGTTGAAGTCTATAACGTCACCTCTGTCTACATTACCTATCACTAAAGCTTTATTAGCAGGGGTCCCATCAGGATTTCTTACCACCCCTCTAATAGTGGCCATCTCTATTGCTATAGGTTGCTCACTAAGTTGAAGATCATTATTGCCTATAGTAATAGATGATTCATTTGGATTTTTGATTCCTTTAGGATCAAAAAAAGGTACTGCAGGAAACTCAGCCTCTCTGCCATTGATGAATAAGACATCTACCAAAGCAGTTTTTACAATTCTATTTTCTTCCTTTAGTTTTGGGATAGGTATACTAGAAGTACCTTGACCATTTATACCTGCAGCACCTGCTATAACAGCAGCAGTATCATCTTGAGCAGTGTTTATATCAGCAGTGATGTCAAATGCCATTAGGGTAGTGTCAAGATAAAAGATTTCTTCGCCAAAACCACTATTTATACTTGGCGTAATGTCAAGATTGGCTTCTAAAGTAGGATTAGCAGCTTTATTTCCGCTGCAACTTTCCACAAAATCAGGAATGCCATTACCATTACTGTCTTCAGCAAAATTAGATGTTTGTGACGATTGAAGGCCAGATTGAAAAAGACTAGGTTCAATATTTTCAGGATTGCCACTTTCTGGGCTATTCCCAAAATCGCCCAAGGTTATCTCTTGCCTCCTAGGGTCAGTTTGTTGGGTACTAAGTGACTTTTTCTCTAGCTTCCCAAATTCCAGGACTAGGATTTCATTGTCTTTTTCACCCTCTTCTTCTGCTTCTGGAGTAGCATCTATCTCAAATGCTTGCTTACAAACCCTTTCTCCATTTATTATTTCAGCAATTACCAAAGCAAAAGGTTCATTAAGACCAATTTTTTCTCTCTGAATTTCTATTGTAAAACTGCCATCTTCATTTACCTTTGCCACACCTGCCTCAACCACTTCTCCATTACGCTTCACAGCCAAAATTTCAGTTGCCTCAGCAAAGGAGAATGAACGAAGACCATTAGCAGTTGCTATAACTTTAGACAGCATAAGTGCATTCAAACCGCGTATAGGAGGTTGTAAAGACTGAGTATGTATACCATTACTTTCTTGTAACGCTAGTACTCTTTGGTTAATTTTATCCACACTTAACCCCTCTAAGGCCTCAAAGAGCCTATTAGAAGTTCCCTGATCTAGATGCGTACTGGACAAATCAATCTTTTGGGGGTCTGTTTGAGTTGGATTTATTTTTGCTTGAAGCTCAATAACATCTACTGGATCTACAGCACTGCCTCCTGGACCTCCTGGATCAGTACAAGAAAATGTGAGCATTAAGATCACTACACATAAAAAAATGGAAACTACTCTTTTTATACTATTCATAAATAGCCTTTCTATAAGTCAAAAAATGCAAGGGTATAGTCTATGATTTGAGATAAGTTAAAACTTTTGCCTTCTTCCCAAGCACTTTCAAGCTCCTGTTGGGGTAGTTTACTTTTGAGTGTTTGCAAACCTCGCTCAAAACGTTTAAGTTCACTAACTTCAACCATAGCATTTTCAGGCCTCAGTTTTCTAGCAGCACTTATAATAGTTGTTGCAGGGATGGTTTTTTCTTCATAAATTGCTACTAAAGCAAATTCCTCTAACAAATCATATGTGTCATTGGAGTCTAGTTTTCGGAAGGTGAGTAAGCTCTTTTTAAGGTGCTCCTTAGCCTCTTGAGATTTGTCCAAAGCTAGAGTAACTACACCTAAATAGTGATTAGCAGTAGCAATGTTATGCTCATCGAAGCCTTCCAACATATCTAGAGCTTCTTTCAAATAGCCCTCTGCTCTTTGATAATCTGTTTTCAAACGAGCCACATTGCCTAAACAGATTTTTGCTAGTGCAAGAGTATAAACATCGTTACTTTTCTCTGCTAAGTGCAGATAGCTAGCATACACCTCTGTTGCCTCCCTATAAGCATCTTGTCTTAAGTGATTATGTCCTAAGAACAAGAGCGCTTGTCCCCTAGTATCTTTGTCCTGCAAACCAGAAGATATATTAATACTTTCCTCTAAAAAGGAAAAAGCCAACTCAAAATTGCCACGTAAAGAAACAACTTCTCCTAAACGACTCAAAACTTTTGCTACCATTTTTTCATTTTCAAGAATGCGATAAGCATTTAAGCTTTCGGTAAAGTACTTATGGGCAGCTTCTAGGTCACCCAACCTAGTTGCAAAACGGCCAGTTAAATAAAAAGCTGCTGGTTTGTTTTCAACCTCATTTTCTTCAGATAGTGCCAAGAAACTTTCGAACCACTTGCGCCCTTCTACCCAATAACCTTGTGTTGACCAAAAATGTGCTAATATTATGGCTAAGCTTAATCCTAAGGACAGTTGTTTCTCCTCCAAGCTCCATTGCAAAGCAGCACGTAAATTATCCATTTCAATTTCTAAATGCTTGATGTCTTCTTTTAAAGGCTTTCCTTTTAATTTAACGCTAACTTCCTTGGCATAATTTTTATAATATTTTGCATGTGAGTTTTTGAGATGTTTAGTTTTATTAGTTGCTAGCTTTTCATTTGCCAATTGATAAACTAACATGTGGCAGTCATATCTACCATTTTCTAAACCAATATTTACAAAACGCAAGAGAGATTTATATACTAGCTCATCAAGGTGGGTATCAGTAGCATTAACTATTTCTTTAACAGCCTCTAACCCAAACCCACCTCTAAAAATAGAGATTTCACTTAAGATTCTTTTTTGCTCTTCAGACAAAAGCTGCCAAGAGTACTCAAAAACTGCCCGTACACTGAGGTGCCGTGAGGGCATTCTTTTTGAAGACTTTGTTAGCAAATCAACATTTTTGTGTATTTGGTTAGCAACTTTAGAATAAGACATTTGCCTAATTAGCACTGCTGCTAGTTCAATCCCTAAAGGCCAACCTTCTAGGACTTTGCAAATATTGACAATTGAAATTTTTTCTTCTGGTGTTGGCTCAAAGGAGCCCTTTGTGCGTTCAGCAATCCGTAAAAAGAGATTAGTTGCCGCAAAGCTTTCTAAGTCATCACTTTCACTAGTAGGAATTTCTAAACCAGAAAGCTGTACAAGCCACTCATCTTCAAGATTAAGAGCTTCACGAGAAGTTACCATTATTGTAAGCCTAGTAAGTTGCTGAACAAGCTTCCCTATACCTTTAATAGCCTCATCAATGATATGTTCTAAATTGTCAAGTATTAAGAGTATTTGTGCATCAGCAAGGTAGCGCATAACATCTTCCCAAGGATCTTGATGGCCACTAAGGTTTTTGCCTAAAGTATGCATAATTGTGCTAGGAATATATTCAGCTGAGGTTAATGAATCGAGAGCAACAAAGTAAACTCCATCAGGAAAGTTGTTTTCTTCAAGTTGCTTCTTGGCAACATTTAGGGCAAGTTGAGTTTTACCTATACCACCTTGACCTAAGATGGTTAGTAAAAAACATTCAGGATCACTTAAGTCAGTGTTTATTCTAGCTAACTCAGGTTCACGCCCTACCAAATCTTTTATGCGTTTAGGTAAGTTATTAGTTGGTAATTCACTTACCTTGTCGTGTTGATTTACCTTTTCTAGGTCAAGTAGTACATCCTTAAAAGAACTATAACGTTTCTCTAAAGGTTTTTCTAATGCCAAGTCAATTATTTTTTGCAGTGATAACTTCTCTGCGCCTTCAGACAAGTAACCTTCTAAAGTTTCAGGTGGTTCGTATAGGGTATTGTTGATGACAACCATGCCTTCACCAAAAGGGTTTTTACCTGTCAACATTTCAAAAAGTACTAAACCCCAAGCCCATATATCTAGAGCAGGTTTGTCTACATCCTTGTTTTGCAATTGCTCAGGAGACATATAACCTAACGTACCCATAAAGCTAACAGTTTGACTTTGAGGAACAGTTGTTTTGTAGTCTTGAAGTTTAGCTAAACCAAAATCAAGAATTTTTATTTGCTCTTGCTTTGTTATAAAGATATTAGCTGGTTTAATGTCCCTATGGATTATGCCTGCTTGGTGGGTGTAGTGCAGGGCTCGAGCAATTTGTTTTGAATAATCTAAAGCTTTTTCTAAAGGCAAAGATCCCTCTTTGAGCTTGTTTTTTAAATCTTGGCCTTCATACAAAGTCATAACCATATATATTTGGCCATCAGACTCATCAGTTTGATGAAGAACGCCTATATTGGGATGATCCAATTTTGCAGCAGCTCTAGCTTCTATCCAGAAGCGCTCGAGTGCTTCTCCATGATTTTTAATGATTGAATCATGTAATACTTTTATAGCCACAAACCTTTCAAGTTTAAGATCCTTGGCTTTGTAAACTGCCCCCATACCTCCTGAACCCAACTTGCTCAAAATTTTAAAATTACTAATAGTTTGCCCAACCATAATCTGAGTCCTTATATTAGCATGCAAACAATTTGGATTTTCAGAAAACCCTTAAAATCCAAGGCTCACAAGGTTATTGATTATTACTTAATGCTTTGGTAAATATATTTTTAAGAAAAATCAAACTTATTGTGGTCAGACACGAAAATATTAAGCCTTTGATTAATTATTATTAAGGAATTCAGATAGAGCCAAGCTTTCAAATGATTACTGACAAAAAATCACAAATATCTGCTATACTTGATAAAGTAAGCAAATTACCTAAATTTAGAAATTTTGCTATGTAAAGTTGCTAATGTACAGTTGTCAGGGATTATATTTCAAATTAATACAAGGGAGAAATTCATGTCAGTAAAACTAGGTATTTGGAGAACCTTTTACCAAACAGTGTTAGAGCTATTCACCTCAAAAGCATATTTTGCTAAAGCTATAAAACTAAACAAACTAATTATCAGCTTGCTAATCTTGATACTTATCACTAGTAGCTGCACCTCAAGGAAATCACTATTATTCTTACTAAAACCACCAACAGAAGCAGGAGTAGATTTACCCTATGAATATTGCATAGGAATCATAGACCCTAAAGACCCAGAGAATAGCAAAAATACCCCAATAGAAGTAACAGTAACCACCACACCAAATACTAACTGGCTTAGTGTGGAACCACTACAAACAACGCAAGCTGATAGCAGTTGTGAGGCAGAGAATATAGTAGCAGTACTAAAAGGAACACCTAAAGAACAAAATGAGATTGAAGTGGTTCTAAGGGCTAGTAAAGGAAGCGCTAAAGGAGAACAAAACTTCACTATAAAGGTGGGAGATGGTAACCTAGCACCAAGATTTAGAACCAAAGATGTAACAGTAGCAAGGGTAGGGAAACAATACCTGTATAACGTGTGGGCAGAAGACCCAGAGGGAGGAGAAGTAACCTTTGAAAAGGTAGGTAACCTACCAAATTGGCTGTTTCTAAAGGATAATGGCAATGGTACAGCATCCCTAACAGGAGTCCCAAGGGCTGATGATGTGGGCAAGGAACACAAAGTAGCTATAGAAGCCAGAGACGAAAAACCAAGAGATTGTCAAACAGAAGGATGCTTAAAAGAATTTACCATAAGAGTAACAGATGCCAACACACCACCAATATTTCTAAGTGAACCAACAGTAAGAGCCAAGATAGGAGAAGAATACAGCTATCCAATAGAGGTTTCCGATCCAGATGGAGATAAACTAACCATAGATATGACACCAGTAGAGAGTGAAGGTGGCTGGTTTGAGTTTAACTTTGATCCTGAATCAGATGCTAAAGATGATGGCACCCTAACAGCAGAGATAAAGGGAGTGCCAGATAACGAAGATAAAGGTAAATTTCCTATAACACTGGCAGCCAGAGAAACAGACTTTGTAGAGGGAGGGTTAAGCACAGAGCAGAGTTATACACTATTTATCATTGATCCTGATGAAGATAACATAATACCAGAGTTTAAAAGTAGCCCTTCAATACTAACGGTAGATGAAGGTAGTAGCTATGGCTATAATATAGTGGTCAGTGATGGAGATAATCAGCTAGGGGACTTAACAATTACAGCTCCTACATTGCCTGAATGGCTAGATCTTATTATTGAAGATGGTAGAGCAGTAATAAGGGGAATACCGAGTAGTAAGGATATAGGTAAGCACCAAGTAATACTGCAGGTGGATGATGGTACAGGAGGGGAAAGCCAAGTACTGACAATAGAAGTAAGGAATGTTAATGAGGCACCAATATTCATCAGCCAACCAACAGGAGAGCTGACAGATTGCTTGTATATATACAATGTAGAGACCTTTGACCCAGATGAGGGAAGTGATTTAACTGTTTCTGTACTTGAAAAACCTGATTGGTTAAGATTTTTAGCCAATAGTGATGGTACAGGGATACTCTTTAGTGAAGAGCCACCCTATAGCAGTAGAGCAGAGATAAAAGTCAGTGCTTTAAAGACAGACAGGGTTATTTTAGAAGTTAGTGATGGTGAGCTAAATAGTAGACAAGAATTCAGCTTAACCTATGAAGATGAGGAACCTGAACCAGATAAGGGTAATTGTAAGGCTAACACCCCACCAGAATTTGAGGAAGGGTTACCCACAACAGTAATAATAGCAGAAGGGGAAAGCTTTAGTTATACAGCAAGGGCAAGTGATGCAGATGATGACCCACTAACCTTTCCTGAGCCGATCAAGCCTTCATGGATTAACTTTATAGACAATGGTGATGATAGTATAGCCTTCACAGGCACACCACCAGGAGCAGGTGTGGGGCGTTCACAGGTGATAGCCTTAGTAAGTGATGGGCACAGTAGTGATGCACTAGCTTTTGTTGTAGAGGTTATCCAGACAACCAACACTGCTCCTGAGTTTACTAGTGAGCCTAGTGAGAGTGACCTAACAGCACAAGAGGATAACACTTATAGCTATGAAATAGTAGCTAGAGACAGTGATGGTAATACTTTAGTAATAGGTGCTTCTCAACTACCTAATTGGGCAGAAGTTATTGATAATGGCAATGGTACAGCAATACTTAGAGGAGTTCCTAGCAATGAAGATGTTGGTGAGCATGAAGTAATCCTGTTTGTAAGTGATGGCATTGATAGTGTAACCCAAACTTTCACAATATCAGTGCAAAACACCAATGATCCACCTGAGTTTACTAGTACACCAATAGAGAGGGTAAATGAAGATAACACCTATTTGTACAATATAATCACTACCGACCCAGATATTGGTGACAGCCTAACAATAACTGGTAGGAGTATTGATGCTGGTGGTACTAACAGTAATGAGGAGGCTCTACCTTCTTGGTTACAGCTTATAGATGCTGGGGATGGCACAGCTGTATTACAAGGGAGACCAAGTAACAACAATATAGATATTTATAATATAGAGCTAAAAGTCACTGATGGAAATCAGGAGAGTGATTTACAAACATTTAGCATAACTGTAGAACCAGTTAATGATGGACCTGAGGCAGTTAATGACATTATTGCTACAGTAGAGGATACTGCTATTAGCATAGATGTGCTAGCTAATGACAATGATATTGATGGTGATAGCCTAAGTATAATTGAGGTATCGAAACCAGTTAATGGGACAGCTGTTAGGGATGGTGACAGAATACTCTACACGCCAAAGGCAGATTTTGTGGGAGTAGATATCTTTGTATACACTATAGAAGATAGCAATGGTGATACTGATAGTGCTACCGTAACTGTTAATGTAGGGGGTGACAACGATCCTCCTTCTTTCACTAGTACTGCTGTAACAGCAGCTATAGAAGATCAGCTTTATAGCTATAGCATAACTGCTACTGACCCAGATGGTGATGCTCTTACTTTTGCTGCTGCTAACACCACTCCCTTACCTGCTTGGTTGAATCTGACTGACAATGGCAATGGCACTGCTTTACTGGCTGGCACACCTAGTAATAGTGATGTAAATGGTAATAATGATGTTGAGTTAGAGGTTAGTGATGGCATCAGCACAGACACCCAAAGCTTTAGCATAACTGTTAGTAACACTGCTGATGCTCCAACCTTTACCAGTACACCACCCACTACTGCTGTCCAAGGACAGTTCTATGAATATACAGTTGAAGCAACTGATCCTGATGGTGATGAGCTGACTATTAATGTTGTTAGTAAACCAGACTGGCTTGATTTCACAGCTAGTACGGCGACACTTTCAGGTACACCAACTAATGATGATGTTGGGGTGCATAGTGTATTACTGACAGCTACTGATGAAGATCTTGCTACTGCCAACTTTACTGTGCCCCAAAGCTTTGCTATAACAGTAGAGAATGTAAATGATGCTCCTGTAGCTGTGGATGATACCATCAGTACAAATGAAGATAGCTTTGTAAATATACTAGTACTAGCTAATGATAGGGATCCTGATGGGGATGCTATGAGTATAGACAGTGTAACTAGTGCTACCAATGGCACCATTACCAACACCAGTATTAGTGTGACCTATACTCCAAGTCCAAACTTTAGTGGTAGTGATAGTTTTGGATACACCATTAAGGATACCAATGGGGCTAGTGATACAGCCACAGTCACTGTAACCATTGATCCACAAAACGATTTACCAGTAGCCAATGGTGATGGTGCTACCACACCAGAGGATACAGCCATAACTATAGATGTGTTAGGTAATGATACTGATATAGATGGTGATAATCTGACAGTAGATAGTGTTACTCAACCACCTAATGGCAATGTCGCAAACAATGGTACCAATGTAACCTATACACCCAACACAAACTTTAATGGTATAGATATCTTCAACTACACAATCAGTGACGGTAATGGTGGTATAGCTAATGCTATAGTTAGTGTCGATGTTGGTGGTACTAATGATTCTCCTGTAGCCAACGATGACAGTGCTACTACTAATGAAGATAATCCTGTGATAATCCAAGTACTATTTAATGACAGTGACCCTGATGGTGACAGCCTGAATGTTGCTAGCACTACTAACCCAGCCAATGGCATGGTGACTAATAATGGCAACAACGTAACTTATACACCAGATCCAAACTTTAATGGTACAGATACCTTCAACTACACAGTAGAGGATGGTAATGGAGGTACAGATACTGCTACAGTCACTATAACCATAGACCCACAGAATGACTTCCCTGTAGCTAATGATGATGGTGCTACCACACCAGAGGATACAGCCATAACTATAGATGTGTTAGGTAATGATACTGATATAGATGGTGATAATCTAACAGTAGATAGTGTTACTCAACCACCTAATGGCAATGTCGCAAACAATGGTACCAATGTAACCTATACACCCAACACAAACTTTAATGGTATAGATATCTTCAACTATACAGTCAGTGACGGTAATGGTGGTATAGCTAATGCTATAGTTAGTGTTGATGTTGGTGGTACTAATGATTCTCCTGTAGCCAACAATGACAGTGCTACTACTAATGAAGATAATCCTGTGATAATCCAAGTACTATTTAATGACAGTGACCCTGATGGTGACAACCTGAATGTTGCTAGCACTACTAACCCAGCCAATGGCATAGTGACTAATAATGGCAACAACGTAACTTATACACCAGATGTAAACTTTAACGGTACAGATACCTTCGATTATACAGTTAGTGATGGCAATGGTGGTACAGATACAGCCAGAGTAACCATAACCATAAATCTACAAAACGATGTACCAGTAGCTAATGATGATGGTGCTACTACTCCAGAAGACACAGGCGTAACCATAGATGTCTTAGGGAATGATAGTGATGTAGATGGTGATAGCTTAACTGTAAGTAGTGTTACCCAACCATCCAACGGTACCGTCACCAACAATGGCACAGATGTGACTTACTCTCCTAATGCAAACTTTAGTGGTACAGACACCTTCAACTACACCATTAATGATGGTAATGGTGGTACAGCTAATGCCATCGTTACTGTTAATGTTGGTGGAACCAATGATAATCCTATAGCAACGGCTGATAGTGCTACTACTAATGAAGATAATCCTGTGATAGTACAAGTACTATCTAATGACAGTGACCCTGATGGTGACAGCCTGAATGTTGCTAGCACTACTAACCCAGCCAATGGCATGGTGACTAATAATGGTAACAACGTAACTTATACACCAGATCCAAACTTTAATGGTACAGATACCTTCAACTACACAGTAGAGGATGGTAATGGTGGTACAGATACTGCTACTGTAACTGTAACTATTAATGCTGTAAATGATGCTCCTAGTTTTACTACTACCCCTCCCAATCCAACCAGTCTAGACATTAATGAGGGTGATTCTTTTACTTATAATATAGAAGCTACTGATCCTGATGGTGATGTGCTTAGTTTTAATATTACTTTCCCTTCTGCTACTCAGCCTTCTTGGCTTACTCTGAATCCTACTGGTAACAACATGGCTACTCTTACTGGTTCTACTACTAGTAATGATGTGGGTTCGCATAATGTGTTACTGGAAGTACAAGATCCTGATGGAGAGACTGCTACTCAGAGTTTTACTATTAATGTAAATGCTGTACCACAGTTTACTAGTCCTCCTGTAACAACTGCTGATGAGACTGTTCCTTACACTTACGATATAATGACTAGTGATGCTGATCATTTAGGTAGTGAGTTAACTATCACTGCTCCTACTTTGCCTAGCTGGTTAACAACTTTTAATGATAATGGTAATGGTACTGCTACTTTGAGTGGTACGCCTGGTAGTGCAGATGTAGGTCCAAATAGTGTTGAGCTTGTAGTGACTGATCCTTTTGGGGCTAGCAGCCAACAACGCTTTGATATAACCGTGGCTGGTTTACAAGCACCTGTTATTAACAGTTTTATAGCTAGTGAAAATCCTATTAACCTTGTAGCAGGTATGGAGACGTGGATGACTATACTAGACTGGGATGTAGTGGGTACACCCCCTATAACTTTAACCATAGACCAAACAGTTAATGGGGTCACTAGTGCTGTTGGGGATGTGTCTAGCTTGGCAGACAAAGAGGTTATGCCTGTAGGGGCTCCTACTACCTATACTCTGACTGCTTCTAATAGTCAAGGTAATACTACTATGCCACTAGTTGTAACAGTAAACTACCCTTCTGGATGTACTGATCCTGTTAGTATTCCTGACTTTATTCTTCAAGATGTAATATTAGCTAGCTCTGGTAAATCATTTATGGAGCCAGTAAGTTGTTTTGATATGTGGGAACTTAAAGGTGTGTTCTTTTCTTCAATAGCAGGAGGAGAGGTAATTGCTCAGTTAGATGGTTTGCAGCACGCTGTAAATATACAGGTGATTAGTTTTCCAGAGAATATTATTTCTGATGTCAGCCCCTTACAAAACCTTACTGATTTACAAATTCTTGACCTTTCCCAAGGTGTAATTGTAGATGTCAGTAATTTCCCAGTTTTACCCAACTTGCAATCTCTTCGTCTTGATAATAACAATATTGTAGATGTCAGTAATTTCCCAGTTTTACCCAACTTGCAATCTCTTCGTCTTGATAATAACAATATTGTAGATGTCAGTAATTTCCCAGTTTTACCCAACTTGCAATCTCTTAATCTTGGTTCTAATGATATTATAGACATCAGTAGTTTCCCAGTTTTACCCAACTTGCAAACTCTTGATCTTGGTGGTAATGATATTGTAGACATAAGTAGTTTCCCAGATTTACCCAACCTACAAACTCTGGATCTTAGGTTTAATAGTATTACAAACATTAGTGGTCTAGCAGGAAGTAAAACAAGTCTTGGTTCAGGGGACAGTTTAAATTTGAGCTCTAATTGCTTAGATCTAACAACTTCTCCAGACAAAGACCATATTGATGAGTTAATAAACCGTGGTGTTAATGTGGATACCTCTAACAACCCAAGATTTGGATGTTAGTGTCATACCTTTACCTTAATCTAAATAGTGTGGCATGTTTATGGGAATTAATGTGATGTATCGTATGGAAGCAATATGGCGTATTTTACGCTGGTAGGGGCGTATTGCAATACGCCCCTACACGCAACAACACAATCCAAAATACCCCCACGGCAACACACTCTCTATAAATGGTCAGGTAACAAGCAGTATTTTCTAGCCGTTTGCTGGAAACATATCGCGTGGAAACAATTTGGTACGTTTTGCAAGTGTGGTGGGGGCATATCGCATGAAAGGAATGTAGCGTATTTTATGCTGGTAAGGGCGTATGCAATACGCCCTTACGTGGTTATTAGGAGAAAAGGCTCCAGCTTTGACCCTGCCACAGGCAAGATTACTAATAAGGGCAGCAATACCACTGCCCGAGTTCTCGATGGCTCAATCGCTAAGTATAATTCATTACTATCAAAGCCGAAATTATTCGGCTTATGTTTCACATAGAAAGCATACTCTTTTTAAACCATCTGGTGGCCCTTTTTCGTGACATTGCGCGATAATACTGGTTCTAATAGAAATTACTTTAGAATAAAGATATGTTACCAAAAGTCTTACAAGGCCTTTTTTTACTAGCTTTTGCTGGTATTCTTTCAATAGGATCACTGCTTAGCGCAGCTGCCTTTATCTGGTCACAAGAATTACCTGATTTAAGTGAGCTAGATGCTTTAGATTTTACTGCCACTTCACAAATTTTTGCCCGTAATGGTGAACTTATTGGCGAAATTCTACCTGTTGCTGGTGATGGTAATGATGCCACTACAAATCGCATCCCTGTAAGTCTCAATGAGGTTTCTCCTGCTGGTTTGGCAGCTATAGTAGCCTCTGAGGATGATCAATTTTTTAGACACTATGGTTTTGATGTTCCAGCAATTCTAAAAGCAACTTACCTTTTAATAACAGGAGAAGGGGGAAGGGGAGGGTCCACTATTACTACCCAAGTAATTAAAAACACTTTGCTAAGTGATATAGCTAATGAACAATCTGTTGAACGTAAAGCCAAAGAAGTTATGCTAGCAGTAGAGTTAGAACGTCGTTTGACTAAACCTGAAATATTACAGCGCTATATTAATGTGGCTTACTGGGGAGGGAATTTATATGGAATACGTGCTGCCTCTAAGGCTTATTTTGATAAAGACCCTATAGAGCTTAGCCTTATTGAGGGATTGTATCTAGCCCGCCTTATTCCTGTGCCAAGCGCTAATTATAATGATTTTGCAGCTACTCGAGAGGCCATGAAAATAGTCCTTGAAAAAATGGTTGATCAAGGTGTTATAAGTAAGCAAACAGCAGAGAGTGCATGGCGAACTCCCTTAGAGCCTAAAGGATGGAAAGTGTCCTATGACGGTAAAGGGGAAATTATTGGTGATCCAGTACGAACTGGTGAAACACTCGAGCTAGCTACCACAGTCAGTTCAAATTTGGCTCCACATATCACTTGGGCAGTTCGTAATGAACTAGGTGAGAGGTTCGGTAATGAACGTCTCTTTGGCAAAGGTGGGCTACGTGTCTATACTACTATTAATCCTCAAATGCAACGTGCTGCTAATGAGGCCTCACGTAACGCCTCTGCACCCGAGGGAGCCCAAGTTGCTATTGTAGGTTTGGATCCCCAAACTGGTGAAATTTTAGCAATGATAGGTGAAAGATTGCAGGATAGGCCTGTTGAAGAATTTAATCGCGCTCTAGATGCCGAACGTCAACCAGGTAGTTCCTTTAAGCCCATTGTTTATGCAGCAGCTGTAGAACAAGGTGGCTATACTCAGTCTGACGTTATGGCTGATGAATCCACGGTTTTCCGTTCGGGCACACAAGACTGGCGTCCTGTTAACCATGACAATACCTTTGTAGGATTGCGTTCTTTACGTGGTCATCTTGACATTTCCCGTAATATTCCCGTCGCCAAGCTCGTTGAAGCACTGACTCCTGAAGTAGTAGCAGAACGAGCACAAGAACTAAGCTATGTAAATGTACAACCCTACCTTTCACTTTCCCTAGGTGCTTTTGAAGTAACACCCCTACAGCATGCTAGTGGGATGGGTACGTTTGCTAATGGTGGCGTACACATTGAACCTCATCTAATTACTAGGGTTGAAGATGCTGAGGGTAACATTCTTTTTGAAGCCAATCCTAAAAGTAAACAGGTTTGGTCACCACAAACAGCCTACGTTATTCTTGATATGTTACATGGCAATGTTGTTGATCCAGGAGCATTTAGTCGCAGGGCAATGACTGGGCTTGAAGGACGCTATGTAGCAGGCAAAACAGGTACTACTAATGATGAAAGAGACATCTGGTTTGTGGGCATGACCCCCGGCATCGTAGCCGTTGTATGGATAGGCTACGATGATAATCGCAGTATTCCTAAAAATATGACTAATCCTAGTGGTGAAGTAGAAAGAGTTACCAGTTCACGTCAGCCCATTTATATTTGGCGTGAGTTTGTAGCAGGGGCACTTCGTGGTGTTCTTACTAAGGAGGACTATCCAATTCCTGAAGGCGTTGAGTTCCACAATATTGACTTGATAAGTGGTCAACGTAGCTCGAGCGGTGTAAAAGCTGCTTTTATCAGCGGTACTTCACCAGGAAGACAACCTACCTCTCCTAGGAACATTACTGTTATGGTCCCGGTAGATACCCAAACAGGTCGTCGTGCTGACATTAATACACCCCCTCAGTACGTTGAGTGGCGGCATGTGGCACCAGAGAACCTAAGGCGGTATTACATCCAGTAGTCAGATACGTTCCCACAACACAACGGTCCAATTCTAATCGATGAATTTGCCAAGGGTAATTCAATGTATGTAGAGACGCAAAATCTTGCGTCTCTACGAGCACCAATGAATAATTAACAAACTCGAACATTACAGTGTGAGAATACCGTGTCTCAAAACAGAATCTTTTTAGCCAAGCATAAGAACTCTTCTATTTTGAATATACAGGTGACAAAGTAGACCTAACCCCCCTACGACCAAAACGCCTCGCTAATTCCAGCTCGCTTAGAATCAAGGCAGTAGGTCGTCCATGTGGGCAGGACCAAGGTATTTGACATTTCCCTAGAGCATCAAGCAAGGCTTGAGCAGTTGCCTCCGAAAGGTAATGCCCAGCTCTTATAGCAGGAAGACAAGCAAGACGAGCTAAAACTTTGCGCCATGCTTCTTCAGCACTGCTTTGTCCTAAGGCACCCTTAATAATGTCTGCAATAAGGGAATTATGCCCTGCTAGTAAAGCAGGTATGGTACTTAGGCGGAAGGTGTCTTTACCAAAGGGTTCTAAAGTTAAACCAAACTCACTTAGCTTTTGACTTCTTTCGTGATAACTAGCTACCTCCTCAGGTGCTAGGCTAATAAGCTCAGGAATTTCTAGCACTATAGGATCTTCTACTTGATACCTTTGCTGCAGCTCTTCATACAAAATTCGTTCGTGAGCAGCATGTTGATCAACCATCCAAAACTGATTTTCTGATTCGGCAAGTAAGTAAAGCCCTCTGTAAGTGCCAATATGCTTGAGAGAAGGGAAACTATGTTTTGGAGCTTGACTTATTACTTCAGCACTGTGCAATTCTGGTAGTGCTCGAGCTAAAGGATGAGTGCTAAGTAGCTGTCTTATAGCTGCCTCTACAAAGCTAGCCACTTCCTTACGAGCTAAAAAACTTACGCGGCTTTTATCAGGAGTAGTATTGACTAAAACTTCACTAGCAGGCATTATAAGATTAACTACTCCTACAGGATAAAGGTTTGCTGGCAAAAGCTCTTTATAAGCTACTAAGATTGCTCTCAATAGTTCTTCAGGCCACTCCACTGGCCGATTATTAACTGCTAGGAATAGCCTGTCGCAGCGAGCACGGCTTAGTTCTGGGCGAGAGAGTAAGCCGCTTATGCTATAAGTATCTTGCTTGGTGTCTAAACCTAGCAGACGGTTTGCTGTTACCCCACCCCATATAAATTTGACTGCCCCTCTAGAATCACTGCCAGCATATGACCAGCGCTCGTCATCATCAGTGTAAAGCTTAAGGCTTAAGTTGGGATGATGTAACAAATAACGGCTCAATAAGTTTAAAACTTTCTTAACTTCACTAGCTGGGGTATCTAAAGTGCTTAAGCGAGCAGGCAGATGACTAAAAAGATGAGTAACAGCAGCAGTGGTACCAGTAGGTGCAGGAACCTCTTGCAAGTCAATGCTGTCTTCATGTGCTGTTAGGACAGCACCGCCAAGTTGCTTAGCAGGGCGGGAAGTTAACGAGAGCTTTGCTGCATAGCGAATAGCATAAAGCCCCTCTCCTCTAAAGCCTAACGTTGAAATTTTGTCTATGCTTTCTAGTTTTGAGGTACTGTGAGCCTCTACAGCCAAGGGTAACTCTTCTTTAGGAATACCTTCACCATTATCTTTAAGCTCAACATAGGTAATTCCTCCATCTAGAAGCCGCAATTCTAAACGGGAGGCATCTGCATCTAATGCATTTTCCAAAAGTTCTTTAACGATGTCTGTAGGTGAGCTGATTACTTCACCAGCAGCTATCTCACGAATAAGTTCAATAGGAAGTTTACGTATCAAATTTATTAGACCTCATGCACAATAAAAATAAATTCTTTGTTCAGCGCTTTGGTAGGGGGTATTGCAATACGCTCCTGCTTGTAATCACCTTTCCTGTATGGAGCTAAGTAGTCATAATGCATAGTGTCTATTGGCTAAAACTCAAAAATCCCCAAGGTTTCATCAAAACCTTGGGGATTTATAGAAAATTTCTAGTGCTTTAGAAAGTTGTAAGTAAGTAACGAGCTCCTTTGTAAATATCACTGTTCTGGTTGCTCTCTGTCTGTAATACATAATTTAACCCATTGCGCGCTTCATTATGTTGACCTAATTGTAATTGGCTTCTAGCCAACCAATAATGCCCTTCTATCCAACTAGGGGCTAGATGGGTAACTTCAGAAAAGTGACTGACAGCACTATTATAGTTACCTTGTTCAAAAAATGAGTAACCTCTTTCAAAAGAATCTACTGTCGCAACACCCCAGCGAGAATCACGATCTATACGGCCTAAAACATAGTGTATGTTAGTCTGTACCTCAGCACTGGGTGCATAAGTAAGGGCACTGGTGTAAGCTGCTCGAGCATTTTGCCAATCACCTTGTTCACGATAGTAAGCTGCTAGGGCGTTATGGGCTTCATAAGCGTGGGGGTAGCGCTCGAGGATAATGAGGTAAGTTTGTAAGGCTTCTTGATGAAACCCATAGGCTCGCATATCCCATGCAAGTTGTAATAAGTTAGCTAAAGGTGTTCCCTCAACTATCAGCAAATCAGGATTATAAATGCGCCAAGGCTCTACAGTGCCAGTATAATTGGTGTTGTAGCCGCCTGAAGGCCTACCTAAACTTATTTCATAGTTGCTAGGCCCACGACCACTACCAGCACTAGAGTACTCAGTTACTGCTTGGAAATTACTAGCTTGTGCTTGGTAACTTGGAAGGCTAGTAGTAGGGCTCGAGCTACTATAAACTTCAACGCCACCAACATTTGCTTGATAACTTGGGTAACTAGTAGTCAGGCTATTTGAGTTAAATAGCACCAAGTCCCCTATTTGTACTGTCTTACCTGCTATAGGCTGTACTGCTATTAAGCTGAGGTCATAACCTGGCTGCAGAACCTTGAAAACAGCAACTTGCTCATTACCTCTGTATAATGCACCTGATTGCAAGCTATTATTTAAGCCCATCTGTGTGCCAACATCTACAAAAGCTCGATCGCTTTCTATCACAACTACCTTACCTTGTAACTGGGCAAAGGAACTGCCTAGGAATAGCAAAAACATCAAAGTAAAGACTTTTCTCATGAAGACTCCCTTCTCTTAATTATTCTAATTGTTGCCCATCAACCCAGACCTCGAGTGAGCTAGGGTTATTAGGACGTAAGCGAACCACTAGATAACTCGCTGGTGGCTGAGCATTAAGAGCTATACTCACCCAATCATTACTATTAAGCCCTTCTATGTTTGAAGCAGCACCACTAAGTAACTGCTTTAATAATCCTTTTAGTGTTTCAGTATCAATCTCATCAAAAGGACGTACATAGGTAACTAATACTTGTAAACCATAATCTGGAATATAGGCTGCATTTAGTTGAGGGATGATATATTCTCCCCCTTGGCTTTCTAAAGCATCAAGTAAAGGACGTGCAGATTTTGTAACAATACTGGGATCAGCAGCGAATGCTCCAGTTAATAAACAAAAGCACCCTATTATTAATTTTATCACAGAGGTACCTTTCATTAAAATAAACTCACTAAAAATTCATAAATTGTCCGCCAGGATGAGTTTTTCATGAAAAAGATTACAAAATCCTCCTTCTCTAATGCTAGTCTAACAAAATATTATTGTTTTGGCAACCACGCTAAATGATAAGTAAATTGAATCTCTTAATATACAGTACTAGGATAAAATTATAAGGATTTTCAGTTTTTTAATAAACCATTGTAATGCCATGCTTAGTTCCTTACACGCGTTAAATTCGTGCTATATGAGATTATGAGTCGTTAGAGAAAAGTTAGAAAGGTAGTACTTTCAAGCAGGCTTACCAATACTTAACTTTATAATAGAACCAGTTTTTTCAAAACCTATATAGAGCTTTTCCCCTTCTCTGTCAAGGCCATAGCCAACCACCAAACGGCCTCCAGCAACATCATAAAGTCTGCCATAAAAGCCTATACGGTTCTTTCCAACAAAAACCTCACCCCAAGTACTAATAGGTCTTAATTTAAATTTGCTAGGCCTGACACTGCTATAAGCCATCAAGCGATCTTCAAAAACCTCTGGGCCATATATAAGAGTTGCACAGAACCACTCTATTTCTGTTTCTAGATCAACTTTTTCATCACATTCAATTTCAAAAGCATAAAGAGCTTCTACCATGTAGAGGGCAAATTCATAGTGATGTGTTTGTGGGGTCATGTTTTTTACAAAACCAGCTTGCAAAACAGTCAAGACTAATATGGTAAATATTTTTATCATGAATAAATCCTTAAGAATTTTTTAGATAATATTTAAATCACCTCGCCAAAATAGCAATTAAAAGTTTCAAGACTCTAAATCACTAATTTATAAGTGATATTAGGGCTTCTTCACTATAGAGTTTACGCTCTATATTATAGATATGAGCTTAAAAGTTTAAGTATGTATTCGTTAATTAGTAACTAATGATTTAATAATCTTTCTTTCATCTATATTTCTGAGTTTGCTCTTCCCAAGAAATTGTCTCTATATCAAAGAAAACCCCAATTTGAATTGGGGTTTTTTGCTGTTTTTGGTTGCGAGAACAGGATTTGAACCTGTGACCTTCGGGTTATGAGCCCGACGAGCTACCAGACTGCTCCACCTCGCGCTAAAGCAAAGAAGATACTAGCGCACTTGTGATTAATTTGTCAAGTGTTCTAATTACTAAACAAAGGTGTGTATATTGCTTCGTAACCAATATCGGCAAGTGTTTTACAGCCTGTCAGGCGCATGGCGTACTCGAGCTCAGCTTTTATGCTAGGTAGCAATCTATCTGAGTTTATTACCACTGCTTCGGCTCCTATAGCCAAATAACGAAAAACATCAATACCATGCCTTACTGGCCCACCAGCGTATATTGCCATTATGCCTGCAACTGCATCAAAGATCTCTGGGAAGATTTCTATCGTCGGTGGAGCATTTAGCCACTTAAAAGCATCCGAATTTACAATGATTGCCTCTAAACCTGCTTCGGCAGCTACTTCAGCATCTCGTGGGCTAGCAACACCGTAGAGCCAAAGTGGACAGTCTGCTGCAGTACGCAACTCTGCTAGATCCTCTCGAGTTTTAGGATGATAGTTATTTGAGCCAAATGGTGTAGTAGAGCCAATTTTGGTGATGTCTAAAGCTAGAGCAGGCACTTTTTTCGCCACCAACTTCCTAATCTTAGGCATCAAAACCCCCATTTTTTCAGGAGCAAGTAAAGGAATAGTACTTTCAAATCCTTTTTCTAAAGTAAGCACTTTATCTGCAGCTAGAAAACAAAGTTGTTGATTGTATGCATAGTAGTTATGAAGTGTTTCCGCTACGGGCAAAAAAGGATAAGTTAATAATTGTCCCATTATCGAGCAATTGCAATCTACTTCCTCAATATTGTGCAAGACATGAGGTAAGAGATGGTAATCATCTAAAGCTTCAATCATGTCTTAGACCATAAATTACTTTGCCACCAAAGCTTCCTTTATAAGGTGATACTTCCATTTCGAACAGCTCGCATTAAAGCTGCCCCTGCAAGAAGAATTAGCCCACATAGCACGTTCATCCCAGACCAAAAGGCCCTGTGCTGCTGCATTCCCCTCAGACGCTCAGCAGGAAGCGCGAGAAGAAAAGTAATAAAGAATAAACCAACTGCTCCAAACATTTTAATTGCAAAGCAGCCAATGTACAGTCCCTTAGCAGACACTAGTGGATAAATGTATAGCCACTGAGTAAGCCCTGTCACAGCAACAACTAGCACTCCCGTCCATTTTATATATGCATAACGTCGTATCATACGATCTAAAAAATTTTCTCGTTCTGATTCTGGTAAGAATTCCAAATTAGGCCACAATACAAACCGTGCATAGGTTAGACCTCCTAAAGAGGTACATGTTGCAGCAATATGCAATACACGGCAAATTATTTCAAATGACGCAGGCATTAATTACTCAAAGTGATGATGTTTAGTCTTTGCTAAGTATTTTCCACGCATGAAAGTAACCAAAAAAGTCAGAGCTCCAGCAATTGCTCCAGATAGATAGTTTGGAAAACGCATAAATTCTGAGTATCCACGAAATAAAAATGCACTGCCTAAACCAAGACAAGCACCAATAAGAGTTAAGAGAATCATAAAAAGGGGAGACTTTTTCCAGGAATCAGATGAAAAGTGACTTGCCCCTGCTGCAAAAACACCTACCATTGCCCCAATTATCACAAGAAATATAGATAAATTAAATGATGGGAAAAGGTAAGCTAGCAAATAGATAACCGCGCCAAATATAAATGGCTCGAGCCAATGCTCGTCCCTACCATAGTCAATAACCTCAGCTTCAGATGGGGCTTTCTTTTCAATCTCTTTGTCATCTTTATAAAAATAAGAGAGAAATCCACCCACAGCAAATCCAATATATGCGCCATTGAGAATCCAAATAATAGGATTCTTGCTAAGAAACCCAAATAGCAGCCAAAGAATTGGGATCAGAATCCCACCAGAGATTGTGCCCCAGACGAAACCATAGACCAAACCTTTATCCATTTTTAGTATAAAAAATGCAAGGCGGAGTATTAGCACTTGAACAATTCCGGCTATGGAAGCTGATATTATGAGATTAATAGCAGAAGCCCTGTACCCTAAAACAAGAGCTACAATGCAAAAAAATGCATTCCAACCAATTAGGCCAGCTGCAATGCTCGATGGCCATGAACTTCTGCGCTTAAATGCAGCAAATATAGTCATCTCTAGCTCTTTAGTTTTAAGAGCCCTTTCCTAAAAATTTCCATGCTACTGGTAAGAGTGTAGCAGCAAGTAAAAGTTTTATGATATCCCCCCAAATAAATGGAATAAGTCCCCACTGTAAAGTGGTTTGCCAATCTGGAGCAAGAGTATTTAACCATACTAAACCAGGTATATAGATAAGTATGTTGCCTAAAAGCATGGCTAATGCTATACTCAGAAAGTACTTATCCCAACCTCGTTGTGCTAAGTAACCTACTAGAGCTGTGGCAAATACAAAGCCGAATAGATATCCCCCTGTTGCCCCTTTAAACACTGCCAAACCAGCTTTGAAGTCTTGAAATACTGGTAAACCTAATGCACCTACTATGAGGTAACAAAGTATGGTCAGTACCCCTAAATTTAGCCCATAAGCTGCTGCAATTAAAAGAACTGCAAATGTTGAACCTGTAATAGGTACAGGGCCAATATCTATGCGTAATTGTGCAAACAGAGCCGTAAAAATTACTCCCAGTGTAATAAGTATAAAGTTGCGCAGTAAAGGGCTATTTATGGGTAAAAGTTCTTGGATTAGTGGTTTTCTTAAAGTTTGAAGCATATAAATCTCCTAAATAACTTAAGTAGATTATGTCACCTACTAATATCAAATGCTAGTTTTTCTTTGCTTTGTCCTTTGGACAAGGTATAAATGTTACTTCTCCGGGGAAAAGTTCGAGCACCCGATCAAGCTCCTCTGGACCCTTTTTATCTTTCCTAGATATATCATTAGAAGGTACTTGAGTATTCATAGGAGAGGTAGTTTTAGGCTCACTATCCCAAAAACTGGGAGGTAAGGGCTCACCTGCAGTAAAAGCTTCTGAAGATTCTACTGGTACTTCTTGGGAACTAGAAGATAAATTTTCTTCTACAGATTGACTATTCACCTCTTGCTCAGCAGGGGTTATGGTTTGAGCTTGTTCAATAGGTAGTACTAGTTCTTCTTGGGTAGCTGGGTTTTGTTTGGAAGGTGCTGAATCTGTTTCTGGTACAGGATCTGTTAATAATTCTTCAGAGGGTATAGGGGTTCTGATATCTGGGGTACTTTGATTTTCTTTTGTTGCTTTTAAAGTAGGTGCATTTTGCACATTTTCTGCCTTTATTACATGCTTCCCTTTAGAACTTTGCATATAAATGCTATAGTCCTCGCCAAAAACTTTGCTAACAAACCCTCGAAGTTCATCTTCACGGCTTTTTAACTGCTCAAAGTGAAAATGATAATTGCTGGGAAAGTTTAAGTAAATCTTATCACCTTCTATTTTAGGGGGTGAAGCGGGCATTAGAAAAGCTTTGATAGGAGTGTTTACCTGACGCAAAAAGTCATGCCAACTAGCACGGCGTTTGGGTTTTTGAGGGGTTGCTCGAGCTGGAGTTTTTGAAGGTGTATTTTTCTGCTGATTAACTAGAGGCGTGCGTCGCCCTGTTGGATTAAATTCGGGAAGGCTAGCCTTGCTTGGTACACTGTCTTTATCTTCAATTGCCAAAGCAGTCGGCAAATTGTTTCTAAGAGTATTCAAGGCTTTTATTAACACTACCTCGAGTGAAAAAAGGTCATCATAGCGAACAAACCGCTCAGCTTCATCATCCAAAGTATGTATTAAGCGTAAAAGACTGTTTTCACTAATGTCTAACCTAAAGTTATAGCCTGCTAAGCCAATTTGACCATAAAGGGCATCTCGCAAGGTAAGTTTAAGGCGTTCATTAAGGCTCCTGGGAGCAAATCCATCATTATAAAGATGCGCTGCCTCTTTAAAAAGTTCTTCTAGATCTCCCTTAACTAGATGCTGTGCCAATTTTTGTAGTCTATCTTGTGGTGGCAGACCAAGTGCCTTTTCTACATCAGTTTTGTTAATAGGTTCTTCTGGAGTCAAAAGCCTTTCTAATAAAGATTCACCATCTCGCATAGCACCATCAGCAGCCCTAGCAACTAGGGTAAGCGCCTCTTCTTCAGCGCTTACACCTGCTTGCTGGCACAAATGCCTAAGTTTGCGGGCAATCTCTGTTTCTGAAAGCCTACGAAAACGATAATGTTGACAGCGTGAAAGGATTGTAGGGGGAAGTTTTTCAGGCTCTGTAGTAGCAAGGATAAACATTAGTTTTGAAGGGGGTTCCTCGAGCGTCTTCAAAAGAGCATTAGCAGCACTTTTAGTAAGCATGTGAGCTTCGTCAAGTATCCACACCCTAGTACCACCATGCATAGAAGCTAAGTTAACCTTTTCTCTTAAATCACGAATATCATCTACAGAGTTATTACTAGCAGCGTCCAGCTCGGTAATATCTGGGTGGCTATTTTGGCGTACTAGTTGGCAAGGCCCACACTCACCACAAGGACGCTTCTCAACTTTAGGGTGCTGGCAATTAACAGCCATAGACAGCAATCTTGCCATAGTGGTTTTACCTACTCCGCGTGGCCCCGAAAACAGATAAGCGTGACCTATACGTCCTTTATTTAATGCTATTGATAATACATCTTTGACATGCTCTTGACCTATTACTTGTGAGAAGGTATAGGGACGTGCTTTCTGGTAAATGGCAGCCATCTAGTTATTTTAGCATCAAAATGGGGTGAATATTTTTGTGAATACTGCGTAAATAGCGTCTGTAGGTAGCTAGTAACCAGCATAATAAGCCCCTACTGACTACTAGCTCCTAGCTACTAATTTGAATTCCAACAAAAATTAACCTATATTTATACTCAAACGTTTATGGCCTTATTCATTTTCAGAGAACTTAATAATGTTCCTTGGTTTAAAACATTAGTAAAGCTTAAAAACTGCAAAGGTAGTAAGAAAAGCGCCATTAAAGTCTACAGCAAGCTTTTTGCAGCACTTTCAGAAACTAGTACCCCAGATTTGATGACAGCACTGGCTCGAGAGCTTTTTTGGATTGACTCGAGCCTAGCAAAAAACTCCATGTTAAAAAGGAGTATTTCAGATAACATAAAGCAGGCTGTTTTCTATGACCTTAAAAAGTTAGCTCAGCTAGTTAACTATCCTTGGCATAAGAAGCTAGAGAAGCATTACTCACAGAAGCTTCCTATATTAGAAGGGCTTAGTAATGAGACTAATGAGTCACCACTTACCCAAAACATTGCTGATTTACGCAAAGCACTCCTAGAACAGAATTGCCAACAGGCTTTTCAAATTTTGCAAGAAACCTACCAGCAACATGGTGTAGGGGAGTTAGCACACTATTTAGCATTTCGTTATCTAGAAGGGGAGCTTGTAGGTATAAAACATCCACCTAAAAATGATTTTGTAGTCCTTTTGGAACTAGAAAGACAAATAAAACTACTTTCTGATAACACTGAAGCCTTTTTGAAAGGCAGACCTGCGCTCCATACTTTGCTCTATGGTGAGAGGGGCAGCGGAAAATCTACTGCTGTGCGTAGTCTACTAACTCTCTATGCTGATGAGGGCCTAAGGCTTATAGAAATTGCTCCTGCTAGGCTAAAAGGCTTAAGTGAAGTAGTAGAGTATCTAAGACACCGTCCCCACCAGTATATTCTTTTTGTAGATGACCTAAACTTTGAAGCTGATGACAAAAGTTACCAACCCTTAAAAAGCTTGCTGGAAGGTTCTTTAATTGAGCCTGCTAGCAACATTTTACTTTATGCTACTAGTAACCGCCGTCATTTAGTTAAAGAGCAACATAGTGACCGTCCTGATCCTCTAGATGATGATGTACATGCTTGGGATACCTTTAATGAGCGACTAGCACTTTCTGATCGCTTTGGTCTTACAATTACTTTTCCCACCACCAACCAAAAACGCTATCTTGCTATAGTACGTGGTCTAGCTGCGCAAGAGAAGTTGGTTTTTGAAGATCTTGATCAGAAGGCTCTTCGTTTCGCTGAGTGGGGAAATGGTTATACTGGAAGAACGGCAAGGCAATTTATCAACTACTTACATGGCATTCAAAGAACTATGACTTAAGCGATCTTAATAATATGCCCAGAGCAGCAATAGCAGCTACATAAATTAACATAATCAGCACCAGCAAATCTCCATAACGCATATAGGGTGTCAAGTCATCTTTGAGGCTGAAATCTACTAATAAGTAACCCTCTACACCTCTTTCTAACTCAGTTACCACGTTACCTACTGGATTAACTAAAGCAGTTATACCATCATTACCTACCCTTAGAAGATAGCGCCGTGTTTCAATAGCACGCATACTACCCATTAGAAAATGTTGTTTTGCACCCCGCCCTTTACCAAACCAAGCATCATTGCTAATATTGATAAGTACTTCTGCACCACCTTTGACCATAGCTCGAGGAACATGAGGAAAGACGGATTCATAGCAAATATAAGTTGCCACCTCACCTAAAGGGGTTGTAAGTGGCCTTACCTCCTTGCCAGAAGTGCGACTAGAAAGCAATGGCAAACCAAACCAGCTGAAAACTTCTTTATAAACAGCCTTAAGTGGTTGTATAAAAGGGAACGACTCTCCAAAGGGCACCAAATATACCTTGTCATAGCGATCAACTACCTCACCCTCAGCTAAACTAAAAGCACTATTAAAATTATTGTCCTGTTCATAGGCACCACCACCAGTTACTACAATAGCATCACCAGCACTTTCTTGGATAAGCTTCCTAGCAAATTCACTTTCAGATGGGTCAGCCAGATTACTACCTAGCACTGCACCTTCTGGCCAAATAGCTAAGTCAATGTTTTTTGCCAGAGCAGCACTTTTAAAAGCAGAGTTGGTTAAACGGGTGTATATTTCTAAATCACTTTCTGTACCAAGTGCTCGAGCCAGCGGGTCAGTATTCCCTTGCACTAATAAAGCTAGGCTCTGATTAGCCTCAATATTATTATTAGCGAGTCGTAAACTACCATAGCTAATAGCTATAGTTACTAGAACAAGCACGCTTAACAAAGGTCGCCAAAGTGCACGGTTTGTACTATTTCCTAAATTGCTAGCATAGGGCTTATGTACAAAAAGTGATGCCAATATTGATACTAAAACCAGCGTAAACAAACTAAGACCATAAACCCCTGCAATATCAGCAAGTTGGACAATGGGTGTACCCAGCCAAGCATAGCCTAAAGTCCCCCAAGGAAAGGCGAACATGCCTTGCGTTCTAGCCCATTCCATAAGCACCCAAAGAGCTGGAAGTAACCATAAATTTAAGTTGCCCCGGCCAGCTATAGCACGGCTTAACCATGTAACAATGCCCCACATGCAACCAAGAATGAAAAGCATAGGTGGGTAAGTAACCCAAAAAACTGATCCAAAAAGTTCACTAAAGCTCGAGGGTAACCAGAGCAAGTAAAGGCTAAAAAAGCTTAAAGCAAAACTAAAGCCATACCAAAAGGCATCCTTCAAACGCTGGCTATCTGCTACCAGCACAAAAAGAGGTACTATAGCAAGGATGCAAAACCACAAACTAATAGGAGGAAGCGCAATGCTTAAGAATGCACCACAAGCAGCAACAATTAGAAGATTAAACCAAAACACACTTTCTACGCTACCATAATATGCCTATTCGACAAAGCTCGAGCAACAATTAACCAAGCCTAATTAGCAAGTTGAAGTTTTAGAATTCAACACTGTAAGGCATAAGATTAAAACATGCCAAGACATGTTAAACTTAGGACTCGAAATTGGCCCTAAGATTGGTAAGGCTTTTAAAGTCATTGCCGAAGTACGGGCTGAGGGAAAGCCATATTCCTTTGTAAAAGAGCTAATGTTTGAAATTATCTAGCTTTTAAAATACTTTACCTCTAGGAGAGTTTACTCCATGCTACTAAATATTTCCGGTGACCCAATAGCATTATTAATTAGTTTTGCAGTAATGATTTTTGCCCTTATATTCCATAATGTAACTCAAGCATTTGTGGCCTCTAAATACGGCGATCAAACACCGCGCTATACAGGCTATTTAAGCTTCGATTTTAAAAGACACCTAGACCCTATTGGAGTGCTATTCCTACTCATTCTAGGTCTAGGCTGGAGCCAAAATGTTCCTGTTAATAGCCGCAATTATCCTCGTAAAGGGCATGGTGAAACCATAGTCTGGTATAGTGGCCCTGCAGCCTTTTTTCTTGTGGCTTTTGTCAGTGCTCTCTTCTCTGAAGCTTTTAGAGATGCTAATGTACCTGTTTTATTTGAAGCGTTTTATACAGCTGCACTTTATGCTGTTTTCCATGGTGTTATCCACCTTTTTCCTGTATGGCCTTTAGATGGAGCTAAGGCTGCCTTAGCATGGGGTAATCGTAGTGTGCGTGACTTTGTCTACAAAATCCAATCATTTTATCCTTTTGGGTTTATAGTTTTCTTTTTACTGATGAGTGCCCTTGGTGTACTAGCTATTTTGGAATCAGTAGTCCTTAGTTTTATAATGCAGATTGTTAGAGCCATTTTATAATTATGGCACTACAGTACCTCACAGAAGCACCTTTAGTATTTTTATTACTAGCTACTGTCTTGCTGTATAGCCTTGCCTTACATGAGTTAGGCCATGCTTGGGTAGCATCTAAAGTTGGTGATGACACCGCTCGTAACTTAGGGCGCATTACTTTTAATCCCTTTAAACACCTTGATCTTATTGGATCTTTACTAATCTTTTTAGTTGGTTTTGGTTGGGCTAAACCTGTACCTATACAACCTATGAAATTTCGCAACTACCGCTGGGGTATGTTTTGGGTTTCCATAGCTGGTGTTACTGTTAACTTCGCTATAGCTCTACTAGCTATCTGGATACTTAAAGTTTTAGGCATTCGCTTTGTTCCTAATGAAATCAGACCCTACCTTGCTATGCCCGGCACAACCGCCTCAGAAATGCTTGGTTCAGTAACAGGTGAAAATATACTAAACGCACTTATCCTAGCGGCTCGAATCAACATTATCTTGGTTGTTTTTAACCTTTTACCTATACCACCACTTGATGGCTCAAAAGTTGTTTATGCTTTTGCCTCTACTTCTGTGCAAAGATCTATTCAGGAACTCGAGCGCTTTGGCCTAATCCCAGTTGTCCTTATAATTGTAGTGTTAGGGGATCAATTCAATATTTTTATAGATACCATACTTTCAGCAATTATGTCAGTGTTTTTGTAAACCTTTACAAATCCCCCTGTGTTATTCGTAACATAACCATATAATAACCTTGATTATCAGTAAACTTTCTATCCCAAGCTAAAATATACATCTCTCCTGCAGTATTAATCGTGCGCCAATTCTGATCCTCACCATTTTGAGGTCTAACTAGAAAAAAACCATGCTGAATATGATCAGGTTTTATGTCATCTGTGCGGGGGAGGTTCTCCTTAAGACAGCCTTCTGTAGAGTAATAAACGCCTCCAGCACTAGGTAAGGATATAAGAATCCCTCCTTCACATTTTTGGTACTTACCTCTGTTATCTATACCAAAAGGATCCCGCTGCTTGCCTCTGTTTCCTTGAGCAAAATTTTCCTTAGCAAATCTTTCTCCTGCCCGTATAAAGGGAGAGGCTTCTGGGGCAAATACCCCACCTGCAGTAGCAGCTGCCCCAACTAAGCTAGATATTAGCCTACCATTACCATCAGAAAAAGAAGCCATGCCGGTAGCAGAGGTAACCTCAACTATATCTCCAGACTGCAAGTTGGTAACAGCTACTCCAAGAGGGTCAGCAGGGTTAATATAAGCAACCAGAGTAATTTGTTTCTCCACCCTATCCCACTGAAAAACCTTGCCATACCCTCTAGGGCTTCTGCCAATACTCTGCACACCTACGTTCGGATCTGGAGCTAACTCAATGTCTGAATCTATTTGAGTTTTATCGCCTGTTGTAACCTTACCAACAGTAGCTTGGCTTAGTGGAAAGTCACTCACAGATTTGCTGTGCCATTGCTCAGTAGTAACCTGAACTTGAGCTTTAAGAGAGTGAATTAGTGTTATAGGTAAGGGTAACACTAATAATATAATTACCCATCTTACTATTATGTTGCCTAGTAAAGCACGTAACACAATCAAAATATCTCCAATTCTTTGTATAATGAAAATGGGTAAGAAACAAACATTTTATTGTCCCAACATGGGAGGGGTAAAACCCCCAGCTTTAGCTGGCTGCTTTTAGCAATAAAATGGAAGGATGAAAGACTATAAACGAGGAACGCACTCAAAGTTCGAGATACAAATACACTTGGTGTGGTGTACAAAGTATAGGAAGAAGATATTGAGGGGGGACATAGGGCATAGATTTCGAGACTTGGCAAGGGAAATATGCGCAGGAATGAAGGTAGAGATAGTGAAGGGAGTAGTTTCAGCGGATCATGTGCATATGCTAGTGTCAATACCACCACAGGTAGCGGTAAGTAAGTTGGTGCAAATGATAAAGGGGAAAACATCTTACAAAATGCAAAGGGAGTTTGGAAGTTTGAAGAAAGAGTATTGGGGGCAGAGGATGTGGGCAAGGGGACATTTTGCATGCAGTACGGGGAATGTGAGCAGTGAGATGGTAGAGGCATACATAGAAGGGCATAGAGGAGAGGATGAAGATTTCAGAGTGGAGGATGACTTTAAGTCAGAATTTAGCCTCCTTAAAGGGGGCGTAACTTAAGCTGGCTTTAGCCTGAACAGCACTTGTAGTGCTAAAAACAATCCACCAGTCTTTAGCTGGTGGTGCCCGTAGGGCTTTGAATTCAAGAAACTCATGTCCTGCTCCTCATCTCCCTTTTAAATCTAGTAGTAATCAATGGAAATGTCCACTTTACCATTAGAAACATATTAAACTTAAAGGTATAAGTAGCTAGACGTAAATACTTGTGAATTTCTCTTAAGTCATTCATACTTTGCAGAAATAAATTTATGTGTTTGCCCTTCTGACACAGGGTCAAAATATTACAATGCATAATTCTATTATACAAAGTTTATGTATGAAATTTACTGCACATAAATTTAGCCTAGAATAGGCTATGTTTATCCTAGTAGGTTGTATGGAGAATTGATGTGCGTTTAGTAGTTATAGGAGATATTCATACCCAAGCTGAAAAACTTTGGCGCATGCTAAAAGAAGCAGGTTTAGCTGATGGCCAGAAGCAACCTACCGAACGCATGCATGATCCAGAAGTAAAACTTGTTTTACTTGGTGACCTTTTCCACGCTAAAAGTCGTGAGCGCTATAAGGAGCTTACCCAAGTTGAGCGCTATGATGAGTACAACCCTAATCACCTAACTAAAGCTGAAGAAGCCCAAGAGGAATTTCTTAAGGATGTTAAGTCCTTTTACGACAGTTTATCTTCAGGGCAAATGGTTATTCTTATGGGTAACCATGATTTTAATGCTATAACTTTCAATCAGGGTCCATTACGTACTGACGATATTTGCCACTTAGAATGGAAAGAAGGCTATGGTGGGGTGCTTGATGAGGACATATGTCAATGGGTGAAAAGTTGGCCTTATGAAATTGTTATAGAAGGTATACATTTTGCACATGTTGGGCCATTGCCTAATCACAATAGTTATGATGAAGGTTTTTATCTAGAGAATCGTAGGCGCTGGATTTATGAAGATAAAGATTTTCTGGCTTCAACCCCCCACCGTCTTGGCATTTACGGTCATACCCCTGTGCGTGGTGGTGTAAACATTGCTTCACAAGGAAGGGCTATTTTACTTGATACCAATGGCTATAATGAGGAATATACTTATCTTATTATTGAAGCAACACCAAAGCACTACAGACTCGTTATGAGAGGGCTTTTCTTTGATGAAGCTATATCTCGCAATATTTAAATATGGTTGAGAAGTGTCAGTACTCTCTAACTTTACAAGGTTCTCCAGTTGGTAATTATGCGGTACTTACACATAAGTCAAAGAAGGGTATTTTTCTAGAGTCTCACCTTGTGCTACAAGGAAGTTTAGGTAAACAAGCAATTACTCAGTACAGTTGCCTTCATTCTAGTGATTTGTATAGCTTATCTTTTAGGGAAGAGACCTTAGATCATAACCAACACCGTAGTTGGGCTGTGAGTTTTGATTCAATTAATGGTTTGGTCACTGCCTCACGTAACAAAGATGATGTTGTTGCTGTGCCCTACATTTTGCCTTTTCAAGACCCTTTAGGTTTACTTTACCAAATTCGCAAGCTGAAAAATGACTTACCTATGCAGATAGCCATGTTGGGGAAAAATGTACTAGTTAACTTAGTTAAGATTGGCCAGTTCTCAACTGCTCTAGGCAAACGTGAGGCTCGAGTGTACATACTGCACCCTGGTGGCAGTTACGTTTATGTTGATACTAAAGCTCCCCATTACATTCTTAAACTTACACAAAAGCTACAACACCAATTTGTCGAAAGTTCCTTGGTTAAGGTAATAGAGGAAAAGGGCAATCTTAAACAGAATTCTAGTAGCAAAACTTCCTTATCTAAGGCTAACTTTGAGAGGCAAAAGCATCAAAAGAAAAAGCCTCGAGCAACTAGCAAGCATCGTAAGCAATCAAAACAAAGTTCTAAAAAATGAGCTAGACATAAGACTATGGCAAGCAAGCCGATAATTTTAACTGTTGATGATGACCCCCAAGTTTTACAAGCTGTGGCACGTGATCTGCGTCGTCAGTATGCTAGCGATTACCGTGTGACTCGAGCTACCTCGGCAGCCGAAGCACTTGAAGCTCTCAAAACCTTTAAGCTCCGTAATGATCCAGTTGCACTGCTCATTGCTGACCAGCGTATGCCACAAATGGATGGTGTCAGTTTCCTTTCAGAAGCAATCACTATGTTCCCAGATTCTAAAAGAGCACTACTAACTGCCTATGCTGATACTGATGCAGCTATAGGCGCTATTAATCAAAGTAAAATCCACTATTATTTATTAAAGCCTTGGGATCCACCTGAAGAAAAACTTTACCCCGTACTAGATGACCTTTTAGACGATTGGCATGCTTCTTACCAACCTGCTTTTGCAGGTATTCGTTTAATAGGGGACCGTTGGTCTCCACAAGCCCATACTCTTAGAGACTTCCTAGCCCGCAATCAAATTCCTTATCGTTGGTTAGATGTTGAACGTGATAAGGAGGCTCTAGAAATTATTGAGACAGCAAATTTAGACCCTGATGATTTCCCGGCAGTCATTTTTGAAGATGGTAGCCAACTTTTAAAACCGCAGCCGCTCGAGCTAGCACAAAAGGTAGGCCTGAAAACCCAAGCTGACAGCAGTTTTTATGATCTTATAATTGTTGGAGCAGGGCCAGCTGGCTTGGCATCAGCAGTATATGGTGCTTCAGAAGGACTCGAAGTTGCTTTGTTAGATAAAGAAGCTCCCGGTGGACAGGCTGGTACCTCGAGCCGCATAGAAAATTATCTAGGTTTCCCATTAGGCCTTTCAGGTGGAGATTTAGCTAGAAGAGCAGTAGCACAGGCTCGGAAGTTTGGTGCTGAGATAATCACACCTCAAGAAGTAGCTAGCATTGAGCTAAAGGATAACTACAAGATTATTACCTTAAAAGATGGCGTTGTCTTAACTTGTCACGCATTAGTAGTTGCTACAGGAGTTTCATACCGCAAGCTTGATATTTCCGGGATAGATGCTGTAACAGGCGCAGGAGTTTACTATGGTTCTTCTATTTCCGAAGCCTCTGCTTGCAAAGATGAAGAGGTTTACATAGTTGGAGCAGGTAATTCTGCTGGACAAGCTGCTATGTACTTAGCAAAATTTGCTAAAAAGGTTCATATTTTAGTGCGTGGTTCTAGTTTAGAGGCGAAAATGTCGCAGTATCTCGTTAATCAAATTAATTTAACGGATAATATTATGGTTCATCTTAAAACCCAAGTTACAGAAGTGCACGGTAGTGACCATTTAGAAGAAATTACCATCCAAGATGGTGAAAAATCGGAAAAAGTACCTACTAGTGCACTCTTCATCTTTATTGGGGCTGCCCCTAAAACTAATTGGCTTCAAGGAATCGTCTTACTAGATGAACGTGGTTTTATTTATACAGGTCCAGAAACTTTTAAGGATAGTAAGCCTCCTAAAACTTGGTCTTTGGCTAGGAAACCGTTTTTGCTCGAGGCCAGCATCCCGGGAATCTTTGCAGCTGGCGATGTGCGACACGGATCCGTTAAGCGTGTTGCTTCAGCAGTTGGCGAAGGCTCTATAGCTGTACAGTTTATTCACCAGTACTTAGCAGAAGTTGGTGCCTAAGGTTTTTTATATTGCCAAGTGCAATTTTAAGGCCTCATTAACCTCCATTATGTATTTCTCTGGCAAATTGCCTAATAATTTCAAAAACCTTTCGTAAGCAAGTGCTCTAATCTGCTCTGTTTGTGCTTTGCTATCTTGATCTAAATTTGTAACCTCGGCTGGCAAAAAAACTTGGTCATGGCGCACATTTTCAACATTGCTTGTTAAAGGTATTACTGTAACTACACCACGCTCTAGTTTTTCTACAGCCACATTTCTTTCATCATTGTTAACAACAATTACAGGCCTTACTTTATTAACTTCGTTGCCTCTAACAGGCTCAAAATCAGCTAAGTAAATGTTGCCACGTCTCATTTGGATCCAATCCATCTTCTATGGCACCATCCCACAAAGCCATTTCTTCAGGGTTGTTTTCTTCTTTAGCAATACTTTCCATATAGTCTTTGGTCAGCTGTTTACTCCTTAAGGCTTCTAAAGCATGGTTTATAACCTCACTTTTTGTTGATACTTTGTTTTTACCTTGGTAATAGCAGAGAAACTTGACCAATCTTTCATCTATAGTTATGCTCATTTGCACTTTTTTCATAGTGTAGATTATAGTATATATTTATATTATAAATGATATGATCAGTTGTATTTGTGTTGATTAGCTTCTGCTAAACCACTACCTATTGAACCAAAACCTCAGCGACTTATAAGTGCGAAGTGTTGTAACAAGCTGAGCTCTACCTCGCGTAGCAAGGACTCTGTTAGAATCCCCCAAGGTTTTTTGCCTATTACTCGTGAAATATCTACTGCCCTGACTTGCTCAGTCAAAGTCTTAGAATCATGCCTTAAGCCTGTTTCACTAGCAGATAAGTACACTTGATGAGACAAAGTACGGTCTATGCATGAGGATAAAGGAATAACTGTCACAACTCCATAGTTGAGGCGTTTAACAGTACGGTTAAGAGCATTATTAGACATGATAATAGCAGGTCTAGCCTCTTTGTTTGCCTCTGCGCCTGTAGAGGGTTCAAAGTCTACTGGCCAGATTTCACCACGATTCATGCTTTAAACCATCTCCTACAACATTATCAAAAAGTTCTTTGTCTCCAGATTCTTTGTATTCTTGCATGGCTTTTTCGTAGGATTGCTCGAGTTCTCTCTCTTGCAAAAGTTGCAAGGCTTGCTCAATAACTTGAGACTTAGTTTTAACCTGATGGGTTTCTTTGTACTGGCTTAAAAATTTTGCCCAAACAGGTTGGATGCTGACACTTAGTTTTACATTCTTAGTTTCTAACATAGAGTATAAATCATACTCCAATTTCTCGTAAAGATTGTAATATATTAGAATATTAGCATTTGTATCCTTATAGGAATGGTTGCTCCTGCTTATTTACCTCCTTCTTGATTTGCAACTAGAAAGTGACTACAATAGTTGCGTGATTAAGACATTTAGAGAAAGTAAGGCTAAACTTTCTGATTTAGTAAGACTTGCTAATCAAGGTGAGGAAATCCTCATCACAGTCAGAGGCAAAGTTAAGGCTAAGTTAACGGGTGTGGAGACTCAAGATAAAGCTGATGATATGAGGGCTTGGGTATTGGAGCTTGAAAAGTTATAAAAGACTTGCGGCACGGGCCAAAGCAAGTTTGGCATTGAAGAGATATTAGCGGAAGACCGTCAGGAACACTTTTGAGTTACTGGGACACCTCAGCACTTTTAAAAATTTATGTTAACACCCCCAACTAAATTAGAAGCAAAGCACCATATAGCTCCCCATGAACTTGATGCTATCCCCAACCTGCAAAACGTGCCCAAATCTGAAAAAGAATGGCTTGCTACCCATAGTGAACTAAGAACTCTTAATCAGGGTGAGCTTTATTCTAAGCAAGGCCAAGAGGTAAGCACTCTTCAATTTGTACTAGAAGGTACTTTACAACTTGTTCGCCATGATGATGGCAAGGAAATAGGAGAATTTCGTGTCAATAAAGGAGACATAACTGGACTCCTACCATTTTCACGCATGAAGTATTTTGGTGGCACTATACATGCACTTGTCCCAACCCGTATTGCTGAACTTAATAAATCTCTTTTCCCCGAATTACATAAACATGCTCCTGAGACCTTACAGAAGCTTGTTAATACTATGCTAGATCGCACTCGAGAATTCACAAGATTAGGTGCTCAGCGCGAAAAACTCATTTCCTTGGGTACTATGTCTGCAGGTTTGGCTCACGAGCTAAATAACCCTGCTGCTGCTGCCAAAAGAGCAGCTAACAATCTATCTGAAGTGCTGCAAGCTTTTGATGAGCATTCTTCATCTCTACTCAGGCCTACATTCTTTAAAGAACTCCCTGATAATGATGATTTTAACCCCATAAGAGAAGCATTGAATTTAAATCCTGAGCTTGATGCTTTGACCAGAGGTGATCTGGAAGATGAGTTAGGTGATTGGCTTTCAGATCAAGACATTGCTGATCCTTGGGAAGTGGCAGCCACTCTTGTTTCAGGTGGTTACAATAGAGAATTACTTGAAAGCTTTAGCCAGCAAATGATTTCTGGCAAAACTAAAGACTTTCTTATGTGGCTATATAGAGATGTAGAAATGAGACTTTTAGCTTTTGAGCTTGTTGAAAGCACTACCCGCATTTCTGATCTGGTTAAGGCTATGAAAGAGTATACCTACATGGATCGGGGGCTCGAGCAAGAAGAAGTAGATATCCATGAAGGTATTAAGAACACTTTAATTATCCTCAAGCACAAACTAAAGAAGAAAGCTATAACAATTGAAAAAGATTTAGGTGAGTTGCCCAAAGTACCTGCTTATGGCAGTGAACTTAATCAAGTTTGGACTAACCTTATTGCTAATGCCATAGAAGCTCTACCAGAAGAAGGTGGCAAGATTCGTATTCGCACTTGGCATGATCAAAACTCTAAAGCTGTTTGTATAGAAATTGCTGATAATGGCCCTGGTATTCCTGAAGATATTCAAGGTAGAATTTTTGAACCATTTTTCACTACTAAAGGTGTTAATGAAGGAACAGGCATGGGGTTAGACATTGTCAATCGTATTATTAGTAGAAGGCATTATGGCACTATTCGCTTTACTTCTGAACCTGGCAGTACTAGGTTCACTATTCGCTTGCCTAATGGTACACATGCCTAGCCATTGGCTACTAGAAAGTTAAAACTTGAAACAAATTATTAGTATCACAATTGCTCTAGTGATAATTACTTCATCACTTTATTTTGCTGCTGGTCAGATGACCTTACCTCAACCTCTCTGGCATTCTAATTTGGAAGAGCAGATCCCTGTCTTTGTGGACTTTTTCCAAGGCTTTAATCAAGCTCTCAAAGCGCATGTCGAGAGTTTAGAATAAAAGTGTCCAAGGACTAAAAACTCCCCTCCACGTACTGATTTAGATTCTTTTGCTTTGATTCTATTTAAAGTCAAATAGAAGGGCAAGTGTGATGATATTGGGAGCTAGAAACATCAGGAAAGATTGCAATGTGCCCATCACTGCATTAGGATTTCTACCTTTCTGTTTTCTAAAAATGGCTTAATTTTGGAAGCATGTCTTGCACTTTGTGATTGATCTGAGAAGAGCTGAAAGGAGGCAAAGCGTTCAAGACATGTGCCCCCAAATAGAGAGGAGAAGTTTGGAAGCACATTTGGGTAAAGCGCTCTAGTAACCTAGTAGCACGTGCATAGTTGCACCAATTGCATTTAGAGACATCCACTCATCATAGAAACCCCACTCCTGATATTGAGGCAAGGTAACACTCAAAGCCATATTGAACCCCTCAAATCCTTCACCACTTTGCAAGGCTTCAGTGATAGCTTCAGTAAGATCATCAAGATATTGGCGTGTTGCAGTGATGTCTTCCAAAGTTCCAATGGGTGGAGCTTTAGGTCCCATGTGGGCAAAGGCAACTGTACTATAGTCGAGTTTTGCAATTTCGTCAAGGGTATGCTGCCAACCGGGGAAATGGAAATCTGGCATAGTCATAAATGGCATGCGTTTGGGCACAGCTAAATCAACTATAAAGAGCACATCTTCCTCTGGAATGCCAAATACCGTCATGCCCTCACCATGGCTTGGGCCAAACTGGTAAAGTTCTATGGTTTTGTCACCAACAGGAATACTGGAGTGATCACCTGTCCAAGCAAAGTCAGGTGGCACTACCTCAGGATTATCTTGTAGACCTGCCTTAGCATCGCTATGACTAACAACTAAGGCTCCCTGATCTTAAAGACTTGCCCTCCACTAATATGATCCCAGTGGTTGTGACTGTAGAGCACAAAACGAACGGGTTGGTCAGTCATTGATTTAATAGCTGAATCAAGCAAACCTGCTTGTTGGGAATTTATAGGGTCGACCACAACTACACCATCATCAGTCATAACTACCAGACTAAAAGCACCGAAACCAAACAGAAAAACATCATAGGTGATGGGGATAATTGGGTCATTTTGTGCGAGACTCAAACTTGAAAGGCCAAGAATTCCAATGAGTAGAGCAGATAGGATTTTCTTAATCATTTAATACTCCTTATAAAAAGTTTTGGTTAGTTAGCATTAGTCGCCAAACACCTACTTAAAGTGTTGTCATGCCTCCATCAACTTCTAATTCGGTACCGATGACATAAGACGAAGCATCAGTAGCAAAAAAGAGGGCAGCTTTGGCAATCTCTTTAGGTTTGCCCCAGCGCTGCATCGCAACCCTTTGCTCTATACCTTTGGTGATTTGCTCGAGCTGCTCTGCAGGCATACCTAGTTTTTGTATTAGAGGTGTTTCAATAGGCCCCGGACTAATAGCATTAACACGTATTTTTCATTTGTATGGAAATATGTTTTTAGCTCGAGGCAATCATTTTGCCACAGATAAGCCTCTCCCCAAGAAGCTATGGTGGATAGAGTCTCTGCTAGTGCATCAAAAACATCCTGAGAAGATTGAGCCTTAAAAAGAATATTTGTGAAATCATCAAGTATTAACTCAACTTCCAACATTCTTAATAGCTTTAATTACTCCCCTTGAACAATACCTAAAGAATCTGCATGAACAGTTCGATTGCGTCCCTCACGTTTGGCTCTGTAAAGAGCTTTATCTGCGGCCATAATCAGTGAAGATTCATCCTGTACTGTTGTTCCAAATGTGCTCACACCTATGCTTACGGTTATAACTCGGTGGGCAAAAGAGGTTGAAGAAACAGCCTTTCGCATTCGTTCTGCCACACTATACGCATCTTCATGCCCGGTGGCTGGTAGAATAATGCTAAACTCCTCACCACCAAACCTCGCAACGAAATCGCCTGAACGAGCAACACTATGGAGCAGTTTTGCGACTTTTTGCAACGCATTATCACCAGCTTGATGACCAAAAGAATCATTATATTCTTTAAACCTGTCTACATCTACAAGGAGAAGTGATACTATAGGCGATTGGTAATTAGCAGATTGGCTCTTGATGGATTCCAAGGGCCTGAGATATTAGGTAATGTACATGAATGGTTTTACACTTACAGAACTTATTAAACAATGAATCATGTTATGAAAAAGTTAGAGAGTTACGTTGGCCTAGTGGTAAAGTTGCTTGCCCTAATTGTAAATCAAATGAAGTGATTAGAAAAGGCTTTCATAACAAACATAAAGCGAGGAGAAGGTATCTCTGTCAAGGCAAATGCTGTGGTAAGTTTGATGATCTTACAGGAACTGTTTTTGAAGGACATCATCAACCATTATCTGTCTGGATTTTATGCTTGTACTTCATGGGGCTGAATCTTTCCAATCGTCAAATTGCTCAGGAGCTTGGACTGAACAAAGATGATGTGCAAAACATGACTAAGCAGCTTAGGGAAGGCGTTGTCGTCAAAAAAAAGACCCGATCTAAACGAAAAAGTGGAGATAGACGAAGTGTACATTGTAGCAGGGCATAAAGGATATCCGAAGAGTGTAGCGGCCAAAGGAAGACAAGGGCGTAGGCGAAGGCTAAAAGGAGCACGTGGTCGTGGTACAGCTGCCACAGACAAGCCACCTGTGCTAGGTATAATCAAGCGAAATGGTGAAGTGATAGTAAAAATGCTGGATAATGTAAGGCAAGAGACTATAAAACCAGTCATAGAGGAATATGTAGAGAAGGGAAGTTTGATTTATAGCGATGAGTACTGCATTTATAGTCGTTTAGAAAAATGGGGCTACAAGCATGAAAGTGTTTGCCATTCAAAGGGAGAATTTGCTAGAGATGATGATGGAGACGGATTTTGTGAAGTGCATACCAATACTATTGAAGGTTTTTGGTCATTGCTTAGATCATGGTTACGTCCTCACAGAGGCATCTCACAAGAGAATCTACCTTTGTACTTAGGTTTCTTTGAGTTCATTCACAACACTCGTGCTAGAGGTCGCACCTTATTACCGTCTCTGTTGGAGATTTTGCTAAGCCCTTGGAATCCATAAAGAGCCAGCAGATTTATACACCTCTTCTGCAAGTCTGTCATTGAAAGCCCTGCGATTTCCAAGGCCTGTCAGTGCATCAGTTGCACTTGCAGCTTTTAAGCCCACATTGGCCTGTTCAAGTTTTTCTTTGTAACTCTCAAGCTGTAACAAATAAGTCTCTCGATCCGCAGCTGCTTGGCGCAAATCAGTAGCGTAACGCCGCAATTCTAGCTCAGTAATAACTCGCCTTGAAAGGGCAGTTAATGCATTTATTTGCTCTGTGCTCAGTTTACGTGGCGTTTGATCAAATACACAAAGAGTACCTAAAGTATGGTGATCAGGAGTGATGAGTGGTGCACCAAAATAAAAACGGATATTAAGTTGTCCAGTAACTAAATCATTGCCCACAAAGCGCGCATCCTTGGTTGCGTCTGGTACAATTAATGGTTCGTTGGGTTTCAATATAGCATGCGCACAGAAAGCTTGCTCTCGTGGTGTTTCAGAAAAATTCAGGCCAATTTTTGACTTGAACCACTGCCGATCACGATCTACCAAGCTAATGAGTGCTATAGGTGATTGAGCAATATGTGCTGCAATCATAGTAATATCATCATATGCTTGTTCTGCAAGGGTGTCGAGAATTTTATATTTGTGTAAAGCTTCAAGACGTTCCAATTCGTTTTTTGGTAATTCTGCTTTCATTGCTTCTCTATTTCTATAGATTAAGTTTCAGTTAGGCTTTTATCCAATATATCTTTAGTAATATCATAGATTGTAGTTGTTTTTAAACGCTTGGTAATTACATCATCTAAATCACTGGCTAGTTCAGCAAAAAATACACCAATGTTGCGTTCTACTGGGCAACTCGAGCTATCCTTGACATGGTGGCTCTGCAAGTGCAAACCGCTTCTTTTAGTTCACCTAATACCTAACTAAGCTCAGTTTTATCTATGAAACACCAAGCCCAGCTTTCACCTCTTTCTAGGGATCTCATAATGGGATGTCCTGTTGTTTGATAGTGCTTATGGGCATGTTTATTCTTTGATGAATCACAACAACCAACATGGCCACAAGTCATGCAGATACGTAAATGTACCCAATTATCGTCTAAGGCAACACATTCAGGACAAACTAGGTCTTCAGGAGCTTTAACTACTGCCACTATGTCAGTGTGCTGACATTTTTCTGAGTTAATTTGAGCTTGTGATAGATGCAGTATATCTTGTTCTGGCAGCCCAAAAGAGCTTTCTGATAGCTCTTCAATATAGCTATCTATCTGGCTAGGCTCGAGTTCAAAACGACTAAGCACATCTACAGTAACAAGTTTAAGGGCAGCCTGCTCAGCAGAAACCACTACAGATGCCCCTGCTTCTTTAAGTTCATGCGCTGCAGCTTGATAAGGAGTACAGGTAACAATAGTTAAAGCTGGGTTCATGGCCCTAGCTACACTAGTTACCCTATGGGCCATAGCTGGTTGGTCATCAGGAATAACTAACATTTTAGCTCGATTTATTCCTATAAGTTCTAGAATATAGTTCTTACTATAGTCTCCTCTAACAACCTTTCTATCTTTAGATTCAGCTTCTGAAGCACCAGTAGGACTAAGTGTGGCAATCACATAAGGGAGATTCGCTTCATCCAGTATAGTGGCAAGTTTTTGCGCTCCTAGCCCATACCCAGCAATAATAATATGATCATTAAGACCTGCAAAATCTTCCTCGAGCACCTGTGGAACTTCATCTTTTGTTGGTGCCTTGGGTAGCATTTTTTTGTTTAGCTTCAGCTCGAGCCTACGACCTAAACTAGCTAGAAAAGGAGTTATGCCCATAAGGATAACTGTGCAGGCAACAAAAGTTTGTGATCCTTGTTCACCTAGTCCAACTGGACTTAAGCCAACACTTTGCCCAGAACGCTCTAAAACAAATGAAAATTCTCCTATTTGGGAAAGTATTAAGCTTGTTGCTGCTGCAACTCCTAAAGGATAATTTAAAACCTTAATGCTTAACATAGTAATAGCAATTTTTATGACTAGCACAGCCAGAATTACAATTAGCACTAGCGGTAAGTTCATCATCAGAAATTTAAGGTCAAGTAAAAGCCCTACTGAGATAAAAAAAGCAGCACTAAATAGGATTTGCAAAGGTAGAATTTCGCTTAAGGCTTGTTGACCAAAGCGACTTTCACTAACTAGCAAGCCCGCTAAGAACGCACCAAGTGATAGGCTTACCCCTACAAGACCAGTTAGATAAGCTGTGCCAAAACAAATAGCAATAACTGTCAGTAAAAACACTTCTGGTGCACAAGTTCTTGCTACTGCCTCGAGCACCTTAGGCATAACTCTTCTAGCTAGAATTAGCACTACTGCAATAATTCCTCCAGCTTTGGCTAATGCCCAAACTAGCCCCAATGTTGAACCACTACCCTCACCTAATAAAGGGATTAATAAAACCATTGCCACAACAGCAAGATCCTGAAAAATAAGTATTCCCAACGATGCTTGACCGGGCTGAGTATTAGTTTCTGCTCTATCAGCAAGAAGTTTCATAACAATGGCAGTAGAAGATAATGCAACAAGGCAACCTGTGAATATTGCAGCCTGCCAAGAAACACCAAAAGGCAGTAAAAGTAAGGTAACCACAAGAGTAGTGCCGCCAACTTGTAAGCCTCCTCCAACAAATATCAGACGGCTTATTCTAGCTAGTTTCTCTAGACTAAATTCAATGCCAATAGTAAAAAGTAATATAATCACTCCTATTTCTGCAGCAGCATCAATAAGCTCTTTATCCTGTACTAGTCCTAGGGCATTAGGTCCAATAATAACACCTGCAAGTAAAAAACCAACTATAGGTATTAAGCCTACTAGCAAACTTAGATAAGCTATAATAGCACTAGCAATTATTAGTGCAGCAAGCTCAGTAAAAAAATGAGGAGTTTCCCCTGCTGCCCAAACAAACCCCAAACTACAAAGGCAAAAAATAAATGCTGTATAGATTTTTAAATTAAACATTTCTGATTCTACCTTTTTGCTTGATTGAGAAACCACTTGTGCTGGAGATGCTCTACCAGATAAGTTATTTGGTGGGCTCGAGCTTTAATTAGCATTTGTATGGTAATGACTCGAGCATAACATCATTTTTAAGCACCTCGTACTCAGGATCTTTATGTAGTAAAACTGCATTATGCTCACTAACGTAGGCTGCAATTATAGAATCTGCTAATGACAAATGGTGACTTGCCTTAAAATGTGCTACTGCTAGTAAAATAGCCTCATTGGTTTCCCATAAAATCTCTGAAGGCAGAGATTTTAAGAGAGCATAGCGTTGATTAGCTTCGTTGATTAGCTTCACGGTACCCTTGCTCTTGTAAAGAAATGTAATGCACTTCCATTAGACAAAGCCAAGGTATAAGTGTTGGATTATTTCTTAGTACTTCCTCCACACGATTAGCACCTTTTTCATTTTCAATAAGGGTTAATAGTGCGGAACTATCAAGCAAAAAAGACTTAGCTTCCTTGCTCACGATCTTGTTGTCTGTCTGCTAAAAGCTTTTTTACTAATCCTTCCCCTTGACCACTTCCTTTCAATGCTGCTATAGGGTCGTTAGGTACGGGGATAACTTTTATACCGTTTTTGTCCTCGAGCCAAACAAGCTTATCTCCTGCTTTTATTTGATAATGCTTTCGAATATCTGCAGGAATAACTGTTTGACCACGTTTTGTTACAGATGTCTGCATTTCTATATTTTACAAGACAAAACTTAACCTTATAAGCCAAGACTAAGAATATGCAGCCAATCTCGAGCCACCCAGAAAAAAATATTTAAAAAGCCTTTCACACAAACTCAGAGGGGGCTTTTCGCAGTAGTAATAGCGTTACCAATAGCTAATGTATAGTAAACCTTGCTATGTAAGTGATTTTCGAGATTGTAATACAATATAGAATATATTTTGTGTTACAACGTGATTTATGGCTAAGACACACATTAACGTCAGGATAGATTCAGGTCTAGCCTCTTTTATGCTTGACTATAAGCTTAAAAAAGCTATTTCTACCAAAAGTGAGGTTGTTGAAAGAGCCTTTAAAACCCTTCGTGATATTGAGCTTAAGGAGGCTTACAAGCAAGCTATATTGTATTTTTCGTATGCAAATCCCAATAGAGCACTGTCAAGCAAACATCTTGATTCCTTAGGAGGTGAGCAAGAATAACTTTTCAATCGCATAGATTTTTCTATACTGGTTTGCATGAAGGAAAGCTTATCAGATTCAGATATTGAGAACCGTTTACAAAGGGAATACCAAATTCTTTCAGTTGATTTACATGAGCGAGGACGTCGCAAGTGGGCTGCACTACAAGCACAGCGTCTTGGGTATGGAGGAAAAACAATTGTCCATCGTGCGACAGGATTGTCATATCCAACGATTCGGAGGGGTTTGCTTGATATATCTAGCTCATGCGAGAATGAACTACAACATATGCGTAAAGTCGGAGGTGGTCGCAAAAGCTTGCTTGAGAAGTATCCTGACCTAGAAAAAGATTTGGAAAGTTTAGTAGAAGACACAACCTTTGGTGATCCTGAGAAACCCCTTAGATGGACCAGTAAAAGCACTCGCCATCTTTGTGAAGCATTGAAGGAAAAGGGTTATGATATATCTCAGCGGAGTGTATGTAACTTGCTTACAACAATAGGATATTCTCTCCAAGGCAATAGAAAAACAATAGAAGGAGGGAATCATCCAGACAGGAATGATCAATTTTCTTTTATCAATGAAAAAGTTAAGTGCTTTCAAAAGAATCACCAACCAGTAATTTCAGTAGATACAAAGAAAAAAGAACTGATTGGGAATTTCAAGAATCCTGGTCGGGAATATCATAAAAAAGGTCAATCACCTGAAGTTAATGTGTATGATTTTCTAGATAAGGAAAAAGGGAAAGTGGCACCTTATGGTATTTATGATCTGGACAAAAACAAAGGCTGGGTAAGTGTTGGAATCAGTAAGGATACTGCAGAATTTGCAGTTAATAGTATACGCAGTTGGTGGCAAGAAATGGGACAACATCATTACAAAAACTCAACTTCTATTTATATAAATGCTGATGGTGGTGGCAGTAATAGTAGTAGAAGTCGTTTATGGAAGAAAGAATTACAGGGTTTTGCAAATGAAATAGGCAAAGAAATCCATGTTTCACATTTTCCACCAGGAACAAGCAAATGGAACAAGATAGAACACAGAATGTTCTGCTTTATTTCACAAAATTGGCGAGGTAAACCTCTGATAGATCATGCAACAGTTGTCAACCTAATCAGCAACACTAAAACAGAAACAGGATTAACAATCAAAGCTAGACTTGATAAAAACACCTATCAAAAGGGCATCAAAGTTACTGATGAAGAATTTGCTCAGCTCAACCTACATAAAGAAACTTTTCATGGTGAATGGAACTATACAATTAGACCAAATTGAAAACTTATTTTTGCTCAAGCCCTAAAGACCTATGGCATGGTTATTGGAGAGCATGGTCAAAATTGGACCTTGTCAGGTGCACCCCATCATCTTTGGGATGATGAGCAACTAGTTGAACTTAAAAATATAACAGGTAAAGACTTTGAAGCAGTGAATGTATTGCCTCTAATGCTAGACCCTAATTCAGGACAAGTCAAATATCAGTAACCATCACTATTGCAAGGCACTTACTCCTAATACGGTGGCTCAGCAGGCCCCTCATATCCACACATGCCCAGTCTTGGTGAGTTAACCAGAGGAATTGCTCCACCATAATCATTATGTGGATGAGACTCGGCATGTTTATTACAAAGCATTCCTGATTCATCCTCTTCATAAACACATTCCATGCAAAACCAAGTAGCTACTTTGCTACATTCCATACACTTTTCTTCAGGTAAATTATTACGAGCCATTAAGTATATAGGGTGCTTGGTCAGAGGCTTACCCTCATTTATATTCATAACCTTGATAAGTGTTTCTGAGGATGTGCCAAAATCGTAAATATGGACTAGTTCTAAACCTATATCAAATACTTCATTGGCTTTAGCTTCTTTAGGTATTTCCCTTGTCCCCCAGCCTCCTGTAGAAAACTGACTCATGTGACTACAGCACTCAAGCCAAATGTACCTTAGGTAATTATCCAAATCATCTAGTGTTGCCTTGCCATTCATTTCTAGATGCAACCAAAAATCTCCTAGCCAAGCATCCTGTACTCTTAAATGATAAAGCTCTTGAGTCTTGCCTGACTTTTTGCTGTTTGCTTTTTTAGTAGATTCTTGCCGTTTTTCACAAGTTGACAGATGCTTTGAAAGGCCCCCTTTTGTCATTTTTCTCCCGCAAAAGACGCATTCTCCTCGAGTCTGTTTTTTTCTAGGCATAGGTTCTATCTTACTCTATCTTTGCCTTGAAGTGCTTGGCGACTATTCCCTTTGTAAATTGCTCACCCTGCTAGGTTCTCAAAGTGATATGGCAAAACGGTTTCTAGCTACTACGTTATAACTTCACAAGAAGAGTCACAAGTATTTATGCATAGGTGCTTATGTAGCTAATAGGCAAACATTTCTTAATCCTATATATGGTTGGTAAAACTTTCAATTTTCTCTTCACAAGCTTCTTGAGTAAGCTTCTGAAGTTTTTGAACTCTCTCACTAAGCCACTGTAGCTGTTCTGGAGTATATAGTATAATCTTTCTTATAGCGACCACCAATGTAAGCTTGGTTTAGTAAAGTAAAGCGATCCCTTTCTTCTTTAGTATTTTTTGGAAAAACCGTAACAAAAGGTTTGTAGAGGTTTATTACCTGACGATATAGCTTTTCTAGGTCATGTTCTTTTGCCTTGTAATCTGTAAAAACTAGTAATATTGCACTAAAGAAGAATTCTGTTACTTGATGCAGATCAAATGCAGCATCACTATAATAGGTTTCCTCAAAGCAAAAACGGAAAACCTTGTAACGCCTTATAGCTTTTTCAAACCAATATTCAAAGTCTTCTTGGGCTTTGGCTTGCTGCTCTTCTGGTTTTAGCTTCCTTCGCCTTGCTAGCTTGAGTTTTTTGGAGTTATACAGATAAACTCCTTTTTTCTTGATGTCTGTGAAGAAATATTCTCCCCTAGAAATCTTCTTATTAAGAAATTTAATGTCGTGAACAATCAAGCTAACACTCGTTTTAATTTCCGGATGCTTTCTAAGATAGCGCTTAACTTTTTCTCAGATATTAAAGAGGCCACTAACCAGAGGAAGCTCTAAGTAGCTGAACTATAAACACTGCCCCAGCAGATGGATGATTTTTTACACTTATTGTGCCTTCATGCAACTCTACTAAGGCTTTAACAATTGCCAACCCTAACCCACTACCGCCTGTGACACGCCTGCGACTTTTGTCTTCTCGATAAAAACGATCGAAAACTCTCTGTAAGCCTTCTTCGGTAAGACCTTTACCTGAGTCACTTACAGAAATGTGCACTTTATTAGCCTGTGGCTCGAGCTCCAACTTAACCTAACCTCCTTCAGATGTATGGCGCAAGGCATTTGTCAGGAGGTTGCTAAGAATCTGCACCAACCTATCAGCATCTGCTTCAACAAGTACAATTTCTTTGCTATAGTTTTCAAAGTCAAGGTTGATATTTCTCCTTCTAGCCTCTTCTTGAAAGCCCTCACAAACTTCTTGGCAGAGCGATACAATGTCCAGAGTATCTTTTTCTAGCTTAAGTTGCCCTTCATCAAGCAGTGATAGGGTTCTTAAGTCTTTGATAAGTCGTGATAAGACTTCTGTGTGACGGTTAAGTTTGGCAAGTTCTTCTTTGTTTAAAGGAACAACATCATATTGCAGAGCATCAAGTTGGCCTTGAATGACGCTTAGGGGTGTGCGCAATTCATGAGATATATCGGCAATCATGGCTTTACGTTCATGCTCGAGCTGTTCCAAACGACTCGCCATGCTATTAAAATTGTTTATAAGTAGAGCAACATCATGGCTGGGAAGAGGTTTACTGTAAGAAGCACGAATACTTAGATTCCCTTGGGTTATTTCATTGGCCGCTCTGGCAATTGCTAAAATAGGGCGTGTGAGGAAAAGTGCAATTAGGATAGAAGCGAAGAGACCCAAAAGCAAAGAAAGTAATGCTGTTGAAAAGAAGGTGTCATCCACATCATCAACAACGATAAGTAGAAAATCAAAAAAACGCCTAAGCTCAGCAGGAGACTTACGAAGCTCAGTAAAGATAAGGTCTAATTCATTGATAACTTCATCATAAGATAAAGAATCGTCGTTGGTAACACGCTTTAAGCGATGTTGATATTCTGGACTAAGTTCCCGATAGGCACGCTGATAAATTGACTCTTGAATTAAAACTTGTATTATTGTTGTGCTAAGAATGGCTAAAAAAATTAAGATGCCAAGGCGAACACTCAGACGTTGCATAGCGTTTAGCTTAACAAGTTTTAAGCAGCATCCACATGCAGACGAAAGCCCATCCCGCGTACTGTTTGAATTAGTCCTTTAACACCTTTTGCCTCGAGCTTCCGTCTTAAGTTGCCAAGATGAACATCAATTACCCGCTCTAACGAATCAGCTTCAGGCATAACTGCCTCAAGTAGTTCATCACGGCTAAATGTGCGTCCTTGATGTTTTGCTAGGTGCTCGAGTAAACGAAACTCAGTTGGGGTCACGTTGATGACGTTACCATCGACTTTAATTAAGGTTTGCACAAAATCTATTTCCATACGCCCAAGATGAATAGGGGTACTATTTGCAACTTGCGATTGACCACGCCTTAAGACAGCTTTAACCCTAGCTACCACCTCCAAAGGGCGAAAGGGCTTGCTGATGTAATCATCTGCCCCGAGTTCCAAGCCTAGCAGCGTATCAAGCTCTTCTGAACGTGCAGTCAGCATAATTATTGGAGTACTGTGCTGTTTGCGTATTTGTTTTAAGACCTCAACTCCATCCAGCTCAGGTAGCATAATGTCTAAAAGCACAAGATCAGGCTGTAAACGCTGAAACATATCTAGACCCTTTTTGCCATCACTGGCATATTCTGTTTCAAAACCACTTTGTCGTAAAAAGCCCTCTAAAATTAGAAAAGCATGTAAGATTGAACTATGAAAAGTAAAATCTCTAAAGTAATATTAGTGCTTATCGGAATAGTACAGTTGCTCGCAGGTAGTTGGGCAGCATCTGTAGTCTTTGCAGACACAACAGCACCCATTAGTACTATGGGAATGATGGGTATGCTGGGGTCTTTATTTCACAGCGTTGTTCTCTTTGCTTCACTCACATTTCGCACGCACGAGCGTAGGGTAATTACCTTATTACTTCTCGTGTGGCATATACCAGAAGCAGTACTGATTGCGACCTTTGGCATGGGCGTAGCACAAGACCAGCAACTAGTTGGCATAGTGACCCATGCAGGTATAGCGGTCTTGGCATTAGTATCGTGGTATTTTGCAAAGAACGAAGAATGATTGAGTGAGTTAACAGTTTTACTATGATCTGGAAGGGCTCCAGCAATTGCAGCCTCTGCTGGAAAAGGGAAGGCAAAAGCTGGCTTGGCTCAATTCTATTTTCGGTTAAGTCTCCTCAAGTTGAAAATCGTATGATTTGACTAAATTTGTTGCTTTTTCAGAGCTTGGGCAAACGCTTCGATATCCATTTCTGGTTTCCCCAGTTCTTTCCACGTTTTCTCTGCCACAGGTTCTTCTTTTAATTGCTCTACAAACGTCATCATATGCTCCATGAACGCTTCTTCTTCAGGCGGTAACCCCATCTCTTTAAGCGCAGCAAGCGGAAAACTTTCAACAGTTACTTCAGGATCGTAAACTTTCACAAATCGCTTTGCAGCTTCTGGAAAAGAAACACCCTCTTTTCCCTGAACGGCAAAAGATTGATTATAAGTGTTCGTATTCCCAATCGCATTGTAAATATTTTGAGCTAGATCTGTCGTATTGATAAAATATAAGGGATGTTTTAAATCACCGATGATGGCAAGCAGCTTGTTTTGAATAAGCAGAGGAAAAGAGTCTAAAAAGAAAGAACAAAACAAAAATGTATAGGGGATCCTTGAATTTTTGATATATGCCATCCCCTGGTCACGAATCAGGCTTGTTTTGAGCTGCACTCCTTCTACAGCAAAATCTTTGTGTAACGATTCAATACCACCAATCTGTATGATTTGTTTTACCCCGTTATGTTCGGCAGCGTCGATGATATTTCTTATGCCTTCTCGTTCTGAGTAGAAGGGAAGATTTGGATTTAAAGAAGTGGTATTCAGGCTGATATAGATATGATTTGTTCCTTGAAAAGCTTCCTTTAGACTATGAACGTCCTCGACATTTCCATACACAATGCCTACGTTTTCAGGAAGAAGCTCTTTTGCCTTTTCGAGGTCACGGACAACAGCTTTGATCTGAGTTCCTTTGTCTAATAAGCAGTGGATCACGGGAACAGCTAATCTTCCTGTTGCCCCTATAACAGTAAGGGTCTTGTTGTTGGTGCTCATCTTTTTTCTCCTTTGTTAAATAGTCGGTACACGGTAGTTTAACTGCGGATAAATAAAAAGTGCTGGAAAAAGGGAGGGGTATATGGGTTATACAATAGGTATGTATTTAACTAGGTTATTGTCCATAAGCTTATTACTTTCTCCACATACTCTTCAATTGGTACAGTGAAACAGACACAAAGTTGATGAGAATGAGGGTTTTTATGTTAAATTATTACTTACTATACGAAACTCTTAGTGAACACAGAATTCATTAGAATCAGGATATTTTGGTAACCGTGAGCCAACATCAACCTATTCCCTACGTCAATCCTGTAGAGGATAAAAGGCAACAATTTGTTATTTATAGGGTTTCAGCCTCTTCCATACCGCCACTACAAGAAGAAGTATTTCATCGTCATAATTATCAAACAATTCTCTGGACAAAGCACGGCAGAAGCATGCATATTATTGACGGTCAAGCCATCACAACCTTTTCACAAACCCTCCTTTTAATTGCACGAGGACAGGTTCACAAACTTAAAGCCTTAAGTCAAGATTGTCAAGGGGTCAATATTCGGTTCAAGGACGATTTTTTACCCCATACAATTGTTCAAACATGGAACTATCAAGCCACACTTTTTAATAGTCTGAATATCACTCAACCTTTAGCAATACCTGAGGCTGAAATTCCTTTTGTTGAGGATGTGATGAAATTACTGATGCTTGAACAAGACCGAATTGACTCTTTTGGTCGAGATGATGTGCTCCGTCAGCTTTTACAGTATTTACTTATTATAATTGAACGAACTTATCGGTTATCCCTTGTAGATAACAACTATGATGATGGAAATTATCGGCAGTATCAGCGCTTTCTCACGCTTCTTGAAGCTGACTTTATACGCCATCATGATGTAAAGCATTATGCAGACAAGCTTCACCTTAGCTCACGCCACCTATCTGATATGAGTAACAAGGTGGCTGGTAAAAGTATCAAGCAAATTATTGTTGACCGTCTCACGCTCGAGGCTAAACGTCATCTTCAGTTTACAGCCTTGTCAGTTAAAGAAATAGCTTATGCTCTTGGGTATGAGTCGCCAATATACTTTAGCCAAGCCTTCAAACAAGCTACGAAACAGTCTCCTACGGAGTATAGAGAAGGTTTGTAAAAAATCATAAGCTGCTCTCTGAATTTCATATTCACTTTTTTTAAAGTATTTGTTCCAATAGGGTCATCTTACCAACTTGTGCTATGTTGGTTTGACAACGTATCCGCTCTTAGGCAAGCTAAATGTCTAAGTGCGTGAAAGGAAAAACTAATGAAAGCATTTTTTGTTAAAGGTCTATTGATCACACTGTTTACACTACTTACTATGGGTTCAGCTCAAGAGCTGATTAAAGCCACTGATAACATCTATCTTTTTGGTGCTGGGGCTTTTAGCTTGGTTGTTGTTACGGATGACGGTGTTGTCGTTGTTGATCCTATTAACGATGTACAAGCACAGAAGCTCGATGCCGCTATTAAAGACTTGACAACGCAACCTGTTAAATACGTTTTTTATAGTCACAACCACTGGGATCATATTGGTGGAGGCAATGTTTTTAAGGATCAAGGCGCTATTTTTATTAGCCACATCGATACACAAACCCACCTAAAACCTAATCCTTCAGTGGTCCCGCCAGACTTAACTTGGGCAGGTAGCCAGTCAAGCATCAAAGTGGGGAACCTAACCGTCGAACTTCATCATTTTGGTCCGAGTCATGGGGCTGGAATGACCGTGTTTAGGATACCTGAGGAAAGTGTCATGTACACAGTAGATTTGGTTGTTGCGAATCGAGTTGGTTTCATGAATTTGCCTGATTTCAATGTTGCTGGCTGGATAGCGACCTTAGACGAAATGCTTGAGCTGGACTATGAAATTGCTCTTTTTGCCCATGCGACAGAGACAACACCGCCTATTGGAACAAAGGATAGCGTTGCCCTTCAAAAACAGTACCTTGTTGATCTCACAACAGCAGTTCAAGAAGCCTTACAAAGCGGCAACTTTATGGGTGCTATGAATGTAAAGCTTCCTCAATATGAAGACTGGGCTTTTTACAATGAATGGCTTCCACTTAATGCTATGACCGTGACTTTGCAATCCATCATGGGGTACTAATCCTTAAAGGAATTTATGAACTCTAAAGAAATAATAAGAAAAGGTGAGGGAACTAGTTATGATTACTCTCAGGATCATTGTTTTGTTAAACTTTCTTCTCGACACACAAACGGTGAACTAAGTTTTGTAGAAGACACTTTAAAACCCGGATTTGCTCTAGCTAGACATCATCACAAAGTAATGACAGAAGTATTCTATATCCTAGAAGGGGAGTTAGAACTGATCTTTGACGACGAAACCATTGTTGCCAAAGCAGGTGATACAGTCACAGTACCTCCAAATATCTGGCACGCAGCAAAGTGCAAAGAAGGAGGAAAAATGCTCACGATTTTTCGAAATGGACAATTTGATATCTATTTAGAACGTTTATCAAAAATGACTGAGGAGGACTTTGCCAATAAGGAACTCATGAAAAAGATTTCCACAGAATTTGATACTTATCAAGAATAAATGGTAGTGTTCATCTATAGGTTACATACCCATTCCCTATGAGTAAATCGTATTTAAATTGAATCCCCTCCTTTTAATAAATGTTCATTCTTGAATAGAGTTGTTCCCAAATTAGGTTTGATGTGTGATATTCGTGCCTGTAACATCATACCGTTCTTGTCTAGCACGCAGATTTCTATAAGGGAACAACTCTAAAGAATTAATCTATCTTGACACTAGATACTTACCAGAAAGGCATGTCTTTTTCCAAAACTGTTACCCAAAAGTAGTCATTTTTGAACACCACCTTAAAAAATGGGATGATGCCAAAAATAAGCAAATTAGATACAAAAAGATGGCTAAATTATATATTCTCTAAAAGCTCGAGAGCTCGAGCCACTGCTTGGGTACGGTTCCGAACACCAAGTTTACTATAGATATTGTTGGTATGCCCTTTTACCGTACCAAGCGAACGAATCAGTTTCTCGGCTATCGCTTGATTGGAGTGACCCTCAGCAATAAGTTTAAGGATTTCAAGCTCTCGCTTGGTGAGAAGGTTTTCTACTGGTACCGTTTGATTTGGTAGATTAGCAAAAGACTTTAAGAGTTTACTGACATAGGCAGGATTAAGACCTGCTGCTAAAGCACGTTGTAATAAGTTGCGTGCTGCTTTGCCTTCATCAATAAAAAGACGTACAAAACCTTCAGGTTCAGCAAGCTCTAAGACTTCAGCAAAAACATCAAGGGCTTGGTCTGATTTTTCTTGTATCTCGAGCGCAAGAGCTTTTAAGAATTTGACTTCAATGTCAGTTCTTATTCTGCCTGCTGTTCGGGCAGCTTCACAAATACTGTTTGCTAAGCTAACAAAGGCAGCTATGTTTTTTTCTGCTAACAAGACTCGAGCCCATCTAAAGTTTCGCTCAGTTTTGAAAAAACCGTTTGCAAAGCTGCCACAGTATAGTGCCAAAACCGCTCAAGGTCATTATCTATTTCATCGAGTGAAAACCAAGCGACAGAATGATCCCGTTTATGAAGCCAGTAACTCACCAACGTTGTTTTGCCAGAGCCTGCTGGTGCACAGACAAGACTTAGGCGTTTTTCCAAACTTTCATTGATACGCTCGAGTAACTTAGGTCTTGTTATAGCTTTGTTTGTGCTCGAGGGGATAAAAAGTTTGGTTTGTAAAACGGTGTACCTTGTACCTTCACTGCTACTTAGTTTACACCCTAGAGCGCTTTCCAACAAAGATCAAAAAAGCCTCATAGGCATTGCCCAGAGCGATTTCTTCCCCTATTTCTTTAAGGTCGTTTTCAGCTTTCTCTGTAAGTACAATTTGATACAAGAAACCTTATAAAGACGCATCTCAAACATACTTAACATTATTTGAAGTAATTACTAAAAATCTTAGTTAGACAGAATTTAATTCTTTAGCTTGGAGTTTATAGCATTTTCCTTTTTTATCTGGCCCAAGTATCGGCAAAACCCCTAATTTGAATAACTTTAGGAAAAACTAAAGCTATTTTCCTTCCTGAAGAAATCACCTTTACAATTTTCCTATAAGGTGTTTATTGATGTTTTCATTAAATTTCCCAAAATGCAAATATTCTCATTTTTCAAGAGTTCTAGGACTCTTGTTAAATCCTGTGTGAGATAGGATATCTCGAAACAGATCTAAACTCACTGCCCCTCTGTAAAGAATTGAAAAAACCTTGCTGCATTGCTCAAAAATTAGAAGATTCTCTAATGAAAAATTCTTGCCTAGACGTATTTGACTATCATAACTGTCTCACTAAGGAAAACCTCGTTATGCTAATTCCTTATGGGAACTTACCCTTTAGCTTTACGTAAACGTATTGTCGATGCTTACCTTGCTGGTGAAGGTTCTCAGAGTGATATAGCAAAACGGTTTCTAGTTAGCCCAACTACAGTCAAAGCATACCTCAAACTTTATCAAAAAACAGGTGAGTTATTGCCTAGAGCACATAATAGAGGTCGCAAGCCTGCTGTAAACACTAAACAGCTTTCACTAATAAAAACCTTGCTGGAAAGGCACTCAGACATAACCTTAGCTGAACTCTGCACAGCTTTTGAGAAAAAGACTGGTATTAAAGTTAGTAGCACTAGCATGCACAGAGTGATCAGCAGGATTAACTGGACCTATAAAAAAAGACTTTACGTGCTAGAGAGCAAGATCGAGAAGACATTGCAGTAAAGCGGAAAGTCTTTTCACATTTGCAGAAAGCACTTAAATCAACTAGGTTAGTGTTTATTGACGAAACAGGCCTGTATCTAAACATGACCAGAACGCATGCCCGATCAAAACGTGGGGAGAGGGCATATGCTTCTGTACCAAGCAAGAAACATAAGATTGCAAATTTGATAGGAGCAATTACTCTAGAGGGAGTAATTGCTGATTTTTGTGTGGATGGAGGTACAACAGGAGAAGTGTTTACAGTATTTCTAGAAGAGGTTTTATGTCCAGTATTGAAAGTAGGGCAAATAGTGTTGATCGATAATTCACCAGCACACATAGTAAAGGAAGTAAAGGGATTAATAGAGGGTAGAGGGGCTAAATTAATCTATTTACCACCATATAGTCCTGAGTTCAATCCAATAGAACATTGTTGGTCAAAGGTAAAGTCACACCTGCGTAGATTAGAGCCTTGGGACGAAAAAAGGTTAAATTCTTCAGTGAAGAAAGCTCTGAAAACAGTCACTACTGATGATGCTCAAGCTTGGTTCAGTCACTGTGGTTATTCCAATCACCCACCTATGGAAGAATGTTACTCTAAGTATTTATTCAAGTATTCACAACTTTGATTTCTTATAAGTGCAAAAGCATGTTCTCATCTTTAGCTAGATCACTATCGAGAACTGTTTTTACTGTTTGTGATTTAGTGACATGATTTTATGAGAAGTCACTAACACTGTGCCACAAGCCGAAAGCTCAGTAGTGGGTCAGGTTAAATAGGAAAATGCTATATGTGTCAGATTACTAAAGTCTTCACTGAATTTTATTTGTCACTACAATCTATAAGTATTAAACTATTTGTACCTTTTGCAGATGACAATTGGTCTTTTGTTAAACTATCTATACATACTAAAGCATTTGATAAATTAGCATTGGTCAAGTCTGCACCTTTAAAATAGGCACCCCTTAAATTAGAACCAACCAATGAAGCATTTTTGAGATTTGCATTCATAAAAATAGACATTCTCAAAAATGCTCCATCTAAGTTAGCCCTTTCTAAATTAGCTGAAAAGAAATCAACATAAATTAGAATAGAATTTTTTAGATTAGCTCCTATAAGTGTGCTTTGCCTTAAGGAGTCTCCAAACATACGTATCCCTTCTAAACTTGCTTTGGTTAAATTTGCTTTGGTGAGTCTTCCACTATAATATGCTGAAACTGTAAGCACAGTTTCGTCTAAATTTAAATCATTAATATTTATAGGACCACCAAAAACCGCAAAACTCAAATCCGCACCTGTTAAATTTGCTTTTATAAAAGTTGGGTAAACCAATCTTGCTCCTGAGAAATTAGCAAAGCTTAGATCTGCACTTGTAAAATCTGCACAAAGGAATTCTTTTCCAGAAAAATCAATCCCTTTTAAATTTACTCCTCTATAATCCTCAGAAGTGTAGCACCGCAATCCTAGAACATTGTTACAAAGTACTATAAGTAGGAAAATCCCAATTCTTGACATAATTAATCCATTCATAAAAACAAAATTAATCGCATGGTATATCAGTTATCAGCATAACCATCTTTCCAAGATCGAGATGCATCATGGTTACGAAGGTCAACCCCATGATCTACTGCCGCTTTCATTGCCATAAGTACAGATACCCATCCTGCAGCCATCTCCATACGGATTGATTCATCCACTTGTTTTGAAACAAGTGAGAGATCAGTTCCACCTCTACCATCATCCTCGAGCGAAAATTCCACGACTGTCCCAAAATATTCAAGTGCGAATAATGATGGTTGTCTTTTGCTTAGAACACGACCAGAAAATGCTTCGTAGTTGAGAATATGGAAGGTGATCCTCTCGTTGATTTCTGGAGCAGATTCCGCCCAGTAACTTGCTCGACCAGCATCGGTGGTAAGAGCAGCATAAACTGTCTCCCGGGGCGATTCGAAGTGCATTTTCCATCTAATAGTATTCAATTCTGACTGAAACGACATATGTTTCCTCCTAAACCAAAAATGGTAATTCTCAGCACTGTTTGCCTACTATATATAAATTAGCTCGAGCTTTGTCAACTCAACAATGTCGGTTTGTCTCTTATCACTGCTTATGAACTTCTTACAACCATAGTGTACAGCAGTGGCTATATGTAATGCGTCAGGTGCACGCAAATTATACTTATAATATTTAAATGAAAGGTCTTTTGCTAAGCTAGTCACTTTTGGAATCAAACTTAAAATTTTTATACGGGTGATTGGTAATTAATTTAAGTCCCTATAGGACATACTCAAAATTTGGTGGTTTTTCATTTTAGATTTTAATTACCTAATACAACTGGTTTTAAAAATGCCTTTCTTGACATGTATCGCAACCAAAATACCTTAAATATTAGGGCGATGCATTTCCGATCAACCGTTTTATGCTTGTTTTGTTTGAAATTAACCGTTAAAGTTTGATGGAGCTTCATTAAATCATGCTGAGATAACTTACCCATTCTTAACAGCTTGTTAAAACTAGCTATCATTTCTGCTTCTGATATGGAGTAGATTTCGCTCTAAGCCTTGGGAAGACTCAAAAGCTAGAAATCAACTTTATGTAACTTTGGATAAAGAAAGACAGAGCAAATCCTGAGAAAAACAGGTACTTTTCTCAGAGTTGACTATCTTAACCCATTGACATCTATAGATATTTGTGAGTATAGTGTTAATACATTAAATGTATTAATATCTATTGTAAATACATTTAATAATCTATTGAAAGAGAGTTGGTATAATGAACTCCACAACGAAAATAATTACATTAATGGTTTTCGTATTAGCTTCTGTCACAGCATCACTTGCTCAAAACCCTGATGCTAATTTTGTACCTATAGATCCTGTGGAAGACAACCTGTTAACCTCAGAAAACACCGTGCTACTGGTGATTGATTGGCAGCAGGATTTGATTGATGTTGTACATAATATTGATCAAGACATTATGATGAATAACATTCAAGCGATGATAAAAACAGCTGGTTTGTTTGATATTCCTGTTATTGAAACAACTATTGGTGTAGAAATGGCAGGTAGCACACCTACAGTAGAATCTGTTAAAAGCTTAATCAATAAGGATGTTGAAAATATTGATAGAGTTTCTTTAAATGCGTGGCAGAATAAGGCTTTTGTAGAAGCTGTAGAGCAAACTGGAAGGAAAAAGCTTCTAATCACTGGACTATGGACTTCAGGCTGTCCAACCTATACTACTTTGGATGCTTTGGAAGATGGATATGAAGTGTATATATTAACCGATTTAATGGGGGACGCAACAACAGTAGCTCATGATATGGCCGTGCAGAGAATGGTACAAGCAGGTGCAATTCCATTTACTTGGGAAGGGGCAGGAGCGGAAGTTCTTAGGTCTTATACCAATCCAAAAACATTTGCAGATGAAAATATAAAGGGTGGATTTGTTGAAATCATGAAGGACCATTTTTATCCCTTTGCAGGAAAGTATTAGATGAATATACAAAGGGGGGCATTCCTGTTAGAACATTTCAGCTAAATTGTTATGGCGTGAATTTTGAAATTTGACGTCTTGGTAAGACTAAATATGTATTGGATGGAAAATATGAATGAAACTAAACAAGAACAGGCAAATTCCGCAGACAATTCTAGAAAGAGTATACTTGCTCGCGGATGTGATCCATTTCTTTCTTCATGGGCCTCTAAAGCCATACCCCCACTCATTGGAGGCCCTGAATATGTTCCTACTACCAATGATGCGGATTTTATTGAGAAGTTAAAATCACGAGATTGGTCAGTAATATATTTTGCTCCCGGTGCTTGTCGATTCGACGCAGCAAAAAGATCCATACCGGGTAGCAGTTCCCAAACTCAGGGTTGGACTCTAGAACAGTACCGCGAATTGGTCAGAGAATATCAAGGTGACACAATACAAATTGTTGAAACTCCAAAAGAGAAAGAAGCTATCAGTTTACTCAAAGGCGCATTAGAAGAAGCTCGAGAGGTCTAAAGTGAATCTCATAAAAGCTATGTCTGTGTGGATAGCTTGCCAGAACCTTACCCTTACTTTGATAAGGAAAGGTTCTTAAGGGGAGATTCTCTTCTGCATCTACCTTAAGGTAATGTGTTGGAATAGACTCTATTTTATCTGTTAGAAGCATGCTTTTGTTTAGGTGTGGTGAGCGCTCGAGTCAATCACACTAGTCACACTCTAAACCTTGCAATGTTAAATCATTAAATCATAAGACAAATCTCCTCTAGCGTTTTGGGGTCTTTGAGGAGATAATTGCTGTATGGCTTCTAAAAACTCTGGTCAGATGACTTAAAAACTGTTGTTGACCAGAAGGTTTTTGCGAATTGCCTCAACGTCATCCTCTGTAAGGTTTAGACCTTTCTCGAGATAATTTTCAAACGAGCCAAACTCTTCTTCGATAGCAGTAAGTGCTGCAATCATCTGCTGATCATGAGCACCAAAAGCAGGAATAAGTGAATGAGGTGCACTGGCATAAAGGTCAGATAATTCTTCATAGGTGTAAAGATTGGTAGTTAGGTAATCTGAAATTACAGCTTCTTTATCAAAACCAAGAGTAAGCATAGTTACTGCCGCGATAAAACCTGTGCGGTCTTTGCCACCTTGGCAGTGAAATACCATCGGGAAATTATCTTCATTAGTCAAGAGTCGCATATAGCGAGCGATCTGAGGCTGAAAATCATTGGCAAAATCTTTGTAGCGGTCAATGCGGATCTTAGCAATATCAAGGTTAGCGTCAGCAAGAATTTGGTCAATTTCTTCAAACTTCCCTTCAAACCATAGGGTACGGATGCTAGCAACTACTTCTGGCTCAATAATGTTAGCAAGTTTTGCGGGGTCAGAGCCAATGGGTAAGTTTATATTGTACTCCACAGTGCTGATATATCGGTCAGGATCTTCTTCAATTTCTTCATGTGCCCGCAAGTCAACAACTGTTTTTATGCCCATATTTTCTAATGCTTGAACATCGGCATCAGTGAGGTTGTGCAGTGCATCTGAGCGAAACAGCAGACCATTTTTAATCTGCAAGTCATTATCTACAGGAATTTCAATTTCACGGAAGTTCTGAACGCCCTCAAAAGGATGCACAACAGCAACACTTTCACAGTTTTGAGGTAGGTCAATACCGTGAGCATTGGCACAGGCAGGACTTTGGGCAAAGCTAGCAGCAACAAACAATATACTTACAACAAGTGTTAATACAATGAAGGTTTTTAGGGCTTTATTTGTCATTTTTTCTCCTATCTAAATGAGGTTTCGTATCACTGCCTCATTTGTGAACACAGTATGCGTGGTAAGTGACAAGGTTTTGGCAAGGAATTGTAAAGATTTTGGCAAGATGGTTCTTTTTGTAACTGGACTGGGAAAACACCAGAACAAGTGAGGGTTGCGTTATAAAATTAAGGGACTTCTTGATAGAATTAGAAAGAACATTAATGAAGAAAAAGCAGAAAATACGTACTTACTTTAGGGAGTCAGTCTTTACAAGGGATGAGCACACTTGTGTTATGTGTGGCTTGCCTGGTATTGATGCTCACCACATCACTGACCGTAATGAAATGCCAAATGGTGGCTATGTCAAAGAAAATGGTATTACCTTATGCGAAAAATGCCATCTTTTGGCTGAACAATATCACATAAGTAATGGTGAGCAATGGGAAAAGGGCTATCACCCTGATGATCTATACAAGAAAATAAAGTCCTCTTACCAATTTGCTTATGAGCAATCAGAAAGGCTTAAATAGCTAAATATTATGGCATTAAAATTTCGTAGCTGGTGGCGTCCTGCCCGTAAAGAGCAGGCGTGTAACCCTCAAATGAACACCCAGAAAACAGCTGAATTTTGACAAATGTACAAATTTTGCCTAATACATTAAGCATTTAGGGCATTAATTTCATTTTTGAGAAACTTCACTTATGCTAACGTTAAGTTTGCAAATGACATTTGGTTTTAAGTTGCTTTGAATCTATCTTAGAACTATATAAGTCACCTTAAAAATAACTTCCAATGTACAGGAAATCTTTTTTTAAAGTACTAGTCTTCTTTTGGTTTGTGATAGCCATGCTAGGCATTACTTTTTCACAAATTGACAATGCAAATAGTTTACTTGCTGATTTTGGTAGAGAAGTCTCATTTTATAAACAAGTACTAGAGGATCTTGCTTCAGAAGTTTCTACTCACAAACAATGGTTCAAAAACTACCAGTCTCAGCTTTTGTCTGAAGGAAACGGAGAGTTAGAAGACTCGCTTGGCAAACAGCTAAATGAAATTTGGGTAGAAATTGAAAGACTCGAGCCCCTAACCACCACGGGTTGGCTTGACGTCCTATCAAATCAATTAGATTCTAACGCCTTATCAAACGCTCCTCCTAACGAAATCAAAAGCTGGATAGGTACTCAAAATCAGTATATAAGCCAAATAAAAACAGATGTATTAGCATTAAGCAGTAGTATTGAGAAAATTAAACAAGTTAATAGCTTGCTAGAAGAAAACAAGAAGGTAGCCCAAACCTCGGACGTTTCCAAAACCTCCGAGGTTTCATTCAACTACCCTACTAAAGAAGATGATGTTATTGAAGCCACCTTGCTTTATTTATTAGCAGGATTGGAAACTTGGGGGAGGTGGCTCGAGCCCACCAACCAAGTTGGCCTACTACCTGAAGTCGAGGGGCGCTTTATGACGTCTGGTACACCTATCTTACAAACAGGAGTAGTCTCTGGTGGCATAGGTGTAGTAGGATTTGCACAGCCGATTACCATTAACAAAAATGGTTTACCTGAAGGATTTAGCGAAGATGATTATCTCTATGAAAAAGTCCTAATAGACTACAATGGCCATATTGAAAATGTCTTTGAACCAGTATCCTATATTGATAGGTTGCATTATCAATATGGGATAGAAACTGCTGGGCGCACAGTAAGAATTTATCGTAAGCCTATTGAAACAGAGCTAACTCTTGCTAGCATGTTAAGCAAAATGGGAGCCCCCCCAGAAGTTGCTGAAATCTGGATAGCAGAGTATGCAGAGGTAGCCAATTCACCACAAACTATTCAATTAGCTTGGCTGATCGCAGGAAATCCATTAGCTAAAGACTATCAGTTATATGTAAAAGGTGTACTGGAAACATTTGATTTAGATGCACTATTAATAAAATCTACTAGAGATTTTTCTTTACCTCAAGCCCCTAATGCAAAGTGGGTTGACCAAGACCCCTTCTGGGAAGAAGTACAAAATCAACCCTTTCTTAATGCTTTCACCAACTTATTAAGTGATGCTAGCGAAGAAATTAAACGCAGCTTTATAGTTTCTCTTTTCTTTCTAGAAGCTACTCCTCTTGGAACTGGGGCAGCTAGCAGAAGTAGCAATGTTAAAACTAGTAACAATGAAAGTTTAAGCCTTCGTCCCAAACCATTTTTCTGGTCAGACACTGCTACAATAATTAGTGATACTCCTACAGCACCTTCAATAAAACCCGTTATAGATACAGACCAAAATTCCTTAGTGACAGAAGCCTTAAGAGAGGGGAAAATTTAATTAAATACTGGCTACCTAGACAAGGTTACCAAGTAATCCCTTGGTCAAATAGATACCAACTTAATCCTAATGAGCAAGTTGCCACCTATTTTATTATGGCAGTGACAGCTTTACCCCAGCTTGCATCAGGCAAACAAAGTCAAGAGTCCTACTACGAAACAATGTTAAGTAGCATAGTTAATGAACATCTTCCTAAAGATCAGCCTGTTTTTAAGGTATTTGTAGGCTCAAAAGCAAATGACCGTCAACTAGTTAATGATCAGGGTTTGCCATTACGCCTTGCTGGTAATACTTTTTTATGGACTGCAGAACTTGACAAAGATGTTATTATGCAACAAGCAGCCGAACATCATAAAACTCTAGCTTCTCCTTATTCAATAATTAGCATTGAAAATGGGCCCTATATAGCTGGCCCTTTAACTCAAATTAAGAAACTACTTAACAATAGGCAAAATTATACTGTTGAGACTCTAGTGATTAAAGAGAGAGGTACTACTCGTCACAGAAGTAAATCTGCTAAGAATTCTCCTGCAATTTCTAGAGAATTGCAAGTCACTTGGTTAAGTGATGCTAGCAAATTAGCTCGAGATATTTTTAACTGGCCTCTTCCAAAACAAGATACGCTTTTCATTCAATCTTCTGGAAGATTTGCCCACTTCAAAAAAAGTCATAATTCTAACCCAGAAATTAAAGTTTCTTCCATGATTGCTTGGCAAGATCTTCCCTCTAATGAAGAATTATTAAATAAGCGCAGTCAGTGGGGTACTGATGTATTTCTAATACAGGCAAGCCAAGGCTACTTATTTATCCCTGTTGATGAATTAGAGTTTTTGCAAGCACATGCTGATGAGAAGCTACAAGTGCATAGTCTATTGCTAACACCACAAACAAGGTCAGTAGTTAAAATGTCAACCCAACAAGCCCTTCAGAACAGGAACCTTGATTGTGGATCTGTTCGGGTGCTGTCTGATAGGGGTATAGAATTAGCTTACTCTCCTCAATGTTCATTGGTAGTAGCAGATAGTGGTTGGGAACTTGCTCGAGCAGATGAACAAACTCAACTTGCAACGGCACAAAAAAGTGACCATCCTGTTGTTATTTTTCGCACCAAAGATAAACCTGCTTCAGCATTGCCTCTAAATGTTTTAATTGATGCACCCCAAGATTCTATTCAAAATCTAGAAGTAGATACTCTAGTGCCAGTTTACAATCTTGAAGATGTAGAAAACGAAGAAAAGGAAGAGGCTATCAACTTCAGTATTACTGATGCTATCGGACGAACTCTACAATTTTTTCCTGAGCAAAAAGAATTTGAAGTGCTAATGCCAGAGCAAGAACTTGCATTTGAGCGGGTTAAGTACAGTAGCATCCCTCCTGAAAAATTCAGCGTAAAGTATGATTATGACAAAGTTAATGTAGTGGTACCTACAGAAAATCAACTACTTACATTCTATAGCCTTAGAGAAAGTGTAACTGAACCGCTTTTGCCTGAAGGGGTAACTGCAATGTCTCAAAATGATCTAATGACCTCTACTGGCGACTGGAACAAAGACTATATTATAGAGTTGTCTCAAAATCTTCACAAAACACGCGATGCACCCTACATTATAGTGAAAATCAATCAAGATAAGTTCTATGGAGGATCTTTAGGACAACTAAAAGATACTTTTTCTAAAGTTGGAGAGTCTCCTAAAGAAATAACGGCCATGGTTACTAGACTAGTAGGAACAGATTTTTGGGGAACTATTTATCAAGGCCAGCCAAACTTGGGCTGGCTAAGCAATGCCTCTACAAAGTTGCTTGAGCACTCTAAATCACTAAAAATTGATCCCAATCCCAATACTACAGTGGCAGTATGGTCTTTTGCAGGCAAGAGGCAGGCTGTTTTTACTGCAGATGGTGTATTGCAGCTCGAGCAAATGATACAGTGGCAAACTCGCCCAGATAACCAAACCCTTAGAGCTATACGCCAAACTTGGCGAGGCAATATGTTATTGGTGTATGTGCCCGATAAAGGGTATCTATTGGCACAACCTAATGAGGTAAAACTACTACTAAACATAGCTCCTATACAAATTGACAGTTTAGTGCTATCTTTTGAAGCAGAAAAAGAGTTCTCATATGTAATAACACAAACAAGCAAAGCTTTTGTAGGATTACCTGTCCAAGAATCAACTCGAGTCCTTTTCCCTTCTATGAACAACTTAGCAGAACTTCCTTTCTATAATGGGATTGACTTAGCTTTTTACCTAGATAATCGAAGAGAACCTCAGATTGATTTGGGAAATAGTGGTTTGGAACTAACCCAGCACCCTCCTGAGGATTGGCTTGATTACGCTGAAGCTAGAGGTTCACCTTTAGCTATTTTCCAGTGGCCAGATGGTAAAAAATCGCTAGCATTATTTGAGCACATAGCAAAAGCAAAGCGAGATGCAGAAAAAGATGTAGACATAGGACCTCAAATACTTGTCCCTTCTTATAATTTTGAAGATTTGGATGAATCTATGCTAGATAAAGAGGAAATAGAAGAGTCCATTGCTACTTCCCTGTTAGATACCTTGCAAAGGGCATTGGCTTTTTGGCCCGATCAAAATTCTTTCCAAGTAGTTATGCCCCATGAAAAAAGTCCTAGGTACTATAGCCAAGATCCTCCTTCTCAAATACATTCTGATTCTTTAGGAGTTATTGAGGTGACAAGGCAGATAGACAATACAAAAATTAAGTATTACTATGTAAAACCTTAGTGACATGCACTTTCTTTTTGCAGCAATCTGTAGTCCTAATTTGAACATGGCAGCTCAACGCATTGCTATACTTTCAACGGTTTGAAAATGGACATTCAACTTGTTCCCAAGATCTGCTTGGGAATACATACCTTGGACACTCTGCATCCTTCATTTAGATAGTTTGTAAGGTGCAAGATGTGCAGATGTTCAAAATTAACTAGACTAAACTGAGGATTGAACATGAGACATTTGTACAAGGTTTTCTTCCTTATTTATGGTGGGCTCCATCTTGTTGGGGGCGTGATTATTTGGCTTTTCCCCACATTTACAGGGGGTTTTCTAAATAAGCCAGTACCAGCCGACTCAGCAACGCTTATGGGGTTTCTAAGCATGTTAGCAGGCCTAGGATTTAGTAGTGCAGCCTTTGCTACTAATAAACAAGCTCAAAAGATTGTTACCATTGCAACCATTCTAGGGAACTTTTTGAATTTTGTTGCGCATTTTCATAATACAGTACGAGGATTCATGCCTAGCACTATTTTGCTATTTACAGTACCTTTTTTCCTGCTTATATTCGTGGTTTTGATTTTGCTACTTAGAAAAATCCATAACTAAGTTCAGGTAGGTGCACTTTTAGTTATGCTCCTCCTTACTTCAATGCTTGACTTTTAAGATAGTGTTCCCACATGGAACTACCACCTTCATCTTAGGCTTTGATTTGCTTCTCTTAGGGCTCGGCATTGCCTATTTTGATGCTTTTGACTTTTTTACCAGAAATAGCTCGCTCGTTTTTGTCCACAGGATTTCCTTTACTCACAAAAATCCATGACTTTGAAGCTCAGCTTCTACAGCTTTAAGCACTAAAGCTTTTGCATCACTAAGGGTAGTTTTTTCTAAAGTTGCTCCTGCTGCCCCGTGGTGCCCACCACCACCAAGAGTTGTACATATTGCTTGTGCAGATACTCTGCCTCTACTACGAATAGAAACTTTAGTGTCCTTACCACGTTCTTTAAAAAACACTGCTACATGAGTGCCCTCAGCATAACGAATAAGCCCTACATAATCATTGGAATCATCATCAGTTTCGCCTATCTCATCACGCATAGCTTGGCTTATTTCAGCCATAACTACAAGCCCACCAAGGGGAAAACTAACACTAGACATTACTTTACCAAGCATCTTAAAGTAATCAGGATGGCGCCACTGTAAGCGGTCAGTCAGTTCAGCATAAGCTGCTCCATGATCCATAAGCTCCGCTACGTCCCTGAGTGTTTCAGCATTAGTGTTAGCAAAGCGCAAATTACCTGTATCAGTAATTATTCCTACTAGACAAGGTGTGGCAATGTCTTCCGTCCATTTTATGGTTAGGGCGTCAATTATGTCTTTTACTAGTTGACAGGCAGCGGCTTTACGAGGTTCTAAGCAAACAAGATCACCTACTTGACCATCATTACTAGGATGATGGTCAATGTTAATAATGAAACTGGCTTTTTCAACTGGTGCTCCTTCTGCTCGAGCAACCTCTGTATCCAAAATTAACAATAAATACTCTTTGGGAGGGGATTTTATAATGGAGCTTATTTCACCTTCACGCACTAAAAATGATAAGTAACGGGGCAATTTCATAGGTAGTATGGTTTCCTTGCCCAAGCTGTCTAATGCTCGTTTTAGAGCAAGTGTACTACCTAGCGCATCACCATCAGGGTCAATATGGGAAATAAGTACTATGGTACCTTGCCAGCTTTTTAACTTGCTAGCAATATTTTTAATGGCTTTTTTATAATCTTTATAAGCAAATTTAAACAAAATTTTCCTTATAGATGCCTAGATAATCCTTAGGGTAAGGTTCCTATATTGTCTTTTCTGATACACTAGAGCAAAGCTTAAGTATCACTTGGGAAAGGTGCCATATTATAAGTTGCCTTAAAACGATCTTTAAGCTTTAGTTTCTTAAGCGTACTAGCAATAGAACTTTCAATACTATTACGGTTTTTTATCACTAAATACCACCCTGGCCTACCTAAGAAATATTTTTTAACTCCTTCAGCAGGTTGTTCGGGAGGACGTACTAAATCTTCAGAGGGAATGGTGTTTGAAAGACCAAACTGTACAGCAATGGCTGAGAGCAAATAATAATAACCTGAACGAGAGCTTACTGCTAATAAGGTATCGTCAAAATAGACTTGTAAACCCCCTTTAAGGTTTCCTACAACTCTACAGTGATACTCGACATCTTCAGGAGTAATGTCTGAAAGGGGTTTTATGATAGGCACATAGCCTTGCTTTATATTCTCAATATAATTATCTAAGACCTCTTGCATGTTTGCACTCTTGAGCATAGCCTGTTCTTTAACATTTATAAAACCAGAACTATAAAGTGTTCGCAAAATTCCTGAAAGGTCATTTTGCTCCAAGGCTTTTGTGCCAGAAGTGTTGACTAGTGTATATAACTTTTTAAGTAGCATATCCTCTAATAATAGCGATTTGCCCAGCATAAAGCGTTGCTCGAGCGAATCTTTTCGGGGGCTAAAGAGCTGAAACATTATTTCATGGAAAACACTGCTGTAAAGGCTGAAGCCAAAGATATTCTTATTGGGAGAACCTTGGCTGAAATCAACAAGTTGCCAGTCACTACCATTAGTACGCATGCCCCAAGCTCCACCTTCAGGAAAGGTATTGCTGGCTAAATCACCTTTAAAATCTTGCTCTACAGCCCATACATCGATGCTTACTTTACCTTCAGGTAGCACCAAACCGTAGCGCAAGTATCTGTCATAAGTTGCAATTTGTCTTAAGTACCTGGGATTCCATACGTCTTGTTTAAATGAATAAAGCAAAGGTAAAACTGATGCTTTGGCTACAGCAGGGGCATCAAGTCTAGGTTGGTCCATCAAGTAATGTTTGATTTTTTGTACAAGCACACTAAGTTTATTTTCTGGCACAAAATTATAAAACACCTCAGGGTTTTGAGTTTCTGGCTGTGGTGATTCACTAGTTTGATTTATCTTTACTTCAACAGTGTTATTTAGCGGGTTTATGACTGGTGCCTCCTTGTCAGGTTCAATTTGCTATTTGCTATAAAATAAGACTACTGTGGGGAATTTTTTGTTTTAGAAGGTAATTATCCAAAGTTAATTTGAAAAAACTCCTATAAATTTGTTAAGAGAAAACATCAAGGGATATAATAAAGCCTAAATGTTAAGACATTGTGTTTTTTCCTGCTTGTCTATTAGAGCTAGGTCTGGGAGTTTTTTCTAAGTGCCCTAATAGTTTTTATTGTTGCTTGCGAGAATATTTCTGTACCCCGAAAATCTTCACTACGTACTGATGATGCATCTATTAATACTTCTTCGATAACTTTTCCAGGGCTCGAGCTAAACACCAATATACGCCTTGATAAATAAACTGCCTCAAAAACGTTATGGGTTATATATATTATTGTAGCTTTAGTAACTTTTTTAGTATGTAAAAGTTCTTGATTAAGCTTTTGACGAGTAATTTCATCAAGAGCCCCAAAAGGCTCATCCATAAGTAACAAGCTTGGTTTAGTTATAAGCGCCCTTGCAATAGCAACACGCATACTCATACCTCCAGAAAGCTCTTTAGGATAAGCTTTAAAAAAGTCACCTAGTCCCATTAAGTCAAGCACCTCTGTGGCTCTATTATGCCGCTCCTTTTTGGATGTACCAGCTAACTCCAGAGGTAAAGCTACATTTGCTAGCACCCTACGCCAAGGCAGCAAATTCGGCTCTTGGAAAACAAAGCCTATGCATTCCTTATCTTTTGCTCGAGGAGACTTCCCTTTAATTTTAACTTCACCAGAAGTTTCTTTACTTAAACCTGCTATTATCCTCAGTAAAGTAGACTTGCCACAACCAGATGGACCTACTATGGAAAGAAATTCACCCTCTTGAACTTCTAAATTAGTATCTTGTAAGGCTACTGTACCGTTAGGGTAAATTTTCTCTAGCTGCTTAACACTTACCAATATTTATGCTACTGTTTCAAGGTAAATCTATTTTGCCAGCGTCTATAATAATAGTTTTGTCTCGGTTGTCTACTGTAACTGCCTGTACCTGATAATGGCCTTTTAAAGGAATACATGTTAAAGGAACTTCTGCTCCTATATTACTGGACTCGTTTGGTGTAAGTTGAGTAACTATATTAGGTGCTCCACTAATAACCACTACCACATCCCCTACTTGGTGTGAAGTAGAAGGACAATCATGGTTTTCTAGGTCCCACTCCCAACTAGGTGTTTGATTTTGGTTTTCATAAAGCTTTATGGTGAAAGGCAAGTTAGAAACACTTTGTACTTGAGTGCTTTGATTAATAACTTTAACATCTACCCGAAGGTTACCTTCTGCCAAATAACTTTGTGCTTGGTAAGTGAGGATAGCGTTTTTAGAGAAAGAGCAAGCTGGCAATAATAAAAGTAGTAAAATAGTCTTTAAATTAAATATTTTATTTGTCTTCACTTTCTCATCACCTTAAATAAAAGATAGCACAAGTAAGTATATAACAGATAAATTAAAAGCTATTAGTTATTAATCGTAAGCATTACGCTGCTATAGCAGCGAGAACGTCTTTTGGCTGTACTTTACCTTTAAACCAGATTACTTTTGCTGGCACATTTTCCAGCTTTACACCAGCTTCACCTAAATTTAACCTTTCAGATACTGCTAAAATAATGTCATTGCGGTTGGCTTTCCTAACTTGAGCAAATTTTTTTTGCAAATATTGTGGTCGCCAATAGCCTACAATCTCAAAAAGGTAAGGATTGTAGGTAGGGTGTACCAATCGAAAGTCAGGTATCATCACGCTACCTGGAATGGAAATAAGCTCTACTTCACGCTCCAATTTCCACTCAGTTTTGGTCTGGGTCCATCTTTTGGCAAAAGCTTCTTCAACAGCACTATCGTAAACTTTTCCTCTTTTGTAGTGTGAGACAAGCCCACAATTATCATCAAGTGAAAAATGTGCTGTTTTTACTGTACCATCGAACATTTTGCGTGGCGCTAGTCTTGTTTCCATTTTCCATTTTGAAACATGCAGTAGTGAAGGTAAAAATTTGGCAATGTCTAGACCATAGCGAGTACTTTGTTTAAACAAACTAGCAGGGCCATCAATAGTAATTGAAAAGCCGTGGTCAGCATCACCCTCAATATAGCTCATCAAACCAAAAAGTTTTAAATAGCGAAATAGCTGCTTATATTCACCAGGTTCATTGCGGTAAGCAGTAATTACGATATCAGCGGCTCTATAAAGAATGCCCTGAACCTGCGCTAGATTATAACGGTGAATTAGCTCTTGGGCACTTGGAGGATCAAAGCTAATGAGTATCTGATTCTCAGCAAGATCAGCATACAACCCCTGTTCTACTTGCTCAGAAGTTATCTCTTTTCCACTATCTGAACTTAAGCGCTCGGCAACTTCTAGCAGAACCTTTTGTGTGCTTTGCTTGCTTGGCAAGCCCTTTGCAGCAGCTTCAAATACCAACTGACGTAGAATACTTGGCTCTATCGGGCTTACAGTTTCAAGCTCAGCAAAGCTATTACTTAATATGTGAGCAAATCCCCTTTTGATCCGATAGTCCGTTTCAGCACCTTCTAAAATCTCTAAACGCTCGTCTAATTCAGCGCGCTTCAACCCCATGCACTCTTTAAAAACAGTAATTAACTCATTAGCAGTTGCTATATTTTTACTGTCTAATTTTAAACGCTTAGGTACAACTTCCTCACCCACATAACGATGGATAAGTAGATCACTAGGGAGCAATTTTTACTTTAAAGGCTCGAGTTAGAAAATCTTTCACAAAGTTCCCGAACCTCTGTAAAAAGTGTATCTAGTGTTCTTTTACTCTTGCCCCAATCAAACTTCTGACCAGGGATTTCTATTTTAGCATGGATAGTAGTACTATTTTCTTGTGACTCAATAATTATATAGTATTTACCTTCCCAAGACCACATGCTTGAAGGTAAAATGGCCTCGAGGGTGCAAACACCAGTTGCTTCTGAAACAGATGCAGGTTTCATGTTATGCCGTGCTAAAGAGCAAAGCACTGCTAGCAAAACATAGTTAAAAGGGTAAGCGAAAGATTCTTGTGCTGTTTTACCTGTACGCAAACCCATATTAGCATAAAGTTTGCTACTCCAGTCACCAATAAGTTGCATGGGGACAGGGATGATTTGTTCTGAAAGTTTTAAAAACTCTTCGCCACTCATGCTACTTTTTGCGTTAGCTGCCTCTGAAGCAATAATTTGCTTACAGCGATCATCTAGTATTAAGGTACTATAAGAGGTGTAGTCTTTTACTTTTTGCTTAGCTACAGGTGTTCCACAGTTAGAGCAGAAACTTCCTACAACTTGTTCGCCACAATTATGACAATACATTAATACATTATAGCCAATTTTACTTCCCTTGCTCAAAAGAGAGCCAAAGTGTTTTAACCTTTGATAAATAACAAGTATTATGAGTAATGTTTTATGGACCTAAAAATACCTGATCAGCCCCAAATTAAACACCTTGTACTAGACAACATTAGTTGGCAAACATATCAGTCAATACTTAAAGATTGGGGGGATGAGCGAAAGTCTCGCCTCGCTTACAACCAAGGTAAACTAGAAATCCAAATGCCTTCAGAAATTCATGAAATTACTAAAGCCTTCTTAGAAACAGTAATCTCAGCAATTGTATTTGAGCTTGATATCGACTTTAAGGCGACAGGCTCAGTAACGGAAATCTGATGCGCTTTTTTAATACCGCTGGTCCAGTTGATTGCAAAAGGCATTATTGTCTACCACCTTTAGAACGTTTTGATTTAGCAGATATTTTAATGCTTATTGAGCAGCACAAGTATTTTGTTTTGCATGCTCCAAGGCAAGTTGGCAAAACTACTTTTTTACTGGCTTTGCGTGATTATCTCAATAAACAAGGGAATTACAAGTGCCTTTATATAAATGTAGAGGCAGCTCAAGCAGCACGTGAGGACGTTAGTTCTGCTATGGCGGTAATTCTGCAAGAGATTTCTTCACGGGCAAAAAACCTTTTGCAGGATGACTTTCCAGAATCAGTACGTTCAAAGATATTGGCTGAAAACATTTATGGAGCACTGAATATTTTATTAACCAAGTGGTCTAAACATAATGATCTACCCATAGTCTTACTAATAGATGAAATAGACTCACTAGTTGGCGATACGCTAATTTCGGTGTTAAGACAATTGCGATCAGGATACGATAAACGCCCAGAAACTTTCCCGCAGAGTATTATCCTTTGTGGTGTACGTGATGTGCGTGATTATCGCTTACATGTGAGCGGTAAAGATTTAGTAACAGGTGGTAGTGCTTTTAACATTAAAGCAAGATCCTTACGTATGGGGGATTTTAATCACAAAGAAACTTTAAAGGTTTATGAGCAACACAATCGAGAAACAAACCAAGGCTTCACAAATGAAGCACTAGCTGAACTATGGGAACTTACTCAGGGGCAGCCTTGGCTAGTTAATGCACTTGGTTATGAAGTATGCTTTGAAATGAAAGCTGGTCGCAATAGAGAGAATCCTATTACTATAGATATGGTATTAGAAGCAAAAGAAAATCTTATTTTGAAACGAGAAACTCATCTAGATCAGTTAATCCATAAACTTAGTGAACTTCGAGTAAAAAGAGTTATTGAACCTATCCTAGCAGGAAATACTGAACCTGAAAACATTCCTAGTGATGATATTACTTATGCTAAAGATTTAGGTTTAATAAAAACAGAAGGTCAATTGCGTATAGCCAATCCCATCTATCAAGAAGTTATTCCTAGAGAACTAACTTTTAGTACACAACTAACTATTAGTCAAGAACCAGCTTGGTACATAACTAAAAATGGTAATCTTGATATGAACAAGCTGCTAAGTGCTTTCCAACAGTTCTTTCGTGAGCATTCTGAAAGTTGGGTGGAACGTTTTGATTACAAGGAAGCTGGCCCACAACTGCTTTTACAAGCTTTCTTGCAAAGAATTATTAATAGTGGTGGCAGAATAGAAAGAGAGTATGGCTTGGGTAAAAAACGTACGGATTTACTCATTATCTGGCCCTACAAAGAAAAGGTGCAAAGAGTGGTTATAGAGATTAAGCTCTTACACAAATCGCTCAAGAGTACTTTAGCAGAGGGAATAAAACAAACATGGGAATATATGGACAAATGTGCTGCTAAAGAGGGGCATTTAGTTATCTTTGAACGTGTAGAGAAACCTTGGGAAGAGAAAATTTTTAGGCGTGAGGAAGTCTATCACCAGCAAGACATTGCTGTGTGGGGGATGTAAATACCAGCATGCGCATTTTTGCCATAGCTGATCCACATTTATCTAAAGCTTCCCCAAAACCTATGGACATTTTTGGTGGCAATTGGGAAGGACATCCTGAAATCTTTTTTACTAAGTGGCAAGAAATAGTACAAGAAGATGATTTGGTACTAATTCCCGGAGATATTTCTTGGGCCATGAACTTAAGTGAAGCACTCCTAGACTTGCAAGATATAGCTGCTCTTAAAGGTCAAAAGGTACTGCTTCGTGGCAACCATGACTACTGGTGGAACTCTATTGGTAAAGTACGTAAGGTTTTGCCCGAGGGAATATATGCTTTACAAAATGATGCCTTACGCTTTGCTGGTAAGGAAAGGGGTGTAGTTATTGCAGGTGCACGTGGCTGGGTTTGCCCTAATGATGTTGAGTTTACCGAGCAAGATCAGAAAATTTATCTGCGTGAGGTAGAGAGATTAAAACTATCTCTAAAAGCTGCTGAAAAGCTTAGACAAGCAGGTGACAAATTAGTTGTCATGCTACATTATCCACCTACTAATGCGGGGCTCGAGCCCTCAAAATTCACCGAAATAATCCAAGTTACAGCCCCAGACGCTCTTGCTTTTGGCCATTTACATGGTAAAGATGCTACACAAGTTATTAATGCTATAGATAATGTTGCAGTTCACTTTGTTGCTGCTGATGCACTTAGGTTTGAACCTAGCTTTATTTTAGAAGTTTAAAAGCCTCACTAGCAGCTTGCACCATAGTTCTAACATCTGTTTCGCTGTGAGCATAGGATAAAAAAGCAGCTTCATAATTGCTCATAGGCCAGTATATGTTGCGCTCGAGCAGTCCATGAAACCACTTGCTAAACATTTCAGTATCAGTACTACTAGCACTTTCAAAATCTATAACTTCTTTATCTGTAAAGAAAACCGTAATCATTGAACCTATGCGATTAATAGCAACTGTAATATCTGCAGCTTTAGCGCCAGCACGTAAACCTTCTTCAAGTTGGGCAGTACGCTCTTCTAACACACTATATAAATCAGGGGTGCTATCAATAAGTTCAAGTGTAGCAATACCTGCAGCCATTGCCAACGGATTTCCTGAAAGAGTACCTGCTTGATAAACTTGACCGATAGGGGAGACGTTACCCATAATCTCAGCACTGCCACCGTAAGCCCCTACAGGCAGGCCACCACCTATGATTTTACCCCAGCAAACTATATCAGCCTCTATATTAAAGCGTTCTATTGCTCCTGCCCTAGCCAAGCGAAAACCAGTCATCACCTCATCAATTATTAGCAGTGCTCCATAACGCTTTATTAATTTATGCAAACCTTGTAAAAATTCAGGTCTAGGTATAACTACTCCCATATTGCCTACTACTGGTTCTAGAATTACTGCAGCTATATCATCAGGTTTCTGATTAAATAAGGATTCTACAGATTCAAGATTATTGTACTGTGCTACTAAAGTTGTTTTGGCTGTATCTTCAGGAACTCCTGCACTTGAAGGTACACCAGTAGTTAGCGCCCCAGAGCCTGCTGCTACCAACAAGCTATCAGCATGACCGTGGTAGTTGCCAGAAAATTTTATTATGTAATTGCGTTTGGTTTTTCCTCGAGCCAACCGAAGAGCACTCATAGTAGCTTCTGTACCTGAATTGACAAATCTAATTTGCTCACAAGGATAGCGTTTTAAGACCAATTCAGCTAGCTTAACCTCTAGTTCTGTGGGTGCGCCAAAGCTAGTGCCATTGGTTGCCACCTCGTTAATAGCTGCTAGAACTTGTGGATGAGCGTGGCCTAATATCATAGGGCCCCACGAACCCACAGCATCTATGTATTCATTGTCATCAACATCCCATAAACAACAGCCTTTAGCCTTTTTAATAAAACATGGCACGCCCCCTACGCTACCAAAGGCCCGCACAGGTGAATTTACACCACCGGGGATGAGTTTTTTCGCTTGCTCAAAAAGCTCTGAAGAAGCTGCTAATTGCATAGACAAATATCAAGTTATGCCTTTCTAGCTTACAAGTCAATATCTTTGCTAGTATCATTAGTATCTGAAGATAGAGATTGGCTTCCATCAGCACCTGCATCTTCGCTAGAAGCTGGAGTTGGGTTTTCATCAGCACTTGCATTTTCACTAGAAGTTGAGGTTTGAGTGCTCGAGCTAGCACTTGCTTCTGGCGCAGGCTCTGCTACTGAACTAACTGTCTTTATAGAAGAATTTGCTTCAGCCTCAGTAGAGGGTTGGGCTCTACGTTTCAAGATGTTTCTAACTAGCACATAAACCAAAATAATTAGTATGGTAACAACTAGAATCCAAAGGATGGGCCGCCATAACCAGTTGGTGATAAGAATTACATAACGCCCTAAAAAACCTATAAAACGAAGGAAATGGCCTAGTACCCAAAGCAGACCATTAGCAGCTGCAACAGCAAAAACCACGACAGCAGCAAGTTCAACTATTTCTCGAAAAGAACGTTTCATTGACTCTACATTATAACAATTTTGAAGGAGGTATATCGTAACAGTAATTCTTAGTTTGCTCAAAAATTTAGAGAAACCCCGACCCAGGGTATTCTCAAATCCTCATGATCCTGTCGCAGATCTTGTGAGCATCAATCGTAGGGGTTCAGAATTCTGAACCCCTACAACACGGTTTTTATGACAGGCGCTTTCCTTCATCAGATGGTGTAAACAATCAGGACTCAATAAAACACTACTTCATAATCCTTAAAATTGCCTTTGGTGTCGTAATAAAAGATTGCCGAAAAAAACTTGCCTTGGGCTAGCCAAGGTATAAAAACCTTATCGCCTTCCCAAAGATTCAAATCAAGAAGTTTATCATCATCGATCCAATGAAGTTCCCCTTCAGATGAAGATTTTAGCGTTCCTGAAAAAGCTTCAACAGTATAAACAAAGACATACCAATCATCTTCAGTATCAAATAAGGGAAAAGTAATGAAACCTCTCAAAGTGGCCTTTTCTACCTTTAAGTTAGACTCTTCATGAACTTCACGCCTTAAACACATTTCAGGTGATTCACCTGCCTCAAATTTACCACCTAGCCCATTCCACTTGCCCTTATGGTGATCGCCTTTCCTTTTATTACGGTGTAGCATAAGGGTTTGCCCTTCTTTTTTAAGATAGGCAAGTATTGTCAATTTCATTTCAACCTTTCAAAACACTGTCTAGCCAACTAATACCCTTTTTTGCCCGCTCTTCAAGTTGCTTAAGGACGTCTAGATCTATAGTTTCCTCTATAGAAAGCTTTAATGTTAAAGGTAAAGGATGTTCCTCTGCCCCTACCTCTTGTAAAAAGGCAGCCACCTTTGGATCGTAAGCCATTCCCCTAAAAGGCGTGCGTGCCCTTGCTGCTAGAATAAGGCCATGTAAACGAACGGAAATCACATACTGTACCTTTGCTATGTGGTCCAAGGCTTGCTTAGGGGTTTCCGCTTTTAGCACTTCTAGAAATGGCAAATTTTCCTTAAGAACATTTAATTCCTGCAAATCTTCACGAGGGTGCATGACTAAAGCTGCTATAGGAATGTTTTCCGCCTTGAAAGCCTTGCCCATCTCGATAAGCTCTCGAGTGAAGTTGCTATAGTTTGCTCGAGGTATTAACAAAATCTTAGACTTACACTTTACTGGTGTAGGAATAGGTAGTAGTAGGGCTGAATCAGCGGTTAAGGAAGCTTCTACTCCTAAAGATGCCAGTAGATCCTGTGAGGTTTTATCGCGTACAGCTACAGGAAGTCCTCTTAAAGTATTGGCAACCATTACTTTGCCCTTCTTGCTTAAAGGCCCTATTGATTGACCATAGATAACTACCCTTTTTCCTAGCCGCTTAGCCGATTTGATAATACCTAAGTAATAATGCAAACTAAGCAAACTAGTCTTGTCTTGTAGCAAACCACCCCCACCAGAAATAAGGGCATCATGGTTTAGAAGAGCAGGTAAAAGCCCCCAATAACGATGAGTAGTATTGGTGCCATGAAGCTTTCGAGTCTTAGCTGGGGTTGCTGAAAGTACAGTTACTTTATAGCTATAATTTCTAAGCTCCGAAACTAAAGCGCTTAGAATGGCTTCATCGCCTAAATTATCATAGCCATAGTAACCACTAATTAAGACTTTCATTTCATAGGAGTTGTATTTATGTCTAAGGTCATCCGGATACTAAGTTTCTTTAAGAAACCTAGTATCTTTAGTCTCAGAGTTAACCTGCAAAAGTATATTAAAAGACTATCTTGCTCCAATTTAGATCATCTAAGGGATGAAAGACATCAACATATTCAAGTAGTACACCTGCTGACTGACTTTTAAACATTGCTACCTCAACATGTTTACCCTTACGCTTTAGAGCTTCAACCAAGTTGACATAATCACCATCACCACTAACTAGTAAAGCTATGTCATAAACATTTTCATAAGCTAGACATAATGATTCAACAGCTATAGCTACATCAATCCCTTTTTCGACTAATAAACCATCATTACGGCGGTGTAAACGACCCAGTCGTACTGTGACATAAGGTATACGCCTCAAGGATTCAAAGAAACGTTGTTGCCCCTCACGTAACTCATCATCATAATCCTCAGTGAGGGGTGCATTGTAATAGTATGACCTTACTATATTTCTCTCAGACCTAAGTTGTTTAATCAGCTCTTGCAAATTAACTCTGGTACTGTCAAGGTTTTCGCGCATGCCATTGTATAGATTACTCCCGTCAATAAAAATAGCCAATCGATTTTGCAAGATATTCTCCTTATTTTAACCATTATAATGCCCTAAGCAGTGTAAATTTAAGGCATGCGACAAATTATTTATATCTTACTACTTTTTTGCTTAAATGCTTGTTCAGGTACATTAGAGTCTCAGCCTAGTACTTTGCTTATTATAGGTTTTGATAATAAGGTTGGCCTTTTAGATACCTGTTTACTCACTAATGTTATAGAGGCCAGTTGCCCTTCAAGTGAGAGAGCTACAGAAGAAAATGAGCGACCCTTATTGCTCGAGCATAGTTTACCAGAAAACAGTGAGGCTGTTGCTTTTGATATAGCTGATCGTGATAACAGACGTGATGAGTTAGTGGTCTTAAGTGCTAGCTCGAGCAATGTAAGAACAGCCCATTTAAGTTTCTTTGGGCTAACCAACATTGACCCTAGACCCCAAAACACACAATTTCTTGAAAGTAGACCCTCTATAAGCTTAGAGCTAGCAAACTTAGTTATTGATAACGATGTTAATCCAGAACCAGCTAGCTTTTGCCCTACTGGTGTACAGATTAGTGAAGAAGGTCGCTATGTAGCCTTTTTCAGTGATCAAGATGTTTGCAGTGCTAGTTTAGTAGATGCTATAGATATCATTGATCTACAAACCAATCCACCTATATTAGTTAAGCACCTTGAACTAGGAGAAAGTTTTCCTAAAGGCTTTTACATAGATCAAATCGATGATAAACTTTACTACTTGCAAGGTAGTGGTAGTGATATAGCTTTGATGAGTCTTTTCCTAGATGATGATCTTACAGAAAATGAAGAGCAAGAGGTTATTAGTTTTGACAGTGATGAAGTAGTGGTAGATATGCGTGCTTTAGGTGATGAACTGGTAATCCTTAATGAAGAAGATTTTATAATCATTGACAACTTTCGTAATGCAGCTACCACTAACACAGCCATAGAGACTGACTTTAGTACAAATAGACAAGTCATTAATGATGATTTTTTTAGAACACAGCACTTTTATCTACTAAGCACTAACCGTTTTGTACCTTACAATACCTTTACTCAAGAAGAGCCAGAGAATAGCAGTATTTCTGCTGTTGGTGGCACTTATGAATCAATTAACACCTTCATCTACTTGCTCGCAAACAAAGCAGTTTACAAATTTGATGCTTTTACCTATGACTTTGAAACTAGGCCAAGGTTAAATAATTTTACAATTAGTGATCTAGATAATGCTAAATTCATAACTTGGGTACAGGCTACTGTTTTAGAATAAGATCCGTTCTTAATACTATTGAAAAGGCACTGATGTTAGTAAGTAAAGTAAGTTAGTTTGGTGATATTCTCCTTCGGCATCGTACCAAAATATATATTCTCCTGAGCCATTTGTGTTGGCTCGAGTTACCTTCCCATTTACTTCACTTTTCATTACCACAGTGCCATCGTATGAGTAAAGGGTAATGTACATCTTCCCACCTCTAAAATCCTGAAATTGACGCTTCAAACGATTTTGTGTCTCATTGCGGCAACTATTTAAGGCAAAAACTAGTAATATCAATAAAATATATTTCCAAAAGAGTAATTTCACAATAATAGTAATATTACAGTGCAAAGTTAAACAAGGCTGAGCTTCCGCTAAATCACTTCTGAAAAAATGTTCAGGTTCATCCAGTTACCAACTAGCTAAGTAGGCTATGGTTTTTCTAGTTTGCTTTTTTGCAAGCGGTAAATTTAACTGGAGGAATTAGAATGAAAAACAAAGTTATAATGGCTTCCCTAACAATTTGGTTAGTTTTTGGTTTAGAGCTTACTTTTGCAAACAACTATGCTCAATTTGCAAGCAATTATACTCAAGTACAGAGCCTTGTTACAAATTGGTGCTACAGTTGCCAAGAACTATATGTAATCCCTGATTTACAATTAACAATAGCAGAGCCCGATTTAGTAGTTACAAGGTTAGTAATCACAGGTCCCACTACAGTAAATTCAGAAAATAAGGTAGAAGTACCAATAAGTGTAACAGTAAAGAATCAAGGGCTTATGACTGCTGGTACTTTTAAGGTATCAACAAGCTATACAGGAGCTCGAGGTACCTTTACAGTTGCTTTTACAGTCTATGGACAAAACAGCCTTTGGTACCCGTGGACAACCAATCCATTACCTGCGGGAAATGAAGTGACTTTCTCTGGGAAAGTTACTTTTCACCCTTCTGTACACAATGAAACTGTTTCTTTAGCTGCACTAGCAGATAGTTGTAGTGGGGATGAATTTGTCCCTAGCTATTGTAGAGTTAAAGAAAGTGGTGAAAGTAATAATTGGTCAAGTTCAGTATCACTATACCTACCATAATAGCCATAATACTGCTTGATGAGGAAAATTAACAAGTAAGAGCATGTCTTTGGATGTGCTCTTTTTTAATTTTTACACTTATTAAAATTTGACACTCTCACACTCAGATAATGTAAAATAAAAACTGTGTCTAGCACTCTACATAATCCCTACAAAATACTAGGGGTGACTCCCTTAGCTAGTACAGAAGAAATTAAAACTGCTTATCGCAAACTGGCAATGAAGTACCACCCCGACCGTAATCCAAATAACCAATATGCAGAAAAACGCTTTAAAGAAGTTACTGAAGCATATTCTTCTTTGCGTAATATTAAATCTAAAAGGCCATTTAATAAACAAAATAGTGATTTTGAAGATTATTCCTACACAAAGGCTAATTGGCAAGATGTTTTTGAAAAGGTTGATATTTCTTTTAATACAAATTACTCATCAAATTATGTAGGAAATGCTATTTTCAATGCTTTACTAAAAGGTGTTAACAATGTAGCTACGGATTTTATGCGTAAGCAAGGATTGGTGGTTGGTGAGGATCATTCTACAGTTTTATGTCTCAACTTAAACGAAGCGCGCCATGGTTCAACCAAGCGTTTAAGATTGCCAAAAAGCAAAAAATATTTAGATGTTTCTACCCCTGCTAATGTATATGATGGCCAAAAACTACGACTAAGAGGCCAAGGAGGAAGAGGCAACCCTCCGGGAGACCTTTACGTTACCCTTAATGTGAAACTGCCTAGAGAAGTAAGCATTAAGGGTAAGGATATAAACATGGCATTGGCTATTACTCCTCTTGAGGCTAAGTATGGCTTAAAAAGTAAATTGCTAGACCTAAATATGAGTTTACCTCCAGGGCTTCAAGATGGCCAGAGGGTTCGTATTTCAGGTGGCGGTTTAGCAGGTGGTGATTTACTAATCACCATTAAAATCAGAGTTTGGCAAGGCTTGTGGCGCAAGGCAAAAGATTGGCTTAAAAACTGAGGAGGTCTATGTCTAAACAAAAAAATCAAAATGACTCTGAAACAAGGGAGGTTGGTGACAAAGATAAACCCCTCTATGTCATTAGTGTAGCAGCTGAACTAGTAGACATGCACCCACAAACTTTGCGCCTTTATGAGCGAAAAGGTTTGATTGAACCAAGTCGCAGCTCAGGAAAAACAAGGCTTTACTCACAGCGCGATATTGAACATTTGCAAGAAATTCGTCGCCTAACTCAAGAACTAGGGGTAAATCTAGCAGGTGTAGAGGAAATAATCCGTTTACGCCGCCAGCTTGATGATATGCAAAATAAACTAGAAGGGCGTATTGACAATATACAAGAAGAAATCACTGAAAAAATTTCTAGGTATAAAAATAGGGTGCTCGAGCAAGCAAAAGACATAGAAAAATCCCCCCAATCAAACTAGTTCTTTGGTAGGTACGGGCAGAATTGAACTGCCGACCTCTGCCGTGTCAAGACAGCGCTCTTCCACTGAGCTACGCACCTATGTGGAGGTGCTGGTCGGAATCGAACCGACGAATAAAGGTTTTGCAGACCTCTGCCTTACCACTTGGCTACAGCACCACAGCACTCCATACCCACAGGAGGCCTGAGGATATCATGCTTTTGAAACACTGTCAATGTTTAGCAAGGCCCCAAGGCGCATGAAAACAAGTGCCTTTGCATTACCAAGAATCACTGAACCCTCTTACTGGGAACATAGCATGACTATGTTAAAAAATTTGCTGATTCTATAAGAAAAAAATAAGTATTTCTTTTTCTATAGAAAAACCCAGTTAAAGTACTGTCCTTGATTATCGTTGACCAGAACAAGACAAGAACTCGTTATGCTGTGACATAAGCTGAGGGGTAGGTTTTGCAAAAACATCTTCAAAAAGTGTTCCTACAGCTACAGGAGGCGCATTATCAATAGCGCGAACTGCCTCAGTAAGCTCCTTATCAATTTCTGCCTTTATATGGTTTTCCCAAGTATCATCCCATATACTCAGATTTTTCATGTAGAGCTTTAAGCGTTTAATTGGATCACGCTTGCGCCATAGTTCTTTTTCCTCTTTGCTACGATAAAACAAGTCATTATCTGAAGAGGAATGTGGTTCAAAACGATCAACAACTGCTTCAACTAACGCAGGTTCCCCTTTACGAGCTTCTTCTAAAGCTTGTTTTACAACAAAGTGTGAAGCCAGTACATCCATGCCATCTACGAAGTAACCGTTCATTCCATATGATTGGGCTTTAATGGCAACATTAATAGAGCCAGTTTGTTTGTGAAAAGGCACACTAATAGCATAACGGTTGTTTTGGCACAAAAAAACAATGGGAGCACGTTGTACACCAGCCAAGTTAACTCCTGCGTGCCAATCGCCTTCTGATAATGCCCCATCACCAAAGCTAGTTAAGACAACTTGTCCTGTCTTTCGATATTTTATGCTCATAGCTATACCTACAGCAGGCGACACGTGGGCAGCTATGGTAGAAACCACACTAAAAATATTAAGTACTTTTGAGCTAGGGTGACAAGGCATTTGTCTAGCTTTGTTGGTATCTAGGCTGCTTCCACAAAACTGTGCTAGCAGTTCTAAAGCACTAATTCCTAAGCTATGTAACATTCCTGTGTCACGATAGTATGGTACTACCCAGTCAAAACCTGCTTTTAGCGCTCGAGCTGTACCTATCTGAACTCCTTCATGACCTTTTGATAAAGCTGTAAAGCTTGATTTACCCATACGCTGAAGCTTATGCCAACGCTCATCAAGCATTCTAGAAGCAAGCATATTTCTATAGAAGGTTTGCAACTCCTCTTTAGGAATTTCTAAATCAAAGGGTGCAACCCATTCACCATATTCATTCACAAATTGAATTGGCTCTTGGCTAAAGGGTTCACAGTGTGTCCATGTACTTTGAGTAAAGCCAGCTGGCTTATCTTGTACCATAATATTAAAAGCTTAAATGGTAATTTTATTAATCTAATAGGATGAAACAAACCTACAAACAGGATGTAAAAGTCTTTGTGAATATTTCCATAGTGATCAGTGTTTAGAGGTAGCTAGTAGTTTGTAGCCAGCATAATAGTAAACCGTTCTTACAGACCTATTCAAATCTACTCATAGGTAGCTATTGATGCTGTATTCCTGCTTCACAGAGGCGAGTTTCACCTTTTTCAACAATTCTGTTGTTGATAAGGCCAGCGCTTTCCTCTCCACAAGCTGACACCGTGGAACTCACGGCCATTGCTGCCCTGTTCTCTAAATTCTTGGCAGCATTTATATCTCTGTCGTGTTTTATTCCACACTGAGGGCATGTCCAATGACGCAACCCTAGAGACATTTCTTCTAGTTTATGTCCACATTCTGAACATAATTTACTTGAGGGATAGAATCTATCAGCTACTACTATTTCAACTCCATACTGTTCGGCCTTGTATGTGAGTTGTCTTCTAAATTCATGAAATCCCATATCTGCTATTGCTCGTGATAGCTTAGGATTTTTTATCATCCCTTTGACATTTAAGTCTTCTATCACTACTACATCATACTTCTTTGTCAACTCTGTTGTTAGTTTGTGTAGTCCATCTTTTCTGATGTTTGCTATTCTGGCATGTAGTTTTGCTACTTGTTGCTTTGCTTTTGCTCTATTCTTTGAACCTACTTCTTTCCTTGATAAGTTCCTTGACTTACGTTTCAAAAGGTCTAGATTTTCCTTTAGTGCCTTTGGTGTACTTACTTTCTCCCCTGTACTTAATGTTGCCAGTGTAGTTATCCCTAAATCTATTCCTACAACCTCTTTGGCTTGGTTTTCGCTTCTTTGAGGTGTTTCGGCTATATCCACTGTTATTGCTGCAAACCACCTGTTCGCTACACGGGAGACTGTGGCACTTATTATCTTGCCTTCGTGACGTAATTCTTCTGTCATCTTTACCCAACCTAGGTTAGGTACTCTTATCAACTTGCCTTTTAGCTTGAATTGGTCATTGCTCAACGTGAAACTGTCATTTATGCCTCTTTTCTTAAATGTTGGTCTTCCTGCTATTTTTTGAAAGTAGCGTTTGTATGCTATTCCTAGCTGCTTTATTGCCATTTGTGGCGCACATTTTGTTACTTCTAGCATCCAAGGGTATTCCTCTCGCTTTATTGCGTTTAATTCCCTTCTCAATGCTGCTTCACTTGGTTTTAATCCTGCTTTGTACTGCTCTTCCCACTTTGCCAATGCCCAGTTATATGCAAATCTTGCTACTCCACTTGCTTTTGCAAAGTATGTGACTTGCTTATTGTTTGGCACTAAGGCTATTTTGTGGCTACGCAGCATCTGCTTCCTCTACAGCTTTTTCTATTCCTTCTAGTAACTTCTTATTTTTTCTTGACCTTGAACCATACAATCTAGCACTGAATACTGTAATTACTTCTAAAACATCTTTTGCTAACTCTTCCTCAAAACTTGTGTCATCACCTTTGTTGATGATTAAGACCTCTACTTGTTTTGCCTCACATATGGCAAAAACTAGCTCTGCTCCTAAACGTAACAGTCGATCTTTGTGGGTTACTACTAAACGACCCACTTCTTCGTTCAATATTCCAGTTAGAAGCTTATTCAGGCCACGTTTATGATAGTTCATGCCTGAGCCAAGATCACTTACTATCTCGTACATCCAACCTTTAGAGGCACAGTACATTTCTAGTACCTGTTTTTGCCTTTCCAAATCCTTCTTTTGGTCACGGCTTGATACTCGTGCGTAAGCTATAGTCTTTCTATCATCTGCTTCAAAATTTCTGAACATATGAGGTTGTATCTTGGATAAACTATAGCGTCTTTGTCCTCCTAGAGTGCGTTCAGGGATAAGCTTACCTTCTTCCTCCCAACGCCGTAATGTTGACACAGACACGCCTAGAGTTTTCGCGGTTTCACCTATCGGCATCAACCTATCCATATTGCTAATATACAGATAAGTTTAGGTAGATTTCAAGTGAACTGTAAACACCCCTACTCACTACTAAGTCTCTGAGCAGCAATAACGTTCCAATTACACAGGCTTCCATATGCTATGGAGCTTTATAATTAGGCCAAATTGAAAGTCTATTTTTACTCAAACCCTAAATACTGGATTTGGCTATACATAGAATGCTTAAAAACACATTATGATATATTTTCGTATGCTAGTAAAACACTTCAAAACGTTTAGGATAAATTTTTCACCTCATACCCACTCTTCTAAAAGTTCTTTGTCCTCTATGCTTTCTATGAACACAGATTCATCATCCTCTGGTGAATCATTCTCAGTACTCCGCAAAATGAAGAAAAAATTGAAAAGTTGATCTTAAATAGGCTTTGACTGACCATCAAGTTTGCGTGCAGGACGAATTGATTATTACTACAAATCTTAGGTATAGGCATCTTATTGAGAATCCTTTATCACGATTGCGGACTACTGATTCTGTATTGCCTCCAGCCAATTTCAAAACAAAGTTTTCTGCTCTTCTAATTTGATCAACATGCTAGAAGTTAATAATGATGTTTTTGTTAGGATTAGTGAGTTTTCCTTCCAATCTAAAGATAATTTCTTCTATTATTAAGGAGCCATTAGCTTCAGTAAGAAGATTATTGCTGTCACCACAAAACAGCTCAATGTCAATGAATATGCTATATGAATTTTGGAGAACGCGACTAATCTGTTCAATTGATGCTTCGATGATTTGGGCACTTTCATTAGTAGTATAGGTGTCATTGTTATGACGTAATAGTGATACCCTCAACGCTGTTCTAGAGTCACCAGCATCCTCTTTTATTGTACTTGGATTTGTCTTGTGTTTTAGCCTAAAAGAAGCTATTTTTAGTTCTATTTCAGCTTGTATCTCTGGACAATTAGCAAGAGTGTTGCTATTAAGAAGGGTTAACTTACCATTTCTAGTAGTGACGCCTGTGACATCAATTATTTCTACATTATGGGTGTTAGGTACATTAGGTTGATTTGTTCCGCTTAAAGAACCTTTACCGTTTACTATCTCATTCGTTGATATGCCAATATTAATACTTTCTGGTATTTTACCATCAGGTTTGGTGATGTTTCCTTCCAATTCAAAGTTAGTAATTTCTTCTACAGTACCACTAACTAGTAGAGGGTTATTGGCTTTTGTAAGGAGGTTACTGCTACTATTAGCATCAGCACAAAATAACTCAACTTTAGTAAAAGTACTGTAGGGGCCTTGGAGAATCTCATTAAATTGTTCAACTGACGCTTCAATAAGTTGGGCAACCCCATCAGGATTAGAAGTATAAGTAAATATGCCATCACTATTACCATTGTCTTGATAGAGAAACAGTGCGCTCCAAATTAGTCCAAAGACACCACCAGCGTCCGCTAGTATTGTGCTTGGATCTTCTTCGTGCTTTTGCCTATAGGAAGCTATTGCTACTGATGTCACTACTTCTATTACTGAACAATCAGTAAGAGCACCGTTATCAAGAAGGGTTAATCCGCCACTTTTTTGGTAGGGTAATCCAAAATTCTCAACCAAATTTAGTGCACCACCTTTAGTTTCCTCTTCCCTCAAGTTTGCTTCGCCATCTATGATGCTAGCGGTGTTGATAGCAGTTGCTTCTCCATCAGCAGGACTAGGTACATTTGTTTGAGATTGAGTACCTATTCCATCTTTTACATTAAGAGCAGCAAGGCTATAGATAGCATCTGGTTCTAGATCGGTTTCCGATGTACGGCCTGAACAAGAGACACAAAAAATAAGTAATAGTGTAACTATAATAAAAGTAGAAAAAACTTGAAGATATCTAGTAAAGTACTTTTTCATTGCTAAAGCTCTTAAGCCTTTCCGCTCTCTATCATCTTTTCTGGATAGAGGGCAAGCATTTTTTGGAATGCGAATACGCTTGTTTGAGTTGTTAACTTCTTTTCTTTCTGTACTACATTTCCTTTTAGATCTCTTGTTTCTTGTTATACTCAAAGACATCTATAGTAGCACATTATTTTGAACCTTATTTTTCAGCCAATAGATCTACTTAGAACTAGCGATGATAAAGGGTGTATCCCATAACTTTTTCCAGCTCTGCTTGGGAATACATGTTTTGAGTGCTCTACGTTTTTCACTCAGATTACAGAATGCAGAGCGTTCTAGTTTAACTTGTTTGTGGTATATTCTTAGTTACTAATCTAAGGGCCTCTTAACATGCTAAAATTCATTCGTGGAAGTGAAAAGTTACTTTGGAGGTGAGTTATAGTTCCTAATTATGATTGCTTTTGTTGATGGTGTAGTTTCTGAAGTAAAGGAAACTAGCGTAGTACTTCAAACTGGAGCCTTTGGCCTTGAAGTTTTTGCCCCTAAGCCCACTCTAATGAACTGTAAAGTAGGTGTAGCTCTGCGCTTACATACTTACCTAGTGGTAAAAGAAGACTTACTAGCACTTTATGGTTTCCATGATAATGATATGCGTAAGCTTTTTACCTACCTGATAGGAGTATCTGGTGTTGGACCAAAACTAGCCCTAGCTATGCTTTCTTCATTACAAAGCACCCTTTTAGCAGGGGCTATTTTAAAAAGTGATGCGGGACTATTATCTTCTGCACCGGGAGTAGGTAAGAAGTTAGCTGAGCGTATTATTGTTGAGCTTAAAAATAAACTGCCTGAAGAGCTTATGGCAACATCAGGTGGCGGAACAAAACCTAAGGCTTTGCTCTCACCAGCAGGTGAAGATGCAGTAGAAGCCCTACTAGCTCTTGGCTACCGTGAATCACAGGTTAAAGCTACAGTAGCTGAACTTGCCCTTAAAAATACAGGGGCCAGTACCGAGGAGATTATTCGCAAAGCACTGGCTAAACTACGATGAGAGGCAAATGCTAATTTGGAAGAGCTTAGAGTTCAAATGATTAGCCTAGCTGCTTCTGCTAGTAATGAGATAAGACCATCCTTATCAGATAATTCGGTTCCTAGCCTTTTTAATTTCTGCCTAAACGTTAAACCTGAGTCTAGAATGCGCTTTTGCTTTTGTTCATCATCAATGTATTTTCTTACCAGATTTTTAAATTCTTTTTCTCCATCCTTTACATTATCCATTATTATCTCAAGGAGTCCTAAAGGCTTCATCTTCAGTATCTCTCTATTAATGCCATACTCTACATGATGACCAATCCGTTTTATTGCCTCTTCCAGCTCGCGTTTTTGTACAGGATCTTCCAAGCCTAGTTCTACATAATCATCCTGAAATTCTGGCTTTTTCATTTCTTCAATAAGAGCTTGAACAATACCAGCTATCACCTCTTTGTGGTTAGGTTGGGCATATTTAAGTGAAGCTTCCATCTTTAAAGATTTAACCCTTGTTTCACTAATGCGCAAAGTATTACCTACATGATAGTTGGACATACCAAGAATATCTTCAGAACCAGACAAAAGGTGGAAAACTAAAACATCTATATCACGCTTTGACATAGATCCCAAACCATTATCAAGGTAGCGCTCTAAAAACTTTTCAGCAAAAGACCTTTTTTGATCATTGGTAAGTTTCATATGTACTTTTCAGTGTAACATTTTTGCAAAGAACCACTTTTTGCCATATCAAAAGGGTTGTTAAGGGGCATTCTACTAGAATGCTTTCCACTCAAAGTCTTCAGGGTTTTTAATAGTGGTTATAGTGTCACCAATAGCAAGTGCCAACAGGCCTTGTTTCGATAGTGCTGTAATAAGGCTTTTATCTAAATGCGTTGATGACATTGCTCCTATAATAACCAATTCTTTATTCTTATGTTCTGGAAAGTAAGTATAAAACTCTGTTAGCACAGCTAAGAATTGGGGAATATCTTCAGGTTTAAGTTTACTTTTGGTTTCGTTGACCAGTAAGTATTTATCATTTTCTACAATGGCATCAAATTCACGAATTTCTCTGGTGGTAGGGTGCCTTCTTTTTATACGAACATTCATAAGTGTTTCACTATCACTTGGTAAACCAGTGGCTTCAAAGAAGATTCTTTCTAGGCTAGGAGCAACCAAATCTTCAACTACAGTACCTAAACGATGAGAAAGCTCTCCTAGCTGTTTGTTTAATTGTTTTTGGCTTTTCCTAAGATCAGCAAAACCTTGCTCCATTCTCATAAAACCTTGTTCCATACGAGTACTGGATTCTTCCATACGAGCATTGGATTCTTGCATGGTAATTCTTAGTTTATCTGTTTCTTGTCTTAATTTATCTATTTCTCGGCTTAGTTTATCTGTTTCCTGCTGACTTTTAGCGATGTTGATAGATTGCTGTAGAACTAACTGCTCTATTCTATCAAGGCGATCTTCTGTTTTAGTAAGGCGAGTCTCTAAGAGGTTTGTTGGCATAGTTAACTACTTTCGCAAATGAGTCTGCGAGCAGTCTAGCACAGGATAAAAGTAGTAGCAACTTTTTAATATTGTTAGTGTTGGATCAGCAGGTAGTTTTATTTTTAGGAAACTTGTTACAATTTTCTGTGCCTAAGACCAGAAAGGAACACAAAACTGACAACCCACTAAAGCGCCTTTTTATGTCAGAAACAGATAACATAACCACTTGGTTACTAGATGGGGCTGTTAAGAGCGTACAGCAAAGAAACATAGAACTACCTGCTAGTACGCTTCGTTCTGATCAAGTATTTGAAGTCACTCTTGCTGACGGTAAGGAAATAATTCTGCACTGTGAGTTTGAAAGTGGTGCTGACACAAAAGTAATGAGCTGGAGAATGCAAGAGTACATGCATAGACTTGCTAACTTATTCAAGAAGGATATATACAGTGTAGTTATTTATCTTAAGGGCAAGGGAAAAAGTGATACAGGTGTGCATAAAGTAGGTGGAGTGTCATGGCAATACAGGGTAATCCATTTGTGGGATATAAAAGCAAGAGATCTGCTAGACACACAAAATCCTGCCTTAGTAACACTAATAGGCTCAGCGAAGCTAGAGGAGCCAGAGAAAGAGTTAACAGAGGCTATAGACATAGTGCTAAGAAAAGCAGATAATGAAGTTAGAAAAGAGCTACTAACTGTACTAGTAGCCTTAATAGAAGATGAGAGGTTGTCAGGAATGGTAGAAACTAAAATAGAAAGAGACTTTTTCTTAGAGTTAGATACACCTTTTATAAGAAGAGTTAGAAGAAAAGGTAGAGAAGAAGGTAGAGAAGAAGGTAGAGAAGAAGGTATTGAAAAGGGTAAAGAGAAAGAACGTTTTCAAATAGTAAAACATATGAGGCAAAAAGGTATGGATGTGCAGCAGATATCTGAGCTAACAGGTTTAAGCATTGAGGAAGTTGAAATACTACAAACAACCCACTAAAGAGCCTTTTTATGGTCCTCTAATTGGCTTAACACCCATCTTCAGATGGGAAATCTCTTCAGAGTTTAAAAATATTCCACTTTTTAAATTCTATAGTCGAAAGTCCGCTTGGGGCCTTATTTTATTATAGTAAACTTGTTACAATGTTCTGTGGCTAGTACCAAATATTACAGCTACGTGCCCAATGGGCCTATGAGGCTTGTGGAGAGAAATCTTGCTTGAAAGCTCAAAATTTTCTAATATGAAAAGATGAGTTTACGTGATCAAATACATGAATATTGTTCTCGACCTTGATACGCCAGCCTTAGTAGCACTAATAAGTTTAGCAAAATTAGAAGAGCCAGAGAAAGAGTTAACAGAGGCTATAGACATAGTAGTAAGAAAAGCAGATAATGAAGTCAGGAAAGAGCTACTAACCATGCTAGTAGCCTTAATAGAAGATGAGAGGTTAGTAGAGATGATACAAGAGCAGTTAAAAAAAGAAGACTATTTGATGAATAGTCTTTTCTTGCAGAAGATTAGGGATGAGGAACGTAATGAAGGACGTGATGAACATTCTTATGAGATAGCCAAAGGTATGAAAGAGAAAGGGTTATCAGTGCGCAACAACCCACCTAATCTCTCATCAGGTCTTCGAAAAACTTAAAGAAGGTGTAACCTTTTTTCTTCTTCATAAAGCCTTTCTGCTAAAAAGCTTTTAATTAGCACCTTGTAATTTATATCTTTATGTTTAGCAATAATCTTTAATCTATTTAGGGTATCTACTTCAATGGGTAAGTTTACTGAGCTATACATAGTCCTTTTACGAGGTGTTGGCAAATGACTAGGTCGCTCATCTGAAAAAGTATTTATAAGTTCATCACTCAAGATATGGGTTGTCCAAAAAGCTCGTTCTTCAACTTCATTTTGGAATTCAGGTACTTGTTCCCAATTGTTGATAGTAATCATAGTTAATCCCTTCTGTACCTACGTTTCATATTATCTTTGGCATCAAATGCTGTTATAGGACGAATTTTATTTTCTCTAATAGTGTAAACTACAAAAAGTATACGTCCTGCTTCAGTTGCACCAATCAACGCAAAGCGTTTCTCTTGATTTGTGTTATAAGCACCTTGACTTTTAGAGCTGGGATCTTCCAATGCCTCTTCAATCTCAAAAGGCTCAAGACCATGTTCTTCCAAAATATGATTAATATTATTATCATCCCAGTCGTACACCAGAAGGATTATAGCACAGCTACTAATTCAATGGCATTATGTTGTATAATATGCCATCAAATTGATTTGATGGCATTATTATAGTACGCCAGAAAAATTTGGGGTCGTCCAAACCTCGGAGGTTTCCAAAACCTCCGAGGTTTCTTGGGAAATTACTTTTATGGACATCTATATTTTGCTGGCTTACAACAAATCCACCACATACAAACAGGCAAAAGGCCCTGCAAATGAAAATAACAGAAGCACGTCACATAAACATGGTAACAGCATTCCGTATTGTAGGGGCGTATCGCATGAAAGAAATGTGGTGTATTTCACGCTGGTGGGGCGTATTGCATACGCCCCACTACGGGGTTATGTGGCGTATCTGTATTTTCGACTTGTTAAAGGGCCTGCTGTATGGGGAAATGACGCCTATCTACCTAGGTGGAGTGTCATGGCAATACAGGGTAATCCATTTGTGGAATACAAAGGCAAGAGAATTACTAGACACACAGAATCCTGCTCTAGTAGCACTAGTAGGTTCAGCAGAGTTAGAGGAGCCAGAGAAAGAGTTAACAGAGGCTATAGACTATAGTAGTAAGAAAAGCAGATAATGAAGTTAGAAAAGATGAATATGCTTTGTCAAGGTCTAACACTACCTAAGCTAAGCCTCTTCTTGATGGATAAGCTCCCACCCCTTATAAACTAGTAAAAGTTTCTTGATAGGTACTTTACTAGTGACATCTTGTATACGAGCATCACTAGCATACTTTTCTAGTTGTTCATGTGCCGTAGAAATCACTTCTTGTAACTTATCATCAGTAAATTTCTTGCTGGGAATATACTTAAGCTCTATCAAGTACCCATACTGCATATCTGGATAACGAGGTAAAAAAGGCTCTAAATACAAATCAGCAAACCCTCCACCCATCTCTTTCTCTGACCACAGTAGGAAAAATTGGGTTACATTTAGATAGGCTAATAGAAAACCTTGGATGACCTTTTCACCATTTAGATAGTCTCTTATAGAAGTTTGTTTTTTGATCTCTGCTACTAGAAAGTTAAATACTGCCTGCCACTCACCCCTGTAAGCCATACCTCGTATTAAACTAGAGAGTTTCCAGATATCAAGACGGAAAATATCTACATCTTTAAACCCCTCACGAATGTAGCTGTACATTAAGTCTTTGATAGTGAGGTTAGGAATGCGTAGCAAAGGTTCCCCCTCCTTCTCACCAGCAAAACTAAGCAAACCAAAGTAAAACAGCAGTGAGACGAAGTTCTCTCGCTGCAGGAGCTGCTCTATGGGAAAACTAAGTACTATATCACTAACTACTTCACCTGTGTCAATGATGCTCTTAAGCTCACTAAAGTTACCATTCAGGCGTTTATCTACTGTCATCAAGTGGCGCAGCTTGCCATAGTCGATTCTTACATTCTGATCTATTAAATAATCTGGTAAACGCTTTTCTCCTGTAGCCTTAAGGGTAAAGTAAAGTACCATGTCAGAGTTAAACATAGGCTGGGTAGCGTTTTTACTAAAGTAATAGTTATTGTACCACTCCTGCATCAGTTCAATGCTTTCATCAACAGAAATGGGTAATTCTCCAGCATCATAGTAATGGCTTAGCATGGTGCGAACTTCTAATTCAGTGAAGCCAATTATTTCATTAAAACGACTATCAATACTAACATTTGTGCCAATATTAAAACCACTGCTAACATCATCCATAGTGACAGGGGAGACACCAGCAATAAAAAGCCTTGTTAACCCTGATATCTGTCCTGCAGTAGCACCTTTTAGTAGATTGAAAAAATACCTAAAGAACCCACTACCATGAGTTAAATTGTGGTAAGCTTCCTGTCCTGCTGTGGTGAGGATATTATTAGAGAAATTATCATATTCATCAATGATTAGGTAAGTCTTTAGCCCCTTGACACTGGCATATTGAAAGATTTGTCTGAGCTTATCTTCGGTTTTTGTAAGTGAAAGGATGTCTTGGTGCTCTTCTGCTGTAAAGAAACGTTGATAACGTCTTAGAAAAGCTCCAATCTCAGACCTACTATTTTCTGCAAAAGATTCTTCTACATAACGAATATCTGGATTTACTAATGAGAAATTTAAAAACATTACTAAGTAGCTATTTCTTTCTTTAGTAGGGGTTTTGCCTATGTAGGTTTCACCAAATAGGTCTGTAAACTCTTCAGATCTGTTTACGTCGTAGTAGTGCTGCAAAACAGAAAGCCACAGAGATTTACCAAAACGTCTAGGGCGTATAAAAAAAAGAAAGTAAGGTGATGCTTCTACTAAGGGAATAAAGCGGGTTTTATCCACATAGTAGCTGTTGTCTCTTTTCATACGTCCATAGTCAGCTACACCGTAGGGAATGCGTTTGGGAGTAAGATTTGACATAGGCATTTAAGTATACTTTGTTTTTACGATTAATTGGTTTAATGCCTTTCAGGCAAAGGAAGAGGTATTGAAAAGGGTAGAGAAGGGCATCTTCAAATATCAGTAGTCCGCAATTGCGATAAAGGATTCTCAATAAGATGCCTATAGCTAAGATTATTAGTGATAATAAACTCTTTCTACACACAAATTTGATAAGTGATAAAAGTCTATTTAAGGTCAATTTTTCGTTTTTTCTCCATTTTGCGGAGTACTGAATATAGTTGTCCATAAAAGTTTTTTCCAAGAAACCTCCGAGGTTTCCAAAACCTCGGAGGTTTGGATGACCCAAGAGTTTTCTGGCACACTATAGTAAAATATATGAGGCAAAAAGGTTAGACATAGATTTGCTCAGGAATATATCGACTTCCAGTCACAGCGAAAAACCTACTAGCTTCTAGCTGGTAATGGTTTAGTTCAATTAATTTCGGTTAATGACTTGAAAATTTTCTATAAAGTAGCTGATTCTAAAATCAGCAACAGGCTCGGTAGTATCAACTTCAATTTTTGTAGGGTAACCATGTTGCTCATCATACTCAACTTCCACTATGGCAGTAGGGTCTTTTTGAAAATCAGCAATTTTATCAAATAGTCCCTCAATAGTAGGGTAAAAATCAAAATCCTCATCTGGAACAGGTCCTTCAAAAGGAAAATCATCAGTAGGTGTGTACTCCACTTTTGTAACAGCTTTTTTCCTTACCTCAATAACAACTGGATAACTCCTAGGACAACCAGCACACCATCCATATATTTGAAGCTGGTACTTATAATTGTGGATATGAGCTGCTTTCCAAACTTGCCAAGCACCCTTTTTAGACTCTGTAGTAATAGGATTCTTAGATGAAATGTCTGAACATGCTACAAGTAGTATGAAGGCTAGCATAAAAAAATGTACAAGAGCTTTAATGTGCAACACAGGCACACCTCCTTAATTTTCAACCGTTAAAGTGTAGCAATTGTAGAGTAATGTTGCGCCGTAATAATACAACAAAACGCTATTTATGAATAAATGCATACGCGCAGGTTTTAAGTTCAGCTTAGGTGGGAACAACAGGGTGTGTTTATGGGAATAATGGGATACATCGTACAGAAACAGCTTGGTGTATTTTACGCTGGTAGGGGTGTATTGCAATACGCCCCTACTATGAACGCCTAGTAGCAGCAGGGACTGTGAGGGATTTGAGGATGATTTCTTACGATATTGGTTTTAGTGGTAATTAGCTTACCAGCAAATAGAACTTTTTTATCGTTGGAAGAGAGTGTAAATAACTTACAACCTATTGCTAATCATATAGTAACTTTAATCCGCGTTTAGATAATTTATGAGTATCTAATTAATAACACATTCTCCTTAATCTAGGTCAGATCAAAGGGTATATATGCCCTAGAAAGAACCCTAAGGAGAATTTGGGTTATGATTGTTAATAAAGGTTTTAGTACTCTTGTTTTTCTCGTAGTTTTTTTATTTCTTTTAGTTAGCTGTGGCCAAAAGGGGGTAGAGACTCCTACTAAACCAAATGCAGATACTTTAGTACGCTTACCTGATAAGGCTATACCTGCCAATGATCGTGCTAAAGGTTTAGTGTTTGATGGTCTTCACCCTGGTGCCAAAGGCGGGCCTTGTGAAGGTCTTTTTGAATTAGACGTACCAGCTGCTGATAAAAACCCTATTTGTACTCACGGTCCTGACCCAGCACCTGAAGGAGTGGATGTGCGTGCAGAGGTGGATTTAAGCTCCTTAGCAGTGGCTAACGCAGGTACAGTGCCCTGTATAGGTGATGGAACTAGTGGTTATCGTGTGCAGGCAGTTTATACAGTAGCTGCTGACCAAGCTGACCGTTATGATGAAGTAGCACCTTTAATAAAAGGTTGGGCTGCTGAGGTAAATCAAATATTTGTTGATAGTGCCACTGAGGTTGGTGAAGAACGCCATGTTCGTTTTGTGACAGATGCTAATTGTGAACTAGTGGTAGAGCATGTAGTGCTTTCTCCAACAGGTGATGATACCTTTGGTAATATGATTGGGGAAATGAAAGAGCAGGGTTACAATAGCGGAGAGCGCAAATACCTAGTGTGGATGGATGCTAGTGTTTATTGTGGTCTTGCTTCAATTTATGGTGATGATAGACCTGAAGCAACCAATTTGAACAATGGCAATTATCCTATGTTTGCTCGAGTTGACAGTGCTTGTTGGGGAGGCGCAGGAGGCAGTAAAGCTGAAGCCCACGAGCTTATGCATAATCTTGGTGGGGTTCAACGCTCTGCTCCACACGCTACAGATGGCTACCATTGTACGGAAGAAACCGATATAATGTGTTACAAAGACGCTCCTGATGTCATAATGGAATATAATTGCGATGATGGTAATTCTAGAAGATTAGATTGTAATCATGATGACTACTATCATCCTCACCCACCTGCTAATTCTTATTTAGCAACACACTGGAATACTGCTAACAGTCGTTTTCTACATGCTGGAGCTATAGACCAAAACCCACCACCACCCTCTAATGCAGCACCTATTGTAGAGGCTGGTGCTAACCAAGACGTAGAATTGCCAAATGCTGTTACTCTGTCTGGCACAGTTAGTGATGATGGTTTGCCAACAGCAAGTGCTTTACAAACTACTTGGTCAAAAGACTCTGGCCCCGGTGTAGTAACTTTTACAGATCCTTCCTCACCAGCAACTACCGCTACTTTTTCAGTAGCAGGTACTTATACTCTTCAGTTACTTGCAGATGACTCTGAAATGTCTAGCTTGGATACTATGGCTATAACAGTAACTGAGTCTGCTGTGCCTACTATAGTAACTGAAACTTTTTCCTCTAACCTGAATCGCAAAAATTCTACTCGTAGCTTTTCTATAAATGCAGCTGCTGGTACAGCAGAAGCTGTGCTTACTTTTGATGGTGGTAAAGGGAAGAAGAGTAAAAGCTTGACGCTAAAAGTTTATGACTCACAAGGTCAATTGGTAAAGCAAGTTTCTGGAGGTAGTCCAGTTAATCTAAATGCTGAGCTAGCTGGTGGAAACTATGTTTATGAAGTAAGTGGAGATAGAGTTTCTTTTGTTCTTACAGTTACCTACACTGCACCATAAAGCAATAATTCTCTAAAGTATAAAAAAATAGGCAAGATCCCTTTAAAGGGATCTTATTTTGTTTCTAACAAACTTGTTACAATGCTCTGTGGCTAGCACCAAAAAGGAACACAGAACCGACAATCCACTAAAGCGCCTTTTTATGTCAAAAACAGATAGCATAACCACTTGGTTACTAGATAAGGCTATTAAGAGCGTACAACAAAGGAATATAGAACTACCAGCTAGCACACTTCGTTCTGATCAAGTATTTGAGGTTACTCTTGCTGATGGTAAGGAAATAATTCTGCACTGTGAGTTTGAAAGTGGTGCTGATACAAAGGTAATGAGCTGGAGAATGCAAGAGTACATGCATAGACTTGCTAACTTATTCAAGAAGGATATATACAGTGTAGTTATTTATCTTAAGGGCAAGGGAAAAAGTGATACAGGTGTGCATAAAGTAGGTGGAGTGTCATGGCAATACAGGGTAATCCATTTGTGGGATATAAAAGCAAGAGATCTGCTAGACACACAAAATCCTGCCTTAGTAACACTAATAGGCTCAGCGAAGCTAGAGGAGCCAGAGAAAGAGTTAACAGAGGCTATAGACATAGTGCTAAGAAAAGCAGATAATAAAGCCAGAAGAGAGCTACTGGCGATACTAGTAGCTTTAATAGAAGATGAGAGGTTGTCAGGAATGGTAGAAACTAAAATAGAAAGAGATTTTTTCTTAGATTTAGATACACCTTTTATAAGAAGAGTTAGAGGAAGGGGTAGAGAAGAAGGTAGAGAAGAAGGTAGAGAAGAAGGTAGAGAAGAAGGTATCGAAAAGGGTATTGAAAAGGGTAAAGAGGAAGAACGTTTTCAAATAGTAAAGCACATGAGGCAAAAAGGCATGGATGTACAGCAGATATCTGAGCTAACAGGTTTGAGCATTGGGGAAATTGAATTGCTACAGAACTAAAAGATGTGACTACAAGACAAGGCTTTAGAAGGCATAATAAACTACGCAGGGAATCTCAATTTAACTGTCAAAGATTTTTAGTTGCTTACTCTAAAGGACCTAACTTAGGGTTTGAGTAAAAATAGACTTTCAATTTGGCCTGATTATAAAGCTCTATAGCGTATGGAAATCTGTGTAATTGAAACGTTATTGCTGCTCAGAGACTTAGCTATGACATGCTTGTAGAGAGCTTCAGGCACATGTTTTCTATTTTATCAAAAAAATCAAGGCCCCGCAATCGCGGGGCCTCGACAGCTTGTAGCTTACTCTTACAACTAGTTGTTGCAAGTCATATTCGATCTGCTATGGGGCTGGGTTTATCGTTACTACCACTTCCTCACTGCTGATAGGACTTTCAAGAAGTCCTCCAGATGGTGAAACTGCAGTTGCAGTTGCCGTGTTTGGCACGTCAATTGGCAAGAACACCTGACCACACTCTTTGAAGAGCCCTTGGTTTGGATGGTAGCGATCAATCTCCACTTCTGAGATTTTCCAATTAGGGTTCTCTCCCGGAGTTGGTCCACCATTTTGTGCGAAACCATCTATAAACGGCTCAGAACATGAAAGATGCAAAGTGAAGTCTGGATCATCTGGACCAAACAACTCGTCAGGTGGGTTAAAGGTTACTTCCTGACCACCTTGACTCGATTCCCCAACATCATCAAATGTTTCAGTATTAGGGTCAATTACTCCATCTCCATTCAAATCACAAGTTAGCACATGAGATTCTGGATCGGTATCACCCTTAAGTACGCAACCGTTTTCAAATACGATGATGTACTCGACACCTTTGCGCTGATTTGGATCTGGATTCAGCACATTGAATATAGCTCGAGCAATAAATTCCACAGTAACAATCACTATTTCATCAGACTCTACCTCACCAATGTCACATAACAGATCCTGTGGATTTGTACCATTTACAAAGCATGTACCGAAACCAGTCTCCATACCATTACTATCTTCCACCACGTACTCTGCATTAGTAACCTCCAGCTTCTCATCAACCTCATCCATGATCATAACATCGGTTAATGTTTCATTACCCGTGTTGTCATAGGTGATTGTGAACGAGCTAGCTGTGTCTACCTGTACTGTAGGGGTAGCAAATGCTTTTGCCAACTTGTGGTTAGGATTGATCTCAGCTGGTGGCTCAACATCATCACAAACTTCAGCTGCTCCATCAGCGCCATCATCCACACAGGCTTGGTTGTAGAACGAGCCGTTGTCGAGATCGGCCTGAGTCACCGTGTGACTAGCTGTACAAGTCATTGACTCACCTGGTGCCAACGGGGAACCGTTTGTTGGGGTACAGCTAAGATCACTCACCTGTTCATCGGTTACTGTCACGCTGTCCAAGGTCACGTTGCCAATGTTAGTCGCTACGATGGTAAAGTTCAGAACATCTCCAACCTCATCGTAGTTGCCTGGGTCTGCAACTGTCTTAGTGATAGACAACTCAGGATTCTGTTCAGCTGGTGGTTCGACATCATCACAAACCTCAACCGCACCACCTTCACCGTCATCCACACAGGCTTGATTGTAGAACGATCCTGCATCGAGGTCCGCCTGAGTCACCGTGTGACTAGCTGTACAAGTCATTGACTCACCTGGTGCCAACGAGGAACCGTTTGTTGGGGTACAGCTAAGATCACTCACCTGTTCATCGGTTACTGTCACGCTGTCCAAGGTCACGTTGCCAATGTTAGTCGCTACGATGGTAAAGTTCAGAACATCTCCAACCTCATCGTAGTTGCCTGGGTCTGCAACTGTCTTAGTGATAGACAACTCAGGATTCTGTTCAGCTGGTGGTTCGACATCATCACAAACCTCAACCGCACCACCTTCACCGTCATCCACACAGGCTTGATTGTAGAACGATCCTGCATCGAGGTCCGCCTGAGTCACCGTGTGACTAGCTGTACAAGTCATTGACTCACCTGGTGCCAACGAGGAACCGTTTGTTGGGGTACAGCTAAGATCACTCACCTGTTCATCGGTTACTGTCACGCTGTCCAAGGTCACGTTGCCAATGTTAGTCGCTACGATGGTAAAGTTCAGAACATCTCCGACAGCACTGTAAGTGCCTGGGTCTGCAACTGTCTTCTCAATCGTTAACATCTCATCCTTCTGTGCAGGTGGTTCGACATCATCACAAACTTCAGCTGCTCCATCAGCGCCATCATCCACACAGGCTTGGTTGTAGAACGAGCCGTTGTCGAGATCGGCCTGAGTCACCGTGTGACTAGCTGTACAAGTCATTGACTCACCTGGTGCCAACGGGGAACCGTTTGTTGGGGTACAGCTAAGATCACTCACCTGTTCATCGGTTACTGTCACGCTGTCCAAGGTCACGTTGCCAATGTTAGTCGCTACGATGGTAAAGTTCAGAACATCTCCAACCTCATCGTAGTTGCCTGGGTCTGCAACTGTCTTAGTGATAGACAACTCAGGATTCTGTTCAGCTGGTGGTTCGACATCATCACAAACCTCAACCGCACCACCTTCACCGTCATCCACACAGGCTTGATTGTAGAACGATCCTGCATCGAGGTCCGCCTGAGTCACCGTGTGACTAGCTGTACAAGTCATTGACTCACCTGGTGCCAACGAGGAACCGTTTGTTGGGGTACAGCTAAGATCACTCACCTGTTCATCGGTTACTGTCACGCTGTCCAAGGTCACGTTGCCAATGTTAGTCGCTACGATAGTAAAGTTCAGAACATCTCCGACAGCACTGTAAGTGCCTGGGTCTGCAACTGTCTTCTCAATCGTTAACATCTCATCCTTCTGTGCAGGTGGTTCGACATCATCACAAACTTCAGCTGCTCCATCAGCGCCATCATCCACACAGGCTTGGTTGTAGAACGAGCCGTTGTCGAGATCGGCCTGAGTCACCGTGTGACTAGCTGTACAAGTCATTGACTCACCTGGTGCCAACGAGGAACCGTTTGTTGGGGTACAGCTAAGATCACTCACCTGTTCATCGGTTACTGTCACGCTGTCCAAGGTCACGTTGCCAATGTTAGTCGCTACGATGGTAAAGTTCAGAACATCTCCAACCTCATCGTAGTTGCCTGGGTCTGCAACTGTCTTAGTGATAGACAACTCAGGATTCTGTTCAGCTGGTGGTTCGACATCATCACAAACCTCAACCGCACCACCTTCACCGTCATCCACACAGGCTTGATTGTAGAACGATCCTGCATCGAGGTCCGCCTGAGTCACCGTGTGACTAGCTGTACAAGTCATTGACTCACCTGGTGCCAACGAGGAACCGTTTGTTGGGGTACAGCTAAGATCACTCACCTGTTCATCGGTTACTGTCACGCTGTCCAAGGTCACGTTGCCAATGTTAGTCGCTACGATGGTAAAGTTCAGAACATCTCCGACAGCATTGTAAGTGCCTGGGTCTGCAACTGTCTTCTCAATCGTTAACATCTCATCCTTCTGTGCAGGTGGTTCGACATCATCACAAACTTCAGCTGCTCCATCAGCGCCATCATCCACACAGGCTTGGTTGTAGAACGAGCCGTTGTCGAGATCGGCCTGAGTCACCGTGTGACTAGCTGTACAAGTCATTGACTCACCTGGTGCCAACGGGGAACCGTTTGTTGGGGTACAGCTAAGATCACTCACCTGTTCATCGGTTACTGTCACGCTGTCCAAGGTCACGTTGCCAATGTTAGTCGCTACGATGGTAAAGTTCAGAACATCTCCAACCTCATCGTAGTTGCCTGGGTCTGCAACTGTCTTAGTGATAGACAACTCAGGATTCTGTTCAGCTGGTGGTTCGACATCATCACAAACCTCAACCGCACCACCTTCACCGTCATCCACACAGGCTTGATTGTAGAACGATCCTGCATCGAGGTCCGCCTGAGTCACCGTGTGACTAGCTGTACAAGTCATTGACTCACCTGGTGCCAACGAGGAACCGTTTGTTGGGGTACAGCTAAGATCACTCACCTGTTCATCGGTTACTGTCACGCTGTCCAAGGTCACGTTGCCAATGTTAGTCGCTACGATGGTAAAGTTCAGAACATCTCCAACCTCATCGTAGTTGCCTGGGTCTGCAACTGTCTTAGTGATAGACAACTCAGGATTCTGTTCAGCTGGTGGTTCGACATCATCACAAACCTCAACCGCACCACCTTCACCGTCATCCACACAGGCTTGATTGTAGAACGATCCTGCATCGAGGTCCGCCTGAGTCACCGTGTGACTAGCTGTACAAGTCATTGACTCACCTGGTGCCAACGAGGAACCGTTTGTTGGGGTACAGCTAAGATCACTCACCTGTTCATCGGTTACTGTCACGCTGTCCAAGGTCACGTTGCCAATGTTAGTCGCTACGATGGTAAAGTTCAGAACATCTCCAACCTCATCGTAGTTGCCTGGGTCTGCAACTGTCTTAGTGATAGACAACTCAGGATTCTGTTCAGCTGGTGGTTCGACATCATCACAAACCTCAACCGCACCACCTTCACCGTCATCCACACAGGCTTGATTGTAGAACGATCCTGCATCGAGGTCCGCCTGAGTCACCGTGTGACTAGCTGTACAAGTCATTGACTCACCTGGTGCCAACGAGGAACCGTTTGTTGGGGTACAGCTAAGATCACTCACCTGTTCATCGGTTACTGTCACGCTGTCCAAGGTCACGTTGCCAATGTTAGTCGCTACGATGGTAAAGTTCAGAACATCTCCGACAGCACTGTAAGTGCCTGGGTCTGCAACTGTCTTAGTGATAGATATTCCTGGAGCAGCAGGTACCTCAACGTCAGTGGGCTCTTCGTCAGAGTTATTGGTGGGGTCGGGATCATCGGTCAGCGATGTCACTACAACCATGTTGCACAGATCACTGGTCTCCGTGCACGGACCCGGATCCCCGCCATCTCCATCAATGGGTGCAGTGGTGCTGACTTCAACGGTGATGGTAATGGTCTCAGTCTGACCAGCAATAAGGGATCCGATGTCGCAGGTCACCACACCATCGACTTCTGAACAGGTTCCCTGAGTTGATGTAGCAGACATAAACGTGGTGTTTGCGTCTAAGGTATCAGTGACAACCACGTCGTTGGCTACGTACGGAGCATCGCCTAGTGGGTCATTCGTGTTGGTCACTTCAATCTGGTAGATGACTACCCCACCCTGCGGAACGGATTCACCGTTACCAGTGTCGTCACCAAAGTCAACCTTGTCGATCGACAAGTCTACATCAACAGACGTGAACTTACCAACTTGAAGGAGGGGAACGGTCTGATTACCAGTACTAATGCTATCATTGGGATCAACTGTACCAGAGGTGAAAGCATCAATGAGGCGGGTTTGTACATTACCTCCTGGTGAATCAGCTTCTGGGAAATCTTCGTCAAGAACAATCCACATCTCCACTACAATTGTGGAATCGGGTGAAACGCCACATACTTCCACAGTTGCCTGAATCTCAGTGCCCACGAGTTCCCAACTCGCCAAATTCACGGTGGCATTGGGATCAGTATTGGCTGGATCAGAGCTGTCAACAAAGGCGGCAACCATACCCCATTCTTCATCAAAACCAAAGGCGTCACCTGGTGTTGTCACAGTCTCGTAACCAGTTATAAATGTGAAACAATCTCCGACTGGTACTGTACTACTGGTATCCACGCGGAGTTCAAAGGGAACGATCTGTCCCAAGGCAAGGTCTCGTGGTTGGAGGGACTCCACCGTGACATCCTGGCCTCCCCCTGCTCCAGGTAACTCCGAAGCACCATCAAACCGTCCACTGGGAAAGGTGGTACCAGCTGTTGGCAGGATGACAGGGGTGGGGGGTTGGGTGGGTGGACCGCTGCTGAACTGCTGGGGAAAGATCGGATCATAGAGAAGTGGATCGGCAGCAGAAAAGTCCATATCTGAGTAGTCACCGCCAGCAAGTGGATTAACATTCCCATCTATTTGCTGGTCAGCATCGGGATCTTTAGAATCGCCTGAACAAGCGGCCAGTACAAACAACAATCCCAGCAACACTGCAGGCAAAATCAATAATAAAAACTTATTTGACTTCAATTCAATCTCCTTTCTTGATGAAGACTAATAAAGCTATAAAGCACAACTACCAGAGGCGGTAAACCTCTTAAAATTTTTTGCATAAAAATTTCTCCTTAAGAATTTTTATGAATAAACTTGTTCCTAGTAAAAACTCGTGTGAATTAAGGTACTTCAAATACTCTGTTGTGAATTTTTTACCCTCCACACAACACAGCTTGCTGATAATTAGGTAAGGGAATTAATTAAAGTGGTTAGGTAAACTCTTAAAACATTTAAAAACTTGCCAGAATAAAAAGCCAAAGGTTAGCTATAACTCCCAATTTACTAATTAAGGTATGAAATCACTAATAAGATAGTAATGAAGCAATAACAACACTTATATAAAATTAGCTTTTTACAGTGGCTGAGGCCATTTGTCAAACAGAGCCAGAATAAAGCCCAGTCACTCACTTTAATTTATTATGACTTCTTCTCTTAAAATCCTTATTAACACTGACTCCTTTCTATATAACACACTTACTAACTAGGTGTTAACAATGCAACCACAAATTAATTTAATTGTAGATTGTGGAGGAGAACTATACAACCTAGCTATAGAAAATTTAAACCTTCTAAAAGCCTTATTAATACCAACTCCTTTCTAGATATATCTAACAAGCAACACCAAATTACCTAACCTGAATAGTTGTATAGAAATGCCTCATTTACCTCATCTAAAATAAGATCATTTCAAAGATGTAGATGTTGAAAACAAATCCAATAAACTAAAATCAGTGTATGATATTTTGATGAGTGCTTAATGAGCCCAGTGTGAAGTAGTGTTCAAAAATCACTTATAAATCAGTAATCACTGCTTGTAACTTAGCCTCAGCTTAGCAATCTAGATCATCACTGCTTCTGTAGGATTACCAATGCTATGATACTCAAAATATGTTTAATGTTGAATCTTTTAATCTCGATCACACTAAGGTACGTGCTCCTTATGTACGCTTAGCAGGTAGCTATACTGGAAAACAAGGTGATGAAGTACGTAAATTTGACCTGCGCCTTGTACAACCTAATAAAGAGGCGGTTCCTATGGCTGCACTTCATACTATGGAACACTTGATGGCTAGTTATTTGCGTGAGGCAATGGAACATGAAGTTATCGATGCTAGTCCGATGGGTTGTCGTACGGGGTTTTATTTGACGGTTATGGGAGAAGCCAGTGAGGAAGACGCAAAAAAAGCTTTTCAATTTGCTCTAAAAGCCATTGCTGATTATGAAGCTGAAGTGCCCGGAGTTAGTGAGCTCGAGTGTGGCAACTACCGTGACCACTCACTTAAGGATGCTAAGGTTTGGGCAGCTAAAGTTCTAGAAACCCCTATTACAATTCAACCTACTGTAACTATAGAAAAATAAGTGGCTCTTGATATTATTACTGCTCCAAACATAAGTATAGATCATGGTTTTATAGGTCGCTCAGGCGGTTTTAGTCAGACCCCCTTTGATAGCCTCAACCTAGGCTTAAACACCGATGATGATGTAAAAACTGTTGAGAGAAACCACAATTTAGTGTTGGGTCACTTTAACAGCAATCGTGAGCATGTGTGTATGCTCCGTCAGGTTCATAGTGATAGAGTATTAGAAGGTAAAGTATCTTGGTTTGAAGAGCAAGCGGATGCTATAGTTACCAATAGTCCAGAGCTATTCTTGGTGATTAATATAGCAGATTGCTTGCCTATTCTATTTCATGATCCTATAAAAGGTGTAATTGCTGCAGCTCATTGTGGTTGGGGTGGTACTTTAAAAAGAGTTGCTGGTAAAACCTTGGCAGAAATGACAGCTCTCTATGGTTCTGAGCCTAGAAATATCCAAGTAGCAATGGGAATGTGCATTAGGGATTATCAAGTGGGCTATGAGGTTATAGCTAGCTTTTTGAGTGCTGGTTTCCCACAAGATGTTTACAGTAAGCTTGAAGGGAAATATTATCTTGACCTAGCAGCAGCGAACTACATTACTCTTACTGATGTAGGGATTCTTAAAAAAAATATTTGGGATAGTGGTTTATGTACTTTTAGTGATGCAAAACGTTTTTTCTCTCACCGTCGTGATAAAGGGCAAACTGGTAGGCATTGGGCAGTTATTCGCCTTGACTAAGCTGGGCGCTACATAATATAGATGTCCATAAAAGTTTTTTCCATGAAACCTCGGAGGTTTTCGAAACCTCCGAGGTTTGGGTGAGCCCAGATTTAACTTGTTCCCAAGCTCTGCTTGGGAATACATGCCTTGAACGCTCTGCGTTCTTTTACAGGACGCAGAGCGTCCGAGTATTGCGTTCCCAGGCAGAGCCTAGGAACGAGTTGTTGAATGTTCATTTTTAACCCGTTTTTAGTATATACAGAGTTGTTAATTGGAACTCGAGTGCTGCAAAAGCTTACAAAACCCAAATTTTAACTCTAATCTTGGGAGTTACCTGAAATTGATAGCATACCTGTCCCAAAAGCCATTAAGACTAAAAGCCCTACAAATATTAATAAGTCTCTTTCTAATCCTGCAGTAAGGGTAAAAAACTGCCCTGCTTGATCAGCTACTTCCTTGGCTCCGGGTACTTGGACAGCCAAAATAGCAACAGTTATGATTATTCCAAGAGTTAAGCTAGCAAAAGTTGTCCAGAGCCCTATCAGAATGAGTGCTGCAGATATAACCTCGAATATACCTACTGTAGGACCCCAAAAAGCTGCAAATCCCCAGCTTTCAAACTTTTCTGCAGCCATGGCCCAATTAGTTGCTTTAGGAATTCCATGAAAAAGAAAAATGGTTGCCAAAGAAAGCCTTAGAAGTAGAAGACTTATACCACTTAAACTACTAACTTTTTGATTTAACATTAATTAATCCTCTGCTTTTTGTGTATATTTAGGTGTGCGAATTAACCAACTATCTAAACTTTAATGTGTTCCAGACTCATAAAGTCTTATAGGAATTCTAACTTGAAATGGCAGCTATTGTAAAGATATTTTGGCATTCCTAAGCATTCAAATTTTATTTAGTTATGCTTGGATTTGCTTCAACTAGACCCATGGCTAGCTTTCACAGTCATTAGCCTTGTGACTTTTCAACAGCCTCACCTTCTACTTTTTTTGCTTAACCCATCTTATCGTCAGAAATGATGCATACTAATAAATTCTGCTATGATGAATCATAGTTAGGAGTATTGTGCTACATTACAAAATTGCCCCTTCAATTTTAGCTCTAGATTTTACTCGCCTTGGTGAAGAAGTTAAAGCTTGTGAAGCAGCAAAGGTAGATTATATCCATATTGATGTTATGGATGGACAATTTGTCCCAAACATTACCATTGGTCCTTTAATAATAAAAGCTTGCAAACGCAGCGTAAGTTTACCCCTTGATGTTCATTTGATGATAGTGGAACCTGAAAAGTATGTTGAAGACTTTGCTCGGGCTGGAGCAGATCATATTACGATCCATGCTGAGGCCACTTCCCACATGCATAGAGCATTAGAAAGCATAAAAACTTTGGGGTGCAAAGCAGGTCTAGCAGTTAACCCTTTGACTCCGCTCGAGCTCTTCAAAGACGCTTTACCCTTACTTGATATAGCTCTACTTATGACAGTAAACCCCGGTTTTGGGGGACAAGAATTCATTAGCTTAAGCTTAGGACGCATAGAACGCTTACGTAAGTACATTGAAGAAATTAATCCTCAGTGTGAGCTCGAGGTTGATGGAGGCATCAATCTAACAACTGGCAAAGATGCTCTAGCAGCAGGAGCTAATGTACTGGTTGCTGGTAGTGCTATATTTAACCAGCAAAATACTATTTTAGCTAATATTAAAGCATTTCAAGAATTAGAGGTATAATCTTCAAGGAAACCCTCATTGTTATATAGTGCTCCAGAAAAATCTTGGGCTCACCCAAACCTCGGAGGTTTTGAAAACCTCCGAGGTTTCTGGGAAAAAACTTATATGGACAACTATATTCCTAGGTGAAACTCACTAAATCAGTACCTGTTTGGTATAAATTGACAGCTTCAGTAGCCTGTTGAGCAAGCAGTTTATCTAGCTCAGATTTGGGAAGTTTTAGAAGATCATTTTCTTTAGATACAACAATTAGCTCAAAATTGTAGCTATACTAAGCAAATTTTTCGCCAATTTATTTCTAATGTTTTCTAGGTTATTATTTTTAGTGAAAATTAGAAGAAAGGACATAGAAATTCTATGAAAAAGCCCCTCACAATTTTCTTGGTAATTACGATAGTAGCTGCTTTGGCGTTTGTTTTTGCCCAGAACCGTCGCTTCCTCACCATTGGTACAGGTGGTGTAACTGGAGTTTATTATCCGGTAGGAGGTTCAGTTGCTCGCATTGTTAATGGTGTGATGAACACTGGTTTGCGTTTAACAGTAGAGTCCACTGGAGGTTCGGTCTTTAATATTAAAGCTATGAATGAAGGTCAGCTTGACTTTTCTGTAGCGCAATCAGATGTAGTATATCAAGCTTTTAACGGCCAAAGTGCCTTTGAGGAAGATGGTGCTGTTGATAAGCTTCGTACTGTTATGGGCTTGCACCCAGAACCCATGCATTTAGTTTGTAATATAGACTCAGAAGTAGAGAGCTTTCGAGATATACAGGGTAAACAAGTTAATGTTGGTAACCCTGGCTCGGGCATGCGCAACACTGTAATGGCTATGTTAGATGCCTTTGAAATGTCTTTAGATGATTTTGAGGCTGAGTCAGTAAAAGCTGCTGAAGCCCCTGATCTTTTGCGTGATGGTCGCATTGACTGTTTCTTTTATACAGTAGGCATAGGTGGTGCAGCTGTTCAAGATGTTGCCACCACTACAGATGTCAACATTGTACCTCTTGATGATCCTGAACTAGAAGCTTTAGTGGAAGAATTCCCTTACTACGCTTTTGCTACTATTCCTGGTGAAACTTACAATGGTGTGGATGATGACATTACTGTATTTGGAGTAAAAGCTCTCTTTACTACTACTACTGACCTTGAGACTGACGTTGTTTTTAAAGTGGTGGAAGGAATTTTAAATAACCTTGAGGACTTCCAAAATACTCACCCTGCCCTGTCGCGTTTAACATGCGAGGATTTCTTAAGTGGTCTTGGTGCTCCTTTGCATGAAGGTGCTAGACAGGCTTATGTACAAGCTTCTGACTGTGATTTAGAAGAAGATATCGAAGAGCTAGAAATGGAAGCGGTAGAAATGGAGCCGGTAGAAGAAGATATTGAAGAGCTAGAAATGGAAGAAGCAGAGTAGAATTTACTCTGTTCTCAATACCCCTTCCTTGAACTCGAGGAAGGGGTATTATTTGACTTCTGGTAGGACAATAGTGCCTGAAATAATTTTCTCAAGGGTTTCAGGTAAAAAGGTGTGTTCCCTTTTGAGTACACGTTTAGATAAGGATTCTATTGTGTCGTTTTCCATAACAAGCACTTCACATTGAGCTATTATAGGCCCTGTATCATACCCTTCATCAACTAGATGAATGGTTACTCCTGTTTTCTTCTCGCCTGCTAACAAAACTGCTTTATGCACATTTTCACCATACATTCCTTTACCACCAAACTTAGGTAGTAAAGCTGGGTGAATGTTGATAATCCTGCCTTTGAACTCTTTAAGGGTTTTAGGACCTATTTTTTTTAGGTAACCTGCTAAAATTACTAGTTTGGTTTTATGCTCGAGCAAAACATTACATATCTCATCATCTAATAATTCAAAAGTTTTATTAGTGTTAGTGCTTATATGATAATGAGGAATTCCTTCTTTGTTAGCTCTTTTTAGGGCTTGGGCTTTACTGTTGTTGCTAATAACTACACATGTCTGAGCTTTAAGGCGGCCAGCTTTACAAGCATCAATAACTGCTTGCATATTACTACCTCTTCCTGAAACCAAAAATCCAAGGTTGGTAGTGTGCTCAGAAAACGCCATATACTTTTACTTTTGGTGTTATAGATATCCAGATAAATCTTTACCTCATTGTTGCAAAATCAAACGAGGCTGAGTTTCATAAGGTAAACCCCCCTAAATCCCCCTTAACAAGGGGGATTTCCTGTATTCCCCCCTTAACAAGGGGGGCTAGGGGGGATTTTTCATTTGGAAAAAAACTTTTCTGGTGCACTATATAAAAACAGACTTTACTGAAATTGCTAGAGGTTGTTTAAATATTCTAAGTAGAATTGTGTCTAAGACTTAGAAAAGAGTATTTTTCATGACTCGCCACAATTTTAGTGTGGGATAGGATTTATAACTATTTTCCAAACATCCTCTATGGGGTTTGAAAGGGAGATGAGGAGTAGGGTGCAAGGTTCTTGAATCAAGATGTTCATTTCTTACCTATTTTTAGTATCCTTATGTGTTTATATTTTTTAGTTTGAGCGTCATGTTCAAGCACGCCATAGGAGGTCTTTTGGTAAGCCTTTTCCAAGTGCTGGCATGTATTTCCATGAGTAACTTTACTCGACCCTGACTATTTCTAACACGCTTGAATTCCACAAAACCAACTTTCTTAAAACTATTTTGTGCACGAATATTGTCTGTAAAAGTATTTAGGTGTATTGTATCTAAACCCAAAACTTCAAAAGCATAACTGAGCATAGCATTTATGGCCTCAGACCCATAACCTTTGCCCCAATAGTTACGCTCACCTATAATTATGCCTAAAGTTCCTGTTTTACGGGTAAGATTATAAAGCTCAATGATGCCAATATATTCTTCTGACATAGTATCAACATTAAAAATCCCAAAGGTTACACACTTCTTCTTGGCCTCAGCTTTTAATATGTGCCTAAACAACCACAGTGGCATGCGGTTAGGTCTTGTACCATTTAAATAAGCAATCTCCCGATCACGAAAGTGATGATGGATGCGCCTCCAAGCTTTCTTATCTAATTCATTAATGGGTTTTAAAACAACTCTCCCAAAATAAATATTCTTACTCATAAATTAGTGCCACAATGAGGCCCACTCGCTGTTCCTACCTTGGGTGCCTGTGTGCTATGTTAGGCAGTTTTTGAAAAGAGACAAAGCAGAGCCTTTGGATATGTATTCCAAAACAAAGTTTTGGAACAAGGGGAAATTAAGTTAAGACTACACAACAAAATCATGAGAATTTGAATTAGCTCTCAGCTCATAACTTCCTTATTCACCATCATCTTTAAAAGCTTCTTTAATGATGTCTGAGAAGGATTTGCTAGATTGCCTTTCTATATACTCAAGCCACACCTCTTCAATAATGTTAACTAGTGAAGAATTTGTGTCTGCCACAGCAGCTTCAGCTAGTTCTGTAAGGTTTACACCTTCTAAATTTGGAGCGACCTCAGAAACAGCGATTTGATCCTTTTCACTTAGCAAAGATACATCTACTCCTAAAGGATAGCCAATATTTGCTAGTTTGGAAATCTGATTACTAGGTTCAGAAAGGTAATTAGCCAGTACTAAGGCAGCAGCAGGGTTAGGTGCATTTACAGGAATAGTAATAAAACTTTTATTTGCAATCATACCTTCTTTAGGAAATATTATGTTTTCGGCTGTTGTAGGTAAAGAGCCATTTTCTATACCTACGGCTGTATCGTAAATGCCAAAACGACAAAACATGTCTACTTCACCATTTACAAAAAGGGTTTCATTTATTGAACCATTCTGGGCATAAATAGGTGAACCACGCTTGCCTTCCTTGCCACCTCCACCTAGTAAGAAGGGCTCGAGTCTCCTCAAAAATTCAAATCCGGGGCTAACAATGCGGGTAAATTCTTCTTCAGTGAGTTCATCTTTACTTAACTGAAAGGGTTCGAAAGTAGTGCCATCAGGGTTAAAAGCATAAAGTACACTCTGTACAAAGGTATTACCCTCAAAGTGAGGTGGTTTGATATAAGTAAAGCGACCGGGGTTTTCCTTTAAATACTCTGCTAACGCTTGAAAATCTTTAGGAGCACTTTCGCGATGCAAACGAGCTGTATCAATGGTGCAGATATACTGCTCTCCTGACCAAGGTATCTCTTGTGCCTCAGTAGGATATCCAAAGTCATAAAGATTTACTTTTGCTCGGGGGTCTTCAGGATCTAGAAAAAAATACTTAGCATTAGGTAGTTTATCGGCAAAAGAACCAAAAGTTAGACCTTGGCTGGCCAGACTAAAGAAGTTTTCACCATTAATCCATATTGCATCTACTGGGCCTTGGCCAATTCCGCGTCCTGCAAATGCTTCAGCCAAAATTAAGTCAACTGCATCACGAGTATTAGCTATTCTAGAACTCCTTAGTTTTATGCCAAATTTCGCTAAGTCTGGTGCAACTACACTATCAATCCAAGCATTTAACTCTTCACTACCACCCCAATAAAACCAATTTACCTCACCTTCAGCTCGAGCTTGCTCCTGCACCTCTTCCCAAGAAACTTCTCCTGCTAAAAATCTATTGCGAAAGGCTTCTGCTTCAGGATTACTAGCTTGGGCAAGTGCCATACTAATGAATACTAAACCAAATAAAAGTCGCACATCTTCTCCTTAGGATTAATCCAGCTATACTATTCATAGCTTGATTTTGAATGTTTTTGCCCAAACTTTTACGCTCGAAAATTGAGAGAAACCCTAGTTTATTCTCAACCCCCTCAGGGGTTCGAAATTTTGAATCCCTACAACAAGGTTTCTATGATAGGTGTTTTCATTAATCAATAATGCTCTAAATTACGGTGTGGAAATAATAAAGGTTACTGCTTACTCTTCAGGAAAAATCCAAAGGTGCTCCTTAGCTATCTTTGCAACCACCTCTTCACCTTCTGAAAAGCGATGTACTGAAAGATCCCTGATCTGTAAACTTATACCTGCAGCTTCAACTTGATAACGAACTATACCTCCATTATAGAGAACCTCTTTCACTTTAACTGTAAAGCAATTTTCTACACCTTTTACGTCATCCTTTTGACTTAGATTTATGTGTTCAGGGCGTACTGTAACAAGGACTTCACTATTTTCAGGTTGTGGGGGTACATTAGCTACACATAAATCTCCAATCGGCGTTCGTAAAATGCTTCTTAGCGGATCTTTTCTTATTAGCTTACCTTTAATAAGATTAGTTGCTCCCATAAAATCAGCAATACGAGGAGTTTTGGGGTAGTTGAATACTTCTTCTGGAGTACCAAACTGCCAAAGTTTCCCCTCAAACATTATAGCTATTTGATCTGCTAGCTCTATAGCTTCATCTTGATCATGAGTGACAAAAAGGGTAGTGATTCCCAAACGCCTATGTAAACTGCTAATAAAGTTACGCATTTCTTCTCGCAGTTTGGCATCCAAATTAGAAAGGGGTTCATCCATGAGCATAACTTTAGGGCTAGTAATAACAGTTCTGGCAATAGCCACCCGTTGCTGCTGTCCACCAGAAAGCTGGTTAGGAAAGCGTTTCTCTAAACCTCTCAGTTGTACAATGCTAAGCACCTCATCAACGCGTTTAGCTATTTCAGCCTTAGGTATCCTGCGCATCCTCAAGCCAAAGCTCACATTTTTAAAAACATTCATGTGGGGAAAAAGAACATAGCGCTGAAAAACCATACCAATGTTACGTTTTTCTGTAGGGATGTTTAGAACAGACTTACCATCAAAAAGTATATCACCATTGCTAGGCTTCTCTAGACCTGCGATCATGCGTAAGGTAGTAGTTTTACCACAACCTGAAGGCCCAAGCAGAGCTACAAGGCCCCCAGCTGAGATCTTTAAATTAACTCCATCAACAGCGGTTACCCTATCAAATTGTTTGTAGAGATTTACTAATTCAAGCTTTGTCACAAGGTTATATGGTTCTTCCCTGCTTTGTAAGTAGCCTTTTGTTAAGGGCTTGTTAAGAGCACCCAACTACATTGTATATCAGGATGATTAAACATCCTAAATTACATTCTGAAAGGATTTTATTATGTTAAGATTTATTAAATACACTCTCACCTTAGGAGCCATTTTGATTGGCTTAAGTTTAGCAAGTATGAGTTTCGCTTTTGGAGACAACTGTAAGGATGTCAGAATCTTAGTGAAAAATAACCGTGCCCAAGAGATCAAAGTGACCAAAGTCAAATATTACGATTATGATCAAGGCGCAAATGGTACTTGGCGTAGTGAGTCTGGCTGGGGAACACTGAAAATTGCACCCGGATTATCAGGCTATAAATACAAAACTCGCGATTTAGAGTATGTTAAGAATGACTTAACTAAAGTAAAGATTTACTGGAAGTACAATACTGGTGGAAGTAGCTGGAGTTCAGAATACACTAAAACAAGCAGCGACTTTATTTGTAATGAAGGAGACGACGTATATTTCACAGTAAATTAAACTCACTCACATAGTGTGCTTAAACTCACTGCATATTTGATAGCAGTGAGTTTTTATTTTTGTACCATAAACTTACTGCTCGTAGTTGCTGTAACTGTAATTATCAATGGTAACATAGCGCCTTTCATTAGGATAGATAAACCCTTGCTTACGAGCAAGTTGTTCTCTATATCTACTATCATTTTCATGGGCTTTTATGTCTTTGAGTTCTGCTAGGGTTGCTTTATTTATAGCAATTTTAGCATTTAGATTAGTAATGGCACTATAGGTGCGAATATAGCGATTTGTTTCTATTCCTAGCATCACTAGAAGGTGTAGGCTGCCTATAATAGCTATGCTGAGAAAGAGCAAGTTCGTTCCTTTTGGTGTATTTTTCACCTCAACTTTAGCTTTAGTTTGTTGATGATAATGTTTGGTTCTGCTAGGAATTGTTTTAAACATCAAGTTATTATATAAGTGCACCTCCTCAGTAAAATGTGAACTTATATGTGCCTGATAGGTTCTTGCCTGCACAGAAGTAATCTTGGGTATGCATTCCTAAGCAAAGCCTCGGAGTGGGTAGGGAGGTGATTTTGGTGAGTTTGTTATAATCTTGTGCTGTCAGATTAATTCGGACTTAAAGCTTAAATGCAGTTCTTGAAGCTAAATATCCTAGTCAAGAGGGACTCGAGTGCCATATGACTTTACAGGGTAAAGACTTCCAGCTAAAATTTTATGGTGCTTTATTGGTTTGGTGAACATTGAGCAGCACTTGGAAATATAGCACAATTTCCTTAATATTACTTTTAGCAGCTATAGTTTTAGCTTTGGGTGTGGGGGCAGTAGCTATTCCCCCTGCTAAAACAATTACAGCACTCTGGAATGGCATTACTAATAACATTACAAGCACTAGTGACACGATTATTTGGCAAATTCGTTTACCAAGGGTGTTCTTGGCTGCCTTGGTAGGTGCTAACCTTGCACTTTCGGGTGTAGCATTTCAAGGGCTTTTTCGTAATCCCTTAGCTGATCCCTATTTACTTGGAGCAGCTAGTGCTGCAGGCTTTGGGGCAGCTCTAGTCATTCTCCTTGGCAGCAAAAGCGTATGGTTACTAAGCTTTGGAACACCTCTAGCTGCTTTCATACTGGCTTTATTAGCAGTTATGCTAGTTATGCTTTTAGCAAAGCAGGGAGGACAAATGCCTATAGTATCACTGATTTTGGCAGGGGTGGTGGTGGGCTCGAGCTTCTCCGCCGCTACTTCTTTCATCATGATGTTAGCTCGTGATCAAGCCAGTAACATACTTACTTGGATGCTAGGTAGCTTTTCTTTAGCTAGTTGGCCAAAAGTTATCACTATTACTCCTTTTACAGCTTTAACCTTACTAATACTTATGGCAGCAAGTTATAGGCTCAATATTTTACAGCTTAATGAAATTCAAGCTGCTCAGCTTGGCCTTAGGATAGAAATCTTTAAACTCACCCTTATCTTGCTAGCCAGCCTTGCTACAGCAGCAGCAGTGAGTATGGTTGGTATAATTGGTTTTGTAGGCTTGATAATTCCCCATGCAATAAGGTTAGCTGTAGGTATGGATTATCGTAAAATCACTCCCTTGGCAGCGCTTTGGGGGGCAATTTTTATGATTTTAGCAGATTTGTTAGCTCGCATACTTATAGCACCTGCTGAGGTTCCTGTAGGTGTGATTACTGCAGTAGTAGGAGGGCCTTTTTTCTTATATCTACTTAGGAGAGGGCGCAATTTGGGGTCTTGACAGAAAGAGCTAGTCTCCATATACTGTTTGACGCTAACGGGCCGTTAGCTCAGCTGGTAGAGCAGCTGACTTTTAATCAGCGGGTCATAGGTTCGAATCCTATACGGCTCACCATCTCAAGTTAGCACTAAATATGGCCCCTTCGACTAGTGGTTAGGTCACCGCTCTTTCACAGCGGCGGCACGAGTTCAAATCTCGTAGGGGTCACCACAACTAGGGAGTAGACCTCCCTAAAATTTGGGCGATTAGCTCAGCTGGAAGAGCATCCGCCTTACAAGCGGAGGGTCGTAGGTTCAAGTCCTACATCGCCCACCAAAGAAAAATTTGTAAGGAACACTGATAATCAACTCTAAATTTTAATTTGGGGTTGTATTTTTTTGTAAATACAGCCAATTTACAGCCACGGGTTTAATTAACTTGAAATTTTTCACAAGTCTACTTAAGTGCGCCTAGTAAACCATTAGTCTTGAAGTTGTTGTGAAAAGCCTTTAAAGCATTTAAAAATTAGCTGATAAAATGCTAAATTATAACAATGACCCTACTAGAAAAAGCTCAGGAAATGCTACCTAGTATGACAATTGCAGAAAAAGCACAACTATTGCAATGGATTGCCCATGACATTAGTGGTACTTTTCCCGGAATTGAAATTACACCTAATGTATCAGGGGGAGAAGCTTGTATTGTCAGAACTCGTATTCCTGTATGGCTAATAGTCCAAGCTAGGAAATTAGGTAGCACTGATGCAGATATCTTAAGAGCATATCCTACTCTAAAAGCTGAGGATTTAATTAATGCTTGGGCTTACTACCGTGCAAATAAAGATGAAATAGAAATTCAGATTGCTGAAAACGAAGAAGCTTAGATTGTGGCTAAACTCCTTGCAGATGAAAACTTTCCTTTCCCTGTAGTAGAAAAGCTTCGTGAGCTTGGTCATGATGTAATAACTCTTCTAGAATTGGGAAAGGCTAGCCAGAAGTATCCTGACGATAAGGTACTGCTCACAGCTAGTGAAGATAAACGTGCTGTGCTAACTTCGAACCGCAAACACTTTAAAAAGCTGCACCAAGAAGTTAAAAACCACAGCGGAATTATTTCATGTACTTACAACCCAGACTTTGAAAACCAAGCACAGCTTATACATGAAACGATTGAGGAAGAAGATGTTCTAGAGGGGAAACTTATCAAAGTTAATAGACCAGCTTAGGTAAGCTTTTTATGATTTATCTATCACCTCTTAATAACACAGTTCCAACGGTGTCATTTTTTCATATTAAGGCATTTAGAATAGAGGATGTTTGGAAAATAGTTATAAATCCTATCCCACACTAAAATTGTGGCGAGTCATGAAAAATACTCTTTTCTAAGTCTTAGACACAATTCTACTTAGAATATTTAAACAACCTCTATGGATTACTCAAATAAAAAAGTACAGCTATCTTTACAGCTAAGAGGACAACATAAGGTAAAATGAAAAGGGATGAGATAAAAGGTGACAATCAAAAAACCTTTACCCAGTAACGTTATCGGCATGAGGTAAAATTTGATAAAACAACATAAAATGTGCTGTCCTCACCTTACAAGCGGAGGGTCGTAGGTTCAAGTCCTACATCGCCCACCATAAAAACCCTTATAAGGACACAAAAAAGGAACTCATACATAACCGAGTTTCTTTTTTTATTGTGGGTTTTACAGCAAAATTACAGCTATGAGATTAATTTGGTAACCTAGAAGACTTAGCTTGAGAAAGAAAATCCATCGCAGTTTCAAGAAATTGGGTTGTTCCTTTCGTCATGGCACACCTCGTAGTTTTTTTGAAACTGCCCAAGCTGAACAATATTCTTGGACTCCAAGAGTTTGACCTTATAGCTAGATCTTTAGCTCATCCTTATATGAAGGTCACGACCAAGTGATATTCACACTTCTGGTTTATGAGTTTCCATATAAGTACGTAAAATTGCATTCATTCGAGTTTGGTAACCAGGCCCTTGAGACTTGAGCCATGCCAACACATCACGATCAACTCTTACAGTAATACGTTCCTTACTCTCAGGCATTTTCAATTTTGCATTTGCCCAAAAGTTTTCATCTAATTCGGGAATATCAGAATAATCTATATCCTCGTCAGGGATTGCGGCTATCTCATCCAAGCGTTCTTTCGATATAGTCATGGTATTTACTCCTTTCTAATTTGTTAGCACGACGTGCTGATATCAAACGTACTTTTCCATCCCTATCTGTGTGAACAACAGTAATCACAACCGCTATACTTAAAAATCCTATACTTAACTCTCTAATCTCACTGTGCTCATCGGAGTTTTTATCTAAGAATGTCAGAACTGGACCAGAAAATATCTGTTTTGCCTCGTCAAAACTTATGCCGTGCTTAGACAGGTTAAGTTTGTTCTTTTCTTCATTCCATTCAAACTCCATATTATATATGTACACCATATACATACACCCATCAGAATGCAAGCCCACAGATTCTGAAAAAATGGGACTTAACTTGATTATCAAACGTACTAAAAAAATTGGCGAAGGAAATATAGATGTACAATTAATGGGCTACAGCAATGAACAAGGCCCAATTAGATTACCCTTGCGAAAAGCAAAAGAGCTATATGGGCAGTATCCTAGTAAATTTAATATTTTGCAAGATAATAAAGCAAAGTAACTCTCTACTAACTCGAGCCCAACTAACAAAAGTAGATGTACAATCTAGAGACATAATTGGATTGAATAAGGTAAGCTCGAGCTAACCAACTAATTACGATATCCCTATGTAGAAACTGGTACATCATCAGGTATTGCTAGCAGCTTGCCTTATCTTTCCATAGCTTTGCAGTATAAAAGCAATAAATACTATTTGCTAGTTCCTATTGCTAGTAATTCTCATCATATAAACTTGCTTAATACTCAAGGAGGTATAATCTATGAGTATTAAAATTTACTTTATATTATCAATTTTTACCTTTTGTTTTTTTAGTTTAGCACAGTCAGATACCATTAGCCCTCAAAGCATAGTTGTTAACCCGAAGGCTAGCTTTGAAGTTGAAGTTTGGGTAGATAGAGACCTTTCGGGAAATACTGTGCCACATTATGATCTAGGTGAGACAATTCGTATGAATGTACGTGTGAGTGAGTCTAGCTATGTCTATCTTTTTAATATCCATTCAGATGGTGTGGTTGATCAAATTTTACCTAATCGTTTAGATGGCACTAATAACTATCTATCTGCTGGAGAAACTCGAAGTTTCCCACCTCAAGGAGCGCGCTATAGATTTACAATTGGTGAGCCTGAAGGCATTGACAAAGTAATAGCTTTAGCTAGTAAAGAACCTCTTAATATTGATACCCTAGCACAATTTCATTCTGAAGCAGCCTTTGCAAGTGCTAGACATAGTAATGAGAGTTTTGCCCAAAGTCTTTCTATAGTTGTTTCGCCTGTAAAAGAGGATAGTTGGGTAACTGATACAGTACACTTTGCTGTTGGTAGAGCCCCTCTAGCTCATACCAATTCACCAGAAAATAACTCAGCAAACTCAATTACAATACCACCTACAAATAATATTAGTGCCAACACAAATCCACCTTCACCATCTCAAACTCCTGTTAACACTACCCTAGAAGCTCCCTCTTCTACTGCTAACTCTAACAACAATACACCCCCACAAATATCTGATGAGTCAATTACTGTTTCTCCTACTCCTGTAGATACTCCTGCTGCTAACAATTCAGATAGCCCTTCCTCTCCACCACAAACACCTAGCAATACTATTACTATTGCTCCAGTTACCCCTCCAGCAGAATCACCTTCTGATAGCAACGCCAATAGTACTCCCACTGCTCAAACACCTAGTAACACAATTAGCATTTCCCCCATTGAGCCTTCATCCCCCTCAACTGCTTCTGTCCCTACGGAAAGTCCTGCAAATACCTCTCCGCCAAACTCTATCACTATCTCTCCTTTGTCTATTACCCCTACACCAGCAGAACCACAGCCTGTAGCTGAACAAGTGATTTTTGATGCTTTAAACTTGAAGTTTTGTGCTGGTACTAAAATAAATAATCATAGGCAGGATCCTAATAGTGCTCGAGTGAATTTTAGTAGTGAGGTTAGCCTTGCAGAAGTTCACAGCTGTTACCATGAACAAATTAATGATGGTGGCTGGCAACTTTTGAGAATGGAGCAGAAAAATAGTGCTAGTAAACTTTTAGCATCTTATTATTATCAAGGTAAGTTTCTTAGTTTGGATCTTGAGGAACTTAAAAATGGCAACTACCGTTTAAAATTATCAATTAGGTAAAACTTGACCTAATGATAGCAATTATTGGTGCTATGCCAGAAGAGGTTGCCGCACTACTTAAACTTTTAGAAGGCAGGCAAGAAATAAAGTACCCTGCCTTCACCCTTTATAAGGGTTTGCTTGGACAACACAAAGTGTTAATTGCCCAATGTGGTATTGGCAAGGTTAATGCTGCTGCCCTTACACAACTAGTGCTTATGCAAGGTGCTAAACAAGTAATTGTTACTGGTGTAGCAGGCGCTGTTGCCCCTGACCTTAAGGTGGGAGACATTGTTATCAGCAGCGATGCAGTGCAGCATGATGTAGATGTGACTGGTTTAGGTTATAAAGTTGGTGAAGTTCCCGGAGAAACCTTAGCTTATTTAGCAGACAAGTATTTACAAGCTCTAGCTCTTGAGGCAACTAGAAGGCTTGAAAATATCAAAGTTGTTATAGGGCGTGTTGTTTCTGGCGATAAGTTCATCCATGATATTCAGATGGCAAAATGGTTATATAAAACCTTTAAAGCAAGTTGTGCTGAGATGGAAGGTGCCAGCATAGCACAGATATGTTTTAAATGGAGTGTTCCTTTTGTGATAATTCGTAGCATTAGTGATAATGCCAACCAAGATGCGGGTATAGATTTTCGTGAATTTACTCCTTTAGCAGCTAGTAGAGCAAAGGGTATTGTTAGTTTGATGCTACAGAAGATGGCAAATCCTATGCATATAAAACCCGCAAAATAGTGGCTGATAAGACAAAAAAAGTACTGACACTTTTTCAAAAGTACCCTGATAAAACATGGCGTTTAAAGGATATTCAAAAGCAACTCAAAACTAGTAGCACTGAACTTCGCCTTATATTAGACAAATTAGTTGATAAAGGGCAAATAATAAGAAGTCGCAAACACACTTATGGTTTGCCTAAAAACTACCTAAAGAATCTTGTTGAGGGTTACTTACAAGTAACTGCTCAAGGATATGGCTTTGTTTTAAATGAGGAGGGTGGGCCTGACATGCTTATTCCAGAAGAAAACTTAATGGGTGCTTGGGATGGTGATAGGGTAGCAGCTCGCCCTTTTTTTGTAAAAGGTCGTCCTAAGGGAGAAATAGTTGGGGTTTTAAAACGCAAATTTACCAATATGGTAGGAACTTTGGAATATTCACGAGGATATGCTATCTTGCGCCCCGATGAGCCACGTTTACGTACTCGTATTAAACTTCTGCCTAATTCAGTAGGTGATTTAGAGGCAGGCGCTCGAGTCTTAGTAAAACTTAACTGGCCTGAAGATACTGGTGAACGTGAGGTTTATGGTGAAGTTATGGAAACACTTGGGTTAAGTGTTGAAGACAATGAAACTGAAACTCGAGCTGTTATTATCAAGCATGGTTTAAAGGATAGTTTTGATGAGGAAACTTTAGCAGAAGCTCAGGCTCTACCTAGTAAAGTTACTGAAGAAATGGTAGTGGGGCGAAGAGATTTGCGTAAGGTACCTACTTTTACCATTGATGGTATGGATGCTAAGGATTTTGATGACGCTCTTTCCTTAGAGCGTGTTGGTGGACGTGGCAAAAAGGCTAGGTACATTGTGGGGGTACACATTGCTGACGTAGCTCACTATGTTAAAGAAGGTTCCTATCTTGATGAAGAGGCACACAAGCGAACAACCAGTGTTTACCTTCCTGGTCGTGTACTTCCTATGTTGCCACCTGAACTTAGTAACGGGATTTGCTCTCTAGTAGAAGGAGAATGGCGCCTGAGTTTCTCAGTTATGGCTGAACTTGATAGTGAAGCTAAGGTTAAAAGTGTCAGCTTCCAAAAAACTGTTATTAAATCAAATGCCCGCCTTACTTATGAAGAAGTGCAAAACTTTTTTGAAGGAGAAAGGTTGCCTTTAGGCAAGCGTAGGCTCGAGCACGACCTAAAACAACTGTTAGTCTTAAGCCAAACCCTGCGTAAAGAGCGTCTAGACCAGGGAGCTTTAGATTTTGATTTTACAGAAGCCAAGATAAGTTTTGAGGATGGGGAAATGCAAGTTATGCCTATTCGCAGCAATAATGCAAGGCAGCTAATTGAAGAGTTTATGCTGTTAGCAAATCGACTTGTGGCCAAAGAACTTGCTCAAAAAAACATTCCCGGACTCTTCCGTGTTCATGAAGAGCCTAGTGAGAAAAAGCTTCAAGATTTGCAAAAGAGTCTAGCTAAACTTGGTTACACCATAGATCTAAAGACTTATACACCCCAAACGCTACAAGAAATAATTCGTCAAGCAGCTAGTAAACCTGAAAGAGAACTAGTAAACACCCTACTATTACGCTCACTCAAGCAAGCTCGCTACCATGCAGATAACTTAGGTCATTTTGGCCTTGCTTTTGAGCATTACTTGCACTTTACTAGTCCTATAAGGCGCTATCCCGACCTTGTCGTGCACCGCATCTTAAACTTAAGCCTTACTGGTAAGCTGACCGAAAAGCTTAAAAAGCGCTATTATGGCAAGCTACCTGAACTTGCTGAACATGTTAGTACGCTCGAGCGCACGGCCGAAGAGGCTGAGCGAGAGCTAACTAGCTATTATCAAGCGCTTTGGGCTAAAAAGCAATTAGGGGAAACTTTTGAAGGGACAATTTCTGGAGTAAATAGCTTTGGTTTCTTTGTGGTGCTACCAAATGGTGTTGAAGGGCTCGTTCCCATTGCTTCTTTGAATGAAGAATATATTTATCACGAAAATAAACTTATACTTCAGGGTAAAAGGAGTAACAAGATATACAAAATGGGGCAACATCTTAAAGTTTGTATAGCCAACGCTAATCCTACAGCTAGGCAAATTGATTTGATACCTTTAGATTTAATTGAGTCTAAAGATAAAAAGCCTAAGGAGATTAAGGGTGAAGCAAAGAAATCTAAATCTATAAGTGAAGATAAACCTTTATTGAATCAAGAAGTCAATAAGTCAAAGAGCACAACTTTTGAAAAACCACTTGATGATGATCTAAATGAACCTTCCCCTAATCAACACAAAGACCTAGAGAAATCTTTAAAATCAGGACCAAGAAAAAAGAAAAAGATCAAGAAGCGTCAGCTAGTGTTTGGGAAGCATAGGACTAAGTAAGCTAGTTATTTTCACTACTGCTTCCTCGAGCTGCTGCATAGCTACGCAACAAAGAAGGAAAGTGATAACGTAACTGCCCACCTTGCTTGTCTACTTCAAGAATAGATTTTTCTGATAAAGAGCGTAAACTTAAAAGTGATGCTTTAGTTTGTTTAATATCTTCTTTATCAAAATGCTCTGGTAAATCTGTTAAACTTACACAGGCTTCTTTTTGCTCTCCATCTAGTTTTTGCCACGAACTTTCAAAAACCTCTGCCATATTTTGGTGCCTATCAATTACATTAGCACTCTCAGTTTTTAAAAGGTCTAAATTAATAGCTAGCTCGTTGGCAACTTCTTCTACCGTCATTACACTAAGCCAAGAAGCACTAAGCTCTATAGCTAAGGGTATACCTGAAAGTTTACGACAAATGGCATAGACAAGAGGAATATTTTCTTCATTAAGCCTAAAGCTAGGATCTTGCAAAGCAGCGCGCTCAGCAAAGAGTTTAAGTGCTGAGTAATCTTTGATGGCTAAATCTTCTTTAAATAACTCATCTTCTTTAATTGGTATTGTAAGCCCTTTAAGTATAAAGCGCTGCTCGCCCATAAGCCCTAAGGTTTCTCTAGAAGTTATTAGTAAAGAAATCTGAGGGGCTACCTTCAAAAGCTCCATAACAAAAGCACGTGCTTCTAGAACATGCTCGAAGTTATCAAGAATAAGAAGCATATTTTTGTCTTTAAGATAATCAAAAAGTGTTCCTTCATCATTTTGAAGACCAAGCCTACGGCCTATTTGATGTGGCAATTGTGTTTCGCTAATGTGCTCTAAAGCAACAAAAACAACACCGTCTTTATAATGTTTGGCAAAATCAGATCCGGCAAACTGTAAGGCTAGGCGGGTTTTACCTACCCCACCGGTACCCCTTATGGTCACCAAGCGATTATTGGCTAAAAGTCCGCTGAGTTGGTCTAATTCTTCATCACGTCCTACAAAACTTGTTAGCGTGGTATTGAGTTGATATACCTCAGAAGGGTCTTGAATTAATGGGGCCCCATAATCGTTACCCGAGGCAGTACGCAAACGAATTAAGTCTTGGAAAGAGTTCTTTTTGTCTTCTAAGATAGTTTCATAAAGTTTTTGGGTATCCTCAGCGGGCTCGGCACCAAGCTCTCGCTCGAGCTGCCTTGTATACTGACGGTAGTGTTGCAGGGCTTTATCAACCTCTCCTGTTTGCCAATAAAGCCACATTCTTTGTCTATGTGCTCTCTCTTGCCAAGGCTCGAGCTTTAACCATCTATCTACATGGTGGATAGCTCTTTGCATATCACGTTGGTCAAGTAAACTATCTACAAGGCGACGCATTACTTGATTATGCGACTCAATCCAATTTTCCCGCTGCTCTTCTAACCATGTTTGAAACTCAGCAGAGCCACCAAGGGTGAAACCTTGCATAAATTCACCACGGTAAAGTGAAGTGGCTTGCCTTAAAGAATCGAGATCTCCTTGTTGTGCCATTTGCATGAAACGCAGGGTATCCCACATCATCGCGTCAGGTTTTAAACGCACAGTATAGCGAGTTATTTCCAAAGCGTCAGGCAAGATTTTCTTGATTTTTGAGAGCATTACTCTAAAGCTACCACTAGCATAAGGAGCCTCTTCTTCAGCCCATAAAAGCTCTATAAGCTGTGCTCTTGAAACTTCTTCGCCTTGTTCAAGCAAGTAAGCCAGAAGTGCCAAACCCTGACGCGAATGCAGTTTAACTACTTCTTCTTGACTGCCTTGTTTATCAAGTAAATATGGTTGTCCTAAAAAATATCCCCAGATCATAATAGCACCATTATCTCAAAAATTTAGCAGATGCTTTGTGAGTTATCTCTAATGTTTTGTTAATCTTATAAGTAGTATAGAAACACAGCAGAAACTTTATACAAATGATTAGAGGCCATATGAAACTATATGCTAGCCACGAAGTTTTATTCAATACAACTATCACTAAAGATAATGCTTAACTCACTTGAGATAGAACAAACACTCACCTTCTTTTAATTATATTATAACGAGAGCATGTTTTTTGTAAACTTTATGATAGGTATTAGGACTACCCAATTTTGATCTAACTGGAAGACTCAGACATTATATATTTGATTTTTAGCAAACATTCACGAGAATATTATAGAGTTGTTCCCTTTATAAAAAACTCATCTCGTAGACAGGGATGATGTGGTGTCACAGACGCAAATATTATACATCGAATTTAATTTAGGAACAGCTCTAATCTTATTTGTAGATTGTATGAGCTAGGAGCTTGGATGGTAATACATATAGATGTCCAGATACATCTTTGCCTTATCAAACGAAAGATGTCATCCTGAGAATAGCGAAGGATCTCCCATATGGTACAAGAACCTATTGTTGCTTTTGGGAAAAAATTTTTCTGGGGCACTATATGTTATGGTATACAGTGCCATTGTTGTAGATGGTGCTGAGGATGAGACGCCAAAAGCAATTTGGGTGCTTACTGAGACAATCTTAGAGGAATAAATGGTTCAAAAACATGAAGGCAATGTGCCAATAACCCTGACGATGCCTCCTGATTTTAGTGAGGTACAGTTTTATGCTTTAACAAATTTAAATAAGGGAATTCGTATTGAGAAAGATAGCCAAGGGAAGCTAGTAATCATGTCACTAGTAGCCAAGCGTTTCCTGCCTGTGCACTACTACATAGAATAAACTAATCTAATGGCACAAACTTTTAGCTTACAAGGCCTTACTCTAGCTGAGCGTATTTTATCGGTAAAATCAGGTAAACGTGTTGAAGCTGGAAACTTAACAGTAGTTGAAGTAGATCAAGTAATGACTGTTGACTCTATAGCACCTAGTGTTATTAGAGTGATAGAGGATAAACTTGGTGGTAAAATAAAACACCCTGAAAGAGTTTCTATAGTTATTGATCATGTTGCTCCTGCTGCCAATGTAGAAGTGGCCACTACTCAAAAAAAGGTACGGGAATATGCTCACGAAAAGAGCCTAAGGCTTTTTGATGTAGGGCGAGGTATTTGCCATCAGGTGCTTATGGAAGAGGGTTTAGTTTGTCCGGGTTGGATTATTCTAGGTAGCGACTCTCACTCCACTACTTATGGTGCAGTGTGTGCTTTTGGAACGGGTATGGGGGCAACGGATATTGCTCTGGCAGCTGTTTCAGGACGAACTTGGCTTAAAGTACCTGAAACTGTGAAAGTAAATTTGATAGGGGAGAGGCCAGCTGATATAAGTGCTAAGGATATAGCTTTGGAAGTAGTGCGCAAAATTACTGCTGATGGAGCAACTTATATGAGCATAGAGTATCATGGTACAGAGAGCTTTACCAAATCTGAGCGCATGACACTAGCTAATTTGGCGGTTGAGGCAGGGGCAAAAGTAGGCCTAGTGCCTCCAAGCAGTACTATTTTAGATGAATATGATGTGCCTGAGTGGCTGGTAGTAGATCCTAATGCTAGTTACAGCAAGGTTATTGATATTGACCTAACTAGCTTAAAACCAGTGGTTTCTGTACCTTTTTATGTTGATAATGTTCATTTAGTTGAAGAGCAACTTGGTGTTCATGTTGATCAGGTATTTATTGGCACTTGTACTAATGGACGCTTAGATGATTTGCATATTGCTGCTAGTATTTTAGCAGGCAAGCGAGTTGCTGATGGTACGCGTCTACTGGTAATTCCTGCTAGCTCCCAAGTTTTAGCAGATGCAGCAGCAGACGGCACTTTGAATAAACTGATTGCAGCAGGAGCAGCTATTGGTACACCGGGCTGTGGTCCTTGTATGGGCCGGCATATGGGTGTACTTGCTCCAGGAGAAGTATGTGTTTCTACTAGCAATCGTAATTTTATAGGACGCATGGGTAGCCCGGAGGCTAAGATTTTCTTAGCTAGTCCAGCAGTAGCAGCAGTAGCAGCACTGCGAGGGGTGATTAGCTTACCCAAAGAGGATAATTATGGCTAGAGTATGGAAATTTTCTGATGCTGTTAATACAGATGATATATTGCCTGGCAAGTATGCCCCTTTTATGGTTGGAGAAGATAAATTTCAGCGATATGCTTTCTCGCACTTAAGAAAGGAGTTTGCTGCCAGCATTAGATCTGGTGATATTTTGATAGGAGGGCGTAATTGGGGTTTGGGTAGTAGTAGAGAGTATGCTCCACAGGCTTTGAAGAAGCTAGGAGTAGGGGCAATTATTGCTAAATCCTTTGCTAGGATCCACTATAGAAATTTATTAAATCTTGGCATCCCTGCTTTTGAATCTGAAGAAGTCCCAGAAGCCTTAAATGATGGTGATGAAATTACCTTTGATTTACATACTGGTGTAGTTGCTCGAGGGAATGAAAAGTTCCAGCTAAAACCACCTCCTGAATTTTTACGCAAGGCTTTAGCAGAAGGTTCTATTCTAGAGTACTATCGAAAACACCAGCGTTTTCCTAGTGAGGGCAATGAGTAGGCAATAGTTTGTTTGTAGCATTACCAATGAGAGGCATCACCTATTGGTTTTTGCTCCTAGTTATTTTGTATCTTTTTACAACTTTTGGCTTTGGTATCATTCGCATTGCAGGGGATTCAATGCTACCAAACCTGCACCATGGTGAGTGGGTGGTAATCTCAAAATATGAACCTTGGTTTAAGGTTTTAAATATTAATTACAAACGTGGTGATATTGTTTATTTTTATCATCCTAATGCTAAAAAGAGGTTGTGGTTTATTCCTGTAGAGTTTAGTAATACTGTGGTACTAACAAAGCGTATTTTAGCTTTCGCAGGAGAGACCATAAAGATTGAAAAAGGACAAGTATTTATAAATAATGAGCCTTTAGAAGAATCCTATCTTAAAGGTATAGGTAGTTTTTCTATGCCTGAAAAACGCATACCCAAAGACCAGATTTTTGCTATGGGTGATAATCGTATGCCCCTAGGTAGTATAGATTCAAGGCACTTCGGTACGATTGCCAAGGGAGATATCTTAGGTAGAGCTTGGTCACTTTATTAAGAGCCTTTTTTGCGCTTGAAGAGGTATAGAGTTGAATTTTCCCTTACATCACGCACGTTTATAAGTTCCCAACCTTTTGAGCCAAGATAGTTAAACCATACTATAAATGCATTATCTGTATCAGAAATAAGTTGTCCCATAACCTTTTCTGCTAAAGGGAGTACTCCACCTATAGCTGAAGTCTTTCCTTCACTGGTTATCCACTCTGCACGTAATTCACCTTGCCAAGAAAAGGTAGAAAATTGGGCATATTCCCACTGATCACTATTTGCCCACGCTGATTGTAAGAGTAGGGTAAAAGTAAGAACCAATAAGCATAAAAGTCTTTTTTCTCTCATTCATTAAACACTAACACTTTAGAGTTACTAAACTGTATAGTGATTAACCTAATTTATATGTTTTAAGGGTTCGAATTTGCTGTTGCTAACCAACGCTTTACAAGATAGACTCCTAAATGACTGAGAAGTAGGAAAATGAATCCTAAAATAACACCAAAAACAAGTGCTATAAGAGTCCTTTGCAATGATATTAATAAAGGTGTGTGATAGTGACTAAAACTATTTAAAATAGTAGCTTGGGCTACTACACCTCCTGTTAAAAGTATCCCCTGGATCCAAATTGACCAGTCTTTATTTAAAAGGCCCAAAATGCCTAGAGGATGACCTATAAGTTCTTTAAAGCGGGGTCTTACAAAATATTCAGATAAAAAGTTGCGTAAAGTAAGCTCTAATCCACTTATGCCAATAATAGGGAAATTTCCACGCCTAAAAAATATTAGTACAAGGGCAATAAGACCTGCCATTACTATGATTACATCACCCAAACGAATGCGGTAGTTCCAAAAATCTACTACATAACCAGCGATAGAGCGATAACGTAAAGCATAATGTAGCAAAAATAAAAAAGGAGGTACTATAAGAGTAGCTGCAACGCCTGCAAAAGGTTCAGCTGCTAGCATTGAATTCCTATCACTGCCTACTGCAGCTAAAAGCACTGCTCCTGCTATACTAATGAGTGTAGCAATAAAAAAACTATAAAAACGTTTTGGTAAAAGTCCATAACCAAGCACGGGAAAAGTTAAGGCTGCTACTAAAGCGAGAGAATCCCAACCTAAACCCTCACCGGCTAATACTCCTAAACCTAATAGACAAAGGGCAACAAAGATTCCCAAATTAATAGGGTAAATCATCACCAAAAGTAGTAAACCTGCAATAATACCGAGAGCACTTAAATAACGTAAAAGGGGATCAGTCTCATACTCGAGCGACCTTACTTTTCCTATAACAAAACCATCTTTTTCCAGCGCCTCTTTTACACCAACAACCAACTTCTCAGTGTTTACAAACATATCCCCTACATTTTCTTTGGTATAGGGTCTTAAGTAAAGAAGCTTGGCCCCACGCTCATTGGCAGCTAACAAGAATTTATCCATTGCTACTTCAGGTTCTAGGGTATTTAGCCATTCCTCACTAACACTAAAAAGCCTTACTGCTGGAACTTTACCGATAATTTGCTCTATGCCATTTTGTTTTGTACCTTCAATAAGAGCTGTTAAATAATTTTGGGAAGAGCTAATAGTATTATCTAAAGCATTGGGATTACCAGCAATATCAGTGCCTTCATGTATAAGATAGCTTGCCTCTTTTGGAAAATCTTGACCTACATTTGCCATATTGGGAATATTACGAGGACGGTAGGAAATATCCCAGCCTGCTTGTTGCCAATGGTTTATTACTTCTTGAGAAAAGCCTGCAGGGTAATCGTTTACATCACCTTGAAATATGTACCATTCTTGTCCGTTAAAGTTCACTTTTTCAGGCAAAACAGGGTATTTGGCTAGCATAAAGTTTAAGGCCCCCTCTTTAAGTTCTAGTATTAGAGTACTATTAGCAGAAATATTGAGTTCTTCTAAATCCAAACTCTGAGTTAAAGCTATTCGTAAAGCCTCGTTGCCTAGCAGTACTGCTATTTCACCACGATTCACCAGGTTCTCTATAGTATCTTCATAAAGAGTTATACCATTTAAGCCTAGCTCACGATAACGCTCAGCAACTTCTAAGGTAGTAGTGTTTAGAATATTAGCTTGTTCTTCTAGGGCTTTCTCATCCATTAAAAGTGCTACTACACGCCTACTACCTTCAACTTTTATGCGTTTAAGGGCAAGCATAGTGGCAGGAATTAAGCTTAAAGCAATAGCTACCAGTAGGATTATTTTAAAGATTCTTTGCATATATAGATAAATCTTTGCCTCATTATTGCAAAATCAAACGAGGCGAAGTTTCGTAAGGTAAATCCCCCCCCTTGTTAAGGACTTCCTGTATTCCCCCTTAACAAGGGCTAGGGGGGATTTTTCATTTGGGAAAAAACTTTTCTGGCGCACTATAATTAAAATAGTTTAGTTTGCTATCCCCACACTTTGCTAAGAGTATCACGAAAAAAAGTGTTTAGGACTTCTATATTTGGTTTTTGTATGTTGGCATCAAACTTCTGACCCGTAAGGCGCTCGATTTCTGAGTCAAGGTAATTACTGATAGAAGGTATCCGCGGACCTTTGTCTAACTCTGCACCAAGTCTTTTCTGCTCAATTAGATTATTTATATTTCTAATAAGCAACTCATCGCTTAAAACACCACTAACCAATTTTTCAAACTCTGTGGGAATAATACCCAAACCCTGCTCTAGCCAGTTGATCGCAAGAATAGGGCGTAGAACGTAAAAGTACTTCTTAATCCAAACAACTTCACCCTTAAGATACTCGCGGTAGTTACCTTCGGCCATGTGAAGGTAATGATACATACAAGCCTTTGCTGAGTGGCAGTTTTTAGCTAGCTCACACATCTTTTCCCCGATTGAATGCTGTTCTAAATAAACAATAGGTGAACCTAACCACTCGAGCAAAGGAGGGTTTGATTTATAAAGAAGCTGTAAAGCTTTACGTAAGTCCCAGCCATTTATATCTAGCTGGTCGTTTATGGGTCGCTCAATCACATCTCGTTTAGCTTCCAAATTAATAGATAAGTACCAATCTGGAGGGCGAATGTAGATAAAACGCACATCATAATCACTGTCTTTAGAGGGAAATCCCCATGCCCGACTGCCGGACTCACAAGCATAAAGAATTATAGAGTTTTCTTGAGACTGTATTTCTAAAAGGCTGGCTCTAATTTCTTCTGTCATGAGAATTTCTATGTTTACTTGCTGATCTCATATTAGCTAGATCTAGCCTATTACGCTCTTTGAACTATATAGAGATTTTTGAGTAACTAAATTCTATTGATTGAGAAACGATAGTAAGGGCTTTGTTACCTTAATTGTGACAAAAAAGTAATAAGAGGGTATATTATGGTAATTGTGAGTAGTTAAGCTCACTCCTAAGTGTTAACTATATAAGTACAGGAAGGTGGAAATTTATGTACTTCATGAGTTTGGCATCATCAGTAAGCGTAGTAGAAGTAATTTCGACAGTCGAAAGGATCACAAAAACCATTAAGATAGACCCTGTTAAACTTGAAAGAATGCTTTTAGATGGAGAGGCAGTTGTAGCTAAAACTACTACAATACAAAAAGCAAAGAAGTTAGCCAATATATTTCGTAGTGCAGGAGTGAGAACACTAATTACTGAAGGATAACTTATTACCAAAGAACCAAGATAATCGCCATCACCACTAAAGATATTGTTGTATAAAGCACATAAAGAATCGTCACTACTGGATTAGTACTATTAAATGCATCACTGGTAAAATGTGAGGTGCTCACAAAACCAATACCGACTAGTAAAGCAAGGATAATACCGTTTGCCAGAGCATCAACTCCTAAAGCTTTCAATAACATAGCTAAGCTAAACGCCATTATAAGAGACATTATGAATGAAGTTATCATGGCAGGTGCAGGGTTCTTTAAATCATCTTTAGTCTTACCAATGCTTTTGAGCCAAAGCTTACCAAAAAGTGGCCCATACCAAACTGAACCTATAACCATATTAGCGACAGCGCAAGCAATAACAGCTAACCAATTAACATCTAATGTTAACATATAATACCTCCACCCTAGATTAACCCACAGTGGACATGCATGTCCACTGCCCTTTTCATCCTATACAAACTAGTCCTAAAAAGTTTTTTCTATAAGGCATTGTTATTTTAGGAGATTATTTATGGCTCGAGAATTTTTACTCCCAGAACTTGCTGAATCTGTAGTTGAAGGTGAGATCCTCAAGTGGCTAGTTGCCGAGGGGGAAACTGTAAGCGAAAATCAACCTATTGTTGAAGTAATGACTGATAAAGTAACTGTGGAATTGCCTAGCCCTTTTTCTGGAGTCCTTGAAAAACACTTAGTGAGCGAAGGTGATGTAGTAGCTGTGCAAACTCCGATAGCTCGTTTTGCTGATGAAGCTCAAGCTTTAAGTGAAAATCCACCAGAAAAAGAAGCACCCCTTGCTAACCAAGATGAAGCACCAGATGAAAGTGAATCCCTGAGCTTCTTCCAAGCCAGTGAGGCTGATGAAGAAATAACCATCTCAGTTACTAAAAATACAGCTGGTGATGCTGGCTTGCCAGATAAAATAGGTCCATATGAACGTATTTTGGCTGTGCCTGCTGCTCGCAAGTTAGCTAGAGAGCTTGACATTCCCCTTGAAAACATTAAAGGTAGTGGTCCTAATGGACGTATTCGTGTTGAAGATGTAAGAAGCCACTCAGCTAAAAGTACTAAACCAGCTTTGCCAGAGTATCAAATTAATTATGTTACTCCAGAAGGCTATGCCACGCAAGAAGAGCGTTTGCCTATGCGTGGACTCAGACGGGTCATTGCTCAGCAAATGGTGGCTTCCCACTTACAAAGTGTACGCACCTTACACGTTGATGAAGTTGATGTTACTGAGCTAGTGGCTTTGCGTAAGAAACTTAAACCTCTGGCTGAAAAGAGAGGTGTTAAACTCTCTTATATGCCTTTTATTGTTAAGGCTGTGCTGGTAGCACTAAGAAAGTACCCTATCTTAAACTCTAGTTTTGATGAAAAAGCTCAAGAAATTGTGCTCAAGCATTATTACAATATAGGTATTGCTGTTGCTACTGAGAATGGTTTGGTTGTTCCTGTTATAAATGGCGTTGAGAATAGAGGCATACTTGATATTGCCAAGAAACTTACTATTTTAGTAGAAAAAGCTAGGTCAAACAAGCTAGACCCAAAGGATATTCAGCACAGCACCTTTAGCATTACCAATATAGGCTCTTTAGGCGGACTTTTTAGTTTCCCTATAGTAAATGTACCTGAGGCAGCCATTCTAGGTATTCACACTATAAAAAAACGTCCTGTAGTGGTAGAAGAGGATGGCGAGGATAAGATCATAGCTAGGCAAATGCTTTACTTGTCACTTTCTTTTGATCATCGCATTATTGATGGAGCTGAGGCAGCTCTTTTTACCAACTATCTAATTGAGCTTTTGGAAGTGCCAGAGTCACTTATGCTCGAGCATTAATGAAGCCCTAATGTCTACCAATTTGTATTCCAATAAAGACTCACAAGTATTTGTACCTAGGCGCTTATCAAGCACTAGCTAGAGTCTTTTTGAAATGAACGCCCTACCAAAAAGAACCCCGCTGCTTTAGTGGTGGGAGGAATTTTAGAAGCTATTCTGCAAGATCTGGAATTTCCTTCGTGATTTGCCCTCCTAAAGAGTTCTCTATAACTCTTGTGACATGAAAAAGTCTTTCATCTTTCATAGCAGGTGCTAACATTTGCATTCCGCAGGGCATCTTGTTGGTAGTCATTCCCATAGGAATGCTAATACCGGCAATGCCAGCAAGATTAGCTAACACTGTATTGATGTCATTAAGGTACATAGCAAGTGGATCATTAATTTGCTCGCCAATAAGATTAGTAGAGTAAGGAGTGGTTGGGGTTAAGAGAATGTCAAACTCGGCAAAAGCCTTATTGAAATCATTAGCAATAAGGCGGCGTACTTTTAAAGCCTTACCATAATAGGCATCATAGTAGCCTGCTGAAAGTGCATAGGTACCAATAAGTACACGGCGACGCACTTCTGCTCCAAAGCTGGCTCCTCGTGACTTGCTCATAGACTGAGCCTGCCCCAAAGAATTTTCACCTACTCGAGTGCTATAAACCATCCCATCATAACGAGCAAGATTGCTACTGGCTTCAGCAGGTGCTACTAGATAGTAAGTGGCGATACCGTAGGAAGCATGAGGAATTGATACCTCACCTATTTTTGCACCAAGGTTCTCAAGTATGGCTTTAGTGTTTTCTAGAATAGTTAGTACTTCATCACTATTACTTTCACCACAAAGCTCACGAACGATACCTACCCGTAAACCACTTAAGTCTTTAGCGCTACTTACAGCCTCAACAAAGCTAGGAGGGTTATATTCTACTATGCTAGTAGCATCGTAAGGATCATGACCACTCATAACATCCATTGCCAAAGTGAGGTCTTGAGCACTTTGAGTCATTATTCCTATCTGATCTAGTGAGCTGGCAAAAGCAATTACTCCGTAGCGAGAAAGGCGACCATAGGTTGGTTTAAAACCAATGATACCGTTTAAACTTGCTGGCTGACGCACCGATCCACCGGTATCAGTACCTAGAGCAATGGGGGCAACTTGTGTACTTACAGCAATGGCAGAACCGCCTGAAGAACCACCAGGAACCCTGCTAAGATCCCAAGGATTGCGAGCAACACCAAAAGCTGAGTACTCATTGCTGCTACCCATGCCAAATTCATCAAGATTGCTTTTAGCAATGATTATAGCATCTGCTTGCTCGAGCCGACGTACTACAGTAGCACTATAAGGAGGCACAAAATCTTTCAAGCTTTTTGAACCTGCTGTAGTCAGTATCCCTTTAGTGCAAATATTATCTTTAATGACAATAGGCACACCAGCAAGTACTCCAAGTTGTTCGCCTTTCTGGTACTTAGCATCAATTTCTTTTGCACGCCTTAAAGCATAATCATCAGCAATAGTAATAAAGGCATTTAAACTTTCCTGAACTCTTTTGGCCTTTTCTAAGGCTTTTTTCGTTACAAACTCAGCAGTTGCATTACCATTACTCACTTCCTTAGCTATCTCAAAAGCAAATTTCATATGTGAATATCTTTCTTAAGGTTTTGATGTGAGAATTGCTCAACAATACACAGCACTATAACTTATTGTTTGTTTAATGAGTTAATTTTCTAGGTATTAAACTACCTTACTCATATAGATAATTTTACCTGCATAGTAATGGCTTCTAATGGCTTGCCAAAATATTACTTTTACTTTACTTCCAAATTTATTTAAGTAGGATTCATAGTAAGTTTTAATGAGAAGTTTTGCTTAACGAATATAGGTGAACTTTAATATTATAAACCAAAACTCCATAAACATTTCTAGACTAATATTTATATGATAACATATACATAGAGACGATAATGAGTGCAGAGCTAACTATTACTTCTAAAACAATTCAAGAACTTGGTGTAAGTATACACTTTGCAGGCTCAACGGATGCTGGTCTAGTACGCAATAATAATCAAGATGCCTATTTCATTGATAAGTTGCCACAAGGTATTCTAGCAATTGTTGCTGATGGAATGGGAGGGCATAAGGATGGTGAAGTTGCTAGTGGAATGGCCATTGAAGTTGTTCTAAAGTCATTTGAAAATGAACATGAACGCCCCCCTATAATTATGAGTGAGGCTATTCAAACTGCAAATTTAGAAATTTATGATTACTCTAATGAAGTAGCTGGTAGTCAAGGTATGGGCACTACTCTTACTACTCTTTTTCTTGATGATCAGATAGGTTTTATTGGTCATGTAGGTGACTCGAGGGCTTATCTTATTAGAGATGGAAAAATAGAACAGCTTACTCGTGATCATAGTTGGGTGGCAGACAGAGTGCGTCAAGGAATTTTAACTGAGTTTGAGGCAAAAACTCACCATTGGCGTAATGTAATTACCAATGCCCTAGGAGCAACTCAGGAAGTCGAGCTTGATCTCTTCCATATGTTTGTTCAAGATGGAGATAAACTACTTTTATGCAGTGATGGCATAAGTACACTGTTTAGCAGTGAAGAGATAGTTGAAGTAGTTAATAATAATAATCCTAAAGAAGCTGTCGAAAAGCTGATGCTACAAGCTAATGAGTTAGGTAGCCCTGATAATATAACAGCTTTAGTAATCCATTTAGAAACTGTTAATTTTAAGAATAAAAGCTACCATCTGCCTCAAGAAGAAAGAAAGCTTGAAACTATAAAGCTAAGTGAAACTCAAAGTGGTATACTTGAGGTCGCAGAAATGTACCCCTTAAGGGGATTTTTTGCTGCTTTGCAAAACCAGTCTTGGTACCCTTTTAGGTATTGGCTTTTAGCATGTTTAGGACTCTTCTTATTGTTTATAGTGTTTAGCATTCGTTAAACCAGTACTTATTCGCCTAGAGGGTTGCTCGAGGGCAAATCACGACCAATATCAGTGGCTGCGAGATTACACACAGGATGACCAAAGCCACCAGCACTTATACCCTCTTCAATGTCATAAATGATGTTGTCATCGCCACTAGTACTTACACCACCAGGCACGTTATCAAGACCGAGGGCATCACGTAATTTCCAAGCAATGTTGTGGTCTGCACAAGAAGTATCACCACTCACGCCAACAGCTCCAACAAGCACACCATCAGCATTATAAAGAGCCAGGCCACCACCAAAAACATTTACCCCACCAATTTTCTGGCCTACCATAGGATCATCTTCTGTACCTATAGCTTCTGAATCACCACCATAAGCTACAGAGGCATCAACCGGATTGCTAAATTGTAAACCAAATAAACTGCCGCCGGGCTGTACTGCAGAAAAAAGATTGGCTGTTGATAGGGCTAAAGCTGGCAAACTAAAAGCATTGGCAGTATTTGCTTTCTGAGCTGAAATAGCTCGACTGCCTGGCCACTGGTCTCCACGATCTTCGCCAGAAAAAACCACTGCTTGTACTACACCATCTCTATCTACAACAGTTGCCCACATGTGCAAAGCAAGTCCACCATTATCCTCTATTACAACAGCTTGCAGGGCCTCGCGAATTTCAGCATGACTAGGCAAATCTTGAGCAAAAGAGGACAATGAAAACAAAAGGGTGATGGTGAAAAGGAATATTGAAAAACTTTTCATACTACGTACCTCCTCAAAGTGTGCTGTTATACCTTCAATGGTTTGAAAATGGGCACTCAACTTGTTCCCGAGCTTTGCTTAGTACATACCTTGGACGCTTTGCGTCTTTACATTCAGATAGTTTGCAAGGTGTGCAAGTTATAAAATGTTCAAAATTAACCCATTTCTGGCATATGTAAAACACTATAGATTCATTAATTTGTTTGCTCTAAGCAAACGATGTTAAGATAACACAAGGTTAATGACTTTAGGATGAAATCCACTTATCAATATACTGTGAGAAAACATGTTAACCCTTTACAACGCTATGTTTTAAAAGCAAATAGCTGTTTTTTTTGTTGAGTTAGGCTTTTACAAAACTTAGAGGAGATGTTTAAAATGGCAAATATTTACTATGACAGTGACGCAAATTTAGAGCACTTACAAGGCAAAACCATAGCAGTACTTGGCTTTGGTTCTCAGGGGCATGCCCATGCACTCAATTCAAAAGATAGTGGCATGAATGTTGTGGTGGGCTTACGCGAGGATTCAAGCAGTCGTGCTGAGGCTGAGAAGGCTGGCCTTAAGGTTATGAGTGTTGCTGAAGCTGCAAAAACTGCTGATCTTATTATGATTCTTTTACCTGATGAAGTGCAAGGCAAAGTTTATCGCGAGGAAGTAGCGCCTCAACTTGAAGAGGGTAATTCCCTGCTATTTGCCCACGGCTTTAATATCCACTTTGGGCAAGTGGTACCTCCAAGTAATGTAGACGTTTTCATGATTGCCCCTAAAGGTCCTGGTCATCTAGTACGCCGTGTTTACACTGAGGGTGCCGGAGTGCCCTGTTTACTAGCTATTCATCAAGATGCTAGTGGTAATGCCAAAGACCTAGCCCTTGCTTATGCAAAGGCTATAGGAGGAACCAGAGCAGGAGTTTTGGAAACAAGTTTTAGAGAAGAAACAGAAACCGACCTATTTGGCGAGCAGGCTGTGCTTTGTGGAGGGGTAACTGCCCTCATGCAAGCAGGTTTTGAAACCCTGACAGCCGCAGGCTATGATCCTGAGATTGCTTATTTTGAGTGTTTGCATGAGATGAAGTTAATAGTGGATTTAGTTTATGAAGGTGGTTTAGAGCGTATGCGTTACTCAGTTAGTAATACTGCTGAGTATGGTGATTACAGGACAGGGCCACGCATTATTACTGAAGAAACTAAAGCTGAAATGAAACGCATTCTTACAGAAATTCAATCAGGGGAGTTTGCCAAAGATTTCTTATTAGAAAATCAAGTAGGACAACCTCGCTTAAAAGCAGGACGGCGCAATACTTCTGCACATAAATTAAGTGAGACTGGTAAGCGTCTGCGCAAGATGATGTCATTTATTAGTAGTTAAACAGCCCATTAAGAGGCTCGAGGACTCAACTACTACAGCCTTAGATCTTGATTCAGATACAAAAGTTACCCTAAATGAGCTTTTTGGGCAAACAATATTGATAGCAACTCCTTGCTTTGTTATCAACACTTAGCTTAGTGTCACTTAACAAAATGTTTTGAAAGATTTGTACCAAGATGGATCCTAAAATGCCTGCTAAAAAAGTAATCGAAATAGTCCAATTGCTAACTAAATAATGACATTAAAGTTCATGTTGATGGTAGCTGGGGAGTTGATGCTCTTCTTTCATACAGGTTATGAGCTTGATGTAAATGATTATCGTGATGTACTAGCACTATGTCAGCGATTTGAGATTGAGTTACCGCCTGAATACAGCAAATTTCTTGGAGTCTCATGAACTTACCAATTGCTAAGGATATAAAAGTTTTTGTGCCTGCAATGAACTTTAGCGAATCACTTGAGTTCTACAAAGCACTTGGCTGGCAAGTAAACTTTCAAGCTGAAGATGATAGTCTTGCAGAACTCGAGCTAGCTAACTGTCGCTTCTACTTGCAAAATTACTACAATAAAGACTGGGCTAATAATTTTATGATGCTCATTAAAGTCGATGATGCTAAAGCTTGGTGGGAACACGCTTCAAAGGTCATTGAAGCAGGTAATTACAAATATGCCCGTCTCAAAGAACCTAAAGAACAATCCTATGGTGCTTTAGTAACTTTTGTTTGGGACCCATCAGGTGTCCTACTGCACTTTGCTGAGTATTATTCATAAGGTAGTGATGTGATTGTGCTCGAGTCAACAATAATTTGCCCTAATTGTCACTTTGCTTCAAGTGAAACTATGCCAACAGATGCCTGTCAATATTTCTATAAATGTAAAAACTGCCATGAAACTTTACACCCCCAAGGCAATGATTGCTGTGTGTTTTGTTCCTATGGAGATGTACCTTGCCCTCCTACTCAACAACAGAAAGCACGTTGCTAATGAAGAAAAACAAGCTTCTGATAATTAGTATTATTGGAACTGTAATAACAGCTTTGTGCTGCTTTACTCCTATCTTAGTCGTGTTACTAGGAGTATTGGGTTTGACAGCACTTATTGGCTATCTTGATTATGTTTTGTTTCCAATATTGGGTATTTTTTTGTTACTTATAGCAATAGCTATTTATAGACGAAAAGGTTCTAATACTGATTAATTCTCTCTGGCACAAATTACAGCAGCCTATAAGCATGATGCCCCTTGTAGTATTTCGTATTGCTTTCGGATTACTAATGTTAATCAGTGTAGTACGTTTTGTGCTGCGCGGTTGGGTACATGAATTTTATATAGCCCCTGAATTTCACTTTACTTATCTTGGCTTTGACTGGGTAAAGCCACTACCTGAACCTTGGATATATGGAGTATTCCTAGCTATGGCTTTGTTAGCTTTAGGCATAGCTTTAGGGCTCTTTTATCGCTTTAGTACTGTGGGTTTCTTTTTACTTTTTACCTATGTTGAGTTGTTGGATAAAACTTACTACCTCAACCATTACTACTTTGTATCACTAATGAGCTTCTTGCTCATTTTCTTGCCACTTAATAAAAGTTTTTCTCTAGATGCCCGTTTAGGCTTGACTAGGCAAAGTAACGCAGCACCCACTTGGGTACTTTATGCCATTCGTTCACAACTAGCTTTAGTGTATTTCTTTGCTGGTCTAGCCAAGTTAGGGCCCGATTGGCTTTTTCAAGCTATGCCCCTACGCATTTGGTTGAGAGCTAACACTGATTTACCTCTATTAGGACAACTTTTTGATGAAGTGTGGATGGCTTATGTCATGAGCTGGTCAGGTGCTTTTTATGATCTGACTATTGTCTTTTTCTTGTTGTGGCGTAAAACAAGATTCTTGGCTTACCTAGCAGTTATTGGGTTCCATGTCATGACGGCGTTACTTTTCCATATAGGTATGTTTCCGTGGATTATGATCGTATCTACACTTATCTTCTTTTCAGAGAAGGATTATTTGAGGGTTGCTAATTTTATTCGCCGTTTGTTTAAAAAACCTATTTTATTCTTTAATAATCAAAATTTAGTGAATACCTTTAAACCCAATAGAGCGGTACTGGTTTTAACAATCATTAGTTTATCTTTTTTATTTCAAATAGGCATGACCCTAAGGCACAACTTTTACCCTAGTAATGTGCTATGGAGCGAAGAGGGTTTTCGTTTTTCTTGGCGAGTAATGTTAGTAGAAAAAACAGGCTTAGCTATTTTTACAGTTAAAGACCCCAACACAAACAAAATTTGGGAAGTATATCCCTGTGAGTATCTGACCCCTCAACAAGAAAAGCAAATGTCTTTTCAACCAGATATGATTTTGCAATTTGCTCACTTTATAGAAGATAAATTCCGTGAGGAGCATGAAGATTTAGAGGTTTATGCTGATGTTTATGTTAGTTTAAATGGGCGCTCGAGCACCCCCTACATAAACCCAGAAATAGACTTAACCAAAGAAAGCTATGACTTAGCAACAAAAGATTGGGTGCTGCCAATGCCAAACTGATAAGGTTACAGTATTCTGCTTGCTTCTTCCTTTTTAGGAGGGGCTATTGGCTGGCTACACAATTCGTTAGAACTAGAAAGGTTAAAATAGTGTAAGGATTTTGGCTCTAGGCTTAGGAAGTTTTCTACAACTCTTTATAATGATGAAAATTAAAAGCTGTGGATAACTTATGAGCTTGACAAACATCTGACAATTTTGTTAAGTATTTGGCATTTGTTTAACCAAATAAAAACCCTTTTCTAGAAGATGTTAATCATTTTCGACATTGCTAGTTTTAGCTACCCTAGAGACAAAAAAAGTTATCCACAGGCCTGTGGATAACTAGCCTTTTTTGCTATAAGAATGAAATCTAACATTTTTTGATGATCTTTTATCCCATAGCTTAATTCCACCCCAGAAGACACATCAACGGCATAAGGCTTAAAGAGTCCTATACCTTCGCTAACATTCTGAGGAGTAAGTCCTCCTGCTAAAATGAGTTTAGGTATCTTTTGTAAAGATTTAGCTTTCGACCACTTAAAAGTTTTGCCACTTCCTGGCACAGAACTATCAATGAGCAGCGCATCGGCTGATGTGTATTTTAATGCTTTAATATCAAAAACATCGTTTATGTTAGTAGCCTTGATGACCGGAAGATACCTTTTAATTCTTAGTATATAGTCTTCAGATTCTTTTCCATGAAGTTGGATTGCACTTAAGTGCAATTTCTTGGCGACCTCTAAAACATACTTGGGATTAGCATCAACAAAAACGCCCACTTTCACTATAAAAACTCCCAAAGCCTTACAAATATCTGCAGCTTTGGCAAAATCTACAAATCGTTTAGAGTTTTCTTGAAAAACTAACCCAATAGCATCTGCCCCTGCCTTTTCAGCATAAAGGGCATCCTCAACATTAGTTATGCCACAAATTTTAACTTTCATAAAAAATCAGTTAGTTTTCTGGCCTCTCATTGTTACGTTGCTAGGTTGAGGGCTTACTATTTCACGAGTCCTTGGAGTTTTAACCCAATGTACCTCACGCTGTAATAAAATATCTCGGCAAATATCAAATATGGCTTTGGCAGAAACAGGTACAAAAAGTTGTGCATAGGTGAAATAGCTCATAATGCCTAGCAAGTAATTTGATGACTCTGGTTCTTCAACATAGGTGGCAAAGGTAACTTGGTAACTATATATAAAAAATGATAATGCCCATACTAAACTAAAAATTGCTGGTACTGTAACCTCTGCTAAGCCTGTTATATTCATTAAAAAAACACTATGACTTAAGAAGAGGGTGGGCAGGAAAATAACATAGTTAAGCAAGATATTGATAAATTCTAAACCCACCATGCGTGGTTTTCTTATAGCGGTTGGAAAGTATTTCCACACTACATAAAGATTTCCTCTAGCCCAACGGACTCTTTGCCTAAACCATACTGGCAAGGTTTCAGGTTCTTGCTCCCAAGTTACAGCTTCAGGTATCCAACAAATACGCTTACCTTTCTCAAATATGCGTAAACTCATTTCCATGTCATCAACTAAAGAACTTTCGTCAAAACCACCTAGCTCGAGCAAAGTGCTTTTATAAATGAGATAGTTAGTACCCATTAAGGTAGAAAGCTTAAACCAGTGCCAACGGCCAGCTTGGAACAGCCACTGAAAGTTAATAAACTCTATGTTTATAAAACGCGTCAAAAGGCTTGCATCACGATTACGAGTGCGTACCTTGCCATTAACAGCAACCAACTCAGAATCACTTAACAGTGTGTGCACAAGGTGTTTAAGGGCATCCGCTTTGGGAGTGTTATCTGCATCATAAACAGCTATAAGCTCGCCCTTAGTATACTTTAAACCACAGTTTAGTGTTGCAGACTTACCTTTACCTCCTTGTCCTTTAGGAACATTTATGCAAGTAAGATCAGGAATTTCTTGGCATAGTGACTCTAAAATGCTGCCGGTATTGTCACTCGAGCCATCATTAATAACTATAATTTCAAAGTTTGGATAATCTAGAGTGCTAAGGGAACGTATGCTCTTTTCTATAACCAAAGCTTCATTGTGAGCTGGTACTAAAATGGATACTAGAGGAGCATCTCCAAGCTTAAGGGTTTTGGGCGGAGCTTTGTGAAAATTTCTATGATAAAGATAAGCTCCCCAACTCAAAATAAGCCAATAAATAAGTGCTGTAAACATTCCCAGAAGGGCAATGGAGAAAAGTAAATTAATGGTTGACATATGCCCCTTCCTCACCTAGGGTTTGATGAACTTGGTAGTATAAAAAAAATAAATACGGCTTCTTTCTTAGATAAAAAGGGTTTTTTGATGGCATAAAAAATTCTTACCTCATTAGGTTACTTGGATTAGATAATCTTACAAGAAGTCTTAAAGGCTAATGGCTAACATTAGCAGACAGTCGCAAATCATTAATAGTGATCTGGCCAATTATTAAAGTTTTCCTGATTTCCTAAGTTTACTGAACCTTTGCAAAACTACAATAACTAGCTTTCTCACTTGATTCCTTTAAAGAAAATTAAAAGTAACACTATAAGGACATTATACATTAGTCAATGACCCCACCACCTAAGAGTCTACTACCATCATAAATTACAGCTGATTGCCCTTTGGTAATAGCAAAAACTGGTTTATCAAAGTACAAGGTAAAGCTGTTTTCACCTGTTCTCTTACAAGTTGCAGCTTGAGGTTTTTGTCGGTAGCGTGTTTGGGCTAAGACTCTTTTTGGTATGTCATCAGTCATAAAATTGGCATTTTTAGCCTCTAAATTAAGAGAGCAGCACATTTCCCTTGTTCCCACCACAACAGCATTGTTTTTAGTATCAAGCTCTATAACAAAACGCTCTAGGTGAGAATGATAGAGGCCTAAACCTTTACGCTGTCCTATGGTATAAAATTGCAAACCTTGATGTTCGCCAATTACCTTATGGTTATTTGCCGCATCTATAATTGGTCCTAACTTTGGTTTAGTATGCTCCTTAAGATAGTCTTTAACTGTCGTTGAAATAAAGCAAAGGCTATGTGAAGAAGGTTTATAAGCAGTAGTAAACTTACGCTTTTCAGCCTCAAATCTTACCTTATCTTTGCTAAGCTCTGCTAAGGGAAAGAGTAAATAAGGAAGACTTTCTTTAGCAATGGCCCAAAGAAAGTAAGTTTGATCTTTATCATCATCTCCTCTATGAAGCTCTGCACCTTCTTTACCAATTACGCGTTTTACATAGTGTCCTGTGGCAAGATAGTCACATCCAAGCATAAAAGCTTTCTTTAAAAGTGCGCCAAACTTGATTTCGCGATTGCACAATATACAAGGATTGGGGGTTTCACCTTTTTGGTAAATTTCAGGAAATGGACTAATAACAGTAGTTTCAAAAGCATCACGATAATCTACTAAGTAAAAAGGTATGTCCAAACTATCGGCAATTCGTCTAGCATCATAGGCGGCTTCTGGGCTACAGCAAAGGTCAAAAGCACCGCAGGCCTTATCATCAGGCCAGAAGCGCATCATAACACCAATAACCTCAAACCCCTGTTCCTTTAGAAGCGCAGCTGCTAACGAGGAATCTACACCACCTGACATGGCACAGAGGACCTTAGGATGTGCTACTTTTTTGCGAGACTCGCTATTGAATGAAAGATCTTTGATTGCAATAATCCTCATTTTAACAAGTTATTGTTTCTTTAGAGTGCTTTATGATTATGAATACTTAGTAATATTTTCTTAATTCTATACCTACCCTTGGGTGGAAATGAGAATTGCAAGGCTTGCACTACAATTGTACCTCGTTGTAGATCACTGGCATTTGCCCTTTCCACTTACTCCATATGTCATCCTCTGTAATCAAATCAGCCATGAAATGACCTACATTAATTCTACTAGTAGTACCTGCATTGAATATTGCACTTCTAATTGGTGAAGGATGTACCTCGTATTCGGTCACCTGGGCTTCATTGGTCAAATTGTCTGGGCGAACTGCTGCCCACTCTATTAATTTGTCATCCTGACCAATCTTTGTGCGCAAGAAATCTGCTGCCTTTTCATTATCCGCGTGTGGAGGCAACAGTAATCGTAAAAGCCAGATTACGCATTTTTGGCCAAACGAGACCTGCTCTGTAAGATCTAAGTTGCTATTACCTGCAGTGTTCATAAGCACAAACTTGACTGGCTTTTCTGGCATGTTTGCTTTTATAGCATTGCACAACCTAAGCGTGGCCTCTGTTACCAACCTGCGAGGGTAGCCATAAATACCCTTAAAATTCAAGTTGTGCCCCAGACACGAAGCTACTGCATCACACCCTTTAACATGCTGTATCATCTCAGCATCACTAAGTTCTAGAATACTTGCTTGGGTTATGGACACTTTATCATTGTTCTTGATGGTTTCAGGCAGACTGTTCACATCTCGCACAATTACCTTGACACTCAGCCCACGATTTAGCAGTTGCTCCACGAGCAGTTGCCCAGTTGCGCCACTTGCTCCAACAACAAGAGTAGTCATATTAATTCCTTCCTTACCTTACTTCTTACCACTTAATGCAACACTAACACCTAAAACCAAAAAAGTCAGCAGCTTACTGTTATTAAGTGGTAACATTAGAGTTACCAATGCTTTATAAACTTCGTCACAAGGACTTACTAGCCCTTATGGAACAACCAGTTCAAGGCATCCTCGATCGAATATTTCTCCCTGACAAGGTAAAGTGACAGCAGTGCCCCCATCACAAGAACAAGGTTATTAGAGTGGTTGTTTTTAATGAAAACTAGAATAGTTATCCACAGTTGTTAGCAGTCTTTACCAATCGGATTCGTTTATGGCTTCCGCTATTTCCTCGAGTATAAAGCCAAAAACGGCAGAGCTTGTTCCGGGTGGCCAGAAGAATGAGTTGTGGTTCCCGAATCGTAAGTCTAAAAGCTCGAGGTCAGAGCTAACCTCAACAATCACTTCGGTTCACAGTGGTCCTCCATTCATCCCAGTGCCAAGAACGGTGAAGTAGTAGAGGGTAGAACCATAGTAGCTTGGTTTCGAACCTTCGCAAAAGGCTTCTTCATAGGAGGCATTGGGGTAGGCATAAAAATAAACCAATGCTCCAATGCCATGAACTAAATCTTCACATACTCCTGAACGGGCAAGTGTTGCGTTGCTAAATGCTAGTAGTGCTAGGACTAGTATAGAGATTCTTATTTTATTCATAACTTCTCCTTTGATTTGCTAGGTGATGCTAATTAGGGATTGGCTTTTTTAGCCTTGTAGGTCTTTGGGCTGGAAATTTATAAAGTTACCTAAGGGTCGTCAAGATGGCACTTTACATATTTGGATAGAGTATGATAAAGTTTCATGTTTACCTCTTTCTTATTTAGTTTTCCCCGCTAAAAAATTTATACTTCACCCAAAATTTATCTTCAGCATTGCTAGCTCAGTATTTTTATTGATTGTAGCCGATTTCCTTTAGGAGAGGGATTTATTAACCTTTAGGTATTCAAAAAGTTGTTACTACCCACTTTTTAATTCAGTAGAAGAAGCTGCTTTTTAGGCAGGAATAAAACTGTTTTAATGGGTCAATAAATGGCTGCCAGAAACAAATATTTAATATCTATAAGAGATTTTAGGCTCAGGAAGACATTTGATTTCTTCTATATTACGACCAAAGTTTCAAAAGCTTTTCAGGTAGGCGTATTACGTCACATGCCTTGTCTGGCAAGGTATAAATCTATCCTGTTTGAGTAATTGAAATTTATAACCGCAATAAAATTCTGGAAAAATCAATGATTTTGGGCAACAAATCAATGCTCAGTATCTTTTCGGATTAGTATGGTTGGAGTAATTTTAATTCTACACTAGGGATCTGCTGTCAATGCTGAAGATTTTTTTCAGAGAGTTTATAAATAACCTAGCAGGTTATTTATGGCCTGTAAGTAAGGAGCATTATTATGGTTGAAGTAGTTTTAATTCTGAGGGGGGTGCTGAAAAAGGTCTATGTAAAGATTTCAGCCGTTTTCATCTTTTTACTCGAACTGGTCGAGGATTTCATTTAAGGAACTGGAGGATTTAATAATGTCCACTTTTGGTAAGCTCTATGGTTATGCTTTTGAAGAGGGGGAAGATATAGTGCAGAAGGTTAAACAACAGTTTTTTATTCCTAACGATTTGCTTTGTTTGCTCTTGGCTTTGTTACTACTTTTGCCGATCATGGTAGGAGTAACCTATGATCCAAGCATTGGCTGGGTACTATTCGGAGTTAGCTTTATTTTTGCTGTGATAGCTGGCTTGGATAGGTTTTTTGAGAATCAGAGGTTGTGGGTAGTGACCAACAGACGTATTTTTTCACGGGAAGGCTTTCTGAGACGAAAGAGGTCAGTTATTTCCCTTGACAAGATTACTAAGGAGAGCTGTGTTGGCGGGGCTTTTTCTCACTTCTTAGCTGACGGTGTTGTGAAGCTGTTCACGGCTTCTGACTCTAAAGCCTCGATGGTAATTTGTAAGCAGCGTGCTCCACAACAGATAGTTGCACTTATAAGGATGGCAAAAAACCATTCTAGTAGGCAAATGTACTCAACCATCTCTGCCTCTGAGGTCGATCCTCTTAGAAGTAGAGTTATAGAAAAGGTGGTGTAGGGCTGTTGATATTCGGTTTAGGCTAGCAGGAACATTTGTACGAGTATAATTTTGAGCTTGTAAATTAATTATAACTTCTCAGACAATGTTCTTGCTAGTTGATATCGTTCATAGATACACGGTTCTTTCCATCAATAAATGATTTAGAATGAGCGATTAGGTTATACCCTCGGATTAACCTTATACAAAGAAAATACATCAAAATTTGTTCAAGGAGATTTAAATGTTGTCAAACAAAGTAAAAGAGGATTACGATTCCCCAGATGAATTTCAAGAGTATCTAGAGGAACTACACACAAATAGAGGGCTGACTCAGATAGCAACAGGTAGGAAGATGGGCATAGAAAGGTCTGACACTTTCAATAGGTTCGTAAGAGGTAAAAGTACGACCTCATATGAAAAATTCAGATTATTACGTGAAGGACTAAAACTTACAGATCAAGAATGGAATAAGCTTCTTGAATTAGCTTTGTTCTATACAAGGCTTAGAGAAAGAAGTCTCGAAGAGGTAAAACAAGTTGAAGAAAGAGTAGCAAAAGAGATAAAACAAGCTGAAAGAGAGGCAGTAAAAGAAAAATGCTTTGGGCTAGTCAGCACAGAAATTCAGAAACTTCTAGAGTTTCCACATGCAAAATTATTATTAAGAGCCCTTGCTAAGAGCATTATAAAAGTAGAGGATCTCCCCAAAGAGTTTGAGGGGCAAGAAGATAGCGCTGAAGATATTGCGAAGTTTATCGTTGATCTACATCAAGGAGAAAATAGCCAAAGTGTTGATGAGACTTTGAATGGACTTTTTGCCCTAGCTATTAGGGAATTTACACCTTCCACTGGTGAGCTTTATTCTGAACTACAAAAAGATGACAGCATGACTAACAAAGGAATGGAAAAGCTGTTTTATTCTTGATTAGGTTGGATATTACACATTGCCTTAGCTGATCAATATGACGTGTCTTCTCATAGGATGGATGGGTCACTAAAAATTTTCTATGTTCCTGTTTCTACAAAATTAGGAGTAGAGATTTTTATGGCTGCTGAGTCAAAAAGGGGAGTTGTTTTAGTAGATCACAGTGATTTTTATACAGTTCAGGGAGAGTCCAGTGTTGAAACAGGTATAGACCTGAATATAGATAGGCCAAATCGAGAAGACCCTAAAGATATAGCTGAAAAAGCCTTGCTTGATCTGTGGAATTTTGTATGCCCACATCAGCAAATTATAGAATATAGAGAGTTAACTGAAAAAGAAAAGAGACACTTAACAGGAGAAATAAATAGTAAGAGAAAGCGAAAAGTGCTTGACCCTTATATTACCTTCCAAGTACCTCAAGACATTAAAGACGTTTTTGCCAGTGTAGCAAAGATGTTATGCGAAATGGTTCCTGAGGCAAGTTTAGCTGCTGTAGCTTTTGATCCCGAACGTGGAGAAAGTGCCCTCGTGGTCGAGGAATACCTTGCTTCCGCAATTAAGGGCTTTTATGAAGAGATTGAAAACAGCTTCCAATCCTAACAAAGGAAAAATGATAGTAACAGTGAAAACAACATTTGAAAAACTAGCTGATAAGATAGATACAACAAAAGTCTACGAACTACCAAAAATAGGGACATGGCCACACAGCTTCCACGTCTTTGATAAAGAAAGCCTATTAGCTATAGACGCGGCAAGAGCAGCTAAACGCCCTTTACTGATCAAAGGTGAACCCGGAACAGGCAAAAGCCAGCTTGCTCGAGCAGCTGCTCACATCCTGAAAAGCCGCTTCATTTCTAAGGTAATTGACTCACAGACAGAGTTAGAAGATTTGTACTTTCGTTATGATGCCGTTAGGAGGCTTGGTGAAGCGCAATTACTTAGTGTAATGCATGGGAAATGCTCTCTTGATGAGCTAAATAAAAAACTTAATTTAGAACAGTTCATAGTTCCGGGTCCTATGTGGTGGGCTTTTGATTGGCAAGATGCAGCCAAGCATTGTGAAGAGGCTAAGCTGGCTGAACATGGCTACCCGGTATATGCATCTGAAGATGCTAATACCTCGGAAGGCAAGTCTTCAGTACTTTTACTAGACGAAATTGATAAGGCTGACGCTGACTTAGCCAATGGCTTGCTCGAGGCCCTAGGAAATGGCTCGTTTAGAGTGGATCCATTAGGAAAAACAGTTGGTGCAGATAATAATACTTCTTCTTGCGCACTAGTAGTAATAACTTCTAATAATGAAAGACACTTGCCACCAGCCTTCCTAAGGCGCTGTGCAGTACTAAAGCTCTCACTACCTAAAAATGAGAAGGGTTTTGTTGAACTGCTGTGCCGTCGTGGTAAACAACATCACCAAGATAGTAAAGGAAAGAGCACCATTTCACATCGAGTTTTGGAAAAGGCAGCTGGACAACTTTGGCAAGACCGTATGAAAGCTGAAAATCTACGTGTATCTCTTCCCGGTCAGGCAGAGTTTCTAGACGTACTTAATGTACTAGTGGAAAATGCTAAAACTGAGGATGAACAAATTAGTCTTTTAGAGAAAGTGAGTGGATTTTTCTTCCAAAAACACGATGACCTAAGAAAAGATAGAGAAGAGGGCTAATACCCTATGGCACAAGTCAGCCGAGCAGATCTACTAAGGCTTTTCCTAGATATAGATAGTAAACAACAAGAGCTAAAGGACTACGCTGAGTTCTTTGGCTATGAAAAACTGTCGGAAAAGATAGAGTTAAAGCTACCAAAACTTGATTTGGGATTTTTAGCTAAAGAAGAGCAGAAAAAAGAACCACTACCTGAAATAGCCACTTCTAATGTAGATTTTAGTTACTTTGTGCTGGAAAGCATAGAAGAGCAACCAGTAGAGCAAGATAAAGTAGAAAAGGTGAAGAAAGAAATAGCTTGGCTAGATGAACCAGAAGAGCACGAAATCCCTGAAGAGTTGAAAAATAAGACACAGCCTAAGAAAAGTCGCTTGCTGTTTGACTGGCAAGGACTAAAAGAACGTTTGCAAGAGGCACTAATTGCTCATAAGAAACGTAATCAAATAGATATAAAGCTAGTTATCAAGAAAATATCTCAAATCAAACTCTTGCGTACCTTGCCAAGGAGGTTTAAAAAAAGCCAAGCTTCTAATATTCGCTTGGTAACAGACTATACATCTCAACACTTAAGACCAGTGTTTCATGACTTTACAGAATTATCTGAAAAAATAAAGCTTTTATTTGGGGAGCACTATTTAAAACAAAAGAAGTTGACGAAGTACCAAGATAGCCTAACTGACCTTTTAAGGGCACATAGAGAAGAGCGCGCTTTAAGCTACTTGCAAGGGACTAGAGCTGTTATTGTTATAAGTGATCTTGGTCTTTACTTACCAAATGATGATGTACTTAATCAGTGGCTAACCTTTGCCAAGATAGCTCATGCCTATAGTTGCCAACCCATAGCAATACTGCCTGTGCCAGCTCATTATCTTGACGCTCGAGTCACCACAGCCTTTGATTGTATTTGTATGGAATCTGGAGGGGCTATTACCACAAAGTATGAGCCAGATTTAGAAAAACGACAAAAGGCTATAGAGAAAGATCAAGAAATAGCTAAGGAAACTTTGTTAACTGCTCTAGCTACCGCTCCTAATGTTGGCCTTGCTCTTCTAAGGGCTGTTAGGGACGTGTTTGGTGCAGAGAAATGTTCTGTAGCAGCAGAGGTGTTAGCATGGACACATCCAGATGTAAGTTCTGGTTCAACTTGGATTTATATCAAGCAAGAGAGGCAAGCAGATTACCTCAAACTTTTGAGAGAAAAGCTAGAACCTTCTGAAAAAAAAGGTATTAGAAAAGCCTTTGTTGACTATGATTACTATAGTCATTCAAAAGAAGACTTTATTTATGAGCTGAGTTTGTTTGATGTAGCGTGTGGCTTTAGTGATGAGCTTAGCAAGTATTGTGTAGTAGAGCATAGAAATCTAGCTAGACGCTTAAATAAAGACCCAAATGCAGCACGCAATCTTTTTGTTAAGCAGCAGCTAGAACGCCATGCGCTGGAATCGTTATTTTTAAACGAGTATAAGCACCAAGAGGAAAAAAGTAACTATGCCACGGTTATGACAGCAAAGCTAAGGTTACAGGGTAAAGACACTAACAAGCCGCTTGAACCTTGGTTGGATGAAGATATCTTCTCCTACATGATGCAAGCAAAGCCAGAACTTGATAGTCCCGTAGACAAGCTTAGGCTCTTAGAATTTCCTGATCACCTGCTTTTGACAGGTGATCATGGTACAGATAAAACGCAAGATACTTTGTTACAAAAGGGAAATCTTGTTACCAGTATTTCCTGTAAGGAAAAGGTATTCTTTGCAAAAATCCACTATAAGAATAATAAATCTGAAGAACACTTAATCTGGTTAGATAAGCAATTACCATATAGGTTTGACAAAGAAGATTTAAGAGAATTAGTCCTTGAATTCCACTCTTCCGACAAAGAGAAACTTGCTTGTCATTTTGAGAAAAAGGTCAAACCTGAAGAAGCTGAAGCTATATCTAGTAATTCTAACGGAACATCTATCTTGACAGTGCCAAAAGGGAGCAGATATTATCGCTACCCGAGTATAAAAAGGCAAAAGGGAAACTCTGAGGAAATCAAGTGTAGGGCCTTCTGGTATCCAGAAAACCCACTAAGAGTAGGTGAGTTAGGCAAGTTGCCTAAACCAGTTTGGCA